>CAWBPL010000001.1:0-32025 GCA_963790805.1 Candidatus Gottesmanbacteria bacterium
CATTTCCGCGGTGGCGCAAACTCTCGCCCGAGCCCACCCGAACAAGATCGTGCTGACCTTCGGCCTGGTGTTCCTGGTGTCGGGGATGGCATTCAAGCTGGGCGTGGTGCCGTTCCATATGTGGATTCCCGACGTATACGACGGCGCGCCCACCGCGGTGACCCTGATCATCGGCTCGGCGCCCAAGCTGGCGGCGTTCGCGATGGCGATGCGCCTCCTGGTCATGGCGCGAGCGGCATGCCATTCAGTCCATATCAGTTCGCCAACACGGATAGTCAGACAGGAGTTCACGATGATCACAATGAGAAGATCTAAACTTGCGTATAGTCATGATCCGCATCTCTGCCAAGTTGAAACTACATACGCATGCAATCAACATTGCCTTGCTTGTTACAATCCGACAAGGACAAAGCTTGGAAATCTCACGAAAACTGACGCGATTGTTGAGTCGGTTGCAATTAGTAAGATACCGCATGTGTATCTTATCGGAGGTGAGCCAAGCCTATTAGGAGTAAAACGACTGAATCGGTATATTGAGCGACTCAGTGACCATTCGTCTGTCACCGATTGTAACAAATGGCAAAATTCGCCTTGAAGGCATATCACCTAAGCTGGCATGTTTTGGTATACCGATACATGGAAGTAAAGCGGAAACACATGAACGCTTTACTCAATCAAAAGGCAGTTTTAATAATGCACTCTCGACGATTGAATACTATGTGAGTCAAGGATTTGATGTTCGATGCATTCCAGTGCTTACGGGTTTCAATTTCGACGAGATGTTCGATATCATCCGGCTCGCCTCAGATCTCGGCATGGAAAGTGTCTTTGTCGACAGATTTGAAGATGGCGGACTAGGTGCTAAGAATGTCGCTAATTTTCGCGAATTGAAGCCAACAATTGAGCAGTTCAGGATTGCGGTTGGCCAAATAATCGAAGCCAGACACTTGTTTTCCAGTTTCCACGGGAAGGTGGGCTTCGGGACGGCTATTCCGTATTGCCTAGATGAACGCATTGTTGAAGATGGCATTCAGTCAAGACTGTGGAGTTGGTACCACATTTTGCGCTATTTCGCCGAAGGGTGAATTTCGCATCTGTAACCAGTCTACGGTTGTCTACGGAATGGTACCGGAAGAACCTGTTGAACGTATTTGGAGGAAAAGGACTTTAGGTGGATTTCGGTGTCTTTCATGGGTGACTGAGCCATGTAAATCGTGCCCGCTATTGACGCAATGTGTCTGTGGTTGCAAAGTTGATGTTAATGAATCGGATCAGTATTGCATCGATTACGCAGTTCGGGGGACAGCTGGGCCAAGTCAAAAGATATTGGAATCGCTTTCCTATCCCGATCCTACCGAAAGTTATCCCCAAAAGATGCGTCGTTTTCGGGTGAATCGATTTACGAAGGTTACTACTCTGTACACTCAGCCGCTACTTGTGACCAGATACCAAACGGTCGAGATCGACGGTATAGCTTTAGAAATGACAAAAGAGCTTTTGACCGGAACGATTGGTACTGAGCTTGATTTGATAAAGCGATATTCTGATCGTGTTAATAAAGCTGACGTCCGTCGTTTTGTCAAGTCAACTGCTTCAGGTTGATGCGCTCGATCCATTAGGTGAGGTGTGACATGAAAGTACCAGGAGAAGTTCATTGGGAAGTGACGAACAAGTGTGATCGTCGTTGTAGAACGTGCATTGTTTCTTCAGGGAAGCCCAGAAAAAACGAGTTGACGACTGAACAGGCAATTATTGTTCTGGGTTTTCTCAAACGATCTGGAGTGGAGAGCATTTTCTATACCGGCGGTGAGCCCTTCATGCGCACGGATTTCCCTGAAATGTTAGGAGAAACTGTACGTTTGGGTATCCAAGCAGAAGTGATCTCGAATGGCATCTTGCTGACGCAGAAGACGTTACAACTTCTTGCATCTCTAGGCGTACCTCTTGGTATTAGTCTGGATGGGGATACTCCTGAGTCAAATGATGCTGTGCGGGGCAAGGGTGCGTTTGTGAAAGCGCTCTATACAATCAAAGAGGCAAGAAAACTTGAGATTCAAGTTACGCTCTATATAACGCTACGAGCAGGTAATATACAAGCGATTGAACATTTCGGAAAAATGGCGCAAGAGCTTGACTGTGAAGGGATCCATTTTAACGAAGTTACGCTCGCTGGTCGCGCGCTCGCTGATAAGGCTGTCCAACCGCTTACGCTTGCCGATCACGAACAATTGCCTAAAAGGATTGGTAAGCTAAGCCTTGAACGTTTTCACGAACGCCTCAAGCATCTGCCAGATAGTTGTTGGATAGACAGTTCATCAGCTTGGTACATTCGGAGTGACGGTAATATTTATGCATGCAGCGAAGTTGCATTGCGCAGACCATCGTTTTTTCGGGGAAATATTTTTGATCTGGCTACTGGACGGGTTCAAGAACTGAAACCGGTCGCTCATGTACGAAAAAGTGAAAGTTGCTGTTACCAGGTTTGGGCAAGTAAACGAATTTCGCTTACCACAAATACTTGTTCAGTCTGTCCGATGACCGTATCACAAAGTCCTATCCGAACTCTGGATGAACTTTATGATGAGCTTGATCAGTTCTATCCAGACATACGTCAGTTTTGTAAAGAGTGCGAATATCCCGATTGCATGGGCTATATCTGGGCACTTCCGGAAGAGGCAGAGCGAATGGTGGAGAAGGACATTTTGATCATGGAAATCAATGACAACATTGATTTCATCCATTCATTCGATGAGCTGCCGGGGGGAGGTTTTAACGTAGGAAAGCGATATCCTGTCTGCCGGTATGTTAAAGGTCCGTGTCGCCGATGTAGTATTCATGATCTGCGTCCGATGGTATGCAGGTTATGGCCAATGGGATTGGAAACTCATAAGGGTAAGGTAGTTCTTGCGCTCCATCAGGACTGCCTGTTTACAAAATATCTGGAAGACCATCAATTGCTTATTCGATTCAGGCGCCGTGCGCTGGATCTTATGAGTCGATTATCGCCAAGACTGAAGGGTGAGATTTTAAAAACCTATCATAGGGTTGATGAAATCGCAACATTTCCATATGGCGAAAATCGATATATCATCCTTCAGGAATTCTCATAGAAAGGAGAATGCCGACATGTCTAAATGCAAAGCAGTACTTGACAGCAAGAAGATCCGCAAGATCAGCGTCAAGGCCAAGGCCAATAAGTCGAGCCACAGTAAGTCACATTAACGCGTGATGATTCCGTGACCCGGCCGATTTGACCCATCACCGGAAGGTGATATCATTCTCTAAATGGTATCACCTTCTTTTTTTGGGAAAATGAACGATAGAAGTCTATAACACCGGAGGTCTTCGACTTTTATTTGCGTCTTCAGTAGGATGACTTGTCCAACTACTAATCCATCCACCAATCCCGATAATAATTTTTTCTACAAGCGGCTTCTCTTTTGTTTGGTCGGTGTGAACGGGTGACGTCTCAGTTAATCGGGGAATACTAGTTCGTCCGTGATCACCTCTATTACGAAAATCTTCATTCATGCCCGTATTATAACATAATCCGTGGCTATTGACAGTTGATAATAATTTCTTTCTTTGTTATATTCTCATTGAAGACTTTGACATGCATGATGCCATTTTGGTGTAGTGAGGGTGATCGAAGCGAAATAAGCGAGCTGTCTTAAAAATTCCCGCATTCTTGAGACAGAGGAGTTAATTTGGTATACTCTAGTTAGAAAGCGCTGAAGGGACTCATCACCCCGGAGCTACTGATAAAACGAGAAGCAACAAAGGTGGTACCACGAACATCCGTTCGTCCTTTCTGTATAATAGAAGGAGAGCGGATTTTTTATGGATACAAAACCAACATTTGCGCCGGTAACAGCGGCAGTCAATTTTCCCGAACTAGAGGAAAAGATGATTGCGTACTGGAAAGAAAATAAAATTTTCGAGAAATCTATTGAGAGCCGGCCGGCGGATAAAACATGGACATTCCTGGACGGCCCGCCGTTTATTACCGGGCTGCCGCACTACGGCACGCTTCTATCGAGTATTCCCAAAGATTTATTTCCCCGCTACTGGACGATGAAAGGCTACCGCGTGCGCCGCGTGTGGGGCTGGGATTGCCACGGCTTGCCGGCAGAAAATAAAGTTGAAGTAAAGTTAAAACTGAAAAGTAAGCGGGATATTGAGGAAAAAATCGGGGTAAAGAAATTTATTGATGAATGCAAAAGCTATGTGCAGGATGTATCCGGCGAGTGGGAATGGTACGTGGACCATATCGGCCGCTGGGTGGATTTTACAAATGCCTACAAAACTATGGATACGCCGTACATGGAATCGGTGATGTGGGTATTTAAGCAAATGTACGACAAAAATCTTATTTACAAAGGCATGCGCGTGTCCCTTTACTGTCCGCACGACGTCACCCCGATTTCCAATTTCGAAGTGGCAATGGATGCCGATAATTATAAAGAAGTTACGGAGCCAACTGCCGTATTTATGTATGAATTAGAAGATCCTCGACTTCGCTCGGGAAAAGCACATATCTTCTGGCATGGTCAACAACACCGTGGAATAAGCTCGCTACGCCGGCGCTTGCCGTAAATCCAACACTCACATATGTAAAAGTGAAGCAGGGTGACGAATTTTATATTCTTGCCAAAACCACGATGAAAATGCTTACGGATAAACCGTATGAAGTGGTTCGATGAATTTTTGGGAAACACGCTGGTTGGTAAAAAATTTGTGCCCCATTATACGTTTTTATAAAATAGAAGAAGGAAAAAAATATTTGAAGTGATTGGCGGGGATTTTGTTACGTCGGACGAAGGAACCGGCATCGTGACGATCGCCGCATACGGCGAAGAGGATCTTAGCGGTCATGAAAAAAGAGAATGTGCAGATCGTACTGCATGTTGACGAAGAAGGGATGATGAAACCCGAAGTGCCCAAATGGGCGGGTATGTATTATCTGGATGTTGATAAACTGGTCATCGAAGATTTAACAGCACGAGGACTTATTTATCGTGTTGACGACATATACCCATGCAGTGCCGACGTGCTGGCGATGCCACACGCGGCTTTATTATGCGCCGCAGGATGCGTGGTATGTGAATGTGCAGAGTTTGAAAGAAAAGATGAAAGCGACGAATGAAAAGGTGAACTGGTACCCGGATCATTTTAAATATGGTAGGTATTTGAAAAGTTTGGAAAATGCGCCGGACTGGTGTATTTCACGCAGTCGCTACTGGGGAAGTCCGGTGCCGGTATGGGAATGCCCGCGGGCCACCGGTTTGTGCCAGGATCGATTGCCGAACTTGAAGAAGCATCGGGCAAAAAAATTACGGATTTGCATAAACCGGAAATTGATGATGTGGTAGTGAAATGTAAAGAGTGCGGCAAAGAGGCAAAACGCGTGACGGAAGTGTTGGATAGCTGGATAGAAGCAGGTAGCGCATCGTTTGCCGAGCGGCATTTTCCGTTTAATAAAGAGGTAAAGCTTGAAGAATTCTTCCCGCCTGATTTTATCGTTGAATACACCGGACAGATCCGCGCATGGTTTTATGTGCTCCACGTTATTGCAACGGCTCTCTACGATTCCAATGCGTTTAAAAATGTGGTCGTGACGGGCGTGATTTTGGGTACCGACGGTCGGAAAATGAGTAAAAATTACGGCAATTATCCGGACCCGAAGGAACTTATTCAAAAATACGGTGGCGATGCACTGCGACTTTATTTACTTCGGCGCGCCGGTGATGCACGGCGAGGATATTCGGATTTCGGAACTTGACTACAAACAGCAAGTTCGCGGAACGCTTCTTCTTTTATGGAACGTCTATAATTTTTTTGTAACGTATGCCATTGTGGACGGGCTGGAAACTGGGAAGCGAAGTTAGCAAGAATGTTATGGACCGGTGGATCATGTCGCGGATGAATGGAAATATAACAAAAATGGCGGACGATGGGTATGAAAAATACGATGCGCCGGTCATAGTGAATGAAGCATGGAATTTCATGCAGGATTTGTCCACGTGGTATGTACGGCGTAGTCCGCGACCGAGTGGGTCCAAGCGTAGATACAGGGGACGATAAAAATGCAGCCTACCAAACACTTTGGACCGTACTGACAACCTATTTCGAAAGCTCTGCGCCGCTTATTCCGTTTGTTACAGAGGAAATGTACCGGAATTTAACGGGCGAAGAATCGGTGCATCTTAGCCAATTGGCCAGAAACGGTTGGCTCAGTTGATGAGGAGCTGGAAAAAAAGATGGATTTAGCGACGAAAAATTGTGGAGACGGGGCATGCCATACGGAAAGAAAATTCATGTAAAAGTTCGCGTGCCGCTTGCATCACTTGTGATACGACAACTCAGACACGACTTTCGGATGGAATTGAAAACGTGATTGCAAAAGAAACGAATGTCAAGAAAGTTGTATTTCGGCAGGAAACAATAAGAGGATATCAAAGTCGTGCTTGACTTTAAAATGACCGATGCACTGACAAATGGAGGGGCGGCGCGGGATTTGGTGCGTGAAATTCAAGGATGCGGAAAGAAAAGGATGTAAGATTGATGATAAAATTAGTTTAGTGTTACCGGAGAAAGAATAACATTATCCGAGGATTTGATTCGTATATTAAAAAAGAAACACTTGCAACATCAATTACATGGGGAGAAAATCTTTCACTATCGATTGGATAACTGCCCTGACACTTTTGTGCCTCGGAAGCTTCGGGCTCTTTATTCTTCCTTTCTATCGGGCAGTCATTTTTTATGGCGCAACTTCTCTATCTTATCTTGCGTTTACTCTGATGATCACCATTGCGCAGCTTGATGCGCTTATTCTGTGGTGGGCGGCGCCCATGGTGGTATATTCTGGCAAATCTATTTTTGCTTCTTTCCTATTTGGGACCGAGTATCCGCGGCGCTAACCCGCTGGATACTCATTTTCGGTGTGCAGTTGCAGCCGTCGGAACTCGTAAAGCCGCTCCTTCTCCTCGCATTTGCACACTTTATTGCAGGATATCCTCCTAGAAAATTACGAATTTTCCCCGGCTTTTTATTCTGTTTGCGATTCCGTTTTTTCTTGTTTTCCACCAGCCGGATTTGGGAAGCAGTTTGGTCTATGCGGGGTTTTGGACGGCGATGATGCTCGCCGGCGGACTTTCCGTTGGCTTTTTGTGGCGGATTAGGTCTTGCAGCAAGGTGTTTTTGTTCCGCTCATGTGGACGCATCTGGCAATCTATCAGAAGTCGCGGATTACCACATTTTTGGATCCGGGATGGATCCAAAAGGAGCGGGATACAATGCACTTCAGGCAATGATTGCGGTTGGTTCGGGGCAGTGTTCGGGCGGGGTTTCGGGCGGGGCACACAGTCCCATCTGCGGTTTTTACCAGAATTCCATACGGATTTTATATTCGCCACCCTTGTTGAAGAACTGGGATTTGTGGGCGGGAGCTTGCTTATTGCGGGGTACGGGATACTCTATATCGGAATAATCGCTCCGATTTTACGCGGTGCGGTAACGGATACGCGGGTGTTTATTTTTTCCCTCGGGTTGTTTGCCATGCTTTTGTCTCAAATTTTTATCAATGCAGGGATGAATATGGGGCTTATCCCTATAACCGGCATCACCTTGCCGTTTGTGTCGTACGGAGGGAGTCGCATTTCTGTCACGGCAGTCTCCTTCGGTCTCCTTTGGGCGATTGCAAAGAGTCATTCGTAAGTTTTTCTCAAAACGAAGCGCTCCGGTGGTGATATTATTGCTGATCTGACAACTGCCAAATCCTGTATCACCTGACAGATGTTTTATACATCCATCCCGAAGCGCATTCGCTCCAAACTTTTATTCCTTTACTGCTTGCTGCAACTCGTGCTAGGCCGGCATAGCATTCCACTGCGATGCCAATAAGGCATGCATAGATTTGGGTCTAATTCACCGGAGAAATACGGCCACTGTATCCCGTAAGTGATATGTACATATCCATCACCGTACCAGATAGTTACGAGTGAACTGTTTGGTTGAATGGTCCTTACCCAGGGCAATACCTGTAAGACCGTACGGGTCGGCTTCTACATCAAGTAGTACCGTGTGGCGCGGTTGGTTTTCCTCCTGATTCGTCCACCAATCAAATGTTGCTTTTGCCGTCAAGCCATTTTTGTAAACGGTTTTTGCTCCTGCCGGAAATCAATTCCTATAATAACTCCGTCTCCTTTATGGAAGAATGAGTATGTGCAGCCAACATTTAAGGTGGGCGTATATTTAGATAAAAAATCGTCCGGCGGGAAAATTGGCGTTGGCGTCAACGTAGGTTCCGCTGTTGGTGTCTGCGTTGGGGCTGGGGTGAAAATTGGCGGTAATGGCGTAACCGCGGCTGGTGGCACTGAAACGTTCGTATTTGACACCAGCGGCCCGATTCCACAGGCGGCGAGTCCAAACGCGGCGAGCAAAGCGATGGACAAGATGGTCAAACATTTTCCAGACATGACTTAATTCCTCTTTTCTTTTTTGAATTTAATTTTTCATCTTCGCAAGACGCGCCTACACAGAGGGGTTTCCCAGGATGATTACTTCGCGCGAGAGACGAATGTTCATCTCCAAGGTGAAGTAATCATAGGGTTTCCCATTTTTTGCAGTAAAGGTATGGTAAGGAGCGAAAAAGAAAGCTAGGTACGAGCGGATAGACGCGGCTTTTTTACGGTATTTACTCTCCCTAGTTGAGGCTAAAGTATACCCCAACTATAGGCTTGATGTCAAGCTATTGATTGTGTTTGCGTTCCATTTTTGATAAAATGCATTCATTATGTTCGCAATCGTTGAAATACAGGGAAAACAATTTAAAGTAACGGTCGGCCAAACACTCTCTGTTGAGCGTATGGAAGGCGTTGCCGGAGCTGCCGTGAAATTTGATCGGGTGCTCATGCTTTCGGACGGAAAAACCACAAAAATTGGCACGCCCACGGTAAAAGGCGCCGTCGTGAAGGCGAAAATTGTCGGACAGGAAAAAGGCGAAAAACTGGACGTCCGCCGGTATAAGCAAAAAGTCCGTGAGCGCAAACACGTAGGATTCCGCCCGAAAATCACCAAACTCGAAATACTGTCCATTTCATGAAGTCGTATCTTTATATTTTAGGCCGTACCCCTGATCTTGCGTTTCTGGAATTGAAAACGTTTCTTCCCGATATAGCCCGTATTTCTCCAGACATTGCACAGTCCCATACCCTAATGCCAATTGAAAAACTGGGAGGGACGGTAAAAATTGCAGAAGTGGTAGACGCGCCGCGCATCAAAGAAAAATCCACATTTGGTATCAGCGTATACGGGGGGCCGCAAATATCAATTCGGGAGCTGGACGAGATGAAAAAACAGTTCCATGCTGCCCGTTTTGTGGCAACCCGCGGCGAACCCCTTACAAGCGTGGTAATTGCAAAAAATAAATTGCAGGAAATTATTATGGTAAAACACGACGGTGTATCTCTTTTTGCCGATACTATTGCAGTTCAAGATTTTGAATCGTGGAACAGCAGAGATTTTGGCAGGCCGTATGCGGATCCCAAAGCCGGTATGCTCCCGCCAAAAGTTTCACGGATGGCGGTGAACATTGCAGATATCCGCCGCGATTTTGCCGTGCCGCTTGCGCAAAAAACACTTCTGGATCCGTTTTGCGGCATGGGGACGATACTTGCCGAAGGGCTTCTTATGGGCTGGAATGTGGTGGGAAGTGACCAAAGTGAAGAGGTTGTTGAAAAAGCCCGCGGCAATCTGCTCTGGTTTACGCAAAAACATGAACTGGGTGTGACGTCCCGAATACTCGTGTCCGATGCTGTCCATCTTTCAGAAAAAATAGATTCCGGCTCCGTCGACGCTATTGTAACGGAGCCGTTTATGGGCCCCACAACTGTGAAAGATCCGAAAAATACCATGAGGGGGCTGGAAAAATTATATATCGGGTGTCTTCGGGATTGGCACACGCGTACTCAAGCCTCGCGGTGTTATCATGATGGCTATACCCGAATACACAGTGTCGCGGAAAAAAATATTTCGTGAAAAAAGTTATTGACAACTGTGAAAACCTTGGGTATACTATCCAAGTTGGACCCATAGAATATGGCAGGCCGGCAGCAGTAGTAAAACGATTGTTTTATTTATTTCAAAAAATATAATATGGCACACGTAAAAGCAGGGGGCACAGCCGCAGGAAACAAAGATTCCGTCAGTAAACGGTTGGCGTAAAAGTCTACGGCGGTCAGATGGCAAAATCAGGAAGTATCATTATCCGGCAAAAAGGTACAAAAGTGCATCCGGGTCTGAATGTACGTCTTGGAAAAGACTTTACTATTTATTCAACAATATCCGGTATGGTGAAATTTTCACAGAAACTCGGAAAGAAAATAGTTTCGGTGCTGCCCGCAAACTCGTAAACACAATGGCCGACACACAACAGGTTTTGCATTTAGACATAGACATTATTCAGTCGAACCCTCTCCAGCCACGCGGTCTTATTGCCCCTGACAGTCTTGGCGATCTCGTTAATTCTATTAAAGAACATGGTGTTATTGAGCCTTTAGTAGTTGCCAAAACTCCCGCGGGGTATCAGCTGATTGCCGGTGAACGAAGGTGGCGTGCATCAAAACTTGCCGGACTTTCTACCGTTCCCGTGATTGTCCGTGAAACGACGGCCAAAGGGATGCTCGAAATGGCCATTGTGGAAAACGTGCAGCGCGAAGATCTTAATCCTATCGAGCGGGCGCAGGCATTCCAGCGGCTTATTGAGGAATTTGGACTTCCCACATCGGAAATAGCGAAGCGTGTGGGAAAAAGCGAATCCTATGTAAGTAATACAATGCGTCTTATGGCCCTTCCCGATGCAATTAAAGACGGCATCATCTCAGGGGCCATCACAGAAGGTCATGCACGGGCCATTGCGGGCCTTGGTGAAGTGAAGCTGATGGTAGAGGCCTACAAAACAATTCTTGCCGAATCTGCTTCCGTCCGGCGGGCAGAAGATCTGGCGCGAAGATTGAAAGCGCAATCAAATATTAAAGTAGCTCATCGGGTGGAGCGCATTCACAGCGATGAACTGGACGCTATGGCAAAAGATCTGGCAACATCCGTAAACGGCCTTGTGAAAATTACCCAGTCGAAAGTGGAAGCGCGCCTCGTATTCGTTATCCGCGGAAATTTGGAAACTACCAGTAAAATTCTTAAAGTCATCCACGAGAAGATGGCGGATAAAAAATCCGCGTAAGATTTTTATTTAGCTTCTTTCGATGGGTGGCTTTCAGATTCAACTTTAGAGAATCCCTCAATTGCGCTTTTAAGATTATTAGGATACGTTTCGGCAGAAATGTTTTTGAATGGGATATCTATTTCTAGTTCATGAATTATATTGAGAAATTCAGGAGTAAGTGAAAATTTTGTAGTCCCGTTTTCTAACATTTCAATTAATAATTGTCGGGCCCATTGTCGCTCTCTTAAATTGAAGTCGACGCTAATAGCTAAAGCTTTTTGAAATACGTTTATTTCTGTGTGAGTTCGTCGACTTGCATCCAATGGACCGTGATGTAATCCTTCGCTACATAGACTTTTGACTTGTGGTTCTTGTAACCAGAATAGATCAAATTTTTGAGGAGTCGGTGTATCAGTCATGGCATAATAATACCCTATAACAAGAATAAAATCAAACTATTTAATCGTGTACGTCGGGTGGGGGATGGGGCCGAGTTCATTGATTGGCCAGTAGCGGAATACAGCCGTACCGATAAAGGCAGCTTCCTGAACCGGTCCGAATTCGCGTGAATCAGAACTGTGAGCGCGGTTATCTCCCATCATAAAGTATGAATCCTGCGGAACAACGATTGATTGCCCTTCGGCAAGATATGTCCCGCCAAAAATCGGGGTATTGGGTGCAAGGTACGGCTCGTTCACTTTCTGGCCATTTACGTACATGGCGTTATCCTGCACACTCACGGTGTCTCCCGGCAGTCCGATAATGCGTTTAATATAATCGATGTTCGGATCAGGTGGAGATTTGAAAATAACCACATCACCCCGTGCGGGCACGCGGAATTTATACATAATTTTATTGGTAAGAATAAATTCGCCGTTGTGAAAGTTTGGTTCCATGGATTCGCCGTTTATCTCCTGCGGGGACATGATGAACAGGTAGACCATGACAAGGAGCGCAAGCACAACAACAATACCCTGTAAAAAATCAAAAAACGCGGCTACCGCCCGCTTAATTCCACCCATATATCCAGTCTACGTGATATAATAAAGATCGTCAATACGGGGGCGGTTCTCGCCGTGTAGCTTCGCACACAGGCGAGCCCGACAGTCGTGCAGAGCTCGACGTCGGGAGCTCATGGCGTCAAAATGTTTTATTATACGTACGTGTTAAAAAGTATTAAGGACGGACGTTTGTATATTGGCTCGTCGTCAAATTTAAAACAAAGATTTAAACAACATAATTCTGGTGATGTGGAAGCAACTAAAAATCGAAGGCCATTGGAATTAATATATTATGAAGCATGTTTAACAAAGGAATTGGCTTTCAAAAGAGAGTTGTATTTTAAAACTGGTTTTGGAAGAGCATTTTTAAAAACAAGAATTTCGGGCGGTTAGCTCAGCTGGTAGAGCGTTTCATTGACATTGAAAAGGTCATAGGTCCAAATCCTATACCGCCCACAATTATTCGAGGATATCTTCTTTCGGGTGCTTTGTATCAAAGCGGATGAATTTGATTTTCGGAAATTTATCCTTCAGCGTATATTCTTTATAGAAAAATTTTCCGTCAGCAAATTCCTGAGAAATGATAATGGTTGTCTCCTTCGCTTTAGGAAAAATTACAAGTGTATATCGTTCCGATTCCGGATTGGTAAGCGAGATAAGCCCGTCAGTGGGTTTAATAATTTTTCCATGTTCGCCGATCAAGCCAAAAATCCGCGGGGTCCGCGATGACATAAAGCGAGGAGGAAACAGCCGGCGCAGGTTGATTTACAGGTTTATTTTGTGCGGTAAGCATGGCTGCACCGGCAAGTTGTGGTCCTCCGGAGAGAAAATTGATAATCTGATTTATACCGGGTGTTGTTGAAACAATATCCGTATGTGTACCGGTAATGGTCCGGTTGTCGGCGCCGGAAATTTGTGCGCTCGACAGGAGTACAGTGCCGTCGCCCGCGGTTGTGGTGAGTGTTGTTGCCGGTTTACCGTCCAGCCAGTTGCCTGCCGCGGTGTCAGCTGCAGATGGATTGGTAGTTTTGTAGCCAAGCGTGGTCGTTTGCCCGGTTCCGCCAAGTGTTCCGAGGACCGTGCCGAAGAATGGTGAAGCGAAGGTGGTAGGAAACCAATTATTTTGTGCGTGCATGGCAGTGACCGGTTTTACGTTGTTCGTTGCGGTATCAGTAAGATAATTAAATGTCGGAAGTAAATTTTGAATTCCGGGAAAATATTGTTGTATTGCCAGACGGTCATTTTTTGTTTTCAACGCGCAGCGTTTTTCCAGTAACGTGAGCAAAAATTTTGAAATAACATTTTCATCCTGAATTTGTCCATCCGACCAGACAGGATAGGTTTCAGCTGCCCCCTGATGAGGCGAGCCGACGGACATAAATTTTTCGACGCTGCTATTTGATTTTTGTTGTTCCAAATAGGCGCGGGCCACAAGTCCGCCCATGCTGTGGCCTACAATATCGACTTTGCCCGACGGTGAAATATTGTTTATTAAATTTTTGAGTTCGTTTGCATGGCTTGGCACGGTCATTCTCCAATCGTACGGGAATACGCTTACCTGCCATCCGCTTGCTGTAAGCGTTTGAATAAGCGGGTTGTAGATAGCCTGTGCCGGGCCGATAAGAGACCACGTGCCTGTATAATTTGTCGCTTTACAATTCATCATTGCATCCAGATTCCAGCTTGCCGTCATGCCGGGGATAATGATAACTTTGCGACTTGGCGCGGGCAGCGGGGTTGGTGTAGGCGTGGGTGTCGGAGTTGCAGTAGGAGTTGGAGTTGGAGTGGGAGTAGGCGTTGGAGTAGATGTCGGTGTAGGGGTCGGCGCCTGCGTGGGCGTGGGAGTAAGCGCTGATGTAGGAATCTGGTCAGGATCTGGCGTGGGCAGAAGGGATGCTGAGGTGGTAGCATACGCAATTTGCCAGATCCCCGTATTTCCACTTACCGAATATGCGGAGTACCACATTTTCAGTTGGTCTCCGTCTACAAGCACGTATGGTGAAGCGATATTCCTATTTTCCCACGATTGGTCCCGTACGAGCACGGGGTTCATGTCGGCAGGTTTTACCCAGACGATGCCGTCTTTGGAGTATGCGTACAAAATTGTATCCGACATGTCGGTAGCGCCGGTACCATAAAACATGTGGTATACGCCGTCTTTATAAAATACATCGGGATATTCGAGATTTTGCTCTTCCCACGACGCCGTTTTTGTAATGACCGGTTGCCCCAAATTTTCTTTATTCCAATGGATACCGTCTGTAGATGTTGCATACCCGATTTGCCACGAGTTCCATTGGTTTGCTGCATTTTGCGCCGTATACCACATTCGGTATAGTCCATCCTGATACACAAGGGATCTACCTCGCGCTGTGCCTCCGCTATCCCATGCCCCGGTTGGGCCGCCCATAAGTACAGGATCAGGATATTTGGTCGAAGAAATCCCATCTGATGAAGTTGCATAACGAGTGGTGAATTGGTTTGGTCCTGAGTCTATTGACGTATACCAAGCCTGGTATAAATTTAAATAATGAGTAATGGAAGGATCGGAAGTCTCGTTTTCAAGTCCATCATTAGTTCCAGAAGGAATTACAGGCTGATAATTTCGATTCCAATTTGATATTCCATCTAATGAATTAGTGTATCCTATGGTCCAATGACCATTGTTGCCGTCATACCACATTTTATAGAAATTGTTTTCTTTAATAACATTTGGGTCCTTAACTTGGAGTGAGTCCCAACCATTGGGATTAGGAGAAAAAATAGGTTGAGTGTTTTTTATAAAATTATAGCTTGCGAAAACTAAAGTCGGATTCAAAAGAATTGAATAAGTTGCAACTAATACTAAGCAAATATTAAGCACTCTTATAGTATATTTATTATTCATAGTACAATTAAATCTTAGCAATAACTCAGAATATGATATTTTTTTGGAAAAATATATAATGTAGATTACAAATCGAGAGATTGCTACTATTTGATACTGAAATATAAACTTATGAGTAACCCAAATGTGAGTTATCTTAGTCCTAACAAAATAATTAAAGATTTTCAATGGGATAGTTTGGTTTCAGCGTCAAAGTATGCGCATGGCAAGCTTCTGGATGTTGGATGCGGTAAAGAGCCATACAAATCAATTTTCTTGCCAAGAGTAAGCCAATATTTGGGAATTGATAAATATGGTAACGTTGCAGATTATAAAATGGATTTTTTGGATGCCCCGATTCAGAAGAACTCATATGACACTATTCTATGTACTCAAGTTTTAGAACACACGCCAAACCCACAGCGTTTTTTAAACAAAATATTTCGAATACTTAAGTCGAATGGGATTTTGATATTGACTGTGCCATTTACCGGCTCTCTTCATGAAGAGCCAAACGATTATTTTAGATATACTAGGTACGGACTTGAATATCTTCTTAAATTGGCAGGTTTTAAGATTCTCTCAATTAGACAGGAAGGAAATTGGATTTCCGCGATCGCGCAGGATCAGATATTCTATTTAGAATCCACGTCTAATAGATATTTTTTTAAATATCCAAAACGACTTTTGCAACTCGGCATTCAAATGTTTGCTCGTTTAGCTTCTTTAATGCCAAATAGGATTACAAAGCCAGAAAAAAGCTTAATTAACTATGTCATAATTGCAAAAAAAAGGTAAATATGCGCCTATTAATGATCAGATCAACGAAGGGATTTTCCGGTGCGGAGAGGTATAATGTCAATTTGTTCAGGGAATTGAAAAAGGACAGGAATTTTGAGGTTTCGTTTGTTACCAATTTGCCGGAATTGGCGAAGAGACTCAATGCAACGTGCTACCCTTGGCTGCCGGTGGAAGTCGGGACGAAGAAACAATTGCTTTACGTTTTGTTTAGTGCCCCGGTTTTTATTTCTCGGTATATTTCCACAATAAAACGATTAGAAAGCGGGAAACGGTTCGATGCGGTAGTTCTGGAATCGCGAACCGAAATGATTTTCTTTACGCCGATACTCAAATTACTAAGATACAAAGTCGTCTGGATTCAACACGGGCCGCTCTTCCGGTCGCAGGCATCGCGATTTGTGTTGCAATTTTATTTGCTTGCAAGCAAATTTGTCTGAAAAATTATAGCGGTATCTGCCGATACGAAAAAAGATTTAGTCGCAGGCGGAGTAGAGGAAGAAAAAGTTGAGGTACTGTATATAGGCGTACCGTTGCCGAAGAATCGGCAAAAAGCGCACCCGTTTACCGTAGGATTTTTTGGGAACTATAACCCGCGAAAAAGGAATTGAAGATTTTATGATGGCCACAAAAGGATTTCAAACGCTTGTTATCGGCGACGGGCCGGATAGAAAGCTTGTCCGTGGGGGCGTTACCGGATTTGTGCAAAACGTAGGTGTATACCTGCAAAAAATTGATATTTTACTTTTTCCAACGCATCACCATGAGGGGATTTCTATGGCAATACTGGAAGCAATGAGTTGTGGAATACCGGTGCTGGCGACGGATATTGGCGGGAATCGGGAAATTATTACGAGCGGGTATAATGGGTATTTGTATAAGCAGGGAGACGCAATTGTGATGGCGCGCGATATCCGGGAACTCAAGGAAAATCAAATAAAGCTGCGCTTCATGGGGAAGCACGCCAGAGAGGTGATTTCAAAAAAATTTGATATAAAAAAGCAGGCAATGGCATTTGCGGATTTTTTCATGAATATATGAAGCCAAGTGTTTCCATAGTAATCCCTACATACCACCGGAAAGAAAGTCTACTCCGGCTCCTGAAATCGTTGAAAGGAACTCCGGCGGAAATAATCGTCGTTGAACAGGGAGATGATAACGGAAAAATATTTAAAAAATTAGTTGATAGGTATATCTATCTAAATAAACCAAGTACCCCGCACGCGATGAATGTGGGCGTCACCAAAGCAAAAGGAGACCTTATTTTATTTCTAGACGACGACGTGACAGTAACCAAAGATTTTTTGAATACCATGTTGCGGCTTTTGCCGATACAAGCGTTGCGGCGACGGTGGGGGAAATATTACGGTGGGGCAGGCGGTAGAACCCAAAAGAACGGATATCGGCCAAATAAACTGGCTCGGGCAGTTTTCCGATGGATTTTCATCGACAATCCCTCAGGAAGTGGATACAGTAATCGGCGCCAATACCTGCTGGCGGAAAAGTATATTTTTAAAGCTTGGCGGGTTTGATGAACGCTTCCGCGGAAATGCGCTGCGGTTTGAATCGGATATGTCGCTTCGGGCAAAAAAAGCAGGATTCAAAATCATCTTTGAGCCAAAAGCATTGGTATATCACCACCGAGAGCCTACCGGAGGTACGCGGAAAACGGAGGGCAGAATTGCATGGTACCGCGATTATTTTTATAATGAGACACTGTTTTTTTCTAAACACAGGAATAAACTCCTTCTACCGCTTTTTTGGCTCACTAAAATGTGGTGGGTAGTTACAAACCTATGATTATTGGAGTAGATGCCGGCGCATTATCAGTAACAGACGAGCGTTTGCGCGTCGGCGTATGGCGCGTGACATACAATCTTCTTCTAGAACTTGCCAAAATTGACAAAATACATGAATACCGGCTCTACAGTTTTTTACCACTGAAAGAACGCTTTGGTGCGAATTTCCGCAATGTTGTTGTCCGGCCGAGTTTCGGCTGGTCGCGGATTTCACTCTCCAATTGAGCTCCGGTTGCATCCCGTTAACGTATTTTTAGGGTTGTCCCAGATGCTTCCTTTCTGTAACGCAATAAAAATAGGATTTGTCTATGACTTGGGATTTTTACATTTTCCGGATGCATATCCTAGGTCAGTCGCAATAATAAATCGCCGTACCCGCGAGCTCGTTCACTCCGCGGACCGTATTGTAGTAATTTCAGAGTCAACAAAAAACGATATCATGCAGGTCTACCACGCGAAAGAACAAAAGATAGATGTTGTGTATCCCAGTATTGACGCGCGGTTTACCCCGAACGGTCCGGTTCATAAAGAACAACATCCGTATATTTTATCGGTGGGTTCTTTGAAGCGCGGAAAAGATATTCCGTTTGCGCTTCGTGTGTTTAAACAATTTCTGGAATCGTCACAAAAACAATATACGTATCTTCTTGTCGGCGGAAATTATTGGGAGGACCCGACAATCGCCAAAACAATTGCAAAAGAGGATTTAGCGGATAGCGTAAAAATTACCGGATTCGTTTCGGATGATGAACTTCCTAAATATTATCGTGGTGCCTACGCACTTCTCATAACATCTCTTTGGGAAGGATTTTGTCTGCCGGCGGTAGAAGCGATTTCGTGCGGCTGTCCCGTCGTTTATAGAAACGCGGGATCACTGCCGGAAATTATCGGAAAACATGGGAGAGCATTTGATACGGAAACTCAGGCAGTATCTGCATTATTGTACCCAAAAAAATCAATTTTGCAAAGTCCATATCACTGGTCCGATTTTGCTAAAAAAATATATGCGTTATTTTAAATATCTTCTTATCATCACGGGAATTTCTCTATGGTTTTGGGGGATCAATTATCCGTTTGCCGGCATGGATAACGCAAACAATAATTACCTTATGCTCGCGGCGCGGAACTTTGTCCGTTTCGGATTTTTGCGCCTGAGGTTTAACCCGACGTATTTTGCCGGCCATATCTTACCGGCACCTATCCCGTTTTATCTCCACCATCCTGTGCTTATTTTTTCGTTATCAGCTCTGCCGCTTATCATGTTCGAGTTCCATAATTGGGGGGTGCATGGGGCGAATTTGCTTTTTCTATTTGGCGATATCGTTATGATTTATGCCATTGGTTCGCTCGTATGGAACAATAAAGTCGGGCTGTGGGCGGCCGGTCTTGCGGCCATATTTCCCATGACCACATTTTTCTGGAAATACATATTTTTTGAACAGGGGAGCATGTTTTTCAATTTGCTAATTTTTTATTTTGTATATAAATATTCGAAACGTTCAAAAAACATTGTATCTCCGGTATATTTTTCTCTTTAGTCTTCTGTCCGGTTTCATCGATTGGGGAGTGTTATATCTCTTTGTGCCCCTTGTGGTGTTTACCCTGTGGACGAAAAAAACGGATGGTGCGGCCCCTTGCCGCATATATTTTTGGCGCGGGATTGAGTCTCGTCTATTTCGCGATAAGCGTCTATCTGTTTAAAGGGGGATTCTCGGAACTGACACAGGCGATCAGTGTGCACGGGTTTACTCTACAACTCTGTATGGTCTTTCGTTGTGGCCCTTCAGGTTATCGGTTATCACCGTGTTGCGGATTATCGTGTATTTTTCTCCTCTATCGCTTTTGTGGTTTCGGGGTGTCCGGCATTCCCGGACGCTGTTGTTCTTTTTTATCTTCGGCGGCTTGAATATTCTGGTGCTACCTACCGTCACATGGGAGGATAGTTAAGTTTTATTTTATTTTATTCCGTTTTTAGCATTCGGGGGTGCATTGTGGTTTACCCGCATGCAGCGGAAGAAATTTATTGTGCTAGCCGCGGTTCTGTTTATTATATTCTGGAGTATCATAGTGAATTATTTCAAAATGCAGCAGGTGCAAAAGCAGCTATGGAAATATAATGCGGCGGCGGCTATTGCGAAACAATCTCCGCGTATGAGACTCTCGGGGTAGTCAATTTCCCTGGTGACGTGTTTGAAAATTACTTTTTCCACCCCACACAGCCGATGCAGCCTGCGGATATTTCAATATGGCTGCAGGGAAAAGAATATACAACGATAAAACAAGCTGTGTTTGCCTGTAATTATATCTGTTCGCCCGCTGAATATGCGTTTGTAGAGCATATCCGGACGGAAACTGATGTGCGGGCCTTTTCAGCCGGAACTAATACCGCGTGGCTTATTACCAAAGCGGATAATGCAGTTACGTTGGGCGTAAGCACGCAAAGCAGGGCAACACCCGCCAAACCGCTGAAAGAAAGTGTTATTGTAAGAATATACCGGTTCATGCGGGACGTGTTGAACGCCGGAAGAATATGAAAGTCGCTATCGTTCGCGGAAAATTTCTCAATAAATATGAAATGCAGCTCTATGAGCCGCTCTTTCCTCGTTTTGACATAACGGCATTCGGGTCACTCACGCCGTTTCAGGATACGTTTGCCTTCCCGACGGTGAAGCTTTTGTCCCCAATGGACTTGTCCTGCGAGCAGGATCTCGCTTCGCGAGACCGGTGTTGAACCGCCTGTTTACCGACGCGCATTACTTATTCGGACTGGAAAACCTGTTAAAAGGGTTTGACCTCGTGCACAGCGCGGAAACGTATTTTCACTATACCCAGCAGTGTCTGAATGCCAAAAAAAGAGGCTATGTGAAAAAGGTGATCGCAACGGTGTATGAAAATATCCCGTTTAATAATGAAGGCATCTGGGGCCGGCGCGCCTTTAAAGCGCGGGCGCGGCGCGAACTCGATCACATAGTTGCCATTTCCCAAAAGGCAAAAGAGGCGCTGATTTTGGAAGGCGCGGACCCGAAAAAAATTTTGGTCATCGGACACTATATTGATACGAAGCGGTTCTTCCCAAAACCGCGGGTGCGGGCAAAAAAGCCTGGTCATTCTTTTTGTCGGCCGGCTTGAACGGGAGAAAGGTGTTCTTGATTTTATCAAGGCGGCGGAATTACTGAGGTCAGGATCATCATCTTGTCTTTCGCGTGGTTGGTGACGGCAGTTTGCGGTCAAAAATTCCGGTGTGGATGGAACGCGCCGAGGTGTCGTATGACGAGATGCCGACGGTGTATCAGGAAGCGGATATTTTTGTTGCACCGAGTAAGCCGATCCTGACATTTGCGGAGCAATTTCCATCGCGCTTCTTGAGGCGCAGGCTTCCGGACTGCCTATCGTTACTACACGGTGTGGCTCAATTCCGGAAAATATAGGAGACGCCGGTATACTTGTAGAACCCGGAAATGTGCAGGAGATTGCTACAGCAATAAAAAAGTATATACTTAGCCCTACAAAACGGTGCTACTTTGGTGCGCGTGCCCGAGAGCGTGCGGTACACGTTCATGACACGGCGATAGGTGCGAAAAAACTTGCCGCTCTGTACACCTCGTTATTTTAATGGGAAAAAGAAGGTATATTACGCCGGTTCGGTTGCACTTTGTGCGTTTGCCAGCTCGTGGCAGGCGCTTACGTTCGGGTTTTGAAAAACGACTGGCATTTGTTGTGGGAGGCGCTCTTCAGCCCCCGTTCATTTTACGATTTTTTACACCCTTCGCTCTTTGTCGAATTTATGGCACTGGCGCCGGTATTCGGCATGCATCCGTTCTGGTGGCAGTTGACGGGCATCCTGCTCCGGATTCTGGTAGCGCTTGCGCTCGGTGCGTTTACACTGGAGCTTACCGGTTCAACCATAGCCGCGGGTATTGCGGGGTTGGGGTACGCCGCGACATTCGGAAGTCTGGACGCAACCACGTGGATTTCCGCCCACCACGTGCTCTGGTCCGCGCTTTTTCTTTGTATCGCACTGACCCAGCTCCTCCGGTATTGTAAAAAAAATTCCGGCATGTCTTTGGGAATTTCCTTACTGTTTTTCTGCTTATTTTTATGTTCTGATCCGTATCAGAATTTTACGGTTATTTTTTTGTTACCATTTATTCCGGTTCTTGCCGGTCAGACAAAAAAAGCCTGTGTCCGGTTTCTAAAAGTTGAAGGAGTGGCATTGTTGGGAGCGGGGGCCGTGGGCGTACTGGTCATGCGCAGATTTATTTTCGGTTCGCAACTATATTTTCATCTGTTACAGCATCATTCACTTGGATACATCGTTTCAAAACTGTATCTTACCGGTAACTATTTTAATTCTCTTGCTAACCTTATGGTCGGATGGGCGATGCCGGTTTACGAAGAGGCCAGTACGGGCGATAAACCGGCTTATGGCACGCGTCGGGTTTTTACTGCTGCTGTACGTCGTTGGCACGGCGCTTATGTACTGGAAAACAAAAGTCCGATGGGCTGCGATCACATCGTTTGCAATTCTCTGGATATATGTTTTTTACGTGCCGGACTGGTTGTTTGAACCGAGGCTCACCATGGGTGGGACGCACCGGTATTTCGGTTTATCGGAAATCGGATTCATCTTGCTGGTCGCGTATATCCTCTCGCGGGTTAGAAACAGGACGGTCGTCGCCGCCCTTACCGGTATCTTTATACTGGGTAATATCATAACGGCAAACAGACTCCTCTGGGCTGAGTCGCAATACCGTGATGCAGGGAGGGTGAACAGATTTTGGACCACCATAGATGCTTCTGTCGGATCCGTGCCAAAACCGGTTTTTGTATTTAGCGGAGAGGAACCGCTTCGCACATACAGTCTCGCACTTTCCGGAAGTTACCCGTTTGCGATAGCGCGGGGAATCACCGGTAAAGCGGACATCCCCGTTGTTACGGATGATCCAGGCGGTCTTGAGCGGCGGGTTTGCGACTATACCATGCCGCTGAACTATATTTTTTCGTTCCGTGTGACGAATACAGGCACACTTGTAGATGACTCTCTGCCACTTCGGAAAGCAATCCTCATTCATGCAATGGACAACGGTTGCGTACCGACGATTATTTTGGCAAAGTGAGCAGGAAGTAGATGATGGAAATGCCGTTGATGATCGTTAAAGGTCCGACGAGGGTGAGGAGGAAATGTGCCTGGGTAAATCGGTATTTGGCAATTGCCGTAAAAACATCGGCGACGCCTACTGAAAGAATCGGAAGTGTGTGACAAACATCCGGCCGGAATAGGACGCGCCCTGCCACCATGTGCTCCAACTTGCCACAATCCAAAGTTCCAGAAGAAACACGGCGAGAAACCAATATTTTTTACGGGTAACAAGACCGTATACGCCGATGGCGGTAACAGGCGTCCATAAAAACAGTCCGCTCCGGACATCAAAGAGAACCCCGAATATTTGCGGGCGGAGAAAATTAAATCCTTCATTATGCGTCAGATACGGCGACAGGTAAAAGGCGCCGGTTGCGTGTTGCCACGCAAAAAGCTGCGGAGCAAAGAAAAGAAGAAATCCGATGATTCCTTTTATTGCGTCTGCCGGTTTTTTTAGGAAGGGTAAGATTAGTATTCCAAATACTAAGTCCTGCGGCCGCATGAGACCGATAAGGGCAAGCGCCGCGCCCAAGACAAACCAGTGAATCTTTTTGGAAAATGTGAGCGACAGGAATACGCATACGGCGAAAAATGAAAGCGCATGTGAGTTGACGGTATCCAGAGATCCGTAGAATAGGAGATTAGAAGCGCCCGCGATGGCGAGTGTTGCCATGATGCTCACCGTGGCAGAGTGCTTTTGTATGAGGAGCCGGTAAATAAGAACGAGCCCGAACAGAGCCGCTGTCACGTCGGTAAGCCCTGCGGACAGCTCTTTCATGAATTCATTTGGAATCCGCAAAAGGTAGAAGGACGGCGCCCAAAAGAGCGCGGGGCCGACTGCGTATTTACTGGCTCTGCCGGAAAGCCACGCCCAGTAGTAGATGCCATCGCCGTAGACGGTTTTATGAAGGTAGAATGCATGCGCAAAAAATCCGAGGATATAGGCGGCGGCGATAATAAGAAAGATTGTGTTGATGGAAAGTTTATTAAGAATTTTCATGTGATACAATGCAAGTAATGCTAACGGCAATTATACTATCACACAACAGTGAAGTAACGGTTGAAAAAACACTCGCAAGCCTTTCTTTTTGCGACGAACGAATCCTCATTGATGATAATTCCACCGACAGGACGCTTGATTTGGCTAAAAAATACGGGGTGGCCGTATATTCCCGGGAACTAAAAGGGGATTTCGCGGCACAGAGGAATTTCGGATTGGAAAAAGCGGGCGGGCCCGCCTCGACTCGCGGCGATTCGACGCGAGGCGGGGAGTGGGTACTTTTCGTAGACAGCGATGAGGTGGTTTCAAAAGAGCTGGCGAAAGAAATTCAGGATTCACTTTCTATAGACTGCGCGGGGTTTTATCTGAAACGGCAGGACTGGATGTTCGGGAGTAAAATTCTACACGGGGAAACCAACAGAGTGCGGCTCTTGCGCTTTGCGAAAAAGAATGCGGGCTTGTGGCGGCGGCCTGTGCATGAGGTGTGGGATGTAAAAGGAACGGTCGGTACACTTGAGACACCACTCGATCACTTCCCCCATCCTGACGTCGCACAATTTGTTGAAGATATTAATGTCTATTCAACACTCAATGCTAAATTTATGTATAGAGAAAATGTTCGCGCGCCTCTTTTGCATATCATCCTGTATCCGGCGGCGAAGTTTTTTGTTGATTATATCTGGTACGGCGGATTTCTGGACGGGACTGCGGGGGCAGTCATCGCGCTTATGATGAGTATGCATTCGTTCCTGACGCGCGCAAAACTGTGGCTTCTCATACATCAACATGAAACTGCTTAGTGCGCTCTTTTTAGCAAGTTTGCTCCTCGGACAAATCGGCGGCATTCCGGTGTACCCCGGTGTCGTTATTTATATTCACGACATACTTCTCGTCATTCTTCTGGTGGAAGGATTTGTGCAATATGCCATGCGGGGTACATTAGTGAAGCCGAAACTTTTCGGAGCAATTGCCCTTTTTACAGGAGTAGCCGTGATTTCCCTGCTTGCCAATTCCGGTATCTTCCCGTTATTTTCTCTTGAAATAAGCGGCCTGTATCTGGTGCGGTGGGTGTTTTATGCATTATCGTATGTGCTCGTCGTTCAGGAATTTGTGGCGCCTTGGTTATGGCTTTTGGGATTATATCTCACGGGTGTGGGACTTGCACTCCTCGGATTTGTGCAGTTTTTCCTGTATCCGGATTTACGGAATTTGTCGTATCTTGGCTGGGACCCGCATTTTTACCGGTTGTTCAGCACGTTTTTAGATCCGAATTTTGCGGGTATCTATCTCGTGCTGACATTTTGTTTAGGTATCTATTTTTGGCATGCTAAAAAGTTCCGCCTTTATATCGCGCTCGGAGAAGTGGTAACGCTTCTTGGATTATTCCTCACTTATTCCCGAAGTAGCTTTCTTGCGTTTTTAGCAGTGATTGTCGTTTTTGCGTTGTATAAAAAAAGTTGGATGTTGTGGGCTGCGATGGGAGCGTTTATTATCGCTGTTATTTTCTTTCCAAAAATGCCAGCGAGTGCACTTTCACTCTTGCGGAGTGACTCTGCATTTGCCCGCATCGGGAACTGGCAGGACGGAATAAAACTAATGGGCGAGGCACCGGTCTTCGGTCACGGATTTGACACCCTCCGGTATTTGACGACGGTCGCCCCGAATACCATTTCAAAAGCTGCAGCCGGTTTGGACAGCAGCATCCTTTTCGTCGGTGCAACGACCGGTTTTATCGGTCTTGCCGCTTACGGATACCTTATTTTTTCCATGCTAAAAATCGGTAGAAAAAATATTGTATATATTGCCAGTTTTGTTGCGCTCGGTGTAGACAGTTTTTTTGTAAACAGCGCGTTTTACCCGTGGATATTGATTTGGTTTTGGATACTTACAGGAGTATTAGAGAGATCCTTCGACTCGAAGACTCGCTCAGGGTGACATATCAATGATGATATGTCACCTTCTTGGTGACGGTAATCTGGTTGCCGGCGGCGTCGGTCGCTACAATCGTCAGTGTGTTATCCCCGTCGTTGAGTGGATACGTGTAACTAAAGCTGTCGTCACTCGCGACAACTACCATGTGTCCGTTTATCGTGACTGCGACATTATCATCCGTCATGCCGGACACGGTAACGCTCGATGGGTCTCCGTTTATGGTCGCATTGTCATCCGGCGCGCTGATAATGAGCTTCGGCGGCTTATTAATGTACGTGACGGAAACGATATTTGATGCATCACTGGTGTTCCCTTTGGTATCGGAAAGTTTTGCGCTTATGGTATTGTTGCCGCTCGTTAGCGCGACGTCGGGGATGGAAAAATTGCCGTTGGTTGGCACCGAGACAGTGTTGGACTCGGCGTTATTTATGTACAAGGTGAGCGATAAATTGGGTTGTCCTTTGCCGGTTACCGCAATGGCGGCTGTGTTTGTGGCTGTCGCGGGCGGGTCCAGCACAGGAGGAAGAATAACAGAGGGATTTTGTGTGGGTGTGGTTTGCGTGACGGTTTTCGATTTTTCCACAAACAGGCTGAAACCGATAAGGAGTTTCAGGCCAAACGTGCCGACAAGGATCAGAATGACGACGATGCCGAAAATTGCCAGCACCAGCCGCCGTTTTTCCTTCTTTTCCTCAAGTCGTGATAATCGTGAAATCGGCATACGAGCCTTTACAAACTTATTGGCAGATGGAGATGCTTTTCAATTTTTTCAAACCTGTCGTCGTGTTTGGCGAGTTTATCAGAATTGAGCGTCTGTTCCTGCTGATAGGATTGTATGCCTCCTGCTATTTTATCAACCGTTACCATAATTTTATCAAGTGTATCTAAACGGTGTTTTAGTTCTCCTAAATCTATGAGATTCTGTTCATTTTCCCGAAGGATTCGCCCGACGTCATCAATTTGATCTAAAGCCTTTTGATTTTTATTGATAAGTATTTTTAATTCTTGAACGTCTTTTTTGGTTGCATTCACGGAAGAAGCAGTAGTTTTTTTCATAATACGTTTTATAATACCACTATACCACAAATTTGGTACAATATGCGTAGCGCCTATCTGCGCAGGCAGGCCTCCTTAGCTCAACGGCAGAGCAGCGGTATCGTAAACCGTAGATGTCAGTCCAATTCTGACAGGAGGCTCAGATTTTTGCAAATCCATTAAAGTGAATTTTTCCGTCTGTTTTATTATAAACCTCGATCACAAGATATTTACCCTTTGTCCATGGTTGACCGTGAACCAAAATATGAGTTGCTTCAAGAATCCGGATACTCGCTACCGGTTTACTTAATTTCTGGTTCCCTTTGGTAATGAGTAAAGGGATTTCTCCCTCGAGCCAGTAATTCCGTTGGCCTTTTTTAGCGAAGGCGTACGAGCCGCCGGCTACAAGCTTTTGCGGTATGCATTCTTCGATAGCCCTATTTCCTTTTTTGAATTCAGAAAATGCTCGAAGTGCTAAATCCGGATTGTATTCTGTAACTATACCCATAATTTTACCTGAGCGGGTAAAGGGAATCGAACCCTCTTCCTCTCCTTGGGAAGGAGATATACTACCAGTGTACTATACCCGCGATACGTGCAAGCCGTATGGCTTACTCATAATTGTATACAATTATTCTTCGTTACGGCATTGTCAGGACGTTTCCTGCAAAAATGACGTCCGGATTTGTAAGATTATTTGCTTTTGCAATATCTACCCAGCGATATCCGTCGTCTGTATTCGTTTACCGCGATGGTCCACAGATTATCGCCATGCACAACTGTATAGGATTTTTTCGTATCTTTCGGTTTCGTCGTGCCGGCGTGAGCTGAGCGATGGAATAGTAAGTGTTTGCCCGACATCAATGCTGTCGGGATTCGCAAGTGCGTTTGCTTTAGCAATATCTACCCAGTTATATCCGCTTTTGTACTGATTCTCGGCAATGGACCAGAGTGTATCACCGGACTTTAACCACGTATTTGGCCGGAAGTGCGGTGCCTGCGGTTATCGATGCGGCGGTCCCTGTCTGTTCCTGTTTGGCGTACTCGTCGCTACCTGCGTTTTCGATTTAACGTAATTGACGACCGTCATGCCGATGACAAGAACCACGGCAAGACCGAGCGCGAGCGATACTAAAGAATCTGTCGAATCAAACTTTGCTTGTAATGTTTTCCACATAGTTCCTCCATTCCAGGCAGAAGTTGTTGGCAGTGGCGGGACCGACCGGGTTCGGACCGGCGACCTTCTCCTTGACAGGGAGACGCTCTAACCAGGCTGAGCTACGATCCCAGAGCTCGTCAATTATACAACAATATGATACTCTAATGAAAATGACGAATTTGGAAATAGCAGAACTCCTTCAGGCGCGTGGCCGCGGCGTACCAGATTTTGGGTGAAAACCGTTTCCGTATTATCGCCTATGAACGGGCCGCCGATAGCGTCGA
The DNA here is from genome assembly GCA_963790805.1 of Candidatus Gottesmanbacteria bacterium. Taxonomy (GTDB): domain Bacteria; phylum Patescibacteriota; class Microgenomatia; order UBA10105; family UBA927; genus DATKGN01. The sequence continues at coordinate 28,239 of CAWBPL010000001.1, forward strand.
ACACCTGACAAGTGAACTCAAGGATTACTGGGACGATAAGAAGCTAACTGAAATTCCGGGGGTCGGAGAAACGCTTGCCGGACATCTGGATGAGCTTTTCCGTACCGGTCACTCGAAACATTTTGACAGTGTGATGGCAAAACTTCCTCAGGCAATTTTCCCGCTTCTTCTTGTCCCCGGCATCGGGCCAAAAAAAGCATACCGGCTGGTGACTGAGTTTAAATTTAAAAGTGAAAAAACAGTGGTTGAAGATCTCGAAAAAGTCGCCAAGGCACATAAAATAGCGCCGCTTGAAGGGTTTGGTGAAAAATCCGAAGCGGATATTCTTGCAAATATCGAAATTTACCGCCGGGGACAAATTAAAGAAAACCGCATGGCGCTCCCGCTTGCCGATTCTGTCGCACAGGATATTATTTCGTTTCTCCAGAAGTTGCCGTCGGTTAAAAAAATGAACGTTTTAGGGAGTTTACGCCGTCAGGTTCAGTACAATAGGAGATATTGATATTGCGGTCGCGACCACCAGCCCAAAGAAATTATTGCCCATTTCCTCACGTATCCGCATCAGGAAATTATTGAAGAAGGGCCGACAGGTGCCTCCGTCCGGCTCCACAACGGCCGGCAGGTGGATTTACGGGTGCAAAAGCCGGAGCTTTACGGCGCGATGCTCCAGTATTTTACCGGAAGCAAAAATCATAATATAGCCCTCCGGTCTTTGGCACTTACAAAAGGTCTGTCGTTAAACGAATACGGTATTAAACACGTTTCTACCGGCAAAGTGGATGCATATGCAACAGAGGAAGCGTTTTATAAGGCGATCGGACTTGATTGGATTCCTCCGGAGCTTCGGGAAGATCAGGGGGAAATTGAAGCGGCGCGAAAAGGAAAACTTCCAAAACTTGTGGAAGCGAAAGATATCAAAGGAGATTTACATATTCATCGGATTACGATTTGAGCCGTCGCATGATCTGGGGGCAAGTTCGTTTGAAGAATTATTAGAAAACGCGGCGCGATTTGGGGTACGAATATATCGGGATAAGCGACCATAATCCGAGTCTGGGAAACCATACTGAAAAGCAAATTATTGAAATTATGAAGAAAGCGAAAAGAATATTTATGCGAAAAAAACATGACGCTCTCGGGTGTCACTATCTTTCTTTCCTGCGAAGTAGATATTTTTCCGGACGGGACGTTGGCGTTACCGGAGGCGCATTTGAATACGTTGACGGCGTGATTGTTTCCATTCATTCGGCCTTTACTCAAGACCGGAAAACCGTAACCAAGCGGATTATTTCGGCGCTCTTGCCAATCCCAAAGTCCGCATTTTCGGTCATCCGACCGGAAGACTTTTGGGGAAACGTGAAGGAGTGGATGCTGACTGGCATGAGGTATTTGCGGTGTGTAAAGAGCGGGATATAGCGCTCGAGATAAATGCGGGACCGGAGACGTCTGGATTTGCCGGATATTCTTGTGTACGACGCTGTACATAAGGGGTTGAAATTTGTTATCAATACTGATGCGCATGATGTCGGTGGCATGGACTTTATGCGCTACGGGGTTTCGGTTGCGCGGCCGCGGGTGGTGCACCTCTCATGACATTCTCAACACGTTGGGGTATAATGATTTTAGAAATTGGTTTGTCAAAGGAGGCTAGCATGAATGCAATGTATATTCTTATAGGTGTTATCGTTTTAGTTGTTCTCTATGTGTGGTCGCTCTATAACGGACTTGTTACGCTCAAAATGCACATTGATGAGGCGTGGAGCCAGATTGACGTGCAGTTAAAGCGCCGCGCAGACCTGATTCCCAATCTGGTCGAAACCGTGAAAGGCTACGCCAAACACGAAAAATCCATTATGACTGCGGTAACGGATGCGCACAAAGCCATGCTGGCGCCCAGACGATGTCGGCGAAGGCCAAAGCGAGTGATGTACTTTCGGGCGCGCTCGGAAAACTTCTGGCGATTGCCGAAAATTATCCGCATCTTAAAGCCAACGATGGTTTTATCGAGCTCCAAAAAGAGCTTTCCGATACTGAGGATAAAGTGGCTTATTCACGCCAGTATTACAATAACTCAGTGATGGAGTTTAATACAAAAATTAAACTGTTCCCGAATTCACTCGTTGCGAATAATCTCGGGTTCACCGATAAGGAATTCTTCGGCGCATCGGATGCTGATCGTCAGCCCGTTAAGGTGAATTTCGAGTAATCTTGTATGGCTTCAACGATTACGTCTCAAATCAGTAGCAATGTCACGAAAACTTACGTCTTTATGGCGGGGTTCGTGGCATTTGTGGTACTTGCCGGCTACGTGATGGGCAATGCCCTCGGCTACGGCGATTCGTGGATGTTTCTCGCCGTTATTTTCGCCGTTATTTCGAGTTTTGTGAGTTATTACTGGGGCGCTAATATGGTACTTGCGATGAGCAAGGCCCGGCCCGCGGACCGGAAGCGCGATTTTGATTTTTTTACGGTGACAGAGAATCTTGCAATTGCTGCCGGACTTCCCAAACCAAAACTCTATGTGATTGATGATCCGGCGATGAACGCATTTGCCACCGGCCGCGACCCCCAGCATGCAGTTGTGTGCGCGACCAGTGGACTTCTTGATAATTTGACCGGCGCGAAATTGAGGGCGTGATTGCTCATGAACTTTCCCACGTAAAAAATTTTGATACGCGGCTTATGGCAGTTGTAGCGGTTCTGGTGGGTACCATTGCATTTATGGCGGATTTGTTTATGCGCAGTCTCTGGTTTGGCGGAGGCCGGAGGAATCGTGACGAAGGTGAGCTTGGAGGTATTTTTTTGATTATCGGCATTGTCCTTGCGATTCTTTCCCCAATTGCGGCAACGCTTATTCAGCTTGCTGTATCACGAAAGCGGGAACTCTTGGCTGACGCATCCGGCGCGTACCTTACCCGATATCCCGAGGGACTTGCAAGTGCACTTGAGAAATTATCAAAAGATAAAGACGTGTTGCCGTCTGCTTCCAACGCAACGAGCCATCTTTTTATCGTGAATCCGTTTAAAGGTAAAAATTTCGGCGCGTGGTTCTCCGGCCTCTTTGATACCCATCCCCCGATCGAAGAGCGGATAAAAATTTTGCGGGCGATGTAATGACTTGTCATCCTCGACCTGATAGGGGATCCAATTTATTATTTTCTGGATTCCCGCCTGCGCGGGAATGACACAAAAGGGTATAATTAAATAATGAATCTCCGAACGCGACTTGCAATACTACTTGGTAAATCAGTTTCGTGGGTGAGTAAAACATTCCGTCTTGGGGCGGGGGCGACGTGGCCGGGGGAAATCGCACTGCGGATAAACCCGCAGAATTTTGCGGGTGCTAAGCGAAAAGGCGCCGCATATTATTTTCGTTGCCGGCACAAACGGGAAAACAACGACCGTCAAAATGATTGAGACGATTCTTGCGGCAAGCGGCAAAAATGCCATCCGTAATGCAAGCGGCGCAAATCTGGATAATGGGCTTACGTCCGCATTTCTTGCGGACATGCGGTGGAATCACATTTCCATTCAAATTATTTTATTTTTGAAGTTGATGAATTAACACTTCCGAACATATTGAAAGACATCACGCCGGAAATTATCGTTCTCACGAATTTATTCCGTGATCAGCTGGACCGATATGGCGAGGTTGATGCAATTGCGGAAAAATGGATGGTAGCCCTTGGTGCGCTGGATACAACAACAACGGTCATTGTGAATGCCGATGATCCGCAACTTGCGTTTATCGGAAGTAAACTGACGACAAAAGTGAAATATTTTGCAG
>CAWBPL010000002.1:0-1222826 GCA_963790805.1 Candidatus Gottesmanbacteria bacterium
ACCACCAGTGGGCTGCTCAAGCCCAGTCCCGACGCCGCAAAGCCGGTTGCCGTCGGAGGGTGCGCGTGCACAATCCCATTCACGTCCGGGCGCAGGCGGTAAATCAGCAGATGCATTTCCATCTCGCTTGAAACCCGGCGCTTGCCCGACAACCTTTTCCCCGCCTGATCCACAACCACCAGATCCGGAGCCAGCATCCGCCCCTTGCTAATGCAAGTCGGCGTCACCAGAATGCGCTCATTGTCCAGCCGGACAGACAGGTTCCCATCCGTTGCCGCGACAAACCCGCTCGCGTGCAACAGTCTCCCATATTCGACAATCGCGGCCCTGTATCGCCGGTCGCTCGCCATGAGCACACCCTGTCTCAGCATGGTACCGCACGGCTTCGGCAAGTGACAACCAATCTTGTTACTCATGGTAGCGGCCTGATTTCGACCCGCCGCTGTGCCGTGATTTCGACATGCTTCTCTCCGCGATTTCAGTGAGTCCTCTGCGGTCAAAGTCTTTAGGCCGCGGAACTAGGACTCCACCCACCGCTTTGCTACACTTGCCACTGAATTTGACCGCAATGCAGGCCGCAGGTATCGCTCTGCAAAAAGGAAGCAACCATGGCCGATGCGCCTCAGTCCTACAGCCACGCCGACATAATTGGTTGCCCATTCAAGAGTATACATCCGTTCTTGCTTTTCCCAAAGGAAAAGCTTAGAACGGTGGATACCCGAAGGGTACACATCCGTTCTTGCGTTTCCCAAAGGAATGCTGCGGCCACACGAAGACATTTACTGATTATTCAGCGGCGTCCACCCATTGCATTTCAATCGGCGTTAACGGGCCGTTAATTTGCACTTCTCTCCTCCCCCACAAACCGGACGATGTAAAAAAGTGTTCCTTCAGGTGAAATCGGATTTTCCGATATATACAGCCGCAAGCGGCGATGATCCGTCAATCGTTTTTATAGCGGGGTTGTTCTTGCTCTATCTGTCTCGCTCGTTGTTCCGGATTGCCCACGCTGGGAATTTCCCGCGGCGACCTGCAATTCAGCAATTGTTTTTGATATCCCGCTAACATCCCTGACTGATGTCACCAATTCAACTTTTTTTGCCGATGGATACCCATTAAATCGAAGCACCCGCATATGATTTGGCGGAATTTCCTCTGGACTATCATGTTTAAACAAAAGCGTGGCATCCGCATTAAACGAACGCCTATCCGTTAAAGGAACAGGATTGGTAAACGTATAGAGCTTTATTGCCATACGCGTATTGTAACCCTACAATACCCGAAAATAAAATGCGTTCAGCGCCTGCATCCGTGACGTGTAACGTGTTCTTTATTCCACCTCACTGTATCGCTTACCCGCAACCGAGGCCCGTATTTCCAAACATAAACCCCCTCCGGCTATGTTATTGACACAACATTCCGGCTGATTTGGTAGCCCGTGCCAAACGCACAGCTTACCGTTTAAAAATATGCAATCTTCAGGCATGGTATATCCCCCATCTGGTTGGAGAGTTAAAACAACTCCTCTTGCCGCAAACATACCGGCTTCTTGTTGGGTGAAATAGAATTCCACACGATAATTTGGGTGCTTTTTACAACAGAATGCTTTGCAATCCTTTAAACATTCAATTTGTCCCATAGAGGGCTCTATTATAACGCAAAAGCGCATTTTTTACGCTACGGCGACCAGTGGTTTTGTAGCGAGGCGGAAGCCCAAAAAGCGGGATTTATAAAAAAGTGAAATGCAAATAAGGTTTGCTAAATAGGAAGTATATCCTGAGTTTTATCGAAGGACAAAATCGGAGGGAGAAAGTTTATACATAATTATTTTTGTACCTTTCTAAACAATTTCAATTTTTCTCCGGCGTGACGAGGTGGAGTTTATTTACTAGTATCCATTCTTGTCCTCACAAATTTTTCTGTTTCCTTATCCACAAAATAGACATAACAGCCTTTAAGTGAACGACTAAGTAAAACTCTATATGTATTTTTTACCATATCAAGAAATTTTACTTTATCTCTTTTAACCGTAGAATCAGAGGAATTCTCAGGGTGCCCTTCCCATTGATTTGTCTCGAAATTGTAAATGATGTCCTTTCCTACAATTACACCTACGTAATCAAATTCAAAGCCCTGCACAGTATAAATACTACCTATTTGATCTACGGCTCGAGGGTCATATGGCCAAAGTGAAGCCGGCGGGACACTTGGGGCTAATTTTCTGCCGGTTTCTTTACCTTCCCACGTCATTGCGAAATCTCCTATAACTACGTCTTTTACCAAAAATCCGTCTTCTTTTGGTTCACTCCACGGCCAACAAAATCCTGCAACTAGACGAGCGGAATTCGCCTCGAGATTGTTCTTTTCTTTTACTTTTTGGTAAAGTTCATATGGTGACTTCATTATCTGAAAATCAAAGTCTGTATTACTAGAATCCCAAATAGCTTGAGCAGTTTTCCTAATACCTAACGTGTTGTTTATCCACTGCACGAAGGTATCAGATCCCTGACATCGAAATTGAATTGCAAGATTATATTCATATAGATCACAGCCTAACCGAAGCGCATTTTCACGTATATAATTACTTGATCCTATTTCTTTCGGGCTTATATTTTGACGATCATCAATAAAAAATACTGGCACTTTTGCTACGTTTATTAACTCCTCAATTTGAAATACTTTTGGATAATCAACTTTTTTCATATATCTAGTAATGCTTTTTTCTCTGATACGATGTGACTCATCTGCAACAAAGTACGTCAATTGTGTTTGGAGGAAGTTTGCTATAACTATTAAAATATTTAACTTGCGATTTTGCGATTGATCCTAAAGACTTTCTTAATGACTCAGTGAACGCTCTCGACCCTGTGGCGTACTGTGCATTTTTTCCTAAACGGGATAATTCAGCTAATAGATTTATTGCTACAACAGATTTACCAGTTCCCGGACCTCCGTTTACGATTACTACGGTTTTTTTCTTATTCTGGGCACCGGATTTTACTAAATTCACAACTCTATCAAATGCCAACAATTGGTCGTCTAATAATATATATCGCTTATTTTCCTTAACGACTTTAACAACTTCATCCAAAAGCCGTTTACTTGGACCATATTTACTCTCTTGTATTCTTTGTAATATAGGCATGCCATTTCCATTTTCTAGTTTCTGTCTGAGAAAATTACTTAATGCATTAACATCTCTTTCGCAGTAGACAGGATATGATCTTAAATATGACGCATATTGTGCGGAGAATAACGCGTCTTCTTTAGTCGGTACGTAGTTATGTACGTACGCGCAAGCATGAAGCAAAACTGGATCTTTATCAAAAAAAGCTGCTCTGATTGTCTTCCAAATATAATTTATATTGTCCTACTTGGACTGACGGATGCAAAACATCTCTATTTGCGCCTCCAATCCAAGTGATTACATGCTCGCTAACCTGACTGGTTTGTGAAGCCTCCCATTGTTTGAGTTCTATAATAACGGCGTTGTCTCTGCCCTCATTGTCTCGCCCACAGATCATACAATCCAAGCGTTTTGAACTTAGTGGAAGTTGATACTCTAAAAAAATGCCATGATCTTTAAATCCCGAGTATTCAAATACATCTTTTACTGCACGAAGTGAAGACCGCCACGATCTAATCTCGGAATCTGCTGGGTGAAATCCAAAGTATTCAAAAAATGCTTTATCTAGCTTTGTGGCAATCTCATTTTGAAGTGTATCTGAGACAAATTCCTGAAGCGAACCTGTATATAATTGCATAATTTATAATTCTGTGTACTTCTTGTGCGATCCTTTAGCTTTTTCTATTGGATACTTTTTTTCTTGAATAATTAGTTTTTTCTCCATGGCTTCTTTTATATTAATGCCCAAATCATTGCTCATTAGAAGAATCCAATAAAGAACATCTGCTAACTCTTCACCAATTTCGTGTTTGTGACTTTTTACATACACTTTCATTTCTTCAGGATTTTGCCATTGAAAATGTTCCATCACCTCTGTAGCTTCTAAAACTAATGAAAGAGACATATCCTTGGGATTATGGAATTGTTTCCAATCACGTGAATCTCGAAATTTAGTGATCAATTTGGTTAGTTTTTTTATATCTGACATGTTAGATCAGCTCATGGTACTGCTAAATAGTAATGTTAGCAATCCTATTACATTAACCCTTTTTCCTTAAAACTCATATATCCCGACGAAGAAACTATAAAATGGTCTATAACAGGTATTCCTGTTAGTTCGCCGACCGATTGAAGGCGCTGTGTAAGTCTCAAATCTTCATCTGAAGCTTCCAAATCTCCGGAGGGATGATTATGTGCAATCATTATACGTGCGGCTAATAAGCGCACTGCTGGTTCAAACACCTCTCTCGGATGTACCAACGTTTCATTAAGTGTACCTATCGAAATATCATTAATATGAATAAGATTGTTTTGAGAATCTAATAAAAGAACAATAAAATGCTCTTTCTTTTCTCTTCCAAGTTTTTCTCGAAGATAATCAGCAACTTTTTGAGACGAAGATAAAGAAATCTTAGTCGGCAATTTTTCTCTTGCATATCTCTCTGAAATAGCCTGAAAAAGCTTAATACCAAAAGCGTTTGATGGTCCAATTCCCTTAATAGTTTGTAGCTCAACTAACGAAGCATCGAGAACACCTCTTAATCCTCTAAATTTTTGAATTGCCGCCTTAGCTATTTGTTTACAATCTTTACGTGGTGTGCCGAGAGTCAGTAAAAGCTCAATAATTTCGTAATCCAAAAATCCATCCAATCCCGACTGTAAAAATCTGTCTCTTAATCGTTTTCTATGACCAGCATTTTTATATAAATTCTTGGGCATAAATACACTCAAATTATACTCCCCTTGCCTGTGCAGGCAAGCTCCCGCTTGAAAGACGAGCTAATATGGCTCTAAAAGAAGGACTTCCTAAATTTTTTTCGGACAGCGTGACATTAAGGCTGCTTCGCAGTTTTGCAATATTCGGATAATTCCGCAGTTCGGGTACGTTTTCTAACCAGAAATGTTCCATACGCGTCATAACTACCCAAACGTTTTTTGCGAGTAATTGCCGCAGGAGAAAAAAAGTATATTGTTGCGACGGCGGTAAATATTCCGGATAGAGAAGTTTAATTGATCTGTACGGAAACATCTCCATATACATCAACCCGCTGGCGACAGCTTCCCAACCAACAATTTCTCGTAATTGTTTCGTCCGTTTCCAATACCAGCACGTCCCACTTCTGCCGTCTTTGTATGACCACTGGCGGTATTGCGGCATCATTGAATATAGCGCCGGCCGCGGGGTATGGGTGAGATTCTGATAATCAAGCTCCAGCATATCTGCACATATAGACCATTGAAAGAAATCTCGGTCATAACCCGGATTTGCCTGAAGCACGACAACTTTTGCTGTAACGGGATTACCGTAGTACGGAAATGGAATAGCCTCCGTACGCAACCCGTGATTATCAATAATTTTTTTTATGGAGTCTTTATTGACCTTTCGGCGGACCTTTTTCTGTATTCGATTCTCATAGTCCGCCACCCATTGTTGATCAATATCTAATATATACGGCGCAACTTTCTTAAAATTAATCCACGGATTTTGCATACCGATACTATACTCCCCCTGCCGGTACGGGCAAGCTCCCCCTCCGTTTTAGCTTCAAATAGTAGGTTAATAGCCTATAAAATGGTACAATGCGTATATACATGAGAAACTTTGGGAGAGACCATAAATTCGGCGGACGGCAGGACTTTGGCAAACGAAGGTTTGGCAGAGACGATGAACGCGGCCATGACAAACCCGTCATGCACCAAGCAGTTTGCAGCAAATGCGGAAAAGATTGCGAAGTTCCTTTTCGGCCCAGCGGCACCAAACCCGTGCTTTGCCGTGATTGTTTTAGGGCAGAAGGCGGCGGCGAATCCGGCTTTAAACGAAATAGTTTTGGGAGACCCAATCCCCCCATCCGGCTTCCCGATCCCCGACCGGTTCAAAAAGAACTCGAGAAAGTAAATGAAAAACTGGATAGAATCCTTAAACTTCTGGAGCCTCCGGCAGAAAAATAATCCGGCCCCTCTCGACCAACAATCCCCTGCTTATGCAGAGGATTGAAGTATAAAACGTTATCCGCTTACAAAATGTTTCCCGATGATCCCTCAAATGCGTTAATCCATGTCCCGTGCCCGCTGGCGGTATAAATCCAACCCCACCACGGCTGTGCGAAACCCGTATAACTCGGTCCAAAGTACTGCCCAATCCAATCGACGCGGCCCGCACCGCAAACTCCGGCTAAATTACAATCGTAATTAAACGTTCCGACATTTCCGGTTTTCGGCCATAACGTCGTTGAAAGAAGTGTCCCGTTAAATGTCGCTCTGTATCCGCCGTGCATTTCTCCCTCTACATCCGATCCGATAATTCCCGTTCCGGCCGGACCCGTCTGTTTGTAGAATGCATTGAAGTGCCCGTTGTCATACAAAACAATCGCGCACCACGACGTATCTCCTGTTGACCACGCCTGTATATGGCGCGTGTACCCTTCGACGTTCCAGTAATTTCCTACAGGACTTGGAAAATAGACATTTGCTCCGAATCCGGAATCCGTATCGTTTTGCACTCTTTGCGTAATGTCGATAACCGGCTTGCCTAATTTGTCTCCGCAAGCTGATTTTGATAACTGGTTATCCGGATTAAAATTACCGTTAAAATGTCTGCCGTTATCTCTGTGTCCGAAATTCGGCCAGTCAAATGCAAATACTTTTGAAGAATAGGAAGCAAACGCGACAACTACTAAAGAAATAAGTGAAAGAGCTAAAAGAATCTTTTTCATTTCATTTCACCTCCTTTCTTACCCCTCACATTACTCCGAATAGAAATAAGAATCCAGTAGCGATTTTAGGCTTGCATTTATCCTTTTCGTGTGCTATTTTTTGGGTATATGAATAAAAAAATCGGTGCTCTTATCGTAATAGTAGTTCTCCTTCTTCTTGGCGGCGGGGCGTACGTCATGATGAATAAATCAAAAACGGCTCCGGCAGCAATGGTGCCTGCAACGACTCCTTCAGGAAATACAGAAACAGCCTCTCAGGTCAAAGGCACACTTAAAAGCCTTATAACCAGTGCGGTTCCGCAAACCTGTTCGTTCACCAACGATCAGGGCGCGAGCGGATCAGTTTTTGTCTCCGGCGGAAAGATGCGCGGAGATTTCAGCTCGACCAGTAACGGGAAGACATTTTCCGGCCACATGATTATCGACAACGGGTACAGCTATCTCTGGTCGGATGCGATGCAACGCGGAATGAAAATGGCCCTGAACGCTGTCGAAACGACCACAGCGCCAGCCCAAGGCGGCATGGACGTCAACCAGCAGGTATCCTATTCCTGCAAACCATGGATACCGGATGCGTCAAAGTTTGCACTTCCTGCTAACGTTACGTTTACGACATTCACCATGCCGAATGCAGCAGCTCCAAGCGGAGTTATGCCGACCGGAACATCAACGAATGGCGCAAGTGCGCCGTCAGCAGCATGCAGCGCATGTGACAATTTGCCGGCAGGTCCTGCTCAAACCGCCTGCAGAACGCAGCTTCACTGCCAGTAAGCGGGAAGCTTCCTCTTTTGGCAATATCTTGTGCCTGAATATGGCCTGATTACCATCAGGTAGCCTTCAGCTATTTATAAGCTCCATTTGCTATAATATAAGTCCTTATGGAAAAGATTCCGGAGGAAAAGATTAACCCAAACCCGCAATCCGTCAAGCCGTCCGTCATAGACCGGATACGGAACTGGTACCGCGCGCTGCCGGATAAAAAACAATATCTGGAATTTATAACAGCCCTTCTTACTATTCCGGTACTGCTCACCGTACTCATCAGCAATGTTTCCAATCTGCAAAACCAGAAACGAGCTGCTCAATCGACTGCTTCTCCCACACCCGTTATCGAAAAAATCGTGGTTACCCAACCTTCGACAACAAACCAGACATCCGTTCAGTCAACGACACCAACGCCGACGCCCACAGCAACCCCGTCGCCTACACCGGGACCGCAGTGCGTACAACAGGTCGGACCAATTACGATCACCTACCCGACTGAGGGATCAACCGTCAGCGAAAATCCGGTGTGCCTCATCATCACCCGCCAAAGCCAGAATTATTGCTCCGTTGTCTGGTCCTATCGCATAAACGGCGGCGCATGGAGCGACTACACGAATAATTCAATCTGCATGTACGGCCTCACGCCCGGCGTGAAAAATCTGGATCTTCAGGTCAACAGCATTGTCGGAAATGACAGCACTATGCTTTCACGCACGTTCACCGTCGCGGGCTCAACGCCCACGCCGACTCCTGCAACATCATCGGCAACACTCAGTAATTAAATTCTTGCTCCTTACGAGTGGAAAAGGTGTGATAGAATGGTGCGGTGACACAAAGAATACGTAAAACCATCTTCGCTCTTGCAATATTTTTTCTCTCCCCTCTCATTGCACAATCCGTCTATGCATCGGTCGTAATCAACGAAATACTTCCCAAAACTACGGATGTTACGAATGAATGGATCGAGTTATACAACACCGGATCCGATCCGGTAAACCTCAATACATGGACGCTGCAAAACACTCAAGGTACGCCGAAAACGTTTATCATACCGGCAAGCGGTATCATACAGTCTCACGGATTTTTACTCTTTGGTGAAACGCAAACGGGCATCCAGTTCAATCCGAACGGTGATACGGTAAAGCTATCGGACGCCAACAATGTAACGGTCGACACCGAAAGCTTTGACGGAACGCTCGGATTTAACACGTCAATGGGCAGGATCCCCGACGGAGCAGCTAACTGGGTTGTCTGCAATACCCCTGCAACCCCCAACGCTGCAAATAATTGTCCGATCCCAAGCCCGACGCCCACGCCAACTGTCACAAATACGCCGACTCCCACGACAAGCGATACACCCTATATACCTCCGGCTCCTCCTTCCGACAACGCAACTCCCACCTCGCTGCCGCCCGTTCTCGGCGCAATGTATACGCCAAGCCCGACGCCCACGCCCACCATGTCTCCGGATGATCTAGTGAACGTGGAAATCCCGAAAACCATCCATATAACCAAAACTATAGCAATCGAAACCATTATTGTTCTTGGGGTGTGGATATTACTTGCGATCGTAGCAATTGCAAACAGAAACTCGAATCGACGACGCAAACAGAAGCCTCTTTCACCGCCGACCACAGGGATATCATGAATTTCAGATTCTTGTGATACAATTTCTCCATGTACCACGAGAGGCGTGTGAGTAAAAAAGGAAGTTGTTTTTCAAGAGTGTTATTTATTTTCATCCTTTTTGCGGCAATAACCATCTGCATTTTTTACATTAAAAGCCATTGGACCGAATTCGTTTCGCCTTTAGCAGAAGATCATGAAAAAAGCACGTCACTCATGGGGCTCATCCATCACGAAAAAGACCCCGATGAACTCAAAGAAAAAGTGAAAGCCATGGTCGGAAACGTATGGAACAACTATTCCGTTTACGTTGTCGATTACAAATCACCTTTTACGATGGGTATTAACGAATCGACAATATTCACCGGAGCGTCCGTCAATAAAGTGCCGATTCTGGCCGCCGTCTATGCCGAAGCGAAAAAGGGAAACGTGGATTTCAACAAAGTTATTACGCTCCAGCAGGATGACATACAGGACTACGGCACCGGAAGCATCCGCTATGACCCGCCGGGCACAACGTATTCCGTGAAAACTCTGGCACGGCTTATGATGCAGAAAAGCGACAATACCGCGGCTCATTTGCTCGCGCTCTACATCATAGGGCTCGACGTCGTACAAAAGTACGTCAATGGCTGGGGCATGACGCAAACCGATATGGCAAATAATCTGACGTCCAATAAAGACATGGAAATACTGTTCCGGAAAATCATGAACGGGCAGATATCAACGCCTGCTCTTAACGAGGAAATGCTGGGATTTTTGAAAGACAGCGATTTTGAAGACAGGATTCCGGCACTTCTGCCGAAAGACGCCGTTGTCTATCACAAGGTCGGCACCGGCACCGGCACCGTTCACGATGTCGGCGTTGTCGTTTACGGAAACACGGAATATTATATCGGAATATTTACTGACAGCATTACGGACGAAGAACAGGCGTCATCGCAGGCAGCACAACTTTCAAAAATGATATTCGACTACATGAAGTAATGCCTTACGCGGAAAGCTTACGAGACGGCTTCAGGGGTTTTGCCAGAGCGAGGCTCAACACTTCATCCATATGTTCGACGAAGTGAAACGTCAGATCTTTTTGAACGCTTTGCGGAATATCTTCTAAATCCTTTTTATTGTTCTTGGGCAAAAGTACCGTTTTTATGCCGGCTCTGTGTGCAGCGATAACTTTTTCCTTGACTCCGCCGATTTCCAGAACGCGCCCGCGGAGCGTAATTTCCCCAGTCATCGCGACTGTCCGTTTTACGGGAATTTTGGTAAGCGCCGAAACAAGCGCCGTGCCGATTGCCGCTCCGGCAGAGGGCCCGTCTTTGGGCACTGCTCCTTCCGGCACGTGCACATGGATATCAATTTTCTGGAAAAACTTTTCAGGAAGCCCGAACATCTGCCAGCGGCTGCGGACATAGGAAAGAGCGGCTTGAGCAGATTCCTTCATAACGTCACCGAGCTGTCCAGTGAGAGTAAGTGTTCCGCGTCCCGGCATAATGGCAACTTCAATAAAAAGTATCTCGCCGCCGGCTTCCGTCCACGCCATACCGGTCGACATGCCGACTTCATCGGTTTTCTCCGCAAGATATGACGCAAACTGATACGGTCCTAAATATTCATGGAGAGATTTGGGCGTAATGGTATACGTAGTGTCTTTTTTATCATCATCGGCAATTTTCTTGGCAATTTTACGAAATACCGTTGCAATTTCCCGCTCAAGGCTTCTGACTCCTGCTTCGCGCGTATAACGTCGGATGATTTCCTGAATAGCCGGATCGGTAAGTTTCACGACGCCCTGCGGAATGCTGTGGATTTCGCGCTGCTTCTCATACAAAAAGTCTTTACCGATATGGAATTTCTCATCCTCGGTATAACCCGCAAACCGGATGATTTCCAGCCTGTCGCGAAGTGCCGGCGGAATGGTATCCAGCAGGTTACATGTCGTTATGAAAAATACGTCGGAAAGATCAAACGCAACCTCAAGGTAATGATCGGAAAATGCGAAATTCTGCTCAGGATCCAGTGCTTCAAGAAGGGCCGATGACGGGTCACCGCGGAAGTCCGTGCCCACTTTATCGATTTCATCGAGCATAAAGACCGGATTTTTCGTCCCCGCCTGTTTTATGCCCTGAATAATGCGTCCCGGAAGCGCGCCCACATAGGTACGCCTGTGCCCGCGGATTTCCGCTTCATCGCGGATGCCGCCCAAAGACATTTTGACGAATTTGCGGCCAAGCGCTTTGGCTATAGATTTGCCGATGGATGTTTTGCCGACGCCCGGAGGACCCACGAAACAAAGAATGGTCGGTGATGCTTTGCCCTGACGGGTTTTTTTATCTTCCGGTTTTTCGTCTTTTTTTTCACCCTCATCTGCTTTCGATCGAAGCTTCATCACGGCCAGATACTCGATAATACGTTCCTTGATTTTTTTCAGTCCGTAATGGTCGTGGTCCAGAACTTTTTCGGCATCATGAATATTAACGTTGTTGGGACTGGCTATTCCCCATGGAAGTTCAACGAGCATATCGAGGTATGTGCGCACATATGACGCCTCAGGATTATACGGCGACATCTGCGCTAGGCGGGAAAGCTCTTTTTCGGCTTTCGCGCGAACGTCCGAGGGCATACCGGATTTTTTGATTTTATCCGCGAGCTCTTTAATGTCTTTGTTTTCATCGTCTTCGCCCAGTTCCTTTTCAATTGTTTTCATCCGCTCCCGAAGCACCTGTTCGCGGACGTTTTTGTCAAACTTTTCCTGCGTCTTGTTGGCGATTTTTTTCTCCAGCTCCAGAATTTTGGTTTCTCGCGACAGATATGTGATTTCTTTTTCCAGCCGGTCTTTCACCGATGTCGTCTCCAGTAAATCCTGCCGTTCATTGGGTTTGATATCCAAAACTCCTGCGACGTGATACGAAAGAACAAGCGGCGACACTCCCGACATAATATTCATAAACGTCAGAAAATCCATGGTCTTGCCCAGTTTCACGGCTGTGCGAAGTTCGTTGGTCAAATGGTTAAAAAGCGCTTTGGTTTCATCGGATTCATCTGACGCATCGGTAATGGGCAGCACGCGCGCGATAAAAAACGGTTCGACCGTTTCATAGGAAAGCACCTGTACTTTGGAAATACCCCGCACGAGGGCGTTAATTTCCCCCTCATTTTTCATCATCTGGACGATCTCACCGACTGTTGCGATCTGGTAAAGATCAGAAGGCGTCGGGTCATTGATGTTGGGGTTTCGCTGCATGACGAGAACCACCTTTTTGCCTGTGGTTTCTGCTGATTCTATTGCAGAAACGGAACGCTGGCGGCCGAATGTCAAAATCATTTCCGTGCCAGGAAATACGATGCCGTCGCGGATCGGAACTACCGGATACAGTTGACCATTTGATTGTTGAATTTCATCCATATATGTTTAGCTAAATTTGTGCAACTAGCACTCAAGTATACCAACTGCTAAAACACAAGTCAACCCTTCAGTTTATGGATCAAATAAATTCGTTGAGGACCTCGTCGAGGTTTGCCGTCCCCAACGGTTGTTTGGCAAGCGGGCCGGCAGCAAGGGCAGGTTCGTTTTCTTCGCTGGTTGGCCGTTCTTCTTTATAGAAAATCCCATAGGGAATCTTGTCTCCCCACTCCAGTGACCGTTCAATCGCTTTCAGTTTGTTATCCGGCGTATAGGTAGACTCAAGCTTATAGAGCCGCTGCCGGTACCAGTCGTACGTATGATCTTTATCAAACGTCACGCAGGGCTGCAAAATATCCAGTACGGCAAACCCTTTGTGGTTAATGGCTTCAACCATAAGCGAAATCAGGTTCGGCGTATCTCCGGCAAATGCGCGGGCAACGAATGTGGCACCTGCTGCAATTGAAAAAAGCAAGGGATTAATCGGCGGATCAACGACTCCCGCGGGCGTTGACTTGGTTTTGAATCCCGGTTTGGCGGTTGGTGATGCCTGTCCGGTCGTTAAACTGTAAAGCTGGTTATCGTGTAGAACAACGGTGATGTCAGGATTTCTTTTGGCAGCATGAAGAAAATGATTTCCGCCTTCACCCAGACCGTCGCCGTCACCTGAAACAACGACAACGGGAAGTGAGTGATTGGCAAGCTTAATCCCCTGAGCCGCCGGCAACGTCCTGCCGTGGAGGCCGACAAACCCGTACATTTCCATCCAGTCGTACATATTGCCGTGACATCCGACGCCGTAAACGACGGCACCATCCGATGGCCCGATACCCAATCTTGCGAATGCTTCTTTGAGCGATAACCAGATGCCGAAATCTCCGCATCCCGGACACCACGTGGGATTATACTTAGTTCGAAATACAGCGCTTGAGATTGCCATAAATTTACCTCACTTTTTCTACGATATCCTCCGGATAAAACGGTCTGCCGTCAAATTTCAGAACTTTTTCGCTAATGAGAATTCCCGTATGTTCACGAATAAGCGACGCCAACTGTCCCGTGGCGTTTTGTTCTACATCGATAATGCGCTTGGCGCCGCCCAGAAGCTCAGTCGCTTTATCGGTCGGGAACGGATACATCCAGGTAAAATGAACAAGCCGCGACGAGACGCCTTTGGTTTTGAGCATCTCCATAGCATCGATGACGGGTCCTCGTGAAGATCCCCAGCTGACGAATGTTATATCGGCATTTGCATCCCCGTACACCATCGGAGCCCGTATGTCTTTTTTCATCGCTTCCAGTTTTTTCAGACGTTTTGAAGCCATCGCGATTCTTTCTTCACTTGAATCAACGACGTGACCTTTTTCATCATGTTCATAACCGTTATTGTAATACACGCCATTTTTCATGCCGAAATAGCTTCTCGGTGACACTCCGTCATCAACATCCAACCAGTACCGCTTGAATGACCCGTCATCTTTAAGATCCGATTCGCTTGCCACCTTACCGCGGTTGATTGCCACATCAATCTTAAATTGTGAAAGCGGCGCGCACCATTGCGTTTCGCATAAGTATTTATCCGTTAAGACAAAAACGGGAATCTGATACTTATCGGCAAGCTGAAACGCTTCGATCGTCATGGTATATGCTTCCGTTGCATCACTCGGCGCCAAAACGATCCTCGGAAATTCTCCGTGTGCCGCGTGGATCACAAACTGCAATTCTCCCTGTTCTGTCCATGTCGGCATACCGGTAGCGGGCCCCACTCTCATTCCCAGATCAATAACGACAGGCGTTTCCGTCATGCCGGAAAGAGCCAGACTCTCTACCATAAGGGCAAATCCTCCTCCGGATGTTGCCACCATGCTTCGGACACCGGCCACTGACGCTCCCAATGCCATATTGATACCAGCGATTTCATCTTCCGGCTGTTTATAGACAACTCCGAGTTTCTGCGCGTGATCCGCCAAAAATGTAATAATCGAATTGATGGGTGTCATGGGATAAATGGCTGCGAATTTAAGCCCCGCTTTGACCGCTCCGAGACCCACCGCCTCGCTTGCGTTCAAAATGAGGTACGGTTCCTTTTTCTCAGCGGGAGAAAGATGCATCGAGGTTTCCTTAGGAAAATGTTCCTTGACGTAATCGTATCCGGCTTTTGCAATTGCTATATTGCCGTCAATAATTGCCTGTTTTTTACCTTTAAACTGATCATGGATAACACTGGAGAATGAATCCAGAGTCGTTCCAAGAAGAGCAACCGTTACGCCAAGCGCGATGGTATTTCGCATGACCGGAGGACTTTTCGTTTGATTCACAATCTCAGAGAGCGGAACCGGCACGAGTGAAACTTTTGCGGTAAACTCGCTCGGTTTCCATTCATAATCTTTGGGGTCATAAACTATGACAGTTCCGTCCATAAGTTCCTTTTGATGAAGCGTGACCGTTTCCTTGTTGAGAGCAACAAGAATATGTAGATCTTTGTTCATTGATTCAAAATATTTTGAAGAGATGCGGGCGGTAACGAGATTATGTCCGCCGCGGATGAGGGAGGGATATTCATTGGTGGACAATACATGATAGCCCATTCTTGAATACGTCCGGCACAGCATGATGCCTGCCGACATAATGCCGAATCCTGCTTCCCCGCCTATTTTCCATGTCACACTTTCCTTCATATAATCAGCGTATCACAAATGATAACTTTTGTGCAGTCCGCTTTTGAGGTATATATGTGGGTCGCGGGCAATTCTTTAATCATTCGCGGGATTTTCAGGGAAAAACTTGTTTTCCATGAAGATCGGTTATGATAATTGCCATAACCGGACAGCTTTTTGCCGCTTCCAGTAGCGTTTCATCGGTTTCTTCAAGTGCTGTAGGTAAAATAATCGCCTTCGCTTCATCATCGAGAGCCCACGCTTTCGGGGCCACAGCAATACATGTGGCTGCGCCGATGCAAAGATTTTGATCAATGCGCATAATATATTTCCGGATTTTTTGCTGAATTTGCGGGTTATCGTCGCTCATATAGTTATCCTATCCATTATAATAGGCCATTTTTATGTTTCAACGAAAGAATCGCTTTCTGCAAAACCTCAAGCGGCAACGTCGCGCATTTCGTTCTTGACGGAGTGAGCGTCGTCCCGATCATTTCAAAAATCTGTGCTGAAGAAATATCCATAGCGTTTTTTAATGTTTTGCCTTTCACTTTTTCCGTCAGCATCGATGCACTTGCCTGACTGATTGCACACCCTTCGCCGGAAAAACGGATGTCTTCTATTACTTTTTTTTTATCCACCAGTATTTCCATGACAATTCTGTCGCCGCATGTGACATTGTCCTCTTCTATTTTTGCGCTCGGTTTCGTAAGGTGCCCGAAATTTCTCGGATGTTTGTAATGGTCAAGAATTATCTCTCTATAAATATCCATACATTAACCAAACAGTTTTATTACTTTCTGTAATCCCTGTATAAGCTTGTCTATGTCTTCTTTGGATGTATATATATAAAATGATGCCCGTGCAGTAGCCGCGATACCCATTGAAATATGAAGCGGCATGGCGCAGTGATTGCCCGAACGGATACAAATATTATCCTCATCAAGAATTTGCGCTATATCGTGTGCGTGAGTATGTGTCATGGTAAATGCAGCCACTCCGCCCTTCAGGTTGCTGTCTTTCGGACCATAAAGCGTAAGTCCGTCGATTTCCAGCAAACACTTCATAGCATAAGAAGTAATCGCCTCTTCATGTGACCGGACATTGATTATTCCGAGTTTTGTCAGATAATCAACGGCGGCGCCCAGCCCTATCACACCTGCAATATCCGGAGTGCCAGCTTCAAACTTATGCGGAGCATGCTTAAAAATCGTTTTGTTTTCATGAACCTCGCTGATCATTTCTCCTCCGTATAAAAACGGCTGCATACGCTCCAAAAGGTCAAATTTACCCCATAAGACGCCGACTCCTGTAGGACCCAGCATTTTGTGCGAAGAAAATGCAACAAAATCCGCTCCCCAGTCAGCAACATTTACCGGCATATGCGGAACTGCCTGTGCCGCGTCGACCAAAACAAGACACTTGGGATTTATCGCTTTCACTCTTTTGACAATTTCGGCAATCGGATTAATTGTCCCTAAAACATTGGATACAGCAGTAATTGCGAGTAATTTTGTTCTTCGAGTAACTAATTTATCCAAATCATCAATAATCAATTGACCGGACGAATCATTTTTTAGTATATCAATTTTCCACCCAAATTCCTTACCCAATTGCTGCCATGGAACAAAATTCGAATGGTGTTCCATGACCGGCACGATAATCCTGTCGCCGGATGCGAGTTCTCTTCTTGCCCAAGCATATGCGACAAGATTTATCGATTCACTGGTGTTTCGGGTAAACACAATTTCATCCGGATTGGTGCATCCGATAAATTTCGCAACTTTTTTCCTTACCTCTTCGTACTCCTTAGTCGCTTCTTCGGAAATTGTATAGATGCCGCGGAAAATATTTGCCGTATATTTGGTATAGTAGTCGTTCATTTTGTCGATAACGAACTGGGGCTTAAGCGATGTAGCCGTAGAATCCAGATAGACCAGCGGCTTACCGTTTATCATACGCCGGAAAATCGGAAAATCACGCTTGATGGAATTACCGTCAATCATACTGCAATAAATATTTGGTCCCCTTCAATTTTCGTGGGATAAGAAGCTATGTCAGAAACAGCAGGGAGCGCCAGTACTTTTCCGGTAGTCACATCAAACTGAGCCCCATGGCATCCACAGATGATGACGTTTCCATCCAAAAATCCTTCAGATCCCAGCGAACATTGCTCGTGCGAACAGGTATCGTCGACCGCGAATATAACGCCATCGACATTGGCAACCGCAATCTTTTTCCCTGCAACGACCACGGTCTTCTTCGTCCCACTGGGGAGCTCTGACAATAATAATGCTTTCGTGAGTGTTGCCATAGGTATCGTTATTATAACGCTCCCTCAATAGATTGCCACACGTTATTTCTGATGGAAATATCAGAAACCCGCTCCAGCGCATTCCTGAAAAAACCTTCAATGATAAGCATTTCGGCTTCCTTCCGATTTATACCGCGCATCCGCAAAAACCATAAGTCTTCCTCAGAGACGGGGCCGACCGTCGCGCCATGAGTACAACGTACGTCATTTGCCAGAATTTCAAGCGCGGGCTTACTTTCCGCATGAGCTTTTGCCGATAGTATAAGATTTTCATTCCGTTGATAGGCGTCAGTTTTTTGTGCTATTTTTTCGACCCGTATTCCCCCATCATAGAAAAACGATGCATCGCTTTGAAGTGCTGATTTTACCAACAAATTGCTTGTAGTGTTAACAGCCTCATGAAGTTGCATAGTATGCAAACTCACCTTTGAATTTTGAGAACCGACAATAATGCCGACAATCGTCGCGTTTGCTCCGTTACCGGCAAGATGGATGGATACATTTGCGTCGATTGTCTTCGGATGAAACGCAGTTATAATTAGCGTCAAATTAGCCCGAGCCCCCACCATGTAATCAAATTCGGATGCCTGTTCAATATCCGCGATAAGCGTCTTATTCGTTTCATCCTCAACATGGATCTTTTTCATAATCAACCCACCGATCCCTCCATTTGTAATTGTATTAATCGATTCATTTCGACAGCGTATTCAAGAGGCAATTCCTTAACGATAGGCTCGATAAATCCGTTGACGATCATAGATTCCGCCTGCGCTTTCGCAATACCCCTGCTTTGCAGATAAAATAACTGCTCATCGCCGATTTTTGAAACCGTCGCCTCATGTTCTATGGTCACTTGCTTCTCATCTATTTTCATAGTGGGATACGTGTCGGACCGCGACGCCTCATCAAGAATGAGTGCGTCACAGACAACTTTATTTTTTACCTGCGTCGCTCCCGGATATACCTGCACGAGTCCACGATAGGAAGTCCTTCCGCCTTTCGCGCTTATCGATTTTGAGATAATCTGCGATGTAGTCTCAGGAGCCACATGAACCATTTTTCCGCCGGCATCCTGATGCTGACCGGCTCCGGCGTAAGCTATGGAAAGCACTTCACCGTGAGCTTTCCGTCCCATGAGATAAACGCTCGGATATTTCATGGTCAGTTTGCTTCCCAAGTTACCATCAACCCATTCCATAATTCCTTCTTCTTCCACCCGAGCCCGCTTGGTGACAAGGTTATACACATTGGTGCTCCAGTTTTGAATGGTCGTATACCGGACGCGCGCTCCTTTTTTAACAATAATTTCCACAACAGCGCTGTGCAGCGAATCGGTTGTGTAAATGGGGGCGGTACATCCTTCAACATAATGAACATAGCTTCCTTCATCCGCAATAATGAGCGTTCGCTCAAATTGGCCCATATTGGCTGCATTGATACGGAAATATGCTTGGAGCGGCAGATCCACATGCACGCCGGGCGGCACATACACAAACGACCCGCCCGACCAAACTGAGCTGTTTAATGCCGCAAACTTGTTATCGGCCGGCGGGATAACCGTGCCGAAATATTGTTTCACGAGCTCGGGATATTCCCGCAGTCCTGAATCCATATCCAGAAATATAACGCCCTTTTTTGAAAGCATCGAATGGATACTTTTGTAAACTACCTCTGATTCGTATTGCGCACTGACTCCTGATAGAAACTTTTTCTCAGCCTCAGGAATCCCGATCCTGTCATAGGTATCTTTGATTTCGGCCGGAAGATCCTTCCATGATGCTGCCTTGTTCTGCGTCGGCTTTATGTAATAAAAAATTGAATCGAAGTTGATGGTCGACAAGTCTCCGCCCCACGTCGGAAGCGGTTTCTTTTGAAACATAAGGTAACTTTTTTGCCGGAATTCGCTCATCCAGCGAGGCTCGCTTTTATATCCGCTGATCTGGGCAACGACACCGCTGTCAAGCCCGCGTTTGGATTTAAAAACGTAATTCTCCGGCTTATGAAAGCCGTATTTGTACGTATCATCGATAACCTGATTTCTTTTCATATATAGGGAGGATCGGGACAAAATTCTCGCAGATCGCTTCTCGAGCTTAACAATATAACGCTAGTAATCTGTTAGCATGTGCGAGCAGCGGATCAAGAAAATTTTGTTACGATCCGACATAGCGACCATATCCTTCTCTTTCAATCTCTTTGGCAAGAATCGCCTTGCCTGTTTTCACAATCGTCCCTTTCACCAAAATATGCACGACATCCGGCTTCAAATATTTTAATATCCGCTGATAATGGGTCACGATGATTATGCCGGTTCCTTTAGACGATAAAAGCGATATACCGCGTGCAACGAGCTTCAGCGCGTCAACATCCAAACCCGTATCAATTTCATCAAATATCGCAAATTTAGGGGCGAGAATAAGCGCCTGCAACATTTCCACTTTTTTCTTTTCGCCGCCGGAAAATCCGTCATGAATTCCGCGGGTCAGAAAACTTTCATCAATTTTCAATGCTTTGGCGTGTTTATTCACAAGCTCCATAAAATCAGGAAGCGTTATATCCGTAGCCTTCCAGCGCCGCGCCAAAAGCGGATTTTGCACCGATTCGCCTTTTTGGAGCTTCTGATCAGTATGAAGTTCCTGATACGAAGTGCGAAGAAGATTAATGACATTGACCCCTTGTATGGCAATCGGCGATTGCAACGCTAAAAATAATCCCGCTTTCGCACGATCTTCCACGGGAAGATCCAATATATTTATCCCGTTTACCCAAACGCGGGACCGTTTATCAACGTCATACGCCGGATGGCCCATGATGGCGTACGCGAGCGTCGATTTTCCGCTGCCGTTGGGCCCCATGATTGCATGAATCTCACCAGGTTTTACTTCTAATGTCACACCGTTGAGGATGTCTTTCTTGCCAACGCGTGCCCGAAGATTGATAACAGCGAGTTTTGTTTGATTTTTCATATGCTGAAAAATTAAGCCCTCTTAAAACCATCCTATTATACAACAATTTTGTGAGGAATATTACAGTTCTGAGGAAATTGCGTCGGTTTTACCCATAAATACCTCCCTGATACCGTGCAATCGCAAAATATAATATTCATGACGAATAAGCGGATTTTTCCAGAATGATAAAAACCGTCCGACATCCGCTTTTTGAGATACGTGGAGAAGGAGTGCTTTCTTTTTAATCATTTGATACCCGCGGATGCCGATAACCGTTGTTATAAACTTATCATCCGTACCTCTGCGTGGCTTACCGAATGATTCCGAGGGAATCACTTTCTTTTTCTTCAAATACTCAGTTATCGTTACCGGCATGCAAACATAATAAAGTTTTGGTTCTTGTTCTTCGGTAAAATCCTGTTTGCCCTCGAATTGGCCCCGTATCCAATAAGCGTATTTCTGGAAGGCAAACGTGGTTGCGTAGCACATCTTAATGTGATCGGGGTGATTGCTTAAGCCCGTGGTATCAAACGTAATTACACAATCCGGAACCGTTTCTTCCATTTTTTTATATATTACGTCCTCAAGTTCTCCGGAGTTAAGCCCTGAGAGCGTGCCGTCTTTATATCCTAAAAACGTGATTGATGAAATTCCCAGTAAGGTTCCGGCCCGTTCGACTTCTTTCTGCCGGATTTTTCCAAGCTCTTCCTCGCTTACGTCTCCAAACGGTCCCGTATCTCCTACTTCGCCGCGTGTCGCACAGATGAGGTCCACATGCCAACCGGCTTTCACATATTTTGCGATGGTTCCGGCACAGGAGAACGACTCATCATCGGGGTGGGCAAATACCAAAAGCATCCTCTTCATGCCCTCTATAGTATCAAACACGGATCCCTATGACCAGTCTTTCTGCAATTTACTTGCACACTTGCCCAATATCTGCTTTCATAGAATTGAAGGGAGGTGAATATCTATGACAAAGCTTATAAAGAAAACAAAAAAATATTTCGGCAAATACCCGTGTTTTAACGGTAGCGTGCATTTGTTAATTGGAATTGGCATTGGGTTTCTTTTAACCTATCCGGTTGTCGGGTCTCATCCCGTCCGGTGGGGCGTAACATTCATCGTGCTGGGTGTCTTGGGACACGTGTGGGCCGTAATAAAGAAATAACGAGAAATTATTACTTTTGAGCTACGACAATTAAGGTGTTGCTTGATTCTTTGGAGTAATCGCTCAAATCGTAGTCTCCGAAATATTGTACGTTTTTAAACGGAACTTTCGCGAAACATCGCTCCAGAACCGCTTTTCTCATGGCGTTATAGGTAACAGTTGTGAATCTATGCTGCAGCCCTGAGTTACCGGTATATACATATATAATATTGAAGGTAAACTGCGCCTCGTTTGGATATTCAACTATGAAATAGAATGCCTCATTTTCCAGCTCTCGCGCAGGGATAAACTTGGGTTTGTTATCTAAGAGTGAATCTGTAATGCCATTTGTTATCACCAAAATACCACCATCGTGAATCCTGTCATACATGGACGTCAATGCCTTCACCACATCTTCATCCGTAAGCATGTGCGGCAGACTCGTCGTCAGGCAAACCACCATATCAAACGTATCTCCCCAACTGTTCCCGAGATTTCTGAAATCCTCCTGTTTCAGCGGAATATATTTTCCTTCCAGATTCCGCTTTGCGAGCGCTAACATTTCCGGCGATATATCAGATCCAAAACACGTAAGCCCCATGTCATGAAACATGGAAAGATGCCAGCCCGTACCGCAAGCGCAATCAAGACAGCGCGAAACAGCATAATCATTGATGAGTTTTTCGAAGAACGGTTTCTGATCCAAAATTTCTTCTTTGGGGTTTAGGATATCGTAAACGTCAGCGATTACTTTGTATTCGTCCATAGAAGAAATTTACGTTATATCACCGTTTTCTTTAATTTTCTCGTCCTCATACGGACCCACCACGCGGCGGTATAATTCCTGCGTCACCGCGCTTAATACGCCGAGTGCCCTGTTTAAATGACGATATCGCGTGGGATAAATTTTTCTGATCATCCGCGTGAAGGTATAGTTAAGCGCCCCGTCCTGCTCTTCAAACGGCAAAGCAGCTATGTGCTTAATGAGATCATCCATTTTTTTATCGAGAACCGGCCGCTGATCCTTCGGTATGTATGGCATATACGATTACTGTATCACGATACCAAACGTTTTCCT
Organism: Candidatus Gottesmanbacteria bacterium; assembly: GCA_963790805.1. Classification (GTDB taxonomy): domain Bacteria; phylum Patescibacteriota; class Microgenomatia; order UBA10105; family UBA927; genus DATKGN01. Next base: position 22,782 of record CAWBPL010000002.1, read on the forward strand.
ATGGTCCAAGGAACACCGGTCATTTTCGAAGCAGCTGCAGATCACGGAGGATTTCACCGGCATGGTTGACAGGGTTTACGTTATCGTAAATTTTGCGGATTTCACCTTCCCCGTCAATAAGATAGGTTTTTCTCAATGTTCCCTCAAATTCTTTCCCTAAAAACTTTTTCTTCCCCCATGCATCGTAAGCCATAATCATCTCTTTCGATTCATCGCTCAAAAGCGAAAAATTCAAGTGATATTTTTCCTTAAACTTCTTATGCGAAGCGACGGAATCTTTGGAAACTCCTACTATTGCCACGTTTAATGCCTCTAGCTCACCCAGTTTATCCCGCAGAGTGCACGCTTCCATCGTACACCCCGGCGTATCATCTTTCGGGTAAAAATACAGAACTAGCCACCTGCCCCGAAACTCATGTAACGTATGATTCTTCCCGTTTTCGTCGGGAAGAGTAAAATCTTTAGCTTTCATGTTTTTCCAATAATTCTTTCAGCGGCCCAAGATAATATCGTTTCCATCCATCGGCGATATCTTTTGCTTCTGAATCAGGAATATTATTGTGCTGAAGAACAATTGTTGTTTGGTCGTTTTTTTCCGTCAACGTAAATGTAACCTTCGACGGAGCATCCCAATCACCTCCATACCAATCCTGTTCGAGAATTTTATTCAGAATGACTTTTGTATTTATTCCGTGGATATCACCGCCCCATAAAGAAAATTTCGTTCCTACCTTATCATTCATTTTAGCCGGTCCGCCTCCCCATGAATTGATAATCACGGGATCGGTTAAAGCGGCCCATGTACCGGCAACCGGAGCATTAACGGTATACGTTTGTGTAATCGATTTCATAACAAAACAATACTGCTCTAGTATAAATCATCGTGATGCATTTGTGAAGTAGATTACAAATATTTTCATTCCACTCAGATTCTTGTAGGGCGCGGCTATTCAATGTAATATTAAGCGCAGGGACGTTCTAAATCTTTCAATACATTCTATGACCGAAAAAACCAAGGGAGAACTGGCTATAGTCGTCGCGGCAATGCTCTATGGATTCGTCGGCGTATTTTCCAGACTCATAAATTTTCAGATTCCTCTCTATTTCCAGCAGTGGGTGAGAAACCTCTTTGCGGTTGCCGTCTTCGGCATGCTCCTTCTGGTTACAAAAGACTGGAAAAAAATTCAAAAAAACGATATGAAATGGTTTTTCTTGCGAAGTATATGCGGATTTGTAAGCTTCGTAACCATATACATTGCATTCAACTTTATCAGCTTCAGTACTAATTATTTTGTATCCTATGCGGCGGCAACGATAATGAGTTTTGCAATCGGCAGTTTCCTTTTCGGCGAAAGGATGAATAAAGTAAAATGGATTGCTCTCTTCATGTCTGTTGCCGGACTGTATTTAATTTACGCTATCGCATTTAAACCGAACACATCGATCTATATTGGTCTATCGTTTCTTGGCGGGCTCGCATCTGCAGGATGGGACACATTATCGAAAAAGATTTCCGGAACGTATTCAAACATACAACTCAATTTTTTCGATTTTACCTTTGCCGCCACGTTACCGTTTATTATTTCGTTAATTTTGAAAGAAAAATGGACCCCTATTTCGTTCACAACACCTTGGATTGCAACATTCTTTTTCGGCATTATGTATATAGCAACGGGAATTCTTATGGTTTATGGTTTTAAACGGGTTGAAGCCCAGATTGGCAGCGTTATTCTCCTCTTAGATGTGGTCATAGGAACGTTGCTCGGATTTTTCATATTTAAGGAGGACGTCTCGCTAACCGCGCTTATCGGTGGCGCCATGATTTTGTCCGCGATTATTCTTCCCAAAGTAATACCTCAAAAACAGGCAAAAAAATAATTGAAGGCGTATAATTTTCAATCATGGCAATACGGAAACGGTCATCGTGGATCATCAGTTTGATAGTTATCGTCGCGTTCGTTATTTGTATTCGGGAATGGGCCACATACAATACGAATGTATTAAGTGCGCAAACGAAGCCTCCGCTTGAAAGTGACCAAGGCAGCGCCATTGTTCTTGATTTTAATACCCCAACCCCCACACCCACTCCAACCCCTACACCCACGCCGACAAATACACCGACTCCCACGCCGACGCCCAGTCCGACACCAACTCCCTACCCAATGACGCAACAACAATTAAATGACTGGTTTACCCAGTACGCCAATCACTACAGCGTCGACCGCTCGCTCTTGTGGCAAATTGCGGCATGTGAAACCGGATTCCGGCCGAATGCAATCGGTGGAAAAGGACTGTACCTTGGCATGTTTCAATTCGGCCGCGCAACATGGATTGCGAACAGATTTCTTATGGGGATGGATACCGATCCCAATCTTCGTCTTAACCCTGAAGAATCTATACGAACAGCAGCGTTTGTTCTTTCCACCCGAGGCCCCAAGGCGTGGCCCAATTGCAGTAAACGTTAACGCCGTTTTTCCTGCCAGTCATGGGCAAAGAGTTCTGCTTTACCTGTCTCAATCGCTTCAACAATCCTGTCAGCGATAAGCTCCGGCGGATCAATCTTGGGCATGCTGCCGCCGCCCTCCCACTCCATCGCCGGTCCGCTTTGCAAAGTATTTTTTTCAAAATTCGTGTCGGTCATAGTCGGATAAACGACGCTTACGCTTATATGATCCTTCGCCAACTCTGCCCGTGAAGTTAATGATATCCCAACGAGCGCCCGCTTGAGCGACGAATATGCACCCATATGCGGGAACGCCATAAGCGCCGTACCGCTGCTGATATTGACAATCGCCCCCTCTTTTTGTTTCCGCATAATCGGAATCACTTCCTGCGTAGCAACAACCGGACCGACAAGATTCAAATCAAACAAATAGTGGAATTTTTTTAAATCAATAAACTCCGTTGCCGCATCATACCCCTGTCCGGCATTATTGACGAGAACATCAATTCGACCGAAATGTTTATAGGCGACCTCAATCATTTTTCTGACATCCTTTTCTTTCGACATATCAGTGACAATGACAAAAGATCCCGGAAGTTTTTTAGATAAGGCATCAAGTTTTGCTTTCGATCGCGCCGCCAAAACCACTTTCGCGCCTTTCTGAGAAAGAAGCGTCGCTGCAGCCATTCCTATACCGGATGACGCTCCGGTAACGATAACTATTTTTTCTTGTATATTCATATAAATAACATTATATCAACGGTGTCTATTTTTTAAACTTCGAAGAATACTTTTCCCGTAAATGGGCAAGTTTCGGCGAAATAATCAGTTGACAATAGGGAAGATTCGAATTTTTTCTGAAATATTGCTGATGATATCCTTCCGCTTCATAAAACGTCATCTGCGGTTGAATCCCCGTAACAATAGGAATAGAAAATTCTTTGGATTTGTTCAATGCATCCCGTGATTCTTCTGCCATCCGTTTTTGTTCTTCCGAGGTATAAAAAATTACCGATCTGTACTGGACTCCCGCATCGGCTCCCTGCCGGTCGCGCGACGTCGGATCGTGCGTATGCCAAAAGATATCCAAAAGATCGCTGTACGGAATGACGTTCGGATCAAATTCGATTCTAATAACTTCTATATATCCTGTTTTTCCTGAACAGACATCTTCGTAGGTCGGATGTTCTTTCGTGCCTCCCATATAGCCGGCGGTAACGGAAGAAACGCCCTTGAGTTGGGAAAAAATCGCCTCCGTACACCAGAAGCATCCGCCGCCGAACAGTGCTGTTTCGTATGTTTTAGCCATCTTTTGGAATAAATTTAATGGATAAGGAATTGACGCAGTGACGTGTATTTTTCGCCGTGTATCCTTCTCCCTCAAACACGTGACCGAGATGTCCGCCGCATTCGGCACAGGTGATTTCCGTTCTCATCCCGTCGGCGTCCGGCGTTCGTTTTACACTCTTGGGAAATTCTTCGTCAAAACTCGGCCAGCCGCATCCGGCATCAAATTTTGCTTTTGAGGAAAAAAGCTTATTGTTACATCGCCGGCAAACATAGGTACCTTGGGCAAATAATTGATCATATGCTCCGGAAAACGGGGGCTCTGTCGCTTTGTTCACAATAACTCTTTCTTCTTCTGCCGTAAGTTTGTTAAATTTCATAAAGTTATTACCCGAACGTAAAAGCAAATACTTCGGCATTTGCGTCTAAAAATTCCAACTGCAAAAGATGTCTTCCGGGTTTGGCAAGATGAATAAGCCGGTATAAACGATCGTCGGCAACCGTCGCCACCCCGTTTTGCACATCGCTTCCGGCAGAATCGCTCCCGACGATTGCGCCGTCAAGTAAAACTTTCACTTTGGAAGGCGCCGTACTTTTCGGCCGCATAACGAGAAACACGTCCATCGAATCAAAGTTGAATGCAAGTGTACTACCAGTTTCCGGAGATGCCTGTTCACCGCCAACAGTCCATGTACCGCCGTAGGCAAAACTGTCATCGGGGATACTGCTCGGTATGGTATAGGTTGCTGGTTGATCGTTTGCAATCTGCTGGGACGAAGCAAAACTTCCTATCCTGTTATACCCCACATACGTTTCAGGGGTTTGGGCCATAACGTTGTATGTTTTTGTATCGACCGGTATGTTGGAAACGTTCGCGCCGGTTTCCGCTAATAACTGCTGAATCATTTTTTCCGACTCATCATAATTTCCTTCACCGAAATGCGTCGAGCGGATTTTTCCATTTTTATCTATAAAATATTTTGCCGGCCAGTACTGGTTATTGTATGCGTTCCACGTTGCGTAATTGTTATCCTGCATAACGGGATACGTGATGCCGAAATCGCGGATGGCTTTTGCAACATTATTTGCGTCCTTTTCAAACTCAAATTCCGGCGTATGAACGCCAACAATCACCAACCCCTTATCCGCGTATTTTTTGTACCACTCCTCCACGTACGGCAACGTCCGGATACAATTAATACACGTGTATGTCCAGAAATCGACAACGACGACTTTGCCCCTGAGCGATGCCATCGTAAGAGGAACTTGCACTGATCCAGCCGAAGTGTTAAACCACTTCCCGCCGGCGATAAAATCCGGAGCGGTGGGTTTCAAACTATTTATAATATTGGAAATCCCACTGGATCCTGTTTGGGATTTGCGCGAATTTAATTGCTGGCGCACAAGCGGATTATCTTCCAGTACCGTAAGCCCTGTACCGTATTTCGGAAATGTCGTTAAAATATACGTCTGGAACGTTCTGTCAAAGTTAAAATACAAAGCTACCGCAACGACGATCATAATTATCCCGAACGCTTTCTGGATTTTGCCGGTATTAGCTACGAGTGCAGGGGCTTTATTCAACAGCGCTCTGCCTCCCACGAGAATGAAAAACATCGGTATAGCCGTTCCAATAGCATAGGCAAGCATAATCGCCACCGATCCCGTGTCAACGGTACTTGTGGCGGCAAGGGATATAACGGAAGCTAAAATCGGACCAACGCAGGGAGTCCATAATAATCCGATCGTTAAACCGAGCAGTATCCCTCCAAAAAATCCGGACCTTTGCGGCTGACCCGAGGCCTTTGATGATAAAACGCCAAATACCCGCTCCGTCAATTTTTGGAATTGCGGGATAACAAGCGACAATCCGAAGAGCGCAACCAATACAATGGAAACGATCCTGAGTGTATCGGCGGGTATTCCCGTTTGCTTCACAATCCATGAAAGCGCCAGCGTAAAAAACGTGAAACTGAAAATAAATCCGATAACGATCCCAAAAGGTCTCTTTTTTCCCTCGGCGACACTTCCAGAGAGCACAATGGGAAGAACGGGTAAAATACACGGAGAAAGAATCGTGACGATTCCGGCTAAAAATGCATAAAGAACAAGAAGTATCATGTTATGTGATCTACATTACTATTTTACCCCATCTGTCTACCAATACTCAAGGAAAAATAGTACGATATCACTATGACCACATATTCGTGGTATAAAAAACTCAAAAAACCTTCATTTGCCCCGCCTTCGTGGCTTTTTGGTCCGGTTTGGAGTGTTCTTTATGTCATTATCTTTTTCACGTTCGGCTATGTATTTTTCCAATGGATCAACAGCAATCTCCCCAACTGGATCATCTGGCCGTTTGTCGTAAATCTTTTTTGTAATCTCATATTTACCGCCATCCAGTTCGGTTTAAAAAACAACGAGGCGGCATTTGTTGATATTATTGCGGTGGACGCAACGCTTATCTGGGGAATGATTGCAATATACCCATATCATCCGCTTGTCGCGTACGCTCTTATCCCCTATCTTTTGTGGGTGCTTTTCGCAACCGTTCTCCAATCCTCGGTTACCTATTTGAACCGGAAATGGTAATAACGAAGGTCACCCGATTATTTTTACTATCGTAAGGGACGCGAACAATAGAATAATAAATGTACTCACAAACCAGCTTACGAGCAGTCCATACGGAACATTAAACATAAGAAGTGTTGGTAGGGTAAAAAAGATAAACGACGTTGCCACCATAAGATCCGCAAAATAGAACGCCCGCTTATAGAATCCTTTGGGTAACAAATCCCTGAGATAATAATAGACGATGGTAAGTGATATACCCGTTGTGAAGGTAATAATCGCCGAAACGATCATAAATTCCAATGGCGGTGGGCCGGCAGTCGGCATCATGAGCTTATTCCAGAGCCCGAAATACGCAGGATCCATATAATATTTTAAGGTAAACACCGCTTCGATCTGGCGGGTGAATATGGCAATAAGGGTATAGACGAATCCGGCTAGTAACACCTTCCCCCAGTTAATTTTTGCAATCCATTTGACCATATTACCTCCTTTGGTACATACCCGTTAATTGTGTTTGGGCCAAAATTGACCTTTTATATCGTTTACCGCGTAACATTTTTTTGCGTTGTTGCATTCCAACACTCAGGAATCATGGCGTTGGGAAAGTCGGGATACGCCGTAAGATTAGAACAGTCGATCGTTCCGTTTCCGTCCCAGACAAGTTTCCAGACGCCGCCGGATTTTGCGGCAAACCACATGCCTCCGCCGGCTGATGCCGACGCCATGCCTTTTGCGTAGCTCCCCTGAATCACGGAAACCGTGACATTCAGGCTGTTTGCATCCGGTCCGTGCTTGGCAACAAGTCCCTGTTTGACTGCGGCAATGAGTGCTGCCGTCTCATCGACGGTCGGCGTAGCCGTTCCGGTTGCCGTATACGGCGTGGGCGTGGAAGTTATTGGCGTCGGTTGAGGGGTGACAACGGTATTTTTTGTACCGAGGTAATACCCGCCATAGGCTACCATCGCCACTAATATAACAATAAGTACCCATGTTTTTGCATTCATATGCGCCTCCTCATCAACTGTAGTCTCTTAATAAATCAAAATCAAACCAGACTCACTAAAACATCAACGGTATATAATAAAGTATTATTTCAATGAAAACCCGATCCCTTCATCTTTTAATCTATTTACTAAGTGCGCTTGTATCGCTTGCGTTTTTTTCACTGGCTCTCCCGAACGAACCAAGCCAATACGTCAGCATACCGTTAAAACTTCAGGGCACGACGTTTCGTCTCACCCAGTGGTACGCCGGTGTCGCAACGTTGTATCTGTATATCGCGCTTTTGATCAGCCCCCTTTATCACGTATTCCGGAAGCTCGCCGGCAAAACAATGGCGGTGAACGCACGGAAAGCCATCGGCGTCTCGGCATTTGCATTCGCCCTCCTCCACTCCTTTTTCGGCTACGGATTGTTCGGCGGACTCGCAGCTCTCCCGTTTTTCGGACCTGCATACAACTGGTCGCTCGCCATAGGACTCGTTGCTCTTATTATTCTTACCGTCATGGCAGTAACATCCAATGATACGATTCACAAGAATCTCGGAGTTCTCTGGAAAAAAATCCATCAATGGGTATACGCGGCGGGAATATTAATCTTATTCCATGTATTTCTTATTACCACACATCTCGCGCCAAACGAATTTATACTTTCGGTCATCGGATTTGTTCTCTTGAGTTTCTTGTTTATTTTGGAATCGATCCGCCTGAATGACTATCTGCAAAAAAAGAAAAAACATCTTCCAAAGCATGCGGTTTCATGGGCAGGTTCAATTCTGAGTGTTGCCGTATTATTCTGGGCGTTCTTCATCCTCTACCACCCGCATTAACCTGAAAATCACGCTTTCGCGAGGCTAAAAAACAGGATTTGGAGTATAATAAGCTGTATTGCGGGATCGAAATTAATATAGTGGGCAACGCTGCGGGATCGTATAATGGTAGTACGCATCCCTCTGGAGGATGTTATCTAGGTTCGAGTCCTAGTCCCGCAGCGTTGCCCAATACAAATGGTAGTAAGTCCCGCTTTGCGGGATTATCTAGATTCGCCCGCCTGCAACGCTATGCGTAGCATTGCGGGCAGGAGTCCTAGTCCCGCAGCCAATATGGATATTCAAATTAAAAAATCGACCGACACTGTCGCCGCATTAAGTATTGCCAAGAAAAATCCCCACTACTTCAATTCTCATGGCATAGAAATGATGGAAAAAGATTTCAAAACAGCACTTCTCATAGGTGCCTATTCTGAAAATAAACTGTTAGGGTTAATCGCGTTTAAGGAGTTGAATGACAAGGCTGTAGAGCTCGCTTGGATAGCAGTAGATCCAGATTACCATGATGAAGGAATAGGTGCGCTCCTTGTAAACGAAGGCGTTAAATTACTCCCCAAAAAATATGTTGTTTGTGAAACAAAAACGTTATCGGAAATTGACCCCGATCCACAATACGCCAGAACGAGAAACTTTTACAAAAAGCTGGGATTTATACCATTAGAAACTATTAGTCCATATCCAGATTGGGGAAAAGACAATCCGTGTCAAATTTTTGTTAAGATTTTATAGGATTAATTGGTGCTAGACCGGCACGCTCAGCACAACTTGAAATTCACGTAACCGTACCCTCAAACTCCGCGGCTTTATAAAACCCGTTATTTATAATACACTCTTATCGATGTTCAACAAGAAATTTCTGTTGTTGTTTACGTTTTATATTTCGTACGTTTGGTTTACTACCTTTGGTACATCAATTCTTCCCACTCATTTCTTGGCACAGCATTTGAACCTGCAACAAATGATGTTCGGAGTAGTCTTAAAATTTGTTGCGCAAATAATATTAATAATTACATTAACAACGCTTACTGCAAAAAAATCTTGGCGGTTGGCTCTTATTTCATCACTGATCTATATTTTGCTTTCTATCTCGATTTACAATGCGTTTCAATTTTATGTCGCTTCCTTTATAAACGGTTTTACGATGTTTTTCTTCTATATCTTTTACAACATTGCCCATTTTGACCATACGCCTCGAGAAAAAAGAGGTCATAGTTCGGCATTAATGTTTATTGTCCCGAGTTTCATTGGAATTGTTGCCCCTCTTTTGGCTGGTTATATTGCTCAAATAAATCTCATTTCATTATGGATAATTTCTCTCGTTTCGTTCTTTATTTCCTTTTACATGGTCCGCTCGCAGGAAGATTTTCAAATATCATACAAGATTAAAACAGCAATAAAAGAAATAAAGGCAACGAGAGTATTTATTTTTGTGGAGGGAATTTGGGAAGCCTTGGTTTTTGGAGTTATTCCGATTTATACTCTCTATTTTATAAAAACACCACTTAAATATGGTGCTTTTTTATCGTATCTCGCCTTCGTTAGCATTATAGCTAATTTTACCTTGGGTAAAATTACGGACAAGCTGCAAAAGCGGACCATTTTTCTCTATCCATTAACAATTATTATGGCTTGTACGACTATACTGTTTATAGCGGTTAAATCAAATCTATTGAATTGGATTATTTTGACGGGTATTATTCAGTTTTTATTACCTATATTTTGGAACGTATCAACGGCAATGGTAATAGATACACATTCCAATCTTCAGCTTGCAATACCCGGTAGGGAGTTTTTACTTGCGGCCGGTAGAATAGTAGGACTATTAATGGCATTTGCAAGTTTTACCATAGAGAAATCTCCGTATTATATTTTTATTGTTTTAGGCTTAATCTTTTTTTTATATCCAATCATGTTATTTTGGAATACAAAGATATCAAAAATGTATTCGTATCTATAATACAAATTCAAATTATTGTCTGAATCTGATTGAATTTTCTGGACGGTGACGCTAGGGAGAGAATCCATGTACAGCAGCCAACCGGACACCGTTCGGATTCACATCTTAAGAATCGCGGCAAACATAATAAGTGAAATACTTATGTTTTGGTTTGCTGCGAAGTGGTCCCTTGACAACTGTTTTCTTGAAAGCGTAGGATGGTAGAGATTGTGAGAAAACTACTATACCTTCTCATTGTCTCGTTCTTTTTTATACCTCTCTCATCTGTTTTCGCCGCTACCGCTACCGTCCCTGTTACGTTCCGAAGCGTTGATTCCTGTTCATCCAACAATGTCGCGTCCGGTAAATTCGGTGTTGATAACGGATGCACGTTTATAGCAATCGGCCAGCCGGATTTTAGCGCCATTCCATCAGGTTCGTTCATAACTTCCGTAAGCATGAACTATTTAAACGGATCTAATCTCGTCCCTCCGTTTCCGCAGTCGAATTGGCCGGTAGCTGTATTTAGAAGTAAAAATAACACATTAAATGATACGACCACGTTCGCTCAGGCAAATACGTCTAGCGATTTCACGCAATTCGGGACGGACCTTATTTTTAATGGTAATTTTTCGATTTCCGTTCCGGAATTTCAAAACCTGTTTAATTCCAATAAGGGATTTATTATTGAAAAAACAACATCAACCAATAATGAATTTTTATCATCGTTTGCTTCGTTTACGTTGAACGTAAGCTATTCACCTACCCCTACCCCCACACCTACGACCGGTTCCGTTACCGTTCCTGTTACATTCCGGAGCGTTGATTCCTGTTCATCCAACAATGTCGCGTCCGGTAAATTCGGTGTTGATAACGGATGCACGTTTATAGCAATAGGCGAACCAGATTTTAGTTCGGTTCCGTCAGGGGTTACCATAACCTCCGTAAGTATGAACTATTTAAACGGTTCTAATCTCGTTCCGCCATACCCTCAATCGAATTGGCCGGTAGCAGTCTACAGAAGTACAAATACCATATTAAACGACACTACAACATTTACCGAAGCGAATACCCCAAGTAATTTCGTTCAGTTCGGGACAGACTCTATTTTTAATGGTAACTTTTCGATTTCCGTTCCGGAATTTCTAAACCTGTTTAATTCCAATAAGGGATTTATTATTGAAAAAACCACCACGACGAACAACGAATTTTTGTCATCGTTCGCTTGGTTTGCATTAACAGTGAATTATTCGATTTCAGAAACTCCCACACCGACACCAACGCCCACACCGACGCCTACTCCCACACCGACATTGACGCCAACTCCAACGCCCGCACCCTCTGTCACGTATACAAATCACATTCCTGCATTAGACGCTTCTCATGTAGTGAGCACCACGGATGCAGGCTATCCTGGCTATTCCGCTTTTAATTCATTTAACCCTACAGGTTCCAATATCGCCTCATGGGATATGAATATTGAATGGCTCACAAACCAGGCTACTTCCAATCAACGAATTAATGTTGATTTAGGAGACTCCTATATTATTCGTAATATCTGGTACGTCAACGGTCACTACTTTAATGTGACTGATCCTGGTGCAAAAGACTTTACGTTTTGGGGTTCAAATTCACAATCTAGTTTTGCAACTGATTCATATAATAATGACACCGGATGGACCCAACTGCCCACCTCTGCCGATCATTTTGACGCGTATCCGCTTCCGGATACCGGAGAAAATGGAAACATAAACGTTTCCAATGATACGCCATACAGATATTATTCAATCAAAGTTGCCAACAACTATGGTAGTCCGTACTATATCGGTATTCGTCGGATTATTTTACAAACCGAAGATGGATATGTTCCATCGTCTCCGACACCAACGCCAACCCTGACCCCGACGCCAACTCCAACGCCGACGCCAACGCCGACACTAACTCCAACACCCACACCGGCACCAGGCCACACGTTTACCGTCACGACAACCAACATGACCAATGACGGAGCATGTACGGACATCCTTTGTTCTCTTATTGACGCCATCAACGCAGCAAACGATGAAACGAATTATCCCGGGCCGAATACCATTAATTTAGCCACGGGCGCAACGTATAATTTTACGAACTATGACAATGCGTATTACACGCCAACCGCGCTTCCCGTTATAACATCAACAATAACAATAAACGGTAATGGTTCAACACTGACGCGAGATCCATCGGCGTCTCCGTTTCGATTGATTTATGAGATTTCACCAGGAAATTTGACGATGAATAATCTGACTGTTACGAACTTCTCTTCGACGAATTCAGGTGGAGCTATTTATAATTATCAGGGGCAATTGACTCTTAATAACACAACTTTTTCCAACAATTTAGTCCTTGGATCCGGAGGCGCAATTGCCAGTGATAACCTAACCGTCAGTCATAGTACATTTACGGATAATGTTGCAAGGCCCGGAGGATTGGCTTGGGGTGGTGCCATTGCGACGGATGGAAACGGATCGATAAGTGACAGTACGTTTAGCGGAAATCTTGCAGATCGCGGCGGAGCGGTATCATATTGTGATGGAACGGAGACAGTGACGAATTCCACATTTAATAACAATACTGCGGTTAGCGGGGGCGGCTTCAGGAGTTGCGGAACATCAGCTATATCTAATAGCATATTTTCCAATAACTCAAGTACCGGAGGCGGAGGCGGAGCCATCGAGAACTACAGTCGACTCGATACGACGAGTGGCAACATGACCATTTCCGGATCGACGATTTCCGGCAATACTGCACCAAACGGCGACGGCGGAGCCATCCTAAATGAAGCCAATGGTATATTGACCATATCTGACAGTATGGTAACGAATAACTCCGCCGGAAGCGCAGGGGTGCTTTATAATGATGCGTCCACTGCGACGATCACACATGTAACCATGACAAACAATTCCGCAACGAATCTCGCAGGGGCAATATTTACAAATCCTTCTAACACATTGGGAGGAATTTCCCTTTCAAACAGCACCATATCCAACAATACCGCCCTTACCGCAGGAGCATTGTATGAGACAGGCGGGACCATCACTGTTTCTAATACCTCCATAACGAATAACGTGGCAACGTCCGGTAACGGAGGAGCGGTTCTCGTTCAATACGGTTTAAATGAAGGCGGTATGACGCAAATAAATAATAGCTGTATTTCGGGAAACAGTAATCAAAGCGTCAAAAATAATACGGGTGACACGTTGGATTTCACCGGTAATTGGTGGGGCGCACCAGATGGCCCTTCTGGAGCAGGCTCAGGTTCGGGAGATTCCATAAGCAACAATGTAAACTATGCGTCCTTTTTAACCACGCCTCCGAATGGTTGTCCATACAACAATAATGTTACTCCGACCCCGACGCCAATACCTACAACACCAACCCCCACACCGACATCCTCCCCCACCCTTGCAATTGATACGGGTGGATCCGCAAGCGGCAATTTTCTTTCAGACACTGATTTCAGCGGCGGGCAACCATTTACATCAACGGCAAGTGTTGACACAAGTTCTCTCTCGAATCCCGCGCCACAAGCAGTCTACCAATCAGTCCGATACGGCAACTTTAGCTATACAATTCCAAATCTCACTGCGAATGCAGATTATACCGTCCGGCTCCATTTCAATGAATTATATTGGGGAACATCGCTATCAGGTAACAGCGGAGGAATCGGAAGCAGGGTGTTTAATGTTTCAATGAACGGGCAGCAGGTTTTAAGTAACTTTGATATCTATCAGACGGCGGGAGGATCAAATATTGCAACCGTGCAGCAATTCCCGACAACCGCCGATGTAAACGGGAATGTGACTATTCAATTCACGAGCGTTGTTGATAACGCTATGGTCAATGGAATAGAACTGTACAGCGGAATATTACCTTCTCCAACGCCAACTCCCACGCCGACACCTGTTTCCTCTCTTGCAATTGATACGGGTGGATCTGCAAGCGGCAATTTTCTTTCAGACACTGATTTCAGCGGCGGGCAAATGTATACATCTACAGATCCTGTGGATACCAGCGGAGTGTTAAATCCTGCTCCGCAATCAGTTTACCAGTCCGTCAGATACGGCAACTTTAGCTATACAATTCCCAATTTGTTTCCCAATACAAACTATCTGGTAAAGCTTCACTTTAATGAGCTTTACTGGAATAGTGCAGGAAGCAGAGTATTCAATGTTTCGATTAACGGGCAGCAGGTTTTAACCAACTTTGATATTTATCAGATGGCCGGCGGAAAAAACAAAGCGGTTGCAAGACAGTTTCTTGCCGCTTCAGATGCGACCGGCAAAGTCTCTCTCGTATTCTCGACCGTTGTTGATAATGCCATGGTCAACGGTATTGAGCTTTCTTCGGCAAGTTCAATACAAACATATTCATTGACTGGTACCGTGTACGTCGATACGAATCAAAACGGCGTTCAAGATGCCGGAGAAAGCGGCTACAGTGGCGCTACGGTCACGCTGGATAACGGACAAAGCGCTGTGACAGATGCCGACGGTAATTATTCTTTTTCAAATCTGCCAACTGACATCTATACCGAAACGTTAACTCTTCCCGCAGGTTACACAACAACCACTACCGACCCTGCGAGCGTTACGTTAAACGCAAATACAACCCAAAATTTTGGAATAGCTCAGGGGAATATTGATATTAATGCCGGCGGAGCAAGTAGCGGCGATTTCCTCTCGGATAGGATTTTAGCGGCGGGCAACCATATACGACGACAAACGCTGTTGATACATCCGCCGTGACCGACCCTGCTCCGCAATCAGTTTACCAGTCAGTCAGATATGGCAACTTTGCCTACACAATTCCAAATCTGACACCGAACTCAAACTACACCGTCAGACTTCACTTTAATGAGCTTTATTGGAATAGTGCAGGAAACAGGTCGTTCAATGTCTCAATTAACGGTTTACAGGTTTTAGCCAACTTTGATATCTATCAAGCTGTCGGAGGAGCGAATAAAGCAATCGTGGAAGAGTTTCCGGCAACGGTAGATGCAAATGGGAATATTACCATTAATTTTGCTACGGTTACGGATAATGCCATGGTGAACGGCATAGAGTTAGTACCGTAAATAAAAGTTTACTTCGGGGAAAAACTATTTCGTCACAATTATTTCGCCTGTTTGTGCGTGGTTTAGCTGATTGTGATATCCGTATGTGCCCGCCTTCGTAAACACATACACAACAGAAGAGCCAGTATTGAACATTCCGAAGTTTAATTCTCGGTGTAACTGGTTGGTCGGATAATCATCAGAATTGACCGTTTGTTTGTCTCCACTCACGTTTTCCCACCTGACCGCTGTCCCTGTTTTGATTGTGACCAGTTTAGGAAAAAATCCATTCTTATCAAGCTTAACAATAACTTCCTTTGGCAAAACTGCGTTCGTTTTAAAGGATCGAGGAGATTTATTCTTAGCAAAGAAACCGAACCATGCCACTGCACCCAAAACGAACAAAATAATCACTGTTATAACAGGACGTATTTCCGTTTCATTCAAAAGGATTATAGCTTTTTTTCCAAAGAAGTAAATAATCACTCTATCAAACTCTATCATTTACTAAAACACATTTTTAAGGATCCTGACAGACAAACTCAACCAAAAGCGTCATTAAACAATCAGTACGGTTTACGCTATGACACTCAGTGTTGCATTTTGAAGCCTATTGAGAACCGATCGAACTGTTCGTACATTTACTCCTATTTCGTCCGCGATTATCCCTGCAGATCCTCTGCTTATGCTTCCTCTCCTTTTGATTTTTTCTAATACGGCAGCTTTTGTTTTATCTATATCAGATTGAGGATTAGCCAAATCTTCACGCTGCAGCAATTCGTAAATTTTTGAAATATTCTTATTATTATTAATAGTCAACCAGATCGACTTGAATATTTGACTCCATGTTTCAAAAGATTCTATTGTAAATCCATTATCAGCCGCTTTTGCCCGTATTTGATCAAAAGTCGGATAAAAATCATCAATCAACTCGACCGATGCTTTGTATACAGCAATTTGCTTTGGAGTCAGGGCTGACAGTTGCATCATTTCTTCCGTATTTGAATGATTATTTTGAGTCCATTGAATTAATTTATACCAATCCGAGTCTGCTTTAATCCGCTGTTCTCTCGTAGCATACCGTGGTCTGGTAAAATCGTCTTCGAATAACACGTCAAGTACATTAGTCGTTTGCTTGTAGCGAAGGTTTAATGCATGAGATAATTCTTTTACAGTTGGAACTTTTTTATTTGAAGCGTAATAAGCGACAATCTCATTGACGACATATGATTCTTTTAAGGTCAACGAACCTGCACAAAGCTTTCCATCCCGATGAAGTGTTATTAGCCGAAAAAATCTATTCCTTCGCTCATTAATCATGACACCTGAAGAATTTTCTTCCACGGAAAAACTATCAGCATCGTCAACGAGCTGCGCTATTGTTCTTTGTAATAACGGCGGTCGGCTCAGTTGACTCTCGATCTCTTTAAACGCTTTATTAAGATAAGTGAAAAAACTATCATTATTTATACCTATTGCAATTGCCCATTGCCTGATCGTCGAAAAATTTTGACCTAAATAACCATATCGGCGAAGGATACATTTTTTCTGAAGCGGCTCGAGAGTGTCAATGATTCCCATCAATTGCTCCAATCCTATACCGCTTTTAAAAATCCGACTCCGTAGTTCGTGATAAGAAGGTAAAGATTCCGAATTGTGATTATTTTTTCCTTTGATTTCTGGCTCTACCCGTTCCCAATTAAACAGGGAAGCTCCCTCTTGGGATATTTCGCTTAATTATCTTAGCAATTGCTTCTTAACGGAATCGACGTTCATCGCATGATTCGCCGCAATTGATTCTATGGATTCGCCCAGCTGAAATTCTTCAATCAATGTTCCTCTTGATAATTCAAGAAATTCATTTTCTCTCTCCCGATCTAAATAAGCGTCTTCTGCTGTTGCCACCGCAAGTTTTACTTCTCTACAGTGTTCATCGGAGGGTAGATCTTTTTCCATTCGTTGCATACTTATATATTGCGTTGCTTTTGTAAAATCAAGATTTGCTAATGTTTTTCCCAATAATGAGTCTACCAATCCGACGTTTTGTGATTCCCACGGCAGCCAACTTTTCCATACGACGCGTCTGATAATTTTGCTGCGGGCATCAATGTCTTCAAGTCTGTCTTGATCAGTCCTTTTAATTAATGGATTATTGTAAACAAAATGATCTAATAAAATAATCTCGGCTGATTCTAGACACCCAATAATTGTGTCAACCTGAGCCACAACATCATCCGGCTGTTTCATAAATGACCGTAAATCTATCTTGGAATTTTCTGCCAATTTTGTTCTTGGGATAGAACCCGCATCGCCGAATATTCGCTGAATTCTATGAAGACTCGGAAGAATAGTTTCCAGAACCCCCGCAGGCATTTCGTTAAAAACATCAGTTAATTCCTGCACCGCTTCTGAGGAATTACCAAAATTATCCGGTTGAAAATCACCAGAATAAACAGTTGAAACAGCCCTTACCTCCATTAGAGTCATAGAAGAGTATATTATACTATAGGATTAAATACACTTCAAGCTCCTCTTTTACCCGATTCGAGCCACGATCCGATGGTAAAACCAATAACAATGATTTCGCGGGAATAAGCGGCGATGATATAATGAATTTAGACCGGCATGTTCAGTAATATTCCTTCTTTGGAAATAAAAAAAATCATGCAAAACAGGATCCGATATATTTTTTTTGATTTAGGCGGTGTCTTCTTTGAATGGAATACGTATTTCACAAATGCTGCTGATACGTTTCACATTGACCGGCTGCAAATGGCCAAAATATTCGACAACTATGATGAGCAAATAACCAGAGGATTCATGACCCCGCAGAAATTTTGGGAAAAATGTCAAGAAGAATTGCATGTAAACAATGCAGGAAATTTTAATTTTTTAGCACGTTGGGTAGATGATTATATACCGATAATGAGCACTCATATCTTCGCAAAAGAATTAAACAGAAAATACAAACTGGGAATCATATCGAACACCTATAAGGGGATGTACCCGTTGTTGATCGAAAAAAATAAGGTTCCAAATATTTCATTTGACGTTAAAATCTTATCCTGCGACGCAGGTTTCCAAAAACCTGAAAGAGAAATATACAGACTGGCTCAAAGTAAAACTCCGGCTAATAATAATGAAATATTATTCGTTGATGATTCGGACAATTATTTAAAACCGGCGAAAAAGATGGGGTGGCAAACGTTTTTATTTGATACGAACAATGTAGACAAGTCTATTACGGCTATCCAATCCATGCTCGGGTAAACTCTATTTGAATTTAGCCTTCAGTTTTTCCAGTTGTTCCTTCCGAAGAACCAGTCGTTCATCACGTAGAATAATATCTTCCGCATTCTTGAGGTGCTCTCTTGCGAGTGACGGATTGTCCGCAATAAGCATCTCGGCAATCCGAAGATGTGCGCCTGAGAGCCATACGTTTTTGTTATATGTCGATGCTTCATCCGCTTTTTGTAAATCATCCAGTGCTCCCAGTGCGCGGTCGAGCGCTGTTTTATCGCCGGCATGATATTCTGCAGCATACTGGTGACCTTTGATGTCTTCGATCACGGAAGGCCTAGCGTGCCTCGCCGAAGGATATGTAGTTAAGTTTTCAACAGCTTTCTTAAACCAACCGACAGCTTCTTTGAATTCTTCAGCCTCAAAATAATATTTGCCGACATTGTGATACGGTATGCCGAGAGCTTCTTTGATGCCGCTTTGTTCGGCAATCTCAACTGCAGACAGAGCCGCATATTTTTCCAACGTGAGGTAAACAGCATCTCCCGTTTGCCGGTAGAGGTGTTTAAATGTGCTTTGCCGTGAGGACTGCACTTCGGAAAGCCCTAAAAGATCGTTATCGCACTGATAGATGATGGTTGCCTGATCGGTATACTCAAGAGCGCGAGCAAAATCCCCGCTTTCGCGCGCCTCCTCCGCCAATGCATGTATCCGTCTTCCTTCCTGTGAGTCTGTCATAGGAGTACCGAATTATTGACAATAAATTATATCATGCGCCGAAACGCTTCAGTTGGAAAAAAGTATTTCATGCTATAATTTATTTCTCAATGAAACTGAAAATTTGGCTGAAAGAAAGCGTTTTGCGGAAAGTTCCGGAAGTTACAGTCTACTTTTGGATCATCAAGTTGCTGACGACCGCGATGGGTGAAGTCACATCTGACTACCTCGTTCACCGGTTCGATCCCGTTATTGCGGTGGCGCTCGGTGGCATCGGTTTTATAATCGCGCTTGTCTTACAACTCTGGGTGCGTAAATATGTCGCGTGGATTTATTGGCTCGCTGTTGTCATGGTTGCTATTTTTGGCACGATGGCAGCAGACGTACTCCATATAGGGCTCGGTATTCCGTATCTTTATTCAACGATATTTTTTGCCGCCTTATTGACGGTTATCTTCATATTATGGCAAAAGCTGGAAAAAACTCTGTCTATCCATAGCATCAACACTCACCGGCGCGAACTGTTTTACTGGTCGACGGTCATGGCGACATTTGCACTTGGCACCGCCGCCGGCGACATGACGGCGATAACGCTCAACTTAGGATACCTTTCCTCCGGCATCATGTTCGCTGTCATAATAGCCATACCGGCTATCGCATACTGGAAGTTCGGCGTGAACGAGGTTTTCGCCTTCTGGTTTGCCTACATCATAACGCGGCCGCTGGGGGCGTCACTTGCCGACTGGGTCGGAAAACCGCAAAGCCTGAGCGGACTTGGAATCGGAACGGGGTTGGTGAGTTTGGTTTTGACCGCCTTAATCGCCGGCTTCGTCGGATTTTTGACTATCACACACAAAGATATTAAATCACGGGGCTAACGACTATCTTACTTTTTACCCGTAATTCTTTTGATACGATGGGTGATGATTTCCTCAAGGAGAGCTTCGGGAAACGGACTGTCAAACTGCACGCGGATGGCTCCTTTGGAAAATCCGTAGTGAAGTTTCGTTAGTTTGTCCTTAAACACCGTTATTTCTTCACCACCGTACGGGTAAATACCGATGTGGTTGGTATGGATATTGAACCCCAAAAATGATTGCCCTTTGTGCTGCAATGTCGGCATGCCGTAGGAAATGACTTCGGCGGCATCGGGCACAACGCGTTTTGCAATCCTCCTAATCCTTTCCAGCTCCCGCCGTTTGGTGGGTTCTATTTTTTGAAGATAGTCGTCAATAACCGTCATGTATAAAGTATAGCAAATCGGGTTCACCGGACCGAAACCACACTCTACATGTGAAACATGCCTAAAACCTTATAGATAAGCAGGGCCGGCCAGACAGCGGCGCGAAGCACCCCTAAAACCCCTCCCCAGAACGTCGCTGCGTGCTGAATATAATAGACGGCAGCACCCACAAATCCCAATCCGTACATTGCTCCCCCACCGGTAGTAACGCGGTGATGATGACATTCACATTTTTCATCTTTCATACATTCACTCCTTCCCTCTCATTTTCTCACAACAATACTAGTCATTCTGTAACCCAAAATACAGGAGTCTGTATTACCAAACGAAATCCACTCTTGACAATATATTAGCAAGTGCTAATATATATCTATGAAACATAATGTGTATTCCGTGTTCGGCAGTGAGGTACGGGCAAAACTTATTCTCTGTCTTGCCCAAAAATCCAAAAATGTCACAGAAATGATACGTACATGCGGGTTATCCCAATCCGCAGTCTCCCAGCACCTGTGTAAATTAAAACAATCCGGCATTGTAGAAACCAAAAAAGACGGGAAAGAAGTCTGGTACTCGTTAAAGTATAAAAAAGCGGCTGACGTCAGCCGTCTCTTAGTGTCGTTAGAACAAGGGGTTCTATGAAATTACCAAAAAATGAAAGCAATGCGGATAGAATAATCCGTGTCATCGTAGGCATCGTGGCGCTTGTTGCCGGACTGTTCTTTCTAACCGGAACATGGCAGGTCGTCACCTATGTCATCGGCGCAATCGCCATTCTTACCGGTGCTATTGGTTTTTGCGCAATCTATGCTATCTTGGGCATATCAACCAAACCAATAAAAAAATAGCACAACGGAAGGAACTATATGATGTTCGGATTCAATGAGCCAAAGGTGCCGACTGTCGAACCGGAAATAGTAAAACAGGCCATGGATGCCCATGAAAAGTACATCCTTCTTGACGTCCGCACGCCCGAAGAATTCGGACGGGGAAAATTGGCCGGAAGCATCAATGTACCGGTTGATGAAGTGAACGGAAAAATTAAATCCATCATTGCCGATACCTCAGAGAAAATATATGTGTATTGTCTAAGCGGCGCCCGAAGTTCTGTGGCAGTCGAAACCATGATGAAACTCGGATATACGAACGTATTTAATATGTCCCACGGGCTTCTTGCGTGGCGGGCAAAATACTTTCCCGTTGCACCGTAAGCTCAATGGTCGTCATCGTTTATACTGCCAGTCACGCTCACGGGCAGCATATC
The DNA here is from genome assembly GCA_963790805.1 of Candidatus Gottesmanbacteria bacterium. Lineage (GTDB taxonomy): Bacteria > Patescibacteriota > Microgenomatia > UBA10105 > UBA927 > DATKGN01. Next base: position 44,409 of record CAWBPL010000002.1, read on the forward strand.
ATATTCGGTGTGTGCAATATTTACTGCAGTATTTTCACGCAGTAAAGTAGCACTATGTTGACGAAAGCAGATATTGATTGGCTTAAATCGGAGTTCGTACCTGCGGTTAGCAACGCTGTGCAAAAAGGGTTAGCGAAAAAACTTGATAGCATCAGCACAAAACTCGATAAATTCACCGGCGACATCCAAGCAAAACGGGAAGAACAAACCCTCCACCAAGGAAAACACGAAGATCTTGAGGAGAGGGTAACTACAATCGAGAAACACCTTCATCTACCGGTCACTCCCTAAAATCTGCTCTAGTAAGCGTCTTCTGGTCCGTTTTTCCCACAACCTCCAGCATTTTAGAATCTTTTTTGGTGATAGATAATTTCCTTTGCATAGCTCAAATTGGAACATGAAATAAAGCACAATAAGCCAAAAAAGCGTATGATTCAATCATCATGGCAGAGTATGTGGCCGGAGTTTGCAATATTGGACCCTCTGAGATTGCCCGAAGAAAGATAGCCGGATGGGTTGGAGTAGCCGCAAGCGCCGTATTTCTTCTGCTTTTTATTCTGTTTCATACTGCACCAATATTCCGCCTGTTTATTTTTCTTCCGGCATCCCTTGCCGCATCCGGATTTTTACAAGCCTACTTCCATTTCTGTGCCGGTTTCGGATTTAAGGGAGTCTACAACCTCATGAAACGAGCCGGCCAAACCGAAACAGTAGAACAAGAAGCGTTCAGGAAGAAAGACCGCCAAAAAGCGCAACAAATTATGCTTTTTTCAGTACTCATTGGCCTCGCCATCGCCATCCTCATCTACTTTCTTCCGCTTTGAAAAATTGAGTAGTATACATCACCCCGTGCGCCTCACACGACGAAAGAAGCATTGATTTTGGGTGTATAATGGCTCCGAAGAGCTTTAAGAAAAATAATAGTATGAAAGATAATGTTGATAACATACGAGATCAATTTGTGGAATTTCAATTACTAATTCGAGTAATTGTTTTCTTATTAATGGTAATTGGATTCCTTCAATCTGCATTCTTATTGTTATTGTTAGCTTCAATAATTTCAGGATCTAACTACGGATTCAATAATGACAGCTTCTGGGAATCGCCATATTTTCCAATTTTGGGGAATAGGAAAGTAAGCCATCCAAATAATCAGAAGTACAATAAAATTTTGTATGTGTCACATCAGGTGTGGGTGCATATACTTTGCGCAATTGTCGGAGCAATTGCATTATATCTACTTTCACTTAGATTTAATTCTTATATTTATTGGAATTATCATCTAAGTTGGATCGATTTAGTTTTATTAATTGTGGCATTACTTGGTTATACGGGTCTTTTACCTAGAACATTATGGTTCTTCGCCAGTCGTGGTGATATTAAAAAATTATAATGTTTCCCCTGTCGGTGACGTGGCATTTGAATTGGGAGTTGCATAGGTCTTAAGCCAATCCTCAGTTTTGATTTATACGATAGACATCTGAAAAGGGGGTGATTTATATCGTAACAAAAACACAAATACTTTCAGCGGCCGCATCGATCCTTTTGGTAGGATCAGTCGTCGCTGTTCCTATGCCGGCGTATGCCGCAGGGAACGGCTGGTTTGGTGGTAACTTTTTTACCAATTTTGTCAACTTTTTCGCACAAAAGTTCGGCCTCGACAAAACGCAGGTCCAAAATGCCATGACTGATTTCCATAATCAGCAAACGGCAAATACCACACCGCGTCCGACGCCGACCCAACAGCAGATGGATGCTCAGGAAAAAAAGAGACTTGATCCGCTCGTGACTTCGGGCAAAATAACGGCAGATCAGGAAACGGCAATCATTGCCGAGCTTGACGCATTGCACGCGAAATATCCGTTTACGCAGGGAGAAACGCAGGCACAACGGCAAACGAACATGCAGAACATGCAAAATGACTGGAAAGCATGGGCTACTGCCAACAATATCGATCCGACCATCATAAGTCCCGGAGGAATGGGCATGGGAGGAGGCAGAGGGTTTGGAAGAGGTCATCGGGGCAACAGTACACCAACTCCGACACCGACTCCGTAATGAGAAAAGTGGTAGTTCAAAGCATCCCCAAACCTTGGGGGTGCTTTGAAACGTACCCTTCCGCGGAATCTGTTATTGAGAGACATAGTTGATTATGAGTATAATGGCTCTGAAAAAGAGGTATACACATGAAATTATTGTATGGTGTAAGTTGCCTTGCGTGGATTCTTCTTGAAATCTGGATTTTCTATCGGGAACGCGGAAAAGTCCATAAAAATACGGACAATAATACACGGTGGATCAACGTATTGGCGGTACTTCTTGCCATAGTTCTCGGCAATATGTTTGCAAACGTTCCCTACTACGCAATGCGAGGCGCAAATACACGATTTTTCATCGGAACAATCGTCATCTGGCTCGGGTGGATCCTGCGCCTTTGGTCGGTTGCTACACTGGGAAAATTCTTCAGAACCACCGTCATGATCCAAAAAAAACACGTAGTTATTGAATCCGGCCCGTATCAAATCCTTCGCCATCCGTCCTATGCCGGAATGCTACTCATGCTTACCGGAGTTGGTATCGGCATGGGAAACTGGATCGGACTCGCGCTCATGGAATTCGTCGTGTTGATTGCATTTGTCAAAAGAATCGCGCTTGAAGAAAAGACGCTTGTTCAGTCCTTGGGCCGGAATTATCGGGATTACATGAAGCGCACGAAAAAGTTAATTCCGTTTATATATTAATGTTATCCTGTCTCCCCGTCGGTAACGTGGCCCCTGAACTGACTGTTGTAAAGGTCGGCGTAAAATCCTTTTGCGGCAAGAAGTGATTTGTGTGTCCCCTTCTCGATAATCGTCCCGTGATTCATGACAAGGATAAGGTCCGCGTCACGGATGGTTGAAAGTCTGTGGGCAATGACGAAACTCGTCCGGCCTTTCATAAGCTTCTCCATAGCCTCCTGAATAAGTAATTCAGTTCTGGTATCGACGCTCGAGGTAGCTTCATCAAGAATGAGAATCTCGGGATCAGCCAGAAGCGCGCGGGCGATGGTGAGAAGCTGCTTCTGCCCCTGCGAGATATTTGTAGCATCCTCGTTAAGCACCATTTTGTAGCCCTCCGGTAAGTGTCCTGATAAAATGATCGGCATAGGCCTCTTTTGAAGCCTCAACAATTTGTTCCTCCGTCGCATCTTCGCGGCCATAGGCAATGTTATCACGAAGCGTTCCGTGGAAAAGCCACGTGTCCTGCAGTACCATACCGAACATTTTCCGCAGGTCAGCGCGTTTGAGTTTAGTGATATCAACACCGTCAACCAGAATCTGCCCGCCGTTGACTTCGTAAAACCGCATAAGGAGGTTGACCAGAGTCGTCTTCCCTGCTCCGGTGGGGCCCACAATCGCAATCATGTGGCCGGGGTCCACTTTGAAATTCATATCTTCCATGAGGATTTTGTCAGAGCTGTAGCCAAAATGGACATGCCGGAATTCGACGGCCCCTTTGGGTTCTTTGATAACGACGGGATTTTTTACCTCTTTGACCTGCTCCTCTTCATCCAGAAGTTCAAAAACACGCTCGGCAGAAGCGATTGCCGACTGGATGACGTTTGCGATGTTGGCAAGCATGGTGATCGGCTGGGAAAACTGTGCGGAATACTGGATGAATGCCTGCACATCGCCGATGGAGATACTCCCCTGCGTCGCCATAACGCCTCCGACGACTGCAACGAGCACATACGCGATGTTGCCGACAAAGCGCATAAGCGGCATGATGATACCCGAGACAAACTGCGCCTGCCAACCTGCTTCATACAGATTATTGTTGAGCTCGTCAAACTGGGTAATGGCTTTATGTTCATGTCCGAATGCTTTGACGATTTTGTGGCCCGAATACATTTCTTCCACGTGACCATTAAGCTCCCCCAGCGACCGTTGCTGTTTGCGGAAGAAATCCTGCGAACGCTTCGCAATACCCGTGACGACAAATACGCTTAAAGGAAGCGTCAAAAGCACGATGATCGTTAACAGCCAGCTTATCGAAAGCATCATGACGAGAACGCCGACAAGCTGGACTACTGAGGTAATAAGCTGCGTCACGCTCTGCTGCAGGGTCGAGCCGATGTTATCCATATCGTTGACCGCACGCGAAAGAATTTCGCCGTGCGTCCTGCCGTCGAAGTACTTGAGGGGCAGCCGCGAGAGCTTTTCATCCACTTCTTTCCGCAATTTATAAATCGTCCGTTGGGCCACGCCCGCCATCAGGTATTGCTGAATGAAGATGAATATCGAGCTTGCAACATACAATCCGATGAGGATGAGCATGATCCTTCCGATATACCCAAATTCGATGCCGGGAACCGGAGAGAGTTGCAAAGGAAGAGTCGGATTAGCAAGAAGTTCCTTCTGGACGATATTGTTTTTCACCTGTACGATGAAACTCGCAATGAGGTCATCGAAAAGTTTCGTCGTCGCAAGCCCCAAGATTTTGGGACCTACGATAGTAAATACCATTCCGAGGATTGCCGAAAGAACGACGATAGAAAGAAGAATTCGTTCCGGCAGGAAATACCGCAGGAGCCGCCCGAGCGTGCCTTTAAAATCCTTTGCCTTCTCAACCGGCCGGCCCATGGCGCCCCAGCCCCCTCTGTTCATGGGGTTTGCATGCACTTCGTCTCGCGGTTTACTTTTGAGTTTATCTGCTTCTTCACTCATGTGATTCTTCCTCAATTTCTGCAGCCGACAGCTGCGACGTGACTATTCCTTTATAGACATCGCACGTCTTCATAAGATCGTTATGGCGGCCTATTCCTGCAATTTTTCCTTCATCAAGGACGATAATCTGATCGGCATCTATAACGGTACTCACCCGCTGGGCAACAATAAGGACGGTAGAATTTTTGGTTTCGCCTTTGAGCGCCGCGCGAAGACGCGCGTCTGTTTTAAAGTCGAGCGCTGAAAATGTATCATCGAATACGTAAATTTCAGGCTTCCGGACGAGCGCCCGAGCGATTGAAAGCCGCTGCATCTGTCCGCCGGAAACGTTCGTGCCGCCCTGCGATATCTGGGAGTCAAACTTGTCCGGCATTTTTGAAATAAATTCACTGGCCTGCGCGACCTCTGCGGCGTGTTTGATTTCAGATTCCGTCGCATCTTCTTTGCCATAGCGAAGGTTTGCATTGATCGTCCCTGAAAAAAGGATTGCTTTTTGCGGCACAAATCCGATTTTGGCCCGCAGTTCTTCCTGCGTCATGTCCCGTGTGTCCATGCCGTCAACAAGAACACGCCCTTTTTCCACATCATAAAAACGCGGGATGAGGTTCACGAGCGTCGATTTGCCCGATCCTGTACCGCCGATGATTGCCGTGACTTCTCCGGGAAGGGCCTCGAATGTTATATCGGTAAGCGCCGGTTTTTCCGCACCGTGATAGCTGAACGTCACGTGATCAAATTCCACATACCCGTGTTTCTTACTCGCTTTTTTGGCCCCTTTGGGATCATTGATTTCAGGAGTGATTGCCAGCACTTCGTTAATACGTGTTGCCGATGCCTCTGCCCTCGGAATCATGACGAATGTGACAGCGACCATAAGAAGCGAAAAAAGAATCTGGAACGCATACTGCAAAAATGCAAACATGGCTCCCAGTTCCAGCTTATCGGCTGCCACTCGTTTGCTTCCGAACCAGATAATAGCGACACTCGACATGTTAATGGTAAGCATCATAACCGGCATCATGGTAGCCATCAGCTGATTGACCCGAATAGCTACGTTTGTGACGTCGTGATTGGCAACGTCAAAGCGCTCCTCCTCGTGTTTAATCCGGTTAAACGCCCGCACTACCCTGACACCGGTGAGATTTTCATCAAGAATCAGATTCAGCTTATCCAGCTTGATCTGCATAACGCTGAAGAGCGGAATGGCTTTAATAAGCAGTACAACAATAACAGTGACCAGAAACGGCATAATCGCAACCAGCACCCACGCCAAGCCTACATCTTCATGGAGGGCCAAAATAATGCCGACGACGAGCGTAATGGGAGCCGTAATAAGGAGGTTGAAAATCATCACCATGACCTGCTGGATCTGGTTTGTGTCGTTGGTTGTACGCGTAATAAGCGATGCTGTGCTTATGGTATCGAATTCATGGAGCGAAAAATGCTGGACTTTTTTAAAAATATCGGCCCGCATGAGGGTACACATGCCTGTAGCTATCTGGGAGGAATAATAGATTCCGACGACCGCACATATGGTGCCCGCAATTGCCACAAGCGCCATATAACCGCCGGTCCTCCAGATGAATGCCGTATCAAAGGTCGAAATGCCTTTATTGACTATGTCAGCCATGAGGGTGGGCAAATAGAGGTTGGCAACCGACTGTCCGATGGCCATGACAAAGACAAGAATGAGGAGATATTTATAAGGTTTTAAATACCGTAATTGTTTCAGCATATCGATAGATAGATTCTATTTTATAGTACGTGAGACTTTACGTAATGTCCTAATTTGACACAGACTTCAAAATATATTATACTCTATAATAGTTAGATAATCAAACTATCTGTATGAAAACTGACACTACCAACGAATTGGTTGAGACAATATTTAAAGTCGCAAGACTTATGAAAGATGAGATGTCATATACGCACAACGTAACACATCTTAGTATATTACAGGTTCAGATGCTCTTTTTTCTCAATCACAATAAGGATAAAAACATTTCCATGAGTGACATCGCGTCGTATTTCCGTATAGAATTACCCTCCGCAACAAGTCTCGTCAATAAGCTCTGTGAGCAGAAGTTTGTCGAGCGCCACGCTGACCAAAACGACAGAAGGCTTGTATTAATAACACTAACCAAAGAAGGGAGAACAATGTTTAATGAGGCTATGTGTGAACGAAGAAAAAAACTCGAAAAAATTCTCTCGTACTTATCAGAAAAGGAAAAAGCAGACTTATCAAGCATCTTTAAAACACTGTATAATAAATTACAGAAATAAAATGAGAAATAAACCTCTATTGACGGTCCTTTGTGTTCTCGCTCTCATGGTGCTTGTTGGAATCGGCATACATTCAGCACAATCATTTAGTGGTTCAAATTCAGGGCCGACCATAACGACATCGGTACGATTTGTCACTTCAACGATTACTGCTGACGGGTCTGTTACGGCCCAGAATCAGGCAAACCTTAATTTCCTGACAGCCGGAAAATTAGCGTATCTTCCTTTTAAAATCGGTGACAAAGTATATCAGGGACAAACCGTCGCATCGCTTGACACCTACGCGCTTCGACAGCAATTGCAGCTGGCGGCAAACGCCTACCAGACGACCAAAAACAATATTGATCAGGCAATGGAAAATAATCAGGCCGGTGTCATAGAGGGACAGACACGGTATTCTCTGGATTACTACAATAAGCAGGGTTACGCGGCGGTCACCGAGGCTACTGTCGTGTATGATACAGTGCAGCGCATAGTAGACAATGACCTGTTAGCCGAAAATTCTGCTCAAATAAACGTTGATCTGGCCAACTACGCAGTACAACTGGCAAGCCTGACGACTCCCATTAACGGCATCGTCACCCGCGAGGACGTCACCGTCCAAGGAGTCAATGTAACGCCTGTTACCACTTTCACCGTTGAAGATCCGGATTCCATAGTCTTTCGAGCCAATGTTCCGACGGAAAATATCTACTACGTCTCCGAAGGGAGCACGGTCACCTTAGCCGTCGACGGTCTAACCAATAAATTACAGGGAACAGTTACACGCATATATCCGTCAAAAGTCATTTTACCGAGCGGTCAAGCCGTATATCAGGTTGATATTGCAAGTACTGACTTAAAAAAACAGGCGAAATTAGATGAAACAGGAACAGCAATAATCAATACGAATGCTCAAAACGTCGCGCTGGTTCCGGCATGGACCGTTTTAGCCGGCAAATATATATGGGTCGACAGCAATGGAACGCCCGAGCTTAAACAAGTCAGTGTAGGAAAAACTCACGGAAATGAGATAGAAATCACCGGCGGGTTGTCCGAAAGCGACAAAATAATCATCGATCCGAAATTTATACCATCGCAAAAATATCAACTATTATGAAAAAAATATTTTCCCGATTCAAAGATCCAAAATTTCTGAAAAAAGCCGGTAGCGTATTGGCAGTCGTTCTGCTTATTGGTTTCTATATTATTTTCCAGAAAGTAACAGGAAGAGTTTTTATTGATAACTCGCTGATTCAGACCCCCGTTATAACTATTTCCCCTTCCCTGTCGGGGAAGGTTCAGGAAATTGACGTCAAAGAAGGCCAAACGGTACAAACCGGCGACACGTTGGCAGTCGTCGGCTCGGAAACGCTTCGTGCCGATACGGACGGGCTTGTTATATCAGCTGCCGATCTTACGGGATCAACGGTAAACCCGACATCGCAACTTATCCAGATGATCCGTCCTGTGAATATGAGAGTCGCGGGTACTATTGATGAAAATAAAGGATTAAATGCTATTCAGGTCGGACAGGTCGTTTCATTTACCGTCGATGCGCTGCCCGGCAAAACATTCTGGGGATATGTCGATGAAATTTCTCCAAGCGCAGTGGCCCCCGCTTTTTCTTTTTCCACGTCAACGGAACGGGCCACCCAGCAATTTACCGTGTATGCTAAATTTGACTCTACTCAGTACCCCGCTGTTAAAAACGGCATGTCTGCGAAAATGGTTGTCTATACCAAAACGCGTTAATTAAACTTCATTTGCCTCAAAGGTCAATCCGCCATCAGGTATTCTTCCATAACAGAAAGAATTTACTGCAAATTCGTGAGGTATGTGTTATAAGTAATTGGTTATGAGTATCAGTGTAATCCTTGTCACAAAAGACAGAACAAAACAGATTCAAGCATGTGTTAAAGCATTATGCAGTTTGCCTGTTGCGCCGCAACAAATTATAGTTATTGACTCGAGTTCAAATAACCTGTCGGAAACAGCCGTAAAACGGTTGTCCCATAAAAAAACGACTGATGTTATCTATAAAAGGGTCCTTGATATATCTCTGGCCTATTCCAGAAATGAAGGAATGAGATTGGCGAAAAACGATCTTATTGCGCTTATTGGTGACGATTGCCTTCCCGATAAAAAATGGATTACGGCTCTTCTGGACGAACATACCAAACATCCGGATATAGCTATCATTGGAGGCGCTGTATTGCCAATCCAGACGAATAATTACTGGTCAAATGTTGAACAGGATCTTCTTCAATTTTCTCTCACTTCTGCTTCTAAGGAACAAGCGACACACCTGTCTACTTATAATCTTTCATATAAAAGGAAACCTGTGGAGGCAGAGGGAATCATTTTTGATGATAATATGCCCTCACTGGATGATGTGGATTTTGTCGTAAGGGCGAAAAATAGCGGTTTAAAAACGCTCTATAGTCCCGAAATAGAGATACGCCGTACGTATAGCACAACAGTCATGGAATTTATTACCCGTTGGTTTGTCAACGGATACGGCGTATACGAATTCACAAAAAAACATACTCTTCGAGGACGTCGGAAAAAATATATTCAAGATATTTTTTCGAATAACGAAGCCCGGTATTTTATTCATACGCGCAACTATGCGTCGTTATTCGGATCGTATGTGGCCCATTTCAGCAGTGGAAGCGGGTTCCTCTTCTATTATTTTTATTGGAAGCTGTATCGCTTCCTTCTGTTACATTCTCGGAGAATCAATCGCCAGATAATCGAGCTCAGTCGAACATTAAAATTAAGTTCTTCCGTTGGTTTTCCTCTTGATGTATTTATAGAACCGACAAACCTATGTAACGCGAAATGCCCGTTATGCCCTACGGGTACGGGTACATTGAAACGGGAAAAAGGTTTTATGAGTTTTGAGTTATACAAAAAAATAATTGATCAGATTAAATGGTATACCGAAAATATTTACCTTTGGAATTTAGGTGAACCGTTTCTCAACCAAGAGATATACTCCATGATTAAGTATGCAAATAAGTTTGGTATTTTCCAGATGTCCAGCACGAACGGATATGTTTTATACACAAAAGCAACGACAGTAAAAATGATTGAATCCGGCCTAAATCGTCTGATTATCGGAATGGATGGATTAGACGCAAAAACCCTAAATACGTACCGCGTTAATGTCGATTTCGATAAACTTATGAAAGGTTTATATGTCCTAAGAGACGAAAAGGCAAAACGGCACAGTCAAAATCCAAAGATTGATTTTCAATTTATTCTCATGAAACATAATCAACACCAGCTGGAAGAAGCACGTGCTCTGGCCAAAGAGCTCAATACCGACTTTCGAATCAAGTACGTTAGTCTAGAGATGGTTGACGCGGAAAATAAGCAGCGTTTTTTACCCGATCAGGAAAGTCACAGAATTTATGAATTGGCAAAAAGACGCTTTGCATTAAAACGGCCGTTAGTAAATAAACCCTGCGTCGCATGGGACGGGCTGGTTATCAACTGGAGCGGAACAGTTAACCCCTGTATTTTTGATTATTACAGCAAAATTGTCCTCGGTGATGTTACGAAGGAGGGGGTAATCCCTATTTGGAGAGGCAAGATAATGAAAAATTTACGTACCCGAATTCTGCGAGGCCGCGCAAAAATTGACATTTGTATCCGCTGTCCTATTCAGGAAAGGCTTTCGGAAGATTATTTACTATAATCCACACCGGAAGCGCTGTTTTTCTTCATGTCCAATCCGTTGATATTTTTTTTCTGGACTTCTAGACAATATCTTAAACCTTACGTATAATGAAAAAGTACTAGCAGTGTTCGATACCTTACAAATCGACAACATTGTATGATGAAAATACGATTACTTGGCAAAAATTCAACGCTGTATGGAGTAGCTGAAGAACACTCTCTCACGAAAAAATTTATTGATCGAATTAAATGGGGAGTAGATGATTTATTTACCAATGTTGAAATAGAAACATCTTCCAGATGTAATCGCGTTTGTGTTTATTGTCCGAACAGCTTTAATCACCGCGGCACTTTTTTCATGCGCGAATCATTATTTTTCCGTATAATTGATCAACTGAAGGAACTCGGCTTTTCGGGAATCATACGCCCTCATTTCTATAACGAACCGCTTCTGGATAAACGGCTTCCTGCGCTGCTCAAATACACCAGAAACTCGCTAAAACACGCAACAATTCATCTCTATACAAATGGAGATTTTCTTACGGATGAATTATTTAGCGAATTGATTAGTGCAGGAGTAAATAAATTTATAGTAACCTCTCACGATGGAACAATACGGGATGGCATGAAAACTCTTTTATCGACACCCATGGGAAAACAATATATCTACCATCAATTTATTACAAAAAAAACCCGCTTATTAAACAGAGGCGGCACAGTGAAGGTTAATAATCAAATTATATTAAAAACCTGCGACATACCGACAACAAATATTACAATTAACTATAAAGGGCAGGTTGTGCTCTGTTGTAACGATGCTTTATCTCAAAATGTCATGGGGGATCTCAATACTGAAACAATTCTTGATATTTGGAGAAATCCGAAGTTTAGACAAATTCGAAAAGAAACAATGGTCGGAGATTATAAGTTAGACATATGCAAGAAGTGTACGTATAACAAGGCTTAGATAAACCTCATATTTATATGAGACTTCCGCATTATTATTCTCCATATATAACAGAGCTGTGCAAAATTAGTCTTGAAAAAATGAATAGAGCTCTATCCTCGCGCACAATTATCATGGTAGAATAAAGTAAACCACAATGAAATTTCCAAAAGTACGGACTGGCTTTATGAAATTCTTCGGCGGGAAAAAAGAAACGGTTGCCTTCTTTCTTATCCTCATTTTGTCAATAATTCTCCGGTTTGCAAATTACGGTAACAGATTCGGGATAGCCGCCGATCAGGCGCGGGACGTACTGGTGGCACGGGAAGCACTTCGCATGCATACGCTTCCCCTCATTGGCCCGTTTTCCGCTTCGGGCCCGTATGTTTTCGGTCCGTTTTGGTATTGGGCTTTACTCATTCCCGTTGCTTTGTTTCACAATACCCTGCTCGCGCCGTGGATTTTTATTACTTCTTTGTATGTCGTTTCAGTCTTTCTTATGTTTTTGATAGGCAAAAAACTCATCAACAGCCGCTTTGCACTTTTGCTTTCCCTTATAACCGCTCTGTCTCCGGCAGAGATTCAACTCTCAACGAATCTTATTATGTCAGCGTTTGTAGGTTTTTTATCCGTTTGTATTTTTTATTTTTTTGTACGGTACATAAAGGACAAAAAATTAGCGGACCTTTCTTTTATGTCGCTTCTTATCGGCATCGCGATAAACACCCATTTCGAAGCAGTCCCCCTTATCGTGCTACCTCCCTTGGCAATATTTTTCGGCAAGCGAAGTTTTGCTCATTGTGTGACGGCTGCAGTATTGTGTCTGATACCCTTCATACCTTTGACAATATTTAATATGCAATCTCATTCTTACGAATTCACACATATATTCCTTACCAACGCACCCCCGCAGAAACTTTCGCTTCTTGACAGTATAGAAGGAATCGTCAGACGCGAGGGGACGTTTATCGGTATTACGTTGCCATACGACTGGAATCGGGTTATTACAAAATTCCGGCCGGAGGTGGGATATGCGATTCTAATACTATTTATCGGCACACTGTATTATGCGTTTCAGAAACACCTTTTGCAAAAAGAGATTACTATTCTTTATACCGCGGCCGCAATTATTTCGGTTATTGTCGGGTATTATAACGGCGTACTTTTTGGAAATTTTCTCGAGTTTTTGAATCCTTTGTTTTTTATCTTCACCGCATGGATGTGCTTGTTTATCGTGAGGTTTAATAAATATGCGGGTATTGCCGTAACTATCGTACTTTTGACGCTCACCATATATGCTGACATAACACTTATTACAACATCAACAAATGTGGATGCCGCCCAAGGACATAGGTTTGAAAATGCTCTTACTGCTAAATATCCCAAACAACAATTCGCCGTATATGAACGGACCACAGCTACCAAAAATGAGGCTCTGACGTTAAGTTTATTTCTCGATGTTGACGGATACAGTAGCGATACCGGTCTGAAAATCGGCGTAGCCCATATTGGTGCTCCGGTGAACCATCAGGTAATATTTGATGACCTCACGACCGGCGTCAGAATCTATAATCTTGACGGTACACCGGATACAGAACTTGCCAAAGAAAGTTTTACTCCCTACAACCAGAATAAGATATATGCATCAGTAGAGGATTGGTACAAATAGCTTCTTTTCTGAACGCATAACTCTTAGAATCTTCAATTCGAATTTCTGCGGAAAAACATATTTGGCATTCGAAACCTTCGCCAGTTCATAAATCCTTCTGATCCTGAAGCCGGTGAGACAGCCGGTGTGGTCGTTATAGTTCCTTGAGGCGTCAAAGAACCCCCGCGAACCCTAAACCCTCCCTGTGGTTGAGTATATTGACCAATGCCAACACCCCTTCTTCTCCACCCCCTCGGGTTTTGATCAAACTCCGAAATGGGCGCATTCGATGTAGCGCTTGATCTTGTTACGGCAAAACTTGCTCCGTCAGCACCAAGTGACGAAGGGGTTGCAAGCGACTGATTGGTTGCGTTGACCATGACGATTGGAAAAGCGCCGCTACCCGCAATCGTAACGTTTGTGCCGTTTTGCACCGCTCCCCCGCCGCTAAACTGCATCGTACCAAAATTATCCAAAGGAAGAATATTTGTTCCATCACTTGGCGCTTCTTCAATCCATTCTGCCGAAGACAACGAAGACGTATACGTTTCTACCGTTTGATATGTTTGACTCGTCGTATTATCCCTTATTGTCATAAGCCACTGATTTGTTGTTGATTGCTCAGTTATAGAGACCGTCATAGAGTCACCAGGCTTTACCTGCAGGCCAGTAATGTCCAAAGCGGTGTTGGGAAGTAACTCATAGAACGCCGAGGACGTCACCTGACCGGACGGGCTTATAACGTTTTGTGTACCTGCCTGAATTAAATCAGTACTCTTGACGCCCCCGATGCCCACCCACGTCGCATCTGCCGACGTATGACCGCTGCCAGTTACCAGAGGAACAGTCCACGTACCCGTCACTGAAGTAAAATTTCCGTTTGTGGAAGCATATCCCGACCAGTTGTGAGATGCTCCCGCTGATCCAACGTTGACGGCATTTCCGGCTGAGGCTTGTGTGGGTTGATTGGGAATGGAAGAAGGTGTAGGAGTAACCGTTATCGCCGCCGTGGCTAGGCTTGCAATAAATGTTTTCCATACAGTGGCAAATGATTCAAACATAAAAAGTTACGTCTGAGCACTCTTTATTTTACTCTTTTTAGAGTAAACATGTTTTCTGAAAATAAACTGAAAAATAGTCTACTTACTTGAATTTTTATCTGCCAAGACGATAATACGTACCAGATTATCTATGCTGAGCTTTTGGTATTTTGTTCCGAAGTCAGGAGTCGCCTTTATTTTTATAAGCGTTGCCATGATCACATTCTGGAATAGCCAGAAAAACGCACTTGATCACCCATACATTTTAATTTTTTGTGCTGAACTTATATTGTTTATTATTTGTTTTTTCATTGCCGACAACGAAAGTAATAAGAAACGAAAATAGCCGAGTCAACACGTCAGTAATTGAGATCCACACTAAACCTGTTCGTATATTTTCGCTATAATGCAATCATCATATGCTTACAAATCTTCAGGCAATAATTTTTGGTCTCATACAAGGATTTACGGAGCTTTTTCCCATATCAAGTCTCGGGCACAGCGTCATATTACCCCGATTACTCGGATGGCATATACAGCAAAGCGACCCGTTTTTCCTGACATTTCTTGTCGCCACCCATACCGCAACAGCTATAGTATTATTTTTGTTCTTTTGGAAGGACTGGAAACGGATTATCGCAGGGCTATTTCGGTCGTTGAAAGAGCGTGAAATCAAAGAATCCGATTCAGATGCCAAATTAGCATGGCTCTTGGTTGTTGGTACCATACCTGCGGGAATTTTAGGTCTCCTTTTCCAGGATGCATTGCAAAAACTTTTTGCATCAGCGCAACTTGTTGCGTTTGTTCTTATCCTTAACGGCATTCTTCTCTTTGGCGCCGAACAACTGCGTCTTAAAAATGTTCAAACGAAACAAACGTCAGCGGGTAGTAACGAACGCATAGCAAAACTCAGTTGGTTCCAATCGGTGAAAGTTGGAATACTTCAATGTCTCGCGCTCGTTCCCGGGTTTTCGAGAACCGGATCAACGATAACGGGAAGTTTGCTTGTCGGTCTTTCCCATGAAGATGCTGCGCGATTCGCTTTTTTACTCGCAACCCCGATTATCGGCGCCGCTTCTATTCTTAAGCTTCCCGATTTAGCTACACCGCAGGGACACGCAGTACTTATACCGACAACCATCGGAGCCCTTGCTGCTGGAATATCTGCCTATTTATCCGTAAAATTCTTAACGAAGTATTTCGAAACGAACAAATTGTCTCCATTTGCTATTTATTGCGCCGCAATCGGACTTTTTAGCTCAATCCTCTTTTTATTTCGATGAAGATTTTTTACCACTTTGAAACCATGCGAAAGCAAACAATCCTAAACCTAAAAATAACGATCCTATTGCATGTTTATAATGACGCTGTGCAAGACTTGGATCGAATCCCG
This sequence comes from Candidatus Gottesmanbacteria bacterium, assembly GCA_963790805.1. Taxonomy (GTDB): domain Bacteria; phylum Patescibacteriota; class Microgenomatia; order UBA10105; family UBA927; genus DATKGN01. The sequence goes on from CAWBPL010000002.1 coordinate 60,091, forward strand.
GCACAAAGCTCGGCAATGATTTCGCAGGCTCTATAAAATATATCGCTGCAAGAACAACAAATAAAAGACCAACAATAACACTTAATGAAACCAACAATTTTTTATTCATAACGATTAGTTAATACTAAAAAACACATGCTGTCAACTCCTGTTACTTCACAAAACACTCTAACTTATTTACAATAGAGAAATCCTAAAAATGAAAAAGGTAATTTTGACCGTTTCTATAATCCTTCTTTGCCTCGTCGGGGGAATTTCATATATGTGGGTTCACCGACTGGAAACAAAAATTTTTATTCAGCGTCCCAAAACGTCAACCCCCACCTATACCTCAGTGGCTGACAGGTTCAACGCAAAAGTGCCCATAGATGTTCTGCTTCTTGGATATGCCGGAGGAAATCACGACGGGCCGTATTTAACGGATTCCATGATGCTCGTTCACGTAGATCCGAAAACAAAAAAAATATTTCTTATCTCCATTCCTCGGGATATCTGGGTAAAAATCCCGACTTCTGGAACAGGCGGATCGTATTGGAAAATAAACGCTTCGTATGAACTGGGGTTGGATGATGCTACCTATCCTAATAAACAAGCACAATTTAAAGGCCAGGATGGCGGAGGAAGACTCGCAGAATATATGGTATCGCAGATAACAGGTATCCCCGTTGAATACTTCGTCGGCGCGGATTTTTCAGGATTTACAAAAACAATCGATGCCTTAGGCGGCGTCGATGTAAACGTCGAAACAACCTTCGATGACTTTGCATACCCCAACGAAGCGAACGCAACGCAAACATGCGGACACAGCGCGGATGATATAAAAGCGTTTACCGCAACCGTTTCTGCTGAAACACAGATTTGGGCGTATTTCCCCTGTCGATATGAACACTTGCATTTTGATGCCGGTATAACGCATATGGATGGAGCGACGGCACTAACCTATGTTCGATCCCGCCATTCCTCACAGGACGGTACTGATTTTGGGAGAGCAAAACGCCAACGAAATTTATTGGTTGCAGTGAAAAATAAAATATTTTCTATTGGCTTTATTACCCGAGCAATTCCGTTTATGCAAAGTCTCGGCAGCGACGCAACAACCGACTTATCGGTTAGTGATCTGCAAACATTTCTGTCAAACGCCTCCACGCTTAATACATATGAGATAACCACTCTGGCGTTGACGGACAAAAACTTCCTCAATGATTCGCTCTCAAGCGATAACCAGAATATTTTGATTCCGAAAGCCGGTATGGATAATTGGACAAACGTCCATAATTGGTTATCAGACGAATTTAGCGGCAAACAGGTGCCCATACCGGCCATTGTGCAGGTCGAAAACGGAACACACACCGAAGGATTGGCGTTAACCGCAAACGAAATGCTTCAAAAAAACAATATACAAACATTAACTCCGCAAAATGCAACAAGCAGAAACATTAATACTACTCAGATTATTGTATACGACAAAAATGTCAGCACCACAGATTTAAATGTAGTACAAAAGGAATTTAACGTACCATCCGTTACCTATGAAGCATCAACGGGAGCAGATTATAACGTTCTGGTGATAGTCGGGACTGACTTCAGTCCGAAGGAAAACATAACGCCAACCGGATCCAACCCTTAATTCAGGGACCGATGATATACGAAATTCATGAAACCGCCAGATAAAATACTTTCTTTCATAAGCATTGTAATAACCATAATGGTCGGAGTATTTTTGCTCTCAAATGGGCCGAAGAGTAATTCTCAAGTAACTCAGCAATCGGCACCTACCCCTATAAATGTTCTTTCTGCGAGTTCCGAAAGCAAATGCCACGCGATCCACGTCGACGTATCCGATCCGCAGGCGTATCTTCCGGATACGACGTGTACTCCAGGAGTAACCGATCCGACAGTAACCCAAGATAATATCGAGACAACTATTTGCCGATCAGGCTATACGCAAACCGTACGCCCGCCGGTCACGTACACAAACGCCCTGAAAAAACAACAAATCGCCGATTACGGATACGAAGATACCGACATGAGAGATTATGAGGAGGACCATTTTATCTCTCTTGAGTTAGGCGGCAACCCGAAGGACCCAAAAAATCTATGGCCGGAACCACATGCGTCTATGAATGAAAAGGATGCGGTGGAAAACTACCTTCACGAGCAGGTCTGCTCAGGAGGTATGACGCTTAGCGTTGCACAGCAGGAAATTACAAAAAACTGGTATGAAATTTTTAAACAAATTAAATGAAAGGAGAATTCCCGTTATTCTACGATCCCCGATTACGTTTTCCGCTCAATTCTGAAATATAGAAAGAAGCCAATAGTGTGGTTAGCGGTACTGCGGCAACCAACCCGATACTTCCGGCCAGAGTTCGAACGATTTCCTCAACGATAAGTTCGCTGTTTACAATCGACCAAAGGGGATAATTATTAGGATTAAGAACAAGCGTTAGAAAAATTGGAAGCGATGCGCCGGCATAAGCAAGAACCAGCGTGTTCACAAGAGATGCAATATGTTCTCTGCCGATAACAAGGCCGGATTTAAATAATTGTCTAAATCGGAAGTTCGGATTTGCTTTTGCAAGTTCAAATACGGAAGCGGCTAATCCAGTAGTTACATCATCAAGAACACCCAAGGTACCAATAAGAATTCCCCCTAAAAGTAACCCCTGAAAATTAATTTTCGCCGTCGGTCCGAGTTGCAGGGAGTAGGCGTCATCACTCCCTAAACCCGACAAGAATGTCATATGTACAAATAAAGTTGAAAGGACACCCGTAAATATGAGGGTGATAAATGTTGAGATGAGGGCAATCGTCGTTTTCTTGGAAAATCCATGCGCTAAATAAATCGTGATAAACATAATGATGAAACACCCGACAATACTGATAAACAACGGGTCTTTATCCGCCAATATTTGAGGCACAACAAACTTTGCTATAACCGCGAGGCTCACGATCATCCCCAACATAGACCCTAATCCCTGCCATCCGCTTAATACTAAAATTGCAAGGAAAAAAACGATTAGGATAGGAACAAGTTTATTGAGGCGGTACTTATCGGCTATCTGATACGAAGGCTGACCGTCCGGACCGATTATTTTTGTCACGACGATGGTATCTCTCTCGTTAACAAGCTGACTTTTATCAATATGAACGTCTTTCCCTGAATCGATAACGATTTCTTTTCCCTTCATATCACCATCAAGGATTTTTACACGCACGTTCTGATAGGGATTTACAAATCCGTACGCCTGAACTTCACCCTGATCTAAAATTTCCTCAACGTACGCCTTATAAAATTGCTGCTGTTCCTGTTGTTGTGGTGGGAGCGCGTCGGACTGTGCGTGCACGTTTGATTGAGGAACAAATACAAGAAAACTAACGAGCAGGAAGAATGTCAAACCAATAATTTTTTGCATGTGTGGGATATCATATCAAGAAAACGTAATCAATTCCACGATTTTTGTTTTCGTAGAACTTTTATTCAACTTCATGAGGTGTCGGGGCGTAATAATGAGGAGAAATCATATGAGCAAAGGGCACGGTTACCAAATAAGTGAGTGACGCTAATCCTGCAATAAAAAAACTTACCGGAACATGAAAGAATAATCCCAAAAACATTCCTCCCCACATAAATCCTAATCCAAAACCAACAGACAGCAAAACGGATGTCATAGGTTTATTCGATAAATGTTGAGAAACTGCCGCTGGCGCAATAAGAAGGGAAAATACCAACAATACCCCGACGACGAGAATTGCTTCAGCAATTGTTAAGCCAACAAGCACCATAAAAATAATGCCCAGTAGTTGTATTGGTACACCACGAGCCTCTGCAACCTCTGGATCAATTGAAGAGAATAGTAAAGGTCTAAATATAATTCCAAGAACTGAGAGCGCGATTATACCGGTCACGAGCGATAAATAAAGATCTCCTTTCGTAACACTTAAAATCGAACCAAACAGTATTCCAACAGCCTCAGTTGCATTACTGGTATAGAGTTTAAGAAATAATACTCCCAACCCCAAAGCAAAGGACAATACTATTCCTATCTCTATATCTCTTCCTTTTAACCTGTTGCTAAATACGCCGAACCCTAAAGCCACAAGCGTGGTAAAAATAAACGTTCCCATAAGGGAACTTAACCCGACAACTGCCGCTCCTGTCGCGCCTGTAAATCCGACACACGAGAGCGATTCCGCTGCAAACGCCTGTGCGCGAAGAACCACAAAGTATCCAACGATGGCGCAAATTACAGCAATGAGTGTCCCCGCGATAAAGGCATATTGTATAAATTGATGACTAAAGAGTTGCAACATCATGTTTTTGTACTCCTACCCAATTTGGTTCTATCAAACGAACGATTATATACGTACTAAATGAGAATGTTGCGATAAAAAAACTTACAGGCAAATTTGTTAGAGCGGCAATAAATATTCCAAACCAGCTATATGCAATTCCCAAAACAATCGCAACACCAATAGAAAGGTAAGGATTTTTCACTATCCGCATTGCTGTGGCCGCCGGACCGACAAGAAGGGTAAATACCAGTAATACTCCAACGACCTGCACTGACACGGAAACGGTTATTGCGACAATAACCAAGAATACTATACTCAATAGTTTTACGGGTACTCCACGCGCTTCAGCAATTTCCGAGTCAAAAGAAGCAAAGAGAAGTGGACGAAAGAGAAATAGTAAAACGCAAAACGTAAATATACTAAAAAGTGCGGTAATAATGACATCTTTCGTGCTAATTCCCAAAATCGTGCCGAAAAGTATACTATATGCTTGTTCAGCATATCCTTTGTAGAGAAACAAAAAAAGAATTCCAAATGAAAGGGCGAGCGTTAAAAAAATGCCGATCGTTACGTCCCGTTCCCGCAAAACTCGTCCCATTAAACCAATTCCTATACCTGCCACCACAGTAAAAACTAATAATCCAAAAAAAGGATCAACCCCTAACAATACTGCTCCAGCTGCACCAGCAAATCCGATGTGCGAGAGTGCATGTCCTGCAAACGTCAGGCCTCGAATTAACAGAAAATAGCCAACTATTGCTGCAATTATGGCAACACACGTGGAGGCGATAAAAGCATTCTGAATAAATGAGTATTGTAGTACGTCGAACATACGATTATATTTCCTCACCAATGACAAACATTCTCCCTTTTGTCATAACCACTTCAACTGGAGAACCATACAATTCAGATAATTTTACACTGGTAATTACATCTTCCGGTTTCCCGATCGCAGCATGACCGTTTGCGAGATATACGACACGATCAACGGTGGATAATAAAGGATTTACATCATGGGTTACTAAAAGCACCGTAATATTTCTCCGTCGTGCAATTTTGGTAATAAGTGAAACTATTGCCTGAGCATGGGAAATATCTAAACTCGACAATGGTTCATCAAGAAAAAGTATTTTGGGATTTGTTAATAACGCCTGAGCGATCAAAAGTCTTTGCTGCTCTCCACCTGATAATTTTCCAACTGACATATTTGCCAAATGAAGCATATCAACTTCTTCAAGCGCAATATTAATTTTCTTCGTTCTGTCAATACTCGGAAATCCGATACCCCATTTATTACCATCGAGTCCAAATCCCACTACATCCCGAGCTCTTAGCGCCAGATCAGCCTCGAGAGTTCTATGTTGCGGAGCGTAGCCTATTTCGTTATTCCCTCGTTTCGGAAGCTGACCCAAAATTTTTATGCTCCCCGACGTCGGCTTATAGAGTCCAAGAAGCAATTTGAGAAGTGTGCTTTTGCCGGCTCCATTCGGGCCCAGTACGGCAATAAATTCACCTTCTTTGATCGTCATGTTAATACGATCCAAAACCATTCTACCTCCCAATTCCATGCGGAGGTTTTCTATGTGGATAATCGGTTGTATAGACATGTAGATCTGTTGTTATTTTGACGACTGCAGCGCAGTTTCTAGACTTGTCAGTTGACTCATCATCCAATCCTGATAATGTTTTCCCTGCGGCAGCGTTTCCCATACTGGAACAAGCGGTATATTCTGTTGTTTGGCTTCGTTTTGTAAATTCGTTGTAATCGGCGTTATCGTTTGCTCATTATAAATAAGCACTTTGACTTGCTTTTTGGTAATTTGGTCATTTGCCTTTGCTACGTCATCGGCCGATGGGTCGTTGCCTTCGGCAATTGCCTTATCAAACGCATAAGGCGTTAATACGTTCAGTCCTTCTGGTTGTGTTTGATAGAGATAAATTGTTTCAGTTAAACCAACAGGCGTGCCTCCATATTTTACCTTTATATCGTTTATCTTCTGATCAAGAGGTTGCAATGAATTATCAAAACTCATTAAGTTTTTATCAAACTCATTTGCATCGGCAGGATCTTTCTGTTTAAGACTTGCGGAAATCTTATCCGCGATGGTATATACATTATCAAATCCATACCATACATGAGGATTATCTTCTATTTTATGATCCGCAATTTCTGTCCCCACAAGAACTACTCTATTTTTATTCGGTGATGCTGATAACAGTTTGTCCATCCATGTATCATATCCTTCTCCGTTTTCTATAACGATATCCGCTTTTGCAACGGCTATACCATCTTGAACGTCCGACTCATATTGATGTGGATCTGCATTGGGATCCGACAGAATACTCAGAACTTTGACGTGACTTCCTCCGAGCTGTTGGACAATATCACCATAAAAATTTTCCGCTGCCACGATATTGACGATTCCTGAATTAGGCGTTTGTGATTGCATAGAAGAATGGGTTTTTGCTATTTTATAAAAACCGAAGCCAGCAAGAGCGAGTACTATAATAACTAAAATCAGGTAAACAGATTTATTTTTCATATTATTTTTGGCAATCCGCACACAACCCGAAAAACTCGAGTGAGTGGCGTTTTACCAAAACTCCCTTCTTTTGGGCAATGTCTTTTTCCATTGTTTGTATAAAACATCCTTCTATATCAATAACTTTACCGCAGTTATCGCAGATAAAATGATGGTGAGCAGGCTTCGCGGCATATTCATAACGAAATTTTCCCTCATTAAACTGTATAGGATTCACTATACTTTTATCTGTTAACGCGTGGATGATGCGAAACACGGTGACTTTGTCTGCCTCTATGTGATGAGCGTTAAGGTACGTAAGTATTGAGGAAACATCTAATGGTGCATCAGCTTTCTCCAATGCTGCCAAAACTCCAAGTCGCGCCGGCGTAACCTTTAACGAGGCGTCGTGGAGCTCTTTTTTGCAATCATGATGTGGTTGTTGTTTCATACAAATGCAATTAATATGCATTAGTATATGCAACTAAAGTGCGTTTGTCAAGACGTAAAATAACCCAAATTGTTTAGTCATTCGCAGATTGCTATTATACGTACGTGCCTACAAAACGGTTAGATCATATTGATTTTCTTCGCGCGATAACCATTATCGGTATTATTGCGGTTCATACGCTACAATACGATTTGAATAGCCCGCTTATCACGTTTATTTGGAATTATTTGCACTTTGATGTTGTCGCATTTGTTTTCTGCTCGGGGTACGTACTTACCGCCAGATATCAGGATTCTGTTACTTCTCTTTCAAAAACAATTTCATGGATCGGGAAACGTATGATTCGCCTTATTATACCCTTTTATATATATCTTGCAGCCCACTATATACTGTGGTTTCTTTTCCCTCATTATTTCAGCGGCCTCGGATTGCAAAAATCTGTCCCGTTTCTTGTCTCATCTATAATTTTTATCGGCGGAATAGATATAAACTGGCTTCCGTTGCTTTTTCTTCAACTGACGCTATTATTTCCGTTATTCATGATCGGATTAAAAAAGAAAACTCCCATTCTCTCTCTTTTTGTATTCGTATCTTTATGTATTACGCTGTATTTTACAATCGTTCCATTCCCCTACGCCCACTATCGTACTGTTATGTGGATACCGTGGTCGTTAGTCCTCTTGTTATCAATGAAAACCGCAATGAAAGAAAGACAAAATAATTCACGAATGAGAAATTATGTTCTTATCAGTCTGTTGGGTTTTGTTGTATTTTCTATCATTTCATTTATTTGGGCTCCGGCGCATCAACATGTCAGGTTAATTGATCATAAATATCCGCCCGACTTTTACTACTTATCCTATGCAACCGGAACAACGTTTCTTATTTTGCTTATCGGAAAATTTAACTTCTTATATATCAGGCCCTTTCAAAACGTGTGGAAATATATCAGTATTCATTCGTATCAGCTCTTTTTTCTGCATTACATCGTTTTAGATGTATTTCGTACAGGACTATTAAAGTCATCATTTCAATTAAACCCTATCGTACAATTTGTAATCGTTCTGATTGTAAGTCTTCTTCTTAGCCTAACTATTGCGCAGCTAGGAAGTATAAAGAAAAATCTGGCCAGACAATTAAACTCCTAATACCGTTCTTTCAGTCTTTTTTCAGAATACAGTTATATTATTCCCTCAACTTATAAAGCAAAGGAGGTGAATATAATTACGAAAAAAGATAAAGGTCCATATATAATCGGAATAATTGTTGTATTAGTAGCTATCATCGTAGGTTTCTATGTCGGTACGGTCTATCAAAGAAGACAGCCGGTACGATTTGGCTCTGCTGCGACTCCCATGATGAGAGGCATGTGGCAACGCCCTATGATGGGAAGAAGAATGATGGGACGCCAATTTGCTCCAATGGGAAGAGGGGTAGCCGGACAGATCACAGGCATCTCGGGTAATCAGATAACGGTTAAATTGAATAACGGCAATACTCAAACGGTGACATTATCCAATACAACAAATTATACGAAAACAGAAACGACAAACCAGAGTGCTTTACAACAGGGAGATAACGTTATAATTGCAGGTCAACCGGCTCAGGATGGTTCAATCAATGCACAAACTATCCGGATCAATACAATCCAAATGACACCCACGCCTCCAACGACCCCTGCAGCACAATAAATGGTACGAGTATATACACCAATCATGCGGATGCTACAATAAGTAATAGCATCCGTATGATTAAGTTGTTCACAAAAAAAGAAGACAGGATTCCTTTCACTAAAGAAGGGTACGGAAAACTTCTTGAGGAAAGGTCAGCGCTTTTGTCCGAACGTCCGGAAGCTGTTGAGCATTTAAGAAAATCACGCGAAATGGGAGATTTATCGGAAAATGGGTATTATAAAGCTTCGCGTGCACGTTTATCTTTTCTCGATTCCCGAATTCGGCGTGTTGAGCGGCTAATACGACTTGCCAAAGTAGTCGAATCGAGCGGATCGAACGGTATAGAAATCGGAAGCCAAGTCACACTAACGGACGGAACGAGAGAATTGCATTTTACTATAGTAGGCGGATATGAATCTAATCCATTGAATCACACGATTTCATACGTTTCTCCGTTGGGCAAAGCGTTAATCGGTAAAAAGGTAAATGAAATTGCCGAAGTTCATGCCCCATCCGGCATTATGCAGTATATCATTAAGGCAATCTCGTAATAAAGCTATTTCGGCAACTGAAGGAGAGCTTGTTTCCTCGTTACTAAACCATCTTTAATCAAATCATCAATAATAATTTTAACCTCTTCGCGGGATTTATCAAACCTCGCATGTATTTTTTCAGTTAATGCATCCACCGTATACGATTTAACCCTCAATAAATCTATAATTCTCCCTCGGTAAAACCTATTGGTTGAATGAAATGGTATTGCGCGTTTCCTGTTCGCCCGCTTTGGCATTAATTTCCGTAACTCTAGAGCTCCATAATCCATAAGCGCTTGGTGCCATTCCCATGATTGGCCTTGCGGCACAAGTCTATCGGCAAGATCCTGAATTATCTTAGGTGATTGAGGTTTATCGTTAAAAAAGAAATGCATAATGATTTTCCTTATATTTGTATCGACGCAGCTTGTGTTTTTTCTATAAGCGAACACTAAAATAGCTCGAGCAGTATATGTACCCAAACCTGAAAGTTTAGTAAGTAATTTCTCATCTTCCGGAAATTTTCCGCCATACCGATCAACAATTTCTTTTGCCATCTCACGAAGGTACAGTGCTCGCCGGTTATATCCCATGCCCTTCCACTCCCGAAGGACATCGGCGACAGATGCTTGCGCGAGAATTGTAACAGTAGGAAATTTATTTAAAAAATCATGATATTTCTGCAATACACGCGACACCTGTGTTTGCTGAAGCATTATTTCCGATAGAGCTATTTTGTATGGGTCGTGCGTATGTCGCCATGGCAAATCACGTCTATGACTCTTCCACCAAGTGAGAATCAGCGAGCGAAATTGAATAATCTGGCGTTTCGTTAGTGTCATTGCGTTATTCTACCAAAACTCCCTCTTTCGAGGGAGTTTATTTTGTATTAAAAAATCCGGTTACGGAGTTGGTGTCGCCGTCGGTGTCACGGTTGTTGCAACCGGTAAGCTGAAGTCTTTAACAGCAACCACCTCTGTAACTGTGCTATTTTTTCTATCCCAAAGCCCATGTACACGCACTTTATGACCAACTGCTATATCGGACTGTAATATTGCCTGCCCCTTGCGATTCGTAAATTTCGTTGACGAAGATACCGTCACTGTCTGGTTACCGCGTTCAACTGTTGTCATGACCCAACCGGAACTTGTCAGTGATTGTACGGTACCAAAAAATACACCATTATACTTCTGGATCGATATATCCCGAACCAATTTAGCCTGAATTGTCGCCTGCGTGCTGTCCGTCCATTGACCTATCACGTTTACCGTATCGTTTACCTGAATTTCACTGAGAGCGCTCTTTCCCCAATATAATCGTCGGAATTGAGTCGTATTGTCAGTTTGTACAGTGTAGGTTTTACCGTCTTTACCGTTTACCGTAAGCGTAGTGCCGTTAATTGCTGTAACGCTGCCATTGATGAGTGCCCGTGTTTTTAAAAATGTCCTCAGTGCACCAGGAGCACTCCCAACTTTATTACGTATATCCTGTCCCACCGTTCGAAGAAACGGGTGCTCTGAAGCTGCATATACGGGACGAAGGGAGGCCATGCTCCCGACAGCGGTAAGTACTAGTATAAGAACGATATATGACTTATTTTTCATAAAAATTCCTCCACGAATTGCCTATATATAATAATACGCTTAAGAAACTAAAAAAGTTTCACGTAATATAAATCCTGTTATTGCCCCGAATTATATGTCACCGTCACATCCTGCTCGGAATAATTACCGTTTATGTCATTTGTGGTTACCACAATCGTATTGTCGCCTTCATCAAGCGTCACAGAAGCTGAAAAATTCCCCTGAGCATCTGCCGTCGTCTCAGAATCATTTACAAATACGTCTGCTTTCGGCGTTGTCGTGCCCTTCACGAGCACGTTCGGTGATGTTACCGTACTGCCATTGGCAGGGGCTGCGATCGTTAACGGGATTTGAGAAACTGTCGGCAGTGGCGACGGTACCGCAGAAACAGCGCCAACCGAACCCGAGGCTGCACCCATTGAAACCGACGGAGAGCCTTGCTGCATATTCGTCGTTACGCTTGCCGGCATGCTTCCTTTCTTATAAACCCGTAAATACGCTACTATACCGACTATAATGGCAAGAAAAAGAACAACAAATCCGATAAGAGTAAATTGTTTCATATTGGCCTCCGAAACAAGTGTAATATACTTCACTTGTACATTTCAAGCTGATGGAGCTTTTTCTTAAGGATGTTCCGCTTATGGCGGGTAAAAACGATAATTCCTACGACGATGATGATGAGAATTAATGCAATATAGACAGCGTGCTGCGGCATCTCCTCCCAAAAAACCCAAAGCGTATCCTTCCAATACGCTGAAATAATTTCAGGGTCCTGACGAAAAAGCGTCAATAAATCCCATGACTGGCTGTCCGAAAGAATTTGGATAGTTAGCGCCCCAAGAGCAGCAATAGACAAAAGAAGAACAATGAGGATCACCATAAATTTTCTAAACCACCATGCCGTACGCCTACGTTCATAGAGCGCAACTTTTTTCATAACTTGTTTTGAAATATCTTTATTGTTCATAGGTTAATAATTTATGTTTTAACTGTATTTTAGCTCTACGCAAATATGTCCGAACTGTATTCAGTGGCACTTTCAGTTTGGCACTTATTTCTTCATACGACAATTCTTCATAATAGTAAAGTCTTATGACCTGCTGATGCTTAGACGATAATTTACTAATTTCTTGCCGTATTTGTTGGGCCATATCCGATCGATACAATTCCTCAACAAATGACTCTTCTTCCTGTACATCAACAATTTCCTCGAGCGACACGTTGTATTTTTGGCGTCTTAATTCAGAAATAGCGGCGTTTTTCGCAATTTCAAAAACGTATGTCAAAAATTTTCTCTTGACGTCAATTTTATCAATATTCTGATATACCTTAAAAAGCGATTCTAATACAATATCTTTTGCAGCATCCTCATTATGAATAATCCGAAAGACAAAAACATACAGACCGCGTTGATATCGTTTTACTAACTCTTCGTATGCTAATACATTCCCTTCTCGGATTGCTAAAACAAGCTGTTCGTCTGGCTTCGTATTCATATCGTATGGGCAATTATAGTACAATACTATCATGAAGTCTGGAGTTGTCGCCCTTATCGGCAGGCCGAACGTTGGAAAGTCAACGCTTCTCAACCATATTCTTGGACACAAGGTATCAATAACATCGCCGAAGCCGCAAACAACCAGATTTAGTATTCAAGCAGTCTATGAAGAGGAACGTGGCCAAATTCTGTTTGTCGACACTCCCGGAATATTCGGAAAAATTCATGATCCGTTAGGGAAGCGAATAAATATGAGAGCGGAAGAATCGCTCGATGAAGGAGTTGACGTAATTGTCTATATGGTTGACCACACGCGGGAAAAGGATTTTGAGGAAAATAAAGTGCTTGGCATCGTACGAAAAAGCAAAGCCCCGAAAATTCTCGTCATCAATAAGATTGACGTGCGGGAACCCACACACATCGTTCAATACAAATTCATGGAAGAAGAATTCGACGCAGTCGTGAGCATTTCGGCACTGGAACATAAAAATATTCCGACGCTCTTGGATGCTATATTCTCATTTCTCCCAGAGGGAAAACCTGTGGTTGATATGTCAACAATGACGCAACCGGGACTTAACATTGATAGCAAAATATTTATTGCAGAAATCATCCGAGAAAAAGCCTTTTTATTTTTACGCAGGGAAGTTCCCTACACGCTAACATCAATCGTAGATCTGGTTCAAGAACGAACCAATGGCACGCTCTACATCAAAGCACGCATACTAACTTCTGCTGATAGATATAAAGCAATGATCGTCGGGAAAAGTGGATCTATGATTAAAGAAATCAGTATGGCGGCACGAAAAGAATTGGAAACTGCATCAAGTAAAAAAGTATTTCTGGAACTTACAGTGGAAACCGATCCCCATTGGATTGATTACATGTAAAGGTTACTGTAGCCGCTTCAATATCTCCTCTTTCCCTAATATTTCAAGTGATTCCAAAAGCGGAGGACCCACCGTTTTACCTGTAATAGCTATGCGTAATTCCATAAATAAATCTTTGGCTTTGAGAGTGGCATTTTCTGCCGCACCCCGAATAGATTTTTCCATTGCATCATGAGTCCAATCACTCGCAACCAATACGTTGTGAACGACGCCGATCAAAGTTTTGTTTAACGGTCTCTCATATTCTTTCGGCGATTCATAGAAAAAACCGGCCAGCGACCAGAACTCTTTGAGGGTTTTCATGCGTTCCTTTATGAGCGGAAGTATCTTTTTCATACGGATATCGTCTTTTGGTATCCGGTTGTCAAAAGAGTAAATTCTCATTATTAATTCATTATCCTTCATATCCCGTATATATTCGCCATTCATCCAGCGGAGTTTTTCGACATCAAATATTGGAGCAGTCGTTTGAACCGCACCAAGATCAAATTCTTTAATCATTTCTTCGGTCGTAAACATGTCTTTTCCACCGGGAAATGACCACGCCATAGTACCTAAATAGTTTCTGACCGCCTCCGGTAAAAATCCCTGTTCTTTATACCATGATGCCCAAACGGGATTTTTCCGTTTACTTAATTTACTTTTATCTGGATTGCGAAGAAGCGGCATATGGGCAAATATCGGCAACTCCCATCCGAAAAATTGATAGAGTAAAATATGCTTCGGCGTTGACGAAATCCACTCCTCGCCGCGGATAATATGCGAAATTTCCATAACGTGATCGTCGACAACTACCCCCAGATGATACGTGGGGTATCCGTCGGATTTTAACAACACCTGATCGTCGATAAGCTTATTTTCAAAAGAAATTTGTCCGCGGATTAAATCGGTAAATGTAGTAACTCCGGCGTCCGGAACATCCAACCGGATAACATGTTTCTCCCCTTTCTCAACCCGCTTTTTACCCTCAGTTTTATCTATTTTTTTGCATAACCCGTCGTACATGGGCGGTAAATGCTTGGATTCTTGATCTTTGCGCATCTGTTCGAGACGCTCCGGTGTACAAAAACAATAATATGCGTGGCCTTTTTCAACAAGGCTTTCGGCATATCGTTTATACATATCAAGTCGCTCAGATTGACGATATGGAGCGTATGGACCACCAATATCAGTACCCTCGTCATGAGAAATTCCAAGCCAGTCAAGTGAAGCAAGAATCCTTTTTTCAGAACCCTCTACAAATCTCGTTCTATCTGTATCCTCAATCCGGACGATAAATTGCCCTTTGTGTTTTTTGGCAAATACGTAATTAATAAGCGCCGTATAGGCATTTCCTATATGTAAATCCTGACCTGTCGGCGAAGGAGCTATGCGTGTACGAACGATACCCATAACGCATTGATTCTAACACGCAGCCACCGTATACTCAAAGTATAATCGTTATCCATTAAACGTTGCGAAAAGATGGTAACCTATAATGGTTAACGACTTACCTACCCATGTCTTCACTTACAGAAACTGCTTATTATACACGACGGGCCATCAATTGGACCATCTTAGGCGTCATTGCATATTTTTTACTAAAAATATTCTGGGGAATCCTCGTTATTCTCTGGATGGCTATCTTTCCACCGAAACTGCCTCCCCCAAATCATGCATTTGGAAGACTTCCGGCGCTTGCGTTTCCCCAGCAGGCAACGCCATCAGCTACGCTAACATTTCAACTTCAAACAATACAGGGAACTCTGCCCACCGCGTCTCCATCAGCAACTGTGTATTTTATGCCCAAAACAGCTGCAAATCTTTTAGCGTTATCTACAACGCAACAATTCGCTACAAGACTGCAATTTGACCCAACTCCCATTCAGGAAAGTAAAAATATTTATCGATTTAATGATTCTGAACTACCGCTTCGTCGCTTACGATTTGATATTGTTTCATCAAATTTTATCGTCCGTTACGGATTTGAACAGGATCTATCAGTCTTTGATGAAAAAAACCTTCCGACGGACGATCAGGCAAAGCAAGAAACACTCACTATGCTCCAAACATATTCGTTATATCCGGATGATTTTAACGGAGGGCCAGTAACGGTATCATACCTACGCCTCAATGAAAACACCCTTATACCGACAACAAGTCTATCTCAAAGCGATGCCGTACGTGTTGATTATTTTAGAAAATCAATCGGTGAAATGCCGCTTGTTACCCCCATACCCGATGAGGGTCCTATATCTATTATTCTGTCAGGTTCAACTGACAGCAAAAAACGGGTTATACAATTTGCGTATACCTACTGGCCGATTGATTATCAAACAACAGCAACGTATGCGCTAAAAACAACCCAACAGGCATGGGAAGAATTGCAACAGGGAAAGGGATTTATTGCCCAATATCCTCAAAACACAACGACGGCTATCGTGCGCGATGTAGGTTTAGCATATTATGATTCTTTTGATCCCCAAACCTATCTGCAACCGGTTTTCGTTTTTAGCGGAGACAACGGGTTTCTCGGGTACGTTCCTGCGGTATCATCAGAATGGGTAGAATGATTTGTTCTATTTACGCGCAATGTCATCCCATTGATAGTTGTTGAAAACCCAGTCAATAAGCTTTTCCGTATCCCCAAATCGATCATCACTATGAAGAACAACTGTAATAACTCTATGTCCATTTCTCTCAATGAGAGTGATGAGATTCTCACCTGCTTCTTCAGTCCATCCCGTTTTTATACCAGCAACCCCGGGGATTTTACCTAACAGTTCATTTACATTTTTCAGCGGATAATAATACGTATGCGTAACATCAGATATTGTAATTTGCGGGATAGCGACAATTTTTGCAATCTCTTTATTGTTTAAGGCAACACTACCGAGTCGTGCTAAATCCATCGGAGTCATTTTGTGATTCGGGTCGTCATACCCAACTGGATTCGTAAAAGTGCTATGTTCCAAATGAAGTTCCTTCGCTTTTTTATTCATGGCTTGAACAAATTTATCAACTCCGCCCGGATAATGTTCTGCGAGTGCATATGCTGCGTCGTTTCCTGAATATACGAGAGCCCCGTACAAAAGATTTTCGACAGTCATGCGTTCTCCCGAAAATAATCCGATCGCCTGTCCGTCATTCATAACTGTTTTTATAGTTACAACGTCATCAAGATTATATGAATCCAATGCAACTAACGCTGTTAAAATCTTCGTCGTTGATGCCGGTGACAATAACTCATTCTCATTGCGTTTATACAGAAAAACTCCGGAGTCGACGTCTAATACGACAACACCCGTAGCGCTCACTTCTGATCCCGGATAAACGCCGGTTATGTTCGTAGGGTATGGAGCCGGAGTCGGAGCTGACAAAAATACCGCTTGAGAGGCTACTTGATCACGCAAGCTTCCATCCGTATAAACGGTCATTCCAGGACTCATGAGAATAAATAACCCGAGGAATACCAAAAAAACTATTTTATCCCAACGGGTTTTATACCACGGAGGTTTTTGTGTAAATACTGCTCGTTTTTTCTTTGCCATTACGCTACCTTTGAATATGCTCCAATAATGGGTTTCGCAACTTTTTCATAATCCACTTCCTTAAAACGAATGGATTTATGATGCAATCCGGCGTTAAAAACGACATACTCATTTGTTTTCAATCCGCTATCCATATATAAAGGTATACCAAAAATATGGCCGAATGGCGGTACGGCGCCAATGGGCACCGATGTCACTTTTACCACTTCTTCCGGCGTCGCCATACGCAAATCACGGACACTATAAAGTTTTTTGAATGCTTTCATGTCTACTTTTTGATCACCTGCAACGGCAACCATAATCGGTTTGCCATCAGCATACAGAACGAGCGCTTTCGCTCCTTCATGCGGATCGGTATTTCTGACCTTTGCAGCTTCCTCTGAGGTACGGACAGGCTCATGTTCGTACGCTTTGTATTGCACATGCGCATTTTCAAGCATTGCCACAATTTGATCGTATATGACAGTACCCCCACCCCGTTTGACAGTAAGCGTTAGTCCGATCTCTTTCAATTGGGACTCATCGACGATACTCGGCGCATCCATAACGCTTGTTTTACCACCAGACGTCATGGGAAATGCCACAACTTCCCGAAGATAGGGTTCTCCCGTTATAGTCATCAGAAGTCGTTCGATGCCGTGAGCGAGGCCTCCGTGAGGCGGAGCGCCGAATTCAAACGCCTCCAACATATGTCCGAATTGTTCACGAATTTTTTCTTTACCATATCCCATGACCTCAAAAACTGCTTCGAGAACCGCCGCCTCGTGACCTCTAATGCTCCCTCCGCCCACTTCGTAGCCGTTACAAACCAAATCATATTGTGTCGTTAAAATATTGCCGATGTTCTTTTTTTTCAATAACCAGTCTTTATGTTCCGGCTTCGGGGCGGAAAACGGATTATGGGTAAAAGTCCAGCTCCCGTCATCCGCTTTTTCAAAAAACGGAAAATCCACAACCCACGCATATGCCAATACGCCGTTTTTTTTGTCCTCCTCACTTCTAAGATCAAATTTATCCGCTCCAAACTCTTTCACCGCCTGTGCATACGTATAGACAGGAAACGGTTTTTGCTTTATCGTATATCCCAATTTTTCAATAACAGCAATCATCATTGCTTCGTCAAGCGCCATCACATCCTCACGCTCCACAAAACTCATTTCAATATCTACCTGCGAATGTTCAAACCCACGGTCAGCGCGCAGATCTTCATCACGCATACAGCGGGCAATCTGAAAATACCGCTCAAAACCGGCAACCATCAAAAGCTGTTTGTATTGCTGTGGAGATTGAGGAAGAGCGTAAAATTTTCCGGGCTGCAGTCGGGAAGGTACCAGAAAATCCCGCGATCCCTCAGGAGTCGATTTGGTCAAAAGCGGCGTTTCTATCTCGGTAAAATCCTGAGAAAATAAATATTGCCGGATGAGATCAACAAGTTTGGAACGAAGACGGATATTGCGGTTAAGTCGCGGACGCCGAAGATCCAAATACCGGTATTTCAACCGTATGTCTTCGTTGATATCCAATCCATCCGTATCGATAGGAAATGGCAATTCTTTTGCCCTATTCAAAATATTCATCGTTTTAACTTCAACCTCTATCGTTCCTGTCGCCAGCTTCGAATTCACCATCGCTTCCGGACGCCTTTTAACAGTGCCGAGTACTTCGACGACATCTTCAATGCCAACTTCACCCAAGTCTTTTTGCGAAACCATCTGCACGAGCCCCGAACGGTCCCGCAGATCTAAAAACATGATTTTCCCGTGATCACGCCGGCTGTTTATCCAGCCTTTGAGAAGTATTTCCTGACCGACTTTTTCGACTGTCTTAAGAGCTAATGTTCTTTCCATAGATACCTCTATCATAACAAAAAACAGGTACCATCGATATTTGTGCTTCCAATTATATTGAAAGAAGGAATTTACGCAAAATCTGATAGTACGTTTCCAAACTTGAAATGCTTACCCATTCGGAATCGGTATGAGGCCCTTCGCCGACGGGCCCAAACTCTATGCCGGCGGCCTTTGGAAAATGACGTAAATCCGATGCGCCGTGTTTACTTACAATTTTTGGTTCTTTACCCAATTCTTGCGCCACTATTTTAGACAATCGTTCAACAAACGGATTACTTGTATCGGTTGCATGAGCGGGCTCTTGTACCACCATTTCCATGGTTGAACCTGATGGAAGTAGCGATCTAAGAGTTTTTTCAGTTGCCGACAAACCTTCCTCTGGTATATATCGGACATCCATTCTAAGAAGCGCATCATCAGGAACTTTATTATATGTTTTATTTGTCGTCTCGATACTTGCGACATTTACTGTCGTTTGCCATGCCTCCCGCTGAGGAATCGGATATTTCTCTTTAACTTGGGTAAGAAATTTCTGAACTGTCCACAATGCGTTATCACCACTCCATGGGTGCGCTCCATGAGCAGATTTGCCTGTAAAACGAATATTCACCCACAAAATTCCTTTCGCCCGAATTCCTAGTGAAAAATCGCTTGACGTTTCCCCTACTAAAACCAACTGCGCCTTTATACCCTGCTCAACTTGATATTTTGTTCCTTTAAATCCTCCTATTTCTTCGTCCGTTACGAGTTGTAAACCGAGAGGATAATGCACCGATTTTGCGATATGAGCAAACGCAATAATCTCGGCAGCTGCAGCCGCTTTCATGTCATATGCACCGCGTCCATATAAACGATCTCCGTCAATACGGGGCGTATATTGCTTTTCTTTCGCAGAGACAACATCCACATGCGCATTTAAGATAACTGTAAATTCTTTAGGTATCGTGGGTTGATTAAAAAACAAAAGGCTCTCTACGCCGTCTTTCTCAAATTGCTTCACGGTAAACCCATCTAAATATTTTTTCACAACCTCAAGAGCTTTTGA
Organism: Candidatus Gottesmanbacteria bacterium; assembly: GCA_963790805.1. Lineage (GTDB taxonomy): Bacteria > Patescibacteriota > Microgenomatia > UBA10105 > UBA927 > DATKGN01. The sequence continues at coordinate 79,965 of CAWBPL010000002.1, forward strand.
ACACTCCTTTAGATCACCCGTCACTGAGGGGATGCATATAATATCGGAAGCTAAAGCAATGATTTCATCTTTCATAGGTTACAAAGGATTATAGCAGAAGCAGTCTAGAGAGCAGCTCACAAATCTTTATAAACAGAACGTGCATTGTCTATTATTCTAATTCTATTTTTTCAACAGTGTAGCGCTGTATTTTTTCTTCGTCTATATCAAATCCCAATCCGGTTTTGGACGGAACTTCAACAAATCCTTCCTTGTCTACTTTAAAACTATTTATTACCAAATCATCTGAATAAAAAAAGCTTACCGGCGACATGTCTGCGGGATATATATAATTCGGAAGACTCGCAACAGCGATATTAAATGCACGCCCGATACCGCTTTCCAGCATCCCACCGCACCAAACCCCGACGCCATGACCTTGACAATAATCATGTATCCTTTTGCTTTCAAGAAGACCACCAACTCTCCCGGGTTTAATGTTTATAATTTTGCAAGCACCTAAATATATCGCTCTTCGCGCATCATCAACTGATTCGATACTTTCATCCAAACAAATAGGTGTTTCGATCTGTTTTTGAAGTATGGAATGATCGACGATATCATCATCAGCAAGCGGCTGCTCTATCATAAGTAAATTAAACCGGTCTAACGTTTTCAATGTATCCATGTCATTCAACGTATACGATGAATTTGCATCCACCATGAGAGAGATATCTCCGAATTTTCTTCTGATTGCTTTAATAACCGTCACGTCCCATTTTGGTTGAATCTTTATTTTCATCCGTTGAAAACCCTGATCAATCCGCAGTGCTATTTCTTCAAACGTTTCTTCAATCGTTTTTTTGATACCAATACTCTCACCAACCGCAATTTTCTTTTGCGTACCGCCCAAGAGAGATGAAATTGATTTCTTTTTATTCAAAGAAAGAATCATCCACACGGCAGTTTCTAATCCCGTTTTGGCAAAATTGTTTTTCTTAACTGGATTTAATAGACTCACAAGATCTTCAGCTGTCTCAAATTCTTTACCCAGCACAAGGGGCGCGATATACTGACGGAGAACAAGCATACACATATCTGTCGTTTCCGGTTTATAATACGGGAAAGGTAAAGCCGCTGACTCTCCCCATCCCACAATTCCATCACTTGTCTCAGCACGAACGATAATTGTGGGCTTTCGTTTCACGGTGCCGAAGCTCGTCGTAAACGAGGTGATCATCGGTATTTCAACTTTATATAATGTTATCCGCCGTAATTTCATGATGATTGCGTTATCGAAACGAAACGACTTTTAATAAGAATTTTCAGCGTATCTTCAATATTTCCGCTATGATTCTCCACAAAAGCAATAGCTCTATCCGCTCCGTTTCTTCTGGTTTTTAATACCCACTGAACGTATGCCATAAACGACTGCTCATCGTGAGAAAGACCTTCCGATGCTATATCAACGAGCTTTCGAGCAAATTCATATACGCTCGTGCCATCCGCTTCTCCTTCTAATCCGTCCCGTATCGCAGCTTCCCTAAGCGCGCCAAGTTTCTTCCACGGAAAACCATCGATATACGAAACCGCTTTTTGTATATTTTGTAACAGACCGGCTTGAAACGCAGACGGCGCAATCATAGTAGAATTCGCAACATCAGCACCTAGTTCCATAAGCTCCTCATCCGGAAAATTGGCCCCCGGATCACGTCCCTCGATATATATGAAGTTGGCAAACTTCCGAAATATGTCTTCAACACCATATAATTTTTCTTTCTGACACGCCTCAACAAACTCCAACAGGGGGAAACCCTCATGCTCAAGTCCATAGCGTATACGTGCACCGGTAAATTGAGCAAACTGCATGGTTTCCATATGAGAAATGACAGGAACAACGTTTAACGACTTTTTTGGCGGAAACGATGAAGACATATCTTTGAGATAATATGCCCCCCATGAAGGTTTAGATAAATACTCCAACACAGACGGTATCCCCTCAATAAGAAGAATTCTTTCGCCTATACTTTTATATCCGCTCTGCGCATCTTCCCCCGGCCCCAATACGAAATGAATCCCGCTGTCACCGCCAAACATCCACGTAAAATATTGTGCCATTGTGCGAAACCTCTGTTCGGGAAATCGCGACGTCCTTCTGTCTCCTTCTACTTTTGCGTGTTTCATCATGCGCGGCCACATCGTGAGACGCGACTCTTTATAGAGAGACCGCTTGCCTTCTTCAAAAGGACTGTTTCCAAATAAACCGATAAATGCGGCGCCTGCTCCTATAATCACAGAAACCGCATCCGCCGCATTGTCCACTGTCACACCTGTGGCGGGGCTATTTTGTGCTCTGGCATCAATACCTGCCGCATGATCCCATCCGCGATACCATATGTACGGATACACCCCTTTTGGAGCGACTGCCGTGCTATATGTTTCGTAATCTCTTTTACCCAAAGGATGAATAGCGAGATTAATGACGGATTTGCCCTCTTTTCGCAAAGCGTTCTGAACACTTGTCAAATCAGTTAACATTTTTTTGTGAAGCTCAGTAAGCGATGTTGTATATGGTAAAGATGTTTCTACAAGGTTAAATCCGTTATCTAATCCCTGTTCACCCAAATCTTTGCTGACAGTTCCCACAATAACCTCGGACTTTAAATCGCTTTTGTGGAATGATTCAAAGGTGCCCCTTTTTTTCGCTTCTACCGCAAGCTCTTGAAAATATTGTTGCGAAACCAAGGCCATTTCGCCCGTCGCCAGTTCAGCAACAGCTTTTTCCAATTCACCGCCGAATGTTTGAATAGGTATATTTGTTTTCATTTATTTATCCAGTTTCAGGAGCAAAAAACTTAAGATAAATTATGTTATCACAAATTGAATCTTGACACATTTATGTAATGTATCATACAATATAACCTATAATTATGAATCTGCACGCGAATATATGTGTCATTAATTGCCTTAGCCTCCTAATTACGGAGCGGGGCCGCGTGGTGAAGACGTAATAATTTCATTTTTTGTTACCACAAGACCTCCTCTAAACAAGGAGGTTTTTTTATGCTATGAAAGAAGTAATACGAGAAGGAAAGAAAGAGATAATAGTTGAAGGAAAAGTTGAAAAAAGGCTCAAACCAATGAGTCAAATAACTCTGGAAGTTGAGCAAAAATTAAGTGAACTGGATATATCACCCGATGGTAAAATCCAGGGCGTACGACCAATTACAAGCGGAGCCAATGGTACGCTACCGCCAAACAGTGGTTATAAAAAAATCGGCGAAATCAATCTCATCATTGCTCCTCAAGGCAAGGATGCCATAGTAGTTGTCGGAGAAATATAAAACTGTGACCACATCTATGGAAAAGTTTAAAATGCTGACTTCCGCCATCAACTGAAAATAAGCTAAACATATAGATTGACCCTTCCCATCTATATATTATAGGTCTAAATGATATTAAATATATATTGATGAATTCAGGCATATCTGCTATACTATAAGCTCTTATGCCAAACGGACCACTTGAGTCAGAACATGCTTCATTGGAATTAATTCTCCTTATGCACCCAAATGAGGGGGGGATTTTTTCACATCCACGCGAAGAGCGGTACCAAATACACGAATTGATGATCGCGCTATCACAAAAATTCGGGTATCAGTCACTTCATCTCCTGCGCAATGAACTTTCCGAAATACAAATAACTCAAACCGGAAACTATTTTATCCCTGAAGTGTTACAAAAAAAAGCTGACTCAGTTGAAAAAATGTGGGTGGAATCACATGGTCTGGAGTACAGCAAAGATGAGGTTGAAAAAGGCTTTGTTACAGCTGAATCAGTCATAGACTATTTTACGCAGGGCATATTTAGCGATGTGACTCAGATACAACCAATCAATGAAGTTGCAAGCGCAAGAAAATTTCTTATTTTACTTCATCACGCGCTAAATCATCCAGACCCGCACGTTCGATTTGAATCTGCTCGTAAATTGTATGTAACAAATTTGGCATTAGGGGCGGAAAAAATACGAAAAGAAAGTCAGCCGCGCATTGACCTGTTTTACAACCTTCTCGACCAGCATATGTTTACAAACCCTAAAACGGAAAGTCCGGAACCCGCGACCACTTTGGAAAATGCCCACTTTATTTCATATCATGTCGGAGATGATTTCCGCTGTGGTTTTGTACGAGAATTACAATCCAATGAAAAAATTGATGAGTCTATGATAGGACTCAACATGCGGATTCACACCGTACCGATGCGAACATGGTACGATAATGACGGCCACGCACATAAAGTGCTCTTTGAACCCAGAGTCAAAGATGCACCTAATTTTATCATCAAGGAATTGCGAAACAGCACAATGAATGAATTAACTCTTGATGATAATTTGGGAGCGAAACTTACATTTACTTCCCTTCAAGAGGCGGAATTATTTTTCAGTACGCTCCAATCAAAAATACCTATTTCACCCCTCATTAGCGACGTACACTATTCAATCCACGAAAATAGCCGATCTCGCGATCGCCATTATAGTGGTCGGCATGCCGCTTCCTCAAAAAATTTTGAAACTATAAAATATCATACAAGAATATACGGAACGTCATATGAATTTCAGATTAATACCGTTAGAACGTGGATAGATCAAAAACTTCGCGATGACGTCTGTTGGGAAGATTATATGGTCAAAAGAATAGTTACTCCGGACAGAAAAGGCCAGACCCCTGTCACCCAACTCCTTTTTCCCAAACAAATATATGGAATCGACTTGACTGACGCCGCTGATCTAATTCTGAAAGCAGGTCGAGAATATCGAAGACATCTGCCAACCATCATTCCCCCTGAGGTGCGACGGAAAGACAGGCTGATACGTATGATGTCATCATCGGAATTGCGCAGCTCTGTTGAGTCTCTTGCAGCTCAGATATTAGAAACAGTAACAACAACGACTCATTCGAATCCTGAATCTAAAATTATATACAGCGCTTCACCGAAAGATAATCTTATCTCAAATATGTTCATCGTTATCGCTGAATCGGATCCGGCACGGCTGGAGTCTTCCGCACAACTTCTGAGCCGGAAACTCGGGCTTCCCCGAAACCATGTTCTATCCACTGCTGAAATCAAAAAAATTCCAAAAACTGCAAAAATAATAATATTTGATGACATCTTTGTTCGCGGGAGACAACTTCTCCAAGTTTATAAAAATCTTATGGACGATTACAAATTTCCTGAAAAGTCTCTCTTTGTTGCAACGATTGTCGCGGATAAACGGGCTACAAAAATGTTTAAAACGGATAGATTCTTCTTCAGCCAGCAAACTAATTCAAGAACTACACGTATAGTATTTCCTTTTGAAAATGAAAAACGGATGTATAGCAGAAGCTGCGTATTTATTTCTATACGAAAAAACGAATCGAGTAACGCTTCTGAAATACTTATGGAAGTATTACCAGATGGCAGACTAAAAATACCCGGTGGTGCAAAAAATAACGGAGAATCACCAAAACGGACAGTAGCAAGAGAGATTTTTGAAGAGCTTGAGCGATACATACCACTGAGAGCAATCAAAGGAGTATTTCCAAAAGCGATTATGACCTCTTTTGAACCTCATAATAAACTCACCAAACCATATACTGAATTTATGCTTCATGAGGTGTTTCAGATATCCTCTTCATTATTTTCGGGGGATCTCCCGAAAGGATTTCAATGGATAGATATGAAAAAGGTATTGCAATATCTCCGTTGGAGCGGACAAAAAGAACTATGGCTTCATCTTATAGAAGAGAATATCATTCATCTTAACGATAACTAATTGTGCTGGGATATATTGAACCGTATCCATGAATTCATTTATTGAACATGGATGTCTTTAATTTTCAACTGTAACCGCTTCATTCCATTCCACACATTCATATCCAAAGAATACGCGATATCTATTGGAACATCTGGGCGAAGCTTCGGATACGATGCACCCATGCCAAAGGCTATGCAATCAATAACAGTTTGATCCTGTTTTACCCGTACTTTAAGATGTTTTCCATCCGCCCCGACTAATCGAGCATCACCAACAAATACGTTTGTTGTAGCAAATACCGGCTCGGGATTGCCGAATCCATAAGGCGTAAATTTTATAAATGCCTTCCAAAGCTCTTCCGTCGCAGCCGACAGAGGAATTTCAGCATCAATCCGAAGTGTCCGAGTAAGCTTTGAATCGTTAAGTTCTTTATCCGCTAATTTCTCGAGACGTTCTTGGAGTGCTTCGAGATTTTTCGTCTCAACGGTAAATCCGGCTGCCATCGGGTGACCGCCAACGTCAATAAGTAAATCATCGCAGCTTCTTATTGCTTCAACGATATTGAATCCGGCGATCGATCGTGCCGATGCTTTTGTAATCACTTCCCCGCGGGCTAAAACTATGGCAGGTCTATAAAACTCCTCGACGAGTTTTCCGGCAACCAATCCGATAATTCCCTGATTATATGTATCGTGTGCGACAAATAAGAGTTTCTTCATTTTTCCGTCGCGGCCGGCAACAAGTTCCCGCGCATGAACAGTCGTATCGATGGTAAGCTGCTGGCGCTCTTTATTGGTAAGACCAAGTTTTCGGGCTAAAAGCATGGCTTTATCTTCCTGACCCGTACAAAGAAGCCTTAACGCATCCATCGCATGCTCAAGCCGACCCATCGCATTTAGTCTCGGCGCGAGTACGTGTGACACGTCAAACGTGGTTAAAGCGCCTTTTGTAAGGCCTGCATCCTTTATAAGAGCATCCAGACCAACCCGTTTCGTATGGTTTAACGCTAATAAACCGTGTTTAACGATCGCCCGATTGACCCCCAGAAGCGGTACCATGTCTGCGATAGTGCCCAAGGATGCAAGCGCTAATAATTCTTCGTTCTTTTGTTTCTGTAATTCTTTTGCGACAAACCACGAAACCCCTGCACCGCACAATGTCGTCGTATGAACCATGATGCACTCCGGAAGTTTTTTCGGCTTTACGTGATGATCCGTTACGATCACTTCTATTCCTTTCGACTTTGCATATGCCACCTTTTCCCGCGCCGTAATACCGTGATCGACGGTAATAATAAGCATCGGATGATACTGATTTATGACAGCATCAATTCCTTTAGTTGATAGCCCGTACCCCTCTTCTGCTCTATGAGGAATATACGGCATGACGTTTGCGCTCATTTGGTGGAGCGTTTCCCACATAATGGCGCCTGCTGTAATGCCGTCAGCATCATAATCCGCATACACTACGATTGATTCTTTGGAGGTAATCGCCTTTTTTATTCTCACTATTGCCTTTTGAAGGGATACGGGGTCTATTCCAACATCTTTCACCGATAAATCCCATGGATTTGAAGGATTAAGGAATTTCTCTTTCTCTTTTTCCGTTTTAATTCCTCTACTTTTCAATACCCCGTCAATTATGTCCTCAATTCTTAATTCTTCGTTCTTAAATCGTAATTCTTTCGGAATCTGCCACTTCTTCATGACTCATATGATATCATAGGGGCAGCTATGATAAAGCTCCCAAAACAGGCACAAGGAATAATTGACGCCATGCAAAAAAAAGGATTTGAGGCGTATGCCGTCGGCGGGTCGGTGCGCGATCTTTTTATGGACCGTCCTACAAAAGGATGGGATTTTACGACAAATGCAACACCGGAAGAAATTCTTAAGGTTTTTCCTGACAGTTTTTATGACAATCAATTTGGTACGGTGGGTATTAAAATTCGCGGGGACGATGAAACAGTACAAGATGTCTATGAAATGACGACATATCGAAGCGAGAAAGGATATAGCGATCACAGACATCCCGATGTTTTGGTTTGGGGAAAAACATTGAACGAAGACCTATCCAGACGCGATTTCACTATCAACGCAATTGCGTTTGACGGAAAAAAAATTACCGATCCGTACGACGGACAAAAAGATCTTCACGATAAGCTTATTAGGACTGTTGGTGATCCATTAGAACGATTCGCTGAAGATGCTCTTCGCATGATGCGAGCGGTCCGTATAGCATCTGAGTTAGGATTTATGATTGATCCAACTACGTTAGCTGCCATCAAACAACAGTCACAGCTTCTGAACCAAATATCTATGGAGCGAATCCGTGATGAATTATTGAAAATTCTGGCTTCCCCGTTTGCGGCCGACGGTGTTTTAATGCTCAAAAATACCGGCATTCTTGCCTACATACTTCCGGAGTTTGAACCAGCTTTTGTAGTGCAGCAAAAAAGTCCAGGAAGACATCATATTTATGATGTCGGAACTCACTCCGTCATGGCATTAAAATTCTGCCCCTCAGTTGATCCAATCGTACGACTTGCCACGCTTCTTCACGATATCGGAAAAGTTAAAACATTTCATAAAGATGAAAAGGGTCTTATCACATTTTATAATCATGAAGTAGTTAGCGCAAAAATTGCCAAAGATATCAGTTACCGCCTTCTGCTGTCAAAAAAAGATAGAGAAAGAATTATTACCCTTGTACGGTGGCACCAATTTACGGTTGATGAAAAACAAACGGACAGTGCCCTTCGAAGATTCATCCGTCATACTGGCAAAGAAAATCTCGATGATATGCTGGCGCTTCGAATCGGCGATCGCTTGGGTGGCGGAGCACTAGAGACTTCATGGAGACTGGAGTTATTCAAAAAAAGACTTCTTGAAGTACAAAAACAACCGTTTTCCGTTACCGATTTAAATATCGACGGGAACGACGTTATAAAGATATTCAACTGCAAACCCGGACCAATTGTCGGATCAGTACTGAATCAGATATTTGCACAAGTAGAATCAGGGGAATTAAAAAATGACCGCGATGCGCTTCTTAAACGCATCAGCGAACTTCAGCAATCCTATACATTAACGTCGTAAACTCTTTTGTTTTTCCCAACGATCCCAAAGAATGAGAATGGGCGTTGCTATAAAATCCGAAGAATACGTTCCGGATATGGTACCGATAAGCAACGCGAATGCAAACCAATGGATGGTGTCCCCTCCCATGAGAACAAGCGCTAACAACATAAATATAATAGTCAACGAATTGGCTAAAGACCTGCCGCATGTTTCAGTCAGCGCTTTATCACACAACTGATCAAACGGTAATCGTTCACCGCGTTTGAGCATTTCCCGTATGCGGTCAAAGACGACAATCGTATCGTGGACCGAAAAACTCATGGTCGTTAAAAACGCCGTAACAAATAATGTATCTACCTCAACATGATAAAAATGCCCTAGTAATGCAAATACGCCAAGAACAACTAATAGATCATGAATAAGCGCGATAACTGCTGAAACACCGAATTTAATATTTTTAAATGCATACGCGACGTACGAGAGGATCGCGATCATGGCAATAAGCGCTGCCGTAACGGTTTTCTGCAATAATTCCTTTCCTAATATCGGTCCGATGGTTTCATTTTTCACTATTTCCGCCTTCGGAACTGTCACCGCAAGTGTCTGCTCTAATGCCAACAAAGTTTCATTTTTCTCCGGCTTTAGGCGAATAAGATAGTTGTTTCCCGTAGCATTTTGTATGCTTGCTGCGGTAATACCGTCCTTCTGCAATACTTTTTCTATCGACGTTTGAGTGACAGGTATTGCAAAATGCACTTCAAGCAATGATCCGCCGGTAAAATCCACGGCAGGACGAAGCCCGAACATAAGAAGCGCAATAATTCCCGGCACAAGGACGAGTGATGACAGGAGAAAATACAAAATAATATATTTAGAAAATCTGATCATATTATTTTTCCTTATATAATACGCGAATAAACGTTCTGGTCACTACGATACCGGTAAATAAACTTGTTACAACTCCAATAAATAATGTGATTGCAAATCCGCGTACCATTCCAGAGCTCGGAAGCCATTGCCAATTACCCGGATTAAATAAGACCGCGCAGGTTATAAGAGTGGTAAAGTTGGCATCACGAATGCTGTCCCACGCTTTACCAAACCCCAATTCCATTGCAACTTTCCACGGTTTACCCCGCCGTTTTTCTTCCTTAAACCGCTCAAATATAAGGATGTTGCTGTCAACCGCCATACCGATGGAAAGCAAAAAACCGGCAACACCTGGCAACGTTAAGGTAATGGGAATCCAGCGATAAATCGCGAAGTTGAGAAGTCCATACAGAATAAGCGCTGCATCAGCCAACACCCCCAACATACCGTACTTAGCAATCATGAACGCTGCAACAATGGCCAAACCGATAAACCCTGCACGAAGGCTCTCTTTCACAGACTCCTGACCAAGCGTCGCGCCGACCGTACTTTTTTCTACAACGCTTACCGGAACGGGAAGCGCTCCGGCATTTAATTGGAGGGCTAGAGTTTTTGCGGTATCCTGAGTAAAACTGCCGGTTATGGATGCTTTTCCATCAAGAATCGCCGTATTTACGCGCGGCCACGTAACCGGAAATTCATCAAGAAATATTGCCAACGGTTTTCCGACTAGCCGTTTTGTAATATCAGCAAACTTTTGCGCTCCAGTATCGTTAAACGTTATATCAACTTCCGGTTCGCCTGTCTGACTGCTAAATTGCATCTGTGCGCTCACGAGATCTTTTCCGGTCAATCCTGTTGATTTTGTATTATCGAGTGTCGGAATTAACAACGCGGACGTCGAAGCGTTATCATATTTTATAAATTCTCTAAACTCCAGCTGAGCGGTTTGACCGATGAGGTCAACTGCACGATTGACATCAGTGACACCTGGAAGTTCAACAATAATGCGATACGAGTTTTGCGTATGGGCTGATTGAATGACCGGTTCGGATACGCCGAAAAGATTGATGCGCCGCTCAATTACTTGTGTTGCAGAATCCAGAGCGGACATTCGGTCAGCGGGTTTAATCCCGCTCATGTTGGCTTCGAGCGATAAATCCGCTCCTCCCGACAGATCGAGCCCTAATCGGGTTTTAAAATCTTTTGCAATTGATAATCCTAAAAAATTAATGTGAATTGACAGCGGATTCACAATCCTGTCAATCGTGGTATTACCGACGCGGAATTTTAAATGATAATTTTCCGGCAAATCAATCGCAATTAAAAATAACGCAAGAAGGATAAGGAGAAAAAATACTCGTTGGGGCGTTTTGAACATAAATCATATTGTATCACGAAATTTCAATTTAACTCACCAACTCTTCTTCATCTCCGATAATCATAACTCTCGATCCACCGACAACCGACAGCGCAAATGGATCGCGTCTGCTTTTTCTGAATTCGAATTCTTCTTCAGTCATGACAGTATAATTTATCTCTCTGTCTCTTCTTGCTTCTTCCGCTTTAATAATCTGAGACAGTTCCGGCAATACAATATTGCCAACAACCAGTAAATCTACGTCGTTTGGAGATTTTTTTTGTAAGCCACGCAGATATCGACCGGATACCATAACGAATTTTAATTTACCGAGTTTGGCGCGTTGCTTAATTATGTCTGCGCCCAATCCTGATGCCTTTCCCACTAATTCCAATAACTCATAATATAATGGGTAATCTTTCCGGAATGAGTAGAAAAGCCTGTTTGCGCGCTGCTCTTTGGAAACCATTCCCGCCTTTTCCATGTGGGCTAATTCCCGCCGAACGGCATTAATTTCCTCGTCAACCCTCCTCACAATATCACGGACATGAAAAATAGTTCCCGGGTGAGATAGGAATAATGTAAGAATTTTTACACGAACCCTGGAAATAATGATATCCTCAAGCATCATACACCAACTCCCTCCCAGGGCAGACTAATTGAACTTAATATGTCACCGGTGTTCCGGTCGGCAGCATTTCGATCCAAATTTGACCTCGATTAAAATTGATTTCTTTACCCGTTCCATCATAAAACTTAGTCCTTGAGGTTCGAAGTGGCTTCTGCCACGTCCCCTTAATTACTTTTCCATCTTCAAACACAAGCGCATCTCCAGAACCGATATTTGCATAGAGCAAATGTCCGTGCTCATCAACCGGTCCTGTTTCTTTCGCAAATAATATTACAACATCATGCGCCGTAAGCTGTTGTTTCGATTCCAAATCAATATGCGCTACTCCTCCATTAAACCGTTTGTATGTATTTGTTGCCCGATCGTAGTCCCAACGAACACCGTAATCGCTTTCATAGCCTTTCCATGCTACAAAACTCGCGGAGAATGATGCTGTTCGATCGGATAATTTGGCATCATCCTTAAATTTCCATGACTGAAAATTTTTATCCCAAGCGACGCCATTGGCGTCAACATTCGTCCAACCGCGTTGTGCCGCCAGACTTAACAATTTATCCGTTACACACGTCATGGTATGTTCTGTGGCGACGGGATGAGGAAGACGATCGTAGTTTCTATAACAAGTCGGAAACGAAATACCGAACTGGTCCATATCATGAATGTTATATTGATCTATCTGACAAAGAGCCTTTGCGCGATCATCAACCGTATCATCACTGCACACTCCTGCCCCACCGACGTGATTGTATAAAGCATCGTATTCCAATACCCATGGTAAGAAATACGTTCTGGCGCTTCGAACTGGCGCGACGTCAACATTCCGAGCAGCTAAGCCACAATAAAATACCGCCATAAATCTGGTAATACCGCCTTCCGCAACGGCTTCATATACGACATCTGCATACGAAAGTCCTGATTGAGGTCGAGCTTCAACATGATTTTCAATCATAACCGCAAGGGGTCGATACTTTGACCATGCTTCTTGCTCTTGTTTTGTATACATCTCACCATTTAATGGACAAACTTCTGTTTTCGGCGTTGAGGGATCTATAACAAAATGTTGTTGGCTGTCAGTACCTGTAGATGTGGTACTTATGGTCGGATAGGATGACTTTTTTGGGGCCAATAGGGTAAAACCGGCAAACGATAAACCTGTTGCTATAAGGTATAACGCAATGCCAACAAGAGCGGTTACAATATATTGGCTTTTATTCATATATGTTTTCCTTTAAATGGTTGAGCTTTTTGTATGGCTGTCTGTTCTTCTTTTGACAGTTCATATTCTTTTCCTTTACCGGTATGAACCTCTTTAACATACCACCTATTTCCCGTTCGTGCATAAAGCGATGTCATCACCAACCCGTTATCATGTCCATCTAAAAGCGCTAATGTAAAGCTTTGACTTCCTCCTGTATCCGAAAACGGATTGAACCGGACGAGCCCTATTTTTTGTATATGCAACTTGCCGTCGGAATTTAGTTCACTAATCCGTTCCTCTAATTGATCGACATGTCGCTGTAATCCTTGCTGATTCTTTAAGATTTCTTCTAATATCTCCTTTAATCCCTGCTTTGAAATACCGTACGTCAATCTATTATAGTGTCCAATCATCCGAAACAAAAAGGTGCTTAAAACACTCAGCCAAAGAACAATTGCAATCCAAATAAGCGATCCTCCATTGAACACCATTGGTATTCATCATCTTACGATCAAGACAGATTGTTGTCAATATCGAATGTAAGAAATAAATCAAAAAAATGCCGTCCAGATACGCCAATGTATGTAATTCCGCTTCAACATATTTGACAAGGCTACCGATCTCATGCTACGCTCATCCGCACGAGGCTAATTATGCCGAAGAAAACCAAGAAACAAAAAATCCTTGCTGAACGAAGAAGAAAGAATATTACCCCACTGATTTCCTATTCCTTGCAAACCAATAAAATAAGCGAACCGACTGTACAACCAGCATTTTCATTTCAGCCTTCTCAACAAATACATCATTCACAACCACAGGTCGAAACAGATACCACAGAGTTACCAGTTATCAAACACGATTTAATGAAAACGCTTATTTTGGCATTCATTGCGTTTAGCATAGAAATAGGAATATACTGGCAAATCCATGTAAAATAACAGATTATTCCTGAGAGGAGGTGAATAACACTATGGCAAGTATGTATTGTGTAAAATGTCGCGCGAAGAGAGAAGATCCTAACGCGGTCAAAGTCACTATGAAAAACGGTAAACCGGCAATGAAAGGCAAATGCCCAGTATGCGGAACCGGAATGTACAAAATCGGTGGCTAAAATTTTTTTGCAAACAAATTTCTGCCTACTATCTTAAGACATATGTCTTAAGAGGCGAAAAACCCCGTAGAATTTACGGGGTTTTTTATTCATTCTGAATTGGCCGGTATTGCAGAGCCTCGGCAACGTGAGATATAGTAATTTCTGTATCCTTTGATAAATCCGCAATAGTTCTTGCTACTTTTATAACTCTGTAATATGACCGTGCTGAAAGATGCATCCTGCTTACGGCTTGACGTAAAAATCCAAGCACCTCAGAAGATAATGCGCAATATTCCTTTACTGCGTTCGTCGTCATTTCCGCATTCGAGCAATAGGATGCTCCTCGAAACCTCTTCTCTTGAATAATTCTTGCTTTTTGTACCCGTTGTCGTACCTCATGAGATGATTCAGATTTACGCACGGACGTATCAACTAACTTTTCAACTTTAACTTCCGGCACAAAACTATGTAAATCAATCCGGTCAAGTATGGGTCCAGATATTCTTTTCTGATATCTCGATACAGTGCCAGGTAAACAGGTACATCGTTTCGTGAGCGATCCAAAATTGCCGCAGGGACAAGGATTTGCAGCGCCAACAAGCATAAATTTAGCAGGATACGTGACACTTCCCGATGCTCGAGAAATATGCACAATACCATCTTCAATCGGTTGTCGAAGCGCTTCTAAAACACTCCTCGGAAATTCTGGGAATTCGTCCAAAAACAATACACCTCGGTGAGCCAACGATATTTCCCCAGGCTGAGGATGCGTACCTCCACCAATAAGTCCGATTCTCGATGTTGTATGGTGAGGTGCTCGAAAAGGTCTATATCGAATAATCGATTGACCGGATGGCAAATTACCCGTAACAGAATATATCTTTGTAACTTCTATCGCTTCTGTTTCGGAAAGCGAGGGTAATATTGACGGAAGCGCCCGCGCAAGCATAGTCTTCCCTGCTCCCGGTGGACCCTGCATAAAGAGGTTGTGACCCCCCGCCGCAGCGATCTCAAGCGCACGTTTCACATGCTCCTGCCCCTGAATATCTGATAAATCAAAATCGAAGTGTGGAGCTTCTTCAATTCGGGAAAAATGTGTAAATTTTTGCGGTTCAATAAGTATCTTTTTTGTTAAATGATGAAATAGAGCTAACAAAGAGGACACTGGATAAATCGTAATTCCCTTAACAACAGACCCTTCAATCGCATCCACGGATGGCAAATAAATGTCATGAATGTGTTTTTCTTCTGCTAAAAGGGCAATTGATAAAATACCATTAGTGTGGCGCACGCTACCATCCAGCGATAATTCCCCGAAATATATTGCATTGTCACTTTCCAGAACCAATTGACCGGACGCTACAAGAATTCCTAAAGCGATAGGTAAATCATATGCCGGACCTGCCTTCGGAAGATCTGCTGGCGCCAGATTAACCGTTATCCTTTTCGCCGGAAACTCCGCACCGCTATTTTTTATTGCAGATCGCACCCGTTCTTTACTTTCTTCAACCGCTTTATCGGGTAATCCCACTATAGTAAACGACGGTAATCCTTGTGAAGCAATATCAACTTCTACCGTAATCGGCACAGCCTCCAAACCTATAACCGCCCCAGATACTATATGAGCAAGCATTACTTTTACCATACCCGTATCGCTTGATAATAACAACGATATACCATACAAATATCTGCTGAATGCTGTATATCCTTCGAGCATCCATCTTTCAACGCCAATTTCAGCCTTGGTTTGAAATTTGGCAGGATAGCTGTATAATTATGGGGTACATTGGAATCCGAATCCTCGCTCCGATTTAATCGGAGAGGAAAGTCCAGACAGCAGAATATGAGGGGATCCCGCGTAAGCGGGACGTCGCAAGATCGGGTGTCCCGAGACTGAAAAGTCGAAGGAACAATACCTGAATCAACAGGTTGAGAGAGTCACAGAGACGATCATGCACCTGTAGCCCGACGGCTATGGAGCATGGGTGAAACGTTGACAATCCCACCCGCTGCAACCGGCGAATGATCCGTTATAACCGCATATTCGGAAGGATCGAAGCGTACGGGCATTAGAGAAATGAGGATTTTAAAACAGAATCTGGCTTACGAGACTCCAATGTACATAAAAATCTCTCATGTTTTTGAGAGATTTTTTGTATGTTTGGCTCCTATTTTTGAAGAAGGCTCGATTAGAAGCTTCATCATCAACACCTGACAAACAAGCAAGACGGGCACTGCAAGGACTGCTCCGGTAATACCGGCAAGTTTTCCTCCAACCAGAAGCGCAAGAATAGTAATAAGAGGTGAAAGACCAACGCTTCTCTTCATCACAATTGGAACAACTATATTTCCCTCCACCTGATGAACGATAACGTATAAAGCGATAATGCTCAGCGCCAGAAGAGGCGATGTAGCAAATCCGATGATTATTGCAGGGATCGCAGAGATGATTGGACCAATGTTGGGAACTATTTCCAATAACGCGGCAACGAGTGCAATGGGTAATGCAAAATCTACGCGAAGGATGATAAGTCCGATATAAACCAATATGCCGATCGTTAACATAAGTATAAGTTCTCCACGCACCCATGCACCAAGACGAGTCTCAATGGCCTTGAGAATATCGACAGATTGTACGGCAATCGTCTCACCAAACATATCAGTTATAATCTGTTTTGTATGGCGTCGTTCTAGCAGTAAATAAAACGTAAATACCAAAACAGTGAATGTAGCGATTATATTTGAAAAAATTCCCAACGTTACGTTAATGACGTTTTCTCCGATCGGCGTTAACTGCTGAAAAATGGTCGTAAAATCCACATTCCAATACGGCAATACCTTTGCAACAGCCCCCGGTAGCTCTTGAGCTAAATGAGTGGATTGAACAATAAGAGATGGAATAGAACTAAAAAGTGACAGCCCGAATAAACCAAAGATCAGGGCATAAATGATAAGAATGGCAACGATACGCGGAATTTTTATCCGTTCAAGAAGTTGAACCAAAGGGTAAATTGCCGTCATGAGAAGAAATGAAACAAAAAGAAGATACAGGATGTCCCTAATCTGAAAAAGCAACCATGCCCCGACTACGACGGCAACCACAAATAACACAGTTTTTAGCGATATTTCAATCTTTGTATTCATGTACTATGTAAAGTATACCATTGACGAACCGACGCTGTCACATCAGCCAAATATGACGTTTGTTTTATATCAAACCAGTGAATTGAAGATATTTTCTTAAACCATGTTAGTTGTCTTCGGGCAAATCCGTGTTCATCAAATTTCCATTGTTGAATAATCTGCTGCTTTAAAGTTTCTTTGTCCTTCAGATGCCCTTCAAAATAATCTTTCCACTCTCTATATCCCAACCCGCTCATCGAAGGCAGAGACCACGAACAACCGGATTTACGTAATCCTGAAACTTCATCAATAATTCCAGCTTTCAGTCGCTCGTCAACCCGCGAGTCTATTCGAGAATACAATATGCCATTTTCAGCTTTCAAACCGATCATTAAATAATCATATTGAGCAGATTTAGGCAGAGGAGATTTGATTGATGCGTGTTTACCAATCTCTAATTTGCGAATAAGTCTTCTTGGATTATTTCTATCCGATTCATTTAATTTCTCCCAAACAGCAGGAAGTGAACGTTTTACGTTTCTTTGAAGTTGCTCTGTAGATGCTTCGGATAATTCCTTCCGCAAATCCACATCTGGAGGAATCTCAATAGTATTGAATGGTTCTATAATCGATTGAATATACAATCCCGTTCCCCCTACAAGTATCGGCAATTTCCCCCGGCTGATAATATCGTTGATAATTCGTCGAGCACATGTTTGGTAATGAGAAACGCTAAACTCCTCGTTTGGATAAACGACATCATAAAACCACAACGGAATATGTTGAACAATATATGAACGTAATACTATCTGTTTGTTTCCATGTTTCGTTTTTAAAATTGCACCAAGCGCGGGATTTTTACCTATGTCTTTTCCTGTTCCAATATCCATCCCTTTATATATCTGCCTCGAGTCCGCAGAAATAAGTTCACCGTGAAATTGTGAGGCAAGACGCAGGGCTAATGCAGTTTTCCCCGTTGCCGTCGGACCACAGATAACAAGAAGCTTTTCCATGATTTATTGATATGTGCCCTTTCGAAGGTTCTCTTTATTAATCAATTCGTCTAACAATTCCCATCGTCGTTTTTTTTCTTTGTATGGAATGTCGTCTATATATACTTTGTGAGCTGCTGTCATCAATCGGTCCGAATACATAGATATATACGCTTTAGAAAACCCGACTTTACGAGCCAATGAAACGGTGTTGTTAAATTGTTCTTTCGATTCACCGCAAAAGCCGACGATTATATCCGTCGATATCGTAACGTCTGGAATTTGCTTCTTTAGTTTAGCCACAAGCGCTAAATATTCATCTCTCGTATACCAGCGGTTCATCTTCCGAAGCATTGTGGTGTCCCCTGATTGAACGGGCAAATGAATCCGGCGGGAGATCTTCTTGTTCTTTGCGATTGTTTCAATAAGCTCATCGGAAAAATCCCACGGGTTACTTGAAATAAAATCAACTGTTTCTATGCCTTTAATTTTTGATATTTCATCAAGCAGCTGGGGAAACAATGTCGGTATCCGAAGTCTTCCCAAGTGTTTTACAAACGTCGGTGAAACCGGTTTTCCTTTCAGTAAATACGTAACATGAATTTTTTTTGGAGATTCAAAGTATTTCGGACCTTCAACATCCCGTAAAACCTGAACATTCTTTTCCCCCAAAACAAGATCCGCCCCGTAGGAATTTACGTTCTGACCTACAAGGGTAATTGACGTATATCCCTCTTGTGCAAGCGCGTGGCATTCCAATAAAATATCGTCGAACGGCCGGCTTATTTCTCTTCCCCGCGTGAAAGGTACTACGCAAAATGTGCAGAAGTTGTTACAACCGTTACTTATCGGTACCCATGCATGTGTTTGATCCGTACGAATCGGCGCATGGTCAAATCCGACTTCTTCAATCGGCAAAAACTCATCAACTGCAGGCATTTTTTTCTTTAATAATCCGAGCATTTTACCAGTCTTTTCGCGCACCGCCATACCCACCATGCAACCGGTCACAACAATTTTGAGTTTTCTTCCTTTTTGTTTTGCCTTTGCCAAATTATGTACCAAACCATAAATGCGGTCCTCCGCCGTTTGGCGAATCATACAGGTATTTATAACCACATCGTCAGCATCATCGAGAGAATGAGCATGTGTAAATCCCCTCGATTGATAATACGAGGCAATCCGTTCGCTGTCCGCGACATTTGCGGCGCAACCGAAAGTTTGAATGAAGTATTTCATCGGATTGTATTGTAGCAAACAAGTTGGTAAAAAAGAAGTAAATTTAGCTCGTCAGAACAAACTTTTCCAGTACAGTCGCCACGCCATCTTCATAGACACTTGGTGCGATAAAATCAGCTATCGCCTTGAGCTCGGAAACGGCATTACCCATGGCAATTTTTAAGCCGCAGGCGGAAAGCAGAGGAAAATCATTATACCCGTCACCGACGCCAATAATTTGTTCTGTCTTAATATGTAAGAAATGTGAAACTTGAAGAATACCATGAAGTTTTGAGGCATTTGGGTGCGTTATGTGTATGCCCATATATTGTTTATCCCACGATGGAAGTTTTTGTATATTTACGTCTGGAATCTGTCTGAAAATTTTAACAATGTCGTCTATCCGAGAAGGCACTATTCCCGACACATAAACACCTACAACCTTTTTCGGAAGATTCTCCCCTGTATACTCAAATTCCCTCGTACCATCATGTAAAAATCCCCTAAGATGGTGTTTTTGACACATGGCAAGGACTTCAGGAACAAGTAGTTGATCAAGTGGCTGCTCGTAAATGATCTTCTTTTTTACGGGATCGTATATCTGTGTACCGTTCATAAGAATACATGGACCCGAGAGTTGCAAATAATCAATAATGGAAAACGCATCTTCCATAATCCGTGCTGTAGCGATACACACATGAATTTTCAGTTTTGCCTTCTTTATTGCTTCTGTCACCCTCACGGAGGGAAGATTTTTTTTTCCATGAAGCACAGTAGTATCATCCAAATCCAACATGATGGCTTTATATTTCATAAAAGAAGTAATTTACTCTTTACCGACGATCACGCGGGCGTCATAGGACTGACTATTGTCAAGAGTGGCAGATGACGTGCCTAACGTATATGTACCCTGAAGATCACTCTCAAGAAGCGGCAGATACGCCTGTTTCGAGGAGCTCACTAAAACGACTGTTTTATCGTAATTATAATTATCAGCATTTCCTGTCGCTCCTACGGTATACCCTTTGCTTTCAAGAAAATTTTTCATTTTTGTCGCGGCCCCAGCTTTACCCCCTCCGTTTAATACCTGAATAGTGATTGCGTTTCGGGCAAGTGTAGATGGTGTAGGAGAAGGCGTTGTCTTTGAAGCAGGCATCGGGGTGGGTGTTGGTATAACGACAACAGAAGGCAACGACCCTCCTTTTCCTCTAAAGAAAAATAATCCCCCTCCGATAACTGCACACGCAACAAAAACACCAATAGCCCACACATATATAGACGAAGAACTCTTCGTGTGCACGGAAATCTCCGGCATTACTACCTGTTGTTCAGGTATTTTCTTTTGAAATATCTCATCTACCAGTTCTTTTCTTTTTTCTACTTCCTCTCCCGTGGGAGCCGTCATGGGCGGAGTATGTTGTATTTCTTCACTCATCTGTACGTCTTGTATGACTGGCTCTTGTATCGATTCTTTAACGGGTTCTTCGATTGGTTGCGCGTGATCTTGCGAAGCCTGTGGAACAGAGGTCTCCTGTTCGAGGGCAGCTACGGGTTTTTCTTTCGGCACCTCTTCTTCCACAACTTCGACAACCTGAGTTACAGTCGGTCTTTTTTCTTCCTTCGCAACGGCGTCCTCCAGCGGCGCACTCGCTTGAACAGTTACTGACTTAACCGGTGATTTAACGGCCTTCTTTTTTCCCACCATACTCTTAGTGTACACAATAGTGTCAATTTTGTCATTTAGGACCCTACAAGAGCAATAGTTAAACAGAACAAAAAAGGAATCCCGATTTCCATCGGGACTCCTATCTTTTGGTTGTCTTCATTATTTACCGGACAACTTTTTTCAGAGCCTTTCCTGCCGTAAATCCTGGCGTCTTGCGAGCTGGGATTTGGATTGGTGCACCCGTTTGCGGGTTTCGGCCTGTTCGTGATTTGCGGGATCGTACCATAAATGTACCGAATCCGGTCACGACGACTTTATCGCCTTTCTTCAATGCATCCGTGATAGAACCAAATACGGCTGCGACTGATTCTCGAGCGGCTTTTGCAGTTAAATTTGCCTTTTTGGCAACAACTTCAACGAGATCTGCTTTGGTCATGTTATCATTCACCTCCTTTTGGACAGAAGGATAGAATAAGCTAAAAAAATTTTTGTCCCGCCCTAACGGGATCTACGAGGCAATGTAGTGAATTTAGATTACTCTGTCAATATATCAATTTTTAGAGACTGCTGGATCAATCTAAATCAAAATGATATTACCGTTTATGTTGTTACAAAAAGAAAAAAGTTTATTTTGCGATAAATGATATTACTTCTTGGGGGGTTTTAGCGAAACAAAGAAGAGTATTAAGTTCAGGCGCAATAAATCCTTCTTTCTTCATTTTTTTCAGCTGGGCAATCAGATCATCGTAAAAATTATTGGTATTAAGAATAACGATTGGTTTGTTATGAACTGCCAATTTTTTTAAATCAATAATCTCAAAAGCCTCAGCGAGCGTTCCAAGACCTCCAACCAGAATTACGAAAGCATCACTTCTTTGAAACATGATTGCTTTTCGTTCTCCCATGTTTTTGGAAATAATCATTTCATCGACATTCTTCCGTGCAACATGCTTCAATAATTCAACTGATACGCCAATAAGTTTTCCACCACTTTCTTGTACGGCATCGGCTACTAATTTCATGAGTCCCCTATCGGATCCACCCCAAACCACGGAGTAACCTCTTTTTGCGAGCAGATGTACAAGCTCGACAGCGGGACGATTATATATATCGGCAAGATCGTTCGCCGAACAGAATACCGCGACATTCATATTATTTAGCAATTTCACTCGCGCGAAGTTCCCGAATCACGGTAATTTTAATCTGACCGGGATACGTGAGTTTTTCTTCCACTTCTTTTTTAATCTCCGACGCCATAACAGTTGCTGTGGCATCATCAACCTGACCGGGATCGACAAGAACGCGAAGTTCTCTTCCGGCCTGAAATGCGAACGACTCAACAACGCCTTTATGTGCTTTTGCTATCCCCTCAAGGTCAGTAAGGCGCTTAATATAGTCCTCGTGATTTTCGTAGCGCGCACCTGGTCTACTTCCTGAAATCGCATCAGAGATATAAACAAGCGTCGACTCCACTGATGTAAATGGTGTATCTTCATGATGCTGCGCCACACAATCAGTAACTTTTTGCGGCATGCCGTATTTGCGAAGAAGCTCAACGCCCAGCTGCACATGACTGCCTTCTTTGTCCATGATTACTTTACCAATGTCGTGAAGCAGACATCCAAGCCGGACGGTATTAACATCAGCTTTAACTTCCTGCGCGAGAGCTATACCGATTTTGGTTTCCTCAAGCGTATGGGCGATCATATTCTGACCATACGAGAATCGGTATTTAAATCTCCCAAGCAGCGCAACAAGTGGAGCCGGTAAATTGTAAACTCCGACTGCGTGGCAGAGTTTCTGCCCTTCTTCAAACATGATTCTGTCAAGTTCTTTTTTCACCTGTTCAATGATTTCTTCAATTCGTCCTGGTTGTACTCGTCCATCACGAAGAAGTCGTTCGAGAGTAACTCTCGCAACTTCACGTCGAACCGGATCAAAACAGGACAATCGAATGACTCCCTCTTCGTCTAGATCCACATCCACTCCCGTTGCTTGTTCAAATGTCCTAATATTCCGTCCTTCTTTCCCGATAATGCGGCCTTTCATATCCTCGTCCGTAATTTTGATAACCGACACCGTATATTCTGGCACGTAATCAGTAGCTCCATGTCGCATCGCATCTACCAATATTTCTTTTGCTTTTGCATCGGCTTCTTCCTGAGCACGAATGGTCTCTTCTTTGATTTCTTTCGCAACATCTTCTTTAAGCTGCATTCTGACTGCTTCCATGACAACTTTTGAAGCTTCATCCTTTGTCATGTGGGCTACTTTTTCCAATTTTACAAGCTGTTCTTTTCTAATCTTCTCAAGGTCTTCAATGCGCGCTGCTACTTGAAGTTCAAGCACTTTTAATTGTTTATCCTTCTCCTCAAGTGCCCCTTCTCTCCTATCAATCGCTTCAAACTTCCGTCTTGCCTCATCTTCTGATTCACGACGGATTCGAAATGCTTCATCTTTTGCTTCTACGACTAATTCGCGTGCTTTCGCTTCGGCGATTTTAACTGCCGCTTCAACATCAATTGACGGTTGAGTAACTATTTTGGGCGGAATCGGCTTTGATGGCTCAATTTTCGGCTGCACTACGGGAGCACTTGGAGCTTTAACGGCCACCTGCGGTTTGCCTGCTTTTCCTCTTTTGGTTTTGACTAATCCTGAAAGTGTCTTTAATACTTCAAACATATATGCCTTTCTCAAGAAACTTATCTGAAAAACTCAAATAAGCATGCTTGTTAAATAAGATAATTTTGACTGAATATAATTGGGGACCCTAAAACGAAGAAAACGCAAAATCTCCCGATTACGAATCAGGGTGATGTGTAGGAGAGAACAATGATAATTTTAAATACATAAATCCTACAAAATTGCGATTGTTTATCTTCGATAGAGTCTCAATCAAATACGCGATTAATCGAATATTTGTAAGCCTAATTGTATTCTTTTTTGACCACCTCGTCAATGATTTTTTCGATAGTATCAGAGGAAAACCCTCTTTGAGCTAAAAAAGTATACAGTTTCTTTTTGTATTCAATTGTAGGTAATCGTGCCCACAGGACAAGCTTTTTTTTAATAGCCTTTTGGGCGCCCTCAAGCTCATTAAACGGCGTTTCAACGCTCCTCCCTGAAAATGCCTCCTCAATTGTCTGTCGCGGTATACCCTTCCGCAAAAGCTCCAATGTGAGCAGTCTTTTGCCTTTTGGACGAAATTCGCTCCGTTGATCGATCCACCATGAAACAAATTTGCTGTCATCCACATATCCTAACTCCTGCATCCTTTTAATGACTTTTTGAATAAGTACGCTTCCCGATACTTTCCATTTCACTAATTTTTTAGAAAGAAAATCCGTAAGTTCCTTTTCACTTCGAGGTCTATATGAAACAAACCGAAGGGCAGAATTAACAAGTATTTCGTAATAGGGGTTATCCATTTGGTCGGGGTAGGCAGACTTGTCCCAGAAATTCTTTCCGCTTTTGAGCGGAATTAGAATTTCGGGATCCCGCATTCTAATCCCGCCAAAGGCGGGAAAGAAATGCGGAAAACTGCCAAACCTCCTAGTCGGGGTGACTCGACTCGAACGAGCAACCGCTCGCACCCCATGCGAGTGCGCTAGCCAATTGCGCCACACCCCGTGAGTCCTTGTATTCTATCATCTTTTGTGTAAAAATGGGATGAATTTAAAAACGCATCTATGGGACCACTTCTTATCATCGTAATCATTCTCTTTATTATCCTCATGGTGTCATTTCGCATTCTGCAGGAATATGAACGCGGGGTGATATTTTTCTTAGGTCGTGTAACCGGCGTTCGCGGACCGGGAATGATTATCCTTATCCCATTTTTAGAAACTTTAACCAAAGTAACACTCCAGACCATTACGATGGATATCCCGTCACAAAAAATTATCACAAAAGACAATGTTTCTATAGACATCGCAGCCGTGGCATACTACCACATTGTCGATCCTCAAAAATCGGTTATAGCAGTTCAAGATGTGAGATACGCAGTAAACCAGATCAGCCAGACGACCGTGCGCAACGTTGTCGGACAGTTTATGCTTGACCAGCTTTTATCAAAAACCAAAGATATCAACACCCAAATTAAGAACGTGATTGACGACCATACTGAACCGTGGGGTGTACAGGTTACGGCCGTAGAAATTAAAGATATTACGCTTCCCGATAATATGCAGCGCGCGATGGCCAAAGAAGCAGAGGCAGAACGCGAACGCCGCGCAAAAATTGTAGCCGCTGAAGGCGAATTCCAAGCAGCCCAAAAGTTAGGAGAAGCATCTGATCTTATTCAAAAACATCCGGTCGCCTTGCAACTTCGAACTCTCCAAACAATGGCTGAAATCGCAACCGAAAAAAATTCAACAATTATTTTCCCCGCCCAGTTTATGACGACAGTACAGGAAGCATTTAAAGTACTAAAGGCAGATTCATCAAAAAAATAAATTTCACCTGACCCGTTGAAAGGAGTTCGTATGACAGTCGATGCAAAACTTCAGGCAATACAACTTGCCATGGATCAAATAGAAAAACAGTATGGCAAAGGTTCCATCATGAAACTCGGGGAAAAACAGGCCAGCAAAATGGCTATCGATGTCATCCCTACGGGAATACTCGCGTTAGATCTGGCTCTCGGTGTTGGCGGACTTCCGCGCGGACGCATAGTTGAAATATACGGCCCTGAAGCATCCGGAAAAACCAGCGTTTGTTTATCTACAATTGCTGAAGCACAGAAAATCGGCGGAGTCGCCGCGTTTATTGATGCAGAACATGCGCTTGACCCGCAATGGGCAGAAGTATTGGGAGTAAAACTTGATGATCTTCTCATCTCGCAACCGGATACCGGCGAGCAGGCACTCGAAATTGCCGAAACACTCATCCGAAGCGGGGGCGTGGATGTCATTGTTATTGATTCAGTTGCAGCTCTTGTTCCAAGGGCAGAAATAGAAGGCGAAATGGGTGACAGCATGATGGGCGTACAGGCGCGGCTTATGTCACAGGCACTGCGGAAACTTACCGCCGTCATATCCAAATCCAAAGCGGTCGTCATATTTACCAATCAATTACGTCAAAAAATCGGCGTGATGTTTGGTAACCCTGAAACAACCACAGGCGGTATGGCTTTGAAGTTTTATGCCAGCATCCGCATGGACGCCCGAAAAATTGAAAGCTTAAAAGATGGAGATAAAGTGATCGGCAGCAAACACAGAGTCCGTGTGGTGAAAAATAAAGTATCTCCACCATTTCGGGTTGCCGAATTCGACATGATGCATGACGGAGTTTCCAAAGAAGGCGGTTTAATTGATGTCGCTCTAGAATTTGGAATACTGACCAAATCCGGCGCATTCATTAAACACGGCGCGACCATGATTGCACAGGGCAAAGAGGCCGCAAAACTCTATTTCAAGGAACATCCGAAGTTGGCAAAAGAACTGCAGGATGCCATCTGGAAAGCCGTCAAATCGGGCAACACGCAACCCAAAGTTGCAATGGGTGTGGAAGAGAAAGAATAAATAGCAATTTTAGAACAAAGGACAAACAGCAGAAATGTCAACTTGCCCGGGGAATTCTTTTTCCAATCGCTTCCAATCACTCTCTTCCATTGTCCAATCAATCGCCGCGAGATTTTCGGAAAGATGCTTGGGATTTCGCATTTTGGACATAGTAACCACATTCTTCTGATGAATAAGCCAGTTAATAGCCACCTGCGCGAGAGTCTTTCCGTATTTCTTACAAATATCGCCAACTACATCTGATTGAGTTAAAAGAAGCATTCCCCCCTCAGTAGGTCGATATGCAATAAGCATCACATCGTTTTTCTCACAATAATCAACGAGTCCTTTTTTCGCTGATTCTCGGCACTGCAGGTTGTAATGGACCTGATTAGCGACAATGGGATATTTGCAATATGACTGCGCTTCTTTCAAGCCTTCTACGGAAAAATTGCTGACACCGATATGTTTTATTTTCTTCGTGACAATCAACTTTTCCATTGCTTTCATTGTTTCTGAAAGAGGGATATCGTGGTTTGGGGCATGAATGAGATACAAATCTATGTATGATGTTTGTAAGCGTTTCAGAGAACCTTCCGCGGACTGGAGAACATCATCATAATGCAAATGCGAGTCAGAAACTTTGGTCACAAGAAATATCTTTTTTCGGTCAAGAGCATGAAGTGCTTCCCCTACTAATTCTTCTGTATGACCGGCAGCATATTTTTCTGCCGTATCGATATGTGTAATCCCTGCTTCTACCGCCGCTTGAATCGCTCTGATATCCGCTTCATCATCGTTATTGTGATCACGTTCCATCTTCCCGCCCATCTCCCACGTTCCCAGTCCGAATATTGGCATTGAAAATCCGTTGCGCAATGTTTTAAGAGGAATTTTCATAATTAGTCGTTATCAATATTATAAACGTTCATTTAACAAATTTGCTTTTTAAAGAGATTAACCCGATCTTTGCTGATCCATTGCAAACCGCCTTTTTCGCGTGACGTTGTCCATAAAGCAATAATATCTTTATTCACTTTCTCTTGCGCATTGCGAAGCAATAATATATCACCTATTGCAGCAAGAAGCGTATCTTTTTGCCGCACCATGTCTCGAACTTTCGTATCTGGATATCGAGAAAATTGTGCAGTAAACACCCGTTCAAGAAAATGACATAAAACAAAATGAACCATCGCAGCAGGTTGTAATCCTTTTGTGTGTCCCCAGATTGCGTAATCTGCCTCTTTGGAAGCACCATCACTCAACTCACCGCCCTTCTTAGCTAATCGATGACCTTCAGTCATACGATGAGACAGATCATTGACCGCTTCGGTAAATATGGATGACTGAGGATTCACACCCTGTGTAATTGCAACAAATAATCGTTTTTGACCTTCAGACCCAAGCGTTTCAAGAAAATCTTCCAAACCGCCGCGGGCAGCTGTTCCATGAGCAATTCCTAATACCTTACATTGTATGTTTGCTACACGAACTTTATTAATATCAGACTTTTGTATAGTACTAATATCTTTAATAATAAAAAGATATTCTGTATACCACTTTGAGATATACTCAAAGGGATCCATACCAAAAAATATATTATTTTTATCTTCAACAGCTCTAATGGCTTCCTTGAGTTCGGGAAGATGCCGAAGATGTTCAATAACCTCTTGTATCACCGCATGAGAGCAATTCATATGATCTACCCTGAATAGTATACAAAAAAAATGAAAAGAGTAAAATTTACCGCTTCGGAGATTGTTTACGGGCACGGGATTTCCCGGCATAACCCGCTTTGCGGCGCTGCTTGGCACGGGGATCACGTTTCATGAAGCCACGTTTCTTAAGAATCGGGCGGAATTTTTCTTTATCAACTTTTTCCAAAGCGCGGGAAACCCCGTGAATCATTGCGGAAAGTTGTCCTGAAAGTCCGCCGCCTTCAATCTTTACCGCTACGATGAATCGGCCAAGAGTGTTTGTGGTTCTAAATGGTTCCTGATACATTTTTTTGAGTACTTCACCGGGGAAATAATTCTCTATCGACCTGCCGTTTACTGTCATACTCCCCTTTTCCATCGTTACACCGCCGAGAGTCAAAGAACCTTCGTTGACAACATAGAGGCGCACCCGTGCGCTTGACTCTTTGCGTCGTCCGACCGCTTCGTAATAGGAAACGGCTTCACCCTTTTTTTCAATTTTTTCAACTTGTTCAACTTGTGTTTTTTCGTCTGCCATAGGTTATTTAAATTTATCGTTATACGGATGTTCCGTCCCTGGATATATATAAAGACGAGTCATCAGTCTATCACGCAGCTTGTTTTTGGGCAACATACCAAGTACTGCATGACGCATAGGCTCAGTCGGTTTTTCTATACGAACTTGCCATAACGCTTTTTGTTTTAGCCCACCCGGTTGACCGGAATAGTTACTGTACAGTTTCTTTTTTTCTTTACGACCCGTTGTAATGACACTGGCTGCATTTACAACAACGACATAGTTACCACAATCAAGATTCCGTACAAAATTCGGCTTGTTTTTCCCTATAAGCTTCTGCGCGACATCCGACGCGGCCCGTCCTAACACGAGACCTTTTACATCAACGAGAATCCATTCCCGTTTAATTTCTGACACTTTTACTGATTTGGTTGCCTGTTTCATACGTTATTTCTTTGTTGATTTTTTTACCGGTTTAACCGGAGCTTTTTTAACTGGCTCTTTCTTTTCTTTTTTAACCTCTTTCGCTTCTTTGTTTGTTTCTTTCTTCGGCGCAATGACTTCGGTTATCACGCGTGCATCAACGAAGGACAATTGTGCCGTATCTGTGGAATCGCCCATTCGTTTGCCGACTTTAATAAGCCTCGTAAATCCGCTTGTTCTATTGGCAAAACGTGTCTTTGCTTCATCAATCAATCTGTTAGTTAACTCTCTATCCCCTAACACTGCCATAATTCGTCGTTTATTTATGTCTCCCCCTGCTTTCGCCCTCGTCACGAGTTTTTCAATAATCGGTTGAACTGTTTTCGCTTTCACGAGGCTCGTCACCATAACGTCATGTGTAATAAAATCACGAACGAGTACGGTAAACAACCGCTTTCGTTCTCCTGCGTTCCGTGATAATTTACTGCCGAATACTGAGTGTCTCATACCGTGTTATACCGTTAACGCAACGCCTTTTTCCCGAAGTTTTTCTTCAACTATCGCGAGAGACTTAACCCCGAGATTTTTAATCTTCATAAGATCCGCTTGCGGCGTGCCCAATAATTGACCGATGGTTTCAATCCCACCGTTGGCAAGTGCATTGACGATGCGGGTCGGAATATCAAGCTCCTCAATCCGCATTTTCAATACTTCATCCGAAATCGTGGGGGTCACAGCGACTGTCTCAGCAGCTCCCGGCGCTTTGGGTTCGACAACCTGCATGAAATACGAAACCAAAATTTTTGCCGTTGACTTGAGCGCATCTGAGGCGGATATGGTGCCGTCTGTCCAGATTTCCATGACCAGCCGGTCAAGGTTCGTCATACGTCCGACACGCGTAGCCTCTACCCGATAATTTACTCTGGTCACCGGTGAATACAGGCTGTCCATCGGGATAACACCGACTTCGCTGATATGTTTTTCGTCTGCTGAAACATATCCATATCCCTTATCAGCAGTTAACTCTACCTCGAGAGACGCTTTTTTGTCTGCAAGATTCGCGAGTACTAAATCAGGATTGACAATCGTGACACCGGAGGGCACTTGAATATCAGCGGCCATTACTTCTCCCGGCCCTTTTTTGGATATCGTCATTTTAACCGGTTCATTGCCTTCAATCGTCAAACGGACCTTCTTGAGATTCATGATGAACTCCACTACGTCTTCTTTCATCCCCTCAAGAGTTGAAAATTGATGCTTTACACCGGTAATCTTTACGGACGATATAGCAGCCCCAGGAAGAGATGCTAAAAGAACCCGTCGAAGACTGTTTCCTAACGTTTGACCGTATCCCTGATCAAGCGGTTCAATACTAAATTTGCCGAAACCCGGTTTTTCGGTCTCGACTTTGATGTGAAAAGTTGGCTCTGTCATATAATTTTTTTATAGTATTTGTCGTTCGCATGAAGAGACGTAAACTTTATGCCAACGGCAAACCCTATCTCCTTAAATTTATCGAGAATAATGTTCAACGATCAATTGTTCGTTGATATCCTCTCCTATATCCGTCCGCTCCGGCAAGCGAACAACTTTACCTACCGGTCCTTTTCGTTCTATCCATTCTGGCGTATGAAATGATTTATCATCAAGCATTTTTTTAACCGCCGGAATTTCTAACCCTTTGGTTCCAAGTGAAATAACCATATCTTTTTCTACTAAAAAAGACGGGATGTTCACTTTTTTCCCGTCAACCAAAACATGTCCATGAGAAACTAATTGTCGCGCAAGCCCTCTGGTGGGAGAAAACCCCATCCGGTAAACAGTGTTATCAAGTCGTCGCTCCATGAATTGCAATAATTTTTCTCCCGTATTCCCTTTCCATTTCATGGCAAGTGCGAATGTTTTACGGAATTGTCGCTCAAGCGCACCGTATAATCGTTTAACCTTCTGTTTTTCCCGAAGTTGCACACCGTAGTCAGAAAGTTTTCTGTGGCCCTTGACCCCATGCTGACCTGGCATAACACCGAGACGTTTTAACAACCCCGCGTGAGATTTGGATCCGATTGTTTTATATCCTAAATCCATTCCTTCCCGACGAGCTAATCTATTTTTTGGACCTGTGTAGCGTGCCATATATTAGACTCTCCTCTTTTTCTTCGCACTAACTCCGTTATGCGGAATGGGTGTGACATCAGCAATAAGTGTTATGGCAAGTCCGACGGCTTTAAGACCCCGAAGTGCGGCATCCCGACCAGCGCCAGGCCCTTTGATAAATACTTCCACTTCTCGAAGCCCCATGTCCATGGCCTTTCTTGATACTGCCTCAACCGCTGTCGTTGCCGCATATGGAGTAGATTTACGAGCTCCTTTAAATCCGGCCATACCGGATGAACCCCAGCAAAGCGCGTTTCCTTGTTCATCGGTAATCGTTACCAATGTATTATTAAACGTTGCCGTAATATAGACTTTTCCTTTTTCTACAACTCGTTTTGTTTTTTTAA
Organism: Candidatus Gottesmanbacteria bacterium; assembly: GCA_963790805.1. Lineage (GTDB taxonomy): Bacteria > Patescibacteriota > Microgenomatia > UBA10105 > UBA927 > DATKGN01. The sequence goes on from CAWBPL010000002.1 coordinate 111,611, forward strand.
TTGCCATAGGTTATTTTTTTTCTTCAACTGGTGCTTTTGTCGTTGTATCTGTTTTTATGCGATCATCTTTTTTCATAGCTCCAATCGTAACGCGCTTCCCTCGTCTCGTACGGGCGTTGGAACGTGTCCGTTGTCCACGGGACGGCAAATTCTTTGTATGCCTGCTTCCGCGATAGGAACGAATCTCAATAAGCCGTTTGATATTATCCCCTATCTGTCGGCGGAGATCTCCTTCGACTGTGTATCCTTTTTCTATGACTTTTGCGATTCTGTTTACTTCTTCATCTGTGAGAGTGTTAACGCGTTTTTCTGCGGGGAGTTGGGCTTCTTTGAGGATTTTAACAACGTTCGTCCGGCCTACGCCATAAATGTAGGTCAGTGCAATATCTAATCGTTTTTCATTGGGTATGTCTACTCCAGATATACGTGCCATATTTTTTATCCTTGTCTCTGTTTGTGTTTCGGGTTTTCGCAAATGACATATGTACGTCCCCGACGTTTGACTACTTTACATTTCACACACATTTTTTTGATACTTGCGCGAACTTTCATATGTTTTTCTTTATTTAATACGATAGGTAATCCGTCCTTTACCCGGATCATAGGGCGTCACTTCCATTTTCACCCGATCTCCAGGCATGATGCGGATAAAATTTAACCGCATTTTCCCAGACAAATGACATAACACAACATGCCCATTAGGTAATTTCACTCGAAACAACGTATTGGGCAAACACTCGACTACCTCACCCTCAACCTCTATATTTCCTTGATGCGCCATATCCACGTAAAAAACGACGGGGTCACTCCCGACCTTGTCGGGATCCCCGACGTGAATAGTCCGTATTGTACCTCACTTTTCAGCTTTGGTCAATAAGATCGGGCCATCCTCCGTTATCGCCAGTGAATGTTCACATTCTGAAGCCAGAGACCTGTCACGCGTGGCTATCGTCCATCCGTCGTCATTCTCATAGACCACGGAGCCGTTTCCCATAGCATAAATAGGCTCAATGGCGATTGTCTCTCCGCCTCGAAATTGATAGGTATTTTCGATATCTCCTCTCAGGTAATTCGGCACCTGCGGGTCTTCATGAAGTTCGTGTCCTACACCGTGCCCCACTAATGATTTCACAATGCTGTATCCGGCACCCTCAATAATGGTTTGATTTGAAAGAGATATGTCCCCGACGTGATTACCTATTTGAGCAAGTTCTATAGCTTTCGCAAGGGCAAGTTCTCCAATTTTTAAAAACTTTTCCTTCTTTTGACGATCTTCGGATGTATCTTTACCGATAATCTTCGTCCACGCGGTATCTGTATGAAATCCACCGTACAAAAGACCTATGTCGATCGTTAATTTATCCCCATCCCGAAGTGCATAGGTAGTTGGAATTCCGTGAACCACAACTTCATTCACACAAAGGCAGGTTGCCCAATAATACCCCTTCACAGTCTTAAACGAAGCGGTCCCGCCGGATTTATTAATAAGATCATTGGCCAACGCTTCTATCTCAGTTAATTTAACACCCGGCTCTGAAAACTGTAAAAGTGTTTGAAGAATGGCACCCAACTTTACTCCCCCTTCGTGCATAATCGCGATTTCTTGTTTTGTTTTCAGTTGGATCATAAAAGATTCCTTTTTTTCAATTCCCTTTTTATTGTATCAACAACTTGAATCTGGGTAAGATTCGTACAATCCAACTCCCATGCGTCGGGAAGTTTTTGCAACGGATCTACTTCTCTCGTGGTGTCTTGTAAATCTCTCGCTTTTGTATCTTTAAGTGTTTCTTCAAATGTCTTTATAATTCCTCTTTGTTGCCACTCCCTAAACCGGCGTTTTGCTCGCTCTTCCTGTGAAGCAGTTAAATAAATTTTTAACGACGCATGCGGCAATACACGAAGACCGATATCACGTCCCTCCATAACAACTGCTTTACCGTCTGCCAACATTTGCTGGCCTGCCACCATCCACTGACGAACGAAGGGTAGTGTACCAACGTCAGAAGCTCCCTGCGCTGCATCCTGTTTTGTAATTCGTACGGTTATATCGTTTCCATTCAGTACTATTTTATAAGGATATTCATCCGTAGGATTTGGTTGAACTATATCGATACGAACCGTTCGAAGAATGTTTTTTACAGCAACAGCATCTTTACAGGAAATTCCTGTTTGAATGCATGCAAGCGCAAGAGCGCGATACATGGCTCCAGTATAAATATAAAGAAGATTCAATTCTTTGGCCAGACGGGCGGCAATATCTCCTTTTCCTGAAGCAACCGGACCGTCAATGGCTATCTGAAGGGGGGTATCATTCATGTTGATACATGATTCATGATGTCGGCGTGAACCTCGTCAATGGATTTTTCAGCACTGATTTCTACAAGAATTCCTTGCGGTCGATAATATTCAAGAAGTCCCTTTTGACCCGTATAATAGACTGCAAGCCGTTTTTTAATCCGCTCAGGGGAATCATGAAGCTCGGTTGATCCGGGATGCAACGGACGAGCACGTTTAATAAGACGCTTCATAGATTCTTCTTGACTTATATTTAAATAAAATACTTTATCTATTTTTGCGTCTAACGATCGCATCTTTTCATCTAAAAATTTTGCCTGCTCAACATTTCGCGGGAACCCGTCCATAATCCATCCGCCTTTTACGCTTTCCTCTACAATTTTGCGCTCCCACAATGTATACATATCCGCATCATTTACATACTTGCCTTCATTTAACGCCAGTCTGCACACATTTCCGATATGTCCTTTATCAATTGTCGCAGCTTCACGCACCAAATCACCTGAAGTTAAAATAGGAATCTTCAGTGCGTCGCTTAATAATTTAGCCTGTGTGCCTTTTCCAGACCCCTCAGGACCATACATAAGAATATGCATATTAGTCGTTTAAAAATCCTTCGTAATTTCTCATCACCAGCTGTGCTTCAAGTGCCTTCACTGTTTCCAGAACTACAGAAACGACGATTAACACTCCGGTGCCGCCGATAAGAAGCGTCGAAACGCCGGAAATTTGACGCGCTATAGACGGAAGAATTGCAATAAGTCCTAAAAACAAAGCTCCTGCGAGCGTAATTCGGGTCAAGATGTAGTTAAGATATTGCGCAGTCGGCGTGCCGGGCCGAATGCCCGGAATAAATCCGCCATACTTTTGAATTTCCTGGGAAATTTTTGTCGGATTAAACGTAATTGCCGTATAAAAATATGTAAACCCGATAACTAAAAAGAAATAAATGATATTGTAGGAAACCCCGTTTGGATTAAAAATGTTTGAGAGAAATCTTCCGAACCCGATAAGGGCTGGATTTTTTACCTGTTGTAAAAAGTTTCCGACGAGCGACGGCAACAAAACAAGTGAAACGGCGAATATAATTGGAATCACTCCCGCCTGATTTACCCGTAATGGCAAATATGATGTTGAACCGCCATAGACTTTATTTCCCCGGATTCTTCGGGCATAATGAACAGTTATTCGACGGACCGCCTCATTCACAAATACAGTGGCAGCGATGACGGCAACTGCCAGAATTGCAAACATAATAACATTTGTCATATATTCCGCCGTAATAGTCGTTGCTGTTTGGCCAAGTGCCACAGGAATTCTTCCGACAATGCCGGCAAAAATAAGAAGCGATATGCCGTTACCGATCCCGTACTCGGTAATAAGCTCACCTAACCACATTGCAAACAACGTTCCCGCTGTCATGGTCACGACAATTGCAATAAGAGATAAAGGATCAACAGTACCGATAATTCCCTGATTTTTCAAAAGCGCAAACATGCCGATCGACTGCACGGCGGCTAGAGGTACGGTAATAAAGCGCGTATATTGATTGATTTTTTCGCGGCCATACTCCCCTTCTTTTTGCAATTCCTCAAGCTGGGGAAAAACAATCGTTAAAAGTTGCAGAATGATCGAAGCATTGATGTATGGATTAAGGCCCAACGCCAATACGGAGAAATTTACAAGCGTGCCGCCGGAAAAAATATCAAGAAGTCCTAAAAATTGATTAGACGCAAAAAGAGCTGCCAATTTAGCTGTATTAACACTGGGAATCGGAATATGGGCAAATAACCGGAATACCACAAAAAGAAGCGCGGTTATAATAATTTTCCGTCGAAGCTCTGGCGACTTCCAGCTCGCGATAAGTGGAGCAAGTAGCTTATTCATGAATAGATTATACTTCCACTGTTCCGCCGGCCTTTTCGATTACCTTTCGTGCACTTTGAGAACAGGGCACCGTCACGGTTACTGCGTGACTCACTGACCCACCCCCAAGAATTTTAACCCGCGAAACCTGCTTCTCAATAATATGATATTTAACCAAAGTTTCCAATGTGACTTTTGTTTTTGCCGGTATTTTTTCAAGTAATCCCACTGATATCGGAACCGCTTTAACATTAACGACATGATTTTTTTGTTTCCCCCGAAGAAGTGGCAGTCGTTTTACTAAAGCCAGTTGTCCTCCTTCAAAATCGCGCGGCATTTTACCACGAGCATTCTGACCTTTAGTACCCCGACCGGACGTTTTCACTCTGCCGGATCCATGCCCTCGACCAATTCGTTTTTGGGGTTTCTTGACTGTTGAAGGTAGATTTGTTGTATCCATGTTATACTCCTTGCTTTCGAACCATTTTGAGATTCTTTAACGCTTCCATCGTTGCGTATACATTGGAAGCCTGATTTTTACTTCCTAAAATCTTCGATACGACGTCTCGAATTCCAGCCGCCTCAACAACTGCGCGAATCGCACCCCCTGCTATAACGCCAGTACCAGGAGGAGCGGGCTTCAGCATAACGCGAGCAGCACCTAACTTTACGCGGATTTCATGCGGAATCGTGCGACCTTTCATAGGTACGGTAATGAAATGTTTTTTCGCATATGATACAGCCTTTTTTACCGCCGAAGAAACGTCTGGGGCTCCTCCGAGTCCAACGCCGACTCTGCCCTTTTTATCTCCGACGACAGCCAAGACCGAAAACCCGATCTTGTTTCCGCCTTTTGTTTTTTTAGACACTCTATTCACCTGAACAATTTTTTCTTCGAACTCGCTCGGAGTTCTTTCTGTTCGTTGTTGATATTTCATACTGCTAATCCTCCTTCACGCACCGCATCAGCAAGCGCTTTAATAACACCGTGATACCGGTATCCGTTTCGATCAAATACAACGGTGGTAATCCCCTTTTTCTTCGCCAGCTCAGCGACGGTCGTACCTAATTCTTTTGCCTTTGCCATAGTTTTCCCGTGAATTTGCGCGGAAAAAATTGTTATCTGCTTCTCATCATCGATGAGTTGAACGGATAACGCTTTGTTGGAACGGAATACAGATAAACGCGGCCGCTTTGCGGTTCCCGAAACCTTTGCACGAACTCTCATCTTTCTACGCAACCGATTGTTTCGTCTAATGCTCATAGTTATTTCGCTCCTCCTGGTGCTCCGCTGACGGCTTTTGCTTTACCAGCTTTCTTACGAATATATTCATGTTCATATTTAATCCCTTTTCCTTTATATGGTTCTGGTTTTTTGATTTCGCGAATTGATGCGGCCATTTGTCCAACTGCCTGTTTATCAATGCCAGATATGACAACCTTTCCTTCATTTGCCGTAAACGTTATTCCATCGGCTGGAGCTACCGTAACCGGATGAGAAAATCCTATTGTCAGTACCAAATCTGTACCGTTTACAATCGCGCGGTATCCGACGCCGGAAAGCTCTAGGGTTTTTGTCCAGCCTTTCGTAATGCCAGTTATTGCATTGGCAAGCTCTGCGCGGAAATACCCGTGAAGCGCCCGCTTCGGTTTGTCATTATTTGTTCGTCCCACCGTGACTTTTTCTCCTTCGATAGTGACAGTTAAACCTCTCGGGATTGCGTTTCGCAATTCGCCTTTTGGACCTTTGACCACAATTGCATCTCCGGCTTTCGTTACGGTTACGTCTTTCGGAACACTTATGATTGCATTACCAATTCTTGACATAGGTTTACCAGATTGTACACAACAGTTCTCCGCCTATACCTTTTTTCTTTGCAGATTTTCCCGTCATAATACCTTGCGGTGTTGAAACGATAGCCACCCCCATGCCTCCAAGCACGGTCGGAATGGTATTTTTGTTAACATAGAGTCGAAGACCGGGTTTACTAATCCTTTTGATACCTGTAATAACTGAGTCTGTGCCCTGATATAACATGGTAATGCGGATTGCGGTTTTCGTATCAGCGCCCACTTTACCCACTTCACCCACAAACCCCTCCTGCGAAAGAATCTTTGCGACTGCCATTTTCAGGCGGGAATGCGGCACTTCGATAGCCTGTTTATGTGCCATCGATGCATTTTTTATTTGTATTAATAAATCTCCAATAGGATCATTTACCATAATTCTCCTTTACCATGACGCTTTTACGACACCCGGTAATTCACCTTTATGAGCGAGTGTTCTGAAACAGAGACGACAGACACCAAATTTTCTCATATACCCGCGCGACCTGCCGCAGAGTGAGCAACGGTTGCGATAGCGCACGCGATATTTTTGTTTTTTATGAAATTTAACGATATCCGACGTTTTTGCCATATTACTCCTTTACAAACGGCATACCCAATAATTGCAAAAGCACTATTCCATGTTCATCGGTTTTTGCCGTTGTTACAAAACTGATTTCAAGTCCTCTCACTTTATCAACCATGTTATATTCGAGTTCAGGGAAAATAGTATGCTCCTTAATTCCCAATGTATAATTTCCTCTTCCGTCAAATCCCGATTTCGGAACTCCCCGAAAATCACGGACGCGCGGAAGCGCAATACCAACGAACTTCTGAAAAAAATCGTACATTCGGCCACCCCGCAATGTTACGCGAAGCCCGACCGTATCACCCGCTCGAAGCTTAAAGGTTGAAATTGCACGCTTGGCTCTCATGACCTGCGGTTTTTGACCTGTAATTACAGCAAGTTGCGCCGACATTTTTTCAATAACCTTTTTATCAACGAGTGCTTCGCCTATGCCGCAATTGACGACGATTTTGGTAAGCTTTGGCACCGCCATGCGGTTTTTAACGCCATGCTTTGTCATAAATTCCGGTACGATTTCTTTTAAATATTTTTCGTGTAATGTATGCATAGGTTTAAATCTTTTGTTCACATTTTCGACAAATCCGCTCTTTTTCGCCTTTTGCGACAATGTACCCTACTCGTGTCGGTTTCCCGCATTTGGGACAAACAAGAGCGATTTTGCCGAAAGATAGCGGGCGGGCGTATTCGATAATACCACCCTGATGTTGCTCGTCACGCTTTTTTTGATGTCGTTTATATATATTTATTCCAGGCACCAACACCGTTCCCTCTTTCTCGTAAACAGCATCCACCTTGCCTTTGCGGCCCTTATCTTTTCCCATTGTTACGATAATTTGATCACTTTTTTTGATTTTCATAATTTAATAGACCTCTTCTGCCATGCTGACAATTTTATCGAATCCTTTTTCTTTTAACTCACGTGCCACCGGTCCGAATACGCGTGTTCCACGAGGATTTTTATCCTTCGCATTATCAATAACCACACCCGCGTTATCGTCGAACCGGATATACGAACCATCAGCGCGATGATATTCTTTGTGGGTACGTACGATAACCACTTTAACAAGTTCGTCATCTTTCACGATGCCGTTGGGGTCTGCTTTTTTGACAACACACTGTACTACGTCGCCAAGCGAAGCAAAATTACGCTTCGATGCACCGTAAATGTGCGTAATCGTCATAATTTGGACTCCTGAATTGTCCGCAACTGCTAATGATGTTCGTCTTTGAACCATAGGTTTAAATCACTTTCTCCAAAACAACAAAATGCTTCATCTTACTTATCGGTTTCGATTCGCGAATGCGTACCGTATCACCAACTGCAAGCGTCAATGATTCGTTGTGAACCAAAAATCTATTCGTTCTTCGCACTGATTTTTTATATAAAGGATGCCGATACGTTGTCGTTAAAGTAACAACGATCGTCTTTGGCATACCACTCACTGAAGCAACTTTACCGGTAAATATTTTACCTTTTGCTTCACGCGATTCTTTTTTTTGCTCTGGTTTGTTATTCATGTGTTAACTCCTTCATGCGTTTGATCGTACTGGCGACCGCTATTTTTCTTCGAAGCATTGTTCCTTCGTGAACGTTTTTAGACTGCTTACTATATCGGTTTACGAGAAACTGCGCAAGCTTCGTTTTTGACTCCGAAATCACTTTCCCAAGCTCTTCGGGATTCATGGTATGCAATGATGTTTTTTCTTTCTTTTTCATAGGTTTATTCTTTCGTAATAAATCGTGTTCGAATGGGTAATTTTGCGCTCGCGAGCCGAAGTGATTCCTGCGCTTCGACTTTTGTTATACCACCCATCTCAAAAAGAACTCTTCCGGGTCTTACTACCGCTACATATTCGTAGACGTCACCTTTACCACTTCCCATACGGGTTTCCGGAGGTTTTTTTGTAATTGGTTTATCGGGAAAAATCCGGATCCAAATACGGCCTCCACGTTTAGTGTAATGTGTGAGAGCCCGACGTGCGGCCTCAATTTGACGACTTGTGACCCACCCCTCAGTCAGCGCCTTCAACCCATACTCACCAAAGTTAATTTGCGACCCACGAATTGAGATTCCCGTTCGGGTTCCTCGAAATGATTTGCGATGTTTTGCTCGTTTTGGTGCTAACATATAATTTTTGTTTATGAACTCTTTCTGCAAATCCAGACTTTAACGCCGACATATCCTGATTTTGTCAGTGCCGGTGACATGGCAAAATCTACTTCCTCACGGATAGTTGACAACGGCACCGTACCGGACTGATACTTTTCCCGTCTACCGATTTCGGCTCCTCCAATACGTCCAGAAAGCATAATTCGTACCCCTTTGGCACCTGCCGACATAACCCGCTCAATAGCCTGATTACATACGCGCTTGTGAGGCATTCGTTTAACCAATTGGTCGGAAACTGTCTGGGCTACTAAAAAGGCATTCAGGTTTGGCTCTTTGACCGGTTCAACCGAAAGCTCAACCTTCATGCGCGCTGAATCTTTGGCACTCCGTCGCAGTTCATAGGGATTCGCGATATGGTATTCGCTTAACTTTCGTTCGATGTATTTTTTAAGCTCTTCCAGTCCGCTGCCGCCGCGACCGATAACGACTCCTGGCCGTGATACAAACAACGTCACTTTAATTTTATTAATTGAGCGCTCAATGACAATCTGCGACAAACCTGCCGGTTTAAGCTTTGCTGCAAGCTCTTTTCGAAGCTTCGCGTCTTCATACACCAACTCTTTGTATTGCCGCTTATCAGCAAACCAGCGGGAACCCCATGTAAATACGGTTCCTATGCGAAATCCTCTTGGATTAATTTTTTGTCCCATGGTTACTCCTTTTTCACTCCTTCATCGGTTAAAACTATACGAATGTGTGTCATGCGTTTTTTATAGGGAAGCGCCTGACCCCGCGATGCAGCGTGAAACCGCTTCATGACAGGTCCTCCCATAACTTCAATCACTTTAAATGATAATGTTTCTTCTTTTGCCTGTTTTTGCTTGGCGTTGGCTATAGCCGATGCAACAACGTCACTCATGGGTTTTGCCGCCATTTTGGGCATCTGCTTCAATTGTGCAAGGGCAACAACCGGCGACAATGGCCGAATGGCATCAGCAATAAGACGCAACTTGCGCGTACTTGTTCGAACATATTTTGTTGTTGCTGTATATTCCATACTGTTTATGTCTTATCCATTGTTCTCTTGGTCACTTGACCGTGTCCTCGGAACGTTCGTGTCGGAGAAAATTCTCCCAACCTGTGTCCTACCATGGCTTCAGAAACGAATACCTCCGTAAATATGCGGCCGTTATGCACGGCAAACCGGTGTCCCACAAATTCCGGCGGAATTTCACAGTCACGCGACCAAGTTTTAATCGGCGTTTTTTCTCCACCCGCTTTTTGTCTATTTACTTTAATAATTAATTTCGGATCGATATATGGTCCTTTTTTGCTGCTTCGTGACATAATACGTTATTGGCTCATTGTTCTCATAGTTCATAGTAAACTTTTTCTATGAACTTTCGAACGATTAACTAGAACCACCCTTTCTCCTTTGAACAATAAATCTATTGCTGTACTTTTTGTGTTTCCGTGTCTTTTTTCCAAGCGTATGCTTACCCCATGGGCTCTTCGGCGAACTCATGCCGATACCACTTCGTCCTTCTCCACCACCATGCGGATGACTTCGAGGATTTTGAGCAACTCCCCGAACCTCAGGACGCCTTCCCATGTGTCTGCTTCTTCCTGCTGTACCTATGACTTCATTTCGATGATCCACATTGCCAACCTGTCCGACTGTCGCCATGCACTCTGCTTTAAACAGTCGAATCTCACCGGATTGAAGTTTTAATTGTATCAGATCGCCGTCTTTAGCCAAAACGACCGCGCCTGATCCTGCGCTTCTCATCATTTGTGCCCCATGTCCCGGTTTAATTTCAACGTTGTGAACAATCGTGCCAACAGGTATATGACCTAACTTGAGCGCATTTCCCGGTTTAATATCTGCCATATCACCCGAGATGACCGTCTGTCCAACTGTTAGTCCGATCGGAGATACAATATATCGTTTTTCACCATCTGCATATTGCAAAAGGGCAATCTCAGATGTGCGGTTAGGATCGTAATCAATTGATACGACTCTCGCCGGTACGCCAAGCTTTTCCCGTTTCCAATCCATTGCACGATAATAGCGTTTCTGTCTTCCGCCTTGATGGCGTATAGACACATGTCCGGCCATATCACGACCGGAATTTTTCGGCAATATAACAGTTAAACTTTTTACTCGTGTTTCCATAGTTTATTTTTCCGCTTTCGCCGGCTTTTCAGCTTTTGCCGGTTTTTCTGCTTCAGGCGGTGTCACCTCAAAGACATCGATCTTTTGACCTTTCTTCAATTGAACCATCGCTTTTTTCCAATCAGATTTTTTAACATACTTCTGCATTCTGCCGACTCTTCGCATTTTTCCATGCATATGGACGGTTCGAACATCAATAACGGTAACGTTATAAAATTTCGAAATCTCACGGCCGATTTCTTCTTTTGCCGCATCCATATCAACCATAAACGTATACCAACCTTTCGACGCAAGAGCGAGTGTTTTTTCGGTCATGAGCGGTCTGATAATCGTTTTCTTCATAGGCTTATACTTTTTTACCAATGGTTTCTTTCACGGCTTGTACTGCATCTTTCATAAAAACAATTTTATGGTGTGTCAACACGCCATACGTCGTTAAATCGGTGGCGGGAATCGTGTCGACATGACCAATATTTCGAGTTATACGAACCACCATTTCAGCATCTTTCGTAACAACTAAAAGAGTCGAATCTTTCCCTGAAATTTTGGAAAGTGACTGCGCCATAAATTTCGTTTTCGGTTTAAGCGTCTCAAATCCGTCAACAACAATAACATTTCCTTCTTTCAGTTGGGCAGATAACGCGCTTGCAAGAGCTTTTCGCTTCATATTGGTCGGCATTGACATGGCAAAACTATGCGGCCGAGGACCAAACACTATACCTCCACCGACAAAAATAGGCGCTCGAATTCCTCCATGTCGCGCCTTCCCTGTACCTTTTTGTTTATAAATCTTGCGGGTTGATCCTTCTACTTCTCCTCGTGTTTTCGTGGAAGCTGATCCCGCCCGTTGGTTTGAAAGATACACACGAACAGCCTGCGCGAGCAGTGGTTTGTTGATTTTTTCTCCGAACACTTCAGCCGGTAAGGTCATTTTACCCTTGGTTTTTCCTTCGACATCAACGACATTCACGGAAAGTCCATGAACTTCAGCGGCAATGGAAACCGTTGGTTTAGCTGGAGATGCCTTTTTCGCTGCTTTTGGTTTTGCCAGAGCGGAAGAAACAGTTTTTTTTACTGTTTTTACCGTTTTCTTTGCTGACGTTGTCTTTTTTACTGCCATAGTTAGCCTTCTTTTTGTACAATTAATAGTCCCCCGCGGCCTCCGGGAACCAATCCTTTGACGGTAAGAATATTTTTTTCAACATCTACTGCCACAACTTTAAGCCCTTTCACCGTGACGCGATCAGATCCCATTCGACCGGCCATTCGCTTACCCTTAAAAACGCGACCGGGAGTGGTCGTCATGCCGATTGATCCTGGCGCTCTTTCACGATCTGCCTGACCATGCGTACGCGGTCCGCCTTTAAAATGATAGCGTTTGACGCCACCGGCAAATCCCTTGCCCTTCGACGTACCTGTGACGCGGATTGTATCACCCACTTGAAACACATCACTCACTTTCACTTCTTTTCCGAGCGTCAAATCTGCCGGAATCTCTTGTATTCGCACTTCCCGCAAAAAACGGGGCTTGATTGTCAACCCCGCTTTTTTCATAAGTCCTTCAAGTGATTTGGTCATGTGTTTTGCGTTTCCGAACGCGAGCTGAAGGCTCTTATATGTTCCGCCGTCGGTAATTCGGGTAACCCAACACGGACCCGTAACGATTTGGGTCACAGGAATCCTTTCCCCTTTCGGGGTAAACGTCTGTATTTGAACTTGTTTGATACCTAATAATGAATCCATACCCATATAAACAAAAAGCGACCTCGGTTGAGGTCGTTTGATCGCTCATCCGAGACTTTTGGTTCACTACTCACGATATGAAGAATTTACTCGTCATATCAATCTATATAGTATACCAGAGTATCTCTTTAAACTCAATATTTTTATCGTTCACCCGCCTGATCTCCAGAAACCCGTTTTAGCTTCAAAATCAAGCCAGTTCGGCCAATGTTACATCTTAATCTCGACATCTACCCCTGCGGGTAGGTCTAAATGCATCAATTGGTCTATCGTCTTATCCGTCGGCTCTATAATGTCAACGAGCCGCTTGTGCGTCTTGATCATGAAATCTTCGCGTGAGTTCCGGTCAATGAAAGGGCTTCGCGCCACGTTAAAATGCTCTTTATCCGTAGGAAGCGGCACTGGCCCCACAACTCGTGCACCCGTCCGCACGGCGGTATCAAGAATTTTCTGACAACAATCATCTATGATTCTGCTGTCGTATGCTTTTAAACGTACTCGAATTCTTCCTTTCGGCATTGTTTCTCGTTTGTCGCACAAAGCACCTAACGGCGGTAAGGCTTATGCGATAATTTTGGTAATGACTCCAGCTCCTACCGTATGTCCGCCCTCGCGAAGCGCAAATCGCACTCCTTCTTCAAGAGCAACAGGAACGATAAGTTTGGCTGTCATTTTTGTGTTGTCTCCCGGCATAACCATCTCAACACCTGTTGGGAGCGTCACTTCTCCGGTCACATCAGTTGTCCGGATATAGAATTGCGGTCTATACCCTGTAAAGAACGGTGTATGTCGTCCACCCTCTTCTTTGGCAAGAATGTAGACTTCTGCTTCAAATTCTGTATGCGGTTTCACTGATCCTGGAGCAGCCAAAACCTGTCCGCGTTCAACCTGATTCTTCTCAATACCTCGAAGTAGTACGCCGATGTTGTCGCCGGCCTGCCCTTCATCGAGAAGTTTTCGAAACATTTCAACGCCGGTAACGACGGTATTTTGCGTGGCTTTGATTCCGACAATTTCCATCGCGTCGTTAATCTTTACACGACCGCGCTCCACGCGACCGGTGACGACTGTTCCTCGGCCTTTGATGGAAAAAACATCCTCAATCGGCATAAGGAACGGCTTATCGAGATCCCGTTTCGGCTCAGGGAAGTACGCATCACACGTGTCCATAAGCTCCTGGATCTTGGCTTCCGCTTCCGGATCACCTTGCAATGCCTTAATAGCACTCCCGCGGATAACCGGAACTTTATCGCCCGGATAATGATACTTGGTCAAAAGCTCGCGGACTTCCATTTCAACAAGGTCCAAAAGCTCTTTGTCCTGCACCATGTCGCATTTGTTCATGAAAACAACAATTGCCGGCACGTTCACCTGATTGGCAAGCAAAATGTGTTCTCGGGTTTGCGGCATAGGACCATCAGGCGCTGATACCACCAAAATGGCGCCGTCCATTTGCGCGGCACCGGTGATCATGTTTTTGATGTAATCAGCATGACCCGGCGCATCAATGTGTGCATAATGCCGTTTTGCCGTTTCGTACTCAGAGTGATGAATGTTGATCGTTACGCCTCGGGCTTTTTCCTCAGGAGCGTTATCAATTTCCTCATATTTGAGGGCTTTCGCAAATCCCTTTTTCGCAAGTACGTGCGTAATAGCTGACGTCAGGGTTGTTTTCCCATGATCAACGTGTCCTATGGTTCCGATATTCAAATGAGGTTTTGTTCGAGTATATTTTTGTTGGTCAGCCATGCTGCCTCCTTGTTAAATAAAACCAATACAGACAAATCACCTCATAAACTCATCATCGGTAAACATGAAATAATGAGTTGTGAGATGATTCGGTACTGAGTATTCTAACATCCAATTCCAAGTTTCGCAAGGACAAAATCGAAAAACATATAACGGAAATCGATGAAGCGTTTTATGCCCGATTGTCTGCTGAGGAGGTTCGCCCTTCTTTGGCGATAATTTTTTCCTGAATATTGCGCGGAACCTCTTCGTAGTGGGAGGGTTCCATATAATACGTCGCGCGGCCTTTACTCATACTGCGAAGACTCGTCGCATAACCGGAAAGCTCAGCAAGCGGCACAAGCGCGACGATGACGGTCACGTGGCCACGTTTCGTGGTCCCCTGAATCTGTGATCGCTTCGCTCCCAAATCTCCGATGATGTCTCCCATAAACTCATCGGGAGTCGTCACTTCCACCTTCATGATCGGCTCAAGAATAGTCGGGTGTGCCTGACGCGCGGCATTCTGGAACGCCATAGAACCCGCTATCTTAAATGCAACTTCCGAGCTATCAACTTCATGATAGGTTCCGTCATACAGTGTCGCTTTCAAATCGACGACCGGATAACCTGCCACAACGCCATTTTCTGTAGCTTCTTTAATACCTTTTTCAATAGGAGCGATGAATTCTCTCGGGATTGCTCCGCCTTTGATGGCGTCAACAAACTCAAATCCCTCCCCGCGGCCTTTGGGTTCAAGACGGATAAAACAGTGTCCGTATTGTCCGCGGCCTCCGGATTGCCGGATATATTTTCCTTCACCCTCGGAATTGGTCGTAATGGTCTCTTTGTACGCTACCTGCGGCGCTCCGACATTACAATCCACTTTAAATTCCCGCTTCATGCGGTCAACAAGAATTTCAAGATGAAGCTCTCCCATGCCCCAGATGATGGTCTGGTTGGTTTCCTGATTGGATTTAATCTTAAACGTCGGGTCTTCTTCGGCAAGCCGTTGAAGCGCATATCCCATCTTTTCCAGATCGTTTTTGGTTTTAGGCTCGATAGCAAGCGAAATAACCGGTTCCGGAAACGTGATTTTTTCCAAAACGATCGGTTTATCCTCATTACAAACCGTATCGCCGGTTATCGTATCTTTAAATCCGACGACAGCAACTATTTCTCCGGCATATGCTTCCTTAATTTCCTCACGCTGGTTGGCGTGCATCAAAAGCAACCGGCCGACGCGCTCTTTCAGGCCTTTCGTCGAGTTGTAAATGTAGGATCCAGACTCCAATTTGCCCGAATAAATGCGGACGTATGTGAGTTTTCCGACGTGCGGATCGATCTGGATTTTGAAGGCGAGACCCGAAAATGCGTCCTCCTTGACGCGCTTGAAGGTGACTTTTTCTCCAGTTCTGGGATGTGTTCCTTCAACGGGCGGAAGATCCAGAGGGCTCGGAAGATAATCAACGACAGCATCAAGTACCGGCTGGACGCCTTTATTGCGAAGACTCGATCCCGCGTAGATGGGAACGAGTTTGTAGGCAATAACAGCCTTGCGAAGCGCAACTTTCAACTCTTCGATTGTGGGTTCCGTACCATTAAGATATTTTTCCAGAAGCGCATCGTCGGTTTCCGCGATTTTTTCAACGAGTTCGTGACGGCTCTTTTCCACTTCATCTTTGAGATCGGAGGGAATTTCCACTTCTTCTGCATTGGCTCCCAAATCGTCAGTACTCCACACGTAGGCTTTCCGTGTCAAAAGTTCCACAACACCTTTGAATGTATTTTCCCTCCCAATCGGCACAACCATGACTGCCGGATTGGCCCCCAATCGGTCAACAATTGACTTGACGGTCGCTCTAAAATCAGCGCCGACTTTATCCATTTTGTTGATAAAGCAAAGACGCGGCACTTTATATTTATCCGCCTGATGCCAGACGGTTTCTGACTGCGACTGCACGCCTTCTTCCGCATCAAGAACAGTAATGCCTCCGTCTAATACCCGAAGTGACCGCTCAACCTCTGCAGTAAAGTCCACGTGTCCGGGTGTATCGATAATGTTGAAGCGATATCCTTTCCAAAACGTTGTCGTTGCCGCCGATACGATGGTAATCCCACGCTCGCGCTCCTGCTCCATCCAGTCCATTTGTGTGGTACCTTCATCGATGTCTCCGATTTTGTAAGTACGGCCCGTGTAATAGAGTACGCGCTCGGTCGTGGTAGTTTTGCCAGCGTCGATATGCGCGATAATGCCGATATTCCGCACTTTATCAAGCGGTACATCGCGCTGTTCAGTCGTAATCGTGTTTGGAGCTGCCATAATTGTATCTTAACAAAAAAAACTGTTCCGCCTGTGGAACAGCCGTATTTCAACGCTCTTATTGTACTAAAATTCGCCTCTTACCGCAAGCTGGTAAGTCGAAGCATTTTTGAAGATTCGTCGTGCCAATCCTTCGTTTCGCGGCTGATATCCCCTTCACGCAACAATATAGATGTCTTAAGATAATATGCGGCGTATGCTGCTTTCGTAAGTATTGCTAAAGCATCACGTTCGTATTGGCTAAGGTTATGGACCGGCATATAAAGCGCTATCACCTTATTGATGATCTCCTCTCTCTTACTCCACGTATCCTCCCCTAAACAGAACCACGCAAAAAACGTCGAAAGCTCAATCACCTTGGGGCCATTCGCCGCACATCCGAAATCCAAAAGACAATATTCTCCTTTGGTATTTTTAAGTACGTGCTTTCGCTGCATGTCGCCGTGAATGACGGATGCATGAAATTGAGAAAAATCCAGATTCCTCGCTTCTTCAACAACCGGAACAATCAAGTCGTTTTCCTCACGCGATAATTGTCCTTTGTTTTTATCATATTCGGCAATGAGATTTTTATTTCCCCAACTGTCATATGCTTCAGTCACGGGAAAGTGAAGTGTATTAAGGTTCGAAAGATACTGTGTCACTTGAAGCATGTCTTCAATTGTCGGAGTGCGGTTTTGAAAATCATCACCCTCAAAAAATTCTGTTATACAATACGGCGTCGAATCATTTGTTGAAAAACTTAAATTACCTTTTGTTCCAGTTATAAGTTTTGTAACAGGCACGCCGACCGCTTGCGCCTCCATAAGGATTCGAATATAACTTTGTACGTTTTCCTTACTTCGTTCTTTTAGAAACAACTTGACAACATATTTTCCTGTCGTAGTCGTCAGCAAAAAATTAGCGTCTTCATACCCGATCATAATCGGCCGAAATTCCATAATCGTTCCGATTTTAGGATACACAACTTCGACTTCTTTAATAAATTTGCTAAAAGGAATCGCAAGAGTGGTCCGGGAAAGAAGTGTGGCAACATCGCTATCCATGTGACTTAAGTATAGCAATGTTTACATATATTCGTACCCTCATAATTTTGGTATCATAGGGCTCATGAACTACTGGCATGAATTTCTGACCGTTGCACTTATTCACATTCTGGCGGTCATGAGTCCGGGGCCGGATTTTGCCGTCGTGACAAAAAACAGCCTCGTGTATTCACGAAAAAGCGGTCTATTGTCAGCCCTTGGCGTGGGACTGGGAATCTTAATTCACATTACCTACTCGATAATTGGTGTTGCGCTTATCATTTCCAAAACGCCGCTTCTTCTGACCGTCATCAAATATGCCGGCGCATGCTATATCGCGTATCTCGGATACCTGTCGCTTTCCGATAAATATCACGCAGCCAAAAATGCAAAACATACCGCTGGTCATGAAATCTCATCAGGCCAAGCTCTCAAAATGGGATTTATCACCAATGTCACCAATCCCAATGCAACACTTTTCTTCTTAAGCATTTTTACGACGATCATAAGCCAGCACACGCCGGTATTCATTAAAACGCTTTACGGACTGGAAATGTCGCTCGCAACATTTTTATGGTTTGCCCTCGTGGCACTGATGTTTTCGCATAGTATATTGAAAACACGCATCGCCGGAGTACAATTTTATATTGAGAAGATCATGGGAATTGTGTTAATCCTTCTTGCACTCAAAATATTTTTAAATCGGTAATCAGAAAAAATTAATCAGTAAAAGTCTTGACGCAAAATTCTACGTCAGCGACCGTATATGAGCGGCTGCCTCCTCAAGTGTATTAACTGATTTTCCATGAGGATGACTGTCTATATAGTCTATTTCCCATGGTTGTGTGTCTTTCGATTTTACGAGTACCCCATTTAAACCCATCGATAAAGCTGGTATCAAATCCAACTCAGTGACGTCTCCAATAACAACTCCCTCTTTCGTATCTTGCACGAGAGCTCTAAGGATTTCACTATAAAACGGTCTGTCCCAATAAACTGGTCTTGCAAGTCCTGAAATAGTTATACTCGGTGAATTAGCGGCAATTTTATTTTTTAACGCATCACCAATAACTATAATTCCGTTATCAGGTCCCATGAGTTTTTCTAATTTACGGGAAACGCTGTCCATTTTTGAATTGGTCACGATGACAAATTTGCCGGTCCTATGTTGTTCCTCTATAAACTCGCGGGCTCCCGCTTTAAACTTTGCTTGACCAGCCTGATAGCACGTTTGGTACAAATCTTCTGTTAATGTATATATATTTATCGTATCCCACCGTAACGGATGATTCGGCATGTCTCGAAGTACGCTCATCACTATCGGCACGACACAGTTCATTACTATAAATCGGTCTGTGGCTGGCGCGACTATTTTCCCATCATCTTCCCAACCGTAACTTTCAGGATGAGCAAGCACCTGCAGTCTTGCAAACTCCACTAAAGGCCACAGGTCCGTGAAAGGCATCCCCAACCGTTGACTGAATATTCGTCCCCACACCTGCTCATATTCATCACCTATTGCCTCGGTATATACACCATCAAAATCTGAAATCCGACAAAGAGTTTCGTGACTAACCATAGAAGGGGGGCAAGCTGGACGATTGTACCATTATCCGCTCCGAGCGCAAAAAAATTCGTTCCCTCGGGTTTCGAAAATTAAAAATGAAGCGCTCTTTGAAGTTCTTTGAAAACGATGGGAGCATTTGAGGAATCGCTAAAATGATCACGACCGTCATAGGTAATGAGCTTTGCTCCCAAATCTTTTGCAATTTCCACTCCCTGCTCGTACGGAATTGAACTGTCATCCTTGGAATGGATGACGGTCCACTCACCAACAAGAGGTTTAATTTTTCCGATATCAATTTTATGTTCAAAAAAATCCGGATATGCTTCACCTTCATTACGCTTTGCATTTTCCGTTCTGTTTGCAAAGGCAGCGATAAGAAATACTGAATCAACGTTTGAATTATATTTTTCCAAATAGAGAAGTATCGCGCGCGTTCCCAAGCTGTGACCGACAAGAACAATAGGCTTCTTCGTTTTGGATACCTCTTTGTGAATCATATCGACCCACTCATTTGCATGTGGAAGCTCTCCTCCCGGCATGTCGGGAATCACATAATCAATATCAAGTGCGTCGAGTTTCGGTGAAATGGCAGGATACCAATCGCCTAAGTGCGAAGCCGTATACCCGTGAACAAAAATGATTTTGAAATCCGTCATACCGCGATTATAGCAAAATCCATCACATCGAAAAGAAATTCTCGTTCCCTCGGATTTCGAAATAACAAAAAAAGCACCTTTGACTTCTCCCCGCCCAATTCTTATGATGCACATAGTATGAACGATTTATTTGCGGTGGCCCTCAAATCCACAGTCATTTACCTTTTTGTTATTTTTGCAATCCGGCTGTTCGGAAAAAAAGAACTCGCGCAACTTTCCGTTATTGATCTAGTTTTTATATTATTGATAAGTAATTCCGTCCAAAACGCGATGGTGGGAAGTAACGTTTCGCTTCTAGCCGGCATTGTCGCGGCAACCACGCTTTTTGCCGTCAACTATATCTTTAAACTTATCCTCTTTCGCTCAAAAAAAATAAGCGGCTGGATACAGGGCAATCCGCTCATGCTTATATATAAAGGAAGCGTCGTTAAGCCCCATTTGGATCAGGCAAAGATAACTGAGGCGGAACTGGAAGCCGCCATCCGCGAACACGGAATAGATAAAATCAGCGATGTGGATTTGGCGGTATTGGAAGTCGACGGCAATATCAGTGTCTTATCTGAAAATTTCCGACGGAGAACAGTGAAAAAAATAAAGGGCCACAAAATAATCAACAAGACTACGTAATATTTATTTCGCCTTTTCAACAAACCCGATGTTTCGTTTCGCGATCTGGATTGCGGCTGAATGGAGTTTCTCTTCGGATGTAGACCACGTAAGATTTTCTAAAATAACCGGCTTTATACCTTGATCAAATAAATCGTACGCCGTCGCAAGCACGCAGCAATCGGTATCAAAACCGCATAAATGAACCTCAGTAATATTGTGTTGTTTTAGTCCTTCCTTAATTCCATGAACCTTGACTGCTGAAAGAATGTTTTTGTAAAACAGATTCTCTTTATTGGTAAATTCTTTTATTTCGTCAAAAATATCCGTATCAGGTGAATCCGTACAATCCTTCCACTCTCCAACTTGCCACAAAGGTGAGCTGGGATTATTTTTAAGAATCGTAAAATAAATGTTCGTATATTCGGATGAATGTCCTACTAAATAATCTCGTATTTTTTTACCGATTCGTTTTGTTTCATCCGTAAGAAAATATTTTTGAACATCGATAACGATAAGCGCTTTGTTCATAGCAACTAATTGAATTTTTTCCATTTCCCCTCCGATACGACGGTAACTTTTGTGTCTACCACTTTCACCGCGGTATTGTCATCTATTGTATAGAACGAGTTTTGGGTCTCTTTTGCAAGTTTTTCAAGATAATCGATTCGTACTTTCGGAAACCACTCGGAATTAAGGTGCGGCCTGATTTCAAAGTCAACGAAACCCAAACCTTCAACACATTCAAATCTTCCGGTTTTTTCGTAATACAAAATTTGTTCACTGGACAATGAAACCTGCTTGGCCGTTACCATACTGCCGGCGCTTATTCCCATATAGACTTTTGTTTTCAAAAGTTTAGGTAATAAGGGGATTAGTCCGGATTTATGCATCCATGTCAATAAATAATCCGAATTGCCGCCGCCAAAAACAAGAACATCAGCCGCCTCAAAACTCGGAAGCCAGTATTCTTTACCCACTGCGGAAATATCAATAATGTCAAACGTCTCAAATCCGAGCTTAAGAAGATTGTACATATCATTGACGACGAATTTTTTATCACCGCGCTCTACATTCGCAGCAGTCGGAATAAATGTGACAGCGGATTTCTCAAATGGTTTTCCCAATAACTCCAAAAGTGCGCTTGCAAGTGATTTATTAGTTATGCCAGAAGACGTCAAAAGGAGTCTCATTGGTTTGAAGTATAATACGTTTCCGTGCTCGGGGCAAAAATTTGGATGGCGCTACTCAGCTAACGAAAGTTCCGCTCTGGCATGACGTGCTATAACAACCTTTACACCCATGCATAGGTCGGTTGAAGACACAGAAGTCGCGTTAATATCGCTTTCTAAATCCCCCTCAATACTGGCGCGAAGTGCATCGCCCTGCTGATAGCCTTCACCATGCCCTAACCGTACAGTCCCAGAGGCTTGCCAATCAATATACGGGGTATATGCTAATATCTCCATACCTATGGTATCTCAATAACTATTGATCTAACTTCGTTATCATTATGGCATCGAGGTTGTCGCATTGCAAATATTATAAACTCTCAATCGGATTCAAAAGGAATTAATTTTTTGTTTTTTCATACGGCCATTATACCGCCGGACAATTCAGGGAGAATTTTTGAACGTAAATTTGATATACGATCCTCCATTGTCATACCACGTGTGACCGGAGAGAATTTCAAATTCGTACGAAACGTTATTTTTTAATCCCGTGATATCCGTCGTATGCGACTGAATGCTTTGCTGATTATCCGAAACATATACCCTCGCGGTTTGATCTTGAAACGGTGCCTCGCCTAATTTCACCACTCCAATCTCTTTGGCATCCGTACGCCATGTAACTCGAACAGAATCAACGGAAAATCGCTGTACGGCGACCACGCGGGGTACCTCCTCAGGACCGGCATTCACGGATTGACGCGATCCGTGTTGTACATATGACAGTATCGACGGAATACCGCCGACTATAATTGCAAGAAATAATACCGATATGATATTACTCACGTTCTTCACTTTGTTTACGACTATAAAACTGAACACAACGAGAAAGAGAATTGCGGACAGCACATATGGAACATAGGGTAAATACGGTATGAATGCCGAATCAAATGCTGATGGTTGAGAAATGACCGTTTCTTCATGAGCTTGAGGCGCATTATGCGCACTTAACTGATCGATAGCGACAAAATAATTTACTGCGGCAAGTGCTTGAGGTTGGGCAGTTGAAGACGGACCGGTTATTGTACCAAATGACATATACGTTTAATTCGTAAAATCCTGCGTCACCATAATCCCGAAGCTGTCTGTAGAAATAATTCCTATACCAATTTGGTGAAACTCGGGATCAAGAATATTTTTCTTGTGCTCTGGGCTGTTCATAAGACCGGTATGTGCCTGTTCAACTGTGGGTGCGTACGCGAGATTTTCTCCTGCGGCCGTAAAGGAAATGCCTGCAGCCGTCAGCCGGTCTCCCGGTCCCTTGCCCTCAGGAGTAATGTGAGAAAAATACCTTCGGAGAAACATATCACTGCTGTGATCACGGGCTTCTGTAGTAAGTGCGTCAGTTGCTGTTACCGGCTGCACTCCGGCGGCAATCCGTTCGGCATTGACCATGTTCACCATCGTTCGCTCATCCACAACATCAACTTTTAATTCGGATGCTTTCGGCGCTACGTCCAATTTGATGGTCTCGGTGGATCCGGGATCAATCGTGATAAACTTGGTTGCCGCCTGACCTGCCTGATCGATGACGGAAGATATCGGCCCTCCGTACTGACGGGCCGCATCAACAATAATCCTGCCTATGGTTGACTGCTGGATATCCGTTTTCACCGTCCCCCTAAACGGCAGTGCTAAAGCAACGAGAAGAAGCAGTGCAGCAATAACGATTCCGTTAAGTATTGATACAATGGCACCCAACCAGTTTGTATATTTGGAATGGACGACGTTATCCGGTAACCGCGAAATTCCAAGAAGCAGTAATTGAGAAATAAATAAATGCGTCATAAAAGCAACACCGACATAGGCAATAACCGAACTCCAAGTAGAGGCTATACCAAATTTGTTTACAAGAAATGCCGAAACCATGCCGTTGGATACGATCGCAAGCCATAACGCCAGAGCAAACGCAAAAAAACTGGTCGCCAAATAGATAAGTCCCTCTTCCCACCCTTGATAGGTTTCGTATAAAAGAAAAATGATTATGACATAGTCAACCCAATTTAAATGTATCGGCATAGTACTTTCTCTATTGTAACGCACCCATATCAGGAAGAGGGCGGTACAATTTTATAAATAACTCCTGCTTTATCATCCGTGACGAACAGATTTCCGGCGTCATCAAAAAGCAAGTCAACAGGCCGTCCAATTGCTCCCTTTGGAGTAAGCCAGCCGGTAATAAAATCCTTGGGACCGGTGTATCGTCTGTTTTCATCGAACCTAAACTCTACAAGTTTGTAACCAGTCGGAACACTTCTATTCCATGACCCGTGCATAGCGACTAAGAGATTATTCCTGTACTCCTGCGGCCATGTTTTGGGAATAAATACCAGCCCAAGCGGAGCCGAATGCGCCTGATAATCGATCATCGACGACGTAGTGGTTGTACAATACACGGCGGCTTTCTCGGAAACGCTAAAATTCATGTCCTGTACCTCATCTCCGTAACAATATGGCCAGCCGAAATCATTACCCTCTGCCACCACGTCAATCGTATCGGGAGGCAAATCGTCGCCTAAGTAATCTCTTCCCATGTCCGTGGCCCACATTTTTTTGTCAAGCAGATTCCATATGAAAAATACGCTATTCCTTAGGCCCGACGCAAATACTTTCAGATTACTTCCGTCATCATTGGCAACGAGGATTTTCGCTCTTCGCCAATCGCTTTCCACGCACGCATTGCAGCTGGCGCCGACCGAAATATACAATTTTCCGTCGAACCCGAATGCTATCGTTCGGGTAACGTGCTCGCCTCCTTGCGGCAGGTCAATAATTTTGTGTTTGTTGGTTGCCGCTTTCGACTGATTATTATAGTCATACACCGCAACCTCATCGGTTTCCGCGATATATAATCTCCCGTTATGAAATGCTAGTCCATGCGGCTGATTGAGTCCTGAGACCACCGTCGGCATGCTATCCACTACCCCATCACCATTGGAATCCACAAGTGCAATGACTTTCCCCAGCGATGGAATACTGACGAGAAGCGTTTTGGTGGGATCCCATACAATAACCCGCGGATCTACCAGATTTTTGGCGTATATGGATATAGTAAACCCGTTTGGAAGCAATAACGGAATATCTGTAGTATTGACTGCTGGTGCGTAAGAATTCGTGGCAGAATTCGATGCAATTTTTGTTGTAATATCAAAAGGCGGCGGCTTCACAACCGGTCCGATTCCCCGAAAATTTTGGTAATAAAATACACCCGCCCACGTAACGCTTACACAAACAAGCAATATGAGTAAAACCAGTATTTTTTTCATCGAAAAAGTATTCAAGTAAATTATATACCCATCTTACTCAGATTTGTAACTTTCTTAAGTGAAAAATCTGATTAGATGGGTCTATACTCAAATAACTCAATTACAATCCTGAGTTTTTGCGGTATATTACACTTCCAGACTTCTCCAAAGAATTCTTGCGGCATACGTGCGATACGGTGACCATCTAGCACTCATTCGCTCCAATTGTTTAACAGTCGGCTCCTTTTTCAAATGATATATTTTTTGAATAGCTCGTTTGAGCCCTACGTCACCCATCGAAAACACGTCTTCTCTTCCCAATGAAAACATCAAAAACATCTCAGCTGTCCACGGACCGATTCCTTTCAGCTTCGTCAATTGTGTAATAACTTGGGCGTCAGGTAATGTCTGGAGGGACGGGAAATCAATCACCTTTTTTTGAAAACTCACCGCGAGTTCTTTAATAAATCGCACTTTTGACCACGACATACCCACACCACGAAGTTTTTTCTCGTCTAACCGGCTCACTGCGTACGGAGTAGCTTTCCGTTCGGGACACAAATCCAGAAATCGGTTATAAATAGTCGTCCCTGCTTTTTCTGATAATTGCTGGTTGATAATCGCTTCACATAAATCAGCAAAATAGTCAGCTGATTTCGTCGGCGTCAGGCGATCGGTCTTTCCTTCAAGCCGCTCAAGAACAGCATAGAGTTTCGGGTCAACACGGGCAAAATGATCTTTAACACATTTCTCCATGCTTGCCATTGTAACAAATACAATTAAAAGTGAATAATGTCACAAATAAATCTCTAGTAAAGGGGTGAAGAATTATCAAAATTAATTACAAAAAAATTGACTGTGTTATAAAGTACTCACTATACTGAATCAATGGCAGAAATAAAGTTTGACCCTACAATGAATAGTATTGTAGGTTTTGATATTATTAATTCTTCTCCAGACGCAAAGGTGGCAGGTTATAGACGATTTCAACAGGCTTTACCAGAATTATTAGATCAACCTCTTCCCACATCCGCATTATTATTTCGTATTCACGATTTGATTACACCGGATGTTACGTTAGAAAATTTGCCAGAAAATATTAAAAACGATATGGCAATTAGTTTAATGACATTAGATCGGCCTGATGCAGATCACGTTGGAGATGTTGCTCATCAAGTATTCAACAGACTTTCCCATCAAAAGCCCTATGACACAAAAGCTCCGTTATTATTTGGTGAAGCAAAGAAACAAATAGCATCAGAGTTACAACTATCTACAAAAATATCATTAGCTCCCGTCCTTAAAGGTGGTTTAAGAACTTTTGGTGCAAGAGAAATTAATGGGTATCCGCCTGAGCCAGTAGTATATGCAAGCCACACTTTAGTCATGGGCGGCGAGGCGCAAATGTTAGCACTGCAATTTGGACAACCAGGTATGATTTACCCGGATTCTTATTATGGTTTATCAACTGGTTTGAACGAAGTATATACAAAACTGTGCGATAAGTATGATTCAATACAGCCAGCTTCTACGCAATTATCAGATATATTTTTTCGAGAAGCTTATTTTCAAGTTCTTGGAACAAGGCTGCTACATCCGTTTTGGGATGGTAACGGAAGGGCTTTTACTGGTCAACTATTTGTTTCCTTATCAAAACAAGGAATTACAGGTGTTGACCTTCAAAAACTTCAAGAAACATCAATTGCATTAGGATATGTAAGTGATCGCATGGTTAAACAGGTGTTAAAAAGTGCAAATTTAAGTTTAGTAAGTGATTTACATGGCATACCGGGGACGTTACTCATGTGGTTAAATCCTCGTGTACGGGCAGATTATATGAAACGTCTTAAGGCTGAATTGGAGCGCGCAATTGATATAAGCAATCTCCCTGATAACGAGTATTTTGAAATTGTGGAATCGGGGAAAAAAGAATTAGAGGAGAGCTTTAAAAATTGAAGAATAGTTTTAAAAAAATTAATTGCAGGCTGAATATAAAAACGAAAATTGCTCACATTTTAATTGAAGTCACTGTACACCCTCAATAAAAATGTTTCGAGCCAAAGCGCAAGCCGCACACCCTTGCTATTGTAATTTATCCCAGTGTACAATTTCTATAGATATCAATTTTGTAAGGAGGAATATATGAACGTACTGCTTGTCTATGCAACCAATTCAGGAACGACAATGACCACGGCGCAAACGGTAAATGATAAGCTGACTGGTAAGGGCCATCAGGTCACGATGAAAGAAGCGCGTGACACGACGCCTGTTGATTTTGACACTCCGCAAGCTATCGTCATCGGATCGCCGAGCTGGGATTTTGAGGGCAATGAAGGTATGCCGCACGAAGATTGGCTGCCGCTTATGGAAAAACTTAAGACGAAAACGCTGGAAAACAAACCGTTTGCCGTGTTTGGTCTTGGGGATTCATCGTATAAACATTTTTGCGGAGCAGTCGATCATCTTGAGGAAATGGTAAAAACGATGAAAGGGAAACTTCTCGTTCCTTCTCTTCGCATCGACAAGTTTTACTCCGACCAGACGGGAAACATGGATAAAATCAACGAATGGGCGGACAGCTTGATCGCGGCACTGGGATAACACATTCAGCGTATGTATTACAAAATTACGTTCGTTAAGCTCGACGTTTCGGCTGATGAATGGCTTCATTGCTTCCGCACGATACTCGAAGTCGATCGGTCCTTCCGCATCCATATCCTCTACGGCGGCAAAAAAGTTGCCTTTATCATGGAAAGCCAGAAAAAACTCGACGTCCTCAATAGCCGCCTCACGCCTCTCTATCTTTCAGAAGACCTAACCGATCAGGAAGAAGAGGCATTAAGTAAGCAAAAATCCGGCTCCGGTAACATGCCGACACTTATCAAATATCCGTTATTTGAATATTTGGAGCGCAATCACGTAAAAAACAATAACATCTACCGCGTATCGTTCACCATACAGAAATATAATCCGCTTTGGCTCTTCCCTGCAATCCAAATCGATTATGAACGGAATGGACAACTTAAGCACGCGTCGGGTATAACACCTTTGCACATCAACGTTTTTCTTGCTTTCAATCTTACTGAGTCAATAAGCGCTGAAATCGAAAAAGTGAAACCCGTTCTGGCCGCTAACAACACGACGTTTGAGTTGTATCCTTGGGGAATTTTGAAAAATAAAAACGGCGAGAAAAATGAGTTTTCGATTCGGTCGTATGATTTCTGGCGCCACAGCCTGATCCTCGGGCAAAGCGGCAGCGGTAAAAGCTACCTATTGAAACTCCTGATTGAGGATATTAAACGGTATAACGCATCGGATTATTGCATCGTCCTCATCGATCCGCATGCAGCATTGGAACAATTGATACAAACCGACATGGTTAAAACAAAAATCGACTTTAAAAACACAGCCACGAATCTTTTCGTCAATATCGGTCAGCCGACACTTTCGACTGAACTCACTATCGATCTCTTCTCAACGGTCATCAACGTGCACGAAAATCAAAATCTTGAGCGCGTCCTAAAATTCTCCCTCAACGCCTTATACAGCATCAATAAAATGAATGTCACAAATCTCAAAGATCTGTTGACAGACAGCATAAAGCGGAAAGAACTCCTGCGGGATGTTACCGATCGTTCGATTTTGCAATTTTTCGACACCGAATACCAACAGCTTTTTACCGGCCAATACGCTACCGCAGTATTGCCCGTCATTAATATTCTTTCTGAACTGCAATTCATCGGCAATGCGCCGGCGACCATCGATCTTATCCATGCTATGAATACCAATTTTCTGGTATCAGTGCCCATCAAACAATCGGAGCTCGGCTCTAATATTACGCGAGTTATCGGCGGCGCGATGATTCAACAGATATTCACGATTATGCAGGCCGGACTGGTTAAGAAAAAAGTAATTCTGATGATTGATGAAGTATCGATTGTCCAGACACCGTCGCTTACACATATTTTATCCGAGGCCAGAAAATTTAATCTGACGCTAATCCTTGCACAACAATATCTCATGCAGGTTTCCGCTCCGATTCTTCAAAGTATGTTCGCCAATATGATCAACTATTTCTGCTTCAAACTTTCCCGCGACGATGCGGAAATTGTTGCACGGAATCTGAATTTTGAAATCGACGACTTTTTCCTCACCAATAAAAACGATCCGCGCGAAATGCTTGAGCTGGGGGTCCGAATATTAACGGAATTAAATCCACGAGAAGTTATTGCCCGTGTACTTGCAAAAGATCAGTATTATCCGCCCTTTAAATCAAAAACGGTGAGTGGTACAGTGTAAGGAGGAAAATATGAACAAAGTTTTCGAACAAATTTATACAAAAGTCTGGGAAGAAATTTTTCCGGGAATCAATCCCATAGATCAAGCCGCGTTTAAAAAACTCTATTGTAACGATATTCCGCTGCCGCAGGCCTATCCGGCGATTTCCGGAAATATTTCAGTGTATAGCAGTCCGGAATACGGATATAAAAAATTCATCACAAAGGAAGAATCCGAAAAACGAATGAATACTGATAATTTTATGGAACCTAAAACCGACATCGCCTCATTTGCGGATGTTCTGAAGCTCATGGAAAAACGCGCAACGTTCAGAGGCAACAGAGCTCTTAATTCGGATGTAACGGAAGAATCCGACGATATCTATTCATCAAGTTACATTTATAACAGCGCGCACGTCTACAGCAGCCAGAAACTCATGTACTGCTTTAACATGAAAACGTCAGAATATTTACTTGCATCCAAAGGAAGCGGCGATTGCTCATTCGGCATACGCGTGATCGATTCCGGAAGTATTTCCAATTCTTTCGATGTCGGATGGTCTAGTAAAAGTGCGAACAGCTACTTCAGCTATAGCGTCGTTGATGTACGTGACTGCATGTTCTGCTTTCACATCATGTCTAAACAGTATTGCATTGCCAATATGCAGTTTTCGCAGGAGGAGTATAAAAAATTGAAGGAAAAAATTCTGAAAGAGTACTTCGACCAACTGACAAAACCGGACGCTTTCGTGTCAATAAATCAGCTGTAACGAAATTTACCACTTAAAATGCGCGAAGGCTCTGTTGGCTTCGGCCATACGGTGAACAGTATCACGTCGTTTAATCGCTTCGCCCTGACCTTTGGCGGCTTCCATAAGTTCGACCGCTAATTTTTCTCCGAATGATTTAAATTCTTTATTGCTTCGTTTGCTGGCAAACTGGATGATCCATCGCATGGCAAGGGCTACCCTTCGGTCACCGCGTACTTCAGTGGGCACCTGATACGAAGCGCCGCCAACTCTGCGGGCTTTTACTTCCATTTTGGGGCCCACGGTGTTAATGGCGGTTTCAAATACTTTAATCGGATCCTCGCCTTTGGCCTTAATTGCATCAAGTGCGCCGTAGACCTGCCGTTCAGCCACCCGTTTTTTGCCGCTTTTCATGACGCGGTTAATAAATCGCGTCAAAAGCCGGTTTCCGTATATAGGATCGGCTGGCAACATTGGTTTAAAAACTCGTTTTGATCTGCTCATAGATTAATTTGCCGATGCGGCGGCGGGCCCCGGACCTCCGGCTTTCGTTCCATAGCGGCTTCGGCCCTTTTTCCTGTTGGCGACCCCTGTCATATCATATTTTCCGCGAACAATGTGATATTTTACACCGGGTAAATCCGGTACTCGACCGCCACGAACGAGCACGATAGCATGCTCTGTAAGTTCATGTCCAATACCCGGAATATAGGCTGTCACTTCCTGTTTGTTAGAAAGCCGCACACGGGCAACTTTTCGAAGCGCCGAGTTCGGCTTTTTCGGCGTCATGGTCTTCACAAGCGTCACGACTCCCCGTTTAAACGGAGATGGCAACTGCTTTGTCAGTCTGTCTTTGGCATTAAAAAACTTGCGAAGCGCCGTCGCTTTAATTTTTTTCGACTTACCGTGTCTTCCGTGTCTGATGAGTTGATTGACTGTTGGCATAGGTTTAAACTTCTATCTTTGCCCGTTCCGAAGATACCGGAATGAGTCTGCCGATTATAACGTTTTCCTTAAGTCCCAGCAACTTGTCTTCTTTACCGGATAACGCGGCGTCTGTTAAGACGTTGGTCGTTTCCTGGAATGATGCAGCTGAAAGCCATGACTCGGTGAATAGCGATGCTCGCGTAATTCCAAGCATGATAATCTGCGCGGTCGCCGGCTCTCCGCCTGAGGCCAAAACACGGGCATTTTCCTCCTGGAATCTGATCCGGTCAACAAGCTCACCCGGAAGAAGAGTCGTATCTCCCGATGAGTCAATACGAACCTTGTCGCTCATCTTTCGCACAATCACTTCAAAATGCTTGTCAGAAATCTGAATTCCCTGTGATTCATAAACCCGTTGAATCTCGGTAATAAGATACTTTTGCGCGCCCCGAAGACCCCTGACCTGAAGGACTTCCTTAAGATCAAGATATCCGCTGGAAAGCTGGTCACCGGCTGCGACTGAATCGCCGTCTTTGACTTTCAGTTCGCTCGTCAAGGGAATCACGTATTCACGCTCTTCCGGCGGCTTCATGGCCGTATTGCGAACCCGAACAGTATATCCTGATTCTGTCTCAACAATCTCAACTTTTCCGGCAATTTCGCTGATAGGCGATAAAATTCTCGGAGTCCTCGATTCGAACAATTCTTCCACCCGAGGCAAACCCTGCGTCACGTCAAGTCCGACAATTCCACCTGCATGACGAACACGCATAGTAAGCTGCGTTCCCGGCTCTCCGATGGACTGGGCGGCGATAACGCCAACAGGAGTACCTACTTCCACATGAGCATTCGTTGAAAAATCTCTGCCATAGCATTTGGCACACATGCCAACCGGTGCCTGACAACTGATAGGAGATCGAACAAGTACCGTCTCTACGCCGTGTTCGTCCAACAATTTAGCATTTTGTTCTGTAATTTCTTCTCCTGCCGCAATAAGAACTTTTTTGCTGTTTGGTGCCACGATATCAACGGCGGCAAATCGGCCGATGACGCGAAGAATAAACGATGCCTGCCTGTCTTCTTTACGATGGACTTCCCAACCCTCGCTGGTACCACAATCTTCGATTCGTACAATCATGTCATGCGATACGTCAACCAGCCGTCGGGTCAAATATCCTGCATCGGCGGTCTTAAGCGCTGAATCAGTAAGACCCTTTCGTGAGCCTCTCGTACTTGTTACGTATTCAAAAATCGAAAGTCCTTCACGATAATTGCTTTTCGTCGGCAATTCCACAATCTTCCCGAGCGGATCGACGACTAATCCTTTGATGGCTGACAATTGCTTCAGCTGATCTTTGGACGCACGAGCGCCACCGGAATCGATAATCATTTTAACCGGATTATCCGCTTTCATCCCCTGCCATGTAAGATCTGCAAGCCGTTCAGTGACTTCGATCCAGATTTCATTGGACAGTCGTTTCTTTTCCTCGAGTGTAATAAGACCTTGCTGGAAATTTTGATCAACCTCTTTTACTTTCTTTTCCGCATCTTTGACGATTGATTGTTTTTCATCAACCATTACACAATCAAATACGGAAACGGAAAGTCCGCCGCAGATGGTCGCCCCCATGAATCCGATATTTTTAATAGAATCGATAATTGTTACGACTTCCTCTTTGGGATACAGGGTAAGCGCTTTGGTAATAATCGATTTAATTGTTGCTGCCCTCACCGGATCATTGATAAATCGAAGTTCAGAGGGAAGAATCTCGTTAAAGAGTACCCGCCCGACGGTTGTCACCTGCCAAACGCCATTTATTTGAAGCCGGATCGATGATCTAAGTCCCACTTTGCCGGATTGATAGGCAAAAATAAGATCCTGTTCGTCGCTATACATCGTCATGTTCTTTTCATCTATTTTTGTTTCCGGTATTTCAACGGTCGTTAAGTAGTAACAACCCAATACCATTTCTTTGTTTGGAACTGTGATCGGTGATCCATCAGCTGGCTTTAACAAATTATGCGTCGGCAACATCAAATGAATTGCTTCATACTGACTTTCACCGGAAAGCGGTATGTGAACAGCCATTTGATCTCCATCAAAATCAGCGTTGTATCCTGCACAGACACATGGATGAATCCGGATTGCTGATCCCTCGATGAGGATAGGATAAAATGCCTGAATACCCAGCTTATGAAGTGTCGGCGCGCGATTAAGAAGCACCGGATGATTCTTGGTAATTTCCTCAAGAATATCAAAAACTTCCGGCGTCCGTCGTTCCAGAACGTTTTTGGCATTTTTGACGTTCGGAGCAATACCGCGAACAATAAGTTCGCGAAGCACAAACGGCTTAAACATTTCAAGCGCCATTTCTTTCGGAAGTCCGCATTGCGTAAGATTAAGTTCGGGTCCCACGACAATAACGGAGCGGCCTGAATAGTCTACGCGTTTTCCAAGAAGGTTCTGCCGGAACCGGCCCTGTTTACCGCGCAACATATCGGATAACGATCGAAGAGGAGCAATAACTGCCCGTGAACTCGGACGCTGCGTCACATCAATCAAGCTGTCAACCGCTTCCTGAAGCATGCGCTTTTCATTTCGAAGAATAATTTCAGGCGCTCCCAAATCCATAAGGTGCTTCAATCTGTTGTTGCGGTTAATGACGCGCCGATACAAATCGTTCAAATCAGATGTGGCGAATCGTCCGCCGGTGAGCTGTACCATCGGGCGCAAATCCGGAGGAATCACCGGAAGATTGGACAATATAACCCACGACGGGCTGATTGAGGCTTTTCGCATGCCATCAACGACGCGAAGCCGTTTGGTCGCTTTTATATGGCGCTGTCCGCTCGTATTTTGAATCTCTTCGCGAAGTTCCGCTGCCAATTTATCCAAATCCAGATGTTTGATGACCTGAGAAACTGCTTCGGCTCCCATGCCGACCTCAAAACATTCGACCGCTTCATACTCCAAAAGCCGCAGGTATTCATCTTCTGTCAACGTGTGAAGCGGCTTAATCGCTTTTACGATGGTGATAAGGGAATCAACAATTTCTTTAATTTTTCCTTTTTCTTTCTCTCCCTGTTCGTCTAATGCAGCAAGTTCCTGCCGTTCCTTAAGCGTCAACTCCGACACAGCCAAATCTTTTGCCTCAGCGCCGTTCACTTTATCCTTGACGCTTTCCTTTTCTTTTACAAATTGTTCTTTCTTTGTATTTTTTTCTTCTTTCACACGTGCTTCAACTTCATCTACGCGGGTTTTTCCTGCCTGCGCAAGTTTTTCCAGAACTTTCTTTTTCTTATCATCATCGACATTGGTCACCAGATACTGTGCAAAATAAATAACTTCCTCAAGCGCCCTCGGGCTTATGTCTAAAAGAAGCGATAATTTGGATGGCGCTCCTTTGAAAAACCATACATGAGCAACAGGCGCAACGAGAGCAATGTGTCCCATGCGCTCCCGTCGGACTTTACTTTGCGTGACCTCTACGCCACACTTGTCACAGACAATACCGCGATAGCGAATGCGTTTGTATTTGCCACAATAACATTCCCAATCTTTGGTAGGACCGAATATCCGCTCGTCAAAAAGACCGTCTTTTTCCGGCTTCAGCGTCCGGTAGTTAATAGTTTCCGGTTTGGTAACTTCACCATGTGACCATGACTTAATGTCATCCGGCGACGCCAAGATAATTTTTAATCCTGAAAAATCTACGATATTGGCAAATGTTGCTTTTTTATCCATATTACTCCTTTGTCGTAACCGCTTCGTCCTCCGGTTTCACTTCTGCAACCGTTGTTGCAGGAGCTTCCTCAGCGACGGTTTCCTCACCACTTGCTTTAGCAATCTCTTCTGCTTCTTTTTTCACAATGTCATCAGCAACTGTCTGCGATGTCGTTGCAGAAGTAGGTGTCGCGGGTAACGGTTTTGCAGTCACGACTCCGGTCGGGGAAACGCTTAAGCCTAACGCCTGCAGTTCTTTTACCAACACTTTAAATGATTCAGGGATTGTTGATTCAGGAATATCTGAGCCTTTGACAATTGCTTCAAAAGCCTTCGCGCGACCTACGACATCGTCTGATTTAATTGTCAACATTTCCTGAAGAACGTGGGCGGCCCGATGTGCTTCAAGTGCCCAGACTTCCATTTCTCCCAATCGTTGACCACCCATTTGAGCTTTTCCACCGAGAGGTTGTTGCGTAACGAGTGAGTATGGTCCTGTTGAGCGTGCATGAGTCTTATCTTCCACCATGTGAATAAGTTTCAAGATGTATCCGACACCGACAACAACTTCTTCTTTAAACGGTTCGCCTGTTCTTCCGTCAAACAATACGCTCTTGCCGGAAACGGGTACTCCCGCCTCTTTCAGCTTTTCAACAATTCTGTCTTCTTTCACGGGTTCAAAGACGGGGAGCGCAACTTTTATGTTCAGTTTTGATGCGGCGAGTCCCAAATGAGCCTCAAGAAGCTGGCCCAAATTCATACGGGAAAGGACGGAAAGCGGGCTTATAATGACATCAACGACAGTTCCGTCTGCTAAATACGGCATATCGCCCTGCGGAACGACTTTGGAAATAACGCCCTTGTTGCCGTGTCGGCCTGCAAGCTTGTCACCTACCACAACTTTGCGCATCTGAGCGACTTTTACAACAATCTTCCGGTTGGTCCCCGGTTCAAGTTCATCGCCTTTTTCTTTATCAAGAATCTTAACATCTATGACGGTCCCCCGTTCTCCATGCGGTACACGAAGACTTGTATCACGGACTTCACGGGCTTTTTCACCGAAAATCGCGCGAAGCAACCGTTCTTCTGCTGTCAATTCTGTTTCACCTTTCGGTGCGATTTTACCAACCAGAATATCATTCGGACTTACTTCGGCGCCGACGACAACAATGCCGTTTTCATCCAAATTGCGAAGCGCTTCTTCTCCGACGTTGGGAATATCACGCGTTGTTTCCTCGGGCCCCAATTTCGTATCAACGACACTGGCTTCATATTCTTCAATGTGGACTGAGGTAAGCACATCTTCTTTCACCAATCGATCGGAAATAACGATAGCATCCTCATATCCCAGACCATCAAAACTCATGTAAGCAATCGTAACGTTCGCGCCGAGGGCTAATTCGCCTTCGTCGCTTGCCGGTGCATCAACAAGCACATGGCCTTTCTTCACTTTATCGCCGGTTTTGGCAGAAACGCGTTGGTTATAGGCGGTTGACTGTGCGGAACGGGAATATTTCATGACGGCATATGTTTCCGTCTGCCCGTCTTTCGTTTCAAAAATTACTTTGGATCCGTCTGCATATGTCACGACGCCGTCATCTTTTGCGCGAATCACGCGACCCATGGTTTCAGAAATAGCTGCTTCCATACCGGTGCCAACTATCGGCGACTGCGGGTTAAGAAGCGGTACGGCCTGACACTGCATGTGCGTACCCATAAGC
Source organism: Candidatus Gottesmanbacteria bacterium (assembly GCA_963790805.1). GTDB lineage: Bacteria > Patescibacteriota > Microgenomatia > UBA10105 > UBA927 > DATKGN01. Next base: position 147,995 of record CAWBPL010000002.1, read on the forward strand.
GCACGGTTTGCTTCATCGTGAGCGATAAATGGAATAAGCGATGCCGGAGCGCCGACTACCTGTCGCGGCACAACGTCAATATATTCAACGAGCGTTGCATCTGCTTCAAGGAACTCTCCTTTGTACCGGACCGGTACGCGCTCATCAACGATATTGCCCTCAGTGTCGATTGCAATTCCTGCGTGCGTAATATATTTGTATTGTTCATCGCTGGCATCCAAATAGACGACTTCATTGGTGAGGTGCATGACCTGTTTGCTGCCGCGAGTGATTTTTTCAACTTTTCTGTACGGAGTTTCCAGAAATCCGTATTCGTTGACACGCGCATAGAGGGACATGTAGGTGACAAGTCCGATATTCGGTCCTTCAGGAGATCGGACCGGACAAATGCGGCCGTATTGCGATGCATTAATGTCACGGATGGAAAATGAAGCACGTTCCCTAGAAATTCCGCCTGTGCCCATGACAGTCAGACGACGAAGATTATCTACTTCGGCCAGAGGATTCGTCTGATCCAGAATAGTTGACAACTGGCTGGTCCGGAAAAAATCGTTGATTGACGCGATGATCGGGCGGGCGTTGACAAGCTGCATCGGAGTCAAATCTTCAGCAGAAGGGCCAGCTAAGCTCATTTTTTCACGAACTGATCGCTCAAGTCTCAAAAGTCCGACACGGAATGCGTTGGTCGCCACAAGCTCTCCCACTCTTCTGACTCTACGGTTGCCAAGATGATCGATATCATCCGCATCATCCTTGCCGTTGGCTAAATCAATAAGCTTTTTGATACTGCCGATAATATCCTCTTTTGTTAATACCCAGTGTTCACGGTCATTAGCAACGGAAATACCGAGCTTTTTGTTCATCTTATACCGGCCGACCCGCTCAAGAGAGTATCGGCGATAATCAAAGAACATGGTGCGAAGGAGTTCCTGTGCGTTATCCAACACAATGGGTTCTCCCGGTCGAAGTTTGCGGTACAGTTCCAAAACCGCTTCCGTATGGTTTTTCGTCGGATCTTTGACAAGAGTGGCCTCGATGTAGTGGTGATCCGGATTGACGTCTGCTGATTTAAACGCTTCAATAATTTCTTCATTCGTACCCAAACCGATTGCCCGAAGGAATGTTGATGCCACGAATTTACGCCGTCGGTCAATTCTGACCATCAAAACATCGTTTCTGGTCATAATAAACTCAAGCCAGCTTCCGTGCATCGGACGGATTTCAGCGCTATGGAGCGTTTTACCGGTTGTTGAATCCATGGTTCCGGTAAAATAAATTCCCGGAGAGCGCACCAGCTGATTGACGACGCATCGTTCAATACCATTAATAATGAATGTTCCGTTTTCCGTCATGGCCGGTATATCGCCCAAAAATACTTCCTGCGTCACGTGATGGCCTGTTTGTTTGTTGGCAAGTGTCGCTGTTACTTTGAGGGGCATGTCAAACGTCAATCCTTTTTCAAGTGCAATCTGAGGGGTCAAGCGCGGGCGGCCGAAGTAATAATCACCAAATGCGAGTTCCCAGTTTTTTCCGGTAAAATCAGTAATCGGCGTTACTTCAACAATGAGGTCTTTAATTCCCTGTTCCAAAAACCACTGATACGATTCGCGTTGAACCAAGGTAAGGTCCAGCGTCGGAATATCGGTAAAATTTTTTCCCCAATACAATCGTGGTGATGTGGTTGTATCTTTGCCCATTTGAATAATTTCTTGCGAAAAAACTACTTCTATGAACGACGAAAAGAAGCGAACAATGAACGTTCGCCTCTAAACTTATTGACTTAACTTCGTATTATACTCACTTTCTTTGGCTTGTCAATATGCGACTGGTTTGTCCTTTTATGAACGGGAATTTTTCAAAATATACGTATCCTGTGAATAGCCGCCGACGCCCACAAACGTCGCGCGGCCTGCAACAATCGCTTCATATGGTCGACATACGCGGCACCCTTCTTTTGAGGCACAAACGAAATGGTCTAGCTTCCGTGCCAGCGCTATCTTTTTGGCAATTTCCAAAATCCGCGCGTTAGCCTCTGCAATATCCGGCAATGGTACCTCATTTGGCGTATTATCGCGGTCCAGATACCAGTAGCTTGCCTTCGACACGGGGAATTTCTGACAATTTTTTACCAACAATAAATATATAGGAAGCTGCAATGAATCCGGATCTTCATCAAACTTGCCGGTTTTAAAGTCAATTATGTGTACGGACTCGGATGCTTCAAGATATTCAATCCAGTCGATTTTTCCGCAAAGAATGATGTTATCTTCTTCCGACAACCAGAAATACGGCAAATCCTGACGTATTTTTATGGCTTTCCTGCCTAAGGGACCCCGATTGACCATAATCCGTTTAATCATGGCCGCTCCCCGCGCTTTAAATTTTGCTTCCTCGTCACTGTTGGAAAATCCTCCCAAATCACCCGAAATGGTTTTCCATGACTCATCAAATTGATCCAAAAGTGATTTTTTAAACCGGTCCTCAACGGGAAGAGACGATAACGATTCAACCACTCCGTGCACCGCCTGACCCAATGCCAACGGCGGTTGCATCAGCATAATTTTATGATTCGTCTTGGGGTCGCGGTATACGTTTTTGAGGTAATACGCGCGCGGGCACTTGAGATAGTCGCTTATGGATGAATGGGATACCCAAACCGCTGAATATTTATCTTTTATCATAGACCGTGTGCACCAATGTGCTTTCGTATAGTACAATATTGCAATGATTAATCAAGTTGATTTGGCAGAGGCGAAAGTTGTGTGGGATCGGGCATATAAAAAAAACCCGCTTCATGTGCCGTTTTTTACGCATCTGTGGCACACCAACTGGAAAGAAATTCTGGGCGCACCGTTTCAACCAATGTATTTGATTATTGATGATGAAATAATGGCACCGTTTGTTACAGATGGTGAAAAAGCGTTTTTCTCAGGCGGCGAGGAAATCGGCGATTATCTTGATATTATCGGCCCCGAAGAGAAAAAGCAGCACGCGTGGCAGGAAATTATTGCGTATCTGAAAAACCGGCACATACCATCAGTATCGCTTCGCAATGTTCCGGAAAATTCCCCTACCGTTTCTTTTTTCCGGAACCAGCCGTCAGCGAAGGTTGAAAAAGAGGATACGACGCCGAAACTTGCCGTTCCCGATTCGTGGGAAAAATTCATAGAGTCCTTAGACCGGAAGTCGCGGCATGAGCTTGAACGAAAAATCCGTAAATTTGAGCGGGAACACGTGGATACCCAAGTGATAGAAAGCGACAATGTACCAAACGACATCGACAAGCTTTTGACATTAATGGAGAAAGATCCCGACAAAAAGGCATTTCTCACTCCCGACATGAAAACATTCTTCAAAAAAACGGCCGTAACATTTGCAGAGCATATTTCCCTTTTATTTGTCACAATGGGCGACAAAACGGCGGCATCAACGTTTTCTTTTGTTGAGGATAACAACATATATTTATATAATTCCGGATTTGATAAGGAATGCTGCGCAAATGCGGGATTTTATCTTAAGGCCATAAACGTTAAACGGGCAATTGAAAACCGGCGGGTCGAATATAATTTTTTACAGGGCGACGAACGGTATAAATACGAATTAGGCGGAAAAGATTTCCTCGTGTACTCAATACAGTTTCAATTATAATTGCGCGCTCACGGCAACGACATTCGTCGAACCTGATCAGATTTGGCAAAAAATACTGTATGATGGTAATGAGCCTCCTATGGATATTATTTATCATCCCGTCGTTTTGGAACATCTGACTGTGAATCACCCTGAAAATAACCAGAGGATTCTCTGCCTCGGGGATTTGCCGGTCACCGAACTTCCGTATTCTACCGATCCGCTTACTCTTGTCCATCCGCAACAGTATATTAATGAAGTGAAACGGGCGTGTGAAACAAGTACGCCGCTTGATGCCGATACACAAACGTCACCGAAATCATGGGATGCGGCGCTCTACGCAGTGGCGGCAACTATCAGGGCGTCGGAAACGAACGGATTCGCCCTTGTGCGACCTCCGGGCCATCATGCACACGCATCCTATGGCCACGGATTTTGTTTATTTAATAACATAGCGATAGCAACGCAAAAATTCGTTCGCGACGGCAAACGCGTTTTTATTTTTGATTTCGACGGACATCTGGGAGACGGTACGGAAGAAATTTTTTACAATACCGACAAGGTTCTCTACTTTTCGCTTCACCAGTTTCCCGCATTCCCCCAGAAGGGATCGGTTGATGAAATTGGAGCCGGCGCAGGAACCGGATTCACCATCAATGTGCCGCTTCCGCCCAAATCCGCGGATGACATATATCTTCAGGCCATCCAAACACTCCTTCCGGTAGCAAAACAATTCAAACCGGATGTCGTTGCCGTATCGGCGGGATTCGACGGACACAAACTTGATCCCCTTCTCGATCTGGAACTCAGCGTTAATACGTATTATGAAATAGGAACATTGCTTCGGAATAATTTTCCCGAGGTATTTGCGACGCTGGAAGGCGGATATAATACAGACATACTGCCCAGATGTTTTTATAATTTTCTTGACGGGATAAACGGCAACCCGAAACGCTTTTTGGAAGATACAACGGAGTCAACGATACTGACGATGGAAGCATTTGAACTGGATTTGGAAAAACTCGTTCACAATCTTTCGCCGTACTGGAAGTTATCGTAAACAATCTATGATTAAAAACGGTCTGAAAACGCTCTTTAATCCGAAAACGATCGCAGTCATCGGTGCGTCAAACAAAAAAGAACACACCGGCTATGCGATCATGAAAAATCTTATCTACGACGGGTTCAGCGGCCGCGTGTATCCGGTTAACCCGAATGCGGAAAGTGTTTTCGGAAGCAAATCATACAAAGCGGTCGGAGATATTCCGGAACCGGTCGATCTGGCCATTATCGCCATCCCCGCCGCCCAAGTTCCTGAGCTTCTGGAAGCATGCGGAAAAGCGAAAATACCAAGCGCCATAATTATTTCGTCCGGCTTCATGGAATCGGGTGCCGGCGGCGAATCGCTCTTTCATAAAATTTCTGAAATAGCTGCAGCCTACGATATAACGATATTGGGCCCGAACTGTCTCGGATTTATCCGCCCCTCAAAATCATTAAATGCGAGCTTTGCCGATAAAATGGCCCGTCCCGGCGGAATTGCATTCATATCCCAAAGCGGCGCGCTGGGCAGTGCGGTCCTCGACTGGTCCATCAAACAGCACGTGGGATTCAGCTATTTCGTTTCCATCGGAGAAACACTGAATGTCGGATTCCATGACCTTATCGATTACTTCGGAAACGATCCGGAAACGACGAGCATACTTTTGTACATGGAATCGCTGGATTCCGCAAGAAAATTTTTAAGCGCTGCTCGGGCATATGCGCGGACCAAACCGATCGTGGTACTTAAAGCCGGCAAAAGCCGAGAGGGGGCACGCGCAGCGCATTCCCATACAGGAAGCTTAGCCGGAAACGATCAGGTGTTTGATGCCGCGTTTGCCAGAGCCGGCATGCTTCGCGTCAATACGATTGGCGAACTGTTTGATTGCGCAGAGGTTCTTGCCACCCAGCGGCATCCATCAGGAAACAGGCTTGCGATCGTCACTAATGCGGGCGGCCCCGGTGTCATTGCCACGGATTATCTTATGGGTAAAGGCGGCGAATTGTCTTCGCTTTCAGCGGATACCATGAGTGCTCTTGATTCGTTCCTGCCCTCAGCATGGAGCAAAGGAAATCCCGTTGACGTGCTGGGTGATGCTGACGCGCTCCGGTATAAAAAAGCCGTTGAGACGGTGCTTCTGGACCCGTCTGTCGACGCGGTATTAACGCTTCTGACCCCGCAGGCAATGACCCATCCGTTATCAGTTGCCGAAGAACTCATAGCCATTTCCCAGAAAAATCAAAAAACCATTCTTACGTCTTTCTTGGGAGAAGACGACGTTGCCGACGCGCGGAACCTTTTGATGAAAGCGCACATCCCGACCTATGAAACGCCTGAGGAAGCGATAAAAAGTTTTATCAATCTATACACGTATGCCAAAAATCTGGAACTTCTCTACGAAACGCCGGCAACAACCCCCCACGCCTTTACGCCGAAAACTGAGGAAAATAAAAAGATCATCGAGGGCGCGGTGAAAAAGGAGCGGTTCGTACTTACGGAACAGGAAGCCAAACAGATGCTTGCAAATTACGATATGCCCATCCCGCAATCATTCGTTTCCATTTCCCCCGATGACGCCGCACAAAAAGCAAAATCAGCAGGGTTTCCGGTTGCCATGAAAATCGTCTCGCCGGATATTCTTCACAAAATCGACGTCGGCGGCGTAAAGCTCAACATCAAATCTGAAGAGGAAGCAAAAGCCGCCTATACGGACATTGTCAATTCAAGTAAAACCCACGTACCGGATGCGGAAATCATCGGCGTACTTGTGGAGACTATGTATTCGAAAAAATACGAGCTTTTTATCGGTTGCAAAAAAGATCCGATTTTCGGCCCCGCTATAGTCTTTGGTCTGGGAGGCATAGCCGTTGAATTATTTAATGACATTGCCGTAGGCCTTCCGCCACTTAACATGGCGCTTGCGATGCGGATGATCATGAGCACTAAAGTATATAAACTCCTTTCCGGCTTTCGCGGAACGACGAGCGTTGATATCAGCTCAATTCAGTTTTTACTCTATAAATTTTCCTATCTCGTTATGGATTTTCCGGAAATTAAGGAAATTGACATCAATCCGTTCGGCGTTGATGAAAAGGGAGGCGTGGTCCTTGACGCAAAAATAATTCTCGATGAATCAATTATCCAGACTCCCGTCAAACCGTATAGTCATCTGGTTATCTCTCCGTATCCTTCGAAATATGTGAAAGAGGTGAAACTCGCATCCGGTAAAGAGGTAACGCTCCGGCCGATCCGCCCCGAGGACGAACCGGAGGAAGCCGAGATGTTTACGCACTTTTCGGAAGAGACAGAGCGGCTCCGTTTTTTCACACGGATTAAAGATATTACCCATCAGCTTCTGATCCGCTATACGCAGATAGATTACGACCGCGAAATCGCAATCATTGCAGAGGAAAATGAAAATGGGAAAAAACATATGATGGGTGTTGTGCGGCTCATTGCGGATCCCTATGGCGATACTGCTGAATTTGCCATTGTTATTGCCGACCCGTGGCAGCATATGGGCTTGGGAAAAATTCTTATGGATTATATTCTGGATATCGCAAAAGAGCGGGCCATTAAAAAAATTTACGCATATGTTCTTCCGGATAATAAACAAATGCTGACCATGATGCAGAAACGGCAATTCACCGTACGCCGGCAGGAAGACAATATGCTTGCAGAATTGGAATTACATTCCGGCTGAATATGAAACGGTTTTTCACAACCTACGTCATTTTAGCAATCACAACTCTCTGTATTTCGTTTTTCGGAATCCGCCTGCTTTACCCCACACCTGTGACGCTTCACCCGCTTGCCAGATTAACCATCCCTTCGCGCCTCGTAACCGTGTATTTACCCGGTCCCTATGAAGCGGCGTATATCGAATCCCCTGTCTTGGGAGCAGAAACTATAGATCCCGATGACATCATCACGTATATCAATAATGAACGGATGAAACGCGGGGCGCCGCCGCTTGTGAAAAACGCATTGCTTACCAAGGCCGCCCAGATGCGGGCGAACGTCATATTGAAATATCAGAATTTTTCCCATCAGGACCCCCATGAACACATACAACTTGATACCGTTCTTCCAATGGTCAATTATCCGTTTATTTATGCGTCCGAAAATATCGGCATGGGAAATAATTCCGCCGAAGATTTCGTCAACGGATTTATGAGCAGCGCGAGTCACAGGGCAAATTTGTTGAATCCCGAACTGCAGGAAACAGGAGTCGCTCTTGTCAGCGGCCAGTACAAACAATATTGGGTGAATATCGTCGTCCAGATATTTGCGATTCCCACAACCGAAGACAATTATTTAGGATATACAACCAATGATGTGAACCAGTATAAAAATTTATTGGCGGATGTGAACCAGCAGCTTGCGCTTACCCGCGACCGGCTCAGCAATCATATCGGCAATATGGAGTATTACGAAGGATGGCAAAAAATTCTTATCCGCCAGCAGGAAATACTGACAGAGCTCTATGACACGACGCTCAACCGCCAGCCGTTTGTAAAAAATATTATTTCGCTTATGAGCGAATATAACCAGAACTGGAATCTCGTCCCCAAACAATCCAATATCTAAGTATTATTTCTTGACAAAAATATCCTCAGGACCTACGATAATCGTACAAATATCAGGAGAGTGGCGAGGGATCTAGCCCGATGACCCACCAGCAACCGGTTTCGATTAATCGTGAATACGGTGCTACAGCTAGACCCCGACTGAAACGTCGGGATCGATATGATCACACGAGTGATAAAAACGCTCCAACTCCACGCATCTGAATCCGTCACCGCGGGGCACCCCGATAAAATTTGCGATCAGATAGCCGCTGAAATACTGGATCAGGCTATTATTGCCTGCCGCCCTTCTCACACCCGTCCGCGCGTGGCAATCGAGGTATCGGCAAAAGGAAATATAAACGGCGGGACGCTTCTTGTATTCGGAGAAGTAACGCTTCCGAAGGGCGTAAAACTTCAGTATGAAAATATTGCACGGCGGACGATCGCGGAAATCGGCTATACGGATCCCAATGCGGGATTTCACTCGAAGTTAAAGGAATTAATTATCAGGATCACCGAACAATCCGCGGATATAAATAATGGTGTAACCAAAAAGCGAACTGGCGCCGGCGATCAGGGGCTCATGTTCGGCGCGGCAGTTGATGAAAACCCGCAGCTTATGCCGATGCCGATCGTCATTGCTCATGATCTGACGCTTACCTATACAAAAATGCAGAAAACAAAAATGCCGTATTTGCGTCCCGACGGGAAAGCGCAGGCGGTGCTTGTTTATAAAAACGGAAAACCTGCCGGCATCCATAAAATAATCATCGCCGCTTCGCATGACAAAGGCATCACGTTAAAACAATTAAGAAATGATGTTATACGCAACATTATTACGCCGGTACTGAAGTCTCACGGGTTTACTATTTCAAATCCCGAAGAACAAATAGTCGTTAACGGTGCGGGCCCGTGGACCACCTACGGTCCGCTTGCCGATGCCGGTACGACGAACCGGAAAATAATCGTTGATTCCTACGGCGGCAGGTTTTCCCACGGCGGCGGCGGATTTAACGGCAAGGATCCCACGAAAGTCGATCTGGCCGGAGCCGTCGGCGCGAGATATGTCGCCAAACGGCTGGTCGCGGAAGGGTTTGCGAAAAAAGTGCAGATAGAGGTGAGCTACGTCATCGGACTTCCCGATCCGCTTTCCATAAATATCGAAACGTTTGATACGGAGAAAAAATCCGGAAAAATTATTGAAGGGCGCGCCCGCGAATTACTGGATCTTTCGGTTGACGGCATTATCGAAGGATTACAACTATTTCAACCGATATATAGATCTGCATCCGTCGGAGGATTCTTTGGACGGGACATATTTCCGTGGGAACAAATCGAAAAAACCGGCTGACAAACCGCGCGGGACCAATCATTAAGGAATGTCGTGGGATAAGGGCTCCCGACAGCACGCAGCTTATCCACGAATGCCAGACATTACTTGAGAAACACCATGCGATAGTTATGTGATCAGAAGACAAGAATATTTATGAAAAAGTCGGGTGGTAAGCGAGTACTGACGGGAATGTATCCCACGACACGACCACCAATTATTCTTGAGTATTTCCGTCAGTAAGCTCGAGGTTTTTAATCGTGGGAAGCGCGGGCCCCGCGATCCCCTGCATGCTGCCGTAAATACCGGCAACACCCGACTGGAGCCGCCGCACCTGCGCTTCGCGCTGCTTCCATGATTTTTCAAATGCGGTCCGCTCGCGTACAATCTGGTCTTCCATTTCCTGATACGTCTCCATCATCCCCTCCACCTGCTGGGCAAATTCGTGGCTGGTCACGTACCCGTATAATTCCTCCGCTTTTGTCTGCTGATTTTGCGCAATCATTTTCTGTCGCGCGGCATCAAGGAGCCTGCCTCTCAAAAGCTGAGCCAAGGGAAGTGCGAGTTTGGGACTCGTGACCCACACGCCGTCATACAAACCCAATCCGTTTTTAATCCCCTCGGGAAGCGTATCGGAAACAATGGCCGGAATATTCGCTTTGTCATTTCTCATATCTTCTTTCAACTTTGCAGTCCATCCGTCGCTCCACGCTTTGGTCCGTTTGCTCTCCCAGAGAATGCGGCCGCAATCCATGCCGCGCGGACTCCGGACAATCTGGCGGATGTCAGCGCCTAACACGCCTTTGCCGATGGGTTCGATCGTATCGCCGGCGAATTCTTTCCGGAATAATTCCTCCAAATCCAACTCCTGTACTTCTCCCTGTAATTGCTGTGACCCCTGCGTGGCTTTCCTTTGCGCATCCTCAAGAGATTTCTTGAGATCATCAATAACCTTGTCTTTATCTTTATCTTTCAGCCGTTGGGACTCTGCCGCTTCCTCCAATGTTTTCTGCCGGATTTTTTCGCGCTCAACATCCAGTTGCCGTTGCTTCTCCAGTTCAAACGTCCGCTTCTCTTCATCCAGTTCATTTTTTTGTTTACGCAAAGTAAGTTCTGTTTTTTCCGCCTCTTCGAGTTTCTGTTTCATCTCCCGCAATTCCTCTTCATGTTTTTTCTGTTCCTTACTTAACAGTTCCTCCTGAATCTGATGCGTGAGCGCCTGCGTGAGCTCAATGGTTTTTTTACAATGAGGACAGATAATGGTGTTTTGCATATGGGCCATTATAACACCTCACCCTTCCTGCATCACGTACTTATGCAGGGATTTACGTATCGCTTTGTGATCCGGAACCATCTGGGTCACCAGCCGCCAGAACCGTTCGGAGTGATTGTGTTCTTTAAGGTGGCAAAGCTCATGCACGACAACGTAATCAAACGACCGGTTAGGTAAATACATAAGTTTGTAATTAAACTGCAAGTTCCCCCGCATCGTGCAACTTCCCCACAACGATGTCTGGTTTCTGATGCTGATTCTTCGAAAGGAAAATTTATAAAACGCGTTAAAAAATTTGATGCGCTCTTTCACAAGATTCAATACTTTATGTTTATTCTGTTCGTATTCTTTTTTGGAATATTTTATTATGGTTTTGCCTTCCATGCTTTTCATCTTTTTAAGATGCTTCAAAATCCACGAGGATTTCTGTTTTAAAAATCCCTCAACAAAGTGTTCCTGCCACCGGTGCGCAACGGTAACGGTAAGCGAACCTGTGGGTTCGATCGTCATTCGCATATACCGCGCCCTACTGCTTATGCGAATCGTATAGGAAACTTTTTCCCCGCCCAACAGAATATCCCGTTTCATCAGGCTATGATACAACAAGGAACGAGTGAGACGAAATCGGAACGTTTTTTTGAGGAATCTTATGCCACACCTAAAAGCGCTAAAACCAATGCAATAATGAGGACTATAACTACTATATGAGGTAATACCGCGATGACAACAATGCCAAGAGCGGAAAGCACCCAGATGAATAAAAGAACACCGGCGACTACCCTTAAGGGACCGGGTAGGGCTTCAATTGCCCAAAGAATAACAAGAAATATAAGGAGTTGCCATAAACCAATTGAATGTCCGTTGAGTGTAAATAGAGGGTAATTTGGTATTGATATACCTTGGATATGAATGTATCCAAAAAACCATAAAACTATAAGGACCAGTAAAATTGCACCCAACATGTTTACTAATAATTATATTACACCCTTTAAGGAACTTGATACAACCTCCCGTTTCATCGTGATTTACACAAAAACGTATTTTAAAAAATCATGTTCGGCATGTTCTATGCGTGTACGCGTTACCATGGTAAATCCCATTTTTTCATAAAAGACACGCGCTCTCCCTGAATACACCCACAACTCTCGCGCGCGTTTTTCGGATACCTCGTACAGTAATTTTTTCATGAGTAAGCTGCCAATTCCTTTACCGCGATGTTCCTCGGTAACGGCAAAATAACTAACCCAATAAATATCTTTTCCGTAGGGAAACAGAGTTCCCAACGACTTACCCGCCCAACTTCCATCGTCTTTATACCAACCAATAATGCCAATAATGCGACCGTCTTGTATCGCTACAAATACGTTATTATCATGTTGGCGAAGAGACTTGTTATAAAACTCTATGACCCGATGCGATGGCCCAACATCCGTTTTTACCGCCAAATCCCGAGCCTCATACTTGTTCGCATCTGTAAGTGACTCTATCTGAATATCCATATAACCTCCCGTTTCATTTGGCTATAGTACAACAACAAAAAGAGAAAGAAAAATCGCTCCGCTTGAGTACTCACAACCTGACCAAAGAGGGAATATCCTTCGATCACGACCTAAAAACATTTTTATTGCACCATTAGAGCTTTCGCTAATGAGTCAAAAATGATTTTGTGTTCATCTCGATATTTATCAATATCACCAATTTTCGAACCTTTGACTTCTTTGGGTTTTTCTAACTCATTACGAATATAACCAGTCAAGTTGTTATCGTCGGTTATATACAAATATCCACTATCGTATTTATTACCACTTGAATAATCTGATTCGTCCAAAACAAGACTTTGAATTTCTAAACAATTACCATCAAATATGCCATTTATTTTAATTTTTGAATCTCCTCCTTGTTTAATATTTAATATATCATTTTCTTTAATAATTTGAATAACATATCGACCTCCTATCATTAATTCCCAATATCCAGACCAATCGAATATATGACCGGTAGAAAGTTGCTCAACATAACCTATTTTATATTGACTTAACAAAGAACCTTGGCTACTTAATTGTTTTTCGCTTTTTTCTTCATCATCTACGGAGGTTTGTACAGATCCTAAAGTTTTATCTACTCGTGTATCATAACCTGATTTATTATCTCTTATAATATTTCTTAGCATATCTAATGCCTTATCTTTCAAACCAATTTGAAGATATTGTGATGCTATATTGCTTCCCGCTAAAGTATTGCCTAGAGAAAATGATTTCTTGTACATCTCCATGCACTTAATGGGCATATTTTCCCGTTCATAAAGCACACCAAGATTGTTAGTTATATTTGAAATATCTTTGCTATTTTCTAATGCAATTAAATAATGGTATAAGGATGAGGGCCTATCGTTTATTTCTGAATATTCATAGGCACAAGTAAATCTAACATCACTATCAAATGGATTAATGTTCAAGTATGCCTCTAAAAATAATAAACCTTTGTTTTTGCTACCTGTCTCTAAATAGTGATTTCCAAGTATTCTAAAAAGATTTGTTTTTTTCTCAATATCTGTAGTAATTCGGATGAGCGCCTTAATTCTTTCATCAAAATCATGTTTTAGATTACATTTACAATGTGCGCAAACATCAGAGAAATGTAACAGATAAGACAAAATGATTTCCGGATCGTCTTCTAAGGATAGCGCTTTCTCTATATATTCATGGGAAATCCTATGCGATTTATTGTTATAAAAATATTTGGATAAGTAATATGCCGCAAAAGAATATTTAGTATTTTTTGTCTCTATCGATTTAAGATCTTTTGGGTCATTAACATATTTATCAACACAGTCTACAGAGTTTTGTACCTTTTCTTCAGTATATTTGGCCTTAATTTCTTCGATAATAGTACGACCTGCTTTTTCCTTCTTTTCCCTATTTAGATCAATCAATCCCCACTCTAAAATTTTTAAACTAACCATAAGATCTTCTTTAAACCTGTTGATAAAATTCGCCTTATCCTCACCAATTAACAGGTTATAAATTCTTGGACCCGGACTCCTTTTCGTAAGATATCTTTTTGAATTATCACTTATCTTATCTAAGATTAAATTTGTTTCTTCAATAATATCATCAACGTTCGAAAAACGGAGTTTCGCGTCATCTACTATCATTTTGCTAAGTAAACTTTCTTGTATTAGTGGTAAATATGGATTCGAACCCTCGTACAATGATGCTAGATCACCTATTTCCTCACGAAAAATTTTTACTTTACCAGTGAGGATAAAGAGCAATACTTTTCCTAGCGAATATATATCCGATTTTTCATTTGCCTGAGATGGGTTTTTATATTGTTCGGGAGCTATAAAATGCAAAGGGCCAACAATTTCATCCTCTTCTGTAATTTCACCATCACCCGCTTGTTCTTTTAGCAAACCTATACCAAAATCTGTAATTAAGATACTTTTTTGTGTGGGGTAAAGGAGAATATTGTCGGGTTTCAAATCTCTATGTATAACGCCAGCCTTATGAGCAGAATTTACGCCTATTAATATCTCTTTAAATAATCGAAGTGCGGCTTCAACATCGTTAAAATAAAAATCATTATCCCTTAAACTCCCATGAGGGGAATAATCCATAACATAAAATACGCTTGTGTCTTTATTATCTAATACTTCTTGTAAGTTATCGTCATATATCCTTACTACATTCCTATTGCCGTTGAGTTTTTTAATTATGCTTATTTCTGTTTGAATTCTCTTTAGTTTCTTCTTTTGAAACTTTTTAAGCGAAAATCGTTTTAAAGCGTATATTTGATCATCTTCAGAATTTCTAACTTTTAATACGGTTGCTTGACCTCCTGATTTAATTTTTTCTAAAACTATCCATTTTTTATGATAACTTTTCTTTTGATTCATATTTTCACTTTTGGCTATATATACCGCGCATTATACCATTTAGAATCAATCTTATATTCCAGATATTTAAATATGTTTATATGAAGCACTCGAGATCATCACAAAATCTCAACTATGAGAGAAATGGGTTAGAATTTTTCCAACAAATCTACCAGCGTTTTTTTGAGGACGTCGATCGACGTGGGGTCGTAGATCGAGCAGACAAGCACGTTTTTGCCAAGTCTGGTAAATAATTTCGTTGTCTTGGCGATGACGTCGGGGGTAACGAGGTCGGTTTTGGTAAGGAGGATGTATTCCGGTTTCGTTAACAACATTGGGTCAAATTTGTTAAATTCGTCCCGCACCGTATCGTATGTTTTTTTCGGGGCCGAGTTCGTGAGGTCGATGCAGTGGACGAGGATTTTGGTTTTCTGAATATGGCGAAGGAAATCCACCCCCAGCCCTTTTCCTTTCGACGCTCCCTCAATAAGTCCGGGGATATCCGCAATGGCAGAGGTGCCAAGCATGCCGATATTTGGCTCAAGCGTGGTAAAAGGATACGCGCCGATTTTTGGAGTTGCCATAGTAAGCCGGCTCAGGATGCTGCTTTTCCCTGCATTCGGAAGACCGATAAGCCCGATTTCCGCAATGAGGCGAAGCTCGAGAAGTAATTCCTTTTTTTCGCCGGCCGTCCCCTTTTCGAAATATTTCGGCGCCTGATTGGTCGAAGTCTTAAATTCCGTATTCCCGCGCCCGCCATGTCCTCCTCGTGCAAAAAGTACCGGCGTCGCGCTGTCCGTCATTTCATAGACCGCGCCGGTTGCTAAATCGGTAATTCGTGTACCTAAGGGAAGGAGGATCGTGAGGTCGGAAGCGTTTTTACCGGACTTTTTTTGGCCGAGTCCGTCGGTGCCGCTTCCGGCTTTAATCTCTTTTTTGTACCGGAATTCGCGAAGATCCGTGATGTTGTGGGAGCCCAAAAATGAGATGTCTCCGCCGTTGCCGCCATTGCCGCCGTCGGGCCCTCCGCGCGGAACTTTGGCGTCATGACGGAAATGGGCAGACCCGTTACCGCCGTTACCCGCCTGAATCGTGAGTTTGATGTTATCAACCAGCATACCCGCATTGTAACAGGTCCGGAGCTTCAAATGTGGATAAACGGTGTTACTTGAGGGTATTTCGCCATCAGCTGCGCGCTGTCACTTGGAATGAAACAGGGTCGTATTTGAGTTGTGTTTTGCAATTCGTACAGGAAAAATTCACCACGTCTGAGTCCAAATTTTCGGTGAGTGTCTGGATTTCCCCCTGAGTATATCCCGTCGCCGTCATGCTCAGGCAGGAAGGGCATTGAACGTCAAATGATTCACCTTGTTCTAAGTTTTCAACAGCCTGCCCTACCATAAAGTAATTATTGTAGATATTTCGCGATATTGGCGTTATGCTCCTGAAGGGTTTTCGCGTAATGGACAGCGCCCGTTGTGTCATGTATGTAATACCAGTAATCCGAAGCTTTCGAATAAATGACGGCATTGATGGACTCAAGACCGGGATTGCAAATCGGCGTCGGCGGCAAACCGGTATTGAGATAGGTATTGTACGGCGAATCAATTTTTTTATCCGCGTCGGTAAGCGACTTTTTCCACCACGTTTTATCCGACGCCTGATACCCCAGCGCATACTGGAGAGTCGCGTCAACTTCAAGCGGCCAGTTCGCTTTTAAGCGTTTGAGGATGATTCCTGCAATTACCGGCCTGTCGTCAACGGTTCTGCCCTCACGCTCGACAATCGATGCCAGGATAATCACCTGATCGAGAGTCAATCCCTCTTTTTTGGCATCAGCGATCATCTGCGGAGTAATTTTTTTATTGAAATTCGTTAAGAATATTTGCGCCACAGCCGCCGCTGATGCGTCCTGCGGAACCCTGTATGTGTCAGGAAACATGTACCCTTCTTTTGTATATTTCAGAAATTCGTCTTCAGGAATATCCAGATCTTTCGAAAGCGTACTTGCTATCTCCTCGTCACGCCAGCCTTCTAGGGTTGTCACCCACTGATCCGAGGTGCCGTGCGTAAGCTCCAGAGCAACTTCTTTTGCATCCATCGCGCGGGTTAAACGAAACTCTCCCGCCTGCACCTGCCGTTCGATCCCCAATAATTTAACAAGGAGATAAAATCCCGTCGAACTGCGGATAATATTCTGCGTTGCGAGATTGGAAGCAATGGTCTTAACCCCGTCGCCTTCCCGAACCATAAATACAATGGGGGTCGTATCCTTGGTATCGACAGGCGATATGCTATCTCTCCACCAGATCCACCCGAACCACGCCACAAGTACGACGACGAAAAACAAAACCACCAATCGGGAAACAAATGAATAGGTTTTATTTGATTTCATTGAGCGTTGCCCTTCTGTATCTTCCTGACTGCGAATCATACACGTAGATTCGCCCGCAATTACAGGTAACCTGCGTCCCTTTTACTTCCTCTTCTTTCGGAAGTTTCTTGCCGCATCCCACGCACTTCCCCTGTGATAAGAGCCATGCCTGCATCGGTGCGATGATATCTTTAAACATAATAATTATTCTATCGTATACATGGAGATATTTTTAAGCGTTTCTACCGCTTCGCTTAATCTCCATTTATCCGAACTATAGAGTGTACATAGTATATCATTCTTGTCTACCTCTTCATCAAGTTTCATATTAAGATAAATGCCGGCGGTTTTGTCATTCGGACATCCCAAAATCCGGCCGATCACCGTAATCTGCTGGTTGTTCATGGCATGAATTCTTCCTTTCTTCCAAGCGTGTACTTCGTACCGGTGGCTGGCGAGTTTGAGATCGTGTGAACAGACGTCAGGATTGCCGCCCTGACTGGAAACAATTTCCCGCATTTTCTCAAGCGCCTTACCGGATAAGAGAATCTGGCGCGCAACATCCTCGCCGATTAAACGATTTTTATCAAGCGTATCCGCGTAGCAAAGATCAAGGAGTTTTCCGGCTAAACGAAGCGCTTTTTCCTCAAGTGCAAGCGGCCTGTCTTTATGCTGTTCCAGTACCTGCAGTACGTCGCGCGCCTCAAGAAGCGGACCGATGCCCCTTCCGGCATTCTGACGGATTTCCGTACTGTCGACGATAACTTTTATCCCGAAGCGTTTCGCCAGAAAAATAAATTTTTTCGCAATCACTTCCGAATCTTTAAAGTGCTGAATTTTCATCGTGGGACCTACGGGAATGTCCAGTACCAGATGCGTGGCGCCGGATGCCACCTTTTTTGCCATAATGGAAACGATAATTTTATCGAACGACTCAAACGCCAGCGGTTGTTCCACCTGTATAAGAACGTCGTCAGCCGGAGCCAGTCCCAAATGTCCTCCCCAGACAATACAGCCGCCGGTTTTGGCAACGAGCGATTCGATTTCTTTGGGGGTAAATGTGACGGGCGCGAGTACTTCCATGGTATCTGCTGTACCTGACGGCGAGGTAATCGCGCGCGATGACGTTTTTGGAATCTGAAATCCGGCTGCAGCAACAATCGGCACGAGGATCATGGTCGTTCTCGTTCCGGCGACGCCGCCTGTGGAATGTTTGTCGGCAACGATTCCTTTAAAATGCAGCTTGGGACCCGTTGCGACCATGGCTTTAGTCAGATGATACAGCTCCTCATCGCTGAACCCTTCGGTAAATCCGGCAGCGGCGAAATACGCCGTCAAGACCGGCCCTAACTTCTGATTTGCAATTTCATCCATGATGGAAAATATCTCATGGTATGAAAGAGATTTGCCGGTCAGCTTTTTTTTAATCGCATCGATGGCGATTTGTTTTTTTTCTTCGGATTTCATTGTGAATTTAGTCGCGCCTTTACATTTAACCGTTTCCAGAGCGTCCCCGGCGGGACACACGTTACCAGAGTCAAATACGAATCATCGTACCGCTGTTCCAGCGCAGTCAAATCGGTAGGATCAAGTACTACCATATCATAAATAGTGTAAACGTAGTTCACCCCGTCATACGTGACATCTATATCATCACCGGCTTTTAAGGTCGGCAGGAGCGAAAAAATCGTTTTGTAGTTCGTCGGCGAATAAAATTGTGGGAGTGTTGAATGGCCGAAAACAACTGCCACGCCGTATTGACCGGGCAATCCCGTGCCGCCATAGTGCACGAGACTGTCATTGAGGTCATCGCCGCCGATCGTAACCATGGCATTTGCAATTTTCAGTTTCGGTATGGAAAGCGTATAGGTGTTAACGGGCGTTACAACGTGTTTTTGCGGCGAAGTCGGATACCAGATATTTGCATTGGTATCATCAACAGATTGCTGGGAAATAAGTCCGGTAGTCGCGCCTGCGGCATATGCGACCGGCGAGAATGAAGATGGTTTTAACACGCTCTGGGAATCAGCAACAGGAGTAATGATTTTTGAAAAAATAGCGTCGCTTGATATGGTAAATGATAAAATCGGCCAGAGCACCCAGAGAAGTATCGCAAGTCCCGATCCCATAAAAAGAAATGAAATCCCGACGGGCTTTCTTCGTATTGTCGTCGTTACTGGTGGCGCTTTTACGTACCGGTATAAAGCCATAGCGTTATTGAGAAACTGCAGTTGTCACGGATATGTTGTTTTTATTTATCGGCAAACGGGCATGCGAGGGACTCAGGCGGAATGTCACGGTAACACCCGCAATGCCCGTAACGGTTCGCAGGTACGTTTCCACATCTTTAATACTTTTTCCGGCAATATTGTTTCGGATCGACGCCGTATCGATAGTCGGCAGTGCAACGGCACTCATATTCGCAGTCGCCGTAATTTTGCCGTTTTTCAACACCCGAACATTTGAAAGCGTTATTGTCGTTTTACTCTCATTGATGACGTATCCCGCCGGCACCTTGTCAGCCGCTAAGGTCGAAAGAAGTGCCTGAATATCACTGTCGCTATATCCCACGCCCGTAATGGAAATCGTTAACTTTCCCTGAAGTTGTGTCGCTTCCTGATCGATTTCCTGACCGAAAACTTTTTCCGTCACCGTGGTTTTTATCGTGTCGTCAATGAGTTTTATGTTGCCGCCGACTGATCCTGATAAATCCTGTTTCGCATTTCCGACTAATTCCTGCGACTCGTTGGTAACAAACGAATCATAATCCGCCCGCGTCACGACAGTCACTTGCTTACTCGTTCCGCCGGCAAACGGCTGCGCATTTCTTCCGACCGCCGTGTCAGAGCTGACATTTTTTATCGTGAATTCACTGCTTGCGGGAATATTGCTTTGCGGGCCGATGGCTACAGCCGTAGCTGCGACGTCCGCCGTCGTAAATGTGGTATTGATACCGGTCGGACTTTCGACCGACGTTGCCGACGCGACGCTAACGTCATTATCTAATGTATATTGCAAACCGCCGGTTGAAAGAACAGTCCCTTTGCTTAACGTGAGCGGCGAATCCGACGATTTGTTATAAATCGTTATGGTTCCTTTTGCCGGATCGCCTATGTCTTTTTTACCATTCACCGGCACTGTTTTTTCACCGGTAACCAATTTTTGCTGAGTTCTCCCCGGAATTATATTATTCTGGGCGTCAACCGTCGTCGCTGACGGATCGATGGTAATCGCCTGAGACAGATCAACCGGTCTGGGTATTTCCAGTATCGTGAGGACAGCATGGGGAAGCGTCCAGTAAAAAATACCAGCGATGACACACAATACAACTACGCCAAGAATAATTGGCACCATCGGCGATCGCCCTGCCATGAATCGGGATGAAAACATGCGAAAAATTCTCAACATTCTTCCGAAGTCTATCCGAGGTAGTGCGACAGGTGTTTTTCGGGGTTCTCCCGTTTCTTTTTCGCGCTCTTCTTCTCCCTGTTCCTGTCTCACTTGTTCCATCTGGTTTTCTTCTTCCAAAACGTCAACGTCTTTTTTAAACCCAAGCGATTCCGCATCCACCATCACGACGTTAGCATCCTGTGTTGCCTCAGACTCTGTCGACAAATCTTCCCGAACAGCTTCCTGCGCTTCAATGACTTCTTCTGCCATATCCTTTTCTTCATCAAGCGGTGATTCCTCTTTCGCATCTTCTGTAATGGCGTCTTCTATCGCTTCATCGTTTTCCTCCTCCGGCGCAATTTCTTCTTCCACCGGCAGCTCAACGACTGGATTGTGATCCGGCGTCACAAAGGGCTCAGACGCTTCTGTTTGAACCGGCGCCTGCGCGGCGGCTTCGGCGGGAGCTTCCTCTATAGATTCGACCGCAGCCCCCAGTTCGCTTGCTCCGGCGAGCGATATCGCATCAATGACGAATGTATTTGACATGACTTCAATTTTCGGAAAATGCAGAAAATTTACTTTGTTGGTCCATGAATGGCGAAGTAAATCGCTTTTTATTCCTTCGAGACTTGAGACATCCGACCCGTACAGAAGAACGCGGGCCGGCAACACTTCAAGATCCGTAAAACTTTTGAGTCCTGATTCAACGCTTGCGGCGATATCCTCGTTTTTCTCAATCTCCCGAAAACCAGCAAGCGTACCGATTTTATATATGGATATGGCAATCGAGGAATTATTCATCCCCAGCAATATGACGCTCGGAGGAACACCCTCTTCTCTTTTCAGCTTAAAAATAATCGCCTGATTGAGAGGAACAAAGCCGATGGGATTTAATTCCAATATTTTTGTAAGTTCTCTGATCTCCTTTTGAATTTCCTTTTGTATCTCTCCGGTCGGAGTCAGATAGATAGAAGGAAGGCCGAGAATCACTTTTGTTTCATCCGTAATTTTGGTTCGTTCTTCGAGTAACCCGATGAGGCGGTCGATGGCATCACTTTTACTCTGCCATGAATCCTCCACGTTCCCTGATGATTCCGAAGCGAGCAATTGAAGCCGGCCGCCCTCGCCGCCCATAGACCAGAATGAAACTGCGATACTATGAATATCAATATAGAGCGAAATGTAGACCTCGGGACGTTCTTTGCGCTTGTTAAAGAATGTATCGATGAAATCAGGCATCTTCATACGGTAAATACGGGAGAATCCTTCCGTACTTCCATACTAACAATCGAGGCGCTTCAAAGCAAACCGAAGAAACGGTAGCGCTGTCGGTCGTCTTGCCGTGATTCTCGCATCGTCAAAGTCCAGATCGTTTTTCTCTCCATATGTTTTTCATTGCCAAGGCCGTGACGATAGCTCGAAACGGCAAGCCTCCCCGCGCTACCTGAATCAACATTAAAGGCTATTGAAGGGATCCCGATTTACGTTTTTTCGTCGCTCACGAATGCTACCCAAGGTATTGGAGATTTCAGAAAAGGTAATAATGGGAAAAGAAGATGAGATAAGTCAGAAGGATAGATGCGGTGAGGACGAAAAAATGCAAAACGGGAGCCTGAATTATTTTCCCACCACCGCGTAAATTCTGCGGATGCCGCTTCCTGAGGATTCTTCCTTAAGGATTTTAAAGGTACCGAGTGCACCGGTATGCGTCACGTGCGGCCCGCCGCAAAATTCAGCGGAATAGAATTTTTTCGGATCGCCGACAAAATATACGCTCACTTTTTCCGGATACTTCTGCCCGAATTCCATCTGGGCGCCTATTTTTTCCGCCTTTTCCCGATCCATAACGACACGGGTAACAGGAATGTCTTCGGAAATTTTTTTATTCACCAGTTCTTCAACATTTTTCATCTCCTGCGGCGTCAGCTTCCGCGCAAAATTAAAATCCATACGGAGACGCTCGGCGGTAATGTTACTCCCCCTTTGCTTAACGGACGGATCCACGATTTGCTGCAATGCCGCTAAGAGAAGATGATGTGCCGTATGGAGTTTTGTCGTATCTTCGCTGTGATCCGCAAGCCCGCCTTTAAACATGCCTTTTGCTGCAGTCCGAGATAATTCCTGATGTTTTTTAAATTCCTCTTCGAATTGTTTCCGGTCTATTTTTTGGCCCCTGCCGGTCGCAATTTCTTCGGATAACTCCCACGGAAATCCGTAGGTTTCATATAAAACAAACGCCTGTTTTCCGTCAATCGAAGATAGTTTCTCAATTTCTTTAGAACCTTTTTCTATCGTTTTTGCAAACCGCTGGGCCTCCTCCGTCAACGTCATAAGAGTTGTCTGTTGTTTTTGTGCGACCTCCGGATAGGCTAATTTGTAAATTGCGGCAACCGGCTCCACGAGCGGACCGATAAACCCCCAATCATTCATCATGCCTAAATTTTTTGCGTGAAGCATCGAGCGGCGAATGAGTCTTCGCAACACATATCCTTGCTGTTTATTACTCGGCAACACCCCCTCAGTAATCATCATGACCGCCGCTTTGATATGGTCAGCAATGATGCGCATTGATCTGGTTTCTTTATCGTTTTGACCATACGTCTTCTTTGACATTTTTTCGAGTTTCGAAATAATCGGATTAAATAAATCGGTTGTAAAAATATCAGGGTTTGATATTGTCGCGGCTGTCATACGTTCCAGTCCTCCGCCGAAATCCACGTTTTTCTGCGCCAATTCTTTAATTGAACCGTCTTTTTGTTTTTGATACTGCATGAAAACGGAATTTGCAATTTCCAAAAACCTTCCGCAGTCGCAGTTGGGGTGACATTTCTGGTTTTTAAACGGTGAATGCTCGTGTAACTTGAGTTCGGTGCCGAAATCGTAAAACACTTCGCTATCCGGTCCGCCCGGTTCTCCGGGAGGCATATTCGCAGGCTCGCCGGATCTACTCCACCAGTTTTTTTTGGCAGGATAAGCAAATATCCGCTCGTTTTCGCGGGCATCAATGCCGGCGCCGGAAAATATTTCTTTCCAGATATTTATCGATACCGTATCTTTTGGTACCGATTCGTTTCCTTCAAAAACTGAAACATATAACCGTTTCGGATCCAAACCTAATTCTTTCGTGAGAAATTCAAAATTCCACGGCAACTGTTCTTTTTTGAAATAATCTCCGAGCGACCAGTTCCCGAGCATCTCAAAAAACGTTGTGTGCCTGTTGTCTCCTACTTCGTCAATATCCTGCGCCCGAAACGACTTTTGACTGTCAACCAAACGCTTTCCTAAAGGATGCGGCGCTCCCAACAGATATGAAATAAGTGGTTGCATTCCGCTTGAAGTAAATAGTGTGGTCGGATCGTTTTCCGGCACCAGACTTGCTGAGGGGATTTCTTTATGTCCCCGTTTCATAAAGAACGCCAGATACTTACTTCGTACTTCATTGGATTTCATAGTTTGAATTATACATGATATAGGCGAAATTCATAAAAGGGAATATAATAAAGCTGCCAGATACAGTGTATGACAGATTACGAATCAAAAAACCAACTTACGTCCCGCGGAAAATTTCTTCAGTACGACGTGTTTGAAGCGCCAAGCGGTACGGTCGCAAAGCTCGTCCATCCGGCGGATAAAGAAGTAAAACCCGGCGAAATAGTTTTTGTGGATCCGAAAATAAATACTTTTTCTTTGGGAACGAGGGAAAGTGCTGTTTTTATAACATTAACAAACGGTAAATTATTTATGGGCCACACCATCGATATCAATTTGCCGCTTGAACAAAAAGTAATTATTCGGCAATCGATCGGCGTATTGGTCGGCGGAACGAGGACGCCCGTTGATTACGTTGCCGGAATTACGGACGCCGGCGTCATTACGTTTTATCACCCTGCGACCGCACAGGACGAAGAGACAGTATTCAGTTTATGTTTCACGGAGGGATCAAAAATTATTTTTGACTGGACGATAAAACGTAAAATTCTTTAAAGAGATCTACCGTTTTTTGGTGGGGATATTTTTAAAACGTTTCCGAAGTTCCGCCGTTGTCTGTTGACCCTGAGCCTGAAGTTCTTCTATGTGGGCAAGCGCCGAATCGAGTTTTTCCGTCGCTGTCTCCGTGAGTTGTTCCTTTTTTTCTTCGACTGTTTCGATAACCTGTTCTTTAATTTCTTCACCCTTCTCTACCAGATCTTCACCCTTTTTTTCTAAATCGGCAATCTGATCACCCAAGTTATCAATGAGGTCATCACTTTTTTCTTTCAGCTCTTTTCCTACCTTTTTGCCTTCTTTTGTACCTAGAACAAAGATAATAAAAGCTCCGATGAGTCCTCCTAAAAATAACCCGATAAAAAATTTAAAATCTCCGTGGCCGCGATCGTCACTCATGATGATGTTCTCCCTTTGATTTAAGAGACGTAATAAATGAAATGCCGGTGCGGATTCCGTTCATGAATCCGGACACATGTTCGACACCTTCACTGAATCTGCCCGTTACTTTACCGGCATCATCAAGCATTTTATTGGTCTTTTGTACGGATAATCGAAATTCGTTAAGAATACGGGAGACTTGAATACCGATAACCACGAGAAGAATGGTCAGAACAATACTTATGCCAATAATGGTAAGTGCAATTGGGTCCATGGGCAGTCCCGCTTATGCGGGATTAATGTTGGTTTAGTATCGCGCAAAATCAAACCCCTGTCAATGCGTTACTGTTTTAATCCAACTTCCCGCGTCACACTCGTCGACTTCCCCAAACGGCTCGTTGCCGTTATGACAATTTTATTGACTCCACTATCCAATCCCAACTGATCAAAAAACTTACCATCCCCCCGCACTAATACGCTCACCCCGTTTATAGTAACGGTTGCATCAGGATCGGTTTGTCCGAATACGTCTATATGTTTTTCGGTAACTACCGCCTGATTCACCGGCGAATCAACAGAAAGAGCCGGCGGCTGTTGGAGAGACCGGTATTGAAATCCCAGATATGCCAGAAATAATACTATCAAGCTGAAAATAATAAGGGTGACAAACTTTCCGGGTGTTAATTGAAAAACCGAACGATTGAGCGGCTCTTCTATTCCTTTCGGAAGCAAACTGGATTTTGGGACATCGGCAATTTGGCGACGGAAAAACGCAAGTACGACGCGGCTGTCCATTCCCAAAAATTCGCTGTAGTTTTTTACGAAACCTTTCGCATACGATAGAGAAGGCATTTTATTAAAATCGTCCGCTTCTATGGCCTCCAGAAATTTTAATCTGATTTTCGTTTCCTGTTCTACATCTGTTAATTTCAGCTGTTTTAACTGTCGGACATCACGAAGCATTTCTCCAACCGTTTTCATAGTTTAAGAAGTAAACGGAACAACTATTGAGAACTCGCTTGTTGTTCCTGTTGTTGCGCTAAATATTCATCCGGATTTTTTACCAACACATCGCGCGGCTTGGAACCTTCAGCCGGTCCGATAATGCCTGCTTCTTCAAGCTGATCCAATATTCGTGCAGCCCTTGCGTATCCTACAGATAATCGTCGCTGAAGAAGGGACGCAGACGCTTTGTCGTGCTGGCAAATAAGCCGCAGCGCATCTTCAAACATAGCATCCCTGCCATCAGCAGTGCCACCACCCCCACCGCCTTTTCTCATACTCGTCACCGGTTGGTTTGTCACTTCTTCCGTATAAGCGACGGGTGTATTTTTGCTCCGTAAGAATTCTACCAACTTTTCTACCTCGCGTTCTGAAACATATGTGCCCTGAATGCGGCTGGGCTTTGCCTGATCTGCCGGAATATACAACATATCCCCGCGCCCCAACAACTTTTCCGCTCCCGGCATGTCCAAAATGACGCGCGAATCAATCATGGAGGAAACGTTAAACGCTATGCGGGTCGGAACGTTTGCTTTAATAAGACCGGTTATAACGTCTACGCTTGGCCGTTGTGTTGCGAGTACCAAATGGATGCCCGTCGCACGGGCCATCTGTGCGATCCGGCAAATCGTATCCTCAACTTCGACCGGCGCATACGCCATAAGATCCGCAAGCTCATCGATAAGGATAACAATATAGGGCATTGCCTGAAACCCCGATAATTCATTGAACCCGTCAATGTTCCGAACTCCTACTTCCGCGAATTGTTTATACCGGCGCTCCATTTCGCTTGTCGCCCACCGCAGAGCGGATAATATTTTATCCGGCTCAACGATAACCGGCGTCAACAAATGCGGTATGCCGTTATACCCTGTTAGTTCGACGCGTTTGGGATCCACAAGAATAAGTCTCACCTCTGAAGGATTGGTTCTGTACAAAAGTGATGCGATCCAAGAATTAATAAGTACGGATTTTCCGGATCCGGTCGTACCTGCAATAAGCGAATGCGGCATTTTCCCGATGTCGGCAATAACCGGATTTCCCGACACATCAAGTCCGAGTGCCACGGCAAGTTTGCTTTTGGCTTTGCGCATTACGTCAGATTGAATCATGCGCTTCAGCGTAACAAACTCCAATCCGCGATTCGGAATTTCTATGCCGACCAAATTTCTTCCCGGAATCGGCGCTTCGATACGGACCTGTCCTGTTGGAGCCGCAAGAGCCAGCGCCAAGTCGCTTGAAAGAGAAGTGATTTTGGATACTTTGGTTCCAAGCGCAATTTCGATGGCATATTGCGTCACCGCCGGTCCGGAATTAACTTCTGCAACTTTTGCCGTAATTCCAAAGCTCTCGAGCGTCTTTTCTATGACAGCCGCGTTATGCCGGACGTCGCCCCGATCTGCTTTCTGTCCGGGTCCGTCAGATAAAAGCGACACGGGAGGCGCTTCCCACATGGCCATATCAGGCGGAGTCGCAAGAGTCATGTCTTTAATTTTCACTTCGGATTTATTTTCCGTTCCCCCCGCATGCGGACCTTTCGAAGGAACCGGCGGCGCTACAACAGGTGCTTTGATAAGCGCGGGTTTATCATCCATCATTCCTTTAATTTTTAACTGCGTTTTTTCTTCTCCAAACCCTGCTCCGTCTTTTTTTGCAAACAGGGAACCTATGCCATTGCCGATCATCTGTCCGACCGTTTGGCCGCCCATAATAATAAAGTTAATGACTGCATCAAGTGATGAATTAAACAAAAGAATAAGTCCGATGATAAAAAGTGCCAGATACGTCAAAAGCGCACCCTCGGTAGACAGGCGAACAACAATAGCATTCCAAATCGCCTCTCCTGCTATACCCGACTGGGTTAAGCCCATAAGTGATAGAAGAATGACGCCAATCCCCATCGGAACATTGGGTTTTCCGATATCCGATTTGATCTTGAAAAAAAGAAGGCTCAGGGTTACCAAAAATGGCGGCAAACCATACATGATCCAACCGACATGCAGCATGAGCGCCTCACGAAGACTCGTAAGAAGCGTGCCTTCTCCAAAAAACGATATGGTTATAATCGCCGCAAATAACCACAGCCAGATAGCAGCAACTGTATAGACCGTCTGCTGTTTGAGCTTTAATTGAAACGGGCTGCGTTTATGGTATTTTCGTTTTCCACTAAATAACCTGTGCCTTCGTCTGGCCATGCACCTAGTATAGGGCTAAAATTCGACGGGAGCAACCCGTTTTTGGTATAATGACCTTACATTCCCCCTCCGGACGCTATTCACGCCAAGGCTGATGGGGGTTCTTTGTTTTAATACACATTATAAGGACGCGAGGAGGTGTGCTTTTTGCAGTACCGTCACGCAGGGTATGGAAGCAATGAGTGACAGGAATGATGTTGCTTGACGGCACGCACAAAAAGTATACCGACTACAGCGTCCTCTCAATTAACTACTATGGACATACGAAATATCGCAATTATCGCCCATGTTGATCATGGCAAAACTACGCTCGTTGACGGGATGCTCAAGCAGACCCATACGTTTCGGGAAAATGAGGCGGAAATGACCCAGACGACCATCCTTGATAGTAACGATCTGGAGCGCGAAAAAGGCATTACGATCCTTGCTAAAAATACCGCCGTCATGTACAAAAATACGAAAATTAATATTATAGACACTCCCGGACACGCTGATTTCAGCGGCGAAGTGGAGCGCACGATCAATATGGCCGACGGAGCACTTCTTATCGTTGACGCCGCAGAAGGTCCTCTTCCTCAAACCCAATTTGTCCTCGAAAAAGCACTGGAGCGGAATTTAAAAATTATCGTCGTTATCAATAAAATAGACAGAAAAGATGCGCGCCCGCAGGAAGTACTTCGGGAAACCGAAGAATTGTTTTTACACCTTGCACAACACGAAGATCATCTGTCATTTCCGGTTCTCTACGCGATAGGACGGGAAGGCAAAGCGTGGAACAAATTTCCGAGCGATATGAACGCCGATGGCGATCTTTCGCCATTATTTGAAGCGCTTCTTACCTATATGCCTCCGCCGAAAATTGATGAAACCAAACCGTTTAAAATGCTTGTTTCAACGCTCGACTTCGATTCCTATAAAGGAACCTATGCTATCGGAAAAATTTCCGAGGGATCGGTCAAACCGGGCCAATCCATCGTCCAGTTGCTGGAAAATACAAAACTGGGCAACGCAAAAATCGAAAAAGTATATACAAGCGTCGGGCTCAAGCGCGTCGGAGTCGTCGCCGGTACAACCGGTGACATTGTCGCGTTAACCGGGCTCACCAATGTAACCATCGGCCAAACGCTTGCGGACCCAAGCGTTACCGAAGGATTCCCTGCGATTAAAGTAGAAGATCCGACACTCAAAATTCTTCTTTCCGCAAACACGTCGCCTTTAGCCGGCCGCGACGGAAAATTTTGTACAGCACGCCAGATTCATGAACGACTGGTAAAAGAGCAAAAAACCAACATCGGATTGAAAATTGAATCAAACTCCGGTGGAAGCGGATTTGTGGTTTCCGGACGGGGCGAACTCCACTTGGCGATACTCATTGAAACGCTTCGACGCGAAGGGTACGAAATGCAGGTCGGAAAACCGGAGGTAATCCTCAAAGAAGTAAACGGAAAAATGTGTGAACCATTTGAGGAAATGACTATTGAAATTGACAACGCATACGTCGGCACGATTTCCGAAGAGATGGGCAAACGGCGCGCGCAGCTTCTGGACACCCATACCAACGAACGGGGCATGACAAAATCCGTGTATAAAATTTCAAGCCGCAATCTTTTGGGTTTCCGAAGTGATATTTTAACGAAAACACGCGGCAACGGAATATTTGCGACGCGGTTTATCGGATACCTCCCCTTAACTTCACACATTCCGAAGCTTCGAAACGGCGTCTTGGTTTCTATGGAAACCGGCAAATCATCGGCATACGCACTTACCACAGTGCAGGAACGCGGCAAGGCGTTTATCGGCCCTAGCGTTGATGTGTATGAAGGCATGATCATCGGTCTTAACACGCGCCAAAGCGATATCGATATCAATGTCTGTAAAACGAAAAAACTGACGAATATTCATTCGGCGAATGCCGATATCGCGATTCAACTCGATCCCCCGACCGTCATGTCACTGGAACAGTGTTTGGATTTCGTTGAGGAAGACGAACTGCTTGAGGTCACTCCGCACAACTTGCGTCTTAGAAAAAAATATCTTTCCCAGATCGACCGCGTCCGCGCCAAACGGGCGGAAAATTAAACCTCCACAATAACCGGTACAATAAGCGGCGAGCGGCCGGTTTCCTTAAGCAGGAATCGACCAAGGTTTTCCTCGACGTTTTTCCTAACAAAATGCCAGTCGATCATCCGGCCTTTTTTAAGCCGCAGAGAATTGTTAACCACGCCTTTGGCTTTATCAAGAAGTGCCCCTGACCCGCGGATGTAGACAAACCCGCGCGAGATGATGTCGGGTTCAGCGACAACTCGACCGGTCTGGCGCTCCATCGGGACGACGACAACGACGATGCCATCTGTTGCGATCGTTTGCCGGTCACGAAGTACGACGTCGCCGACATCGCCAACGCCCAGTCCGTCAATCATCACGTTTTCAAGATTCAGGGTTTCAACGACTCTCGGCGGAACTCCGGGCTTAAACTCCAAAACTTCCCCCTCGGCTGGAATAAGGATTTCTTTTTTATCGTACCCAAGCTCCATCGCAAGCCGCCGGTATTGCATAATGTGCCGGTACGTGCCGCCGATCGGAAAAATATATTTAGGACCTACGGCGGAAAGCATGAGCATGAGATCTCCCTGACTGCCGTGCCCTGATACGTGAAGATCTTCCATAATGTCAGAATACGCGACGCGCGCACCCTTCCGATACAATTGCTCGATAAGTGCGTTGATGCTGTTTTCGCTCCCCGGAATCGGATCTGCGGAAAACACCACTGTATCCCCCTCATCAATAGTTACGAACTTATGATCATCATTGGCGGCGCGGGATAATGCCGATCCCTCCTGACCTTGAGCGCCCGCCATGATCAGACACTGTTTGGTAGGCGGCACGCGCCGGAGGTCGCGATCACGGATAACGACATCCTGCGGAAACCGCATATATCCAAGCTTTAGCGCTTCTTCGGTATTCTGATCCATGCTTCGGCCGAAAAATGCAATTTTTCTGCCATGCCGAAGAGCGATTTCTATGGCGAGTTGGATGCGTGAGATGTTACTCGATTGCGTGGTAAAAATGAATTTTCCGCTGCAAAGGGATATTTCTTTCTCGAGCGTTTCGCCGACAATTTGTTCCGACGGCGTAAATCCCGGTCGTTCGCTTCCTAACGAATCCGTTAACATACAAAGCACTCCCCGTTTCCCGACCGCGTTTATTTTTTCTATTTCCGATTTTTTGCCATCCAGCGGGTCGAAATCAAATTTAAAATCGCTTCCGTGATAAAAAATGCCGATCGGCGTTTCGATAATGAGGTTTGCCGCATCCGGCACTGAATGGGTCATCCGGACAAACGAAACGGTGAACGGACCGATTTTAAGCGTCTGGGAAAAATCGACCGGCGTCACCCTCGTTTTTATACCCCTCTCGGTAAGTTTAATGTTGGTAAATGCCGCAGTCAGCGTCGTCCCCCACATCGGAAATTTTCCGAACTTTCCGTACAAATGGGAAATCCCGCCGATATGATCATCGTGGCCGTGCGTAAACACCAGTCCGCGGATTTTGTCTTTTTTATCCTCAAGATACCGCACGTCAGGAAGCACCAGATCAACGCCGAACATCTCGGCATCCGGAAATCCTATGCCGCAATCAACGATAAGAATGTCGCGGAGATTTCCGTCATAGCGGTACTCATAGACGAACATGTTTTTCGTCACGTTGCCGGTGCCGCCAAGCGGGATGAGCCGGATTGATTCTTTCCCTGACTGCGCAGGCGGGCCGCTTTGGGATGAACCGGTATACACCTGTTGCTGGTGCTGCTGTTTTATTTTTTTTAAAAATGGATTAAATCTCATCAGAAATTATGATTAATAGCTCTCTACGAATTCTTTGATATTTCCTTCATTCACTGTTACTTTGGTAGTTTTTCCTTCTACAATCATTCGCGCAACTTTCCTGCAGACACTATTGATCGTGCGCTCCAAACTCCGGATACCCGAATCGAATCCCAACGGTCTCACCAGTTTGGGCCAAATTGCATCATCAATAACAAGATTATCGGAAGTCAATCCGGATTCCCTCATAAGCGCAGGCAAAACATAGTTTCGCGCAATCGTCGTTTTTTCCTGATCAGTGTAGGAGGGCATCTGAATCGGCTCCAACCGGTCAAGAACTGCGGTAGCAATATGCGTCGTATTATTTGCCGTTGCGATAAACAATACTTCCGATAAATCAAACGGGTAATCGATGTAATGATCGGTAAACGCCGCATTTTGCTCAGGGTCCAAAAGTTCGACAAGAACACCCATAATATCGCCCCGCGCTTCTTCCGCGACGCGGTCTATTTCATCAAGAAGTATGACGGGATTTTTTACGCCCGCAAACCGCAAACCCTTAAGGACCAGTCCGATTTCGGCATCCGGCCGTACGCGGGATTGCCCGCGAAGTTCCAGCGCATCGCTCATGCCTCCAAACGGAATGCGGACAAACCGCCGTCCCATGGATTGAGCGATTGATTTGGCAAGCGTCGTTTTACCGGTTCCGACCAGTCCAACAAGACACAAAATCGGCGCGCGCCGAGCAAGCATTGCGTGGGAAAGTTTCGCATCTTTGCTGACATCGCTGATATCTGCCGATGCCGATTCTTTCTCCCACCGGTCGCGATTAAGCTTCAATACTGCCAGATATTCCAGAATGCGTTCCTTCACGGGTTCCAGTCCGAAATGATTTTTTTCCAAAATTTCATGCGCTTTTGCCAGATCCAAAACATCCTTCGTCCGCTGGTTCCATGGAAGATTGACAACCCAGTCAATATACCGGAGCATCTGCTCAATGTGCACGCGTGCCGCAATATCGTTTTCCAGACGCGTGATTTCCTCCAAATCGCTTAAGACTCTCGATTCCAGATCAGGGGGAATACCCGCTTCTGTAATTTTTTTGCGAAGCGCACTTATATCGTCGGACAGTTTAGACATACATTACCATAATACTCTAACTTATATGTTGATGAAAATACCGGCATCTTTTTCCGCGCGGCGAGGAACAAAATTATTGAGAGCTCGGGCTTCCCGAGCTTAAAATAATAAAGATGAATAGAAAATCGACTGTTGCGAGCAGCGGAGCAAAATAATTTTGTTACGAGCTGTAGCGCAATTTAAAATCTTCGTCTCCCGAATCCGTGATGAGGCCTGTCGCCCCTATTCTCACGATGTTCCCGAGGAGGCACTTTTTTGGCGTCTTCGCCGAAAAGCATCGAAAGATTTATACGATGTTGATCGTCTATTTCCATTACACGGACTTTCACTTTTTGACCCAATTTCACCACATCTTCCGGACTATTCACGTACCCCGTCGACATTTGCGATACGTGGACCATTCCTTCTTTGCCCGGTAATATTTCAACGAACGCACCAAA
This sequence comes from Candidatus Gottesmanbacteria bacterium, assembly GCA_963790805.1. GTDB lineage: Bacteria > Patescibacteriota > Microgenomatia > UBA10105 > UBA927 > DATKGN01. The sequence continues at coordinate 181,443 of CAWBPL010000002.1, forward strand.
CGGTAAAATCCGCTTAACCTCGCCTTCAAATTCTTCATTCACATTGACTTCACGCGTAAGTCCTTTCACCCATTCAACTGCCTTTGCAACGTTCTCTTCACTCGTGCCGGTAATCACAACTGATCCGTCATCATCCACATCAACAGTCGTTGTTGTAGAAGCCATAATCATACGGATAACTTTTCCACCCGGACCAATGACTTCACCGATTTTCTCTGTCGGAATTTTTACAACAGATACCTTCGGTGCATATTGTGAAAGTGACTTTCGGTATACTGGAATGACAGAGAGCATTTTATCCAGAATCTTAAGCCGAGCCGCCCGCGCCAAAGCTAACGTCTCTTTAATCATTTCATTGGTCAATCCTTCAATTTTGACATCAAGCTGGATGGCAGTGATACCATCTTTACTTCCGGCAACTTTAAAGTCCATGTCACCTGCAAAATCTTCAATTCCCATAATATCCGTCAAAAGAACGTATTTTTTCGGACTCGTCATAAGACCGATCGAAATACCAGCAATCGGTGTTTTAATAGGAACACCTGCATCCATAAGAGCAAGCGTCGATCCACACGTTGATGCCATCGATGTCGAACCATTACTCGACATGACTTCGCTCACTAAGCGGATAGTATATGGAAAATCTTCTTCATTTGGAACGACAGCCAAAAGCGCCCGCTCCGCAAGTGCTCCGTGACCGATTTCTCGACGATTAGGAGTACCAATACGTCCCGTTTCTCCCACTGAGTATGGAGGCATACTGTAATGATGAATATATCGCTTTGATTCTTCACCGGCCGGACTTTCAATCAATTGTTCCATTGAAGGCGCACCCAAGGTTGCAACCGTCAATACTTGCGTTTGACCTCGTTTGAACATGGCACTTCCATGTGTTCGAGGAAGCAAACCGACCTCAACATCAAGAGGACGGATTTCATCTATTTTTCGTCCGTCAAATCGTTTGGCTTTTTCCAAAATGTCTTCACGAACTTTTTTCTTAAATAACGCGTCAAGCGCTTCTTCAACCGCTTTCGCTGTGTAGACATTTTCATATTTCTCAACGATAACTTTAGCGAGTTCTGCAACTTCTGTACCACCAAATTCTTTTTCCGCTTTTTTGGCGAATGCTGCTTCCATTTCTTTTTTGTAATCTTTCATGATTTTTGCCTTCAATTCATCCGCCTCTGTTACCTCAGGTACAGCCACTTTCTTTTTACCAACTTCTTCGGTAAGTTCATTAATAAGTTTGATAATTTTTCCATTAGCTTCTTTCGCTTTCAACACCGCTTCATAAACAATCTCATCCGGCGTCTCGCAAAATCCACCTTCAAGCATCGGAACTTTGTCTTTTGTCGAGGTGACCACAAAATCAAATTCGCTATTTTCTTGCTCAGTAATGGTTGGGTTTACGAGTAAACTTCCTTCTCCTGATTCATTTTTTACATATCCCATGCGGACAGCACTCACTGGACCCTTCCATGGTATGGAAGAAATGGATAATGCAGCTGATACAGCAACAAGACCCAAGACATCAGGATCATTGACACCGTCAACGGACAAAACAGTAACGATGACTTGCACATCATGTTTGTATGCTTTTGGAAAAAGAGGTCGGATCGATCGATCAATAACACGACCTGCGAGTACTGCATCGTCTGTCGGTCTGCCTTCGCGTTTGACCCAGCGGGACCCTTTGATGCGACCGCCTGCGTATAACCGTTCGACATATTCAACACTCAATGGAAAATAATCAAGAGTAGTTTCCTTAGATGATGCAACAACAGTTGCAAGTACCATGGTATCGCCATATTGCGCGATAACCGCTGCATTTGCCTGTTCGGCAAAACGACCGACTTCGAGAGATAGCGTTCGACCGCTTAATTCGATCGACTTTTTAACAATGGAATGTTTTGACATAAAAATACATGAGGATTCGCGAGGATTGAAGTGGGATCATACTTGTTTTTTTAAAATAAAAAAATAAGTACCATTCCACTTCCCCTTACGTCTCCTCTCCTTTCAAAAAAATAACTCTATATAAACGAGCCAATAACCAATTTACTTCCCCAGTCCGAGTTTCTGTGCAATTGCCTTGTATCGTTTGGCATCTTTCTTTTCCAGATAGCTTAACAATCTTCGGCGCTTGCTGACAATTCCAAGTAATCCCCGTCGCGAATGGTTGTCCGCCGGATTACTTTTAAGATGCAAAACGAGTTTTTCAATGCGTTTGGTTAACAATGCCACCTGTACTTCAGGGCTCCCCGTATCCCCTTCTTTTACCTGATACTGGGAAATCACTTCTTTTTTTTCTTCGCTGGGCACCGGAACTGCAACTTCCTCTTTTTTCGGAGCTTTTTTCGCTTTTACCGGTTTGTCCGCCGCGGCTTTAGCGAAGGTGGATTTTTCTTTCGAAGCGACTTTTTTCGGAGCCTTTTTTTCTGTGGCTTTCTTCGTTGTTTTTGCTTTCGGCATACGCTGTTCTTAAATTATTCTTTCTATCGAAAAAGGAGCGTTTCTTTGCTCCAGTAATAGTGTATTTTACATCATTCAAAGAATTTTTACAAGAAGAGTATTGCGGTTGAAAATTGACGAGTCAGCTTACGCAATATTGGTGCTTTTAAAAATTTTCGGCTTGAGCCAATCGGGCGGCGCCTGCTTTGTTGCCGGAGGTGGCGTTGACGTAGCCGGTTGTGCAGTTTTGGGCTCGGTTGCAGCGGCAGGTGCTGTCGGACTGACCTGCTGTGGAGAAACCGAGACAACTGGTGCTACTTCTGTTTTTTGCGGTTCGCTCGCTACTGATTCGCCGCCGCTTACCGGAACTTCTTCCCCACTCACCGGCTTCGTAAATCGTTTTCCGCCCGCCCGAAGAAGGGCTGCAGCAAGCTCATGCGCTTCCGCAGTTACTCCGGCGTTTTGAAAATTGTTCGTCGCTCCAACTAATGCGTTCAAAAGGTTTGTCGCAATATCCTCAGTCATGGCAACCCCAAGTCCGTTTAAAAGCTGGGCGGCTACTTCTGCAGTCGAAGAAGCCTGCGGGTTAACCATATTTGTGTGACCATAATGCGCATTATTCGGATGATGATCGACATTCACGATGGGTTTGGTCGCGTACAGATCTTTATCTTCATCAAACAGTTTCTTGAGACCGCCTAAATGGATTGTGTCGACGGTGACGATGACATTGGCTGCGCTTCCGGCGTAGGAATAATGGACTTTTTCCTCACTAAACGTGTCAAAACCGGCTCTAGGCTCCACAACGAGATTAAATTTGTTACCCTCGATATTGTAGCTGACTTTTTCGATGGATCCGTCAACGTAATCCAGAGAAATAACGAAATTTTTCTTGCCCAAGTTGTTTACAACTTTGTTTGCACCGATGAAACTCGAGAGCTCTACCGTCATCGGATCAGGACAGGCAACGATTACTTTTTTGCCCAAACCCGTGATCCCTAAATACAAAGCGAGCGTACTTCCCATGCTGTCAAATGTTGGATGTTCGTGGGTAACAAGAAGCACCTCGTGTGCTTTATCAAGAAGATCTTTAATCTTTGTAATATCGTTTGTAAAATCCATATTTGTTATCTCTTACGTGCGGCGCGCGAAAAATTTTGTGAGCCTTCACGTGCGAGTGGGTAGGATCTCTATCGTTGATGCGGCAGAATCCACGAGAGATTTGAAGGCGATATCAAAATTTTTACGAGCTACAGCACGCAATACAATACTATCCTGTAGTAACGGCAATTATACCATCATTTAACTGAAACGCAACTGTACGGTCCAAAAGGATACCACATTCAATGCCTTTTTCAACTTTTGTCGTTTCTTCTTTTCCCTTACGAATCGTCTTAATTCTCGCGCGTCCGATTTCCTCATCTTTACGCATTATTTTAACCGTATCCCCCTTGGCGAGCCTTCCCGCGCTCACCCTTGTGCCGGCAATCCTTGTTTTTTCATACGGGAACTCTGCAATAACCACACCTGTACCTAATTCACGCTCCTGTGTAAGAACTTCTTTCATGCCGGAAACCACTTCAGCTATTTCATCTATAAGCTCATAAATGATGTTATAGGTCCGGTATATTACTTTCTCAGTTTGGGCAAGTTTCACAACCGCAGGAGGACATTTCACATTAAACCCTACGATAAACGCCTTAGTGCTGCGGGCTAAAAGCACGTCCGCCTCGGAAATTTCCCCGATCCCGCTTCCTACCAGCTCCACCCGTTCGCCCAATGAGGCGGTAATAGCCTCGAGAGATCCTGCCGTATCAGCCTTAAGAATAATATTCAGTTTCTGCTTTTCCTGCTCAGAAACCGGCTTTAGCCAATCAGGAAGATTCTGACTATTTAATGGTTTATTTTCTGGAACTTGAGGGACAACTGGCTTTGCTATCCCCATGTATGGCTGCCCGCGGAGTACAGCACCGACCTGAGGAAGCTTGGTAAATCCGAGCACTTCAACCGGTTTGGATGGACCGGCTGAGGTAACGCTTTTACCGTACTCATCAAACATCGCGCGCACTTTCGCGACCTGAAATGTCTCTTCATAGAGTGGAAGTCCAAATTTCATCGTCCCTTTTTTCACGATTACCGTTGCAATCATTCCTTTTCCTTTATCCAGTCGGGTTTCTATAACAACCGCCTCAAGCGGCGCCGACTGTTCATTCGCAAGTCCTTTCATTTGAGCAACAAGGACAATCAAATCAAGAAGTTCTTTGATACCGGTTCCGGCTTTTGCGGATACGGGGGAAAGCGGAACATCACCGCCAAATCCTTCCACCTGCACCCCGTTTTTTGCCAAATCCTGCTTCAGTTTATCGAGATTTGCGGTGGGAAGATCAATTTTATTGGCAGCAACGATCATGGGAATTCCGGCGGCTTTAATCTGTTTGATTGATTCTATAGTCTGCGGCATGACACTGTCATCGGCGGCAACGACAAGGATGGCAATATCGGCAACATTCGCTCCTCGGGAGCGCATTTTTGCAAACGCCTCATGTCCGGGGGTATCGACAAACGTGATGGTTTTTCCTTCAATCGTCACCTGATATGCTCCAATATGCTGGGTGATACCGCCAAATTCACGCCCCGCAACATTGGCTTTCCGTATCGCATCCAAAAGAGAGGTTTTACCGTGATCAACGTGACCAAGTACCGCAACAATCGGCGGCCGCATCGAAGAAGATTCTTGTGATTCCTGTTTTGTCATGATAATAAACGAATTCCCAACGTTTCATACTCTATTCCTGTTTTTGATCCGCTTTATCCACCGTAGCACCCGACGTAGTCGGTGCGGAGGCGGATGGTTGAGTATTCGCTGGTGCATCTGATGTCGAAGAATTTTCCACAACTGCTTTTGTTTCATCCTTTGTAGCCTTTGCAGAAGAGGGTTCTTTCTTTTCGCTGGTTCCCGCTTCCTTAGCTTCTTCGGCTTCGGCTTTTTCAGCCGGCACGACTTGCCCTGAGCTTGCCGAAGGGCCTTTACCCTTAATATCAATTTTCCAACCTGTTAATTTTGCCGCTAAACGGACATTTTGCCCGTCCCTGCCGATAGCCAGCGAAAGCTGATCATCGGGAATGGTTACGAGTGCCGTTTTATTTTTTTCATCGAGCGCTACTTCAATATCTTTAGCCGGAGCGAGAGCTGAAGTGATAAACACTTTTGCATCTTCACTCCATTGAATAATGTCAACTTTTTCGCTGCCGCCGAGCTCACCGATGACCCCTTGCACGCGGACGCCTTTTTGTCCGACACATGATCCCACGGGATCAACACCTGATTGCGTAGAATAAACTGCCACCTTGGTGCGTCCACCGGCCTCACGGGCTATAACACGAAGCTCTACCGACCCTTGGGCAACTTCCGGTACCTCACGGCGAAACAATCCCTCTACCAGACCTTTGTGCGCGCGGGAGACGATAATTTCGTTGCCGCGTGTAGTTTCGCGGATTCCTTCGATATAAAAGGTTAATCGTTGATTGAGATGATACCGTTCACCCTGACTTTGCTCCTGCGGAGGCATAACAGCCTGTGTGCGGCCGATATCAACAATGACGCTCGGACCGTCAAAGCGAAGCACCATGCCGGGCGCAATGGAGCCGACTTTCGTCTGGTAATCAGCCAAAACTGCCTGTTTTTCCGCTTCACGGATCCGCTGGAGGATAACCTGTTTTGCCGTTTGAGCGGCGATGCGTCCGAACCCCGGAGGAGTAATGTCTTTTCCGTCTTTGGAAATTTTCGCTTCGCCTGTGTCGGCATTAAGTTCAACCTCCAATTGTTCAAGCTCATCTGCACCGTAATCTTTGCGGTATGCCGCCAAAATTGCCGCTTTGATCGTATCAATAACCACAGCAGGATCAATACCCCGCTCGGTGGCGACCTGATTTAATGCTAAACTAAACTCGCTTCGTATTGTTGCTGGCATATGTTAGTACCACAGGTGATCCGCGTCTTCGCGGGAGCCTAGTGGCCTCTTCACCCCGTTTTTAACGGGGCAATCTCTTTAATAAAAAAGGTGGGTTATCTTCCCACCTCAACAACACACTATTCTTAAGAGGTATTATAGCCTGTAAGTTGCGAAGCGTCAACCTCACCTCACCCCAATGATCGCCAACGCGAATTAACTGGATAAATTGAAGATGGGGTATAAATCAGCTAGTTTATTAATTTTGAGATTCAGCTTGAGACTTACTACAACGCAAAACCCTCACGGAGCGATGCAACTGAGGCGTCTGGGTCATTTGAATTAAATGCGTAAGTCGCCCAACCTCGGCTGACTGCCGGAGTGATACATTTCATATTATCATCGATAAGCAAAATTGTTGACGCTGGTACCCCACTTTTTTGTTCCGCGAGTTCATACATGGCTGAATCCGGTTTGACTACACCGGTCTCACACGACTGCAATACAAAGGCATATGGTAATTTTGGAATACTCCCATTCTCTATAGCCATTTCATACACATTAGAATAGATATTGGTCATTAAACCAATTGCATAATTCTTCGAGAGATCTGACATAATTTTATGTACAGAACGATTTGGCTGAAAGTGACCTACCCAAAAACGGATAAAATCAATATCGTCTCCTTTATATCCCGATGCTTGCTTTATCCGTTTCCATATCTCATCTGGTTGAGCAGCTCCCCGACAAACCGCGTCATCTAACTCCGACCAAATATTTCTGCACTGCTCGTACGGATAGTTTGTTAATTCAGAAAGCGCTTCTAACCCACCCGTAAAACGAAAAAGCACTCCGCCGACATCAAACACTGCAATCCGTGCGGTTGTAAATTCCCCGGGCTCAACATGTTGGAACTCTTCTTTCATAATCAATTTTCTCCACCATCTGTAACGATTGTTTGCAACGATAAATGATCCGACGACGGCGACCGATCGAGGGAAAATTCCAAAACTCGAAGGTCCCTGCCTATCCACTGTTGGTCAATTCTATGCATACCAACATCCTGTTCTTTAAAGTGCATTGGGTATTTTTCTTTATGCGCCAATGCGCCCTCCGGCAACATGGGCCATGTAGGAAGTTGTTTTGTGTCTGTATTAGTAAAACCGGCCCGTTCAATTTTCCTCATAACAAAGCTGTCGCTATCAACATTAAAATCACCCATCAAAATCGTTCGATCTGGATGACAAAATTGCTCTAAATTAATTAACAATGTGTTTACTTGGGATTCTGTATATTTCGTCGCCTGAAAATTTTCAGAAACAGCCAGATGTGTATTAACCACCCAAACAGGTTTTCCATCAACGTTTATCATTGCCACAACGGCGTTGCGGGGCTCAACATTTCTTGGTACCTCTGTCTGCTTCCGTTCCCAATATTCTTCCAAGGTACTCAATGGAAAACTCCGATTCTTAACAATCGGATATTTACTGAAAATTGCGTTTCCAATTTTATGATGCGTAGGGTGCCGGTCGCTTTGGAATGCGGGCACATAATAAGATTCGTAAACTCTACCCATCTCATCCAATAAATGTTTAATTAATAATGATTTATTGGCAAAAGGCACCACTTCCGAATCCCATGCAATTACTTCCTGAAGTCCGATAACATCCGGATTAAGCTTGTGAAGATGGCTTACTACTCCCTCAATTTGTTCAAGCGTTTGGGCAGAAAAGATATTCCACGATACAACGTTTAATTGCATACGTTAGGCATCCAGGAATCAGGAATTATGTTCCAACTCTTCCAAAAGTTCTTTTTGACGGTGGTTAAGGCGTGTCGGGATACTGAGTGTGATCCTGACATATTCATCGCCGCGGCCGCCGTTTCGCACGTGCGGAACACCTTTACCATGAAGTCTAATTAATGTACCTGGCTGAGTACCCGGTTGAATTCGAATCTTCACCGGCCCGTCGATGGTCGGCACGTCAACAACGGCGCCAAGCGCCGCCTGCGTATAGCTAATTTCCTGATCAACAACGAGATCGTCGCCTTCGCGGCGGTATTTTTTATCCGGCCTCACTTCAACAACGATGTCAAAATCGTCAAACCGGATACGCGAACCTGTATCCACGCCTGCCGGAATTTTGATCGTTTTTCTGACCGATCCGCCACCTGCTTCACCGCGCGGTAAATGAATATCTTTGGAAACGCCCTGCACGGCATCCATAAAATCGATGGTTATTTCATATGCAGGATGCGGCCGGCGCGAAGTGGCCCTCCCGAATCCTCCGCCAAAAAACTGTTCAAATATGTCAAACGGATCGGAAAAATCCCAGCCCGAGGCTGGTCCGCCTTGGGCGGAAAATGGGTTGTCGCCGCCGGATGAATAATAATAGGTAAACGGCCCCTGTCGGAATCCACCGGCTCCGCCAAACGGACTTTGACCTGCCGCGCCTTGGAAACCCGCGCCATGTTCAAATGCCGCATGGCCGAACTGATCATAAGTCTCACGTTTTTTCGCATCGGATAACACTTCATACGCCTCATTGATCTCTTTGAATTTTTCGTGCGCGTTCGGAGACTTATTGCGATCGGGATGCCACTGCAGCGCCAGCTTCCGGTATGCTTTTTTTACCTCCTCAACGGATGCTGATTTATTGACTCCTAAAACTTCGTAAAAATCACGTTTTGCCGCCATAAAACCTATTTATTATACATCAAATAGGGCGCACGAACGCGCGCCCTATGTATGTATTCAATTATCGTTATTAACTGACAACTTCTCCCTCTTCCACCTTTTTGTCATCTTTTCCGCCAGAGGCGGATCCGCCTTGGGCGGATTTATCATCCTTTGACTCTTCTCCACCGGAAGCTGCACCTGCTGAAGGATCCACCGGCTGGCCTTGACTTTGCTGATATGCAGCGGCTCCGACTTTTTGTACGGCATCAGACAGGTCGCTGGTTTTACTCTCGATGTCCTCTTTTGTCCCTGTTTCAAGAATATCTTTGAGGGCTTTTGTTTTTTCTTCAACCGCGCTTTTATCCTCCGGTTTCACCTTATCGCCCATGTCCTTCAGCGTCTTTTCGCCAACATATATCATGTTCTCCGCCTTGTTTTTCGCCTCTATTTTATCTTTCTTGGCGGTATCCTCTGCAGCATTGGCTTCCGCTTCTTTCTTCATTTTCTCAATCTCGTCCTTTGAAAGACCGGTCGAACTGGTGATTTTAATATTTGCCGCTTTGCCCGTCGCTTTGTCTTTGGCGGAAACATTCAAAATTCCCGACGCGTCAATATCAAACATCACTTCAATCTGCGGCACGCCGCGCGGCGCCGGCGGAATTCCTGACAAAACAAACCGTCCGAGCGATTTATTATCCGCAGCCATCGGCCGCTCTCCCTGAAGAATGTTGATTTCGACCGATGTCTGACTATCCGCAGCCGTCGAGTAAATTTCTGTTTTACTCGTCGGGACTGTTGTATTTCGCGTGATCATGGGCGTTGATACGCCACCCAGCGTCTCAACGCTTAAGGTTAACGGCGTAACGTCCAATAAAACCACGTCTTTCACTTCTCCCGAAAGCACGCCTGCCTGAACGGCGGCTCCAACGGCTACGACTTCATCAGGATTGACCGACTGGTTCGGATCTTTACCGAAAAATTCCTTGACTGTCGAAACGACCTTCGGCATGCGGGTCATTCCACCAACCATGACAACTTCATCAATGTCTTTAACAGTAACCTTGGCGTCAGCGAGACACTTTTTCACCGGTTCAGTCGTTTTGGTAATCAAATCTCCGACCAACGATTCAAGTTTTGCACGCGTCAGTTTGGTCACTAAGTGTAATGGTCCTTCTTTGCCCTGTGTGATAAAGGGAAGGTTAATGTCCGCTTCCATTGAGCTACTTAACTCAATCTTCGCTTTTTCGGCCGCATCACGAATTCGTTGCAGGGCCTGCGGATCGCGTCTAAGATCAACGCCGTGTTCTTTTTTGAATTCATCGGCAAGATAATCCAAAATCCGCTTATCAAAATCGTCACCGCCCAAATGCGTATCCCCGTTCGTTGCTTTAACTTCATATACACCGTCTCCAAGCTCCAAAACGGAAATATCAAACGTACCTCCGCCCAAATCATATACGGCAATCGTATGGGCATTTTTCTTATCCAGCCCGTATGCAAGCGCCGAGGCTGTCGGCTCGTTGATAATACGAAGCACTTCAAGTCCGGCTATTTCACCGGCCTGTTTCGTTGCCTGTCTCTGGCTGTCATCAAAATACGCAGGAACGGTTATAACCGCCTGCTTTACCGGTTCACCCAGATAATGCTCCGCATCAGATTTAATTTTTGCAAGCACTTTGGCGGAAATCTCCTGCGGGGTAAACTGACGGCCCTCAACTTCCACTACCGCCATGTCATTTTTACCGGATTTTATCGTGTAGGGTAAAAGCTTCATATCCAGCTGAACCGACGGATCGCTGAATTTTCTTCCCATCAGACGCTTGACCGAATAAATAGTCGATTTGGGGTTAATAACGATTTGCCGCTTCGCAACGTCGCCGACAATATTTTTAATGGGATCCACAACAGACGGAAAGACGTTTCTGCCTTCAAGCGAATAAATCACTTTCGGTGCTCCGCCCTCCATGACGGCAACACATGAATTTGTCGTTCCAAGATCAATTCCTATAATTTTTGCCATATATACCTCCTTATAAACTTTGTTTTTTACTTACTTTTACTAATGCTGGCCTCAATATTTTTTCTCCTACCGCGTATCCGGGTCGTACTTCTTCCATCACTTCATCATCTTTTTCTCCTCCCACGACCTCAAGACACTCCATAACGTTGGGATCAAACGTTTTATGCAGCACTTCTATTGTTTTTACATTGTGCTGCTTCAAAACAGCTTTGAATCCCTCCACGCCTATTTTTAATCCCTCATCGTTAAGATGCGCTTGAGCCATCTCAAACGTATCTAAAACCACCAGTAATTCCCGAATAATCTGTTCTGACGCCTGTTTTTCTTTTTCAAGAGACAATTGCGCCGTACGCCGTTCCAGATTCTGATAATCCGCAAGCGCGCGCAAATATTTGTTCTTCCACTCTTCCGCCTTTTTCCCCGCTTCTTCGAGCTGACGTGTGCACTCGTCAGTCGAATGATCCGGTATATGCTGTTTAGTGTCGTGTTTCTTCATGACTGATGACATAAACTCGTTACCAAGAACTGGCAAACTCTCCTATAAGCCCGCCCATATACCGGACAACCGGCACTATATATGAATAATTCAAGCGTGACGGCCCCACAACGCCAATAGCTCCTGACACGTGAGGTGTACTGAATTTGGTATAAATAAATCCGCATTGCGATAGGGTGCTGCGTTCTCCAAAATCTTCACCCAAAAGAATATCAAAAAGATCTTCATGCGCCTTAAGAATCGTCCACCAGTAATCAAATTTATCAAGTGTTTCCAAAAGGTTGTGCGTCAGTTCGTAGTCGTAAAATTCCGGCATGTCAAGGATATTAGCCGCTCCGGCATAATAAAGATCACCTTCAGCGGTTGCAGTTATCGCTAAGGTTTTCGTACGTTCAGCGAGTGTTTTTGTCGCCTCACGCAGTAATTTGTCTACCTCCTGCCGGTAATCCCAAATTTTTTCTTTCACCGCAACCTCATCGGTCACTGACATATCGTGCGGCTTCATAAGCTGCTGGACATAGTAGTGCATAGCCTCGGGCGTGGGGCTTCGACCGGCGGACGTATGCGGCTGATGCAGGAGCTTCATATCGGTTAAACGTACCATTTCGTTTCGAATGGTCGCGGGCGACACACCGAGATTATATTTTTTATCCAGAGTTTCAGAACCCACCGGTTCAGCCGTGGCGATATATTCCTCTATAATGGCTTTAAGAATTTGAATTTGTCTTGGTGTTAAATCTTTAATCTGATCCATATACTGCCTTTCAATATGGGCATAATTACATTATAACTGATTTTAGCAATAATATACATCGAGTGCTAATTTCTGTCAAGACCATTTTTTACAGCTTTGTATTATTCCTCACCGACTCTTGCACACAGGTAAAAACTTATCCATAATAAGAACACGGATGAAAAAAGTTTTCCTGTTTGTTTCTATTGGAATTATCTTACTCGGCATTCCTGCAACGATCTTTCTTGTCGGCCAAAATCAGGAACTCCGGCAACGTGCCGCGCCTGCAACAACCCTGTCACTGAGCCCGTCAACAGTGAACGCCAAAACCGGCGACACATTTTCACTCGAAGTTAAACTGGATTCAGCCAATAATCAGGTCGCTGTCGTTCAAATTCACATTCTCTATGATCCCACGAAACTGCAGGCAGTTGATATCACAAACGGTCCTTTAGCACCAAGTATCAGAGCTTCAGGAAAAATTGACCCCGGCGGGGTTGCTTCCATAACCGTCGGAGCAAAGGATAACACAACGCCAATTACCGGTGCCGGCACAATTGCAGTACTCACCATGAAAGCTGCAACCCCTTCAGCCACTCCCCTATCAGTCAAATTTGCTCCGGCTCCCGACACCTACGCAAATGCAATTGGAGAAGGACAAAATAATGTGCTCGTTGGCACAACGCAGGCGTCGGTAACAATACTTAATGCTGACGGGTCTCAAGCACAAGCTGATGCATCTAATACCAATACGGTATCACAATCCGATGCGCAGGCAGCCACTGTCGCTGCTAACGCAACACCCACTGATACGCCTGAAGCAAGCCAAAGCGCATCGATGTCGATTGGTTTTCAAGATACTACAACAAATACCTCTACGGCAGCACCTGTCATTACATCGTTAACACAAAATCAAAGCGTCACAACGCAAACACCCCTGATACAGGGCAAAGGAATTCCGGGTTCAACCATTACGATCGTTATTCATTCGGCAAGCGCGCAAACCGCAACCGTCACCGTAGACGCCAACGGCAATTGGTCCTACACACCAACAGCACCGCTGGATCCCGGGCCCCACACGGTGCAAGCTATGGCGACCGATCCCACAACCGGCCAAACACAAACGACTACAACGGCGATTGTCGTGTCCGGCGGGAGCACTTCAGAAAGTCCTGCAACCGGAAGCGCGATGCCGGCAACCGGAAGCACACAAGTAACCATATTCTTAATTGCCCTGGGAACATTCCTTCTGGTTTCCGGAGCTCTGTTGCCCGTATTTATACAATAAAGCCATGGCAAACGTATTTACTAATCCGGCAAAACCGCGACTCATGCAGCTTGTTTCCATCATTGCGCTTCTTATTTTTATGCCGTTGCTGCTTTTTGGCGCACAGGAAGTAGCTACTATTTTAACCAGAGCCTCCGGAACTCCTGCAAATATCATTATAAATACAACCGTCCTCTTAGAGCCGCTGAATTTAGATTTCTACCATGCGTTTTCTCAGGGCGGTGAATCTACCGGCAACATGCTCCAGCCGGTGGTCAACGAAGTAAAAGCGCTCAATCCTAAACTCATTCGGATTGACCATATTTATGACTATCATCATGTCGTCACGAAATCAGCAGATCAGCTGTCTTTCGACTGGTCAGACCTTGATAGCGAAGTCAATACGATTTTAGCAACCGGTGCAAAACCCGTTCTCGTTTTATCGTATATGCCGCCTGCTATCGCAAAAGACGGTAACGTCGTTAACCCTCCCAACAACTGGAATGACTGGTCTCTGGTGGTGGAACGCACAATTGAGCACTACAGCGGCAAAAGCGGAATGAACTTAAGCGGCGTGTATTATGAGGTATGGAATGAACCCGATTTGGCACAATTCGGCAGTTGGTCTTACGGCGGCGATAAAAACTACATTACTCTCTATCAATACGCCTCATCAGGCGCCAGAAGCGCTCAAAATGTCAACAGATTCTATCTTGGAGGGCCTGCAACAACCGGACTCTACAAATCATGGATCACGGCTCTCGCCGGAAGCGGCGCGCGGATCGATTTCCTTTCGTGGCACACATATCAGGTAGATCCGCTCAAATACGATGCAGACCAACAAAACCTTGCCAATTGGCTGCTTCCATATCCGGAACTTTCACTCGTACCGAAACTTATTACTGAATACGGCTTCACCGGCGATAAGTCAGCCGGCTATGGCACAACGTACGCTGCCACTCATGATATCGCAGTTATTCGTCAACTCATAAGTAGCGGCCTTACCTATGCCTTTGCGTTTCAACCAATCGATGGTCCACACCAGCAGGTAGGCAACGGTTGGGGACTTATCACCAATCAGGATAACGGTCTAACAAAGAAACCCCGTTATTATATTTACTCATTTCTCGATTCTATGGCAGGCACGCGAATTTCACTCTCGGGAGAAGGTTCGTGGGTAACCGGATTTGCCAGCACAAAAGACGGAGTTATTCGCGTATTACTCGTTAATTTTGATCCGGATGGAACGCATACAGAAACCATTCCCGTAACATTTAACGGTCTGACTCAGGGAGAAACGTGTTCCTACCGACAACGGTTTTTCTTAGGCCACGATGTCACACTTTCCGAAACGATTACCGATACAACCTTGAAAGAAAATGTTTTAATGCCGGCCTTAACGAGCGTCATTCTTGAGCTGAATTGTAAAAAGTAAATTTACGTTAATTGTTCCGGCTTGTCTCCATCAATCACTTCACTCGCCGGCTCCAAGAGGACAGGACTACCTCGTCGAACACGCTGCATGAGCGTAATAAATGCATGCACTTCTCCTATATTAAAAAGCCAGGACATACCGAAATAAACGATTAATCCGGCCCCCATTGAGAGCGATGTCAATAAAATAAGACCAAATGTGCGTGTTGTATCAAAAATTAACTGGTCAAATAATTTCAGCGGAATATATACAGCTATTCCGGCTAATAAGGCCGCGATGAGCATTTTTACCGGCGGGAGAAACAGTGTGCCTTTAGAAAAATGTCCTATTTTTTTATCTAAAACGATGAATAATATCAATGCATTCAAAATACTTGCTATAGACGTTGACAATCCGAGTGACCACACGGGAAGATGGAACACAAGAATAAAAATGATACTGATGATGCTATTCGTCAAAATTGAAATAACACTTATGATAACGGGCGTTTTTGTATCATACAGGGCGTAAAATCCCCGTGCTAATACATGGACTGCCGATTGGGCAAACAGCGAAAGACTAAACATAAAAAGGGTCATGCCGGTCAGATATGTTGCTTGCCAGTCAAATCGTGCAGCACCAAAAATGAGACGAACAATTGGTATTCGAAGAACTATAAACAATACGGAAGAAGGTAATACAAAAAATAAAATCTGGTGGATCGCGCTGATAATCGATTTTTTATATTGATCCTTGTCTTCTTTGACAGATGCTGCGGAAAGCGTCGGAAGCGCAGCCTGAGCGATGGTCGCTCCAAACAGCCCGACAGGTACCTGTTGAAGATTTTGCGCGAAATTAAATATTGTGACCATGCGGGCACCCAGAAGGCTTGACATCATAAGATCAACGGTCGAGTCAATCTGAGATACTGCAAGGCCAAGCGTTCGCGGACCGATAAGTCGTCCCACTTCCCTCACTCCCTTGTTATGAAAATCAAAGCTGAATGAATGTCGATAGCCAACTTTTAAAAGAACAGGGAGTTGTATGAGCATGAACAACAATGCTCCCAACCCGACCCCTGCAACCGGAGCATAAAGACCAATAGTGCCGGATAACGTAATTATTCCAATAATAATGCCCACGTTATAGACAACCGGAGCAAGGGCAGGCATAAGAAACAAATTGTAGGATTGGAGTATTCCGGTAAAAAAATTTCCGACAAGAAGCGGGATTACCTGACAAACGATCATAATTCTACTAAACGTCGCCATGAGTTGAATCTGTTTATCTGAAAACCCAGGTGCCAAAAATCTGGAAAACTCTCGCGACCAAATAAATATGGGGAGCGCCAGTATAGCAAAAAGAACAACGCTTATATTGGTAACGATCGCCGCCATGTGCCATCCTTCTTTTTCTTTCTCCTGAGTTAAATATTTCGTAAAAACAGGAATAAACGCACTGGTGAGGGCCCCAGTAACCAACAGTTCAAAAATCATATTGGGAAGTCGAAATGCGGCAAAATAGACACCTAATTCATCCGGCGCAAATCGCGCCGCCAACAGGCGATCACGTACCAAACCCAATATACGCGAAGTGAGTACCATTGAAACGAGAATTATCGCAGCGGATCCAACCGAATTCTGTTTTCTGGTTATAATATCCCAAACACGTTTCATTGAACGTATTATAGCGTAGTAATACTACAAAAAATACTCCATTTTCGTCTTTTTAGCTTTTCGAATCTGGTGTTTTATGGTATACTACCAATCTATGCCAATTATTGCCAGAGCAGCTAAAAAACTTCGACATGACCGACGTCGCACAAAAGTGACGATGGCCTCACGTGAGGCATTGCGTAATCTTATCAAATCGTTTCGTAAATCACCTTCAAAAAAAACTCTCAATCATGTATTTCAGGCGCTCGATAAAGCCGCAAAACGAAATATTATCCATGCCAATAAAGCAGCTCGGCTAAAATCCCGATTGTCCGACGTAATCGCAAAAAAATAGAGTCCTGTCCTTTCGTTTTCAAAAACACCATCCCCTGTTATTCAACAAGAACCCTTGCTATACTAAAACTGTGCCAGGCAACGAAGTATCTTGTGAAATAGGTATATTCGTTTCCACGGCTGTTTGGTGTTGCAATACATCATTATGCCTGCCAACAATGTTTCGATAAATTTACTGGGTGATTCTGACATGGAACATACGCCAGCCGGACGTATCGTTGGTTGGGCTGTCACCTATGGTCGGTATATTATGATCGGTACGGAAATTGTGGTACTCCTTGCATTTATATCGCGGTTTAGTTTAGATCGAAAGCTTACGGATCTCAAGGAAGAAGTATCGCAAAAACAAAATATCATACAGGCAAATACGTCATTTGAAAATGATGTGAGAACACTTCAGGATAAATTAGCAAAAATAAAGACAATTACGACCTCGTCTCCTGATCCCACGAATACCCTTTCGATATTTGAAACTACTCTACCGGCGGGTGTGTACTTTCAAACCTTTGATTTAACCAATAATCAGCTTACGATTCAGGCAATTGCTGGTTCTACGGACGCTTTCTCCCAACTTATCGCGAACTTACAGGCAAATAACAATCTTACTGCTCTGGATTTTGGCGCTATTAAACGTGATCCGTTGCTTGGTATCCAATTTACCTTTAAAGCTCAAGTCATTGGCGCAAATACCAAATAATGCACTATGCCGTATAACTATAAAACCGAGTTGCAACGATATCGAAAATATTATCAATCAATTGAACCTTTGTTAAAAAGGCCATCCGCACGCGCCTATACTACTGTTGTGTTTTCATTTCTTGCGATATCCCTTTTTGGATTGTATGCAATCCTTCCCACCGTGCAAACAATATTATATTTGCGTCGAGAGATCACAGACGAAACGAATACAAATAAAGAGATGGATAACAAAATTAACGCACTTATCGATGCACAAGCATATTATCAGGAAATAGAATCGCTTGTTCCCGCCGTAGATCAAGCATTACCTCCTGATCCGGATGCTGTACCGATCGTTGTTCAATTAAGAAATCTGGCAAGTCAAAGCGGTGTTTTAATATCATCTATCCAACTGCCAAGTGTTCCTCTTTTGGGAAAAGATACGCTTAATCCATCCGCCCATAGCTCAAATGGTTCTTCTAAACAACAAATGTTTAATCTTACAATCGCCGTTAAAGGTACGTATCCGATGATAAAAGCGTATTTGGACGGTATTATCAATATGAGAAGAATTGTTGCCATTAACGGTATAACCATTACTCCCATAGAGAATGCATTAACGAGTAGTCAAAGTGCTGTTCCAAGTAGTAGACTACTACAGTTAGCGTTGAAACTACAAACATTTTATTTGATCAAATAAATATGGATAACGATCGAGATTTATTACTTGTATCTGTATTTACATTCCTCACTGTCACTCTCTGGATTACATTTGAGTTATTAAAAACAGTTAAAACAACTACCGTATCCAATACGACCCAACAAGTTGTTGTTCCGCTTTCATCAAAAATCGATATTGATACGCTTACAAATATTGCGAACAGGAGAGTATACTAACACCATGAAAACGCCAACAAAAATCCCTACGATTATTGGATTATTACTTATCTTCGCTCTCGTCGGGAGTATTATCGCATTGGAACGAATATTTCGATCTCCCTCAGGAGCGGCCGGATCTCAAGAACCAACAAATGTTCACATAACCAATGTTTCCGATTCGTCGTTCACCGTTTCATGGCTAACAGATGTCGCAACATCAGGTACGCTTCTTACCAAAACAACCGGAATATCGAATCACGTATACTATGACGAGCGCGATCTAACGGGTAAATTAGGTACTTATACAACCCACTATATTATGGTACGTGACGCCAGTCCTTCAACGGATTATTCCCTCATACCATTATCAAATGGTAAAGAGTATTTCAGTGATGGAAAACCATGGAGTATACACACACCGATAACGCTTTCTCCGCAGAGCGGCGGCCTTGAGCCCGCATATGGAACTATCCAGCAAACAAACGAACAGCCCATGGGGGGAGCACTCGTTTATCTCACCATCGACGGCGGACAAGAATTATCCGCTCTAACAAAAGCATCAGGATTGTGGTTAATACCCTTAAATCAAATTCGAAAAAATGATCTCACTGATTATTTACCTACCTCAAACCGTATGACCGAAAATATTCTAGTTCAAGCCAACGGCTTACAAACTACAGCGATCACAGACACATTAAACGATTCTCCAGTTCCTGAAATGACGCTCGGCAAAATTTATGATTTTCGTCACCAACAAGCAAAAACGTCAGAATCCAATACTCTTGCGAGTAACCAACTGCCAACCAACGGCACGGTGCTTGGCGATACCACAAATCGTTCTTATACGGTTTCATTAGTCTCACCTGCTCAAGGGGCGGGGCTTTCCGCCACGCTACCACTTATTCAGGGAACCGGAATTCCCGGTACGTACATCGGTATTAGTCTCGGTATTACACAGGTTATGACGGGTTCGACAAAAGTCGATCCAAACGGCCAATGGAGTTTTACTCCGCCAAAAACGTTAGCACCAGGCAAACAAAGCGTAACTATTTCAACCGTTGATAGTAAAAACCAACCCGTTGCCATCACACATACGTTTGAAATTTTCAAAAGCGGCACACAGGTATTGGGCGATGCAACAGCATCAGCAACTCTTACACCAGAAAGTAGTCCAACGGATACGATAACTGAGTCCCCAACACCAGTGTCAGTTCCGGAATCAACGCTTTCCGGTCAACCGCCTCCCAGTACGGGAGATGAATTTCCTACAATCATATCTCTTATACTCGGTATCGTATTGTTATCAGGAGGAGCAACTATTGCTGCATTGAAGTAGTATCTGAATGAAAAACGAGATATTCTAGAAACAGATGGAAATAATACGTTTAATATGCGTATAATGAATTAATTCTATGCGTTTTATAAAAAAATACTGGTACTTTACCTTCATTACCTTCATAACAGTCGGATTAGGAATTGTGACGTTTTTAACAAGTCAACAACTTACTAAAACCACGCCCGTAGCACCGAATGTACCGCAAATTACTCCAAAAGCTGCTGAGCAAGCCTGTACCCTTACATTTAATCTCATAACGCCAACCACCAGTCTTACGCCGACTTCCACGCCAACAAGCACGCCGACTTCCACGCCAACAAGCACGCCGACTTCCACGCCAACAAATACGCCAACACCCACGCCTCTTGCAGGGTGCAATAACTCCTGTACGGTCAACGCTGACTGTTCAAATGGATTAGTGTGTGTCAGCAGTGTTTGCCGTAACTCCAGCTGTTCTGACCAGACGAACTGCACGTGCCAATCAAATACTCCCACACCCACGCCAACACCGGTCCTGTCGGGTTGTAACAATGTCTGCACCTATAATACAGATTGTACGAGCGGACTTGCCTGCGTTGGAGGATTCTGTCGAAATCCTGTATGCTCAGATAAAACAAGCTGCGTGTGCCAAACCACAACGCCAACACCTCAGACACCGGTTACAGGAACAGGCCCCTCTGTTCTTGGGGCATCTGTCGTTAGTGGAGCATTTCTCTTAATTCTTCTCGGCCTCGCTTTATAAATTTTAATTTAATTCACCGGAAATATACGATTGCACGGTATCCCAATCGTCTTTCGGAACTAATACATAAAGTCCGTTATACAGCGAGGGCGAAGGTTCTATTAATTGAGACTCAAAAGAAATTTTTTTCACTTCGGATTGATTTGTTTTCAAAAACCGTTTTCCGACGGTTAATAACTCCCCAATATTCATATCCGTATCCGTCGCATCATCTATAGCTTTTGGTAACAATGTTAACCTGTGAAACGTCACCCACCGCGTGGGATGCATAATAGTGTCCCTGAGAGCCAAAAGAATATCTTGTTGACGGCGACTTCGGGCAAAATCACTTCCTTCTTCTCCATCCGCGTGCCTGCTTCTCACATAGATTAACGCACGATCCCCATCCATGTGTTGCCATCCCGCATCAAAATGCACAGTCTCATAGACGCATGCGTTCGTAGGATCCCCAAGACACGTATCATGTTCTTTTCCCGGAACGGGGTATTGCGTATCGGTGAATGCCTTGCTCACGTTGACATCTATCCCCCCAAGTAAATCAATAATATTTTTAAATCCGGTAAAATCGATAACCAAACCATATTGAATAGGCATCCCGACAACATCCTCAGCTATAACTTTCGCAAGAACCATGCCTCCGCCTTTTTCCTTGAGTTCTCCGTAATAATACGCACTATTCACTTTGTCTTTCAGGGTGTCCGACCAGACATCACGAGGGATAGAGATAAGTGATGTCACTTTCTTTACGTTATCAAGTGACAGCACTATCATCGTATCAGTCAAATCCGCGCCTTCATGGGTACCACCACCAATTCCGAGCAACAAAACGTTTGTACGATTATGTGAAGACTGCAGTGTGATTCCGTCATTCAATATCAATTGAACGACAAGCTCGGGGGTTATACCCGTTTCTTCCATAAACAGAATAGCTCTTGAAACACCAAAGACAATGCCGATGCAAATCACTACTGATAAACAAAGAATGAGGAATTTATACAGCTTCGGAATAACGCGTCGTTTAACCTTCGTATCCATAACAAATCGACAAAACTACAACGTTTTCAGTTATCGTGTCGCAGCCAGAGCCGCATGAATAAGATGGGAAAATTTTTGTGGATCCAAACTTGCCCCCCCAGGCAACACTCCATCAATAGCTTGTTGCGAAACGAACGAAGCCACATTATCGCCTGTCACGCTGCCACCGTACAAAACAGTAGACGCACCGGTGTTGTTTTTTATTGCAGTAACGACGCTATTCGCGTTTTCCGGCGAATCAGTCTTTCCAGTCCCTATAGCCCAAACCGGCTCATACGCCACAACTTCAACATTCGCGGGAACCGGTGTTTTGTCATCCTGTACACAAAATATTACCTTAAGACCCGAGGTGTGAGCTTTCTCCACCTTTGTTGCAAGATCGCTGTCACTCTCGCCAAAATATTTTCTTCGTTCCGAGTGTCCGATAACAACCCAGTCAGCCACCTCTTTTATCATTTTGGCGGTAACTTCTCCTGTATACGCGCCCTCATCAAATTTCGATACGTTTTGGGCCCCAAGCAAAAGAGGCACTTTACCCGCTTTCAAAGCATAATTCATAACGGAAAGAGAGGAAAATGGCACGCAAACGACGACGGGCGTATTTGATAAATCAGCTGTTACATCGCTCAGCATGCCCGCAATATCTTTAACCCACGCTTGGGATTCTGCATTTGTTTTATTACTTTTCCAATTTCCTGCAATAAAGAGTTTTTTCATATGATAAGATTATACTCTATGACAAAGAGCTTGCTCAACGACTTAAACAAAAAACAACAGGAAGCAGTCATGTGCACTGAAGGACCGGTTCTTATTCTTGCCGGTGCCGGATCGGGAAAAACCAGAGTACTCACCTATCGAGTCGCATATCTTATCAGCGAAAAACACGTTTCGCCGTTCCACATTCTTATGGTCACATTCACCAATAAGGCTGCAGATGAAATGGGCAAAAGGATCAGAAAACTATTGGGCACCTCATACGACGTACCTTTTGCCGGTACATTTCACGCATTTTGCGTAAAAACTCTCCGAAAATACGGCTCTCATATCGGCGTTGCGCCTGGGTTTCTCATTTATGATGAGCAGGATCAGATGGACGCAATTAAGGATGTTATGAAAACGCTGGATTTATCTACGAAAAGCTTTAATCCGGGCGCTGTTGCCCACACCATATCAGAAGCGAAAAACGAGCTTATTTCTGCCACCGAATATCCTCAATACGCCCGCGGATATTTTCAGGAAGCCGTTGCAAAAATATATCTTGCATACCAGCAGTTGCTGAAAAATAATGAAGCGCTCGATTTTGATGACTTATTAGGTAAAACCGTTGAGTTATTTCAAAAAAATAAAGAGGTTTTAGGTAAATATCAGGAAACGTATCATTATATTCTCGTTGATGAGTATCAAGACACGAACAAGGCGCAATATTTACTGACAAAATTTTTGGCCAGCCGATATCACAATATTTGTGTGGTCGGCGATGCATCACAAAGTATTTATCGCTGGCGGGGCGCTGATTTTCGCAACATTACGAATTTCAAACATGATTATCCCGATGCTCACGAATTTCATCTCGAGCAAAACTACCGCTCAACACAAAATATTTTGGACGCGGCACACGGAGTGATATCGAAAAACACGTCGCACCCCATTCTAAAACTCTGGACGGAACAGGCCAGCGGCGATCATATCACGCTCTATGAGGCACGTACCGAACACGATGAGGCAACATTTCTCGTGCAAACTATTCTTCAGGCTAATCGCCCGTTTCACGACTTTACCGTTCTTTATCGCACAAATGCCCAATCCCGCGTCATTGAAGAGGCTTTTTTACATGCTGGAATCCCATATCTACTTGTCGGAGGAACTCGGTTCTATGAACGGAAAGAAATTAAAGATGTTCTTGCGTATCTTCGAATAATAGCCAACCGCAAAGATACTGTTTCTTATAAACGTATTGAAAAACTGGGAAAAAATAGGATGGCAAAATTTATTGAATTCTCCGAGAACATACACAAAAACAATACCATGATAAATTTGACGACCCTCGAACTCCTTGACCAAATACTGGCTATCACTCAGTATCTGGAATTATATGATGCCAATGTCGAAGAAGAAGCATACCGGCTGGAAAATATCAAAGAATTACGATCGGTCGCAACGGAGTTTCCTGTTCTTTCCGAATTTTTGGAAACGGTCGCACTCGTTGAACAGGAATATGAACCGGTTGCAGTAAAACTGCGCGAAGCCAACCGCGATGCTGTCACGCTTATGACACTTCACGCGGCAAAAGGTTTGGAATTTCCCGTTGTCTTTATGATTGGCATGGAGGAAGGGTTATTTCCTCATAGCCGTACGCTTATGGATCGCGAGGAACTGGAAGAAGAACGGCGGCTTTGTTATGTAGGCCTCACCCGCGCAAAAGAAAAATTGTATTTAACCTATGCAAACCGCCGATTATTTTTTGGTACGAGAACACAAAACATGATCTCGCGATTTATCGCGGATATTCCAGCCCACGTATTAGACCTCAACGTATCGCTGAATGCCGATCGCGGCTTCAGTGAAGACGACATGCTGCTATAACGTACCTTTTTTTTATTCCCCCAAGAGTACTTTATTGACAACGTAATCCAGCTGGGCGATTTTTACGGCTGTCTCGTTTACCTTATCGTAATTTATTTTTGCATTGTTTATCGCTTTCATATTATAACTTTCTAAAGCGGCAACAACTGCAGATTGTTTATGACAAATCTCCGCATGAAGCGTATCAAGCTTTGCGTTTCTTGCCAGTTCATCCGCTTTCTTTTCTGCCAATCTGTAACTTTCCACATTGTGCCTAATAAACTCCTTGCGTATGGCAATTGCATTCTTCTTTCCAGGTGCCGTATCGGTACGCAGGACGTGATTATCAAACTCTATGTGTCCGTTCCACCCGAGTTTCTGTAACATCCAGAACACACCAATGATTTCTTTCACGCCGTCCATACCGGTCATGGTGGGATTGTCATTATCAAACTGTCCTGGTTTCTGATTTCCTAAGTGCATAAAAGGCAACTTTTTTGCATGCACCGCCATCGCAATTGCGTTAATTGCAGACAAATTCGTCATTCCTTCGTGTTGCAATATTTCTGGGTTTACTCCCCAAAAATCAGGATCTTCCAAACGGCTGATAAGCGCAAGCGCATGGCCGGTGGTAGCCAAAAACATTTCACCCCGCGGCTCATTGGGCTTACTTTCAATCGTACCGCCTTTAATGGAAAAATTATTTTCCTTAATATACCGCGTTGCCAGATTAAGGCCTTGCTCAATATATGTGTAGCATTTTTCCCACGGTATTGCGAACTGACACTCGAACCCGTCACGCGCCACCCAATAAGTAAGATATTCCGCACCGAAAAAATTACCGATGCGAATGGTCCGCATAACTTTTTGTGCAGCTAAGGCTCTTATTTCCGGATCGGGATTAGTAAGTCCCCCGTTTCTGAAAACCGAATTCCCGTGCAAACTGCAGGTTATCATTTTCATACGAAGACCCGCAGCATCCATCTTTTTTTTGATTGTATGGATGGTCTTATATGTCACGCTATTTTTATTCTGGTCATCGCTCGGGTTTGCAGGATCCCAACTGACGAGATCATCGTCATGCGCTGATGTAAAATCAATAAGTCCTTTTGATTTTGCATCACACAAAATATCGACAATTTCTACTGAAGTCAGCTTATCCATGACGGGACCGCCAAACGGATCGCCTACAGGATTGCCTACGCACCAAAAGGGCATAGAAAGTTTTCGTTTTATCATATACTCTCCTTTCAATTTTTTTATATTATATATATTTGTGCAAATAATTTTCCCATCGCTTATACGCATCCTGATACGCCTGTTGTTCTAAAGGATTTGGTTTGATTGTTTTTATAATTTTCAAATTTTTAAATGCTTCGTGAGCAGAGGGATATATTCCTGCTCCGATACCTGCACCCCGTGCTGCGCCTTGAGCTCCGTCAGTATTGTAGAGGTGAATCACTGAATTTGTAAGAGTTGAAAATGCGTTGGCAAACAGCGGACTTAAAAACATATTGGCGTAACCGGTTTTAATAACCTTTATAGAAAGCCCCATTTCTTTCATAACCTGCAATCCGTAATTCATAGCAAAGACAACGCCTTCTTGAATTGCTCTGGCGATATGTCTTCTGGTATGAATTGTTAAATTAAGCCCATGAATGGATGCACCGATGTTCTTATTTTCCAGCGTCCGTTCGGCACCGTTGCCAAAAGGCAAAATACATAAGCCTTCAGAACCGATCGGCGCAAGGGCGGCCATATGATTCATTTCGTCGTAACTTAAACCCTCTTTACTAATCGTAAACAGCTTATGTTTTGACCATGAATTGAGAATTCCGGCCCCGTTTAAACAAAGAAGCGTTCCATACCGAGGGTGTTTTTTCGTATGATTTACATGGACAAATACGTTCACGCGAGATTTTTTATCCGACAGTGGTTTATCTCCAACGCCATATACAACGCCCGAAGTGCCTGTCGTTGCCGCAATCTCTCCCGGATTAAGAACACTCAGGGAAAGCGCATTATTCGGCTGATCGCCGGCGCGATACGAAACCGGCACTCCCACCGGCAAACCTGTTAACTCTGCTGCTTCTTTTGTGAGATGTCCTTGTATAGAAAATACAGGAACAATTTCCGGAATAAAACGTTTTGGGATACCATAATAGTCAAGCACTATGTCTGCGATATCATCTTTTTGGTAATCCCAAAGAATTCCCTCTGAAAGCCCTGTTGTGGTAGTTTTGAGTTCTCCCGTAAACTTATATGCAATATAGTCACCCGGAAGCATCATCTTATATACTTTTTTGTAAACGTCGGGCAAATTCTGTTTTACCCATGCAAGCTTTGAGGCGGTGAAATTGCCGGGTGAATTTAACAAATGAGTAAGGCATTTTTTCTCACCAATTTTTTTAAATGCCCTATCACCCAATTCTACGGCCCTGCTATCGCACCAGATGATAGACGGATACAAAACATTCATATGTTTATCAACGAGAACTAATCCGTGCATCTGATAGGTAATCCCTATGGCCTTAACATCTTTTAGTTTATTTCCAACCTGAATTTTAATTTTTAACGTTGCCTGAACGATATGCTTCCACCACATGTCAGGATGTTGCTGGGCCCAGCCGGACTTCGGGGAATCAATCGCAAGTTCGGTATCGGTGGAGGCGGCTTTTGCAATACATTCACCTGTCCCAATATCAATAAGCGATGCTTTGATAAATGAACTGCCTAAATCGTATCCGAGTAAATATCCGCCTGTTGACATACTCTTTGGGTCACATTGTACCGCTTTTTTGCAAATATGCAAAAGGGCAGATAATCTTTATTATAAAATAAAGTGAAAAAGTACCAGAATAAGAGATGCAACAACCATAAATACCGACAGCGACATTTCAACTATGAGGAAAATTCGCGCTATTCCTTTGACATGGGAAAATGAAAAAAAGGGAAAAAGCCTGCTGTCTATCGGCAACCAACTAATCGCTTCGGCATGGTGAGAATGATGAGTAACTGTTACTCGTCTTTTTTTCATCAGTCTCATTGTATCATAGGCACAAAAGAGAGATACATCATTACCGCCAAATCAATTAAAATAAATTAACACCCGTAGCAAATTTCGCTGCGAAGGGTATAATAAATATGATGAAGACCGATAGGACAATCCGATTAGTAAACGAAACCGACAAAACCCAGTGGGACAAAGTCGTACAGCATCCATTACAAACATGGGAATGGGGAGAATTTCGAAAAGCTATGGGCGTTGACGTTATGCGCCTTGGAGTATTTGAACATAATAATCTTATTGAAGGGTGGCAAATTTCTTTTCATAAAGTTCCCCTTTCCCCGTACTACATAGGGTATTTCCCTAAAGGACCAATGCCCACCCAAGAAATGCTCGGAGAGTTAAAAAAACTCGGAATGAAAAAACGAGCGATATATATTCAGTTAGAACCTGATGTATCCGCCGAAGAATCATTTGCTACGGATATAGGAAAATTGCTTCGCAAATCCCATCGGCCATTATTTACGAAATACACGTTTGTCCTTGACCTGTCAAAATCTGAAGATGAGCTTCTGAAAGCGATGCATCCAAAAACCAGATACAACATCAGGGTCGCCGAACGTCACGGTGTCACCGTTGCGGAAGATAATTCCGACAAGGCATTTTCCTCTTATCTTCAACTCTCGGAGGAAACCACACGCCGCCAGGGATTTTACGCTCATAATGTAACGTATCATAAAACCATGTGGAAAATTCTCCATAAAAGCGGTATTGCCCGGCTGTTCACGGCAATGTATCAAAATAAAATTCTTAGTGCATGGATACTTTTTTTCTGGAAAGACATGGTATACTATCCGTACGGCGCATCCTCACGAGATCATCGGGAAGTCATGGCGCCGAATTTACTCCTTTGGAAAATAGCCCAGCTGGCAAAAAAAGAGGGATATTATTATTTTGATCTCTGGGGTGCAATGGGTCTTCATCCTGACACCCGCGATCCGTGGTATGGATTTCATCGATTTAAAGAAGGATATAATCCGACACTCGTTGAATTTGCCGGTTCGTACGATCTTATCATTCACCCTGTCCAATATACTTTTTTTGCGCTTGCAGATTCTCTCCGGTGGAAATTCCTCAAAGCAAAAACTCATCTCTAATTATGGAGCCTCAACAGTCAACACTTTATGCAAAATACATGATGGCGCTTAAGTGGACAGTTATAGAAATCGACGGCATTCATATTTTTCTGAAACGGTTTCCGCTCTTTGGGGGAATTGCTAAAATCCATAGACCACAAAAACTGCCGAATGCGCAAAAGCTTATCCCCATACTTCAGTCTCATAAGATAAAAACGCTTGTTATCGAGCCGATAGCCACTCAAAATCAACAGGAGCTCAATCAGTGGTGCCTGTCGCTTGCCAGATATGTCAAAGTGAATACCGCCCCCTATCTGCCCACCAAAACTATACGAATTGATGTAACTCCAAAAGAAGATGAAATTTTCCATTCGTTTTCTGAAGCAAAACGCCGCGCCGTGCGTCGAGCAACAAAGCTCAACGTATCGATTAAACAATCGACATCTATTGATGATCTTATACGAATTAAAAATAAATCTTCAGGGTTATTTGGATTCATTACCACAACAGGCATTAAAAAGCTCTGGCCAATTTTTGCTCCCCAACACTCAGCAATTTTATTAGCATACAGCGGTGATGAGCTTATTGGAGGGGTCCTTCTCTTATTTTGGGATACAATTGCTTATTATTGGATAGCAGGTGCTACCAAGAAAGGAAAAAAACTCTATGCCCCAACGCTTCTTGTTTGGGAGGCGCTCAAACTTTCTAAAAAGCACGGTGCAAAACTATTTGACCTCGTCGGCGTCTGGGATGAACGAATTCCCAAGCAGAACACAGACTGGAAAGGATTCACCAAATTCAAAGAAGGCTTCGGAGGGAAAACCCTCTATTATCCGCTTGTTTTGAATAAATAGTACGCTCAATTCCACGCTTCGCAAATAAGTCTGAATTCGCAAAAATCGCAGTGTTTCCCCGGAGTTGGGGCAAAATCGCTTCGCTCAATTTCAGCGGCTTTTGCGACTATATCTTTTTTTGCCTGTGCCAGTTCTTCTTTCGTCCGTGTTGCCGAAATTTTTTCCTGTCCTTCGAAAAAATAAAATGAGACGATTACTTTTTCCGGAGGTTTATGAAACATACCTCCGACCGACGCGCTTAGTGCATATACAGTTAACTGCGGATCTTTCGTGACATCCCGTGATTTTGGAGCAGTTCCTGTTTTATAATCAATAATTTCAAGTGTTCCGTCAGGATAAGTATCTATACGGTCAATTTTCCCGCCAAGAGTTAACGTTGGAGTAATTTTAATCTTGAATGGTTCTTCAAGCTTTGTCGGAATAATTTTTGGATTATACCCTTTTTCATAAAATTCACCTAAAAGTTCTTTTCCGTGTGCTTTCATTTTGGCTTCATATTGTTTGTCTCCATATCCTATCGATGACCAATGGTCATCCAACAAGTTAATGAGCGTTTGTTTCGCGGGATGATCTCCATTTCTCACCAGCTCATAAAACGCGCGCACGGTTCTGTGAATTGTGTCGCCAAATGATAACGCCGCAGACGGCGGAACCGGAAGTTTTACAATATACCGGTATTTATACTGCAACGGACACGTGGTGAATGTTGAAAGTTGTGAATAGGATAAAAAAGGAATATGTTGACGCACGCGTTTGTTTTCTTCATTCGTTTCATCTTTTTTCCAATCGAGAAAACTTAATTGCTTCGTTGTTGTCGATTCTTCGGGTTTGATATGTGATATATCACCCACGGCCTCGGAAATAAAAGGTGATAATTTTTTCTCCCGCTTGCCCTCTCCGTAAAACTTTGCGCCCGTAAGATACAAAAGATCGCGCGCCCGTGTCATGCCGACGTAAAACAACCGCCGTTCTTCTTCCATGTGATAATCTCCACTCGGCAATACTTCTTTAATGAGTTTTTCCGGAATGGGAATTTGCTCTTTGCGCTCTGTCGTCGGAAACCGTTGCGATACGAGATTCACCAAAAAAACGACTGGAAATTCCAAACCCTTCGCAGAGTGAATCGTCATAATGTTAACGGCGTTGTTTTCCCCCCAATCCGTATCGGTTGCAAGAGGGGATTCACCCAGATTCATCGAAAGATCTATCCAGTCTACAATGGCAAAAACTCCTGCGTCCTCATGATCCACTTCATACGTTTTGAGTTTATTAAAAAATTTCGAAATGTTCCCCGCTATTTTTTCTTGCTTTACCGTTTTGTATTCCGCAAGCGTTTTCAGAAGCCCAGTCTCTTCCAAAAAATAATAAAGAATCTGTCCTGCCGTTTCTTTTTTGATAAGTCCTAGGTGCTTATGGATAAGCGAAACTATGTTTGCAATCTTTTTTTCCGAATCGTCGGAGACAAATGGTCTTGGATCAATATGACTTACCAATTTTTCGCACGATTCAAAAAGAGATACACCATATTTTTTCGCGTAGTTGGATAAAGATGCAACATCGCGTGGCAATATATTTAGCCAATCCATCGTAAGCAGTCTGTACATCGCAACACTGTCTTCAAAATTATACAGAACCTTGAGATATGCGATAAGGTCTTTCACTTCCGGCTGCCGAAAGAGCTGACCGGGCCCTAAAAATTGATACGGTATTCCCGCCCGACCCAACGCGCGCGCAAACGGATCGGCATGGTTGTTCGCGCGGACTAATATAGCAACATCGGAATACGAATATTCTTTCTGCTCCTTCATAATCATAGCGATAGTTCTGGCTACCGATTCCGCCTCATTTTCTACGCGATCTGCGTACATAACGTGAATAGCTTCTCCGTTAACTCGCCTGAAACTATCCAGTTTTTTATCAATTTTTTCCGCGACTTCTAAGCGGTCAGGGTTGTTGTGTTGTATAAGATCATACGAACGGTCAAGAATTTCTTTGGTCGAGCGATAATTTTTTGTTAACACGATAATCTTGGCTTTCGGAAACGATTTCCGGAACTGAATCATGTTGGAAACTGCAGCTCCGCGCCAACGGTAGATTGCCTGATCATCATCACCAACCACGGTAATATTTTTCCTTTTTCCTGCTAGAAGAATTGCGAGTTCATTTTGTGCAAAATTCGTATCCTGAAATTCGTCTATAAGAATGTATTTGAATTGCTCCTGATATTTTTTAAGAATATTCGGTCGGGATCTGAAAATTTTCAATGTTAAACTGATTAAATCAGCGTAATCGCACACTCCTTCTTTTACCTTCAATTCCTCGTACGTTCTGTACGCGTTTGCGAGTTCTTCGTACTTTGCTTTTTCTTCTTTATCAAAACTTTTCTGTTTCTTAATCCAATAAAAATATTCCTGAGGAGTCGCATCTTCATCTCTCAACCTGCTGAAATGCTGCACCATGCCGTCAATAAATTTATTTGGATTTCCGTACGGCCGGAAATATTTGAGATTGAATCGGAAAATATTTTTCCGGAAAAAAAGTATGGTTTCCGCCTCTGTCATAAGCGTGTATCCCGGATCGATACCGATATTAATAGCTTCATTTCGAAGTATCCGGTCACAAAACGAATGGAACGTCGAAATCCACATCTGCGTAACGCCATAGGGCATAGCCATATCGACGCGTTCTTCCATTTCGCGGCTCGCCTTTTCCGTAAACGTCAGCGATAATATTTCCTGCGGAAGCGCTTTGCCGGAAGAAATGAGGTATTTGATGCGATCTGTAACCACAGTCGTTTTACCCGTCCCTGCTCCCGCGATAATCATTAACGGGCCTTCGCCATGTTCAATGGCTTTCCGCTGTTCCTGATTTAATGTCCGATCTTCAACTGATACCTTTGTCACAGTGGGGATATTATATACCTTACATTTAACTCGTCTACTAAACGTGCTTCATTTATTGTGAGTGTTATAAAAACCGTCGACGTCGGAGGTTGAATTGTGTATTTGCGTTGCGTGATCCATGATAAATTTTTTCCACTCATTAGCTAATGCAATAACGCCTTCTAGGCTATTTAGTTCGACGGTATCACCACGAACTGTATGATTTTTCCGATCATACGGAACGATACAAACATAACTTTCGTCCCAAATACCAAAATCCGGTTCTATAATTTTTTCTTTTATATCATCATACAAACATAAATATATATGTATGCCGGCGGCTAGATCGAGTTCTATTTGTTGCTTCCATAAAGGATTCTTAATATCAGAAAGCTTCTCTAATACAATTACCCGTGTAAAATCTCCAATTCTTCTTGCTGCCCTACGCGCATCTTTCATATATTGGAGATTTGGATTCCAAAAAGATGATAATCCTGTAAAAGCTGTACAAAATCCGCTCTTTTCTAAATGACTAAAACGAAAAACTCCCTCACTTAATGCTTCTTGTGCTTTTAATTTAATGACTCCGCCCTTGGTAGCATGCATGTAATCAATCGCTCCGACTTTCTGTCGGAGAGCAAGATAACGCTGGAAAAGAGTCAGGTCGAGCCGAGTAAGGCAAAGATCTAAGACAAGCGGGAATTCATTCAAATTCACCTCACTATTCATATGGCCCGCTCTTTTTACAAGTATCATTGAACTATTAAGAGCATTGCCAAACAATTGTGAGTGATTTTTTGATACGTATGGGTCGGTATCAGAATACAGAACATATGATACCGGAATTGATTTTTTTAATTCTTCAAAATCGAAATCCGTTTTGTAAAAACTACTATTTACAATATCAAATTGCCAAAATTTTTTCGATTTTACCGGATCCATAAACGGGCTAACAAAAATCGCACTATCTAACTGAAGATGAAAATGCTCCACTGCATGTAAAATAAATACGGGACCTAATGAATGTCCAATAAAACACAACTTTTCTCCTTTATGAAAAGACTTAACAATAGGCTCCAACACTGCCAACCAGTTGGCGAGCGTTTGTTTCTTCGCTACGATGCCAGGTCCAGCCTTCGTTAGCTCGTCCCAAGATTCAACAGGAAATTGAGGTACAATGACTGTTTGACCGAGTGACTCAAGTTTATCTTTCAATTCCGGAAACCAGTTACCCTCTGGACTTCCGAATGCTCCATGGATTAGTACGAATTTCATATATGTATTTATTGTATCACTCTTCTTTTGCATCGCCATGCAAGAGGTGAGTGCTTTCTATTTTTTGTCCGAGTACCTGAAATGCACCTGTTACCGAACTCATACTATTATAGGCATTACTCACGTGTTTATTAAGAACGCCGAGATTTTCTTCAACTTTTGCGTAATCTTTTTGTATAGCCCGAAGAAGCCGGAAGACTTCGCGGGATTTTTGTTCAAGATCCTTCCCCTGAAAACTCAAAAGCAATACCTGCAAATGTGCATAGAGCGTGTTAGGAGAAACCGGATACACTCGAAGGCCGCGCGCAAATTCCATAAGTTCGTTCATATTGGCTATTTCGTAGTAAACCGATTCCGACGGGATATACATAAGCGCGAAATCGAGCGTTCCTTCTTCCGGCAAGATATATTTTTTACTAATATCATTAATATGTTTTTTGACGTCCGCGACAAAATCCCGTTTCGCCTGATTTCGTATAATTTCCGTTTCGCCGTTATGCATAATCGTAAAATTTTCCATGGGAAATTTGGAATCTATGCATAAAAGTCCCGCGTCTGTTTTTAAAACCGCATCAACTTTAACACCGGATTTAAAAGGATATTGTAGATGGAACGAATTTTTCGGAAACGTCTGACCGATCATATCTTTCAGTACCTGTTCGCCGATGTTTCCGCGCAGTTTCGGCGACTGCAAAAATTCCTGAAGACTTCTGATGCCGCGGCCGACTTCCGACATCTCGCCGACGTTTTTATTTAACGCACCGATCACGCGTGCCGCTTCATCAAGGCGTTCATTAAGCTGCCGGGAATTTGATTGAAGAGTCCTTGTCATTTCAACAGTGGATCCGCGCATGGCATCGTTGAGCGTTTTATTCGTATGCTCAATCGTCGTCTGCATGCTTTTCAACCATTCAACCAAGGCGACGTCATCAGTTTTTTTCAGTTTGGATAATTCATTTTTCAAAATCCACGCCAGAACGGAAAACCCCAAAAGAATCACGAGAATAATGACAATAAAATCCGGCTGCATAAGCATGGCAACAATAACACAAATCGGTTTCTCTGTACAAACGTATCGACTGATAGATAAATATGGTACGCTAAAAGTTATGAGACAGTTTCTTTCTCACACACATCTCCAACAAACACAACATAATGTCATATGGATTATTGTCGGGATTTGCAGCTTAAGCGGCTTAGGATGGCTGATAAACACTTTGGATCCAAATTATCTCCAATCGCTTATACTTTTTTTTACTATTCTTTTCGTAACGGTGTTCAGCATCACGATGTTTATTACAAATATTGTGCGACGTTCTGTTTTACTGGGTAGTGGGGTATTCGTCTTTTTTCTCCTCCGGTTTTTAGGCCTTCGGGAACCAGTATATATAATATTGTTAGCGCTCTCGCTCGTTTCCCTTGAGCTCTATCTTCAAAAACGGTAAAAATGCACCGCACGCTTATCCACAACCGTATAATTGTGGATTTCGCTCTCTTGAATTAGAATAAGCCTCATATGGCCAAGTTCTACATCACATGCTCTATCCCCTACGTCAATGCGGCTCCTCATATTGGTCACGCGATGGAATTCGTTGAGGGCGATACGATCGCCCGCTATCACAAACTCTTGGGAGAAGAAACGCTTCTTTTGTCCGGCGGCGATGAAAACGCGCTGAAAAATGTACAAGCAGCAGAGAAAGCGCGTATCCCCGTCAAAAAATTTATTGATGACAATACCCAAAAGTTTTTTGAATTAACCAAAGCATTACATTGTGATTTTGATGTCTGGCAAAAAGGAAGCGACGTCAAGCATCACTTTAAAGCGAGTCAAAAACTCTGGGAATTATGCAAAAAAGATATTTATAAAAAATCCTATGAAGGATTATATTGCGTCGGGTGCGAAGCGTTTTATACAAAAGATGAACTCAACGAAAACGGCGAATGTTTCGAACATCCCGGCAAAAAATTGGAAACCGTTAAAGAAGAAAATTATTTTTTCCGTCTTTCAAAATATCAAAAACAATTAATAGATCTTCTTTCGACTGATACAATCAAAATCATTCCGGAATTCCGGAAAAATGAAATCATATCATTTCTCAAACAACAGCTTCTTGATATAAGTGTTTCACGGAGTAACGCCAGGGCAAAAAATTGGGGCGTCCCTGTTCCCGACGACCCCACGCAGCGTATGTATGTCTGGTTTGACGCGTTAAATATTTACCAAAGTGGTGTCGGGTTTGGATGGGATGACAAACAGTACAACAAATGGTGGCCGGCTGACGTCCACGTAATCGGCAAAGGCATAAACCGGTTTCATTCGATTTACTGGCCGGCATTTTTGTTATCCGCAGGACTTAAACTTCCAAAAGCAATTTTCGTGCACGGATATTTTACCGTCAACGGGCAGAAAATGAGCAAAACCCTCGGCAATGTTATCGACCCCGCTGAATTGATTAAAAAATACGGCGCAGATCCACTGCGATATTATCTTTTGCGCGAAATTCCGCCAACCAGCGACGGCGATTTTTCAGAAAAAAGATTTAAAGATCTTTATAATGCAGATTTAGCTAATGGGCTTGGTAACCTTGTTGCCAGAGTCGCCAGACTTTGCGAAACGAGTAAATTCGCTTTTCCTCCTAAAAAACATTCTTGGATTCCAGAATCTTTATTATCAGAAGAACTATCAAAATATCGATTCGATAAAGCGCTTGAACTTTTATGGATAGGGGTTGAAACGGCAAGTTCTGTTACATCTCTTAATAAATTAATAGATGAAAAGAAACCATGGGGTCTTACAGGAGATGAATTAATGAAAACATTAAGCTTTTTGGTCGAGGAAATTCGTGGGGTCGCCACTGAGCTTCAACCTTTTCTCCCTGACACCGCGCAAAAAATTCTTGATCAATTCAAAGGACCGACTATTAAAGCGCAACCGCCATTATTCCCGCGCATTGTTTAATGCGATAACTATGTTTATCGATACACACTGTCACCTCATGTTCGAACAGTTTGATGCTGACCGCCCGATGGTTGTCGGCAATGCGAAGAAAGTCGGCGTCAAACACTTTATAACACCGGGTGTCGACGCATATTCTTCCAAACAAGCCGTAGAGCTAGCACATAAATATCCAGGCGTTATTTTTGCAAGTATCGGATTTCATCCATATGAAGCAAGCCATAACCCAGATCTATCGGTCTTAGAAAAATTAAGAAACCCGTCAGTTGTAGCTGTCGGAGAATGCGGATTGGATTATCACTTGTTTAAAGGTGAGGTTGCGTCCGGCAAAAAACAGGAACAGAAGATATTGTTTGAAGAACAGCTCCGTTTTGCGCTCAAGTATAATCTTCCGGCTATTATGCACTGCCGCGATGCATATGAGGACTTCTTTCAGGTGCTCGATAGTTTACCCCAAGGCCTCCGAGGGGTGATTCATTGTTTTTCCGGCGGGCTTGAGGATTTGCGCGAAGCGAAACGCCGGAATTTTTTTGTCGGCATCGACGGAAACGTCACGTATTCCAAACGATTAGCGCTTATCGTACCCCAAATTCCCCTTTCTATGCTTCTTTTGGAAACCGATTCACCATATCTCACCCCCATCCCCCATCGCGGACAACGGAATGAACCAAAACACATTCCTCTTATTGCGAAAAAAATTGCGGAACTTATGAATATGCCGGTTTCAGATATAGAAACGCAAACAACCCACAATGCTGAAACAGTATTCTCTTTTACCCACCTGTAAACTCCGTTTCTTGTGCATGACAACCGTGCTATAATAAAAAGGCGAAG
Source organism: Candidatus Gottesmanbacteria bacterium (assembly GCA_963790805.1). Taxonomy (GTDB): domain Bacteria; phylum Patescibacteriota; class Microgenomatia; order UBA10105; family UBA927; genus DATKGN01. The sequence goes on from CAWBPL010000002.1 coordinate 218,639, forward strand.
ATATATCAATTTAGGTCGATTTTATGCGCCAATTATTAAACCGCTATCCGGAAAAATTTACCCGAGGATTGGAGATAGCCGTTTCAAGTTTATCGTGGATTCTTATCACCATGCCGCTTTGGCTTTCTTTCTGGCATCCGGCGCTTGTTGCATACCTTATCATAACGTTTGATGTATTCTGGTTTTATAAATCGTTTACTCTCGCATTTAATGCCATACAGTCATTTGTGACACTTAATGCTCACGTCAAAATTGATTGGCTCGGATTAACAAAAAACCAACCGCATTTTGATGAATTACATCATGTCATCGTTATTCCCGAATATCATGAACCTATCCATATACTGCGAAGAACACTTCAAAACCTCGTCAATCAGGATTTTCCGAAACAAAAAATCATCGTGGTTTTAGCCACAGAAGCCAAAGATCCGGATGCTGTAGAAACGTCCGAACAACTACAGAAAGAATTTGCGAATCAATTTGGAAAGTTTATCGTAACGAGACATGTTTTAAAACCGGGAGAAGTTGCGGGAAAATCTTCTAACATGGCATGGGCCTCAAGACAAGTCGTAAAAAAACTGAACGCGTGGCATATACCGATTACCTATATCACCATGACGTCATGCGACGCTGATGCGCTTCTTCATCCGAAATATTTTTCTTACCTAGCTCATCTCTTCTTAGCGGACGATGAACGCATGTATCATTTTTATCAGGGCGCAATTCTTTTTTACAACAACATCTGGCGTATCCCTCTGCCGAGCCGCGTCGTCAATACAATGTTTAGCATCTCAAACCTCGCTCTTCTTTCTCAAAAAAGCAAACTTATCAATTTTTCAACGTACTCGCTGTCTCTTGCGACCGTCGTGAAGGTTGGATACTGGGACTCAAATATCATTCCTGAAGATTATCACATGTTTTTTAAGGTGTACTTTGCCTTGGGAGAAAAAGTCCGCACAAAAAGTATTTTTTTGCCGCTCCTTTTAGATTCTGCAGAGAGTCGCGGATTCTGGCGAACAATGATTAATCAGTATGAACAATCAAAACGTTGGGCATGGGGCATTTCCGATATTCCGTTCGTTCTGCAAAGCGCTATGATCCATAACGAAATACCGCGTACAGATCGCCTACGCCGAGTCACGCAGCTTCTTGAACAACACGTATTCTGGCCGTCAAACTGGTTTATTTTAACGATCGGCAGCGTTTTGCCGCCGCTGATTAATCAGGCATTCGCACGAACCGTCTTAGGACATAATTTGGCGCAGTTATCATCAGGAATTTTAACTCTTTCGATGATTTTTCTGCTTATTATCATAATCCTCGATTGGCGTACAAAACCTCCCCGACCAAAGGAATTTGCCACATGGAGACTTCCGTTTCTTTATATACAATGGTTAACGGTCCCGTTTGTTTCTTTCTTTCTTTCAGCGCTTCCCGGGACTTGATGCGCATACGCGCATGATCCTGGGTAAACGATTGGAATACCGCGTGACAGAAAAGGTATAATAACTACAAAGGTGTATTCCAATCCGTGTCTCTATGATGAATTTTCTTCTCTTTCATACGCCGCTTTTTTATCTCACTCAAAGCGTATGGCGGGACGAGGCGTATTCCATTCTTCTTTCTGAACATTCACCTCTTTTCTTTTTTCGCGTCATATTTGACCCGCCGCTCTATTACATACTGTTACATTATTGGATGAAGCTATTCGGTGAAAGCGAAATTGCGGCGCGCAGCCTGTCACTTGTCGGATTTGCGTTTGCAACTATAATCGTTATTTATTGGGCAGAAAAATTATTTAAGAAACACTGGCTTTCGTGGTTTCTTCCCGTTTTCTTTTTTTTGAACCCGATGCTTATCTATTTTGCTTTTGAAATACGCGCCTACGGATGGTATACATTTTTCGCTGTAGCTTCAATGTTTACCTATTTTGAGCGCCGATGGAAACTGTATACTGTCGCAACACTTTTAGGTTTATATACGCATACCTACATGATCTTTATACCAATTGTACAACTGATTCACTATCTGATTATGGAGAAAAAAATACGGATTTTTACGCGATTTTCAACGTTTATTCGTGATCCAATGGTACAATCAACCGCCGTAATCGGTCTGGTGTTTGTTCCTTGGCTCTACGCTATGCTTCTTCACGTATCCAAGCTCTCACTTTCTTGGTATTTTCCGGTCGACCTGCAGTTAGTAAAATCGGTTCTTGGTAACATTTTTTTGGATTACGAAGGAACACCTTGGTTTTTGTGGATATTTACCGCTTACGTGTCTCTCGTACTTCTTCTCGCATCCATAGTTTCAATGCTTCAAAAAAAATTCCGTATGCGAAACGGTTTCTTTTTTCTTATGCTCTATGTCCCAGTTATAATCGTTGTCGGTGTTTCTTTTATAAAACCTCTCTACGTAAATCGATATTTAATTCCATCAACGATCGCTGAAATATTTCTGGTCATCTTCGCTATCGAGGCTATTAAAAATAAACTCATTCAAAAAATTGTTGCCGCCGGACTGCTTCTTTTTGTTGTCGGCTTCAATACGTGGTATCCCCTTCAACATAAAAAAGTAGATATCCGCACAACAATCTATCAGGTGAACGCCCTATTGCAAAAACGCGACGTTGTGCTTGTCGACACCTCACTCGTATTATTTGAAACTATGTATTATAGTCATGACCGCTCGAAAGTTTATTTCTATAATCCGCAAGGCGAAGCATTTCCTTGGTACGTGGGAGACTCCATCGTCTCACATTCTCAGATCGTAACAGAGCTCCCTCCATACCCTATTCGTGCATTTATTATCCACAAAGACGGATCATACGATATTTCATATAATACCAATATTACGTATCATCCGAAACTACCCTCAAAAGGTAAAACACCATGAACATTAAATTTCGCTCAAATGACAACCTCTCCGCGTGGAAACTCGCAAAAACCAATTGGCTCGTTCAACTGGTTACGAAATTTGTTGTTTTTTTCACTCTCGCATCGCTTCTTGTCATCGCATTCAAATGGAATCACCTCCCCCCTATGGTTCCGCTCTGGTATTCCCGTGCGTGGGGGGCAGATCAGCTAGCACAACCATACTGGTTATTTGTTTTACCTCTTGCTGCGCTTCTTATTTATTTTATTAATCTATTCCTTAGTATTTACGTAACGGCAGAATACCTCATTTTCACGCAGGTGCTTTTCATTGCCTCATTTCTATTTAATCTGTTATCGTTTATCGCTCTTATAAAAATTTTGTTTCTTGTCTCGTAGGTTCTTATGAATTTTGTTATTCCGTTTCTATCAGCGTTTATTGTGACGCTTGGTATCACCCCTCTGATCATCAAACTTGCAAAAAAATACAATCTTGTCGATAACCCCAAAACGCGCTATCACCCTGCTCACACGCATAAAGGAATCATTCCTCGCGCCGGCGGGCTGGCGTTATTCATAGGGGTAAGTGCCAGTATGCTTTTTTTTGTACCCATGACAAAAGTCGCTGTCGGAATTCTTTTAGGATCTGCGCTTCTGGTCGGTGTCGGACTTCTGGATGATAAAAAAGATGTTAACCCTTATGTCCGCCTTACCATAAATATTATTGCAGCTATCATTGTCGTTTTTGCTGGCGTCGGAATACCGTACGTCACCAATCCCCTTACGGGCGGAGTTTTTCATTTAGATACCCTACGATTAACATTCTCGTTTATAGGTTCACACTCTATAGTTGTTTGGGCCGATATATTCGCATTTCTCTGGATTTTGTGGACAATGAATATCATCGGGTGGTCAGCCGGCGTTGACGGTCAAATGCCGGGATTTGTCGCCATAAGCGCTTTTGTTTTAGGATTATTATCATTACGATTTATTGCATTAGACCCGTCACAAACAAATGTCACCATTCTTGCATTTATTATTGCCGGCGCATTTGCCGGTTTTGTCCCCTGGAATTTTTTTCCGCAAAAAATTATGCCGGGATATGGAGGAAAAACGCTCGCAGGATTCTTGCTCGCTATCTTAGGAATTCTCTCATACGGCAAAGTCGGTACAGCGCTATTGGTACTTGGTATTCCCATGATGGATGCATTTTATACTCTTCTTCGCCGATTGGGTCACAGTAAATCACTTGTTTTAGCTGATCGCGGCCATCTCCACCATAGACTGCTCGATATCGGCTGGGGTAAGCGAAAAATCGCCTTGTTTTACTGGGGAGTGTCAGCTATACTGGGTGCAATTGCGCTCACAGTGACAAGCGCACAAAAATTATTTGCATTTTTATTCGTTGCTGTGAGTGTGGGAGGATTTTTATTATGGATCGCCTTCTTCTCTCAATTTTCAAGACCGCAAGACCCAGACAATGGCTGAAAAATCTTGCCTTATTCGCCACAATCCTCATCACCGGCCATATATTTGAAAAAAACGCATTTATGGCGGCATTCATGGGGTTTATCTCCTATTGTTTGTTATCTTCATCAAATTATATTTTCAACGACATAATGGATGCTCCGCGAGACAGAAAACACCCATTTAAAAAATTCAGGCCGATCGCAAGCGGACTACTGAAGGTACCCGTCGCGATAATGACTTCGGTTTTATTCTTATGTGTGGGATTAGCTCTTGCATACTCATTGGGTTGGTTATTTTTCATGTTCTCAGTGGTTTTTATACTTCTTGAATATTCCTATACGTTATTTCTGAAACACATATCGGTTATCGATATTATCGCCATTACGGCCGCCTATTTTTTGCGCGTCTATGCCGGAGAAGCCGCAACCGGATATCATATTTCCGTTTGGCTCGCGCTTGCCGTATTGTCGCTCGCTCTTTTTCTTGCTGTCGGTAAACGTCGCGCAGAACTGACGCTTCTTCAGGGATATAAGGGAGGGTTGCCTAATGAAACACGTGTAACCCTTTCACATTATTCTGAAAAACTTCTTGATACATATACGGCAATGTTTGCGAATTCAACATTTATAACCTACTCGTTCTATACGTTTCTCGAACGACCGGTAAATCAGGGATTTTTCTTTAAAAATTACGGTGATTTTGTTTCTGATCTGCCGGGAAGAAAATGGTTGATGGCGACGATTCCTTTCGTTCTTTACGGCATCATGCGATATATGCAGCTCATTTACGAAGGCAAGGGAGAATCACCAGAACAACTGTTAACATCCGATAAACCCCTCCTGACCACAGTAATTCTCTGGGGCGTCTGTCTTATGGTGGTCGTCTACGGAATCGGGGGCTGATAATCCGCACGGGTACGTTACTCGACTTTATCGACGTATTGACCCGACACCCAACCGTTGTTTGTGCCGTCGTAATTTATTTGATACCAGCCGTTCTGACTGTCAACAATAGTAAACATATCGCCGGGGTTTACCCGGGCGGCTTCTGTTGCAGTTGTCGAAGGATCTACCCGCACTCTCAAAAATCCTGTCGGTGTATCTTTAATAACGACATACGGTTTAGCGGGCGGCGTTTTTTGCGCACCGGATTGTGTTGACGTTTTTGTTTTTCCCGTTGGCACCGGAGTAAGCGTTGCTTCTGGCGTTGCTTCGGAAGTTGAGGAACCGGGTGAAAGAGCAAGCTTGAGGTCAGCAAGCAACCGGTATCCCGGCGTCATTTTAATTTTTAGAGTCCGCGTGAGAAACCCGACGCTCGTGATGCTGACGTCATGATCTCCGGCAGCAATATCTTGAATCGATAAAGGCGTGACGCCTTTAACAACATCATCAACAAGTACAGTCGCTCCGTCTGGATTAGTAGTTACGGCAAGTTCGGACTGTGCGCTTGTTATTTTTTCCAGCCAAACGATGTCGACCGCTGTCGTTAGTTCCGAATCACTTATATCGGCATTGACATAGGTTAACAAGTTTTGTCCTATCGTCACTCTTCCCTGCCACTGCGTCTGCGATGTCGTGCTGTCTGGAATAAGTTTTAACGTATACTGACCGGCTTGAACTTTATCCCTATAAGGGGTTTTTCCAATATTTTTGTCGTCCAAAAAAACGGTTGTTTCCGGAGAGCTATCGACGCGCAATTCACCCTCTTTCGGTCCTCTGGTGCTTAAATATCGTGCGATTGCGGCAATAATAATGATAAGTCCAATTAATGCAACAAGAAAGAAAATTTTACGCCTCATGTGTTTTCGATCATAGCATAAAAACGCGCTGACAGGCAAATTATGAAACGCATTCGCCCGCGTTTCCAGCCTTAAGAATTGCCCCATTTCCCACCCGAACTACCTTATTATATAAGCCTATAAACTTGACTCCGTAAGAAAGTTGTAGTATAGTTCTTTTTTACCGCACTCCATAAGGGGTGTTTTTTTAGACCTATGAACCAACAAATATCTCGGTTCATGAATGATCTTCGAGTACTTCTTACAACTGCCCTGACCACTCAATCCGAAGAAGGAAGTGGTTTGGGAATATTTTTGCGGGCGCTCCTTCGAAAGCGAAAATTCAGTTTCCGTCAGGTCGTCGGCGTAAACCTCGCAGGATTAGCGTTTTTTACCGCTGTCGTCGTACCCCAGAGCCAGTCGATGGTCTCAGATCTTGTCGTCTCTCAACAAACACAAAGAAATGTCATCGTTGTTGATGATTCCCCCTCACTTTTTCAGTGGCCCTTAAGAACATTCGGTATCTCGCAGGAATTTTCGGTTGTCCACCCCGGAATGGATTTAACCGACCCTATCGGAACAACAATCTATCCGATCGGCGATGGGGTTGTTACGTGGATTAAATATTTATCTTACGGCTACGGATACCACGTCTTGATAACAAATGATGACGGTGTTCAATCATTGTATGCGCACATGTCAAAAATATTCGTTCATGAGGGACAGTCTGTTGCCAAAACAACCGCACTTGGAGAAGTGGGTGTAACAGGTTGGACGACAGGACCCCACGTGCATCTTGAAGTCTATGAGCAGGGTTCAGCAACCAATCCTCTCGAAGTATTACCACAGCTTAAAGACGTTAACGAGATAGCTGAAGCGCAGCAATAATCATCACGGCGGCAGCAGAAAACCGGATCGCATAAACCTTCATCGTATGTTTCTCCAGTAATTTCGGGGCAAAAAAAGAAAACAGTACCCCGAGTACCACTGTAAGGGGTGCTGACATGATTGCTGCAGAAATGCCGATATTTATTGCATAAGCTGCATTTGCTGCAAAAATTCCCATTGTTGCGAACAATGAGTGTCCGACAACGCCGCTCCATTGGTCCCGTTGAATTTTTCTCACATCATCTCGGAAAAACCAGATGGTCGGAATAATAAATACGAACGTTAAAAAGTTTCCCCATAACGTGACTTCCCAAAACCCCTCGAACTTCATAGCATATTTCGTCGCTGCAGCAAACATCGCCGAACAGATGGTTGTAATAATCGCGAGTAAAATAGACCGATGAAAAAACGACTTAAGCGTTAATCGCTCGTCCATAGTGATAAAAAGACCGGCAAAAAGCATAAGAACTATTAATCCTATCTGATAACCCGCTATTCGTTCATGAAATAAGAAGACCCCTAAAACGACGCTAGCTGCCGTGCGAAGGTTATACATGGGTCCCAACACCGACACGTCAAGCGCATACATGGCAAAAATAAAAAGAGTCCCCGCAAGTGTTGAAAAAAATCCAAGCAATAACAGCGGCCCCCAGTGCGTCGGCATTTGTACGTGTGCCGCAAGTGCAAACGGTAAGGTAAAAATCACAATGAGCAGGTTCCAAATGAAATTAAAAAGCCACGGATTGGATAATTGATGTTTACTGGAAAGTTTTCCAGAAACTACACCAAGTGAGTAACTCAAATTGGCAAGCCATGCAAAAATATAAAACGGCATGATGAGGAAAGTATACACCCATCTTACTCAGATTTGCATCCCGATCCGATCGGGAGAAAAAATTGATTAGATGAGCTGGATACCCGAAGGGTATAACAAAATACGGGGGGTTATTTTATTTCTCCTTTAATCCATTCATAATATTTTTTGGAAACATTCGCAACAGGAATAGCAAGAATGCATGGAGTGTCCGATGAATGAACGGCTTTCACTTGGCGCTCAACGTCGGAAAATTTCTTCCCGAGCGTCTTCACAATAAGAATCGTCTCGTGGCCTTCTTCAAATTTTCCGGTTTTTGGCGGCCAGAAATAAACGGAGTTCATACCGGGAATAATATTAATGCAACCACACAAACGTTTATCCAGTAAATGAGTTCCGATCTTTTTCGCCTCATCGGAATCTTTGCATGTTATGTAAACAAGAATCATGTCAGTCATATATACGTTATAACAGTTTATACATGGTTATGGAATCAGTGCCCCGCGAAAATCCCATTTTGGCATACCACCCGAGACCTTTTATGTTTTTAGGGTTTACGTTAAATGTCAGGGAGTCTATATGCTTTTTTTTCAGTCTTCGCATAGTTTCCTGCATAAGTTTGTTGCCGATCCCCCGTCTTCGGTATCTTTCATCGACAAAAATCCCGGTACAATATCCCCACCCTCTCATCACGTATGTTATGCACATACCGACCGGTTCTTTTCTTCCGTTTTTGGCAACGAGAAATATATCATTTCGGGGATGTTGAATCCAATCAATAATCGCTTTTTTGGGGTACCATTTTGTATCATTATCGCTCCAGAGTTCCGTGTTATCTTCCCCCCAGCGCCAGAGGCGGTCTACGTCGTTTAATGTCGGTTTCGTAATATGAATGCTTCCGTTACTTTTTTTCTGTGTACCCGTATACAATCACCTCAAACCATGAATCTTGGATAAAGGTAAAAGGCCCCAAGCGGGACCTGTTCTTTTTCCTGTTATTATCCGTGGAATACCCATGATACTATCACAATTAAGGCACTTTGTTAAATCGAGGACACCCATGAAGAGATTGCGGCAACGGCCTCTTTTTCCTTACCAACATAACTATGCGTCGTCTCAGGAATAATAATGCTTGCATAGTTTGTTGACCGCTGATAATGATCAAACACCTGTTTAATCTTATCAACTGGTTTATTGGCAGTTTCATCATTTTGAGCAAAAACCATAAGAAGCGGCTTCCGTATTTTCTGAAAAACTGTCAGCACGTTTTTTTTATCCCAATAATTAAATACATCTTCCTTCGATCCGGGCGAAAGAAGACTAAGCCATCGCTTTGCAGTCATCGGAAAGAAATGCCGTAATAATATTTCATCACCCTTCCCCTCTGCTACTAATTTCTTCATGAGCGCGAGATTTTCATCATAAAGTTTTCTGTCTGTATTTTTAGAAAATCTATCCGACATCGGACCAGCCAATACAACGGCAATCATCCGCGGATCGCGTCTCATCCCCGCGTAATAGCACGCTTTATTTGCCCCAGTGCTGTGTCCAACCAAAACAACTTCACTAAATCCCTCACTCGCTAAAAATCCGATTGCGGCATCAATGTCATAAACGCAATCGGCAAATACTTCCAGACCTGCACCTATCATCTTATGCGCAAATCCTGTCTTTTTTCTTCCGTCGGTTTTCCGCATATTCGCAACGACGTCATGTCCGCGGTTATTGAAAGCGGCAAATCCCCACCCAAATCTTTCGCATTCATCGGCAAACGCATCATTAATAAGCGGATCCCCGTAAAATCTTCCCGTGAGTCCATGTATCCACAAGATCGCCTTCTTTCCCGGCTTCGCCGGCCTGAAAAATATTCCCTGATGCACCAATCCGTCACCAGTCGTAATTTCCGATAGATAAAAGGGGTTCATGTGGATAAGTATACACCCACCTTACTCAGCTATGCATCCCGATCCGATCGGGAGAAAAATCTGATTAGGCGGGCGGATACCCGAAGGGTATAGCAAAATTATCAGCCGAGAGAAGGTGCTGGGTGGACCAATGATTCAGGATTTACTGGCTCCAGTAATACCTCCGTTAAATCCTCATGCGTATACACCATACGTAAATCTATATACGCCGGAAGTGTGAGGGTATGTAACCTATCTAATTCAGCAATAAGCTGTATTCCATTCGCTTCTGTGGGGGTTGAATTATATAGTGCAAAAGCTCCGCTTATATCAGATTGCAATTCGTCTACATCTCCCGTCAATATGTTATTCGCTTTTAAAGCGCGATCGATATCATTAGCCAAACCCCACGGAGTCTCTCGTAATAAAAATGGGCTGTGATATCTGGACATCCTCGGGTCAATCCAATCTGCAATTCTCTTACCCATAACGCCGTTGTCTATGTATAAGCGCCGATTGATGCCTCCGCCTCTGATGTCGGAAAACGGTAGATTCGCCCGCCAATCACGAAAATAGCGAATTCCTTTCCCTTTGCGTGTACCCTCACGAACTTCCGCTTCAATTTCTTTTCTGCTTACCTCAGGAGGTAACTGCATTAAATTATTGTATTCGAGTCTCCACATATTCACTCCAGCACGTATTATAGCACCGCGCGCAAAATGTACTAATAAAAATTTTCTGCTATACTTTTCGTGTGAACATTCATATTCAAATACTCAATGCCAACGGACGGCTTACGCCGTTTATAAATACTATAGAAACGGCATCAAAATCCGCAATCGATCACGTAACGAAATATATTCCCGTTGATAACGTCGATATTATTTTCTACGACCATCCCGAGCGGGCTATCGATCATCTGGGATTCGGCGGATATTCCCTTACGGACAATGTTGCGATGATTCCGGTAAATCCGAAGTTTCCAGAACTGGAAATACGTTTAAAAGAAAATTTCGTACGGACTCTGTCGCATGAACTCTATCATTGCCTGCGACACTATACGTATACCAAGAGACACACGCTTTTCGAATCACTGGTGAATGAGGGGCTTGCCGATCATTTCGATATTGAAATAAATAAAAAAGAGCCGGAAAAGTGGGACACGGCGCTTGATAAAAAACAGGTTGAAGAATGGACGAAGCGCGCGAAGAAAATATGGAACAGTTATAACTACAATCATCCTGCATGGTTTTTGGGATCAAAAATACTTACCATCCCCCATTGGGCCGGTTACAGCATCGGATTTTCAATCATCGAGAAATATCTGCAAAAACATCCGGACAAAAAACCTTCGAATCTTTATAACGTTGAGGCAAAAGAATTTTTGTAATATTTTATAGCATATATTTTAGGCCGTTATTGCAACCTAACCCGAATTTTTATACAATAGCGACTACTTATTGAGGTTTTCCTCGTTCTCAAACTTCTGCCAGTTCGCGATAATTATGAACGTAGACAGTGATTATCGATATCATTTTCAAGAAATCTTATCACCCGAGGATATCTATACACGCCTCGCCCTCCCGTTATCAGATGTTGATCGTCAAAATCTTTTAAAAATGCTCGTCGGTTGGAAAATTGCCAATAGAGTACGCGACGGCCAAACAATAGGACTAGGTTCCGGAACAACTTCTGAAGCTGCAATTCGAGCGATCGGTGAACGGTTACACCACAAAAAAAGCCTTCAAGTTGCCGGCATCGCTACCTCTAGAAAATTAGCAGTTCTTGCGGGAAAATTGGGAATATACGTGGAAGATTTTGATACCACTCTTAATGGTATTCGTACTACCCCGAAAGGCGTACAAGACGTCGTTTGGGGATTTGACGGAGCTGATGAGGTTGAAGTAATCCGTAATCAGGAAAAAATCATCGGATTTCGCATGATAAAAGGCGGCGGCGGAGCCCACACCATTGAACGGGCCAATGCAAAAAGATGTCAACAATGGATCGGCATTGTTGACGAGAGCAAAATCGTACCAAGCTTGGGAGCTTTTCCTGTTGCAGTGGAAGTTATACCGAATCAGGAAGAACATGTGAGAGCAGCTCTTATGAGCGGATTCAGTCCTCTAAATATTACTCGAAAACCTGCTTTTACTACTGATTTGGGAAATATCATATTAAATGTCAACATGGGACAAGGAAGAATTAAAGATGAGTGGGAAACACAGTGGCGGGAAATTTCCGGCGTCATCGACACCGGATTATTTATTCATGAAGTAAAACCATACGAAGTCCTCGTAGCTCACGCCGACGGATCTATCGAATCTCTACAGCCTCAATAGCGTTACGGCGAATACGAATTGCCCATAAATCAAAAAATCTTCTTCGCGTTTTGGGAAAAATTAATACGCGCGAATGAGATTTGAATGCAAAGAGCATTATTTTGACTTCAGATCTATAGGATCATATAATGCCCCTATCGCAGATAAAGAAGAAAGGAAAGTATTCCTCAACAACGAGAAATTGCTCCAACTATTCTGACAGGTGAGTCTGAAGTTGCCAAAAAGCAACTTGCCATGGTCCTGCGGTTACATCCGCGCATAAAAAGGTTCCATATTGACGTTATCACGGACGAATTTTTGCGTAAGCAGGATGCTGACGGCAAACCGACGCTCGCTTTAGAGCAATGGATGCAATTACTACAAGAAGGATCTTTCTCAAATGACACACCAATTGATGTACACCTTATGACCGTCGATCCCATACAATATATAGCCTCATGTTACGAAACAGGGGCCGCGAGAGTGTATGGTCATATCGAACACATGACGGGCGATGCTATGGCACGCATAGAATTTATTACTGCTGTAACTCAACTTGGCATGGAAGCCGGTCTGGCACTTGATTTAACAACTCCCGTACAAGAAATTTCCGATATCGTTGATCAAACAAATCTCAACGCCGTACTGCTTCTTGCGGTTGCAGCAGGCAGACAGGGACAGAAATTTCATGAGGAAGTAATAGGAAAAATTACTCAGTTGAGAACTCTGGGGTTTACCGGCCCGATTTGCATTGATGGCAATATGAACATGAATACTATCCCGCCTTGTCTTGATGCTGGAGCCAGCTATGTCGGTGTTGGTAGTGCACTTGTCGGTGCCCAAACCCAAGAGCAAATGCAAATAAACTGGGCGCAGTTGCAATAATCAATCCCCGCTTTCATAGGTGAGGGGTAACAATTGGAATACTAACTATACCTTGATTTTTAGTGACATAAAATACCAATTGAGTCTGACTAATAAATTTATTAAAAATAAAATGCTGTAAGGTATTAAACGGTCAAAAATTAATAACATCCCAGCTGTTAATATCGCTAAAAAGAAATTGTTGGTGGAATTCATTAGTCTTACGACCCCAAAAATGTCGCGATGGAAGAAATAATAAATAAGATAAATGATCGAAAAAAATCCAATAAACGTTCCAGCTGCTCTATATGTTATTGGGAAATCTGATCCTGAAATCTTTGGTTTTTCAGATGTCTGTGTCAAATCCTCCAAATCATTATATGAATAAGGAGTGAAAATTCCTGCTGCGAAATCTTTAGAATTTTTAATTTTTTTCCCAAAAAAATATAAATTCACTTTTTTCAAAAAATTATTTGTTATTGGTATTAATTCTAATACTATTTTTTGCAAATATACTTGCATCCTAAATAATATTTTTGCACCAGTTTTAATATGCAATTTATATATATACTCAACAACTTCTTTGGGTTCAACGTAGTTTTTCTTCGTTAAATCATAAATTCTTTGTTCATCAAGATTAAATTCATATCTAGAAGTTATTTCAAGATCCACTGGTTGTCTTGTCGCTTTGCTTTCACTAACTGATTCTTTAGTCGGTGAATCTTTATCTAAAAAATAGAAATTATTCTTAATCAAGTAACGACTGGATTTAATAACTGCAACATAAAGCGGTACCTTTTTAGCATCTTTTGATTCATGTAAATCCTTAGTCAAATACCATACTCTAATCATCGCAACAGAATCGTTTTTACCATTTGGGAATTTTACAGGAATAAAAGCATTATTTTTTTGATAGTCTTTAAGCAAACTTAAACCCACAGCCTCACTACTATCTTGCCATGGAATAATTTCCACGTCTTTTATTGTGGTAAAAAGATCTGAAATATGTTTAGTTTCCGGAGAAATGTTTATCGTTGACATTATGTATAATTTTAAATTTAACTCTACAAAAACCCCCTCTTTCGAGGGGGTTTTGAGTTTATAATCTTAATATCCCATATCTCCCATGCCGCCCATACCTCCCATGCCACCCGGCATGCCGCCGCCTGCTCCACCCGCATCTTTCTTCTCAGGAAGATCGGTGATAAGCGCTTCGGTCGTCAGTACCATCATGCCGATAGATGCGGCATTCTGGACTGCGGTTCTCGTTACCTTGGCCGGATCCAGGATGCCATTGGCCAACATGGAACCAAATTGCATGGTCATGGCGTTGAAGCCGAAATCTGCAACTTTGGATTCCTCGATGGTTTTAAGGACCCATCCGTCATCTGCACCGGCGTTTTTGGCGATCCATCGGACCGGCTCACCAAGTGCTTTATAGAGAATATCGATTCCGACTTTCTCATCATCAGTTGCAAGACTTGCTCTGACTTTCGCAAGCACGCTTCGGGCTCGAAGCACTGCCACTCCACCGCCTGGAACAATTCCTTCCTCTAGTGCGGCTTTAGTTGCGGCAACTGCATCATTGACGCGCTCTTTCTTGTCTTTAAGCTCCACCTCGGTGGCGGCTCCGACATTGATAACGGCGACCCCGCCTGCGAGTTTCGCCAGACGTTCCTGTGCCTTTTCTTTATCAAAGTCACTGGTCGTTTCGTCGATTTCTCGCTTGATCTGTGACACGCGGGCTTTCAGGGCTGCAGCATCACCTTTACCACCGATAATCCGGCAGTTTTCATTGTCTGCCCAGACTTTATCGGCGCGTCCGCAATCTTCGACTTTGACGTTTTCAATTTTGCGGCCTGTATCCTCGGAAATGACGGTTCCGCCGGTAAGGATTGCAATATCCTCAAGCATGGCTTTCCGTCTGTCTCCGAATCCCGGTGCTTTGACAGCCAGCACATTGAATGTGCCGCGCAGTTTGTTGACGACTAATGTCGCCAGCGCTTCGCCGTCGATTTCATCGGCGATAATCACCAAGTTCTTGGAAACTTTGATAAATCCTTCCAAGAACGGAAGCAAATCGGCGATTGCCGAAATCTTCTTGTCGGTGATAAGGATGTACGGATCTTCAATTTCCGCTTCCATCCGGTCGGAATTGGTCACGAAATACGCGGACTGGCATAGCCTTTATCAAATTCCATGCCCTCTTTGTATTCGATTTCCATGGTCAATCCTTTGCCCTCTTCGACGGTAACGACGCCGTCTTTGCCGACTTTATTGAAAGCTTCAGCGATAAGTCCGCCGATTTTTTCATCCTGCGCACTGATCGTTGCAACTTTGGCAACATCCGCATCTTTGACGGGCTTGGCCAATCGTTTGACCTCCGCTACCACTGCCTCAACGCCTTTTTCCATGCCAGCTTTAAGCATCATGGGATTGGCGCCGGCCGTAACGTTTTTAAATCCGGCATTGACGATTGCTTGTGCAAGCAATGTGGATGTCGTGGTTCCGTCCCCTGCGACATCGTTGGTTTTTGAAGCCGCTTCCTTGACAAGCTGGGCTCCCATATTCTCAAACGGATCCTCAAGCTCGATTTCTTTGGCTACCGTTACGCCGTCATGGACGACATTCGGTGCTCCCCATTTCTTATCAAGCGCCACGTTGCGGCCTTTGGGGCCAAGTGTCGTGACGACTGCTTTTGCAACGACGTTAATGCCGCGAATAAGCGACTGTCGCGCTTCTTCTGAAAATTTTAATTGTTTTGCCATAATGTTTTACCTCCTATATTATGAAACGATCGCCAATATATCTTTCTGTTCAACGATGCATCCATTCTTCTCCATTTACTTTTACTTCGTTGCCGCCCCATTTTTTATACATGACCTTCATCGCCGACTTTCACAACCATGGGGACTTTTTTTCCTTTCTCATCAGTGGTGCCGGGGCCGACGGCCATAATTTCGCCCATCTGGGGTTTTTCCTTCGCAGTGTCCGGAAGAATGATACCGGACGGAAGTTTTTCTTCCGCTTCAAGCGGTTTAACGAGCACATTATCAAATAACGGCTTTATGTTGGTTTTTGCCATAAAGACCTCCTTTTTAAATAAATAACCTGATTTTTTTGTGTGGGCTGCCACACACTTCAGCAAAACTGTTGGCAGTCCTATGAAGTGACTGCTATTTTAGCTTCCATAAAAAACATTGTCAAGGGGTATCTTCTTAACGCGAAGTCTTTTGGCAAAATCTTTTTTAATCCACACACGGGCATCCTTAGGATGGAACCGAAGTACGCCATCAGATATTACTTCATGAGACCGCCGCGACGCCATATACCACAACTGGAAAAATTTGGCGGGTGCTTCAAACAAACGGAAGAATTTTCGCGAAAGCCTTGTCCACCAGTGGGAAATCTTGGGATGTTGATTGCGGCCGACGTTTTTTATGCTCCATGCAACCGGCAAAAATTCGCTTACCCAGCGGTTTGCCTGCAAAAACCGCCAATAGGTATTTCTTCTCGACCATAACGGCTCCATCTGCAGCACTTCGTGGGCGCTAAACAGATCCCTTTCTCCTTCCGTCACCGTCATCGCTTCTTCGCTCATAAACATATTGACGCAGATTTTATTTTTTACTTTCTTGTCCGCCGGTTTTCTTCTTCTGCCGATAAGATCAAGCATGAGCACGACAAGAAGACGGCTGATCCAGAGCGTCCGTTTGGCAGTAATAAAAAATAAATCGATGTCATCATCAGGCGCGGCATTATTGACGGCGACCCCTCCGGTAACCCCGATGAGAAATATCGTCGGTATATATTGAAGCCATCGGCCGACTGAACGCGCAATTTCCCACTTTTCTTTCGCGGCCTGCGCGCGTTTCGATGACGATTCAAGAATGCTTTCGCGGTTTTTCAAAAACAGCAGATAATTTTTTTGTCTGACACCGGAAATTGCACTCAAGTGAACATTTTTCCCCGGCGTTTGTTTGATACACCAGTAGTACAAATCATCCTCAGTGAGTGGATAATCAAATACATCAGCATAGGCTACCGTTGCATAGAGATAATCTGAAATTTTCATAAATGTTCCTATGGGGAGGTTGTTGGGGCAGTAACCGTCAATCCATAACTTCCCAGAACTTGCGCAAATCCGTCTGCTGCCGTTGCTAACGCCTGTGTCGGAGCTGTCCCCTGACCCACGGCGTTGATGGCATCACCCATGTATTTTATCAGTTTATCGTTAATTCCGTCATCAAACGTTCGTGAGGCCAATGGAAACGACTTGGCCGTCGCGGCCTCATTAATATACGCTCCGACATACGGATCGTTCGTGAGGGTGCTTGCTAAATCGGTGCGCGCATACGGTTCCCCGAATAAGCGTGTTTTGGACGCATCGGTATAAAACTGTGTTACGACATCGCGACTGGTCATATATTTTACGAGCTGCCACGCCAGTTCCTGATTCTTACTTTTCGACGAAACCGCTTCCACCCAATATGAAGCCCAGTTTACCGTATTTCCGGGTAATTGTGGAATAGGGACAACTTTAAAATTTAATTTCGGATTTGCCTCTTTCACATCAAACACCCGCCATGACGGAGCCAGTATCATTGCGACCTTGCCGGACGCAAACGCGACAATGGAATTGTCCATAGAGTCGTTCCATGTATAGACGGGGTCCGTTGGAGTCGAAAACTTCCGGTAAAATACAATCGCCTGCTCCGCCTGCGTCCCTGTGGGAACTGATAACTTGGCGCCGTTTTGCATCATCATGGTGGCTATAATATCGCTGAAATTTTCTATATTGCCGGTTGTCCCCAAAGCTATGGCTGATGTGACTATGGTATCACCGTTTTTTACGGTTAATTTGGGAACAATGTTTAAAACATCTTCCCACGTGGCAGGCGGCGTAACGCCCGCCGAAGCAAAAAGATCCTGATTATAGTAAAGACCCAGCCCGTCAAACATAATAGGCATCCCGTAAATGGATTGCCCGCCAACAAGGTCGGCGCTCGCCACAGGATAAAACGTCGAAGCGAATTGCGCAGCCGTCATGATGTCCGCCGGAGCCGGAGCGAGCTCGTTTTGAAACATCGGCACCCACGTATTGTGGATTCTATAGACATCCGGTCCGTCTCCGCGGTCGATAGCTGCCTGCAGGCGTTCCCGATATTGATTCGGCGACTGCATAGTATAGACAACCGTAACATTGGGATGTGCAGTTTCAAATGCAGTAAGTACGCTTTTCATCGTTGCGTCATTCTCCCAGAGCCCCCAATAGTTGAGAGTAACTTTTTGTGATCCGCCGGCACCCAAAAAGCCAAGCAAAAATTTTATCCCGACTCCGACAAGCGCCAATAACACCAATACGCCAAGTATGAGAATCAGTCGTTTAGGCATTGGATTCGAAGGAGGTGGGACGCTCATGGGAACATCTGTCCCTAGTTGATCGACAGCTGCTTCTGGAGGTGTCTGGGGGATAAATGGATTACCTGCGTCTGACGCAATCGGTACAACCATCGGTTGATCGGCTTGTTGGGCCATCGGCGTGTTTGTATCGGGTGGGGAGGACACAATGGTGGGATCAGGACTCGGCGCAGGAGCCGTGGGAGGCACGGTCTCAGGCGACGGTACTGACGGTCCTTCATATTGCTGTGGTTGAGACATAGTTACTGTGCCTGTTGATGAAATTGGCTCATCCATAAGAAATATTGCGAATACTATTCGCAATTGCTGTCACGTATCTAGTACAATTATCATATCATGCGTGGGTCAAAGAACAAGACAAAAAAACATATCGCACATATACAGAAACTCTATAAGAAGCTCCCCTTTTGGATAAAGGCCCTTGCCGCGGGAACGATCGCGTGCGGTTTTTTAACCGGCATACTGGTAACGGTATTTGAACAACAATATCAGGACCGTATCTATCCCAATGTATCAGTTGGAGGAATATCGTTTGGCGGAAAAACAAAAGAGGCAGTCGCATCATACTGGAGTACACGTAATCAACCATTTGCAACAGCACAATTTGAATTGAAATTTGAATCCTACGTAGCCACGATATCAGGAAGTGATATAGGACTCGGGTATGATGCTGATCTTTCCGCCACACAGGCATATCTTGTCGGTCGATCCGGAGGTTTTTTAAGCAACCTCTTTGTAAAATTTTTCAGAAAACAGGTAGATTTGCAACCGTATTTTCGATGGAACGAAAGTGGCATTGATGATACATTAAATTCACTTTCAGAACAAATAGATATACCAGTCCAAGACGCGCTCTTTCATTTTGCAAATAACAAAGTAACATCATTTAAACCATCGAAAGACGGTCGGGCGCTGAACATGGATGAAGCGCGCGAACGAATTAAAGAAGCGTTCTATACTGCCGCGCGAACAGATCAGCAGCGTCTTATTATCTTATTACCGGTTGACACTGTCCATCCGTCCATTGCCACGAACAATTCCAATTCGTTTGGCATTAAAGAGCTCATCGGTGAGGGGTATTCGGAATTTGAGGGATCAATTCCAGGGCGCATTCATAATGTGGCACTTGCCGCATCTCGGGTTAATGGAATTCTTATAAAACCCGGCGCGACGTTTTCGTTTGATGATGCAGTGGGAGACATTACTGCAGCTACAGGATACGAATCTGCGTATATTATCAAAGATGGACACACTGTTTTAGGAGACGGCGGCGGCGTATGTCAGGTAAGTACAACACTCTTTCGCGCGGCACTCAATGCAGGGCTTCCGATTGTTGAACGCCATGCTCACGACTACCGTGTCCATTATTACGAAGAAGGGGGCTTTCCTGCAGGGCTGGATGCGACCGTCTATAGCCCTTCTGTCGATCTCAAATTTAAAAACGATACTCCCAACTATATACTTATTCAGGCAAAAACCGATACCGAAAATCTGACGCTTACGTTTGATTTGTACGGCACGAGCGACGGAAGAAAGTCGATTATTTCCAATACCAAACTCTGGGATGTGGCTCCTCCCCCACCGGACCTTTATCAGGATGATCCGACCATCCCAAAAGGGACAATAAAACAGGTAGATTTTTCAGCTTGGGGCGCCAAAGCATCATTTGATTATAACGTGACGCGCGGAACCACTATACTGGAAAACACAACATTTTATTCTAATTTTCAACCGTGGCAAGCAGTTTATTTACGAGGAGTACAATAGGTAAGCTGTACGAGGAGGTGTGTATTTTCGAGCATCGTCACGCAGGGTATGGACAAAACATAATAGATACATAACGTTGCTTGACGAGGAGAGCAAAAGGCATACCGACTGATAGCACAGCAATAATATGGGAAACAAAAACGTGGTCTTAGTTGGCGGATGTTTTGATTTATTACACTACGGACACATCTCATTTTTAAAACAGGCAAAAGCTCTGGGAGATTACCTTGTTGTTGCGCTTGAGTCAGATGAAAATGTACGTCACGCAAAAGGCGACACGAGACCGATCCACACGCAACAGCAGCGAAAAGAAATGTTGGAGGCGGTTTCCTCTGTCGATGAAGTAATTCTCCTTCCCCCTATGCATTCAGATAAAGAATATTTCGATCTCGTTACTCGCATCAAACCGGCCGTCATCGTCATCACTGAGGGCGATCCTGTTAAAGACAAAAAACAGGAACAGGCAAATCTCGCCGGTGCACAGTTAACCGTCATTCCCAAAATTCATACCCCATCAACAAGCCAGCTGGCCAAGCTTCTCGATCTCGAGTAAAATACAAACATCGCCATGCTCATTCTTGCTATCGAATCAAGTTGTGATGAAACCGCAGCAGCGGTCGTTGAAAACGGTACGCAAATTCTGGGGAGTGCAGTGGCCTCATCAACAGCCATGCATGAAAAATACGGAGGTATCGTGCCGGAGGTCGCTGCGCGGGAACAGGTTAAGTGTATTATTCCCTCGCTTCAAACAGCTCTGGCGCAGGCACAGACAACGCTCGAGGCGGTTGACGCTCTTGCGGTCACGGTTGGACCAGGACTTATCGGGTCATTATTAGTCGGCGTTGAAACGGCGAAAACGCTGGCGTTTGCAACCGGCAAACCACTTATCCCCGTCAATCACGTACTTGCCCATATGTACGCGAACTTTGTCAACACAGAAAAAAACACAACTATAGAATTTCCCGCAATTTCTCTTGTGGTTTCCGGCGGGCACACAGAACTATTTTTAATGAAAAATACAAAAGACTTAACGTGGCTCGGAGGAACACTCGATGATGCTGCCGGCGAAGCGTTTGACAAAACCGCGCGACTTTTGGGATTTGGCAGTCGCGGAGGAATTGCCATACAGGAATCCGCATCAAAGCATCAACCTGTGGACGCTTTAACAATAAAATTGCCAAGACCAATGTTGGACGAAAAAAATTATTTGAATTTTTCCTTCTCGGGATTGAAAACTGCAATTCTTCGCGAGGTAAATAAACAAAAAGAATCACATCAATGGAATGATGCAACGATTCATCACTTGGCGTATGAAGTGCAGGAATCTATTACCGACGTGCTCGTTGAAAAAACGTTACGGGCAGTATCGAAATATACAGCGAAATCCGTTATGATCGCCGGCGGCGTTGCTGCTAACTTGAGGCTTCGGGAAAAACTCCAATCAACAATAAACAATAAACGATTACCGGTTACTTTCCATGTTCCTCCCGTTTCATTATGCACAGATAATGCTGTCTACATAGCTTCCTATGCATATTTTCGGGGAACTCCCGTTGACTGGCATAATATAACAGCGGTCCCGGATTTATCGGTTGAGGATGTGTAGTTTTTCTATAATCGCCGCTTCCTCAATACTCCACGGTGAATAGGATTTCGGGTTGATCGCTATCTCACGCAAAAAATCACTCCACAAAACCCATTTGCTGGACGCAATTTCCTGCGGATTTGGTTTGGGAGTCACGTCTGCGTATGCTACTAAAATGGGACAAATTTCATTCTCTTCAATGCCGTTTAAATCCGCTACGCGGTAGCGATACGGTGAAACTTCCCGTATATCAATTCCCTCTATCCCCAATTCTTCTTTTAATCTGCGTCTGGCTGCGCCCACAGCGCTTTCCCCCGGTCCGGGATGCCCGCACACCGTGTTGGTCCAAACCCCGGGAAACGTTTTTTTGGTAAACGCACGGCGTGTCAAAAGAACTTCCTTTTTTGAATTAAAGAGAAAAAGTGAAAATCCGCGATGAAGCGGCGTATGGGTGGAATGGATGTCCGCCTTTTCGCGCGTACCTAATACAGTATTTTGTTCATCAACAAGTACAACAAGTTCCATGTGGAGCCGGATGGAATCGAACCATCAACTTCTACTTTACGCCGCTTGCGACGGGTGAAAATTTCGGTGGACCAGCTTGGGATCGAACCAAGAACCCCCACTTTATAAGAGTGGTGCTCTACCATTGAGCTACTGGTCCTTACAAAAATTTTCACTTAAGAGTAGCGCTCTACCACTTAAGCTACGGCTCCGAAATCGGATTGATCGTATTATACCAAAGAGAGGCTTCAGTCTCGAAGAAGTGACTCCATTTTGAGCTCAATATCTCGTGCGCGCTTTTCAGTTTTGGCAAAAATAATGTACATAAGCCGTTTGTAGGAAAGAAAACCCTCTGAAATAAGTACCAACCCTTCACGGGTGTGTTTATCAAATAAAATCGGTTTGAGCATCGTCAAAATCTCGTCAAATCCAAAAACTCTGGTAAACGGCAATTCATACGAATTGTTCGATAATATGTATGTCAAATACATAAAATCTTTTCCGAATAACCGCTCGGCGCAGGCAAATACGTGAGTGCCCCCTGTTCGCCGGACGTTTGACTCTGTCACGTAGAGTTGCCCGTTTTTTGCGGCAACAAAATCCACGTCAAAATATCCCCGATACCCGTTCAAGCGATATTGCTCCGCAATAAAAAATCCTGTGTCCACCATACGCACCGCCGCCTGTTCGGCAATCACGTTGTTATTGATTTCCATGCCACGGAAAACGCCGTCTTTCGTGATGCGCATGCCACCGGAATAAAGAAAGTCTACGTGACCGTTTTTTTGAACTTGAAATTCAACGCTGGGAAAACCTCCGCCGACTGCCGGATTAACGGATATGAGAGATTCTATGACAATTGGAAATAAACCCCAATACGTATCTTTTTGTAAAATCTCTAAA
The DNA here is from genome assembly GCA_963790805.1 of Candidatus Gottesmanbacteria bacterium. Taxonomy (GTDB): domain Bacteria; phylum Patescibacteriota; class Microgenomatia; order UBA10105; family UBA927; genus DATKGN01. The sequence goes on from CAWBPL010000002.1 coordinate 241,730, forward strand.
ATCATTTTTTGACACGGTGCATACTCAGTAGGCAACTCCCCTTCCCGAAGAATGAGAATGCCTGCACCTGAATGCCCTTTGTTGGTTTTGAGAACTACGCCGTTTTCACTCACATATTTATTTGCAGCAATGCGTGATGCATCAATGATGCCAGAAACGACAATTCCGTCGGACATGACAAAATCCGGTTCTTTTGCGCCGCTTTGCTGTGCCAGCTGTCGTATGCCGGATTTGCTTCCGAAAAAATTCACCGTCCACGCGTCTTCCTCTTCCGGTGCTTCCGGTGTAAATATCGTCAAGCCCCATTCCCGAAGCACTCGTACAAGATCCAAAAATTGCTGTGAGGTAGTATAACTTTTTATCACTAAGCGCTTGAGCCCGTTTGCCGCTTTCTCTAATTCCCGTATGACAGAGTCGTCATGAAGAATGTCTTCGCAAATGACTCCCGAATGTTCCTTCGGTACAAGAATACGAAAATTCTTTTTACCAAAAATAGATGTGTAATAATCCAAAAACAATTGTCCTACCGGACGCGGCAGAATAAAAATAATATTGTCTTCTCCGCAAAACGAAAAAAGGTCACGATCTCCCCAGTCCGCATTCTCTTCTATTTCAAGCTGCTGTTTTCTCTTGTCAGACATCGCCTCAATAAACGGCCATACGTCTTCCGACATATTAAATATGTAGACAGTGTTAGAAGGTAACTTGGGTACTATTGGCAGGTCTGAAGGATTATCCATGAAGGTGATGTATGATAAATAACATCATGGTATGAAGGATAGCGCTTTTTTGTGTAATGTAAAGAGGTGATTTTTTTATAATCTCGCGCGGTGCGATATTTCGGCCTCAACCAATTCCTGTGAGCGGCCGTATTTCAAACGCGATAATTGGATGATCGCTTCCGCTATCTTAGGATTTTTCTCGGCAATAACTTTTTGCATATCTTTCGTTAAATCCATACTAAATGGTTTGACCGGTTCATTGCGGACATTTGTTTTCATATATGCATTATATTTATCGATATTGATAAGGTCCGCTTCGTTAAATGTGGGCTGAAATTCGTGCTGTAAATAATTTGCATCTGTTACCCCGACTCGGAATGCAACCAAAGATCCGACATTTCCGAACACCGCATTTTTTACCTCTTCTTCCATCTGACCGATAAATTGGTTTGCAACGATAAGATTTAAACGATATTTCCGTGCCTCGGAAAGTATCTGGGCAAAATCCGGAGTTGCGAAATTTTGAAACTCATCAACGTAGAGGTAAAAATCCCGTCGGGTTTCTTCTGCCATTTCCTGACGGCTCATGGCAGCAATAAGAATTCTTGGCACAAGAATAAGCCCCAAGAAATTACTGTTTTCCTCGCCGATTTTTCCTTTCGCCAGATTCACCAAAAGTATTTTTCCCTCATCCATGACTTTGCGAAAATCAAACGACGATTGGGATTGACCGATGATATTACGCATGAGTTTGTTCGTAACGAATCGTCCGAACTTGGAAACGATGTAATCCAATACTTCGGACTTATGAAAATCCGCAGTCTGAGCAATTTGATCCGTCCAGTATCGGCGAATAATCGGATCCTGCAGCTTTGGTAACAACTCCTGCACAAATGCGGCATCTGTGAGTACGCGGACGACTTCAACAAATGTATTCCCCGGCTCTACCATAACGGTAAGCATGGCGTTTCGGATTGCATGTTCAAAACGCGGTCCGATAATACCGGTTTTCATAGGGTCGTATAATTTATACATAAGTCCGACAATTGACGTCACGACAAAATGTTTTTGTTCTTCCGTTTTTGCCTCAAGCATATTAAGACCCATAGGACGCTCCGTATCCGACGGATCAAAATAAATCACATCTTCAGCGCGGGATGCCGGAATACGGCTCAACACACCATCGATAAGATCACCGTGGGGATCAATAACGGCAATCCCCTTCCCCCCGTTAATATCCTGTACAATCATTTCTTCAAGAAGTTGAGATTTACCCGTACCGGTTTTTCCAATGATATACATGTGACGGCGTCTATCGTCATCATCGATATATATCGGGCGTTCCACTCCGCGATAACGGGATTTTCCTAAAAACAGTCCAGCCATCGGAATTTGTGATGGAGCAGGAGCCCGCTTTGCATTAAGCCAATAAATATGCGCGGTTTCAATGGATTTATTCGGAAGATGAAATACGGTTGCAAGCTCATCGCTGTTGAGAATTCCGTATTGTTTAAAAAATGGAATATTTATGATGGGAAAATACCGGTAAATAAAATCCACCATAAAGAGATGTTTAAACGGCGTTTTAATTTTTGTGAAGAAATTATGATCCGATGAAAACTGACTGAAACTCGCAAGTAAATTATCAAGGTGCATTTTTGCGGCATCCTGCGAGGTCGAGGAAACCACACATCGAATCACCGTTTTAAAACCAGGTTTGCTTGTTTTTTGCTCAATCGCCTCAAGCGTTTTGGGGTCTACTTTAAAACTCGCCTTCTCGGGATTGGCTTCGTCCTTTTTTACTTTTGATATGTATGATCTTCCTGTTTCTCTCCATTTGTCCTCAGCCGGCTGAATAAGCACTTGAATGGCCGCAGCCTCCCCCTGTCGCATTTTTGCAAGCACCGACGTAAGCGAGGAAAGCGGATCGGTCGGAAGGTCGCGAAATATGCGTATCGGTTGATAATCCGCGTACTTCGGACAAAGTCCCGCAAATGCGACGTTTCCGGTTTCAGAAAAAATCGAATATTCCTCAACTTCTTTAATATCAGCCCCAGGATATGCTCCGTGAATTTGCTTTTCTACAAGATCAGTTAATCTTTTAGGAACCGCAACATAAAAACGGATATCTTCAGGTTTCGCAACCAACTCAAAGGATATATGCTCTTCTGGCTTCAAGAATGACCAAAAGCCGCTATGCGCAATACTATGGAGGCTTGAAAACATCTGCTCGGCCGCATCAATTTTAATTTCATTATCACGCGGCACTGCTATTTGCATCAAAACCGTTTCCAGCGATTGCTCTTCTCTGTCACGATATTTCCAAAGCAAAAAGACGATATACCCGATAACCGCTAACGCACCGCCAAAAAGCAATATTAAAAGCAAACTTATACCAACCATCTGAAGACGATAGCCTAAATCCAACATTTTACCTGTCAGCTCACCCTGATCCATAGTTATACTTTCTCACGAATAAGACGGCCATGAACAGTTTTTACTACTATATGTAATTGCTTAAACCGCCTGACGCACCATTCAGAAAGCCACCGCACCGAATTGGCTATACTCTGATGTAACCCGATGGCGATTTGTTCATCTGTTAACGGCAGTATAACTGTTGTCGTTGTCTGTATTGGCACATTCGCTCCTGCAGGTTTTACGCCCAACTGACTCACGCGGGGAGGAATCGGTATGGTTGTCGGGTGAATTCTGACGCCAGCAGAAATAACTTCTTTCGGAATTGAAACCTCCTGACCCGTTGCATCACGTAATCCTTCCTGAGATGGCTTTCCTGGCTCTACTTCTTTGGCGCCTGATGGAGCAACCGGCACGGCCTGAGAAACAGGTAATGGTACCGACTGTATCTTCTGAGGATCAGATGAATTGGACAGGTCATTCATAGCTTTATCATATCACGAACTGGAGGCAAAGATGACTCCGTATGGAATAGGATATCTATCTTGTCGCCTCTGTATCACAATAACGGACGAAGATCGCTTTTTTTTCTTCTTCAAAGCAACAACGTATCCTTTTCCCTGTTCCCGAATCATAGCCAAATACCAAATAATAGCAAAAAGAAGCCATTGAACTGGCTCTTTATTTAATAAACGTTTCTCTCTTTCAACATGATCTTTTCTTGTGATAATCTGATTACCATTTTCCGATAACGCTTTTTGGTTCAAAAGGAACCATACGGCCAGAATAAAACTGAAATATAAAATATTTTTTTGTATCTCCTGTTTCATCGGCCGATCCGGATGCGCTTTGATCGTTTGACAGGATGTATCCTTTCTCTTTTCCTTCAGGACTCCCGTATTCCGCTTCTTCGGTTTGTCTAACAACTGAAAAGAAATACGGCGTACTAAATTCCACAATAATCGCTCCCGTCGCTTGAGTTTATTTTCTCCTAACTCAGATTTTCGTCCCCGTTTCTCTTTCTTTAAACCATGAACTATTATTGTACGTTCCAACGCAACGAGTATTGTAGTTTTTATCTTTCGCGTGTGCCTTTTTTCGCCAGTACGATTCTTTTCGTTAGCGCTGAGATGTCTCGTTCTTATTGGTTTTTTTTCCTTTAACTTTTTCATGCGTTCTTGTCTAAACACCAAGGATCCTAAACCGACAGCGTCTTTTAACCCCTTCTGTCTTTGAACGGACATACTCATATCTTTCTTTTCATCTTTCGGTTTCCAGATAAATTGAATAGCCCGTCGAAAAACCGCTTTGTTCGAAGCCTTTGGTGCATCTTGATCTTTTTGTCGCAGAAACAATAATCCGTTTAGGACATTTTTTTTGTTTTTTTGACGCGGTTCGTTTATTATATCCGCACGCGGAACAAATAGTGATGTAGCGAATTCATGTATTTTTCCCTGAAGCAGCTGTAAAAAAATAGGCGTTTTATCCGGTCGCTTCTTACGTTCCTCGATAGCTTCTTTCATAAACGCGGTCTGTAATTTGGAAACAAGATACTCTTTTACGTTCAGGGCGGTTTCCTGCATGTCGCGACTAACCTTTTGAGAAACATCCATCAGTGTATCCGCTGTCGTAGATACTATGTCCTTTCGCAACGGGATTTGTTCGTTTTCTTTGGAAGCGTAAAATTGAGTGCGCGCAATAATTTTAACATCCTGCACCTCGACGGTTCCGTGATTTACCATAAAATGCGGATATGCCGCCTCAGTGCGTACGGCTTCACGACCATGATCCTGATACAACTCCGCCATATGACTGACAAACAATATCGCCTCTTCTTTTGATAAATCTCGTCCAACCGTTAAAGCGATATCGACAATTTTTGATTGGATCGCCCCGTCTGACGCTTTATCCCATACCATCGCGTACCTGACTCCTTCAGGATGAGACAGTACGCTCATAAAGGATGTTATTTCCCCGCGAATGAGCGCGTCCTGCGCCCCGAGTTGCGCTTTGGCTTCTTCTTCGTTATATGCGCCCGGCATTCCCATTGCACCGGCAAACTTACGGGTATGGTCCCAAAGCTCGCGAAGAGTCACTTTGCCCTGCCCGTATGAGGTAGCTAATTCGTAAATTCCTGGTGACGTTTCGGTAACTTCCCAGTCAGTTACCATTTCTGGTTGCCTGTCCATTTCTCCCCTGTACTTTTCCCGATCCTGCATCATCCGCATATTTAGCTCAAAAAGACCGGCACTTCGTACCTGATCAAAACTCCAACTCGGATGCTCTGTAACAATTGAGGGAATTATGAAATTCTCATATGCATACTCCCATGCAATAACGCTCGGGTTATGTCCTCCGGTCCATGCGGAATCCTGCGGTGCTCCTTCAGGACCCATTGAACCAAATCCAATCGGGCCGAATGCAACTGGCGCACCCATTCCGACAGGTCCAAATAAAAATCTCGCAAAGCCACTCGGACCGCAGGAAAATAAACGATACAATAGACTGCTCGAAGTGTTATGTTTTATGCGTCTCAACATAGAGTAATACTCTTGGGAATACCCGTTGTTTCCAAAATAAAAAGATGGGTTGGAATCCAAAAAATAAAATTACTGTTGACGCAATATCTCCAATGAGCGAATTTCTAAAAAACGGTATGGCCATACCATAGCAGGTAATAAAACCGGTGAAAGTTTTTTGATATAACGGCGTCGTTGCCCACACGGCGAAATTAGTGATAAGAAAAAATATAACTGACGATGAAAAAATTCCCGCAAATAATCGATGGATATTTTTCTGACGACCCACCCATCGCCCGATCAAAATCCCCAAAAATATACTTCCGTACGTCGCCCACATCAGTGAATGAAAGCCTAAAAACATATCACTCAAAAACATCGTTATAAACGTGATAAGCGTCGCCTTTTTTACATCAAACCGCGAACCGGAAAAAAGAGCCAGACCGCCGACGGCAGTCATATTTGCCGGATGCGGCAATAATCGGGATAATACGCCAATAATCACCAATACTATTTCTTCCATATGTTCATCCTTCTTAATACATCGGTTTTGTATATCGCCATTCAACAATGTCACCATTTTTCAATAATTTTTTATCTGCAGCAACGTCACCGGAGACGCTATTGACATAATAAATCCATGCATTGTCTTTGCTGTTGGCGAAGTTTCCTATTTTTTCAACAAACACGCCGAAATCATAGTATTTTTTCTCGACGGAAATTGAATGAGAGGAACTAACGTTTGTTAAAGCGTCAAACGGCGTTGCCGCTAACACGCCGTCATATGTTGCAATTGATGTACCGGTGTTAAAAATAAAGGTTATTTTTGCCGGCACCTGAACATTTTTTGATGAAACCCGCGAAGGTGACGTCTGGGAAATTTTTTGATTCGGTTTTGCAATATTCCATGCAACAAAACCAATAACTCCAACAGAAAGAATTCCAACAAAAAGTTTTTTGTAGTTCATAATGCTCCTGCTCGGGATTCAACCCGTAAAGGAAAGTTCCGGACTCTCCGCCAGATGGCGGATCACCGTTGCGGCACAGTCTCTGAGTTACACAGAGTTCCTTTTACCTTTACGTTCCATGCGAGGAATTCCAGACCATACAACTTCCTCGACATGTGCTTTGCTATTTATAAATCGTGCGAGCGTAAAAAACAAGTCCGACAACCGATTGAGATATTTTATGATCGACGGGTGAACGCTTTGCTTTTTTGTGAGAGCCACTACCTGCCGTTCTACACGCCGGCAAACGCTTCGAACAACATGAATTTGAGACGCAAAGGTGGTTCCGTCTGGAAGAATAAAATTCGTAAGAGGTGCTAATTCTTTATCCATGACGTCAATCTCAACTTCCATTTGCGTCACGCGCGTATCAAGCATGGTAAGCTCGGTCGTCCAACCGGCAAGATTTCCGCCTATGGAAAATAAATCTGACTGAACTTCGGAAAAAAATTTTTTCTGACGCGCATCGTGAAGCTGGGAAATAATCACTCCCACCCAACTGTTAAGCTCGTCTATCGACCCGTAAACATCCACCAGATTTTCACTTTTTAAAACGCGCTTGCCGCCAAAAAGAGCAGTTGTTCCGGTGTCCCCTGTGCGGGTATAGATTGACATACGATTGAATGTAAAAGGAGCAGATTATTTAGCACTCTGAATATCCGCAGCTATAGCATTTTTTGCATCCTTCTTCAAATACGAGACTTGCTTCGCCGCACCCCGGACAAAGATCTACCGTTACCACCCTGCGTTCCGTCAAAAGCATTTGAGCGGGGGCTGCGCCCATCGGTTGCTCAGCCGGCTCAACGATGGGTGGCGCAATATGCGTACCTGTGGTGAGCGAAGCCGAACCATGACCGTTCCCGTTCGTACCTGTGGTGAGCGAAGCCGGGCCTTGACCATCAGCCGCTTCAGGTTTACTGTCCGCATGTACTGTTGCGTCAGCGGGTACTGCATTTTCCAGCCGGTGTTTAGCAAAAAATCCGAAATGGCGGTCAATAACTTTTGCAACGGCATCAGGAAGACTCCGAACTCTGTTTTCCCCAAATCCCATAGACCGCGCTCCTCCGATACCGACAAGCTCAGCTGCAATTTTCCGCGCCCGATCCATCGCGGGAATTGGTGAAGATATGCGAAAAATTAGAGAAATCAAACGCCCGACTGCTTCCGCCATTGCAGTAACATCGCTGCCTGCTTTACCGACATTGATAAACATCTCAAGCGGTTGATTCCCGCCATTGGTATTGATAGTCACGTATGCCTGCCCAACCGGCGTCTCCACCTGATAGGTAGACCCATGGACAACCATAGGGCGCGGTTTCACCTCGGGCATCGGAGGAATAACTACTTTCGGTGCTTCTTTTTTCGGTTCTTCTTTTCGGGTCAAGACTCCCTGCCGACTCCCCTCCCGCATGTAGGCAATACCCTTGCACCCCTGTTCATACGCTAGAGTATAGAGCCGTTTAACGTCTTCTACTGTATGTGTATTTGGTGCGTTTACTGTTTTACTGATGGATGCGTCGACAAATTTTTGGATCGTTGCCTGTACATAGACATGATCTTCAGGTGTTAAATCGTTGGCTGACACAAAATATGAAGGCCGTTCTTCTTTGGTGGGTTCGCGCCCATGCGTCTTTTTGAAATCCTCAAACCATGCTTCAAATAACGGGTGGCGAAGAATGTGTTCACCGAGTCGATCCCGCCGGATAAATTCAAATTCATATACCGGCTCGATTCCGCTTGAGACACCCGAAAGAAGGGATGTTGACCCTGTTGGCGCTTCCTGTAACAGCATGCTGTTTCTGATACCGTATTTCTTCAGCTTCCGTCTTGTTGCTTCCGGTAATTGTTTAATAAAATATCCGTCAAGATGTTTTTTAATATTGATCTTGGGGAATGCACCCTTTTCTACTGCAATATCAACAGATGCTTCATATGCAGCGTCACGAATAGTGCGGTAAATTTTATCTATAACCGGAAGACTCTCCGAAGATCCATAGCGAAGCCTCATTTTGATTAATGCGTCTCCCAATCCCATTGTACCTAAACCGATTCTCCTCTCCCCTTTTTGTTGAACTTTACGGATTTCTTCAAATACGTAAAAATCCGCATCAATGACATCGTCCTGAAATCGGACGCCGATTTTTGCTACTTCGGCAAGCCGGTCAAAATCCATTTCCCCTTTATCATTAACAAGCGCCGCCAAATTGATCGAACAGAGATTACATACTCCCCAGCTCGGAAGCCCTTCTTCGCCGCACGGGTTGACACAATTTACGTATTCATAATAATAATTGTTAAACCATTTGTTATACCGCTCCATAAATACGACACCGGGCTCCGCGCTTCGCCATGCCGCTTGGGCTACCAAATCCCAAAGAGCTCGGGCTTTAATGGTCTTTTGCACAATCGGCTTTTTGCCAAGCGCTATCCAGTTTGGCATATATCCGTCCCACTTGGTTTCGTAATCCGGATCGTTTTTATCTGGAAACACCAAATCCCAATCCGCATCATTTTTCACCGCTTCCATAAATGCATCCGAAACACAGACGGAAAGATTGGCGCCATTAATGCGGGTTAAATCCTGTTTAACCGTGATAAATTCCTCAACATCAGGGTGCCAGTCCCACAACATAAGCATGAGCGCTCCGCGCCTACTGCCGCCCTGTTGAATAATATCTTTGGTCGCAACGGAGAAAAGTTCTGCCCAATTACATGGGCCTGAAGAAAAACCATTGACTTTCGAAACCCGTGCGCCTCGAGGTCGAAGGCTCGATAAGTTTATTCCGACGCCGCCGCCCCGAGACATGATTTCGACCATTTGCGTAAGGGTTTTAAGAATTCCTTGGCGGGAATCATGGGGACTAGGAATAACAAAGCAGTTATAAAACGTCACTTTATATCCTGTGCCGGCACCGGATAAAATGCGGCCTCCGGGAACGAAGACGAAGTCCTGCATTGCGCCGTAAAATTTTTCTTCCCATAGGGTCCGTTTGCTTTTGGGTTCGACTTCAGAAATAGCATGGGCGACGCGGCGCCACATTTCCTCTGGGGTCTTTTCAATCGGTGTACCTTTTTCGTTTTTCAATGCGTAACGATCTAGGAATACGGTATTTCGAATGCCTGTTAATTCCATACGGGTTTAAAAAAATAACTTTTTATAACAACTTTTTTACTTCACGCTCAAAATCCTCGACATCGACGAATTGCCTAAACACGCTTGCAAACCGGATATATGCAATCTTATCCAATTTCTTTAACCGCTTTGCCACCAGTTCCCCAATTTTTTTACTCGGCACCTCTGTGCTGTCTCCCGCAATCAGTTCCCGCTCTACCTCGTCTACTACCCGATCAACGTCTTCTGCTTTTATCGTCGTTTTTCCGCTTGCCCTCCAAATTCCTCGTTTCAGTTTTTCACGATCGAAGGTTTCCCTGCGCTCGTCTTTTTTAATAACCGTAATCGGCACACTTTCCACGCGTTCGTATGTCGTAAACCGCTTTTCACATTTAGAACAATTTCGCCTTCTTCGTGTAACGCTTAAATCTTCGCTTTCTCGTGTCTCCAAGACGTCTGTGTTGTCAAAGTTACAATATGGACACTTCATCGCTTCCTTTTTTGTTGTTTGGACAGTCCCTCTACGTTTTTGTAATGTGAAATATAAAACGCTACCTATGGTGCTAAAACACATACTAAGACACTAAATAGGTAGCGTCAACTAGTAATTTCTATATCAAAACAGGGCAAATCTTGTTGCTAGCCTCGAGGACACAAGCATGAGGAAAAAGTTCGGTAATTCCAACCGTAAATTTTCGATCTTTGAACCCGGCATTATCCACAAAGAACAGTGCAAAACGAAAAGTGTTCGTTTTAGTCTATTTGCGCGATATCAACGAATTAACTTTTCTCACCGTATTGAGTTATATTACTTCAAATTTTCCACTTGTGCTTCAAACTTTTTCACTTCCCCGAGAGCGCTTATGTATGCCTGTTTATCACTCGCCGCTGCTTTATCTGCAACTTCGCTCAATACTTCTTCATGTTTCGCAAGAGAATTTCCAAGATTTTCTACAACAAATGACGGCACCTCTTTTCCTTGTGACTTTAAGGAATTGAGTCCATCTATTGCTAGCCCAGTATATTTCGATGCCCGCTCAATCGCTTCTTTCGCAAGAGTCTGTTTTCCTGCAGTGTTTAAGAAAACGCCGGCATTCGTTTCTTTGTCACTTTGAAGAACATAAAACTCAATCTTGCGGATAGGGTCGGCAATAAGCCATTGCATAACAGTGTCGCGAAGCTGCTTCAAAAAATATAAAGGATTATCCGGCAAAATCCCCGGATACGGAAGCGTATATTCAACTTTCTGTGCCATTGCGGGGGCGCTAGCGTTTGACGTGGGAGGCGTCAAATCAATAGTTTTTGTTGACGGAGTGGTTGCCGGCTGCATTGCACTTGCGCCGAACACAACGGGTGTCCACAAAAGAGATGCTACCATAACCCCCATAACAACAAATGACGTACGTTTCATATATCCTCCCTTTTTTAAATTAATAATGGAAACAGCCCCATTGTAACGAGTTCATGCTCTCTTGGCAACATCGTCCACTGTTATACCAAGGGAATCAAATATCTCACGTTCAAGAGCTTTCACTTTCGGATAACTTTGTTCCAAAATATTGCGAGCTTCTGGAGGCAATTCTTCGACGCGCCACAACTGGAACCGTTTGTCGACCGTCAGTATCTCGAATTTAACCATCTTATCCGATAGATAGAGTAATTTTTCTTCCCAAATGGTAGGCGCAATGGTTGGATCCAAAATCGCATGCAAAGGATGTGATCGTACTATATCAGCTACTTCATCCATCCCGTTTTTCCGTAACAGGCGCACCGCCGTATCGGGATGTTGTTCTCCTTGTAACCGTTCAGCCGCTTTATCTATATCATGGAGTAACGCCGAAGCGCGAAGAAGCGATATATTGATATTGCTTTCTGGAATTTTCCGTTGGCATTCCTGTGCCAGGAATACCGCAACACGAGTCACAAGCGAAACGTGCAACCGTTTCTTTTCCGGTAAATGATACGTATTCCACAATTCTTTTGCCTGCTCTTCCGTCGGTATCATAGCAACTCCTTATACAGAGCCATATAGCTATCATATGCATGTTTGTCGTGACAGACAAAAATAATTTTTTTAGGAATTCCAGTCTTCGGCTGATAGTTCTTCACCGCACTGAAGGCAAGAGACGCAGCTCTTCTTAATGGAAAGCGATACGCGCCGGTACTTATCGCCGGAAACGCAATCGATGAAATGGCGTGTTCTTCGGCAAGATGGAGACTGTTTTTATAGCACGCAACGAGTAGATCATCTTCACCGTTATTCCCTCCACGCCAGATCGGACCCACTGTATGGATTACCCATTTGGCCGGAAGATCATATCCCCGCGTTATTTTTGCTTCACCTGTTTTGCACCCGTCAAGTGTTCTACATTCGCGAAGAAGCATGGAGCCAGCAGCCCTATGGATCGCTCCATCGACTCCTCCGCCACCCAGAAGCGTCGTATTTGCCGCATTCACGATTGCATCAACAGCAAGTGTTGTAATGTCTCCATGTATAATCTGAATTCTCGCGTCATCCATGTTCTCATTATACATACGCTATACTATGTATGTATGGCCGAAGAGAAACAGAACACGCGTTCGAACGTTTTTTTCATCGGGTTACTAAGTTTTTTCGGCGGTATCAGCCAGGATATTTTTGTGCCGGTCCTGCCTCTCTATTTGGCAAACGTTCTCCATTTTGATAAATCATTTATCGGGCTGACAGAGGGATTAGTGACTAGTAGCGCGAGTATTTTCCGGATGGTCGCCGGATATTTTTCCGATAAATTCCGGAAAAACAAACCGATTGTGTTTGTTGGATATTTTCTCTCATTGGTAAGCCGACCATTACTTGCCATCTTCACATCCGGCGCGGGAGTTTTAAGTTTGCGATTCCTTGACGGCATCGGCAAAGGAGTCAAGGACACACCTAAAGATGCGCTCATTGCCGATTCCACTAAAAAAGCATCGCGCGGCAAAGGATTCGGGATTGTCCGCGCACTCGATACATTAGGCTCCGTTGCCGGCCCGTTACTTCTGTTTGCTCTTTTGTATGTCCTCAAAAATAATACGCTTAAATATCATTACATTTTTTTCATTACGGCAATTCCGTTGGTCGTAACGTTATTGATTCTTTCCTATTTTGTAAAAGAAATGCCTGTTGTCAAACAAAATACCCAAACAACAAAAGGGTCACTACCGCTCAAGTTCTATATTTTTCTTGCCATCGTTCTTATCTTCTCCATTGGTAATTCATCAGATACATTCCTCATTTTGCGCTCGCAAAATCTCGGAGTTGGTTTATTGGGCATCCCATTGGTTTATGCGCTTTTTAATTTTGTCTACGCAAGCGCTTCGATCCCATTGGGAAGTTTATCCGATAGAATCGGGCGGGAAAAAGTCATTCTATTGGGATGGATTTTTTATGCATTGTCATATTTAGGATTTGCAGCGGCTACCAAAAGTTATCAGGCATGGATTCTCTTTGGATTCTACGGACTCTATTACGCTACGACGGAAGGAGTCGCCAAGGCCTACATCGCGGATCAAGTGGAAAGCGGCTACCGCGGGAAAGCGTACGGATTGTATAATTCGTTAGTGGGCATTATCACACTGCCAGCAAGTTTCATCGGCGGGTATTTGTGGGATAAATTTTCACCTGCCACACCGTTTTATTTTTCCGCGGCGATCGCCGGCGTCGCCGTCATCCTTCTTTTATTGTTCACCAAACTATCAAAATAAATACTTGTATTCGCAAATGATCAAAGCTAGTATAAATATATGGAACCTGACCCATGTACGACGTCTACTGTCACTCCTTCTGCGCAGGCTCAACCGACGATTCAATCCTCTATTCCGCAAAATCCAGCACCGCAGGTATCTCAAATTCCACAACAATCCGGCCCTCCGGTTAATATTCCAACAGTTCAAACATCGCCAATCTCTCAAGTACAATCAATCAATTCCAAACCAAACCAATTTTCAAATTTTTCTTGGCAAGAATTTATCAAAACCAAAACGTTTATAATTACAGCTGCAATTTTAGTCGTCCTAATTATTTTTATTGGCGGATTTTTGTACTATAAAAGATATCAAAAATTAGCAAATGATGGCACTGTTCCAAATCTTTATCCCACATGGACCATAGCCCCAATGCCAACAAACCTACCCACCTTTACCCCGATACCAACGCCCTCTGAATACAGAAGCCCAAAAGGCACCGCGGCTGACGTAAATAATTTATCCGATGCTATTAAAACAAAGCTTGGGGTAATCAAAATCCCAAGTAACATTAAATATGTTCATACAGAAAATTATAAGGGGATCACAATTGAGTGGACCGCAGGACAACCAATTCCATCCGACAGACTTCAATGGCTTAAGAATGCCATCGATAAAGCACCGGTTTTTTATACAAAGAACTATCCTCCACAGGCAATTATCTCCGCGTCTCAAGATGAGCTTGGCATGTCAAAGGAACAGCAATTATCGTTGACTATTTATATCGCCGCTGCCAGCGGAACAAATATTTTTCTTTGGCCGGCATTTGTAAAACCAAATTCAGATACATCAATTTATGCACCTGTCACAGAATCATCTGTTAGAGAAACATTAATGCACGAGTGGATGCACATAGCTCAGTATTACGATTCCGTTGAAACGTACACCAACGATTACATACTTACTAATATTGCCGGCTTATTGGATTTATTCTATAAGAGTCCATTAGTCGTACGTTTTGGAACAGCGGTAGGTTGGTATTACAAACCTGATTGGTCAGTGCCAACGCTAAAAGATGACACTGAATCACAAAAAACTACAGATTACGGAAGAACTCAGGAGTATGAAGATATGGCCGATACAGCAAGTTATGTAATCACGTGTAACACCTCCAAGTTTTCCCAAGCGAGAATTACCATCATGAGTCAGATCTTGGGCCAATCAGCTCAATCATTTTGCCAATGATAGGATAATCAAACAACTCAGTCGCTTTGCGTGGATAAAATATTTACTGTTGTAATCTGAAGGAAGAAAGAAGCTGATTATCAAAATCTAAATTTATTCTTGCGGTCGAGTAATACGGTTTTGCGATACTGACAACAATTTCTTTACCAGAAATAGTCGTTATAAAATAAGTATTTGTAATATTCATCCGTGAACCAGTCCACGGAATATTTCCCTCTTCCAACCAATGTCTACCGTGTGAATCTACCAATTGTCCGGCTTTTATCATATTTTGATTATCGAATAACCAATTAACAGCGCTATCTTTATTCTTTGGATCGTTGTAAAAATCTACAAAAAAGACGAGCCAACCAAAACCGCATGGATCTTCCATTGTCCCGCTGTTTGCGCTTATACAATTTTCAGCCTTTTTTGCATGGTATTCATCTAAATAGAAATCTACTTCCGTTTTATTATGAGAAGAATTGGAAACTGCATAAACATCCTGCGGATACGCAAAAGTAAAACTGTCTCCCGCATATGTTTGCGTCATTTGTTCAGGTTGTGGGGTTGGCGTCGGCGTAAGGACAACTTTTTGCTTCGCTTGAACAGATAACATATCTTGCTCTAATTTTTTAGTTTGAGAAAAAAGAAAGAGCGCAACAAAGATGAGACCGGTGGATAAAACGGTGAGGAGAATAATTACAATTAATTTCCAGTCAAATTTTTGGATAGGATTGTTTGCTAATATGGGTTCCGCTGTGGGTTCCATGTTGGATTGATTGCAATCTACAAATTATAAAAATTATTTTGTTAGGACTTTTTTAAAGGCCAATAATATTTATTTGCTTGTTTGCTTTTTTATATATATGTTCCAATAAATTGGATACGCAATAATATTGCCGAAGAAAATTACAAGATACCACAGTATTTTTTGATCTTGAGGGATGCGTGTATTTCTCGATGCATCTTTGATGTAATAGATCAGTAGAAATATGACATCGACCATCATTGCGATATGAAGTATAAAAATAGGAACAAATAAAACGACGCCTAAAACAAGGGATTTAGATGCAAGTAAGAAACTCCAAAAAATTCCGAATAGGAAAAAGAAGGGAATATAAAATAACGGATAATAGGTCGCAATCTTTACAAACGTATAATTTCGTGTCACACTTTAACTATATATGGATCTGGATAATCCTGTCAATCCAAATGCTGCAGCAAATCAGCCAGTAAATCCCCCCGTAAATCAGCCAACACCTACTGCTCAACCGACGAACGCTAATATTAGTCCGCCTGTACAACCGGTTTACCCACAAGCCACAACACCAAGTGTGCCTCCTGTTCAAGGCCCATCCACATTGAAGCTGATGGGGATAATAGTTGCTTGTGTCGTTGGAGGGTTTCTTGTACTGGGAGGTCTCGCATTTACTGCTGTTATGATGGCAACAAGCGGGCCTGTAAAGGTTGCAGACGAACAGTTTAACGATTTAAAGCAAGGAAATACTCAGGCTGCCTATAACTTATTTTCTTCTCCTGCTAAAGCACAAACCACATTTGAACAATTTCAGACCTCAGTACAACGTTTGGGTATGCAAAATGACCCAACCACCTCCTTATCAATAGCCGGACGTCATATTGTAAACAATAGTGCTGAGCTTACAGGAACTGTCAAAATAAATGGAATTACCAGAAATGTAATTTATACGTTAGAAAACACCGGTGGGACATGGTTGATTGATGGGATGGATATGAAAGCTGCTCAGTAATTTTTTCTTTTCAATTTGCTGGGTTAACTGTAATTGAATAAATCTTCCAAACACCGTTTTCATTTATGAGTTTGTACTGGATTGGAGTTTTTGTACCATCTTCGGCAGTTAAAGTTCCAATGAGCGTTGCTTGATCATTTGAAATTTTTTCATTTGAAAAGAAATCTGATTTATTAATTGATAAGGCGGGGTATGTCTTAACTAACGTGTTAAATTGATCTTGTGTTAAAGTAACTTTTTCCGAAGTTGATATTAAATTATATGCAGCAGTGGTATTACCTCGTTTCAAATCATTAAGTTGTTCTTCAACCACTTTGACAGGACTCCCTGAACCATTGAAATCTTTATAAAGCGAGAAGAAAAGAAAAAATGCACTCAAACCAGCCGCAACAAAACCTAGACAGATTAAACCTATAATTAACCACACCCATTTTGGAATATTTTTCATTCTAATTAGAGCTTATTAGAACAAACTCTCCGTGTCAACGTAATAGTGTTTATAATTATTAGGGTCTATATAAACACTAATATTACTGCCAATCGGAAACTTCTCTGCGGGATTATTGGCTAAAATTAAACTTTTAACATAAACATCTCCTTTATTTGAATCTTTCCATTTAGCGATTATTACATATGGAAAAGAATTCGATGATTTAACGGTAGTTAACCCCCTTACATCCATATGGAATGGAAAATAGGTTCTTTTTATTTTCACGACTTCGGCCTTTACTTTTGTGCTTGCTGGGTTATTTTTTATCTTTTCCCCAATCACGTCCGGATACACAACCATAAAATACATCGGTAGATCCATCAGGCCCAAAATTAACGAGGCTGATAAAAACCCGATCCAAATAACAATAGGGACTATTCCGAGCAAATTTAGGATGAGTGTGATTACGAAAACTCCGATTATTACTAGCGTAACTTTTGTAAACGACGTGGCCAACCCTTTATATGAATATCCGGGCAGATAGACGAGGTTTGTTCCTTCGTTTGTATTATTCTGCACTCTCCAATCTCGATTTTTTAATGCAAAATAATCGTTAATACCTGCAAACGCATTGATAATTTTATCGACGAATGTATCATTTACATTCATATTTTTAGTCTACCCCAAACACTATACCCTGTCTAATGGTTAGCGAGGAATCGGTTATTGAATTTTACTGCTGATTACGGGGTTATCCCGAGTGCGCGAAGCACCAAATCAAGCGTTTCTTTGGGGCCATTGGAGTATGTGTCAATGGTGAGATCGTAATATTTCGGATCCCAATAATCTGTAACGCCGTACATGCGTTTCCATTTTGCCATATTGGCTTCCTGCCGCTGGTGGATATGTTGTTTTGCCGCCTCGACGGTGAGATTGTCGCGGTTCACCAGCCGGTCAATCCGAAGTGAATCATCGCATTGCAGTAAAACTTTTAGCACATGCGGCAACTCTCTCATATTCCATCCGGCAATCCATGATTCTATAATGTAATGCGCTTTCGGGTCGGATAATTTTTCTCGCATAGTCGTATCGATCTGATGATCAATGTCGTCGCCGTAATCCGTCGCCAAATGGTGCTTGGGGTCGTCGGGGTTATGTTTCCCGTTTTGGATCGCAAACTGGCGCGCCCAATCCCCACCTGAAAATGTTTTCCATCCCCAAAAATCCGCATAGGGTTTAAGGTTTCGAAGAAGCGTCGAGCGTCCGGCTCCGGGTGGACCGGAAATCGCAATACTGCTGTATTTTAACGGTGCGGTATTCGGGGCATCCATGTTCCTATTATATGTCCTTATTGACAAGGGTCAATATGAGAATAATAATGGGCTATGGCAATCGAGTATCTCCCTGTTTCATGGGAAGAATATCATACACTCGCCCAACGCCTCGCCCAAAAACTCCTTTCTGATAACGTGCATATTGATGAAATTGTCGCAATTTCGCGGGGCGGCCTCGCGCTTGGACATTTGCTTACCGACTTTCTTCGGGTACCGATTTCCACGTTTACTATTCAAAGTTACAACAATTATTTAACTCAGGGACAAGTAAAAATCACAAAGCCGCTCACCACTCCCATTCATGACAAGCAAATTCTCTTGGTTGATGACGTATCCGATACTGGCAAAACGCTTATTCGGGCGCTTGAATACCTCAAGGCACAACAACCGAAAAACGTAACGACGCTTACACTCTTTTATAAACCGCAGTCTATCTACAAACCCGACTACTTTGCCAAAACGACGCCGGACTGGATCATATTTCCCTATGAGGTGACCGAAACAATCATTACCCTTTTTAGGGCGATGAAGAAAGAAAAAAAGTCTACCAAGGAAATCCAGACGTTTTTGGAAAGCCTTCATTTCTCAAAAAATCAAATCGCCTTCACGAAAAAATTCTACCTGAAATAACTCCCCTCTTGACGATTTCCCGCTTGTTTTGTATAAAGAGGGTAATAGGGCTTAGGAAGCGCCCTATTTTTTGTGGGAAAAAAGGCATGTTTATGTATGATAAAAGAGCTCAGAATTTACTATGACGCACATGGAGGTGGAACCCCACCCTCAGGCTCGGATGGTACAGATGATAAAAAAGACGAATCAAGCGAAACTCCAGTTCCACCTGCAAGCCAACGCCATAACGTAGGTTTGAGTATCTGGACGGGCGCGGGTAGACAGGAAAATAATTCGAAAGTCGAATATGTATCAGGCGATATCAGTGTTGGTCTGTTTAAAACTCTATTTGTTCGCGTTGGAGAGGATGTCCAACATGAAGATAAAGGTGATACAAATTCAAGTAATACAAGCGCTACAGGACATAAGTAATTCGTTCTTTGCAAAAACCGTAGATATTGTTAAAATAGCGTATGGCGGCTAACAACCTTCAATCTGAGCTTGCCTACCTCAAAAGTGAGTTTTTGCGTGATGCAAAAGTCATTGACGTTGAGCGCGGATATATTTCCATCTCCTCATTTAACCTACGCATGAAACCGCACGTATTAAAAAGCGCAGCGCTTCTTATTGCCAATGAATTTAAAAATGAACGTATCGATATCGTCCACGGCATACCTCATTCGGGAAACTATCTCGCTACCGCGGTTGCCTTAGAGCTTGACGACAAAGTCCGGCTCCATGCCTCGCGCAAAGATCAAAATATTCCGACATCTTGGAAAGACGTCTACCGCGCCGAGGTCCGCTCGTTTACCACAAGCTCGGGCGGAGCAACGGTATTTTCCGGCATCAATCTTTCGTTTGTACAAAAGGGCGACCGCGTGCTTCTTGTCGATGACGTCTGCGCGACCGGCGAAAGCGGCTACCATATAGTCAGCGGTCTTCAAAAACGCGGCGTGACGGTTGTAGGCTATGCCGTTTTGTTTGACAAAATATTTCAGGGCGGGCTTGAATATGTTGCTTCGTTGGGAATCAAAGTGTTTTCCTGCGTTCGGGTTGAAAAAATCGGTAAAGGTGATAATGTAACTCTATTATGATCGTCGTTGTCGATTTCGGATCACAAACCGCCCACCTCATCGGACGACGATTGCGGCAACTCGGCGTTGAAGTCTCCTATGTAAATCCCGAAGACGCACTTCCTCTTATCAAGGAAAAACAACCGAAGGGAATTATTTTTTCCGGCGGACCGTCTTCCGTTTACGAAGAAGGCGCACCGACCGTTTCTAAAAAAATATTTGAACTCGGCATACCGATATTGGGAATTTGTTACGGTTGGCAACTTACGGCTTATTTGCTGGGTGGAACCGTAAAAAACACAACCAAAGAATACGGACCGCAAACGCTTACGATCACAAATCCTCAAAGTATTTTTTCGTTGCCGGAAAAAGAATTTTCTGTCATCGTATCGCATGGAGATTCCGTAACAAAACTTCCACCAAACTTTCAGGTTGCCGGTTTTACCTCAACTGTCCGCTATAGCGCCGTTGTCAACGAATCAAAACAACTATTTGGGATTCAATTTCATCCGGAAGCGAATCACACACAATTCGGTCAGGAATTATTTAAAAATTTCGCTATTCACGTCTGTCATGAAGTACTCAATCCTCTCGTATTAAATCCGCATTCCATCATCGCAGAAATTAAAAAAATAGTTGGAAAGAAAAAAGTTATCTGTGCGGTTTCGGGGGGGGTGGATTCCACAGTCACTGCATTTTTAATTGGTAAGGCAATCGGCAAAAATCTCATACCCGTGTACGTCGACAGTGGTCTTATGCGGCCGGAAACAGACACCAGAGTTAAATATATTTTTACTAAATTAATTTCAGCTCATCTTATTATTATCGATGCGAAACAACGATTTCTCGAAGTACTCAAAGAGTTAATCGATCCCGAAGAAAAACGCAAAGCGATCGGGAAACTGTATATCGATATATTTAATGAAATCGCCAAAAAACATAAAGACGCAACATTTTTGGCGCAGGGAACCATTTATTCAGACGTCATTGAATCCAAAGGAAGCAAACATGCATCAAAAATCAAATCACATCATAACGTCGGAGGACTGCCCATTGACGTACCATTCCAGCTCCTTGAACCCATGCGACATTATTATAAAGATGAAGTACGCGAACTGGGACGACTGGCCGGTTTACCTGATGATGTCGTATCGCAACAACCATGGCCGGGACCAGGATACGCTATAAATATTCGCGGAGAAGTTACTGAAAAAAGACTGAGCCAAATAAAAATAGCAGATGCGATTGTTGTGGAAGAAATGAAACGCGCCGGCCTCTACAAAAAAGTATATGAATGTTGGGCGGTAATGACGGGTGCGTACAGTACGGCAGTCAAAGGAGACGGACGGGTATTTGCTGAAGTTATCGCAATCCGATCGCTTGATTCCATCGATGTAATGACGGCAGAGTGGACTCGAATTCCCTATGATGTACTTGCACGGATTTCTTCAAGAATCGTCAATGAGGTTCCAAACATCTCACGAGTGGTGTATGATATCACCACCAAACCACCTGCCACCATGCGTTGGGAATAAGTATGTTCAATAAAATAACCGGTACCGGTCTTGCCTATTCCGATGTTCTGATTAGACCGAATCTTTCTGACATCCGATCCCGCCACAGTGATCAACTTGATACATCCACCATTATCGCCCGCGGACTACTCCCTATAAAACTTCCGATTATATCCGCAAACATGGACACCGTAACGGAACATAAAATGGCCATTACGATGGCTCTTTATGGAGGACTTGGTATCATCCACCGTTTCATGACTCCGGAAGAACAAGCCAAAGAAGTTCGAAAAGTAAAAGATCTGGTTCGCATGATTGAAGATAATCCTCCGCTTGTTTCAGTCAACACCCCGATTGCCAAAGTTATAGAGTTACAGCAACAACGGAACCGCGGATATGTCATCGTATATTCGGGAAAAACGTTTGACGGAACGTTTGTGGGTGTTGCTACTGATAGGGATTATCTTTCCGCTCCACCCTCAGCACCAATATCGCGTGTCATGACTCCAAGAAAAAATGTTATTACCGTTTCCAAAAACACATCACCGCAAAAAGCGATTGAAATAATGGAAACCAAACGAATTCAAAAAATTCCGGTCGTTGATGCAAAAGGACGCCTCATTGGCGTTTACACCTTAAAAGATTTTTCCTATAAAACACAATATCCTCAAGCATCGTTTGACGGCAAAGGCAGACTCATGGTTGGAGCGGCAATCGGCGTCCAGCCACAGGATATTGACCGCGTCCACATGCTTGCAGAAGCGGGCGTTGACGTTCTGGTTCTTGATATAGCACACGGCGGACTTATCTATACATCTGAAATGCTTCAACGTTTAAAAAATAAGGAAAAAATAAAAATTCCAATTATCGCCGGAAATGTTGCAACGGCGGAGGGAGCAAAATATATTTATGATAATGGTGCAGACGGCGTTAAAGTCGGGGTTGGTCCAGGATACGTTTGTGAAACCAGAAATGTCGCGGGCGTCGGCATACCGCAAATAACAGCAATTATGGACGTCGCCAATGAAATTGCAAAAAAACGGAATACCATACCGATCATTGCTGATGGAGGCATACGTGAACCTGGCGATTTATCCAAAGCGCTCGTTGCCGGTGCCAATAGTGTCATGATCGGAAGTCTGTTTGCCGGAACCCGCGAATCTCCCGGTGAACAAATGCTTGAAAACGGTATCTTAAAAAAATTAGTTCGCGGTATGGCATCGGCAAGTGCGTTTCAAAAAAGAAAAAGCATCGGCGGAAGCATAACCAACGGCGATCGCTACACACCCGAGGGGCGGGCAATCGCAACCCCATATAAAGGAACCGTTACAAAAGTCTTGTTTGATTTTGACGGAGGACTTCGATCGAGCATGAGCTACGTCGGCGCACATACTATCAAAGAAATGCAAACCAAAGGTCAATTTATTATGGTAACAGGAGCCGGCGCGACAGAAAACAAACGGGATCTTCGATAAATAATATTACATATTCAATGAAATATAAAAACCAAGATCCATATGTCCAAGAGGTCAACGAAGCGATTTTGTATATAAAGAAACGGTACTCACAACATAATTTTTCCCCAACTGTTGCGCTTACTCTCGGATCCGGACTCAATAAATTAGGAAATCTTATTCAACCGGTTGTGACCATTCCTTATTCTGACATCCCACATTTCCCAGACGTCACGGTTGAGGGTCATGAGGGCATGCTCATCGCAGGATTTCTGGAGGGTGTACCCGTTATCGGACTTAAAGGAAGAAAACATTATTATGAAATATCTGATCTTCCACGGCCCATGGATATTGTGACATTTCCAGTTCATGTCATTGCGGGGCTCGGGTGTCGCATATATATAGCAACAAACGCGGCTGGCGGGCTCAATCCGACATATCATCTGGGAGAACTTGTCGTTTGCAAATCGCACATCGGTCTTTTCCAACCAAACCCTCTTTTGGGAGTTCACCATAATTTTGGCAACAATGTATTATTCCAACCGCAAAATACAGAATATTCACCACGACTTCGAAAAATGTTTCAACTCTTGGATCCGATGATTCGGGAAGGAGTCTATGTCGGGTTAACCGGTAAAACCTACGAAACTCAAGCCGAATGTCGTATGCTTCGCGCGCTCGGCGCCGATTGCGTCGGCATGTCGACGATACCGGAAATTATCGTCGCTACCAACCGCGGCATGGAAACGATGACGGTATCCATGATAACGAATGTCATCGCGATTGACGGCACAAACGCAACAAACCACCAGGAAGTTGTTTCTATATTAAACAGTCAGAAAACAGAGGAAAAATTATATCGCGTGTTTAAAGGATTTTTTAAGACACTCTCAAAAAGCGATATCCTTAAAAAATAATTTCAAAATAATTATTTCGTGCAGGACCAGTGGTCACGGCAGCAATTGGAACGGCAAGCCGTCGTTGAATAAACGCTAAAAACTTTTTTGCATTTTCCGGTAATTGTTTAAACGTATGTGCCTGTCGTACATCAGTCCCATTCCAACCCGGCAACTCAACATACTGCGGAATAACGTCAACAAGATATGCAAGTCCCGATTGATACGGAACATAGTTGCCATGTTTATCTACGTAATGCGTACAAACCTTTACAGGGATGTCCTCCCATGCAATATCCAGATGAGTTCCAGCCAAAAGCTCTATCCCAGACATTCTGATATTGTATGCTAGCATCGCGAGGTCAAGATGGAGAATATCGCGAGGACGCCCGGTCGTCGTACCGTATTCGTGTGCTTCATCCCGCACTCGTCTTGCCCAATCATTATCTGCTTCGGTCGGCATATGTCGAGCACCTACACTTGATGTATAAGGCACTTTAAAAACACCTATACGCTCCCCTATGTCGCTTGCTTTCCAAAAACCGGTACCGGTTTGAATGCCATAGACCGATGTATCGGAAGCGGTAATATCAGGAAGCGTCCCCAGCCATGCATGAAGTCCCAACGCCTGCGCGCCCTCGAATAATATTCCCTGCGACACATCTTCGTACATTTTTCTGTGGAGAAGATACGTGTTACAGACCATTTTTCGGTAGATCAATTCGTTTCTTGCTTTTGCCAACCGCTGTAAATATTTTTCTTTTGATCCCACAGATCGCTTTTGTTCTTTTTTTGTCTTTTTCGTTCTTATAAAATCCGGCACTTCAACATCAGAAAGTTTTAAACCATACAGATGAAATTCTTGATCATACCGGTCATATTGGAGCGCCAATTGTTGTTTCCATTCTTTATCCATTAAATCAGCTATATGAAAACCCAATCGATCGTAATGATGCGCATAGGATGGACCGATTCCTCTTCCCGTTCCGCCTCCCGCTTTTCCCTGCCGTTTCCGATTCAGCAATTCTTCTGCGCGGTCCAAATCGGTATTAAGTACTGCATCATTTGATAAAAATAACTTTCCTTTTACCGAACCAGTCGCTTCTTCAACAATGTGAATTTCGTCGACAAGATCACTTGGATTTATTGTCATTCCCCGATCCATGATACAGGTTGTATTTTTATACATGACGCCGCAGGGAATTTGATGAAGAGCCAAATGAACATTATGCACCTCTACCGTATGACCAGAATTATTTCCTCCCTGAAAACGCACAACGGTAACTCCTTTTATTTTCTGGTTTGAAAAAAATGAACCGATTTTATTATCAATAATCCGACCTTTTCCTTCATCACCCAATGCTGCACCCACCACACACCCTGTATTTGGTCGTGCAACTGCATGAACTGTTTTAGAACTATTTTTCTTCATGCCGACGGAAATGCTATTTCGTTTATAAATATCTTCGAGGTCTTTTTTACTATCCCGCTCAGGATGGAGAAAACGGTTCGTCCGTTCACGATTCAAAAATGCTCCGTATTTTCGCGGCATCATAAAGTATAGAGAGGCAGAATATAAGACGAACCAACTATAAAGCGAAGAAAACCACTTTGTCAATCACTGATCTTACTGTGGCTCGTTGATAATAACGGGTTTGAGACGACTGAGTGCTTCAAGAGCATAATGCCCTCCTTGCACGCCGACTCCGGATTGTTTAACGCCTAAAAATGGAAAGTGATCCGGCCCGCGCTGCGGAGAACTATTAACCTGAACAGTTCCGACGTTTAATAAACCCGCATATTTCATCCCTGTTCCTTCATCAGTCGTAAACACACATGCCTGCAAACCGAACCGCTGACTGTTGACGATACGCGCCGCTTCATCCATATCGTTAATCGTGATAAATGAAATCACCGGTCCGAATACTTCGGTCGAAACGATCTTCATCGTGGGTTTGACGTTCGTCAAAATGGTCGGTTCGATAAATGCATCTTTCCTGTGACCGCCAAGAGCTATCGTTGCTCCCTCCGCTACCGCTTGGTTAATCGCCTGCTCTATTCCCTCTGCTGCTTTTACCGAGATAACGGGACCAGCCATCTTAGTCTCAGGGTCTCGGGGGTCACCCACATGGACAAGCGTTTTCATCTGTTCCACAACGGCAGGAAAAAGCTTGTCGAGTACGCTCTGGAATCCCATGACATATTTAATTGCCGTGCACCGTTGCCCAGCAAACGAAAATCCTCCGCGAATAATTTCTTTCGCCGTAAGCGTCATATCGGCATCAGGAAAAACAATAGCCGCATTATTGCCGCCGCATTCAAACATGAGTGGTTTCATTGGCGCTTTACCGGCAATCGCCATTCCTGTATCGGAACTTCCTGTAAATGCAATCATATTAATCTTTGGATGCGATACAAGATAATCACCGATCTCGCTGCCGAGACCTGTCACGCATGTGAGGACTCCTTCGGGAACCCCTGCTTTTTCAAAAATACGGGTTAAATATAAACCGCTTATGCCTCCTACAGTCGGAGGTTTGAAAACAACGGCGTTACCCATAAGAAGGGCCGGAGCAATTTTACTTCCCGCCAAATTCACCGGATAGTTAAATGGTGCGATTGCAAGCACAACGCCTTGTGCAACCCGAGAAACGATTGCTGTTTTTCCTTTCGGATATCCCGGAAAATTATCGCTTTCCAATGTTTCGCCACGGATTGACTGCACCTCATCGGCGAAATAATCAGTAAACTCTGCCGTTCTTTTAATTTCACTCTTACTCTCTCCGACCGGTTTGCCAACCTCCCGTGTTAATAACTCAATAAGTTGATCCTGATAGTGAGTGATCCAATCTGCAGCCAGATGAATAATTTTTACCCGCTCGTTAAGCGGTGTTGCTTCCCATTTCTTTTGGGCAATAACCGCTGTATTAACCACTTCGTCAATTTCTTCCTTAGTCACTGATTGCAATTCACCAACAACGGATCCGTCAATTGGAGATGTTATGGTAATTCGTTTACCGCTTTTACTTTCTATCCAGTCTTTCCCGTTGAAGTATCGATAGATGGGAGGAGTTCCGTTATTGCTGATTGGTTCAAAGAAATTATCGGCAGGCATGCATCTAGTATAAAACCATAGGGAAGGAAATGTAAAGTGGCACACATCAACCGAGACGCTTTATCATGCATGCCGTCATATTATCATCGCTCCCGTGTTCCTCGGCTGTTCGTAAAAGATGAACTATGGCAGTTGTTATGTTGTCTGTTGTTTTCCCTGCCACTTCAAAGGTCGTACGCATTTCATCTTCACTAATAAAATTTATAACTCCATCTGTCGCTACGAGTACTATGTCGCCCGGCAAAAATTTCTCAACGGTTATATGAGGAATTATTCCCAATCGTCGAATACCCAAGAAATTAGTCAACTCACCATTCTTATCAATATCCAAGGGTGTAAGAACATCAATGAGCCCTTCGCGATAGAGGAAAATACTCGTATCTCCTACACTACCCACCCAAATTTTTTGGGCGCCGATAATCGCTACTGCGAGTGTCGTAGACAATCCTGATTCAAAACCGCTTTCTCTCCGTTTTTGCCATACCGTAAGATTTGACGAACGAAATATTCGTTTTAATAATAATCGCTTATCCGCCCAATAGAACGGTCGAAGACGGATATGCTTATATCCCCACAGCGCAGTTTCCGCAGCGATTCGTGCGGCTGTATCGCCATGGGGAATCCCTGCTACCCCGTCTGCGACCACAAAACATTCATCGTTCAAATGGATGAAACAATCTTCCTGAGACGGCCGCTTGCCCTGAAGCTGAGTACCGGCAAAAAGAATCGTCTGTTTATTCAACTGATTTTTTCGGGCTATCGGATCGACAAATCTCATGAAGTCATAGCAAGGATAAAACGCCTCTCCACTTCCCTCCAATGTACCACATTCCACCATGCTTTAATGTAATCTACCCGCATATTTTGATATTTCAAATAATACGCGTGTTCCCATACATCAAGCGCCAATATCGGCGTCTTCCCCTCTGTCAGCGGGCTGTCCTGATTCGGTGTATCTATAATTGAAAGTTTTTTACTATCAATCACAAGCCAAGCCCATCCGCTTCCAAATCTGCCCATAGCCACCGCCGAAAATTTTTCCTGAAATTGGGTAAATCCGCCAAACGTTGCATCAATCACATTGGCTAATTCTCCCTGCGGCCTGCCTGTCGAAGCCTTGGCCGAGGCGGGCGTCATAACCTGCCAAAAGAAACTATGGTTTGCGTGCCCTCCCGCATTATTTCGAACTTTAGTCCGGATCGATTCAGGAACACCCGACACCTGAGCCACCAATGTATCAACTTGCATTGATAGAAATTTATCCATTCCAACCAGTACATCATTCAGATTTTTCACATACGCTGCATGATGCTTATCATGATGTATTTGCATCGTACGCTCGTCAATGTACGGTTCAAGCGCGTTATATGCGTATGGTAAATTTGGTAACGTAAACATGTATCCTCCTTTGTAATATAAATCACATTCTATATCTATTATACACAATAGGTCTATAACAATCATATTCAGGAGTTTTGATTTCTTGTATAATGAACGCACATGTTTGCTCACATTAAAAATTTCTGGAAAAAGCACGTTCAACACAAAGTCAAAGTAAGCAATAAGACTGCTAAAACAATGCGTTGGGCGTTTTGGTTACTGCCATTATCCTTCATAGTATTAAGCTATCTGTTAATCTTTAAAGACCTACCGTCTCCCTCCAAACTCGGACAATATAACGTACCCTTAGCCACTAAAATTTACGACCGGAACGGCAAACTCATTTTTGACATTTTCGCGGATCAAAACAGAACCGCGGTACCGCTTTCTCAAATCCCGAAATATCTTCAGGAAGCTACTATTTCGATCGAAGATAAAGATTTTTATAAGCATCAGGGTATTGATCCGGTCGGTGGAGTACTGCGGGCCATGACGGCCATGATCAAAGGTCAAAACCTCCAAGGGGGATCAACAATTACGCAGCAGTTGGTTAAATCAGAACTTCTTTCTCCTGAGCGAACGATCACCCGAAAAATTCGGGAGGCGATTCTCGCGGTCTGGGTCGAATTTTTGTATCCGAAAGATAAAATTCTGGAAATGTATCTCAATGAAGTGCCGTATGGGGGTACTGCGTGGGGTGTCGAATCTGCGGCAGAACGATATTTCGGAAAAAATGTAAAAGATTTAACACTCGCTGAGGCATCCCTTCTTGCGGGGCTTCCGCAGGCTCCAACATCATATTCGCCATTCGGCGCTCATCCTGAATACGCAAAAGAGCGCCAAAAAGAAGTGCTTCACAGGATGGTCGAAGATCACTATATTACCCAGCAACAAGCTGACGACGCATACGCTCAACCTCTGATTTATAAAAAAGAAACAGGGCTGAAGGCTGGTCACTTCGTTATGTATGTCAAAGACTTGTTGGTCCAACAATACGGCGAGGCGCTTGTTGAACGGGGCGGTCTGAAAGTCACAACAACCCTTGATCTTGATCTTCAGGAATACGCTCAGGCGACGGTCGCGGCCGAAGTAGCAAAGCTTAAATCATATAATGTCGGCAATGGCGCGGCTCTCATCACCAAACCGGCAACAGGAGAAATACTTGCGATGGTGGGTAGCACCGATTATTTTGCATCTCCGTCAGGAAGCTACAATGTGACTATCGCTCTTCGTCAACCCGGTTCCTCAATTAAACCCATCAATTATGCCATCGGACTGGAAAATCATATCGTAACTCCGGCAACGATGTTTTTGGATGAACCGACGTGCTTTCAAATTACCGATCAACCGCTCTATTGTCCGCAAAATTATGACAATAAATTCCACGGTCCCGAACAGCTTCGGTTTGCGCTTGGGAATTCATTTAATATTCCAGCGGTAAAAATGCTGAAATTAAATTCTGTTCAAACAATGGTTGCCTCAGCCTCCGCATTCGGGTTAACCACTATCACTGATTCATCAAAATACGGCTTATCACTCACGTTGGGCGGCGGCGAGGTACATATGACCGATATGGCCGAAGCATATGGGGTATTTGCAAATGCAGGAATTCGTAAAGATCTCGTATCAATTCTGAAGGTCGTGGATAAAAATGGAAAAATTCTTGAAGAATATAAAGACCCAAACTTGAATAAAGACCTTCCGTCTCAGCTTCTTCTTCAGGGCACTCGCGTCATATCGCCGGAAACCGCATTTCTTATCTCACACATTCTTCTTGATAACAATGCACGTATGACCGAATTTGGGCCGGATTCCGAGCTTGTTGTTCCCGGACATGCCGTCTCAGTTAAAACCGGCACAACAAATGATTTCCGCGACAACTGGACCATCGGGTTTACTCCGCAATATCTTGTCGCTACATGGGTCGGAAATAACGACAATACTCCCATGAATTCTGCGCTCGTTTCAGGAATCACGGGGGCCGCCCCCATTTGGAATAAACTTATGGCAGAAGTCTTAAAAGGAAAACCCGATCTATGGCCGAATCAACCGGATGGCATAGTGGGAGCCCGCATATGTTCTCTTTCTGGGCTTCTCCCGCCGAACCCAAGTGATCAGGGAGACCCCGGGTGTCCAATCCGTTTTGAATACTTTATTAAAGGTACAGTTCCAACTCAACGGGAACAACTAAACCAAAGTGTACTTATCGATAAATCCACAGGCGACATTGCGGCACCGGATAAAACAGATAATGTTGAGCCACAAACACATCAAGTACTCTCAGACGGACTCACCACGTGGTGTCTTGATTGTCAGCACCCAGCAAATACACCGGCGATCGTAAAATAACACAGTACTTCTTTTTAAAAGCATCCCTCTTGTGAGAGCCTATAGATTATGGTATAAACAACATCTGCGGACCGCAATAGAAACCCAAACTGGTATATTTACCCATAAATAGAAAACCATGGAACTTTTATTATTTATTGTACGCTTCTTTATCGCTATCGGTGATGGTGTTCGATTCTTATTTCGACTCATTTATTTAATTCCTTTATGGACCTATAACACAATCATTCGAGCCTTCAAATACATCGGTCGGGCGTGTAATGTACTCATACAAAATATATATGCTGTTCTTAAACCAAAACGATTGCCCGGAAGACCAAAAAAGAAGATATCCGCTTCATCTCTTCCGACAACCTTTTTCTCTTCACCGTTTCACGGCGGAATCAGGATAATCCGTCAAATAGTGCACTTCGGGGATACTGTTATTACATGGCCTTTTAAAGCAACTTTATCAGTATGGCAAAATTGCATTCAATATGCACGTTCAATCCAAAATAGCATTGCCAAACGCCAAACACTTGTAAAGAAATTGGGTGAACGGAAACGCGAAAAAGAAAAAGAGCTTTCAAAAATACCAAGAACACAATTTCAATTTCCGCACGTATCACTTCCTAAAATTTCTTTGCCTACTATTTCTTTGCCTACGATTTCAACACGCGAACAAATCCAAGGTCCAATTGTCATATTTCAACGTCCGAAAAAAGTTTCACTCTCAAAAGTAGAACAGTTGAAATCTTTTATCACTGGCGTTGCCGTAACTATTCTTTTCGTTTTTTTGCCATATACGACCTACCAGTGGTTAAAAATGTTACCGAACCCCCAATTGCTTACCCGCCGAGATCTTCAGGTCACAACAAAAATATTCGACCGCAATGGTGAATTATTGTTCGAAATTTATGCCGATCAAAACCGCACACCGCTTCCCCTTGCCGACATCCCGTTGTATATGCAGGAAGCCACTATCTCCATAGAAGACAAGGATTTCTATCATCATCAAGGCGTATCGCTTCCTGGTATCGTACGGGCCGCGCGTGAAACTGTCTTTAATAATCAGGTTCAAGGAGGATCGACCATTACCCAACAACTGATCAAATCCGCTCTTTTATCTCCCGAAGTAAGTATTACGCGAAAACTCAAAGAAATTTTCCTCGCTTTCTGGGCTGAGCGTTTATATACTAAAAAACAGATTCTTGAAATGTACCTCAATCAAGTTCCCTACGGAGGAACCGCGTGGGGTGTTGAGGCTGCAGCTCAAACATATTTTGGTAAATCGGCAAAAGACATTAATCTTTCTGAAGCGGCCTTACTTGCTGGGCTTCCTGCTGCACCATCGGAATATTCACCATTTGGAGAACACCCTGAAAAGGCTTTTGAACGCCAAAAAGAAGTACTTCGCCGAATGGCTGAAGATCACTACATCACGCCGGAGCAAGAACAAGCAGCACTGAATACGCATATTACATTTACTCAACCGCGCGTTGCCATCCGTGCTCCGCATTTTGTCATGTACGTGAGAAATCTTTTGGAACAACGGTACGGACCGCGGTTGGTCGAACAGGGGGGGCTACGTATCACAACAACACTGGATTTATCCGTTCAGGATAAGGTGCAGGAAATCGTCAAGAATCAGGTAAATGCACTTTCTGATCTTCAGGTTGGCAATGGCGCGGCAATGGTAACAAATCCAAAAACAGGCGAAATATTAGCCATGGTTGGAAGTAAAGATTTTTTTGACACCGATGCTGATGGAAACGTCAACGTCACAACCAGTCTTCGTCAACCTGGATCTTCGATAAAAGTTGTTAATTATGCGGCTGCTCTGGAAGACGGATTTACAGCAGCAACAATTCTTGACGATTCACCCGTTGTCTATCAGAGTTTTGGAAGTGTGCCGTATGCTCCAGTCAATTATGATGGCAAATTCCACGGACCGACACCGCTTCGCTATGCTCTTGCCAATTCATATAACATTCCGGCTGTAAAAGTGCTCAATAAAATCGGCGTTCAAACAATGATTGATAAGGGGCGCCTCATGGGCATTACAACGTGGAATGACCCAAGTCAATATGGACTTTCACTTACATTGGGAGGCGGCGATGTAACTATGCTTGACATGATGAAAGTTTTTGGAACACTCGCCAACGACGGGAAACGCGTTGATCTGAATCCTATTCTTGAAGTCACTGACTATACCGGACACGTGTACGAAAAAAATACACCTGCTCCACCCGTCCAAGCGGTTAAACCGGAGGTCGCATGGATCCTCAGTAACATCTTAAGCGATAACACTGCTCGTATGGCAGCGTTCGGGCCCAATTCAAGTTTAGTGATACCGGGGAAAACTGTTTCGGTAAAAACCGGAACAACAAATGACAAGCGGGATAATTGGACAATCGGATATACCCCCTCATATGTTGCCGCCGTCTGGGTCGGTAATAATGATAATTCGCCGATGAATCCGTATCTGACATCGGGTATTACTGGAGCGGCTCCAATTTGGCATGATATTATGACGGAACTATTGAAAAACAAACCGGATGAGGTTCCTGTTAAACCTGACACCGTCGTTTCGGTGCCGTGTTACTATGGAAGACCTGAATATTTTATCGCAGGTACACAGCCTGTGAGCGGACAATGTGCGCCTTTGCCAACATCAACCCCAACGCCCACGCCGACGCCCTAAGATATGTATCTTATCGAGTAACGGTCACTGCGCCTTTATCAACAGCGTTTAATTGATTATGATATCGCCACGTTCCGATTGTTACAAACGTATATTCATACGTCTGACCATTTCCTACGGGAAGTTGCTCATTAAATCCTGATAATACCAATCGAGAACTATCAAGACTCATTTGCATATTTCGACTGGAATTATTGACGAATGTAACAATTGAACCGGATTTAATAGTTACAGATGCTGGGGCAAATCCATTATCCGTATAGATGATAACCGTCCGAGCCTTCACCCCCCCTTTTTCGAGTTGTTCTCCTGTCGTTGAAGTAAACGGTACACTACCCCCTCCTTTATAGCTGCTTGTAGGCGTCAAGGTAACACCGGGAAATCCTTGACCACCTGTTTTCTGCTGATTACTGACCGGTTGCGCCCGAAAAACAAAAATAACGACAATTGCTAAGGCAGCCAAAACGAGAAAACCAAAAAATATTTTATTATTCATACTATTTCACCTCCCTTCAACAACAAATCAGGCAGTCACGTATATCGATCGGCCACTTTACTTGCTGCATAGCTATCCGGCTTCGTTTTTACCTGATAACCGCTTCCAACAATCATACCGACTATTTCCTGAATCATCTCCCGCGTATCGCCATGAGTGCCTATATCGACATGTATTTCTATGTCATATTTAGTAATACCGTCATTTTTTAACAGTGATATTACCGTCTCGGCGGTATCAAGTGATATCGTAGCCTCTTCATACATCCGCTGCCGAAGTACGTAATGCTTTTTATGTACCGTTCTTCGCCAAAAATAAATTCCGCCCGTACCGAGACAGTGAACAACAATTGCGGTAACAAAATCAACGCCTGACCCGTTATGGGGCTGTGAATCCGTACCGACAACAATCTGATATTTCTTCCCCGGTTCTTTTGCAAGAAACGTAAGTATTTTTTCTCGAACCTGCCCAAGCGCAAGTTCTCCATACGTCGGACTTTGAAACATACGAGTGGTATGGTATCAAAGCTCGCCGATTGTCGCAACTGAATCACAAAAACCCCGGCTTAAGCCGGGGTTTTATTTGCAAAGTTAAAAAGTAACGTTGTTACTTTTGTGGTCGCTCTTCTCGCGGCCGTGCTTCATTGACGACCAATGGGCGTCCATCAATATCTTTACCATTGAACATCTCGATCGCTTTCTTCGCTTCTTCATCAGACGACATTTCGACGAAGCCAAAACCTCGTGATCGTCCGGAATATTTATCCGCAATCACCTTCGCAGAAACGACGGTACCTGCTTGCGCGAATACCTCTTCGAGACGCTTGCTATCCATTGTATACGGGAGATTCCCGACAAATAGATTAGTTGCCATATAAAACTCCTTTCTCCCTTAGGACTTAAAGGGGACGCCTAAAGAGAAAGTCAGAAGAGGAACTTCTTTATCTCGAAGGACGAACACCACACTTTTTTCCTAGGTCAATGATAAGTATACCATAAGTGAATAATTGGAGCAATGGAATCACACAATTAATCGGTTACCTTAACAATAATTTACGAATAGATACTCTTTACCATTCACCAAAAACCCAGCCCCTCGCGAAGGGCTGGGTTTGTTATTTTTTTACTATCTTTTGTTACCGAGTGACCGAAATGACCGCATTCAATTCTGCTGCCGGAGCAGTTACGGTAAGTCGATTATCCGCTGCGCTTCGAACGATCGTATAGTTCGTGTTATACGCTGCGGCACAGTTTGTGACCGGAGTTCCGTTGTTCGTCAATGGATCTACCGGAAGTGCTGCAAGATATTGCGTCACCAATGACGCACAGATATCAGCGCCAGTGTTACTTACTGTTTGCGCTGCAGTCGTAATACCGGTAGGCAACGTTCCTTTATTGTCGGCTGCATACTGACCGACGGCGTTCAATATGGCGTTTACGTCACTTGATCGCTTTGTATTGTTTGCCTGCGAGAATTGTCTTGCAGGATTTATGGCGATCAATGTAATTGCCAACAGTACCGCCAAGATACCGATGACAACCAATAACTCGATGAGCGTAAAACCACGACGCTCGGCGGGCAGATAGTGTTTCATATACTTTAACCGTATCGTAAGAGTGAGATGGTTGTCAAGTAGGGTACATTAAAAATCTGGTTATTGTTTCTTTTGAAAGAATTATCGGAGGTGAGTAAGGACAAGTATAACTAATACAACAATTAAAACCCCAAAAACTCCTAATAACATGGGTAGTGACGACTTTTTTGATGAAGAAGGAACTTCGGGTTGCGCCTGCAGTGCTGTTGAACCAAGCTCTTGAGGATCAAAAAGACTTTGCTTTGATATAGCATCAATATTTTTCATGATATATGCAGCAAGTGCATTATCTAAGACGTGTCTCGCGCTCATCGTTCCGAGCGCGAAAGCGGGTATAAAAGCTTTCGTCGGAAGACCTTGAAGCAAAAAACCCTGATGCAATGCTTCACACAATTCTTTATTTACGGCAACCGCCCGTTTGCCCTTTTCCCCCTGATATACCTTCGTCCAGATAGAATCATAAGGCGCGGCATCAAAAAATGTTAATATCTCACTTTCGGTCTTATCGTTATCTACAGTCTGAAACAGCTTCTCAAAATATGAAAATTCTGAAAACACCACAACCACCTGAGAACCCGTAAGCGCATATTGTTTAACGCACTGCTTAATAAGCGTATAGAAATCATCCTTACGAAGCACATCCAAGTCATGAAGTATGCTTTGGGGAATCTCCATGGTTACAATGCTCGGTAGATTTCCTCCCCATAACTGAAACGTATTCCTGTTGATAAAAAGAATAATAATAGACTTTTGATTAAACATAGTTATAATTCCTGCCATGACGTAACTGTCATGATGCCGTTAGTAATAGCAATGGTCGCTTGAACGACTTTTGATACCCCATTGATAGTGCCAGTTGACGTTATTGTTTTAGTACTTGATCCGCTTACTGTTACTGTGGCACTCCCGCTTGCTATAGTCAAGGTTTCTCCAGTATAATTTGTGTCCCGCAATAACCGCAACTGGGCATTTTCCGCCCCCGCTTCAGCTATTTCCAGCGCGTGTGCACTTTGCTCTTCGCGCGTGACAGAAAGCGAATTTGATACGATAACGGCTACGGCGGTCGTTGTTAACGTTATCGCTATAATCATGTAAAACAAAAGGACAACCAAGGCCTGTCCGGACATTTGCTTGATATACAATACCGTTGTCTTCCTTTTCATAAAATTCTCCTATCGCAAACCAAGGGTAGTCTGATAATCACGGCTTTGCGGACCCGACGGCCGTTGCGTTGTACTTGTTAACGTAAACGCAATGCTTATGCTGTTTTTACCGTTAACATTTCCATATCGGCGAAACGTCAGATTCGATACGGTCGTACCATAACTATTGAGCGACCCGCTCCCTATTGCGTCTGTTAAGACTAAATTTCCAGTTGTCAGTGCGTACGTATAGTTTGATCCGCCGATGGTGAGAATGAGCGTGTCAGTCTGGTCTCCAAGACCAGCCGGCAATACGATTGCAGAGGCTCTATTCATGTCATACCCCAAACGGGATAATATATAATTTCCATCCTGAATAACGGCGCTTTCCGTTTCAGATTCAAGCTGCATATCAATAACTGCTGTAAATATATTCGTAAGAACATACAGAAATATTGTGAGAATTCCCGCGTAGACAAGAAGTTCTACAATAGTAAATCCTGCCGCCCGTTTTTTCATAAGGTAAAATTAAACGAAATATCGTAAAGCGTCGGCGTTACGTTGTAATTCGACGTTGATAAATAGGCACGATATTTTAAGCACTGTCCCGGATTTTCAAATCCAACACTGTCGTTATTCAAAGGAATCGCACTGGATGTCGCAAATTTGGTATTTGACGTTCCGTCTGGACCCACAAAAACGTAGTTTGCGTTTGTACAACTCCCGCTTACCGGATCAGCAATCGCGATTTGATATTGGATGCTTGTTCCAGCTGGAATATTCGCATCCGCATTAAACCGGTTAAATGTCGCCGGAGCACTCATATTTATAGCAGCAGATTCGTAGGTTCCGCTATCAAGATAATTACCATCAGGACCCCCTTGTACGATCTTTAATTCATTAACCGTTGTATTGGCAATGAGATAAACATATTTGTCGCCGTCTGCTTCAACAACCGATGTCATGTCGTTAAATCCAGAGTTAAAATCCAGACCGCCGCAATATGTAGGTGATGATTGATTACTAATATCGAGTACCTGATACTCATACGCGTCTTGGTTGTCATTTACCCCGTCGACACCGGCAAGAAGCGCGCGCGAATCTCCGAATACGGTTATCGACCGGCGCGGATATAATTGTACGTTGGCTCCGGTTCCTAAATAATAGCCACTCTGGGCTCCTGTTGAAGGCGTACCCGATAAAAATTTCGGATTACTCTTGTCCGATGTATCAATAACGTAAAATTGATCGCTATCCGGTTTTCCATCGTGATTGGCGTCCACCGTACCATTGGAAGACATAAACGCACGCGTCCCATCTGAACTTCCAAATACCGAATTCGCGCTTTCCTCTGTGCCGGACATTGAATTGAAATCAAGGCTGCTGATGCGCTTCCAGCTCGTATTCCCGTTAGCAACCGTTCCGCATTTACTATCTGATATTTTCGGATTGGTACTCGCGGTTGGAATACTGGTCACATTTACGATATCCAGTTCAGGGTCAACTCCGGCACCGACCGCAACATATACATATGTATTACCATTCACCTGTACCGGATAAATATCGTTATCGGCGTATATTTCTACATTACCGCCGTCCAGACAACCTGTTTGTCCTGCCTGTTCTGACCCAAAATTTGTACCGGTATTACCGGCAGCGTATTTTCGGATCTTGCTCGTTGAAACATTGCAATCATACCCATCAAGTTCTATGCGGCATCCGATCATATCCAGCCCGTTACTTGCGGATTTGCTGTCAATATTACTCAAATCAAAAGTATAGAGAAACCCGCCAGATACCACATACCCCGTATTCTGATAGACAGCGAGCGACGAAGCCCCCGCACCATACGGTGCCTGATCCTGCGTTCCCGTACCCTGATATATTCGGGTATTAAAAAATGTCCAATATTTATAAATGTGATTGACGTGATCCTGAAATTCGCCGTTATTCGTGTTGTCGTTACTTGGATCTCCGTCATCCACCAATATGGCAATAACTTCTTTATCCGGTTTTGTGGTCGCAAGAAGCGCATAGGTTTTTCCTGACGAAGATTTGTAATATTTTACCTGATTGGTGGTAAACGAATTATCAAGACCGATATTGGTCGGAACCAGCGATATGTTACTGTACTTTGTGGGGTCGAGCGTAAATGTTCCTTGAAGCGTCGGCACCGGTGTATCGGTGTTTGCCGTAACGGTTAAATACGCAAGTTTTGTCGAAGTACTCGTGGTTGCCGAATCAGCAACAAAGACCTTATTGGGATTAGCAGTATTTGTAGGATCGGCATATGCGGCAACGGAAACCGGCGGCCCGTCAGGAAGCGTTATAGTCGCGCTTGAAAAAGAAGGGCTGCACCATTTTCCTTTCGTATTTGGAGAAAGCGATACTTCCCCGCCGGAATTATTCGTCACCTGTGTACCGGTTGTTGTACCGACAACAAAATCAGCGTACGTCGTCTGGGTATAAATCTGATTATCGGTACGCGTAATGTAATAGACGGAGCTGATGCTTGAAGGATACGGGGTTAACCATGAAACGGTTATGGTTATCATTTTGGTTGAAGGATCCAAGGCTCCGCCAGCAGTCGCAATATTGCCGTAAACATCCCGATACACATCGCTGACGGTAATATTTTGCGTAAACCCATTAATCGTGGCCGAGCCGGTTGCTAGTGCCCACGTATTTCCGCTTAACACTGGATAATACGTACCGTCTGTCGAGACATATCCCCATCCCTTTTCCCTGATAATACGAAGTTCGTCATATGCTTCCTTTGTCAGCGTCGTTGCGTCAATACGTTCCTGTTGCTGCGCTTTACCTCCCCGTGAAGCGACAAGGCCAACAAGAAGAGCAGGCAGCATAATGGCGCTTAAGGCCATTGCAAGAACCAGCTCAACGAGTAATTGGCCTCCAGAATTATGCCGACGCTTAGTTAATAGACGTGATGGTGCCATACCGATTGAAATAAACTGTTTTTGTTACGCCGCTATCCGTTTGCTTTGCGGTTACACTATTTGTTTGCGCGTTAAATCCGACAAACTCCCCGCTTTTTGATGCAAATACCACGCTATTATTTGGTAGAGATATGGTAATGAAACGAACACGCGAATTTACCATGACAACTGAATTGGATGTGTCGCCCACATTATATGTTAACCCGCTAAAGAGTACATACCTATCTGATTGAAATTCTACACCGTATCCCGGCTGAATTACCCCCCCACTTGTTGCTCCTGACATCGCTTTCGTTTGCTGACTTCGTAGATCCGCAACAAGCGTATCAATAGTACCTGTCAACGTCGCTTGTCTATCTGCACCAAGCGTATTTATCGTTACAATGCCGATAAGCACAGACAACATCGCCATTACGACAATAAGCTCAATTAACACAAATCCGCGCTGATTCATAACTTTGTTTTATCGGGCACTGACCTGACTGATAAGGCCATAGATCGGCGCAATGATGGCAATCATCATTCCCCCAACACAAATTCCTACAACCACCAGAAGAATTGGTTCCAGAAGCGCTGTAAGCGTTTTCAACGTATTGGTTACCTGATAATCAAAGTATTCCGATATGTCCTGCATTGATTTGTCCAATGTTCCCGTTTTTTCTCCAGATTCCATGAGCTTAATCATAATCGTCGGAATATATCCTTTGGCTGCACGGAATCCTTCGGATAATGATTTACCGGCAAAAATCATTTCCCTTGAATTTGAAATCACTTTCGCCGTCTTTTTCCGAATAACGACATCTTTGGCAAGATCAAGAGCGGCCGTAATAGGGAGGCCGGAAGATAAAAGTAAATGAAGACTTCGCGAAAACCGCGTTATATCTATTTGCTGAACAAGAGAATCAACCAAAGGAAGAGAATAAAAAAAGTTTAATAATGCTGACTTTTGATTTTTATAGACAAAATATAAAACAAAAATAGCCGCTGCCGCCCCGCCAATTACTTCAAGCGGGTGTTGAAGAAGCGAGTCGGACATAAAGATCATTAATTTGGTGGGAAGCGGCAAATCAACATGAAGCCGAGAAAATACCGTACTCACTTTAGGGATAA
Source organism: Candidatus Gottesmanbacteria bacterium (assembly GCA_963790805.1). GTDB lineage: Bacteria > Patescibacteriota > Microgenomatia > UBA10105 > UBA927 > DATKGN01. The sequence continues at coordinate 282,342 of CAWBPL010000002.1, forward strand.
CAACAATAAGCATCATCAAAAGTACTGCAAAAAATAAACCAATAATAAATATCGGATAGACAAGGGCAGATTTTACCTTATCGCTGAACTCTATATCCTTCTGGATCGTTTGTTTAAGATCTTTCAGTGCCACATCAAGAGTTCCCGCTTCTTCTGATGCTTTAATAACGCTAACGGTTACTTTATCAAACACTTGGGGAAACCGAGACAGCGTTACATAAATATGTTTTCCCTGCATGAGGTCTTCAATCATCACGTCAAGAATTTTCTTTTGATCTCCTTTTGCATCTTCTCGAAGCGAATTGACAACATCGAGAATCGGAATTCCGGCAGTAAGCATGGTCGCAAGACTGCCAATGAGTCCAAGTTTCTCACTTCCGCTCAAATTGATTCGCGCTGTGTTCATAGCGCTTCCACCTTCGTTACACGAATAACTTCTTCAATTGTCGTCATCCCTTTCAACACCTTTTCCAATCCGTCATCGAGCATGCTATTCATGCCCTCTTCTATCGCTTGCTTATTAATCTCCTCAGAATCTACCTTTTCCGAAATAAGCTTTCTAATCTCTTTTGAAACGTCCAATACTTCAAAAACTCCTAAACGTCCCAAATACCCCGTATTATGGCATACTTTACACCCATTTCCTTTATAAAAGGTAAATGTTGGATTCGTGCCAAAATGTTTATGGATCGTCGCTTGCGGAATGTGCTTTTCCAGTTCCTTCTTCGTTATGGAATATGTCGTTTTACATGAATCACAGATTTTTCGAAGCAACCGTTGAGCAATAATGATGTTAACTGTTGAAGCCACCAAGAAAGGTTCAACGCCCATATCGGTCAATCGGGGTATCGCAGTGGCCGCATCGTTCGTATGAAGCGTTGATAGCACCAAGTGGCCGGTTAGAGCTGCATTGACAGCAATACCGGCGGTTTCGCTATCGCGGATTTCACCCACAAAAATTATATTTGGGTCCTGCCGCAAAATCGATCGAAGACCGTTGGCAAACGTTAAATTTGTTTTCACATTTACCTGTACTTGACTTGCACCCTCTATGCGATATTCAACCGGATCTTCAATGGTTGTGATGTTTTTATCTCGAGTATTCAATATTTTTAATATGGCATAAATCGATGTCGTTTTTCCGGAACCCGTCGGTCCCGTCGACAATATCATACCGTACGACTTGCCGTATGCACTCGTTACTTTACGAAGATCACCTTCATTCATACCTAAATCCGAGAGTGAATATTCCCGGGAATGCGACGTTAAAAGCCGAAGAACTGCTTTTTCTCCCTCAGCAACAGGGAGAATGGATACACGGATATCAACCTGCTCTTCATCAACCGCCATGCGCATTTTTCCGTCCTGCGCGCTCATATGCTCGTCGGTCCGCAGACTCGAAAGCACTTTAATTCTCGTCATAATGCGGTCGTGAAGCGCTTTTGGCACACGAAGCACATCATGAAGAACGCCATCAATCCGAAACCGGATAAGCGAATTATTTTCTTCCGGTTCTATATGTACATCAGACGCCTTATCCTGATATGCCGCATCCAAAAGAACGTCAACGATTTTCGCGATCGGCAAATCATCCGAAACAAGAGTCGTTGCCTTTTTAATATCCTCTTTTAACAATTCATCAATCGTTTTTTGCAGTACTTTTTTATAAATCTGCAGAATATTTCCAATATCGTTATCCGTCGCGTAATATACCGTCACTTTTTGATTCGTCTTTTTGACGATCATATCAACAAGATCCGTCACTTTCGGTTCCGCCATCGCAATTTTTATGCCGTCGGCATTTCGCTCAAAAACAACGGTTTTATGCTTTCTCGCTACTTTCTCGGGAATGATATGAAAAACTTCTTCGGGGATTGATAATTTCGATAAAACAACGAACGGGACTTTGAGACTTCGGGCTATGAGATTGCCAAGCGCTTCATCGGTGAGAGTCGCCGTATCAATAAGTTCGTGGGTAAGCGGCGTATGGGTATTTTTGGCTTTTTCAGCGATTTCTTCAAGCCGCTTGGCGTCGACAACACCGTTTTTTAAAAGCAGTGCTTTCAGCTGATCATCGGGCAGAATCATACTCTTCTATAATAACATGATCTTCTGCCAATCTTCATCTCTCAGCTATCTGTGAAGCATTCGAAATAATCCACAGTTAATACCCAAGCTGTGTCTTCACAAATACGATGGTTACGCGATTCGGTACCTTCTCTGCATTATAGATGAGTAATTTACTCACATTCGTACTCATCCCATATAACGATTGCATATGTTTTTCTTCGAGCGGAACAATGTATTCGTATATTCGCTTCATTCCCTCATCAATGGAGGCTACAACCTTTTGCGTACCTACAACCCATATAACGTGACCAGCAGCATATACATAGGCCGACAATTGACTTCCGGTATTCGAAGCAATGAGCACATGACCGTCTTCGGTTACCGCATGAACGCTTCCTATTGCCCAATCGGGAGCGGCGCCCAATTTTTGCATCTCTCTTCCTTGGGTCTTCCTGTCCATGGCAAATAACTTTGGTTTCACGGCATCATATGCTTTGGACTCGTTAATCGCTTCTGTTAAACCCACCGCCTCAAGAGTGACGGAACTCATGGTCATCACTTCTGCGCCTTTGGGTATCATTGCCAAAACTTTTTCTTTTGCTTCTTTAGGCGTCCCAACAACGACGCTCTCGATCCCATTTCGCTTTAACGAATCAATGGTACGGTGTAACGACTGTGTATCTGCCAATATATTCCATGATTTCATATATCTCCCTTTCTTTTTATAACGAATCAATGTATACTAACTATACATCATATAACTATATAATGTAAAGTAGTTACAAAAAGTAAAGTATGAAACAAACAGATAAAGCATGTGTTTCTCATACCATCAAGATCATCGGAAGTAAATGGACAATACTTCTTCTTCGCGAGCTCTGTGATGGCATAAAACGGTTTGGACAGCTTGAAAAATCACTTCCCGGCATAAGCCCGAGAACGCTTTCTCTTCGCCTCCAACAATTGGAAAAGAACGGGATAGTCACAAAAAAAATCTACGCGCAAATTCCCCTTCATGTAGAATATTCCCTGACGCCAAAAGGATTATCACTCCGAAACATCATAGAAGATATGCGACGATGGGGCGAGAAGTATCAAAAATAGTGTGGTATGGTGAAGAAGGTTTATAATACCGATAAGTCTTATTTACCATGCCTACGCCACCCGCAACTGATCACATACTGCTACAAGAAGCAATCGAAGATAGTCGTCAGGATCTTGATGAAATTCTCTATCTGTTAAACGATTGCACAAATCGCCTAAAAACGTTTTTAAGAGATATACGAAGAGCTAAATTGCATATTCTCTCCGCAACATATCAGGAAACGGTTATAACGACTGAACAATATCTCGATATATATCATCTCCACACACAACAGGTAGCAAACTGTCTGAATAAACTCGCCCACATTTCTCCCACAATGACTCTTTTGCGTCAAGCAGAGGAAATAATAGAAAAAGATCGGGATTTCTTGCGAAGCTATCAAGCTCGCATTGGGACTCTTATAACGAGCACTGACTGGCAATCTCCTTCATTCGCTCACTCAATCCGCTCCCAAGCCGGACGGCAGACCAATACAATCTATGCAACGATTAATGATTATAAACGCGATCAACATTGGGATGCGTATCGCTATGAACGCGTATTTCTCAAGGAATACATCGATGCGCTCGTTAAATTCCCTGTTCAGGTATTGGCAACCTCAAGCGGCATGGCAGCATTTACAACCATTTTAAACTTCCTTCTTTTGGAACATAAAGCCATACGCCCGGTTCTTATCGGTAAATCAATCTATTTTCAGAATAAAATCCTCTTAAATGCCGCCTATGGCGATAAAATTATTGAGGTCGATGAAAGTGATACCGACGCGGTTCTATCGGCGATCCAAACGCATAACCCTTCAATCATCATTCTTGATAGCCTCACAAATATGCCAAATATTGCACTTCCCAACATAAACGGTATTACAGAATATCTTATAAAACATGCCAGAGACGAAACCTACCTTATCATTGATAACACCGGTCTTTCTGTTGCGTTTCAGCCTCTTCCATTATTTATCGGACGATTAACCAAAGTACGGCTTATCGTATTCGAAAGTCTCAATAAATATTACCAGTTCGGCATGGATCGCGTGACAGGGGGAATTTTGTGGAATTATGGCGGTGATACGGGAAAATTATTTGATTATCGCGTTCATTCGGGCACAAACATTCCGGATGTAAGCGTCGACAGTCTGCCTACGCCGAACCGTAAATTATTGACCCTTCGACTTACCCGCCACCAGCGCAATGCCCTGTTTTTAGCAACGCACCTCCAAGAATGGATAGATTCACACCAAGCATACCCATTTACCAAAATTGTTTATCCGGGACTATCGAATCATCCGAATTATCAACTTAAAAAAGGTAAAGTGTTTTATGGAAGCTATCTTAGCATTCAATTCAAAAAGAAATATCAGAACGTCACCGCATATAAACGTTTTGTTTCGTCAGTCATGGACGAAGCGAAGCGACAACACGTACATCTTATTTCCGGAACGAGTTTTGGGCTCAATACCACGCGTATCTATTTAACAGCGCTTCGCAGCAAACCCTCTACGCCATTTGTTCGCATCGCGCTGGGCACTGAACATCGAATCCTTCTTGAAGCAATAACCGAGGTGTTTGTTGATGCCTTTTCTCATTTTCATTAACGTGCCCCATTTGCCAACATTTGAGGCAGCGGATAGCTTCGTACTGTCAGAAATTTGTAAGAAACGCCTATGTACTTTTTTTTGGAAAAAGTGTAATGTTAAAGTAATACTGAGTGATCTCGGCAAAGAATTTATATGGAAAACAATGGAAAGCCTCGTGGTGAAACAATACCGCTCGGTGTTGCGACACATAATGATCAGGTTTTTCTCTATCACACCTTATCGGGAAATGAGAAATTTTTTCAGGCCGACATCAGTAACGACGGATTTTCGTTCTCTTCGCATACTGATAAATCAAAGATTGTTGATGAAAAACGACGAAACGTCAATCCGCATAAATCCCAAGACTTCCGGATAAGCCAAATGGGCGATTCATACGTTCTTCTTTACAAATATCGAAAGGAAAAATTTGCCACGACGTATATAGCGACATCAAAAAATCTAATACGATGGCAGAGGATTGAGAAGCTCTCAACAATCAAAGAGGTTGGTGTTGTGGTCGGTAACTATCAACATAAAGGATCCTCTGTCATGTATGTCGGCGAGGAATCTATCCGCATAGCTTATTCCAACGATCTTATGACGTGGAATATTGAGAATGACCCTGTCCTTTCGCCGAAAAAAGATTTTTTTGGAGAATGGCCGGTAAAAGTCGCACATGTAAGTGTTGTCGAAGACGGAATTCTACTTCTCTATTATGTTTTGAAGGGCGAACATCATGTCGCACTTCAGGCAGCCCTCTTTGACAAAAACAATCCAAAAAAACTCTTAAAATCTTATAATCAACCCATTTGGGAAGCACCGAAAGATTGGGATAAAAAACACGCGTATCCCATCGGCATTATCGTATTCAAAGGACTCTATATTTCCTACTGGGTATCAGAAACGGATGGTTTATTTGCTATTTCTCACCCATTCTTTAAGTCTCTGGGAGAATATCAAAAAGGCGCACCTGCGTTTCTTCTCAATAAAGCAAAAGATAACCCAATCATTAAGCCCATCGTTGATCATTTCTGGGAATCGCGGGCTGTTTTCAATCCCGGCGCGCTGTATGAAAAGGGCCGCGTCCATATGGTCTATCGGGCAATCGGAGACCAGGATGTATCCGTATTGGGATACGCATCAAGCGCGGACGGGACTAATTTCGACGAACGGCTGGATGAGCCAATTTATACTCCGAAAGAGCCGTTTGAATCGAATACGCCGTTTTCAAAAACAGCTTCCTATTCCCCCTATGCCTCCGGCGGAGGTTGCTATGGAGGATGTGAAGATCCAAGACTCACTAAAATCGGCAATACCGTCTATATGACGTATGTTGCGTATGATGGATGGAATCCTCCACGCGTTGCCCTCACCTCTATTTCTCTGAACGACTTTTTAGGCCATAAATGGAATTGGAAAAAGCCGGTTCTTCTCTCCCGACCTGGACAGGTCAATAAAAACGCGTGCCTGCTTCCAGAAAAAATTGATGGGAAATATGTCATATTTCATCGCGTATTTCCCGATATTCTTATTGACTATGTTGACGAGCTGGATTTTGACGGAGAAACAAAATGGCTGACAGGACAGCAAAAAATAAGCCCCAGAGCACATTACTGGGATAGCAGAAAAGTCGGTGTCGGCGCTCCACCAATCAAAACTGACGACGGATGGCTTCTTATTTATCAGGCGGTTGGAGAGCAGGATTCAGCACGGTACAAAATGGGCGCGATGCTTTTAGACCTGAAGGATCCTTCAAAAATTCTTCATAGATCCATAAAGCCTATATTGGAACCGACCGAATGGTACGAAAATGAAGGCTATAAAGCCGGTGTTGCATATCCCTGCGGAGCCGTTATCGTCAAAGACCGCTTGCATGTCTATTATGGAGGCGCCGATATGGTTACCTGCCAAGCGAGCGCTCCGATAGAACAATTTATTGATCATCTCAAGACAACAGAAGAAACCCAACTGACGCCGGACGGTGGCAGAGCTGTCTCTCACTAAAACACAACCTTCTATGGTGTATGTTAAAAGGTTTCCCGGAAATCCACTGCTAGGTCCTTATACGGAACACGCGTGGGAAGCTGTTTCTGCGTTTAACGGATGCCCTATATTGAATGATGACGGATGTCATCTGCTCTATCGCGCGCAATCATCGGTTCAAATACTCCATGGTGTTACAATTGAACTTTCGACGATCGGACATGCAATAAGTTTTGACCGCGTCCAATTTCTTAACCGGAGACAATTTATTATCCCTGAACATCCGTATGAACAATTCGGCTGCGAAGATCCGCGTGTGACATACATGGATGACAAATTTTTTATATTTTATACGGCTCTCGCAGCATGGCCACCAAAACCCGCCGGCATCTCCGTTGCACTTGCAATAACCAAAAACTTTCGCGATATTGACGCAAAATATCACGTTACGCCGTTTAATGCTAAAGCCATGACCCTATTTCCAAAACGCATCAACGGAAAATTCACTGTCCTTCTTACCGTCAACCCCGATCGCCCACCGTCCACAATAGCCATTGCCTCTGTCGATAAAGAATCAGATTTGTGGGATACATCATTTTGGACGCACTGGCATAAAACATTTCATGAATCCTGCGTGCCGCTTCTTCGAACAGTGCATGATCACGTGGAGATCGGCGCTCCTCCAATCTGGACAAAATACGGTTGGCTTCTTATCTACAGTTATATACGAAGCTACCTTACTTCCCATAAATTTTTCGGCATTGAAGCGGCGCTTTTGGACATAAATACCCCCCAAATAATCATCGGCCGAACCCAAGAACCGCTCCTGTTTCCAGAAGAAGAGTATGAACGCACGGGCGTTATCCCAAACGTCGTATTCCCCTCCGGCGCTCTCGTGTATAATGATACCCTCGGGATTTATTACGGAGCGGCCGATACCAGAGTATGTCTTGCGACCTGCAGCTTGAAGGAACTTATTAACGAAATGCTCCCGTAAATTCCATACATACCCAAATACTGTTATTTCATATGAAAACACCGGTTACTGATTTTGATTATGCTCTTCCAAAAAATCTTATTGCCCAAACTCCTGCGAATCCTCACGAGAGCGCAAACCTCATGCTTCTTCATAAAAATGATGGAACAATCGAGCACTATACAGTTGCTGACCTTCCATCATTTTTCCGAAAGGGAGATATCATCGTTGTCAACAATACAAAAGTATTTCACGCGCGGCTCCGTGCAAAAATTCACGACAAACTCGTCGAGCTATTTCTCGTGCGCCCACTTATAAACAATACATGGCTTGCGTTAGGAAAACCCGGGAAAAAATTTACACCTCAAACAATAGTTACAATTTCGAGCGATTTTTCCGGATCTGTAGTTTCCAATAATACCGATGGAACATTCATCATTTCTTTTCCGTTCTCTCCAAACGAAGTTATACGACAAGCAAATATATACGGTGAAGTGCCTGTTCCTCCATATATAAAAACAATCCCAAATGACGCAGATTACCAAACTGTGTATGCAAAATATATGGGTTCCGTCGCAGCTCCCACCGCCGGATTTCACTTAACCAAAAACATTCTTCGTCAACTGAAAAATAATGGGGTTACTATTCTTGAAATTACACTCCATGTCGGAATCGGTACGTTTATGCCCATGAAATCTGACACTGTCGAAGAACATACCATGCATAGTGAATGGGTGAACATTCCCAAAAACATAGCAACAACAATTAATACTGCCAAACAGAATCATCAGCGGATTATTGCTATTGGTACGACAACTGTTCGAACGCTCGAAGGCGTTGCTGCCCTAAACAAAGGTATGATTAAAACATTCGAGGGTGATATAAATCTTTTTATTACACCAGGATTCCATTTTAACGTCGTTGATGCACTGTTAACAAATTTTCATTTACCAAAATCAACGCTTATCGTTTTAGTATCGGCCTTCGCGAATCGCGAACGCATTCTTCATGCATATCGGGAAGCCGTTGATCGTAAATACCGCTTTTATAGTTTCGGCGACACGATGCTGATTATTTAAGTGCGGTTGTCATTCCCGCAAAAGCGGGAATCTCTACAGGATATTTTTTAAATCGGCCAAATTTTCTATCACCTTCCATGCATCCCTTTCAACTGGTGAACCACGAAGAGCTATACCTTTTCCGGTTAGTTGGAAAATTTCTCGATCGTTTTCGCTGTCTCCAATACATGCACACGCGCAAACATCAATATCTAAGGAGCTGCACATTTCTAATACTTTTTCCCGCTTAAATACATAATCGTTTCCCACACATTCAATCGCCTGCCCCATCCCATTTGTATCATATATAAACCGGTTATTGGCTGCCCAAAGAGGAATGTGTAATTCACTCGCAACTTTTTTAACAAGAACGTCAAATGAGCCGCTAAGAATTGCCAAATTGTAATCTTTCTTTTGAAGATACGAAACAATTTCCTTGGCGCCGTCGCAATAGGTATAGTGAAAAAGAGCTTTCGAAACTATTTCTTTTCGAAACTTTCCGCTTCTTTTGTATAACGGAAGAATTTTGTTTAAGCCCTCCTGATACGATAGTGCCCCTTCACGATATAAGGTAAGTAACCTTTCATCCTCTTTGGGCGTTACCCCCATCGCAAGATTTAAGTTCATCCATGAATTTTCTTCGATAAGCGTTCCGTTGAGGTCAAAACAAACGAGGCGAACAACACTCGAACTCATGGTTTAACCGCGATCATACTGATTTCTAACCTTGCGCCAAGTACCAGATCTTTAACACACACAGTTTCCCGCGCCGGATACGGTTCTGTCAAATACGTTTTATATACCTCATTCATTCTTCCAAATATTGACATGTCCGTAATATAAATAGATACCTTTACCACGTCGGCAAATGTAACACCGGATGCTTCCAATATTGCCTTCAGGTTTTTCATCACCTGATGTGTCTGTTCCTCAATCGTCCCCTGATTAAGCTTCCCCTCGGGTGTAAGAGCAATTTGTCCGCCGGTATAAATCGTATTACCTGTAATAATTGCCTGAGAGAACGGCCCGTTCGCCGGTGGAGCGTCTGCTGTTTCAACTTTCGTTTTCATACTACGTATCTTATCGAAATATCCTATCTATCGCAACTGATACAGTCATCATCCTAGTTCATATAATATATATCGCTTATATTTTAGTCTTGTCTAACATTATTAGATATGTTAAAATCAATAAATGCAAACTGACTCTTCTTCAGATACATCATTACCTCCGGAGTTAACTTCAGAGGATATTCATCGGGCTAGCGACCGGTTGCGCGTTCGGAACGCACGTGAGGGCAAAAGCAAAAGGAGCCGTTTGTGGCTTCTGTTTTTACTCGTCGGACCTGGAATTTTAGTAATGCTCGGAGAAAACGATGGGCCGAGCATGCTGTCGTACGCGGCTACCGGAGCAACCTACGGAATCGGTTTTTTTATTCCTTTCATCGTACTGACATTCATCATGGCCTTTGTCATACAGGAATTAACCGTCAGGTTGGCGGCTGTAACACACCGTGGTCATGCCGAACTTATTTTTGATCGGTTCGGCCCGTTCTGGGGATGGTTTTCCATGATCGATCTCGCCGTTTTAAACTTTCTCACAGTCGTCGTTGAATTTATCGCCATTCAGTCCGGACTGGGGTATTTCGGTGTCCCGACGTATATCGCCGTCAGTATCGGCCTTGCGCTGTGTGTCGGCGTCATGCTCTCCCGACGCTACTGGACATGGGAACGAATTGCACTGTTATTATCCGTTTTTAACTGCCTGTTTGTGCCGGTGGCATTTCTCGTTCATCCCAACTGGGGAGAGGTGGGTCATTCACTTATCACATGGACCCCCCTGCCGAAACCTTTCAACCTGAATCTCCTGCTGTTTATCATGTCAGATATCGGGGCGACGGTTACGCCATGGATGCTTTTTTTCCAACAGAGCGCTCTCAAAGATAAAGGGTTAACGCCGAAAGACATTCCCCACGCACGGATTGATACAGCTCTCGGTGCCGTATTAGCTTCCCTGTTCGGCGTTGCAGCTGTTGTGGCTTCATCAGTTCTGTTTACTCATCATGTGGACACATTCAGCTTTTCAAGCGGTCCGTTCGCCGCTGCCCAATTTGCTCAGGCGCTGGAGCCTTTTGCAGGACACGTCGGATCCACCATATTTGCGCTTGCGATTCTCGAGGCGGGATTATTAGCAACCATTACCATTTCAAGTTCAACTGCCTATGCCTTTGGCGAAATCACCGGAGCCGCACACAGTCTCAACCGTCCGCTCAAAGAAGCAATGGGATTTTATGCGGTGATGATCGCAAGCGCCGCTCTTGCCGCCGCGATTGTCGTCATCCCAAATGCACCGCTGACACTTATTGTGCTTGTCGTGAATGTTATTGCGACGCTTGCTATGCCGCCAGCTCTCATATTTCTTATTTTATTGGTAAATGACCGGAAATTAATGGGTGAGTATGTCAATAGCCGCATTGCAAATATATTCGCAATCAGTATTACGGTTTTTCTTGTCGTAGTCGGTTGTATTTGGGGTGTCATGACTATTCTGACGGGATTGGGAATGTTACCGAATACGTAAAGAGACTGTATGAAACGCATGTATAAAGGAGGCATTGTATGAAAAATAGAAACAAGAAAGGTAATCTCACGATCAATGAGAACGCACGGAGTCAGGTCTGGGTTATTGATATTCTTAAATCTGACGATTTACATCTTGCGAATGCCAAAAACGCGGGTCCCTACGGAAGAGCAAAACTCAAACCGTCTGTTAAGATTTTACTTTGGGCTATGCGTATTTACGTTTTACTGTCTCTCGTTCTTATCGTAGCTCAATTATTCATCAGCCTAAAAAAATAATGTACGGGGGTTTCTATTATTTTGTCACGGTATATAATGCAATACACTATGAAAAACAATCTTACCGCTCCGAACGAAGACTACCTCGAACGGATCTATGAACTTCTCGCGGAAAAGGGATACGCGCGCGTGACTGATATTGCCGAAAGGCTTGACGTTAAACCGGCCTCCGTCACCATGATGCTTAAAAAACTCGAACAATCAGGACACATTACACGTGAATCATATCGTGGGTTTACGCTTACACCAAAAGGCCGTTCAGTTGCTTTAGGTATCCGCAAACGTCACCAAATCCTCAATGAATTTCTCCATTTGCTCAATCTTCCCCAGCGCATTATCGATAAAGATATCGAGGGATTAGAACATTATTTAAGTAACGAAACGCTGGTACAGTTGGAACATTTTGTGCACCGTCTGAAAAAAAACACTTAGTAATCGGTTTCAATCTGTAATCTACAGCACCATACGCCCCAATATTTTATTGTGTCCCACATTACATTCATGAGATAATCACTGCATATGCAACCGATCTTTCGCATTATCAAATTCACGAAACAATATGCCGCCTGGTATATTTTCATGGGATTTTTTGTGATCCTTATTTCACTACTTACGCTCGTCGGACCGTATATAACTATGCTCGTCGTCAATGCGATTGTTAGCCAATTGGGCGGCAAACCGGCGAACGTTTCTTACATCATAACGCTTCTGGCTATCTTTCTGGCAACCGATGTGACGATAACGATATTCACCGCATTCGGCCAATGGATCGGAGACTTGCTTTCTATCAAACTGCAGACATTCCTGTCTAAACGTTTCTACGAACACGTATTGTCACTCCATATCGGCTATTTTGATAACGAAATCACCGGCAAAATCGTCAACAAATTATACAGGGGCATTACGTCCATCACTGATTTCATTCAAAGCATGCTCAATAATTTTCTGCCGTTTTTCTTAACCGCCCTCGTGACGATCATATTGCTCGCGCGATATTCGCCGTTTATCGCGGTTCTCCTTACAATTCTTTTTCCCGTGTATATCATGATTTCCCATGGCTCAAGCCGCGCGTGGATGAGTATCGAAGACAAAAAGAATGAGATAAGCGATTTATCGCAAGGACGGGTATTTGAAAGCTTGGTGGGTATCCGCGTCGTCAAATCATTCGCGGCGGAACTCGCGGAACTTAAAGCATTTCTTACCAGCCGTCATGAAATTGAAACGCTGACCCAAAAACAAACGCGTCAATGGCACCTCTACGATTTTGCCCGACGGTTTACTCTCAACATTATCCTATTCGGGATTTTCAGTTACATCGTATATTGGACATTTCAAAAACGGTATTCCCTTGGAGAGATGACATTTTTACTACAGCTCGTCAATCAGGCGCGTTTCCCGCTGTTTGCCATGTCATTTATTCTGGAGCAAATCCAACAGGCAAGCGCAGGATCCGCTGATTATTTTCAGGTGCTCGAATCTCAAACACAAATTCATGACCGGCCGGACGCTAAACCGTTTATCCGAAGGCCAGCAAAACAACAAATTCCGATTATTCAATTTAATCATGTGTCATTCACCTATGATCAAGGGAAAAAAGTGCTTCATGATATTTCTTTTAGTATCCAAACCGGCGAAAAATTTGCACTCGTCGGAGAAAGCGGCCAAGGAAAATCAACGATTGTCAATCTGCTTCTTCGCTACTATGAACCACAACAAGGAACGATTTCGCTATACGGAGAAAATATAGAGAATGTGACACAAAAGTCGCTCCACGATCAAATTGCCGTCGTATTTCAGGAATCGCTACTTTTCTCCGGATCGATTATGGACAATATCCGCTATGGAAAACCCGAAGCATCCGATGAGATGGTGATAAAAGCCGCAAAAGCGGCAAATGCCCACGAATTTATTTTGGGACTTCCGGGCGGCTACCAAAGTACCATCGGCGAGCGGGGCGTAAAACTTTCCGGCGGTCAAAAACAAAGGATTTCGATTGCCCGCGCTATGATTAAAAATGCACCGATCATTATTTTGGATGAGGCAACGAGTTCTTTGGATTCCAAAGCAGAAGTAGAAGTACAGAAGGGATTGGAAGAATTGTTGAAAGGAAGAACGGCAATCATTATCGCCCACAGACTTTCGACCATTGCGTCAGCTAACCATGTTCTTGTTCTTCACGGCGGCCGCGTCGCACAGTATGGTTCGCATGCAGAATTACTGCGTGATCCAAAAGGGTTATACGCCCAGCTTGTGTCGTTGCAACAGCGGTTACTGAAAGCTCCTTCTGAAGACACCAAGGAAAAACTCGCCACATTTGATTTAGTGGGATAATTCGATTTACGCTTTCATGTACAATACAGGTATGAAAAATCTCGGTTTGGTCACGTACCGCAAACTTCCCCATTTATGTAAAAGCGATCAGCTTCTTGTTGAACCGTTTAGACAGGAAGGTTTTCATGCCGTCGCGGTTTCTTGGGATGATCCATCTGTCGACTGGTCAACGTTTGATTATCTTGTTCTTCGATCGTGTTGGAATTATTACCGGCAGTATGAAAAATTTTTAAATTGGTTATCTTTAATTGAACAATTGCATATACAACTATGGAACCCTCTACCGATAATTAAATGGAATATAAATAAAAAATATCTTAAAGAATTGGAGTATAAGAGCATTCCTACGGTGCCAACCATACACATCGAAAAAGGAACAAAATACCTTCTCGCCGATATTGCAAAAAGAAAACAATGGACCAATCTCGTTGTAAAACCAGCAATCAATGCTGAGGGAACGAATATAGTATTAATAAAACAAAATGAATATTCCATTAAACAACGACAGTTTGAAACTCTATGTCAACAATCGGATATTTTGATACAACCACTTATGCAGAAAATGCTGACAGAAGGAGAATATTCTCTCGTATTTCTGGGGAATCAATTTAGCCATGCAGTGCTTAAAACGCCTCAACGCGGAGATTTCCGTTTCAACTTACGCCGCGGTGCAATAAAAAAAATTGAATTATCAAAAAAATTTACACAGCAGGCCGCTTATATTTTAACAACCATTCAGTCTCCTCTTCTCTATGCTCGCGTCGATGGAATTAATCAAAATGGAAAATTAATACTTATGGAGCTCGAACTTATCGAACCATATCTCTTTTTAGATCAAGACCGAAAATCCCCCGAGCGGTTCATACAAGCGTTTAAAAAATTGATAGAGTGATTTAAGCTTCCCGCGAACAGCAAAATTCCACTGTTTTGTAGCGGCCAATATCAATCTTTGTGATAATGGAAAGTGGTGTTGGCAACGTGTCAAGCGAAAACCACCCGATTGCGTCACATTTATCCGGTTCTAAAATCTTAGGCTTCTGTCCTTTTGCCATTGTTGCAAGAAACGTGGTCGCCACCCAATGCTGATCGTCCTTTGGAATCAAATGGTTGGCAGCCGGAAACTGTTTGATAATATCGATTTCTACTCCGTACTCTTCTTTCATTTCCCGCCGCACGGCATCTTCCAGCGTCTCGCCAAACTTCACTGCTCCTCCCGGCGTTTCCCAACATCCGCGTTCATTTTTAGCTTTCTTGCCGCGCTTCGATAAAAATATCTCACCCTTGACATTAAGAATCAGAGCACCCGCTGAAACGCCTATGTAATCAATTCCCTGTTTCATGCGCCTCTAGTATAGAGAAAATCGTGCGGATATTCTATTCCTATAACTAATATCCGTCAGAATTGGGGGGTTCGATAGGTTTATCAATCGGATGCGTGTCGCTTAATTGAACCGGCGGCTTTTGATCGTTTGAGGTCAAATTAACAACATCTTCCTGATTGTGTTTTTTCGACATCCGGATAAATATACCAACTGCAATCACCAAAAGTACAACCGCCGCACCAATAATAGCAAAAACAAACGTCATTGGGCTCGTTGAACTTGCCTGCACAATCGGCGTAATCGGCGGCCCCTGTGTAGGACTGGGCGTATCTGTAGGAGGTTGACTGTTTAAATCCTGTGTTGTTCCCTGATCGTTCACTGAAGAACCATTGATTGATGTCGGTGTCGGACTTGATGTTGAATCGGATGAAGAAGCTGAAACGCCAGCCGCTCCTGAAAGTTCATTGGAATATGACCCCGCCATGCAGCCATTCACAGCTTTTACGGCAAAATAATACGTTTTTCCCGTTGCGAGCGAACCAACTGTATAGGATATCACGTTGCCGACGTTCGGGTTTCCATAAATATAGGAACCTGACGTTGTACCATACGAAACAAGGTAATAGCTCACGGGGGTGGATGCGGCTGACCATGTTAAGGTAACACTGTGCGCATCGGATGATACCGCTGATGTAAGTTGAGGCGTACTTCCGGGAGCAGCATCATAACAACCACCAACCGGTGTTGGCGTAAGTGTTGGTGTCGGTGTCGGAGCAAACGTTATAGACCCCTGCAACGTAATCGTTGTTCCCCCATCGGTAACGTTTACCGTATCAGTCCCCGGGTTATTGGATGCCATGGTAAAATTAGCCTGACCGGAACCGTTTAACGTGACCGATGTTGGATTTATAATCGCCGTGGAATCACTGGAAGATAAACTCACCGTATCCCCAGTTATAAGATTGCCCGAACTGTCTTTGATCGTTATGGTTATGGCAAATGTTGATTGACCGTTTGCCGTCACTGTGTCGGTACTTGCCTGCATGATAGATTGGCCGGCATCAGGCGTACCATTCGCAGAAACAGAAGCAAGACGGGGTAAAAATTGAAAGAGAAAAATAAGCAGTGCACCTATGCTTAAAATATTTCTCACGATATGTTTCATAGTTCCTTAACCCTATTGTACTACTCGTAACGTTATTATCAGTATACAGACCATTACCTGAAAAATTGCTGAAAATTACAGTTATTGGACTTTTTTCTTCATTATTTTACCCCAACGAATCGTATTCCATACTCGTTCGTGGAAAAAATATAATATAGAACTTGCAACGTTCGTAAATAACGTTATTCCGAGTGTTAAATTAATACGATGCGTTAATACATACACCACGATAAGATCAGAAACGATTACCACTATTCTGAATGTTACTGATTTAAAAAGTGATCGCTGTGTGTTTTCCCGAAAACGTTCTGTCATACCGAATGTATTTTAAATGAGCACCATAGATAATATATTTTGTATTCACCTCGCGGAGCGTTTATGTGCCGAGGGATGCTTAACCAACTTTTTAAATTTCCCCTCACTATAAAATCTCCAAAACCAGTAGCCGAAAAACAACTGGAACGGAATGTTTGCCCACATGCCCCATGGCAATCCGTAGATCACGGTTAAAACCAAAAGTACAAGCCCCAGTCCCCCATTATCCAAAACCCCAAAAAGGAGGAGGTAATTAGTCAACTTCCGGTGCGGATATCTATAGATATATATATAAATGAAGGTATCTAGAAGGACGAGAGCGCCCCAAATGCGCAGAAGGAGGATTTGTTGTGCATCCAGATATAGTCCGAAAAACGGTAACAGGGTAATCGGGATTAAGAGGGGCAGAAGCCCCCAGACAACGATAACCATAAAAAACTTAAAAACCATGACGCGTTTGAAGATTTTTGTATCACGGATATTCATATATTCAGTATACCAAATTATTTTTTCGATCGAAGGGTTGTGATATGAGAAACAATCGCGGTACAATAAAATCCATGTCCAAAGGTCCGTTGCTTCTTGCTGGTTCAGGAGAATTCACCGATGCGATGATTGACGTCGATCGCTTCTTTCTTCGGACCATCAAGAATCCGGTCGTCGCCATTGTTCCCACCGCGGCAGGTCAGGAACCTGATTGGTGGAAATGGGCAGAAAATGGTGTTGCCCATTATAAAAAACTCGACATCCCCGCCTTCGGCGTCCGATTACAAACCAAGGAAGATGCCAATTTGCCATCTATTATCGATGAACTAAACAGCGCAAATGTCTATTATTTCTCTGGTGGTGATCCGAGATATGTGCTTTCGGTGATCAATAATTCCGCAGCATGGAAAACAATCTATTCACGGTTTCAAAACGGCAGTGCGCTCGCGGGAAGCTCGGCTGGCGCCATGTTTTTGGGATCATGGATACCCTCCAATATTAAAGAGTCGCTCGAGCACGGAAAAAGAGCGACATGGATTAAAGCATTGAATCTTGTTCCCTACATTATCTGGCCGCATTTCGACTGGGGGTTTCGGATGTTCGGCAATAAAATTACAACACTCATGGAAGAAGGGCAAAAAAAATCTCCTTGGCTCGGCATTGACGAAGATACTGCAGTCATCTGGAAAAGTACAGACAAACCCCTCGTTATGGGTCAGGGAAAAGCACATACTGGTTAACAAAAAATCCTCTTTTTTTGCAGTATAGTTTACAAACTGTATCAGTGTGTTATGCTTATATTGAGTTAGGTCATGAAAACGCCCTGTAAGATATGGTTTGCGCTACTCCCCATAGTCATTTGGGCAATGACACATCTGGGAATTTTTGCGGCGCCGGTATATGCAGCTTCTTCGCCTTCTTTGGGAAACGCATCTGGTTACTCAGTCGTCGCAGGAACTACGGTCACAAACTCCAATACAACAATAATAAGCGGTGATGTCGGCATTAGTCCCGGCTCAACCCCGCCAAACGATACAACCGGTTTTGGCTCAGTTACGTTAGGTGGCACACTACATGATGCCGATGGTGCTGCGGCAGATGCGCTTACCGATACAAATACGGCATACACCAATCTTGGTTCTCAGGGGTGTGATACGAATTACGGTGCAGTCACCACTGACTTAGCAGGAAAAACACTGACGCCCGGCGTCTATTGCTCTGACGCGTTTACACTTACCGGAACGCTGACGTTAAGTGGAAATCCTACTGATGTCTGGGTGTTTAAATCCGCAGGAAATCTGACAACCGTCGGTTCATCTGCCAATGTTGTTTTTACCGGAGACGGGAATGCCTGCAACGTCTGGTGGTATGTCCCGGGCTCAGTTTCACTTGATGCAGGAAGTTCATTCGTTGGAAGCATCATCGCAAATTCAAGTCTTTCGATGGCAAGCGGCGCAACGCTGAACGGAAGAGCTTTTTCACCCGGAGCCGACGTTACCTTAGACGGCAACACTATATCTGGACCCACCTGTTCCATACCAAATTCTTCATCGTCATCCGAAAATTCATCGTCAGGATCCGTTATGGGCGCTTCTCC
Source organism: Candidatus Gottesmanbacteria bacterium (assembly GCA_963790805.1). Lineage (GTDB taxonomy): Bacteria > Patescibacteriota > Microgenomatia > UBA10105 > UBA927 > DATKGN01. Next base: position 301,181 of record CAWBPL010000002.1, read on the forward strand.
TTGTACGCCTACGGATATCAAAACCATTCCGACGGTTATTGATACGAAACGATTAAGTCCGACGAGCGTTTCCGCTAACTGGGGTCCGTATGAAGGAATGAATACGTTTATCGTCGAATACGGGCTTGCCGATGGAAAGTGGGACTACAACACAAAAGTGACGGGCTTTAATACAACGCTTAATGATCTTCCACCCAACCAGCCCATCTGGATTCATGTAGCAGCGACTGATGATTGTGCCGTAGGTCCGTTCGGCGGTTCAGTTGAAGCGCCAACCACTCCACGCATGCCCAACACCGGATTTGCACCACAGGAGGAAATACCTCTATGGCTTATGGTCATCCCCTTAACGCTCTTTGCTTCATCATGCATCTTTGCGGTTACCCAAATAAAACAACTGGTTTCATTCAAGCATTAAGCATACGAAACTCCTTCGCGCATTAGTTTTGACGACATTTCTAGCAGGGTATTTATTTTTCCTGCTGTTTTTTGCCTACACCAAACCGGAGTTTCTCGGAATAAATAAACAGGTAAACGCACAAGTACCAACCCCAACACCAGCACAACAGCTGCCGACCGCTCTCCTTCACGGATTGCCGGTTCGTCTCGTTATCCCCGCGATTCATGTGGATGCTTCAATTATTCCTATGGGAATAGAAAAGGATGGATCGATGGAAGTGCCCGATTCCATCATAAAAGTCGGCTGGTATAAATTCGGAACGCTGCCGGGAAACGACGGAGCCGCGGTGCTTGCCGGTCACGTTGACGGGAAAAACGGCGAACCGGGCGTATTTGCCGATCTTGGAAAGCTTCAAGCCGGAGACTCAATCAGCATAGAAGATGAATTTGGAAACATCAACGCATTCACAGTTCGACAACACAAAAACTATGACCCGAGTGCGGATACCTTGGAAATTTTTGACAATCAGAACGGCGCGCATCTTAATCTTATTACCTGTGAAGGTGTGTGGGACCAGAAACTTCAAACCTACAACAAACGCCTCGTCATATTTGCTGATTCCGTGAAAGAGTAAAACGAGATGTGTTTATTCCACGAAGGTAAGTGCGATTCCCTTTTTGTTGGCGCGGCCCGTGCGGCCAATCCTGTGGATATAATCTTCGTAACTTTCCGGCTGATCGTAGTTAATGACATGGGTAATGTCGTCAATATCCAGTCCGCGGGACGCAATGTCGGTGGCCAAAAGTACCTGCAGCCTGTTGTTTTTGAAATCTTCAATCGCGCGAAGCCTTTGGCTCTGGCGCTTATTGCCATGAATCGCCGTCACTTCGACTCCCCGTTTGGTTAAATCGCGGTACAGTTTTTCCATGCCGTGTTTGGTCCGTCCAAACACCAATACCTTATCAAATCCTTTTTGGCGAAGAAGCGCATCGAGGACGTCAACTTTCGCCCGTCCTGCAAGTTTTATAATATCCTGATCGACGTTCGCTGAGGGCTCGCTTGCCTTCACCGAAATCATCACAGGGTTGGTGAGAAACCCGTGCATAACCGATTGCACACGAGTGGTCATGGTCGCCGAGAAAAATGTCGACTGGCGCTCTTTCGGCAGCTGGGAAATGATATGAGTGACGTCTTCAATAAATCCCATATCAAGCATGCGGTCCACTTCATCAAGTACTATGGTTTTGTATTCACCGAATGACAGCATGTGCTGTTCTTCCAAATCACGTAAACGGCCGGGAGTCCCTATAATCACATGCGGATTTCTTCGCAGTTGGGTAATCTGCCCATACACCGAAACGCCGCCGATACAGAGCGTTGAATAAATATGCATCTCCCGTGAAAATAATCTAAATTCATCCTGAATCTGCACCGCAAGCTCGCGCGTCGGGGCAATAATGAGCGCTTTTTTCATCATGTCTCTGGTGATTTTGTTTAAAAGCGGCAGTAAAAACGCTGCGGTTTTGCCGGTACCCGTTGATGCAATGCCGACGATATCTTTGCCTTCCAGCATATTCGGTATAACCTGATCCTGAATCGGGGTCGGTGTCATGTACCCGCGCGCTATAACGTTTTTCTTTAACTGGTCAGTGAGAGCAAAATCGGCAAATGCATGGCGGGGAACAAACATTTCTTCAGCCTGCATGGTCGCTTTTTGCACAAATAGCTTCGGATCCAGTCGTTTCGGCACCCGTTGACCGCGCCCACGAAAACTGTTTCCCTGCGGGCGAAATGAACGGTGCATTGGACGATTATTGTTGTACATAGGATAAAAAACCGATAAAACTGCCTAAATGAGAGCGAGTGTGGGAATAAGGAAGAAAGATACGGAAGTTAAAATATATAAAGGTATCTTTATCTTTTGTTTATTCAAACATCAATTCAAATGTAGACAGATTTACAAGTTCTGAATCTGTACTTTGTAGTATACCAGATTCCCCACTAAAAGTCAATATACTATAGGATCATTTTCTTACATTCTTCGTAATTTCATTCATAGACCGTCTGGACACCGCAGACATATCATACGCATTCGCGTCGTAACCCACGGCTACATATTTATCTTTATGTTTCAGAAGAAGCCATGAATTTTTCGGCCCGAATCCGTGTGTTTTAACAAGAGCAAATGAGCCTTTGAGTTTTTTGCCTTTGAGAAAAAATTTAATCTCCCCTTTCTCCAATCCTTCTTTCATGACCTTTTGACCTTCAACCGGATCTGTAATCTGTTTTCGCACGCCTTTTTCAATTTCAATTTCGGGGATATACGTACCCTCGTCCCAGATCATCACGGTTCCCGCACCATACCCCTCAGGGATAACGCCTTCAAAATGCCGGTATTCCATCTCATGCTCAGTCGTCTCCATCGCGAGCCGTTTCACCGTCGAATCCAACGTCGGGCCCTTGGGCACCGCCCATGACGGCATCGTATCTCCTATTTGCAAACGGAAATCGTAATGCAATCTCGTCGCCGCATGCTTTTGAACAACAAAAACCAACGAAACAGATTTGTTGAGAGTATTTTCTTTCATAAATCAGCCATATTCTATAATCGGCACCATAATATCACGTTTTGAGCTTTCTGCCACAAAAATACGCACCTCGTGTGGGTGCGTAAATATCGTATACGTTTTATCCAACACTCACGCCATCAGGGACTTCTTTTTCCGGCATGGCCAATACAGGAATAATATCGTTTGCGTATCCGATGTCAAAAAGCATTCCCTCTGAGAGTTCCCCCATCATTTCCTTCGGTTCTAGATTAACGACAAACAAGGCTTGTTTTCCCTCAATCTCCTTGGGATCTTTTCTCTCTTTTTTCAATCCAACAAGAATATGTCTTTTAAAATCTCCAAAATTCACCGTTAATCTCACAAGTTTATCTGATTTTTCGACATCCTCAACTTTTTCTATTCTCCCGACGCGGATATCGAGTTTATCTAGATCATTAAATTGAATGGTCGGTTTAATCGGTAGAAGCTTCATGTCGCCATCATCATATCACGTTTGTGAACTTCATTTTTTCTTTGGCAATGTTTGGTGATAAATCACTTTTCCTAATCCCATTCTCAAACCTCGGCCCGCCATAGCTTTAAGGATGATTTTTTCTAATTCTTGCCGATATTCTTTTGTATCGGCACGTTCAAATTCAGGAAGTAATTCGGGTGATTCTTTCTTAAGAAAAGCGAACAATCGTGCTTTTATCTTGGAACTCAGGTTTATGTGTTCAAACCATACTTCACGTACCCCAACCTTCTGAAGTGTATCGAGAAGTTCGGTAATCTTCGCTTCATTGCTGGTAAAATGCGGCAAAATGGGACCGATAAATGCATACGTGGCAATTCCTGCATAATGCAGTTCTCTTAATGCGTCAATTCGTGCGCTTACGGGTGGTGCTTTGGTTTCAAGAAATCGTGAGACTTTATCATTAAGCGTCGTAACGGTGAATCCGACCGCCACGTCTTTTAATCGTTTCAATACATCAATATCCTGTGTAACAAGAGGAGATTTGGTTTGTATAGAAACATTTCCTTCATAGCCAAAATCAGCTAATACGGTAAGACATTTTCTTGTGAGATGATATTTCACCTCAATCCCCACGTACGGGTCGGTTACGGAACTCAAAAACACTGAACCGAAATCTTTTGTTTTTAACTTCTTCTCAAGCGCACCTAACTCCATTTTCAAAAGTTCCGCAGCATTCATTTTAACATCCATGTACGTACCCCACGTTTCATCCGGATGTTTCCATCTAGCAATCTGCGCCGCATAACAATACATGCACCCAAACAAGCACCCGTTGTATGGATTGATAACCCAATCAGAGCCAGGAAGTCCTGATTTGATAAATATGCTTTTTGCCTCGATGTGATTTATTTTTGGAACCATACCGTCGAAAATTGCGAGTATCATACCACTTTTTACGCTTTCTCCTATAAAAGGAAGCCAAAAAGGGAATCTAACCGGCGAAAAATTCTCTGATGACGCGGACAAACAATTTGTTTTCCTCAACTGAGCCAACTGTCACCCTAAACCATCCGTCACTTCCATACTCGGCCGGCTCACCGCGAAGGATGATGCCGTTTTTTTGCGCGTACGCGAGAATATCTTTTCCTTTTTTGCCCGTTGGGCCCGCATCAAAAAGTACATAGTTTGCCTTCGAAGGAAATATGACCAGTCTCTGTATGTCACGAAGGGATCTTTCTATGAATGCAACCTGATCGTTGTTAAATTTCACCCGTTTGGCAAGCCCTTTGGTATCGTTCAGTGCAGCGAGTGCCGCCCACATAATAATCGTTCCCACATTCCACGGGATGAGCGTCGCGGCAATTTTCATGGCAATATCCTTATCCGCCAGTAAATAGCCAAACCGCAAGCCAGCTAGCCCATACGCCTTGGAAAGCGTCCGCGTAACGATGACATTTTTGTATTTTTTAATGAGTTTTGCGAGTGACCGCCTAAGTCCGGCAAATTCTATATATGCTTCATCGATAACCAACGGGATGCCGGTTTTAGCAATGCGAACAAAATCTGCAGGATCCATGAAGTTGCCCGTCGGGTTATTGGGATTTGCAATAACGATAATTTTTGTCTTTTTGGTAATTGCCTTTAGTATCCCGTCCGCGTCATAGAGCATTTGTTTGTTCCGGTACTTCATCGGCACGGAAACGATCGTTCCGCCTAAAATAGCAGTGCGCAGCTTATAAATCCCGAAACACGGCGTTTGCTGAATGACTTCATCACCATGCGCAAGAAATGTCCGGAAGATCATGTCAAAAATTTCACTTGATCCGTTTCCCAACACTACGTTTTCCGGCCCGTTGAGGCCGTTCATACGTGCGAGTTTACCTCGTATCACTTTTCCCTGATCGGGATACCGGTTGGCGATTTTTGCATATCTGGCAATAGCCGCAAGAACTTTTGCGGAGGGCGGGTTGGGATTTTCATTGGACATCATCCGGTGAAGCCGCGGCTCCTGCCATGCCAGATCAATATGGGAAGACACGTACATCGACACCGGTTTAACCCATGGGACGTAATATGCATTAATGGATTTTTTTTTCATGCTGCCTCCCTTTTATTTTCGGACACGCCGTCTGAGACTGCTTTTCGTTTTTTTGAAAATTTTGCGCGCGATTTTTTTCGTTTTCCCGTTTCTTCGCGGGGCATGCCGTTTCACTGACGCCAACCGCGCTCCCACGTATGCCTCCAGTCCTTCTGACGCCTGTGAAAACGCCGCTGCCGTCGCAATTGTTGACGGGTGCTCATTAAACTGGCTCACTTCCATGCCGTTTTCATCCCATGACTGGATGACAAAAGGAATCTTCCCCATTTTTTCGAGAACCTCTGGCGGCACATCACGGTACAAAATTTCTTCTTTAAATGTCAGATCCGCGCATTTGGTAAACAACGGCTCAAGAACATAGGGCGGCACGGTATAAACAATGGGACCCGCTATTTTTTCTACATCCCAGAAATGGTACGTGCCGCCGACCATTGGCCCGTCGCGCATGGAACAGGCAAGCATTTTGCTGGGCATTGCGTGATCTTTCAGAAGCTGAAACGCTTTGCGAAAAATATAAATTCCCAGCCAATGCTTATCACTCCATGTGAGCGCAATACCCCGCCGGGCAGCCTGTTCGTCAAGAACCGGATTTTCGGTTAAACGTCCGATCATCATCGTGATAACGGCACGCCATGAACTCATATCGATCTGATTTTTTTGAGCAATCTCCACCCCCTCCTTCGCTGCTTGAGCAACAGCCCATATTTGCGGGAGAGTGAAACACGTCGTTACGTTCGTGGGAATTCCCAACGCTGTAACAGCGCGAACAACGTCAACGCCCTGAGTAGTTGCAGGTACTTTCACCATCACGTTGGGCGCAATGGCGTGGAGTTCGCGCGCGGTTTTAATCATCGTTTCCGTTTCAGTCAAAAGTCTTGGATCCAGCTGACCGGAGATATAGCCATACGTACCCCCCGTTGCTTTCCAGATAGGAAACATCATTGCAGCCCCGCGCCTGATCACCTCTTTATACGTCATCCAGAAATATTCATATTGGGTAAGTCCCCTGTTGGAGCGGATAAGCTCATCGATCCACGGATTCCATACGTCGGGATCGCTTTTAACAGCAGCAAGCGATAACGGTGGATTGGTTGTGCACCCGCGGATAAGGCTTTGTTCCGGATGCTCTCCCACATAAATTCTATTGAGTTGTTCTTCGAGGATATCTTTTTTTTCCGGAGGCGCCGCCTCGACCATTTTTTTCACCCAAGGAGCGAACACAAGCGGTGAGGAATCCCACCAAATTTCCAAATCAGGATGTACTTTTGTCAACCGTTCCAAAACGCTTTCTCTCATACGTACCGAGGCAGTTTCGTGAGTTTATGTTGCAATACCAAACGTCTTCCCGTGCTACGATACCCCAAACTTCTTCTTCTTGTCAACTTTATGTTATTCGAAATACATCCCACCTATCAAAATCAGCATCATAACGTGTTTTGCGCTTCCCGCCAGAAAAAAGCAGCTAGTAGTATAATTTAACTATATGGAAACAAGCAGTAACGACGTAAAAGTTGTGAATATCAATGAAAAGCTTTCCCTTTTTAACAAATATTGGGATCCGAAAATCGTGGGCGGGCTTAATAACCATAAAGTTCAGGTTGTAAAATTAAAAGGAGAATTCGTCTGGCATCATCATGACAATGAAGATGAATTATTTTTAGTCATTAAAGGACAATTAATCATTCACTTCCGTGATCGCGACGTAATTATAAACGAAGGCGAATTTGTCATCATCCCACATCCGATCGAACACAAACCGGAGGCAAAAGAAGAAGTTCACATTGTACTTATCGAACCTAAAGAGACACTAAATACGGGAAACGTCACAGATTCCAAACTCACTGCGAAAAATCAAGAAAATATTTAAACCATATGAAACAAGATAATAATCAAGCAGTTTTCGACGTTCACAAACCGACGCCACGCTATCCGGTGATAAAAGAAATAAGCGAGCGTTTTAGTCCAAGATTTTTTGCAAACACACCGATTAAAGAATCAGATATTCAATCAATGCTCGAAGCAGCCCGATGGGCTCCGTCAGGATACAACCATCAGCCATGGTTTTTTTACGTGACCAAAAAAGAAACGAAATCGTATACGGATCTTTTTTCAACGCTCGAGCCATATAACCAGTCGTGGGCACACACCGCACCGGTTTTAGTACTTGCCTGCTTCATATCAAAAAATGAAAACGGCGATAATCCGTTTGCTCTCTATGATCTGGGTGCATCGGTCATTTCCCTCATCCTTCAGGCGCAATCATTGGGATACTACGGCAGACAGATGGGTTTATTTGATAAAGAAAAGGTTAAAAAATTGCTTCCGCTGGAAAAATACATGGAACCGTTTGTTGTGATTGCTCTCGGAAAAATCGGAAATTATAATAAAGCCCCGAAAGAAATCATGGAAATGGAACGCGATCCCCGACCCCGAAAAACAAAAATTGCGGAAGAATTGTAATGAATGTTTCCGTCATCGTCCACCCCAACCCCAGATGGCCCAGAATTGAAGCACATATTTTCTTAACATGTAATCGTAGTCACCTTTTTGAAGTTTTCTTTTTATGACCCTGCCAGCAAATGGGGCAAATCTCACTTCCTTTATATATATGTCCCCTACTGCAGACTTTTTGCACCGTCTTTTTCATTTCTTCCCTTTCGTTCGCGGGAGCGCATCAGCCGTGAGGCGGATAAGATCGCATAAAAACTGCGCGTCGTCCAAAAGATCCGTGACATTCATCGACGGCTTCGCGCCGGAATACGCGTATCCTTCGCTATATCGCCCCTCGGCAAATTCTTTTCCCTTATCGGTATACTTGATAAATAATTGATCGTCGCAGATAAGTCCGACTACTTTCTCATCGCAGTACAAAGTAAACTCCCCAAACATCTGCCGCACCCGAACATTGCCAGCACCGACAAGTTGGTCAAGAATAAATTCTGCGGTCGATTTTTTGGTGGACATAATAATATCTATGATCTTAAAAAGTGAAAAATCGCCAATTATTTTTCGACTTGTTGGAGTTTCGTTTGTGACCGCGTCACGGAGATGTGAGTGAAATCGCCGTCAGAACCGGCGCCGTGCCAGTGAGTTTCGCCTTTGGGCACCCATATGATGTCGCCTTCGGACACATATTCTTCTTTTTCTTTCGTCGCGACGATCCCCTTTCCCTTGGTAACAATTAAGACCTGATCGGTTGAATGCGTATGGAATTTATTGCGCACACCTTCAGGAAAATGAACGTAAGTAATCGATATATCTGCCGCATCAACGTCGGCAAATGGTAATTGCATGGCAACGTCTCCGGTAAAAAGCGGCGAACCGTTTTTCGTCGGTTTCACGTTGTTGAGGTGAACAACTTTCATGTGGCTATTGTATCAAACCCGTTTCTTTTTTTCTCCACCCGACAAGGACGGGCAATACAAAGGTGAGAAGATAATAGAAATACACATCAATTTTGTAGTAGCCGGTTGTAGGTTTCAGGAGCTTCACGATAAAAAGATAATCAAAAACGACGGCAATGAGTGTCCAAATGACACTCATGCCAACGTAACACTGAAATTTATTCCGTTTAATCTTTTTCAGTAATACCCACAATGTCGCGGCAACGCCAAACGGCATGATATACCACCCGATAAGCGCATAGGGCACGAACATAAAAAACACGAATCCCAGCACGTACCCGAAAAACCACAGCACTACGCCCCACAAAACGGTATTGAGAAATAATTTTGCTTGTTTATTCATGCCATCAGTGTAAACGCACGAACAAACACGTGCAGTAATGCACCATACAAATGGATTACCGCGACGATTGAAGCATGCTCACGCGGTTGCCTTCCGAATCCTCGAAGCTTACCCACAGACCGACGCCGGGAATAGTCTGCGGTTTCCCTAAAATTTTTCCGCCAGCTTTTTTGACCGCTTCCATGCTTTTTTTCGCATTCTCAACGGAAATGACAACCGATGGCTCGGGTTTCCCCATAGTAACATTGTAAAAACCGCCGTTGATGGTTCCCGGAGTTTTGACCATTCTGTTTTTATCCGTCTCTGCGGTTTGCGCCAAAACATAACCGCCCATATCAGGACCCGCATCAATCATTCCCCATCCGAACACAGACTGATAAAACTGGGAAACGCGTTTGGGATCCTTATATGGCATTTCAAAATGGACAACTGGATTAGTTTTCATAGATCATCCTCCTTGTGAACATATTTTAACACAATGTAAGATATCTCACAAAAATAATTACTTTGGGTAATTACGTTACACAACCACATTGGGGTACATATAGGCGCTTATAATTGAAATAACAAACGTAACAACCAAAAGTATCGCTATATCAAACGGCAACTGGGAATAATCTCCAGTAACGATAAGCGCACGGAGCCCATCAACCATATAACTTAAAGGGTTAATTCTCGCCACAAATTGAAGCCATGGCGGCATAATGGCGATGGGATAAATTGCATTAGATGCAAAGAAAAGCGGCAAGGTAATGACCTGACCGATTCCCATAAAGCGCTCCCGTGTTTTAACGATGGATGCAATAATCATGGAAAGGGCGGAAAAAAATCCGGCTCCCAACATAACAACGACGATGACGCCAATAATTGATAAAAAAGTATATTGCAAACGTATCTGAAGAATAAAGGCAAAAAGGAAAATGATTATGACCTGACTCAATCCCCTGATTCCCGCCGAAATCATTTTGCCCCATACAAGCGCAAGGCGCGGTGTGGGAGTAACAAGAAGTTTTTGAAGAAGCCCCATATCCCGTTCCCAAATGATTGATAAGCCGTAAAAAATGGCTATAAATGTCACGGATTGCGTGAGAATTCCCGGCGTAATAAATTGTAAATACGTTAACCCGTTTGTCGGAATTGCTCTCACCTTACTGAGCGCCTCTCCGAAAATACCAAGCCAGAGAATGGGTTGCACCGCACGAGTAATCAGCTCTGTCGGATCATGCAAAAGTTTTCGCACTTCGACTTCAGCCATAACATATGATTTATAAAAAACTTGCCAAATGTAGTTCATAGAATTAATGAAATTTCCTTTCCATTGCACGTGCCCGTTTGACATCGCGAAAAGTACCGCCCCCCTGCAGGGAGGCACCGGTAAAAAAGATAAACGCATCTTCAAGCGTTGCGTGAGGCGACTTCGTTTTTTCTTTCAACTCGGCAACTGATCCGATTGCCGCAATGTTGCCATTATGCATAATGGCAACCCGATCACTAACTTCTTCTGCCTCTTCCATATAATGCGTGGTAAAAAATATTGTTGTTCCAAACGTATCCCGAAGCTCAAAGAGGTGTTTCCAGACGTTTCGCCTGGCAACAGGGTCAAGACCGGACGTTGGTTCATCCAAAAAAAGAACGGGCGGATGATGCAAAATAGCCTGTCCAATTTCTAGTTTTCTAATCATCCCCCCTGAAAAATCCCGCACAAGAGTTTTACTTAATTGTTGAAGTTCGAGAAATGCTAAAACCTCTTGAATCCGTTTATCCCGTTCTTGAGATGGAATGTCATACAATTTGGCCATCAACATCAAATTTTCATATGCCGTAAGGGTCCCGTCAACAGAAATCATCTGCGGCACATAGCCGATCACGCGCCGAACGTCTCCGGGATTATGAATAATGCTGTACTTATCAATAACCGCTTCTCCGCCCATTGGTTTTAGAAGGGTGATAAGCATTTTGATCGTTGTGGATTTTCCGGCGCCGTTCGGACCCAAAAATGCAAAGACTTCTTTTGTATGAACCGTAAAGGAAATATCGTTTACGGCAGTAAAGTCTTTAAACTTTTTTGTAAGGCGGCTAACGATAACAATATCCGATTTCATAGACAATGTCGTATAAGATATAGGAACTATTATAGTACGCTTTCACTGAAAAATTTCAAAGACAAAAAACAACGCGTTTAAGGGTTCGTTGCGAGAGAACCATGTTCCCCCACAAAAGCGATTAATTCATACCAGCCTCAGTCACACGCAATTCTTTAGTGAGTGATTTGTAAAATAACTTTGGATTCATTCGCAAATACTGTTTTCAAAGGTAACTGCTTAGTTTCAAAAAACGGTGCGGTTTGAGTATCAAGATACAAATAGTCAATTTTATTACTTGCTAAAGACGCTTTAATAACATTGTAATTACTACGAGAAAAAATAGTTTTTACAGAACTTCCACGGTTATGATCGTCGATTACGTGATTAAACTGGAGATTTGCCCCAGAATAAAACATCGGCCGATCTGAAAATACACTCACATAAGGTGAAAGGTAATCATTATTGTTGTTCGGATCAACGAGAACTAAAGAGTTTTTTAAAGTCTTTTCTTTTAAATAATTTAATGCTGCTAATTCGCTCGTATGTATAGTAAGAGGTTGAGTAAAATTATTTTCTATTAAAATAATTCCTCTTGTAAATATGCGAGCGCCGTTTAACAGTATCACAATGAATACTATGCTCATCTCAAGTTTGTGTGGCAATTTTGTTATGACGTTTGAAAGCGAAAGAGCGGTGTAGAAAGAAAGCATAATATATACCAAAACAATAAAATTGTACGTGTTCCCTCCGCCCGATTGCTGCATAAAAAATAACCCCAATAGAAGCGACACAAAGCAAGCAGGAATGAGAAATACATGAAAAGCAAAGGGAAAATTTCTGAAGGATTTTTTTGTTTGCCACAGGGCGAGTAATTTTGTTCCAAACACAGCAACTATATACAGGATAAGAAACGCCGTCTCCAAAGAAAGAACACTCATTTGTTTCGTGATTGGTTGTGATAATAGTCTCCTTTTTTTTGTAAGGAACATCATTTCATGAATTGCAGGATTTTTAATACTCAGTGTATTCACTAATTCCGTTTCTATTCTCCAAAAACCGCTAAAATATACTCCTCCAGCATTCTCATTCACGGGTAAGTAGATTGCGAGACTAATAATGAATACCATGATAGTTATAACGAGTATTCTGAAGTTTTTTTTCGCCAATCCATACAAAGATAAAGACAGCAGTCCAAGTAACGCAAATATTCCCGTATAAACTTTTAACCCGACGAGCATTCCGAAGACACAAATCATCAACAGTCCGGTACAAAACTCTTGTTTTTTATTCCACAAAAGAAGTAATGAAATACCTGTGAACAATACAACAATTGAAATAGCGAGCGGATAGTTAATCAAAAACTTTAACCCGTCTGCAATCGGATCCAGTCCCATGTTCAATCCTTTTCCAAAAACATACAAAATTGCAAAAAAGAGATCTGAACTAAAATAAAGAAAAAATAATAGCCAATACATGAATGCTTTACGCATGTTTAATAATTGCGCTATTACAATCGCTAAAAGACCATAGAGCAAAGAAACTAAGAAAGGGAAATATTGATCCTGAGTATAGAGAAGAGGCAATCGAAATACCCGAATGAGTTCAGCAGGTGCAATAAAACCGAAATAATGATAATTATGCAATACTATTCCATATAGTCCCGGTTCAAAGGGCGGTATTCTGTGTATCAACTGATTTGTTAATGCCAAATACCATATTTGATCAATTGGTAAAAAATTACAGCAGAAAGAAACAGCCTCTTTCGTTGGTACAACAATATACCAAACAGGAATTTGCTGCAAAATAACTCCTATACATACAATAAGGATAATCGGAAAATGGGTCTTTACATCAAATGGTATCGTCCGTTTTTTTAAAAATATTTGTGAATTACTTTTTATCCAAAATGCCGTGGTAAACAATAGATAAAGGAATGTTCCCCATCGAAGGTTAAGATAGCCCAAAATATACCCTTGCCAAATCCATAACACCAAACCGATCGACAAAGACAACGTGATCTGTTGAAAACTCGATAGACCTTTTTTGGACAAAAATACATTGCCTGGGATATAACAAGCAAAAAATATAGAAACAAAAAAATAGAAAAAGTAGAGCCAAAAATGAAAACTGAATAATGTAGACACGTTCCTTTAAAAATTCCAGTTACTGCTGGATCCATCTTTATTATCCGACGCCGTCAACAACTTTTTATGGGTAACTTCTATCTAAATAACTCCCAAGCACTTTTAAAACCTGTGGCATATTTTCTCTACCAAAGCCCAATCGAAAGTGCGTATCATCATAATTGTATACTGTCGATGGCAAAAGCATCACGTTGGCTTCTTTCACAACTTTTTGACAAAAATCCAAAGCATGCATTTCACCTTTGAGTTTTGGAAAACCGATTGTTCCTGCCTTCGGCTTAACCCATTCAAACATATCCGAGTGCTTTTCAAAAAAACCATCGAGCAGTATCAAATTCCTTTTAATTCTTGCTATATGTTTATCAATGATTTTGTCTTTTGCACGTAGTGCAATGATCGATAACACTTCGCTTGGAGCACTGCTGCAAATTGTCGTATAGTCTTTAAATATCATCATTTTTTCATATACGTCCGTATCTTTTGTCACAACCCATCCAATTCGTGCTCCTGCCATGCCGAAGGTTTTTGACATACCAAAGAGCGATATTGCCCTCTCATACTCCTCACACGCCGAAGGCAACCTGTCATTCGCGTCATATTCTAAAAACCGATACATCTCATCGGAAAATAGGAAGAGAGTATGTTTTTTCGCCAAATCGATAATTCTTTTATAATCCTCTTTGCTCGGCAAATAACCGGTTGGATTATGAGGAAAATTCACGATAACGAGTTTCGTATTCGGTTTGATATTTTGCTCAAGAAAATCCGGATTAAATCTCCATCCGTTTTCTTCTTCCGGCTCCCATTTTGTAACTTCGCAGCCTAAACCTTCGGCAATTTCATATAACGATTGGTATCCGGGAAACATACAAATAACGTGGTCTCCCGCCTGCAAAATGGAGTTAAGAGTAATAAATATTCCTTCTTCCGGCGTAACAATAAGTACATTGTTTGGATCAATATGTGTATATAACTTGGCAACTTCCTTTCGTAACAAGGGATTCCCTAACGACTCTGTGTACCCCAATGGTAATTGTTCCCACACGTTTTTCATCTCTTCATCCGCCATATCTACTAGTTCTTTTTGAAGTAATCCGTCGCAATCAGAACTCGAAAGGAGATATTTAGCGGAAAATTCGTATTGGGCAAAATATCGCTCTAGTTTAAAAGGCTTCACATGCATACCAATATTCTATCACGGAAAGAAAGGTTGATTGTATGCTCCAAAATATTGGACTTCGCGAAACAAACGGTGTTTGAACAGACATTGGGTGTTATTCTATTTTTTCGATAAGACCGTCATGAAGCCAAATAATCCGATGGACATATTTTTTATCCTCCGGCTCGTGTGTCACCATTACAATGGTTTGTTTCAATTCTTTGTTGAGCTTGCGGAATAGTTCAAGAACAACTTTCGACGATATGGTATCCAGATTCGCCGTCGGCTCATCCGCAAAAAGAATTTTTGGATTATTTATAAGTGCTCTCGCAATCGCAACACGTTGCTGCTCGCCTCCTGAAAGTTCATTGGGATAATGATCCGCACGTTCTCCAAGTCCAACAAGGGTAAGGAGTTCTAAGGCCCGTTTTGTATACTCTTCTTTGTTTTTTCCGAATGCCATAGCCGGTAAATAGACGTTTTCGAGCGCCGTAAACTCGATGATAAGCGCATATTCCTGAAATACATACCCGAGATATTCCAATCGATATCGCGTTCTTTCCTCTTCTGATAATACAGTTACGTCAGCATTATCTAAATAGATTTTTCCGCCTGTTGGTACATCAATAAGTCCGAGCTGGTGAAGAAGTGTTGACTTCCCTGAGCCGCTCCTGCCCATAATGGCGATAAATTCTCCATTTTTTACTTCAAACGAGATGCCTTTGAGTGCCATGGTTGGCACTTTTCCAGCATATGTTCTTTTCAGATTTTGTATTTTGATCATATTGTTGCTTTATCCCCAAATTGACTTAAGAATATCCTCCCGTGCGACAAGCCATGCGGGGATACGCCCCGCAAGATACCCTGCCACAATAAAACTTGCGATACTTAAAAAAATTCCGAGCGGCGAAAAAATCAGAATCAAATTCATAAGTCCCTGAATAATCGGTATGGGATGAGAAATGAGAAGCGGCTGCAAGATAAAAAATACGATAACGACACCCAACGTAACTCCGCACAGAGTGTAAAAAAGGGACTGAAAAATGTAGGCATTAATGATAATGCTTTCTTTTATACCTATGGCTTTGAGTATTCCGATCTGGCGTCTCTTATTTATCGCGTTAACATAGATAAGGACAAAAATGGTTACCGTGGCAACGACAACACTGATGACACCCACAACGGCAGAAATAAGATCCAGCGCCGTTAAAAATGAGGCGAATGATGCGATGAGATCATTATAGTTCTGCACTTTAAGATTGGGTTGCATTTCCTTAATTTTTGATTCATAACTAGCTACCGGGGTATTTGTTGTATCGGTTTTTACTAAAATCTGGCTCGCGCTGTTATAGACGGAAAGTACTGATTCCGCTTCTTTTGCCGAAATAAATGTTTCATAGATACCCATGAGATCGTTATAGATTCCCTTAACCGTATAGGTCCTCATCACGCCATTGGAGTACGTAATTTGTACTTTGTCCCCAACCTTCACACCTCCTAAATCGTTGGGTGCCACCTCACCGTACCCGCCGGCAAGCGCCGCGCTCATAACTATTTGATCCGTATCCGTATCCGATAGAAATTGTCCTTTCATTAAAAGCTTGTTAAAGGTAAGAACAGCATTTTCATCTGATGGGTCAAATCCGATGATCGTCCCTGACACGCTTTTATATTGACCGTTTTTATCCTTATCAAATACGAGCGATCCGGCAAGCAAATAATGCCGGGTGGTTGCGATAACGCCAGGGATACTCGCTATTTCTGCGCGGACTTCATTTTGATTGAGGATGAACTGTTTGTGCACCGGCAACTCCTGCGGACTTATCGCTAAGTCTGAGCTTAAGAAATTTTTTAACGCCTGCACTTCGCTGTATGAGATACCGGTAAGCACTCCCGAAATAAACATCATGTTAAAAAAACTCAGGAACAAAATGAAAATAAGAAGGATAAGCATGGATCTGCTGCCTTTGCGGATAGACTTATATGCTATAAAAATTGCGGTACGTAAATCGTTCATTTCTAATTCGGCACAATAATTTTGTCTCCCAAAGATAAACCACGAAGCACTTCGGTCTTCGTCAGACCTTTAACTCCCAGCTCCACACGGGTAAGATTTGTGGCACTTGCTCCAGCTTTCTGAATATACGGTATACCATTCTTTTCAATTATCGCGTTGTTTGGAATAATCAACACATTCTCCCTGCGTGCTGTCTCTATAGTTGCGGAGGCAGTCATGTTCGGCATAACATCGGCTGAAATATTGTTCACTTCAATACCAACCATATAATCAGTTGTTCCCTGTGTTTTTGTCCCAACAGTATCCAGACTCTGAACTTTACCGGTAAACGTTTGACTTGGGAGCGCATCAAAAACAATCGTTACCTTCTGTCCAATTTTGATTCTCGGTATGTTCACCTGATCGACGGATGCCGTGAAAACAGGATTGCTGAAGTCTGAAATCACCAAAACAGGCGGTATGACTCCTGCTGCTTGTCCCGATTGAGTTTGAGCCGCAATTGAAGTTTGAACGGATTGAACTTGATCGCCAACCTGTTTTTGAAAATTGACAACAGTACCCACGGCAGGTGCGTGAACAGTAATACTTTGTGTCGCGTTGTAGGCAAGCTGCGCGCTTGTAAGCGATGCCTGATCCTTGGCGATAACCGCCTGCTGGTTTTTGTAGTTTGCCTCCGCAGCAAGCCAGTCGTCCTGCGCGGTGGTAAAAGGGGTAAGAATTCGGTTACTTGTATTCGGACTACTGTCGGAATTCTGATATGTGGAA
The DNA here is from genome assembly GCA_963790805.1 of Candidatus Gottesmanbacteria bacterium. GTDB lineage: Bacteria > Patescibacteriota > Microgenomatia > UBA10105 > UBA927 > DATKGN01. The sequence continues at coordinate 318,619 of CAWBPL010000002.1, forward strand.
TTCTCCGCTATATCCGTATACACTTTCCACGCGCCGAACATGGCAGACTGTAAACTATATAGGGCCGCTTGATCCGTACCAAGCGCCGATGAAGCGGTAAGGTAGTTTGCATACGCGGCAGCTTTTTCTTCTTCTGTTGCTGTGCTTTCAATATACAACAGAGGATCTCCCTTTTTTACCTCAATCCCGTTCTTTACATACACCTTCGTGATGATTCCATCGGCCGGAGAATTAACCGGAACCTGTGAGGCCGTGGTATATATGCCGTTTATTAAAAGCGTATTGACTATCGTCCCCTGCACAACAGTATAGACAGTGTCATTCTTGGAAGGCCGGAAGAGAAAAAGGCAAAGAAGAACAACGAGAACAATTGCAGTAATAATTGCAAGTATCTTTTTCGCTTGTATGAATGCCAAAAAACTGCCCATACATTTATCGTACTCTTTTCTCTCAGAATACGACAATAAATGAAAAGAATATTTCGTTCTCCTCTTTTAGACGTTGCTTTAGCGACATACGTCAGTTTCCTTTAAAATTTTTAAGCATTTTCAATGCACGGTAGGTAATCCATTTGTTCGGTTTACCTTTCTCACCATAATTTCCCCATGTTTTGCCAGCGTAATCATATTCCAAATGCCAACGACCTTCTGTATCCTGTTTGCTGTTTATGTATTCGAGAGTATTTTTCAGTCGAGGATCACCTCCATATCCGGCGGATACTAATGCTTCGGCAACTTGAAGTATGTCTGTGATGTAATATACGGGAAATCCGAATTTCCACCAATCCTTGCTTGGCTTTGAATTCGTTCTCGTTGGATAATCAGCCTTTACGGGATCGGTGCTCAGAAGAAATTCTGCCCCGGCCTTTATCGCTTTTTTAATAACTGGTGTCCTTTTATTTTCCGGTAATGTACCAAATGCCAGCAGCACCTTAACCGCTCCCCATGCACAGGGTTTTTTCCCGTTGGCACCGCAGGCGAAATTCGGGCCGCACGTATAGGCATAATATTTTATTCCATCGCCGAGGACGCTTTGCGCCATCCACGTATATGATTGTTCAAGACGAGCATCGCTACATCCAAGCAACGTCAACGCTGCACACATGTTCCCTTCTAAACAGTTGACGGTACCCGACGGTACGCCGTTTATGGATAACGAGTGGTCTTTCGTAAAAGCATAGTTTAAGTAATATTCACAAGCCCGACTAATCTGCGGATCGTCACCTACAGATGCTCCGAGTTGGGAAAGATGAATAAGCGACCAAACTGCAGACGTGTATTTTGGATTATATCCGGCACCCGGTTTCACCCAGTATCCTTCCGGATTCATATGTTGAAGCACTTGGCCTATCTGCCCGTACGTATATGCTTCTTTTTTTGCTTTTAATAATTCTGGATTCTGGGATGGTAATCCAACTAAATCGCGAAGTGCTAGATACCGTACTCCGGCATCATGTGTTTCCAATAGCCACGGAAGTGAAGAAAATATGTTTCTCATAGCTTGCTTATTTTGAGACTACCCTATTCTCACCTCCGTATCAACACAGTAACCCAAGGTCTTAACCCAAACAGGAGACGCAAGGATGTCAGGGATTTAATGCAGAACAACATTCTGAGGTTTTCCTTCGACAAACGCCTGTATATTCATCAATGTTACCTCGATACGCCTCGTGAGCGCCTCCCGTGTTTTATATGCTATATGAGGAGTGAGAATACTATTGGGCGCTTTCAACAGTGGATTGTCGTGTGATATCGGTTCCTGATCAAATACGTCAACTGCCGCTCCCGCTATTTTCCCTTGTGTTAAAGCTTCGGCAAGATCGCGGGTATTGACGATTGGACCCCTTGCAACGTTCATGAAATATGCAGTCCTTTTCATTTTTGCAAGCAAGGTGCCGTTAATCATTTCTTTTGTGTTCACGTTCAAAGGCAAGTGAATCGTTACTATATCTGCTTCTTTGAACACTGTTTCAATTTCGTTTTTATAAATCCCCCCTAATCGGATAAATTCCGGTCTTTGTGAATGAGACCACCCGATGAGATGACAGTGAAATGCCGTAAAAAGCTCTGCCACACGGATGCCAATCCTTCCGGTGCCGATTATCCCTACGGTTTTCCCTGCAAGTTCTATACCCGGTTTCAATTCCCAGCCGCCTGTTGGTATCAGTTGATGACTTTTTGGTATATCCCGCAGGAGTGAAATCGCCAGACCAATGACCAATTCTGCGGTCGATTCTGTCGCATATGTAGGAACATTAAAAACAGTAATCTTCCGTTTTCTTGTTTCGTTAAAATTAACGCAATCGTAACCGGTAAACGCAACTGCCACAAACTTCAGATTAGGAAACTTATTCAAAAAATCAGTTCCAATGGGAGTTTTTATAGTAATAACCCCTTCTACGTTATGGGGGTGGGAGAGTACGGTAGTGAATTTGTACGGGAGATCCGCGCGAGCAACAATCGTATTAAAATCAGATTGAGATATGCCAAGATCTTGCACTATCAATACAGTTTTTCGCATGAAGTGATTATACCATTGAGGCGTGTTTGTATAACCGCAATGATACAAATAGATTATCAAAATGGGCTAAAATAATTTAACCTCCAACTGTAGAGATTGTTCGCTACTTAAATAAATCAATCACCTCGGATGGTCTATATCCAGATTCTTTATTCATCATCCCAGCATGAACAATTTGTAAATCGGCGTGCAAGCTTTCTTGAATCCTCTTTGGTATGGTTAAAGGAATATAGGGATCGTTATCGGAGGCTATTAAATAAACTTTGTCTGATTTTCCGTTCACTTTAGTATAATCAATAGGTGGTTTATATAAATCTGCTGTTTCCCCTGCTCCAAATGAAAGCGGACAATCAAATGGGGCCAAACCAACAAATTTATCAATTCGCTCGTTTTGAGAAAATGAAGCCAACAACTGAAGTGCAAAAGTAAAACCCGAACTGTATGCTACTATTGACCAATCGGTGTTAAACGTTGTCGATACTTTTCGGGCTGCGGTCAACCAATCTTTCAAGATGGGTCGTTGCGAGTTTGGAAAACTTGGATTATAAACCTTAAACCCAAGTTGTTCCAATTCGTTTTTTAACCACGGGATCCAATAACTTTCTCCGTTATCTTCCCAACCGTGAATAATTAATATTTCCTTCATTACTTTATCGTATCACAAAAAAAGGAGCGTTGATACGCTCCTAATAATCAAGCTTTGAACAAGAAAGGACGTTCGGTGTTTTTATAACTATTTCAATTTGGTAAAAACAATTATACGTTCTTTTATGTGTCTTTTAAATATAAATAATTGATCGTTTCTTCTGCGATATTTGATGCGTAGCCTCTTATACGTTCAAGACTGTCTTCTATAAGTATATTCAGTGACGATTTATTAATTATTTTTTGACTGAGATATTCATTTTTTTTACGGCTATCATACAAATCGATGAGCTGATGCGCGTGATGCTTATCCGAAGATAAAATAACCTTCTCAACCATCTGAAGGTACTTAACCGTCTGAACAACGTTTGCGTTTTCAAATTTATTCAAAACTATTTTTTCTTTATCCGGTAACAAAGAAATTGTCTGTGCTATCCGGACAATATGGTCGGCAATCCGTTCAAGCCGCAGGGAAACGCTTTGATAATAATGCATATCAAAAAGTGAAAAACTATTCACGTCATCACAAACAAGTCTTGTTAATAATTGGTTAAATTGCCGTAAGATTACCAGGTGAATTCTGTCTACCTCAACATCACGCTCAACTATGTCCCGAGCGAGTCTTTTATCACCCGTCTGTATAACAATATGAATATCCCCATACATTGCCCGAATAATACCGACAATTCTTTTTACGTATTCTACGGGACCGATCGTTGACTTAGATACGTTTCTTAACATCATGCGTTGCGATGTTTCGTCGAATAACTCAAAACCAATAAGTTTATATGACACTGACCGTATTAATGCCCTTTGTTCATAGGTAATCGAACGTGCTTCAACAATAATTGTCTCCACTCCTGAAACATACAAACCAATTAATTCGCGCTCTATGTGAGAATCGGAAAGATAATCAACAGACAATGTGGCGGTTGATTCATTAGTAGGTCGGTGAGGCCGCAGAATCAACTGGCCCGACGTATGAGTATATATTTCTACAATACCTTTATGTTCCAATGACTGACCAAGCACCCACTGTTTCGGCAAAGTTACAAGAAAACTTGATCCTCCTGTTTTTTGTAAACCCCGCATTTCCATATGATATGAATATCTCCTATCTTCTCTGATCATCTATATAGTTAACGTTTTATCTTGTTCCAACAATCTAAGTGACGTTATCTACCCAAAATACCTTATAGTATATTTCCTCTATTCTCCTTAGACTGCTCTATCTTACGATAACAGTAAATCATAGAAAAAATATATAGTCAATATTTAATATATATATGACCCATCTTTTAATACAACGCGCGCTTTGTTCAATCAATAACCGGTGCGGTTCCCACCACCATTATGAGGGGCGGGATTCTTCGCCGGTTATTGAAATCGACAATCAAGTATGTCGGCATCCCTTAAACTCACTATGGAGTGGTTAAAACCCAGACCACATGCTCCAATCAAGGAAATTGTTGATAAGGCCAAAAACGGTGATGCGTTTTTCGTGAATCGTGCGGCTTACAACGGTGATTTAGCAATTTTCCCTGATGCTATACAACAACTAATTGTTGCAGTGGCAAATGATGAAGCGGCCGCATACGCGCTCAATCAGGTAATTCCACAATCTGATGCCGCTTTAACGCAAAATAATGAATTTATTGGGACACATATAGATCGGGCAACACGAACTTTTGCTAAAAAGGGGCAAATGAGCCTTAAGGACCAAATAGAAGATTTCTATACATAAAACAATAAAGAAAACGTATGATAAACCCGTTAAATTATGACAACGATGGGATATATACGAGATGGGAGAAAATTCAGCTTCCAACAGGATTATGGGTTTTAGTACCGGTTAAAAATACGATAGGTATAAAACCGAGCAATAAGAGAGAAAAACAAAGTGAACAAACAAACATAAAACTCCATTATAAATTCACCACGTATCGGTAAATTGATGTCCGCCCCCGCTGACTCATCCCCCAACTTATATTCGGTTTATCCATGTCCGACGAATAGGTATATACAAACGACGTATTATTCTTCTGAGCGTATGCACAATATCCGGTGTCTCCGCAGGATTCGATGAGTAACTGAGGTGTTACCTTCAACGTTTTGATATCAACACGTGATAATATGGTTGTTTTCGGTGTAACATAATACACACTCATGTTAATCGTTACCTGAATTAATTTCGGTAGCTTCGATGGGGCAATTCTATATTTTCCTTTAAACTTTTTCTGATACCGCGATAGCAGATAAATTTTCCTGTGTTTCTCTATAAGAAGCGGAGCATCAAACTTTATCCTACTATTATTACGGCACAGAATTTTTCCCGTGTGATCAATAAGATATATATTTGACCCTGAGGGAGCTTTCCTTCCAATATCATTTCGAATAACCCAAAGCAGAGAGTGTTTGCCTATCGATAAACAATCCGATTCGGATCCCTCGCTACTTAACTTTCCGTACTCAGTCATTTCGTGCCACCGTACGCCGTCTGGCGACGTAACTATCGCACATTTTGCACTTGTAGGATGTTTCGTATTCCATTCATATACAGTCATGTACAGCTGTTTATTCATATGCCTCACCCGTGCATGCAGATATCCGGCTAAATATACAGAGTATGGCTCCTGCCACAATCCATCTTTTTGAAATTTCGAATGCTTTATTCCGACCGGTCTAAAAGACCGGGGACTTTTATTCACAACGCCAAAATATATATGCAATTCGTTTTGGAAAATAACAAATCGGGGATCCCTAACATCATAACCATTCTGGTGGAATACTTTTTCTATATTCCAGTGTTCCCCCTCTATGCGGGAGGCAACAATGAGCAGAGAAGTTTTATCAGGAAAATGGTTTTTGGCTGATCGAAAAGCGAGGTATTCTTTTCCTTTAAAAAATATGGCGTCAGGGAACGCATTGTGTTTATGAAGAATTTTAGTGGGAAAACTTGGGATCCTTAGCAGGTCTTCCATCGACTCTATACGCACGTCTTCTTTATGTGTATTCACCATTCCAAAATTATAACAAATCTCGTACGCTGGTATTTAGAGGCTTAAATACTGATGATATTTTTATTACTTTTGATTGATAGAACAATCTAAACTGCCATTTGCTCCGAGCGGTAGAGAATATTCAAACTTATTTTATCTCTTCCTAAGTGACGCGTGGGTGGCATCTATACTTTATATACTCATTGTATAAAGTATTTGTCATCGCGGTTTTGTAGATTGGACCATATTTCCTGACATGTAAAAAAGCTTTACTCCAAATTAAAAATAATTTTGTTCTCCCTATTTTTCTCATACTCCGATCAGAACCATATACAAGAATTTGAAAGAAAAAATAATATCGAGCACCATTTTTTATCGAGCGCAGACCATAATCCGTATCTTCTCCAAGAATCGCATCCTCTTTAAATCCATTAATGTTCTCATGATTTCTTTTTGAAGTAAGAATAAAATCTCCATTAATGACTGGACTCCTCCCGAGATAGGCGATGAAGAAAAGAATATAAACAATACCGAGAAAAAAATAATCCGTAAAATAGAGATTATCTGAACTATGAAACGCAGTCGCTACGAAAAGACTGACTACTGCTTTGCTATAAAGCGTATTTAAACATTCGTTCGCGAGTATAACATCCGCATCCAAAAATAAAAGATACCGATACTTCGCCTTACGAGCGCCAACATTCCGTTGATGTCCTATGTCTCTCTTGGTAGTCAAAAGAGATAAATCTTTAATCTTGCCGTTAAACTTCTTTGCCAGTTTAATCGTGTCATCTGTGGATTCCCCGTCAACGATAATTACCTCTAACTTACCTCTATAATTTTGGTCCACAATAGACCGCAATAATCTAGGCAAATATATTTCCTCGTTAAGTGTCGGAATAATTATTGAAAGTTCATCAATCATGAGGTGATTATAGCAAAATGTGTACACCTCAATTAGACGGCTTCAGTGCTGGTACGTATTGATATTTTAGCTTTTCAATATACTCTAAACAATTTCTCCACAAAAACGTGGGAATATTCAAGCTTGCTATGTAATAAACACATTGAAAATTATTTACTTTTTTTCAATTCTTCATTGACCCACTTTAATTTTTCCTCCAACATTTTCTTTTTCATTTCGAGATGTTCTTTGGACATCATATGCTCCTTACAGCAATCCATCATCATCCAATGTTCACCGTGACCAAATTTTTTATCCATCATATGTTTCACCTCCCCTCAATTATTAAAGTATATATATTCTCTATAAGAAGAATAATGCATAAATCTGAAAATATGCTGAAGGAAAATACATTTATTCCATCTTGATGGGCTCCGAACGATAGAGGTCCTTCAATAGACTCAGGACAAGTTGTTAGGAATTTGTTGTACTCATTTTCAATTGCCTTACTACTTATTTGCTTAATTAGTCAATCACTTTAAGTGAATATAACCCCAAATTCCAATTGCAACTATTTCAATAACACTAATCAAAAATACCTGCAAACCAAGCGGGTATGTTCTTGAATGTATCCTGTTCGTAATGGCCCAGTAAAACACGAAATTATTAACGGATATAATAATTGCGACAAAAACGATAAGTCTTGTTGTGAGTTCCATAAAAAGATCTCCTTACAAATACATTGTCCTCTCAATTCAAAGGAAGTCAATTTTGAAGCTAAATCGTGAACTGCGAGTAGCAGAGGATCCTTCGAAGACTCAGGACAAGTTGTTCGGGCTTTTTATACCATAATTTCCTGACTTTGATCTTGCACTACTCGCCCACCAACATCAGCAAATCCATCACCCGTTGGCTTTGCGTAAATCACTGATCCTTTCCCATGATGTATCTCAAGTTCACACCCCAACATACTAGCTAATTGCATTGATCCTGATCCATTTGCTTCGTCTTCAGGAATACCCCAATCAGACGCAAACGTACGAGCCCTTACCATTCCTTTATTCTGTTCCATCCACGCCCATAGCACGGTGTGCTCCAATTTCTTCGTTTCGGTTAACGGCATATTTTCTATTGCATATGCGTCCTGAAGTTGAGCATGATGCCAAGGAGGTGTCCCCTTAAGACTTGATCTTATCCATGTCAATCCTTTTTCCTCGTACGTTTCCAGTTGCCCAGCTTTACATACTAAAAATCTTAAAGGGTGTCCACGAATCATTTTAAGAAAATATGACGTTCCCACCAATGCATGACCGGCAAAGTTTACTTCCTTCTTTGGATTATAGATACTTACCGTTCCGGTTTCTGCGTTATCAATAAACACCGACTCGCTAAAATTAAGTCTTGTAGCTATTACTTGTCTAACCGTTGTTTCTAAAACTCGTTTTTCGTCTTGAATGATCCCTACTGGGTTACCGAATTTATTATCGTTATTAACAAAAACACGCAAGATCTTGATAGCGACAACCATGGGTTGATTATACCAAGAAGTTCGAACGTCCTGCCGGACTCAAAATATACGCGGCGTCAATATACTCAAATAATTTTGCTCCGAGCGATAGAGGATGTTTAAAATTGTTATTCAAAACTTTGTTGAGGCTGTTGACAAATAACCGGTACTTCGTAATAATCTTATAAACGCATCACCATGCCAGACCAAATTGTAGAAACATCGACCACAGGTTGGCTTCAGAGAATACTGAACTCTTTTTTGGGCATCCTCATGGGTCTCGCGTTATTCATCGGATCATTTGTCGTTTTATATTGGAATGAAGGACATTTCGATTTATCGAAAGATGCGAAAAAAGCAGTACAGATAACGGCGACTCAACCTTCGAACCCGAGTCTTAACGGAAAACTTATCGCAGTGACCGGGCCGGTCTCATCGACGGAAACCCTAGGTGATGGCCTGTATCTGAAACCGACGAATATACTCGCGTTAACAAGGAAAGCGGAAATTTTTGAGTGGAATGAAAGTCAACAATCAAGTTCCAAAACAAATATCGGTGGATCCAATACGTCAACCACGACATATACATATGCGCTTGACTGGACGGATTCGCCCCATGACTCATTGCAATTCAAGAATCCAACTGGACACGTAAATCCGAAAAAGACAATTGATGATATGACACTCAGGGTCAAATCAGCTCAGATTGGAAATTATTCACTCGACATGCAAACAATTGATCTGCCGTCATTCTCACTGATTCCATTAAACCAAGACAATACCATTGTCACAACCAACACAACAGTAGGTCCTGATTATGTGTATATCGGTCACGGCACACTCGAATCTCCTCAACTGGGCGACATGCGGGTGAGCTACAGCGGACTTTCCGACAATACAACGTTAACGGCGATGGGCGCTCAGAATAATACTATGGTTTCGTCTTATTATGACGCTGGCGGACATAAACTCTATCGCTTGTTCGAAGGATCTTTGGGTGACGCCGTAGCAACGCTTCACAAAGAATACCAGCTATGGATTTGGATATTCAGAGGTGTCGGGTTTCTCATGATGTGGATCGGACTTATGCTGTTTTTCGGGCCGATCAGCGTTATATTGGACGTGTTACCGGTTTTCGGCGGAATAAGCCGGGGCGCAATCGGATTTCTGACATTTCTCTTATCGGTCCTGCTGTCTGCCGTCACGATTCTGGTCTCAATAGTCCTGCACAGCATTATATTCTTAATCGGCGCGGTCGTCGTCGCATTTCTTATTTTTATGGGGATTGCCCACGCTCACCGAATGAGCACTACATCCACTTCAGCAAAATAATAAAATTCTCCTCGTGAATAATTTTACTCCACTTAATGAACGATCTTAGAAACTTCTACATATCACTTTGAGTCTGTTTTGCGAGCGTCTCTATGCTGTTTATTAAGCATTGCTTGTACCGAAGGGCTTATCTGCTTATCCGTACGGTGAATACAGCCGATCCAGCAACATGGCCGACGCATCCCCTCTTTAAGTTCTCTACCTACTCTTTCTACATGCTGCTTTCTGGTTTCCGATTTTTGAACGGAAATTGTCCAGCAAATCCATTCATTGCGTGCAAGTGGTGTAAGATCCTCCCACGCGGCGAACGCTTTCGGATCAGAAGTTAAAGCTTCACGCAAATCCTCTGGAACTTTGTGTACTACACCGCTTGAAACGTTTTTTTTAGTCATCGGTTATCTTAATAAACTTCTACGCGTTCTTCTTTTTCATGTACTGAAACGAGGTTTCTATTAGTTTTGCCAGAACTGTTTGGTCTACATCAGAAAGTTTGTTGATATATAAACAACCTCCAATTCCTCCACTCTTGGCATGTTTCCCCAATTTTTCCAGTAAAGCAGAGCTGTCTTCATTCCCATGCATAATATAGAGAGTAAGGTTTTGTTTTCGTGGAGAGAATCCTACCAAAAACCAGTCTCCTTCCTGTTTACTTTTTTCTGATTTGTAATGATACTTTCCAAACCCAACGATACTAGTTCCCCACATTACCGCTTTTTCTTTGGTAACTTTCTCAAACATTTCAAGAAGGCTAAGACCGTCCAACTTCTTTTGTTCTTGTTCAATACTATTGAGAAAATCTTTCGGACTTTGATTCGTAATTTTGGTTTTTACCTCTGCCATATTTTACTCAATTGATCCTGTTCTGACTTTACCTGCCCGTTTGAATGAAGCGATAATTACCCCACTTGGAGATGTTTTGGATTCTGTTAATTTAAACGCTGCAGGAATAGTGCCTTTATCAAACAAGCGTTTTCCCTTTCCAAGAGTTATCGGGAAAATTTTTAACCAAAGCTCATCAACTAAATCATTTTTAAGAAGTGCTTGAACTAAATTTCCACTACCATAAACTTGCAAATCCGGACCACTTTGTGTTTTAAGTTTTTTTAATTCTTCAACAACATTGTTATGTATGAATACAGTGTTACTCCATTCGTGTTTTTTAAGAGAATTTGAAACAACATACTTTGTGGCATTATTAATTCCGGGCCATTCATTTGTATGCTGGGGCCAGTATGAAGCAAAGATTTCAAACGTAATTCTCCCTAGAAGCAGACTAAAAGGCTCCTTCATCTGCTCGGCCATGACTTTTCCAGAAAAATCATCAAAATAAGGAGCGGTCCACCCGCCGTATTTAAAATCACCTGAGGTATCTTCTTTGGGTCCACCGGGAGCTTGAATAACACCATCAAGAGAAAGAAATTCGAGAACAATTATTTTTCTCACAATTGTATTATAACATACAATCTTGAGGCTAATTTGCTCCGAACGGGAGAGGAATCTTCGATAGATTCAGGACAGGTTGTTTGGACTTTTTTTATATCTAAATCAATAATTTCAGAACCAATACGTTTTAATTGTAAATCCTATAGTAATATTGTATAATCATTAACATATGGTGCAGTTAGAAACTGGAATGTTTATCTCTAGGGGTTTTGACATCCAGAACCCTGATTCAAAATATTTTCAACTGTCACAGGCTGCTATACAAAAAACTCTCGAAGTTTTTACATCGGCAGATTTTTGGCAGACACAAATGCTTCTCCCCTCACTGAGAAGACTTTCAAGACTATTTGACATGGAACCGGTTGAAGTCGGTTTGAAAAAACCTGATGACGTCCTTTTTGATTTAAAAGGCATGAATGAAAAAGGAATTGTAGTTGAAGATATACATAAATCGTTACGACAAATTCAACTTTTATGCTGTGCGTATTATCCCCTTGCAGAATATAAAGCTAATAAAAGTGATGCCGATATATATTTTGATGCAGATGAAATAACTGATATTGCAAAATTTGTCGTTGATACGGTAGTTTGGAAAACATTTGCGTTTAATAACGCCGATCCAAAAGAAAATGTCTATGAATTAAGAAGAAAAATAGGTGGTAACCTTAAGAAGCTTAGAGAAGTGGCTTAAAAAATTTATAGTACTGAAAAATACTACGGGGGTAAATTTTCTCTCGAGTCAAGTGATCGACCTCTATTTGATGACGAACGTAGTGAATCTTTCGAAGAAGGATCTCTGACGATGGCTACCTATGATAGGGAAGAAGATGAACTAGGAAATCAATTTGCTTTTGATTATCTAAAACATTGGGGTGGTAAGACATTTCCTACAGATGAGGCTATGAGTAATATACAAACAATAGGGAGAAAAATAGGTTTAGCCAAAATAATGTATTTAATTGCAAAAATGGATAACCGGTCTCAAATAGCATTCTTAGCTTATCTTGGATATTTTGGTGAAAATAAAAGAGAAATAATTAAAGTAGCAGAATCTGCGGGCATAGGCCGAACTGTAATCAGAGCTGATTTATGGAGAGTAAGTTTACAGCTTGATAAACTATATACTCCTGAAATGGTAAAATTACTTGAATTTGCAACCCCAGCGCCAATTTATCCTCAGGTTTTAGCTCATAGCTTAGTTGGGGAAAAAGCTCTAAGAATAAATGGTAGTGTCCTAACTCCCAATTCAGCCAGATTATTTTTAAAAAGATTCAGTGAAGGAAATGACTTTAATACATTCCGACAATCAATAACTCCCAAAGAAGCAAAAATTTTGGATATGGCTTTAGTAATGGATAGTGAAAATTTTTCTTTAAACGACGAGCAAATTTCACGGAAAGTAGGTCTTAAACCTGTCCGGGTACGAAACATTATCGTTTCATTAAGAAAAAGGGCGGAAAATTCAATCGTTAAATTTATTAGTCAAGATGGAAGAATGTTAAAAGAAACAGACGCGCAATATAGTTTGATTCTCAAAAGGAGAACAATTGAACAATGGCAACTATCATGTCTTTCACCACAGCAATATCAGGTCTTTTTAGAACTTACCCAACCTGACGAAGATGGAAGGTATCCATCTCAGGAAAAAACATTTAAAGATTGCGGAGTTACAGACGATCATTTAGTCGCCATCATTTTAAGAAAATTAAATAACCCTGCGATAGTAAAAGAAATTACTGATTTAAGAACAAAGGTAGCGTTTATATTAAATCATCGTGAAAAATATTCAGATAGCGATCAAAAAGTAGCGACATTTATTGAAGAGCAAATTTCACAGGGTGTTCCTTTATGGTCAAAAAAGGGTATTGGCTTTACGGGAATTGCAATACAACTAGGGCTAAAACCACGACATGTATTATCTTTATTTGGAGTCAGGATTAAGAATAAGCTTGAAAACGCTTCTGTAAGCAACTAGATACAAAGAATATTTTTGAACCAGCAAGAAAGGTTGACAGAATAATCCAAACAGGAGATATTGAATCTCTCCGTCCTATTTTGCTCCGAGCGGTAGAAGACATTCGGACTATCTCCACTTGCATGCACGCATGGCAATATATATTACAAACATACCTATTGGGAGCTAAAACCAATAAACCAAACCACACTAGATTAAACATTCTTTTGATTTAATTTTAGATATGGCAAAATTAAAATTGCCAAAATCAGAGCAATCCCTCCAGCAAGAAAAATCATCATATTTGGAGCTGCTTCTCTTGTATCAAAACAATACCAATCATTGGTACCGCTTATTCTAATTGATTTAGGATTTTGGGAATCATAAATCATATTTATAGCGTCCCCAACCTTTGGCCCGTAGCCAGCGCCATCCTTACAATGAGCCCAATAGTCAAAGGTAGCAATGTAGTTATTACCAAACGTAAGATTTATCGTGTGATCATTTTCGGAGTACGAAACAACATGGCCAATAGTAGAAATAGCTCTACTATGAAAGTCGTAGTATGAAATCAATCCTTTGATAGAAAAATAGCAAATAACCACTCCTATTAATATAAAAAATATCTTAACGATTAGAAAATTGGGCTTATTATTTTCCATATGCAAATATCATTATTACTCTAATCACAGTTAACAAAAGACCAATTGAACTTAAGATAATTCCCCAAGTTATAGCTTTACTATTCACAGATTTCCTTGCTCGAACTCCCGTTATAATTCCCGGAATACCGCCAGCTATTCCAAGGTAAGGTACAAAAAATCCAGTTAAACTAAAAATACCGGAAGTTAAACACAGCACTGGTAATATATTACTTTGGGGGTTTGTAGATTCGATTTTTTCTAGGTTAACTCCAGGTTGAATCATAGCTGCAAAATTTTCAACCGCTTTTTGCGCAGTATGCTGATTAATTAGCCCCTCTTTAGCTACCGCTCTTAATAATATTTCAGTACCTCCACCAGAATTTTGAGAAACAAAAATTCTTAATATTGCAGGGTTAAGATTAGATATTCCTGAATGAACCACTGCTGAAATTGTGCCGGGAGATAAATTCGGTTCTTTGATCAAATTTCCGCCGATTTTTTTGATTACCTCCAAACATCTCGAATTGATTGCTTCAGAATTATCTGTAAATTGGAATCGGGCAGAATAATCTTTTTCTTTAAGAAGCATCGCTCCCAGTTCTGCTCCTTTTTCGCCAGCAAAAGTATCCCAAGATACTGGCGCAAAACGCATCAAGAAAAATGGCCTACTCTTTGCCGTCTCAGCACCACTAATAGCTCCAATTTTCCCTAGTTCTTTGTTTAAAATCTGACTATCGTTATCCATATTTATAGTTTCAATGTCTCTTGCTGCACAAATTAATTATATCAAGAGTTCAAAGGTCCTGCCGTACTCCAAAATGCGGATTGTCCTACTAAGCTAAAATCGTAAACTCCGAGCCGTAGAGGATGTTCGGAACCTATTACTTACTTAAAAACCGCTCTTCTATTCTGGAAATATGCCTATATCGATAGGTTACGGAAACTGACGACTAATACGCAGTAGTTAAAGTACGAGTTCCGAGCGGTAGAGAATGTTCAAACTGATTTATTTTGATAAAGCAGAAAAATATTGAGAGTCAATAGGAAAAACAAACTGATATACGAGATTTTTTGAACTATCGTACCACTAAACCCCTCATCAATCCCGTTGTATGTAATCCAGCAAATAAAGATGATATTGCCGAAAATGGCAAAATAACGGAATATTTTAAACCAATTATTCATCTGTAATAAAGTTACAAACCAAAGCAAATTTTACCCACACATGCCCATGGTAAATCTCCATCAAGATACCATTTCCCCTGAAACTTCACTATTTTAATCGTTTGACCAGACTGTATTTTACAGATTCCATACTCCGAAGTTTGTTGTAGTAATTGCACACACCCCCGAAATGCATAATAGTTTGCAAATGTACTGTGGGCTTTTCTCAGAAGTAGATATTGATTGACCATCATAATGGCAATCAATATCCCGATCAGAAGTATAGTAATCATCAATATTTTATTTTTTAAGAGTTTCATCAACGCAATTATATCAAATTGAAGTAAACTAAAATTAGAAGGCTTAAATGCTGGCGTGATAATAGTTGATTTAGACTGTCAGAACTCTCTAAACTACCATTTACTCCGAGCAATAGAGGATGTTCAGACTTTTTATTTATAAATAAAATGCACTTACTAACTAACTAGAGAATGGTTTTTAATTAAATTCTTGATCTCGAAGTTTTGTTAGACCGGTAACTCGAGACCGGATGCGTGCCAGTCCTTCAGGAATTTATCCTGCCCGAGCTTCGTTAGAGGATGATTTGTCATACTCTTAAGAATTACAAACGGAACAGTGGCAATATCCGCACCCATTTCAGCAACTTGAGAAACATGCTCCACGTCATGCATGCTTGCGGCTAAAATTTTCGTGGCGAAGTGATAATTGTTGTAAATGTGCCGAATCCGCGCAATGAATTGATCACCCAATCCGTCCGTAAAATCATCAACTCTACCCAAGTACGGAGAAACGAACGACGCGCCGACTTTCGCGGCAAGAAGCGCCTGATTCACGCTGAAACAAAGCGTCATGTTTACTTTAACACCCTCTTTTGTCAATTTCTTGGTCGCTTCGTAGCCAGATAGTGTACAGGGAATTTTGGCGTAGACATTGGACTTTAATTTTGAAAGTGCTCGGGCTTCTCGAAGAATTCCCTCCACGTTATCGGAAATCGTTTCCAGACTCACCGGACCGTCTACCATATCGAGAATTTCTTTCACTATATCTTTGTATGGTTTCCCAACTTCCGATGCCAATGTCGGATTCGTGGTTACTCCATCGATAAAACCCCATCGAAGTGCTTCTCGTATTTCATCAGGCTTGGCTGAATCGATAAACAGTTGCATATCATCAGTCTAACAAAAATTATCACGAGAAGGAAATCGTCGAATGTATTGCATATTAACATACATGAAAATATTGATTCTAATCAAAATAAGATTGTCTATACACTCTAAACTCCATTTAGCTCCGTGAGCCTAGGACTATTATGACCCTAAATTTCACCTCGATTATGCAGCTTCAGAAACCTAAGCTATATGGGTGAAATGAGGCAAAGGTGGGAAGATAAGATTACATAGGAATGTTGCCCACTCCGCCTGGCTGTCCCGTACGTGAGTGGCATGGTCACCGTGATACAACATATACCTAGATATAGATGGCGTCCTCCTAGTGACGACGACAACTTAGCGATTTCGCCATGATTTCTTGACTATGTTACGTCCCACTACCTACCTACTGGCTAACGGCACACTGCCTCGGTAAATATTGCCTATACCCATGCCTTTATAGAACGAACATTTCCTCCAAAAACACTTGCAGTAGCCAAACGTATCCAACCGACAATTTGGGTAACCAATAAAACAGAAGCGATAGATTTTACGAAGCCGTTTCTATGGTTTGATGACGACCTATTTGAAGGAGAACGAAAGGATTTAATCAAACACAATGCACTTGATAACTGGATAGAGGTAGATTTTCGAAAAGATGTCAACTATTTACAAAGATTTCTGGCCAGTTTCCCGATACCAATTGAAATAGTGCAATTCAAGCATTCCAAAACCTAAGCTATATTGGCGAATTAAGACAACGGTGGGAGGAAATAAAGAAACTACAGATTAGTCCAATCGGTACTACTATGGCTTCTGGCAAGATGGAAGAACAACCCAAAGCCATACTAAACCTGCCTTCAGCCATTCCTTTCTTCGCTTCCTCGGCAGATATTTCTGGCCATTTCTAGTTCTATCTCGTAGGCAACGATTTGGAACAGTTTGGATACTCTCTTGTTTGATAGCTATGTTCACTTACTTTGTAAAGCCCTTGAGTTTCGATAATTTCTATTTGTCCTGCATAATGTTTTTCGACAACCTCATAAATAAAGGCGAACTATTTCGTCAGGAACTATTAGCTCACCATCTAGTCCAATTATCTTTTTCTTTTCAGGGTTTAGAGGTCTGTATTCGTAAACACCTGGTACTTTACTTAGGCTTGAGTCAGTTTCATTCCACAATGAAGCGAATATCTCGTAGGCTGAGCCCTTATGTCCTTGTTCATCCATAAATATCACTTCTGAATATCTGATGGTAAAAGGATTTGGAGAGATGAACTTTTTAATCTTAAGCTAAAACTTTTTACAGAAGTATCGGATAAAAGCAGGGTGGCATATAACTTAGCTCTTATGTTTGTATTTTGTGTATCCACTAAAGCAAGTAAATCAATACCTAAAGCGGAAGACATATTTTGTGCTGCTTTGGTATATGAGAGTTTGAAACAATTGCACCCTTCTTAGCTTTAATATCTCGTAGCTTCAGTATTAAATGCTTCAATAATTGGAACATCTAACGGTCTTTTATAATCTTTACATTCAAAGGCAATAAACTCATATTCCTCAGGTTTAATAAGCTGCACATCAACTTGGCGTTTAACCTTAGATAGCTGTCCTTCTAAATGGACATTTTTATAAACCTGTTCCTGTGGATTGAGAGATTGAACTACTTTATAGGAGCTTTCTTCAAATTTTTCCCACTTCTTTTTCATAATCAGCGACCCACCAGTGCTATCTCTCAATAAATTCAAAAGGTATTGTCTATCGCCGTGCTCATGAAACCAATTCTCCCTTCATTGCTTTATTTAACGTGCTTTCAAATAATTCATTTAGTAATTCTTTATTTAGTTTACTCAACTCAAAATACTTTCCAATACTTTGAAACTTTTCAATTACTTGTTCCTGTATATTAAGTGGCGGAATGGGGATTTGATAATTTTCAACAAAACTAACAGGAAGTCTTTTTTGCCCTGCTGAACCAGTCATGTGCAATTTGCCCTCGTTTCTAAACCGATTGCTATATACAAATAGCCATATCCAAATTGGTGCCACCTTTTTCTTATCAGCCCTGATAACAATGAATTCAGTTGACCCAAATCCAATACTTTCTGGACTTTTTCTGAATATCCCAGTTTTTCCATTTTCAAAACAGGGTGTTATTTTTGCGAGCAATACATCATCTGATTGGAAACATGTATAGCCAGTCTTAACCTGTTTTATTTTCCGCTTTTCTGTAAGAAATGGATTTTGTGCATCTGTTGCTAAGGCTGACATCGGTAAAAAATCAACCTCTTTTTCTAAATCCCATTCATGAAATTTTGGTTTTGGGGGATTTACCATTGCAACATCGCTTATTTTTTTTGTTGACCATTTATTTGTTAATGCAAAAACTAAGTTGAAAAAAGCATCAAATAATTCATCCGCTTTTTCAATTTCTTTTTGATTTAACTCTTGAAGTTTACTGATGGAATCTAATTTTTCAACAATCTGCTTTTGGATGGTCAAAGATGGAAAAGAAACAACCATTCGTTTCAACGCTGTTGTACTAAGTTCTTTGAAAGTGGTTCCAAAAGAATTTTGTTCTAATTTAGTTTTATTTGCTAATAACCAATATGCGAGAAACCAACTATCTATTTCTTGCGAAGGCGTAATTCCTTTAATACCCTGATTGTAAGCACTTACTTTTGAGGTAATTCCAATGTTCCCTATCGTTGCCCGACTGGATAAAAGAATAGCGTTTTGGTCTACGACCTTGGTATACTTCAAAGCCTCTTCGCTTATTTGTCTTTCGCTATTTGACAAGACAGATACAGTTCCTGAAGTAATTTCTGAGGGAGTAAACCAAGGATTGTTCCCATTAAAATGAGCTGCAATACTTGTTGGCGGTGTTCCACCACCGTTAATTACTGCGATATCATCTAACTTTTTGGTTTGCCAATTATTTTTCATTTGATAAAAGTTTTAATTTTCTTCAATTCCTCCTGCTGTTGTTCATTAAGATTTTCAATCTCGGTAAATATCTCTTTTGGTTCCCTATATTGCGTTTCGTCTTCGGAAATAGGTCTATACGCTGAGGCGGAAAGAATAAAATCATTTGTTTCAATTTGTTCTTTTGTTGCTGACCAACTTCTTTCTGAATCTGATTTATTTTTCCATTTCTCAATCAAATCTGGTAAATCATTTTTGTCTGGGGTAGGTCGTCTTTGTGTCGCTAATTCAAATCCGTCAAAACGGACATCGTAAAACCAAACTTTTTCTGTTTTCTTACCGTTTCTATTAAAGAAAAGAATACTTGTTTTGACACCTGCATAAGGTTGAAATACCCCTCCTGGTAAAGATACAACCGCTACTAAATTAGCTTTATCCATTAAGTATCTTCTGACCTCCTTGGCTGACCGATTACGATTAAATAAAACACCCTCATTTACAATAACACCAGCTCTACCGCCCTGTCGTAAAGCATCAATCATAAGTCCCAAAAAGAGAGTTGTTGTATCACTTGCCTGAACAGGTAATGATTTTCTTATTCTTTCTTGGTTGATTGTTCCAGCAAAAGGAGGATTTGAAAGGATTACGTCAAACTCTCTGTCTTCCCATTCATCTGGGGTACCAGCAACAGAATCTCTTCTAATTACTTGCGATTTTTCAAGACCATGAAGAACAAGGTTCATTGTGGCTATCTTTACCATAGCAGTGTCCACATCAAATCCATAAAGGGTATCCGTTTGTAGAAATTGCCATTGAGTGGGACTTAATTTGTCTCCTGGTCCTTTCTTAATTAGCTGTCCGTTTCCATTCTTCGTTTCTTCAATGTTTTTCAAATCAGAATTACATAACTTAATCCACTCATATACTCCCAATAAGAAACCACCTGTTCCACTCGCCGTTCAATATAGTTTCTCCTATTTTAGGATTTACCAATTGGACAATTGTTCGGATTATATGTCTTGGGGTTCTGAATTGACCGTTTTTCCCAGACGTTGTTAATTGATTCAATAAGTATTCATACAAGTCACCCTTAACATCAGCGTCTAACTCCATGAAAGAAATATTCCTCTAAGTTTATCTACAACATCTCGTAATACAACTCCATCGGGTATCTGAAATCTTGCATCAACAAAGAATCTCCTGACAGATTCGTTTGTTCCAGGAATGTTTGCCATAAAAGCAAACACTTCGTCTCGGACAAACTTGAACATTTTGGTGTTGTCAGGGATATGAACCCATTGACTCCATCTATATTTCTCGTTTTCTCCATCAAAAATTGACTTGTAACCATTTTTGTTGCCCAGAAGTTTGACCTCTTTAGCTTTTTGGTTATCCCATTCTTCAAGCATTTTCAGAAAAAATAAGTAAGATATTTGTTCAATATAGGTAATGGGGTTAGTTAATCCAGCTGCCCAAAGTTTATTGCAGATTTGGTCTATAGCCGACTGTAATTGTTGTTTTGTTGTGATACTCATACAAATACTCCTTGTTGTAAATCATTAACCACCTGTTTTAATCCATCTTCTCCAAATACTCTTATGGCATACTGTAAACCGCCATGTTGAGATATGGGTGGTTGGTTAAAATCAGAAATATCTGCCTTACTTCCCGCCAAAAAACGGTTTTTCAACATCCTTAGTATTCTGACCTGCTCGGGTGCAAAATTCTTTTGAATTAACCACGCATCAAATGCTCCACTAACTCGCTCTTCTCTGGTGGGAAACTTATGAAGTCCGAAGGCTGATTTAACAAAGTCTACTAAATTGCCACTTGGCTGGTCGTAGGCTTGTCTTAGGTTATTTTCATTAAAGAAAAATTCAGGATGATTTAATAGCTGTGCCAATTCTTGTATCTCCTCATCAGTAATATCTTTTTGTTGTCTAATTTTACCCACAATCTCATGGGTGTCAGCTAACTTCTTTACCTCGTCAGTAAACTTATCTTTATATTCCTTTGCGTCAACTTTTTCTCCTTCTGGTCCAAACTCAATATACCGTCTTTCCACCCATTCATCAGGAGCTTGCCCAAGCGGAATAGTAACAAATTGCCTGACTATTTGTTCTGGGGTTTCTTCTTCTAAACCATCCTCTGTGGTAACTTCTTCTTTTGGTTTTCTGGTAGCTACTTTTTTCTGCTCAAAAGGGTTGAACCCTTCATCGTTAAAGTATTCTGTGTTTCCAACAAAATCGTAAATTAAAAATTCATTTTTACCTACTTCTGGACATAGTCTTGCCCCCCGTCCTCTCATCTGTTGATAGAAGATTGGTGAGCGTGTTGGACGACACATCATTAAATTCTCCACCATTGGACAATCAAATCCTGTATCAAGCATTGCTACTGAAACCGCAATTACTGGCAGTGGTTCATTTTTAAACCGCTTAATAGCTCTCTGTGGGTCAAAAGTATCAGTGGTAATAATTTCGGCATATTTACCCTTGTATTCGGGATACACCTCATTGAAAAATCTGGTTAACTGAGCAGCGTGTCTTTTGGTAATTGCAAATACGATAGTTTTCTTTGGGTGGTCGCCACCTCGTTTTTCTTCATTCTCTTTAAATTCTTGAACAAATAGTTTATTCCTATCCTCAACGGAAATTGTTCTTTCTAAATCTTGAGGTTCATAATCTTCTCCCTGCCATTTAATACCCTCTAAAGATATCTTTGACCGGGCATGATACACCTTGTAAGGAGCAAGGTAGCCATCGTTTATCCCTTGGCGTATTCCATAGATAAAAGTGGGTTCTCCCTTTCTGGTTAATGGATTCCAACATCCGAAAAATTCATAGGTATTTCTATCAATTAAATTACTTGGAGTAGCAGTTAAACCAATATGAATGGCGTCAAAATGAAGAAGTAAAGAACGATAAATACTGTAAATTGACCTATGGCATTCATCCGTTATGACTAAGTCAAAATAGCCACTCGTAAAAGCGTCTACTTGGGATTGAATTGTTGGAAGAGTGCCAATAACAATCTGTCCTTCCTTACTTCTTTTTCCACCGTATAACACAACAGACGGATATTCAGAAAGATAGTCGTCAAAAGTTTCTTTGGCTTGATTCGCCAGTTCAATTCTATCAACCAAGAATAATACCCTTTCAACTAATCCTGCTTGAAAAAGTCTCTTAATAAGCATGGCGGCAACTAAGGTTTTTCCAGTTCCAGTAGCCATTTCTACCAGCATCCGCCTTTTATTAACCTGTATCGCGGCGTCTATGGCTCTTAAAGCATCCTGTTGATAAGGTCTGGCGGTTATCTCCTTTCCTATAAAGAAGAATTTCTCGGGAATTGGAATCGTGGAAATTGGTTTTTGAAACTTTCTTAACGTTGATATTCTTTCCAAATCATATCGGGAAAAGAATGAATCAACTAATCGGGCATCTGCTTGATTATAATCCCAAAAATAGATATCTTCGCCATTGGAAAGAAAAATAAAGGGAGCTTGTAATTCTCTGGCGTATGTTTCTGCCTGTTCTTTTGCAGCATAAGGGTCTTTACTAAATCGCTTTGCCTCAATAATGGCTAAAGGTCTACTCCTGCTATCTAAAAGTAAATAATCGGCTCTACCATCTGTTGTCGCTTCTTCTGTTGTCACTTGATTCTTGTCTTCAATATCCCAACCCGCTTCTTTTAAGAGCCTATCAATTATTATTCTCGCATCAGCCTCTGAACTATCGTTATTACTCATATTTATTTTGATTTTTTATGATGATTAACCGCTAGGTTCCTTTTTTAATTATTGCTTTTATATCCTCTAACTTATACCTTCTATCACCAACGCCTCGTCTATTACCAATTCTAACGGCTTTTAACTTCCCTAGCCTATCCCATCTCCTTAGAGTTTCAGGATTGATACTCAACATTGCTGCTACCTCACGGATTCTAAGCAGTTTAACTTTTTTAGCCATATTTACCTTAATAACTTATACAAAATTATACATCTGTACAACGGAAAAAGTAAGAGTAGAAAATAAAAATAACGAAGAAATGCACGAATTTGAATCTAAATTGCCCAAAACCTCAGGTTACAGCCTATTCAGGCATCTACGGTAGCTAGTTGTAGGTGCCCTAAAACAGTCCAATCCTTGTTTAATGACTTATGGGTTATTATATAGAAAAGCTACTTCTTCTCTTTTTTGGCAATTAGCTTAAAAACGACCCGTGGTTTTTATACCGTTGAAGGGTAAAGTTCATCAACTTTCACCTGCATAGTTTTAGCTATTCTGTACAAACTAAAAGACGACGGTGTACGTTTCGCTGTTTCCAACAGGTTGATGTATGTTCGATAAAAACCGCACTGATGCGCCAGCTCATCTTGCGTGAGCCGTTTCTGCATTCTTTTTTCCCTAATGTTATTTCCGACTATCTGCGTGAACTTTTGTTTGCTTAGCATACGATTTACTTGTAGCTATATACGCACAACAGTACAACGCACTATTAGTAGATTTGTCTATTGATTTGGTTTATATAGCAATTTATAATTGCGATTAAGCTCGTCATCATATTATTGAGATTATTATGATTGAAGCATTTGGAGTTATAGCGTTCTTACTTAGTATCTGTTCTTTTGTCTGCATTATCGTGGCCATTATTAAACCCGCTATATTTACTAGCCTCTTCAAAAAAAACTTAGGCAGAAAAAAGACAAGTTTAGTATTTGCAGGAGTAACACTTGCGTTATTCGTGATTGCTATTGTCTTAGCAATGAATAGTCCTACATCTTCTACCGAATCGCCGCAGAAAAATAATGGACAGGTTACAAACAATACTGTAACAGTAAAACCGTCTTTTACGTCAACGCCCACGCCGTCAATAACTTCAACGAATTCATCAATTACACCTGAAGAAATAGCATACCAAACGAAAATGAAATCTATCGTCCAGCGTTTGGAAACGGAGAACAATTCGTTGGATTATTCGCAACCGAATACATATATACAAGCTGAACCTATCCTTGCGGATTTAGCCTCAGAAACCAGCACGATGTCAGCAGCAGTGCCCAAACGGTACGCAACATACCACGATTACGTCAACAGCCTAGCTTGGATGCTTGACGCTGCGGTTAAGAATATCGCCGACCCTAAATCTTACGGTTATTTGATAGAAAGTCCTTGTTCGTTAATTGCTGTTTCATATTCCGATAATTTTCTCAAGGTGGCGGAAAACATAAAGCCAGTAGGTAGTAGTGATACTGTTGGAGACCCGAAGTTAGTTGGTGGTGCTGACACTTATGGTGATGATACAACGCTGATGAACCGACTTATGGGGGATATTAATGGCAATCCATACATGAAACAAGATTGCGAATAAACCATATGGAAAGTATTTTTTCACTACTGATTGTAGCTTCATTCATCTAGCTATATACGCACAACAGTGCAACGTACTATTAGTAGATTTATCTATTGATATGCCCTTCAGGAGGGTATAATATCTCAATTAAGCGATTATATATGGACAATCAAAAGACTCCTGACAAAGCACGCTTAGGTATTTTTGAACGGATGCAGCAATCTCGCGCGGAACGCAAAGCGAAATATGAAGAAAAGGTAGCCCAAGAAAGAAAACGGAGATTCGGTATCCTCTCCGGCAACCTAACAGATGTCCCCACGTCTGTGCACCTCAAAGACGGAGAGAAAGCATATCATATGTTTTCGACACAGCGGTATGCTGATTCCGATTATGTCGAGACGTACACGTCCGGCACAGACAAAAAGAAAGGGGTTGTTGGCCGAGCATTCGTTGGAAATATCCTATTTGGTCCCGCCGGAGCTATTATCGGTGGCGTTACTGCGGGAAGCAAAAACCAGTCCACTACGACACAACAGAAAATTGTCCGGACGGAACCAATAGATTCCGGTGATATATTGTTTACCAACAAGCGCGTGTTATTTGTCGGGAAAGAAATCATTGAAATCCCATACGCCGAGATACTCTCCGTAAGTTATGAAGATGTGATACTGGAACATAAAGAGCGTATACCCATGATGTATATAAAATACTCATCCATGCTTAAGGGGGAATGCTACGCCGTGGAAAACAATGGGGACACCGCACTATACTACCAAGGGCTAATGCGCCTCATTGGTCGGGACAAAACCACGATAAAAGAAGCTGATATTAAAGTAGATGGGACAAGTTTCGAAGGTTTGGAGTTCCTTCGTCTAATCGGTTTTATATTGCTGATTCTCGTTGTTATTGGCGCTATTTACGGTGTCATAACGCACTGGAACGCAACAACGTCTGAAGCATTAGGTGTTATTTCACTCTTACTAATGATTTGTTCTTTTGTCTGCATTTTTGTGGGGATGATTGTACCCGCTGCGTTTACCGGACTCTTCAAGAAAAACTTAGGAAGGAAAACCACGGGCTTGGTGTTTGCCGGAACGACATTGGCATTATTGATACTGTCAATGGTTCTGATTGTGAATAGCCCAAAATCTTCTGGCAATTCACCGCAGGAAAACAGCGGGACAGCAACAACCAATACCGGAATAGTACAACCATCCATTACAATAATGCCTACACCAACTCCTGAACCCTGCGCGGACCAAATAGGAACAAAAAATTACGCATCTTGCGAAGTGACATTACAAACGCAAGACGAACTCTCCCGTCCACTTAATGTAACCGTTCGGGCGGATAATAATGCGGTTTACATAACAAATCCTGCGAGTACAAAATTAGCTCAATGTGATGTTACCGTTGGAACAGACCCGACTGCCGATAACTATATTTCTGACGGGTTCGTTGTAAATGCCGGACAAACAGTTGATGTGGGCTGGGGAAATATGGCGAACGAAGAAAACCAACGATTCAACTACTACACCACGAAGCCGGACTCAGTAAGCATAGCCTGTACGGTCGGCGGGACAACAAACAAAGACGGTTCGTATACGGGCGGCGAAACGCATCGGTCCAATTTCAATTTTTAATAGTTACAGTCAATTACTTTAACCCTCCGTAAAGTCGCATAACTTCGATAAAGGAAAGGATTACATAACACACTACTTCTGTTCTTTTAGTATGCAATCTCAAATCAATCAGATTGTAGCTCCATCTGCTCGGTACATTCTTGCCGATGGTAGTACGGTTACTGCTGGAATTCATGCTGTTAATTATCAATCGCCTGCTGGTGTTATGCCGGTAGTTGGTGATTTCTTCATCAATCCTAGCATTCCATACCCCTACAATGCTGTAGGTTCATCCGGTGCAGAAGGTGCAGCAGAGTCTGATATCTACTTATTGCAGGTACCAGAGCTTGAAATGGCTGATTTGATGCCAGTTGGACGGACAGAGCTTGCTAAAGTTGCAAAACTTTATATTAAATTTTCAACGTGACTTTTTCTGCAATTGGTAGGTTTAACAAAGAACGTGTAGATACCCAATCATAAACATATCCATATTTCAGCGCTAATAGTTCTTGCAATTCAAAAACGGTATCTATGTAACTTTTCTTCTTAAAACCAATCAGCTCTTTATGGTGGGTCCGACAGAGCGTGATTAAATTTCGCAGGTTATGTGCAGTATTGTCTTGTTGTTCCACTGGGAACCGTCGGACGTCAATGATGTGATGCACCTCTAAATTTTCTTGGATACCACAAAGCAAACAAACATTCTGGTCACGTTCACTGGCTCTAACTTTTTGGTCAACCTCATATTTTATCCTGTAGTTTTTACGGGGGTGAAGTTTTAATTCGGCATACGAAGAATACCCATATGACTTAGCGACACTATCTTGAATTTTTTTTAATTCAGCGCCAGTACGCTTTTGTCCCCTATTGGATTCGGCACGCTTTTTAATGGTTTCAGGTTTCCAGGTAAAACCTTCTTTCCAAAAAGCCATTCTTTTCTTAATAACCTCTTTAGACTGATGCGTCCCTCGTCTCGGCGCTGCACTCTTCTCAATGTCTTCCGCCGAACGTTTTTTACCCTTTAAAGCTCTTCTTACGACTTCATCGTGTTCGGGTGACCTTATCCAACATGGATTGGAACAGTACTTACCTCGCGTATCCCGTTTTAAAGGAAATCTTGTACCACAGTTTAAACAAATTTTGTATACCAACTGTCCATTTATTCGCTTGTACTTGTCTGACATATTTCTGGGTTGATTATACGCCTGTCTCTACGTAATGGCATTGCCGGAGACCATCATTGTCCCACGGAGAGATTTATCTACTCCAAGACGAGATTATACGCAAACTTACGTTTTTTGTTTAACATTTCGTAATTTCTATTGTCAAAACCTCTGACTCCCACACAAGTTTTTCCAAATGATTCTTTTTTATTGTCAAGATATCAGTTTGTGATTGGTTTAGGTTGTCCTGACAACACTTTATAACATTATAATTTAACTTTAGAAACGAAAACGTGCGTTACCATTGGACAAACGCCAAGCGAAGGGCATAGACAAACAAATTGAAAAATCAGCCGATAACCCATTTTTACACATGCGGAGTTTAGTCAACTTCGCAAGACTGATTTTTCAGCTCCGCAGGTGTAAGAATGGTTTTTTTATGGATACAAATAGCAACAAAAACATTAAAAAGAATTCCAGCCCACTAGACATAGCCGCAGAGCAATGGGTCAATCTAGTGCTGGCGCATATTACGTATAAACAGACCAATAAAAATAACCATTTCGATAAAAATAAAAAGGAGCATAAATATGGCCAACTTATCAACATTTAAAACGGACAACTTCCAACTTGCTAGTTACCTTCTGTGCGAAGGGTGTCGGATTATTTCGGTAGATAAGACGAACCCACGCCGAGTAGTTTTTGTTTTCACGGAAACAAAACAACGGCTACTTCTAACCCAAAAATTCCTTTCCTATGAAACGCTTGTGGAACCCCATAAGTTTTTTTCTGCCCAGAAAGACATAAAACAGTTGATTTATTCCAATAATTCATAAATAAAAATGAGAACCAACAAAATAGCCCTAAAAAAAGAGATAAAGAATTTGAAAAATGCAATTGCTGGTAAGTGTCTGGATTGTGTCTGCTGTAAACCGAAAGAAATTCTTACGTGCCAAATTTCCGACTGTCCCTTATGGAAATACAGGCCATCTAAGGCACGAGGGCTATATGTACTCATGAAGAAGGTAAGAAAATAAAATCTTGGATTTCCTGAAGCTAAAAATTGAAGATTTTAGCTCACATTTAACAATAAATATAACTATGAAATTTTACACAATAATACCAAATGAAATTTTTGAAAAATCAGACTTATCAATTCAGGAAAGGTTTCTCTATTGTTTGTTATTAAAATACTGCGGACAGAAAACTATATGCTTTCCAAGTCAAAAAACAATAAGCAAAATTCTCGGAATATCCGAAAGACATACAAGAACTTTAATTGCCAGATTGATAAAAGTAGGAATTGTGTCTAGTAGAAGGCGTGGCTGGAACCGAACCAACACCTATACAGTCTCTAAAGATTTAGTAATAGACAGGAAACAGGGTTCCTGTCATTTAGGAAGTCTGCTTCCAATCTATTAAGGAATTACAAATCCCCCTATAAGTACTTATCTAAAAGAAAAAATAAAACGTATAGGAAAGGATTAGAGAGATTACGACTAACAACAGACAAAGTTTGATAAAACAACAAAGATTACTTGATAAAGAGACCAAAAGAATATATAATTAAGTATAAGTTATTGAGGCTAATTATGATACATAATAAACTCGACTTAAAAGACCTTTTTGCTCAGGCAAGAGCTATCCATTTCGCTATGAAAAACGGGGCTATAACGTACCAACAAGCTCAATTACGCACCCTACCCGCTCTTAACATCTTGAACAAAAAGGCTAGGTTGATTGCGAAAAAACATGGTGCGACTCCTAAGTTAATTACATTCCAAGATTTAGGGAGGTGTTTATGAAAAATTGTTACGCTTACGTACGGGTATCAACGGAAGAACAAAAAAATAAGGGCTACTCCCCAGATAACCAAATTAGGCAGCTAAGAGACTATGCCCAAACGCATGAGTATCATATTAAAAAAATCTTTGATGACAGCGGAAGAAGCGGTCGGTCAACTGTACATAGATATGAACTTCTAAATCTCCTAGAAGCAATTGAAAAAACTCCCGTAGATGCTCTTATAATTTACAAAATTGACAGGCTTTGCCGCAATGTAACGGATTTTTCAAAAATGTATAACGACTTCAAGGCAAAGGGTATTAAAATACTTTCTGTAAATGAAGGCGACTTAATGGAAGGAAACAGCCTAATTCCAAATATATTTGCAAGTGTTGCTCAATGGGAAAGCGAAACCAATTCATCAAGGACAAAGGATGCTTTGATGGAGAAGTTTGAACAGGGGTGGATGCCAATTCGACCGCCGTTAGGCTATCGAAGCGTTGGGGGCAAAGACGAGAAAAAAACCTGCGAACCTGACCCATTTGAAGCTCCTGTTATCAGAGAGCTGTTTGAGATTTACGGAACGGGAAATTATTCAATCCTGGCATTAAAGGAGTGGCTAGAGGAAAAAAATATCATTTCCCGAAACGGTACTCCGCTTGGAGATTCAGTAATGGATAATATGCTTCGGAACCCTTTCTATTACGGACTTATCCGATGGCATGGTCAGTCAAAAATTGGCAAACATATCCCTATTATCAGTAAAGAACTTTTTAACACGTGCCAGTACGTTTTAGCAAAACATCGAAGTTTTCTTTTAAGGCGTAGGGTGCATGACTTCCTACTGCGGGGGTTTATTTTCTGTTCCGAGTGCGGGCAACGATATACCGCCGAATGGCATAAAGATGCTAAAAAATTAGTAAAACGAGGCGGGCGAATTGCTTACTACCATTGCCAGAAACGCGAAAGTAATGGTTGTCCCGCTCCGTATGTGGAAATGACGGATTTGGAATCACAGGTTGAGCAGGAAATGCAGAATATGCAGTTTAGTCAGGAATTTATTGAGGCGGTGGTAAAAAAAGCGAAAGAGATAGTTGAAAATAGTCGCAAAAGCTCTCAATCAGTAAAACAAGGGGTTATAAACCAAAAAACAGCTTTGGAGGAAAAACGCAATAAACTTGAGGACGCTCTTTTGGACGGAATCTTAGACCGAGAAACTTTCAAAAGAAAACATGAAGAAATTCAGGGTAAAATTGCTAACCTAGATAACCAAGTACAGGACGTGGAAAATAAAAACCACCTAGACGTTGACCTGATTGAAGAAGTCTTATCTTTCACAAGAAATATATACCAAACGTATAAGAGTGCCCCGCCGTTCCTTAAACGGCACTACCTAAGATTCTTTTACGAAAAGCTCATTGTTAAAAATAAGCTGATTTACCAAACAATACCCACCCCGATTTTCTTGTCCTTACAAGATAATCGCGGGCTTATAATAAGAAAACTCAGCTCCCCCGGCAGGATTCGAACCTGCAACCTTCTTCTTACAGTTTGCTTTCTGTTACCAAAAAGGCTGGACTATCTTATCATCCCGATAAAATCGGGAGTCGGGTATATAGTCTCTACACATTTATCCACCTAAGGCGGAATTTAGCTCGGGATTGTCCTAAACCAATACGGTGCAGGAGTCCCCCGAATTAGCCCGATTTTCATCAAAATATTGCTATTTGGCGCTGCCTTGTGACAGGAAGCCGCTCTACCGTTGAGCTACAGGGGAATGTAAAAGAACTCCCATATTATATCATGGCCTTAAGATCGCTCCAATCCACCCTGTCATCTGTCTCGCAATTTTCACGTCTGACACGTAAAAAGTAAACACTCCGTATGTATGTATATTTTTACGAATCTTTTTACTCTCATCTTTTGAACGTACTCGATAAGACTTATAAAACTGACTGATTGGAATTCCTGTTATTTTAGACCAAAACTCCTTTGCTGCAATTTCACTTAAATCCTCATGCAACCATAAGGCACCACGGAACTTACCCAACGGGGTATGACAAAATTCTTTAAACCAATTAATCATAAACTGAATAATTCTTGGATCCGAATTCGCCAACGCGCAACCCTTATCTGTTTTTGTTCCTTCTGATGCATAAAAAGCTATTCCAGCTATAAATCTATCACGCTTGTTCAATAAGCCGACATTCTTCTTTCCCTCCAAAAATAACGCTTGAGTTTGAGCAATACGTACTTTCTTTTTCTTTTCAGCCGCTATAATACTACCTTTAAGTGCACCCGATTTTTTACTTTCATAAAGTTCCTGCAATTGTTTTTTTGTCAACTGAATATCCTTGCACCAATCAGAAACCGTAGATTTCGGAATATGCAATGTATGCATAATTTTCAGATATGATCTTCCTTGACGCCGCATTTTTTGCGCCAACAACTTTAATTCTAAACGTCCATAGTAGCCCATACATTTATTTTATTATTCGGTTATTCATTAGTCAACTAAGTAATATACTTATTGTATGTTCGATTTAAAGATAATCAGGAGAGCTTTTCATTAACGATGATATAATTCACGTATTGTGAAAAATGTATTCCTTGCCGCTATTTTCTTTTTTGTAGGCTTTGCAGCCGTATTAGGCTACCGCTATATGCATAAAATGGCCGCCGCAGTCGTGCCAGTCGCACATGTAACTTCGCCGTCACCCACTTTTACCCTCAACCCGCCAAGCCAGTCGGTAAGCGCAACACTGACAATTTTCCATAACAAAGTGAGTCAGCTAACGCGTACGGCCGATTCGTACCAAGAAGCGACAAATGGCGGGCAAATCCTCACTGGAGAATCCATTGCCACCGACGAAAAAGGTGCGGCCGTTGCAACGGTAAGCGGCATCGTGACCACCACACTTGGATCAAATACAGAACTCGTGTTCGCAAACCTTTTTCCCGAGGATATGGTTTTACAGCAAAAAGGCGGCAAAATTCAGTACGACGTGACCGATACGGGTCTGCCTGTTGCCGTTCGCGCACTTCACACACTGGTATCCATCAATTCCGGAACAACAATTATTAATGTCATTGATTCCGATATGTCGATAACCGTTAAAACCGGATCGCTGAAATTTGCACTTGTGGACAACAATAACAATACCCACGTGTGGGAACTTTCTGCCGGTCATCGCGCAAACATAGACGATCCGACGCGAAGCGTGTACTTCGTCAACCTACTGCAATAAGAATTGCATGGGTATAATTGATTTTAGTCAAATTTTGATATCACCATGAGAGCGAATAGGAATTTTTGTAATTCGTGAGGGGGTTTAAGATCGTGTCGTCTTCATATCCAAGCGCCCAGAGGGCGATACCTCCGAGATTGTATTTTTGGGCAAGTGCAATTTTTTCTTTCATAGAGGCTTCATCTTCGTAATAAATTTCGTTAAAATAATCGTTTTCAGGATAAATCACATAGGGCTCTTTTGATAACGGGTCGATCCCCCTTGTACAATTTGTGCAGTCTTTAAGTATTTCCGCCACACGCTCTGTGCTTGCGGTTGATGATCCCTCTGGAATGGTTGCCGACTCGGTTGCGTTATTTATCGTCTCCCATTCATAGCCGTAGAGAGGAATCCCTAGAAGAACTTTTTCTTTCGGCATAACTTTGAGGGCCTCTTTCACCGCTGTTTCAACATCATATTCAATCGTTACCCCTGCTCCGGCAATTGGTGCGATTGCTCCCGCCGTATACGATCCAGTGTAATGATAATCGTATGTCATAAGAACGACGCTGTCCGCAATTTTTCCGAGCGCTTTGGCGTCGTAAAGCATTGGTTTCACAAGTGAAATCGGAATTAAATCAATGGTTAATGTACCCAATTGTTGATTCACTAATTCATCTTTAACTGTCTTGACAAACTCGGTGAAGTTGGCGCGTGACGAGTCTGAAGCGGTCATAAAACTTTCGATATCGAGATTGAGATCCGTAAATCCCTGCTCCTTCATGATTGGCACAACATCACCCATTAAATTTTTCGCACTCGCTTGGGGGTCCTGCATCATGTCACTTATTACGCCATCATCCCCGCTTATAACGAGAAGCGATTGCTTGAGGTTCTTTGTTTTGGCATCTGTCATCCGCGATTTATAAGTATCTCCATTGAGCGCCGTCCATCCCGGCTCCTGCTCTTGGGGATTAACAAGTTTTACAACCGTACCGTCATGATCAAGCGCCAAACCGAAATACGTAAGCGTCGTCAGATATTGCTCGTACGGTTTATTTGCTTTATCCAAAAGCCAGTATGGTAAAAATCCGACGACCTGAGGTTTTTCAATGTTCAATGTAGTCAGAGTCGGATTATCAAACCGAAGCGGAAACCTACCAAGAACAACCAATACGCCGACACTCAACAGAGTTCCCGCCAACAAACTGATTATGCAAATGACTATCGACTTTAGCATGTTGATATTTTACCATGTTGAGGCAGAACTCCTCCTGAAGGATGTATTTTCTGTTCTTTCTACCGTACAATGAGACGTATGAACAACGCGATTCTTATCGTCTTCGGTTTACCGGGTGTTGGAAAATCGTATGTCGCCAAGATCCTCGCAGATTCGTTTGGCTATTTTCCCTACGACGGCGACGACGCTTTGCCAAAAGATATGAAACAAGCCTTATTCCGAAAAGAATCGATTACTGATCAAATGCGAAAAAATTTTATTGCCAACATGATTGAATCGACACAACAACTTGCAAAAAAACAGAACAAACTCGTCGTCCATCAAACGTTTTTAAAGGAATTCATGCGAAGGCAAGTAATAGACGCTCTTCCGCAGGCGAAATTAATTCTTGTTAAATCAAACAACGCCACCCGCGAACAGCGCTATATGAAACGGACCTATTTCAATTTAGGACTTGAGTATCTTAGGCATATGAGCAGCCTCTTTGAACCGGTCCGCACCGTTCACGACACTCTATATAATAATAAGGAAGGTAATAGGGAAATAACCATGCAACTGAAGCAGATTCTTAAGGTCAAATAACTATTCCAGATAATCTTTCAGCTTCTTCGAACGTGAGGGATGACGAAGTTTTCTGAGTGCTTTCGCCTCAATCTGCCGGATACGTTCACGGGTAACGCCAAACTGCGCACCGACTTCTTCGAGCGTTCGCGGCCGTCCGTCTTCAAGACCGAAGCGGAGAATAAGCACTTTTTTCTCCCGATCCGATAATGTGGTAAGTACTTCCTCCATATGTTCTTTGAGAAGTTGTCGCGATGTCTGTTCATATGGCGTCGGACCCGGATCGGAAATAAAATCTCCCAAATGACTATCCTCTTCATCGCCAACCGGCGTTTCAAGACTGGTCGGTTCCTGTGAAACCTTCATAATCTCGCGGACTTTAGTAACATCGACCTCCATAACTTTGGCAATTTCCTCGGGAGTCGGCTCGCGGCCTAAATCCTGCATCAGGCGGCGGCTTGCGCGAACAAAACGGTTGATCGTTTCCACCATGTGAACGGGAATCCGGATGGTGCGGGCCTGATCGGCAATTGCGCGCGTTATCGCCTGCCGGATCCACCACGTGGCATACGTCGAAAACTTATAGCCTTTGCGCCAGTCGTATTTTTCAACAGCACGGATAAGTCCCTGATTTCCTTCCTGAATAAGATCAAGAAGACTCATCCCGCGGCCGATATATTTTTTAGCAATGGAAACGACAAGCCGGAGGTTGCTTTCAATGAGTTTTTTCTTGGCTTTTCTGTCGCCTTTTTCGTAGCGCTTTGCGAGGGAAATTTCGTCAGCAAACGTCAGAAGAGGGATGCGCCCGATTTCCTTAAGGTACATCCGGACCGGATCGGAAACACCTTCACTGGTTGCTTTAGCCAGCGCCTCAATTTCTTTTTCAAGATCCTGAATGCTTTTGGTCGCTTCTTTATCAGCTTCTTGTGAGGTCGTTTCAAAAACGTCTATATTGGCGCTTATGAGTTTATCGTAGACCTGATCGAGCTCTTTAATATGCTCTTCCGGCTTGGGGAACAGGAATAAAATATCTTCCTGCGTGACGAATCCGTTCTCTTTGCCCTCGCGGACGAGGTCAGCAACTGTGGCTAATGTGTGTGTTTTTGGCATATATAACCGTGGATCTTTGTCATCTTTGAAATTCGGAAGCCGAAACTGCCGGATTCAAAGCTAACAAACGACCTCGCTTGTTCATCCACCGATGAGGCGGAATCAACGGGAAGTATATCAAATTTAACTCGATTTATCTAGACCCCGCAAATCGTCCGTTAGCCGCTGGAGCGCACGTTGAAACTCGACGATCTTTTTGGAATCACCCTCGTTTTTTTGTATATCTTCTGTCATATCGTGAATTTTTCGCCGGAGTACAACGGTTTTAAAATCCCGTATCGCCCGCAACCATTCACGCGTAAAAAGTTCTTCATCGTTCAATAAATCAGTGATATCCCACAAAAATGCTTCATCGAGGGCTGACAGCAGTTCTTTCGGAATCATATCAGCAAAATCTTTGATAAGAAATATCTTTGCTCCCTCCGGTTCCCCTTCTTTTGGAGAAAGGTAGGTTACAAGATGATCGATGATTTTATGAACCGCAGGATGGGTAAATTCCGGCAATATGCCCGACTCCTGCAAATCTTCAAACAGCTCAAATGTTTTTCCCTGAAGAAGAAGCGCTAAAATATACATTTCCAATTTTTCCGGCCGCGTTGATGCTTCTGCCGGAGAGGCTGACTTTTCAACAGTACGTTCTTTATACCCCATCTTTACCCGACGCATACTGTCGTCAATCACATCTTCAGAAGAATCCAGCGCAAGTGCAACTTTTTTCACATAGTGTTGTTGAACAACGGGATTTTCTATTTTCACCAATATTGGTGCCAATTCTTCGCTAATCTTCTTCTTTCCGAAAGCAGTCGCTGCGTCAAACCGGTTGAGGGCTGATGAGAGAAAATAATCATAGATCGGCACTGCGTCTTTGATGGCTTTTTTAAATATCGAGGGATTCTCCCTGACCGCTTCATCCGGATCTTTTCCGTTGGGAATATGGACCACCTTCATATCCAATCCCGCGCTATCCGCGATCTCAATCCCCCGACGGGCGGCAGCATCTCCGGCCATATCGCTGTCAAGCGCAAACACCAACCGTTCGGTAAACCGGCGGATGAGACGGACGTGTCCTTCGGTGAGAGCCGATCCCTTGATGGCAACGACATTGGATACCCCCGCCTGAAACGAAGAGATCACATCCAGTTCACCTTCCATAATGATCGCTTCGTTCTCTTTTTGAATCTCGTTTTTGGTGACATCCAGCGCGTAGAGAATATTGCTTTTTACATATACCGGCGTCTCTTGTGTATTAATATATTTTGCTTCTTTGGCCGTTGGATCCAAAACTCGACCGGCAAATCCCACAACATTTCCTCTGTGATCGTTAAGGGCAAACATAACCCGCCCGCGGAACCGGTCGTAATATCCCCGACTTCCCGCATGCGGATGGTCCATGCGGATGATAAGTCCCGCCTTCTCAAGCACGTCTTCCTCATACCCTTTCTTCCGCAAAAATTTATAGAGTGCATCCCAGCTGTTTGGACTATAGCCCAGCATGAACGTTTTTATAGATTTTTCCGTTATCCCGCGATTTTTAAAATACAAAAGTCCCTTTTCGCCCAAAGAATGTTTTGTCAGGACATAGTGATAATACTCACTTGCTAAATGATTGACGGCGAAAATTTTTTCTTTGAGATTTTGTTCAGGGATTGTACTGATTCTATGGGTAAGTTTGACACCCGCAAGCGTTGCAAGTTCCTCAAGTGCTTCGACAAAATCCACATGATGATACTCCATGAAAAAATCAAAAATCGTTCCGCCTTTTCCGCACCCGAAGCAATGAAAAATCTGCCGGTCAGGGGAAACGACAAACGACGGAGTTTTTTCGTTGTGAAACGGACACAAACCTTTAAAATTCCGTCCGGCTTTTTTCAGCTTCACGTGTTTACCGATAACATCAACGATATTTAACCGCGATTTGATTTCATCAATATCACTCATAGCAGCCGCAAGGATAACAGAAATGAGGCAAAACGTCTAACCAATCCGTGCAACCACACGGACTGGCGCTGCCTCCGCATGAAGCTTCATGGGAAATGCGAAAACGTCAAATGATGTAACACCAACCAAAGCCTCCAGATTTGTAAGGTTCTCAATAATCAAAACCGGTTTAGCAAGAAGAATTTTGTGTATTGGATATTCCTCACTTTTATCAGGATTCAGGATATCAAACCCAAGAATTTTGGCACCTACAGCTACGACTCCCCGTGCAAACGCCTCGCTCATCGCGGGATATTCTGTAGCATATTCTTCAGTTCCGTACTTTTGCCCCATGCCGGTATAAACCAAAACTATAGCGCCCAGAGGAATTTTTTTGGGAAGCAAATCTCTATCGATAACCTTTTTACCTCGCGCGTCAATGAATACCCCCCGCCCCGCAAATTGATCGAGCGGCATATCCGACATATAAGCACCTCCCTCAATCATATGCAGTGGTGCATCCATGTGCGTACCAACATGCATGACGGTGGTAAGTTGATGATCGGTATACCCGTTTTTAGCAATGGTCGTAATCTGTTTAAGGCTTGTTGGCGGGTCACCGAAATATACCGGCATGTTATCAGTAAAGGTTTGAGTTAGATCAATGTATTTCATGCCTTCTATTATATGTATTAATCGATAATTGGCAATGTGAAATGATTTTTTCGGTATTTAAGATAAAACCCGATACTTTCTCCGTGATCAAACGCAAGCTCGTGAAGCGGAAGAAGCTTATCGATAGGAATCCATTCGACTTTCGATGATTCTTTATCACCCTCTCCGACTTTTTTCAGGGGGCGAATAAGAAAATCGAAGGCTACATTCTGACGATCCTCTTTCGGGCGATCTGGGCGCGTATTGATGCGAAAAAGGGAAATGATCTCCCCGACCCACCCCGTTTCTTCTTTGAGCTCCCGCAACATTCCCCGAGCCGCTGTCTCGTCACGCTCCAAAAAACCGCTCGGCAGTCCCCATTTACCGGCTTCCAACACATCCCCTGCACGTTTCTCTAAAAGAAGTGCCCCATCTCTCTCGACGATTGCGTGAACCACAACATGCCGAAGGCTTGCATGTCCATCGTTTTCAAATGTACATGTTATCATACCGGATCCTTAAAACCGCATTTTGCATGTGACCCGTCGCAAAACGGCTTGTTTTTTGACTGACCGCAACGACAAAGATGCATTTTTTCACCTGTAGACTCATGTATACCACCTTTTGCATCAATAACGGTAATACCCGCATCAACTTCATACGGACCGTTGACCGTTGCTTTAATTGTTGGTTTGTTCATATATGCCTCCATAATTATTATAGACCATATTACGCTCATTCGAACGGGTTCTGCATCTGAGGTAAACACTGGTTGAATAATCGCATAATCACTGTATATTTCAGCTATTTTTCAGTTATTCATGTATAATACAAGGCTATGAGAATCCTTGTCGTAGAAGACGAGCATAGAATTGCTCAATCAATCAAAAAAGGACTTGAACAGGAAAAGTATGCAGTGGATGTCGCCTATACAGGCACTGACGGCTATGATCTTGCGTCTGCCGAAGAATATGATGTGATAATTCTCGACCTCATGCTTCCTGAGATGGACGGGTTAACCATGTGCAAAGAATTGCGAAAAAACAAAATTCACACACCCATTCTCATTTTGACGGCAAAGGGACAAATGGAAGATAAAGTTCATGGTCTGGATGCCGGAGCGGATGATTATCTCACAAAACCGTTTTCTTTTGAGGAGATGCTCGCTCGAATCCGCGCGCTCTCACGAAGATCAAAAGATGCCTCAAATCCTGTTCTAACAGTTAATGACCTCACGCTCGATCCAAAATCGTTCATCGTCACCCGTGCCGAGCAGCGAATTCTTCTTTCAAACAAAGAATTTTCGCTTCTGGAATTTCTGATGCGCAATGCGAATAAAATTTGCACAAAAGATCAGATTATCGGACACGTATGGGATTATGAATCAAACATCCTTCCCAACACTGTGGAAGTATACATTCGAAACCTCCGAAACAAAATTGATCTTCCTTTTAAAAAAGAAAAACCGCTTATTAAAACTATACGGGGGTTCGGATATCAGATCGGACGCTAAAATATGTTTCATTCAGCCCGCATAAAACTCACTGCGTGGTATCTTGCTATCATCATGCTTATCAGCATTTCGTTCAGCGTGGTGATTTATCGCGTATTAACGAGTGAAGTTGATAGGCTCGCGACCATTCAGCGGACGCGCATTGAGCGAAGGCTTCGCGAAGGCGGCGTACTGCCTGCTCCAACTATTCAAAATGCCCCTCCCCCGTTTCTTCTCAGCGATCCGGATTTACTGGAGGAAACAAAACGTCGCGTTCTTTTAATACTTCTTGTCGTTGACTGCGGTATAACCGTGTTTGCGGGTGGTCTTGGATATTTTCTCGCCGGCCGGACATTGGAGCCGATTCAGGATATGCTCGATGAACAGAACAGATTTATTAGCGACGCATCGCACGAACTTCGTACCCCTCTCACATCGCTTAAAAGTGCGTTTGAAGTGTATCTTCGGGATAAACACCCCAAACCCACTGACGCCCACACCTTAGTAAAAGAAAGCGTTGATGAAGTGAATAAATTACAGGTATTATCCGAATCGCTTCTGGAACTTGCGCAATATCAAAAACCGGTTGGGGGCATGCTTATGGAAAAACTCATGCTCAATCAAATTGTAGATAAAGCGGTTCATCGCGTGGAACCGATGGCCCAGCAAAAAAAGATAACAATAAAAAAAGATATCCGGAATATCATACTAAACGGAAACATTCACGGGCTGTCTGATCTTCTTGTGATTCTCTTGGATAACGCGATTAAATATAGTAACGACAAAACCAACATATATATAAAAGCTGTTAAAACAGATGGGCATGTTGAGTTGTCTGTTAAAGATCAGGGTATCGGAATCGCTTCCACAGATTTACCTCACATTTTTGACCGGTTTTATCGTGCTGACAGTGCACGAAGAAAAACGACTACGGGGGGGTATGGATTGGGTTTATCAATTGCAAAAAAAATAGTGAATACCCATAATGGAACTATACACGTAGAGAGTTCTATCGGAAAGGGTTCGACATTCATCGTACGTCTACCTATATCTTTCAGTTAAATTTCAGGTGGACTTTGTAAACTAGCTTGTTATATGAATATGTTTCAGAATTTATTGAAAAAACTTACTCCCGTAAAGGATAAATTTTTAAAGAGTTCGCTTCTTACCAGAATCATCATTCTTGCCGCGCTCGTTATCATTGTGGGATTTGGGGTTTTTAAACTTATTGCCGGTGGATCCTCACAACCGCAATATCAGACGGGAACAGCGACTCGCGGAACGCTTATTACCACCGTTACCGCCTCAGGAAATATTTCAACCGGCGGTACCGTTAATATTACAACCGGCGCAACAGGTACTGTGACGCAACTGTATGTGAAAAACGGCGACAAAGTCACCCAGGGACAAAAAATTGCCGATGTCGCGCTTGACAGGGATTCCCAACAGAGACAAACGCAGGCATGGGCAAGCTATCTTTCTGCTCAAACCCAATTGAATAATGCGCAAACATCAATGTATAGTTTGCAGTCAACGATGTTTTCGCAATGGCAAACATACACAAATATTGCGGAAAACTCCACCTACCAAAATCCGGACGGAAGCCCAAATACCAGTAACAGAACGCTGCCGCAATTTACAACAACGCAGGACAATTGGTTGGCAGCGGAAGCAAATTATCAAAATCAGCAAAACGCTATTGCGCAAGCGCAGGCGTCATTAACCAGCGCATATTATAATTATCAACTGCTCTCATCAACCATCACGGCACCAGCCGCTGGCACTATAAGCAACTTAGCGATAGCCCAAGGGTTGCCGATCAGTCCAACGACATCATCAGGTAATTCAAATTCAGTGACTACTCAGGCAGTTGGCACCATCACGCTTCCCGAAGGCGGCGTTCAGGCAATTGTTGATTTAGCGGAAATTGACGCCGCTCAAGTAAAAACCGGAGACAAAGCAACCTTAACCATGGCGGCATTCCCCAATCAGACATTCACAGGAAAAGTGCTCATTCTTAATACCAACGGCGCCGTGTCATCGGGAGTCACCACATATCCGGCAACCATCGTTTTTGATACATCATTACCAAATATGTATCCCAACATGGCTGTCGACGCAGACATCATCACAAACGTTGAGGACAATGTTATTCTCGTACCGACTGCAGCTGTACAAACGACCAGCGGCTCATCAACCGTCCGAATATTGAAAAACGGACAGGTATCGACGGTTTCAGTACAAACAGGTGATTCGGATGATACGCAAACGGTCATAACCTCAGGTGTCAACGAGGGAGATGTTGTTGTCACCGGTGTCACTAATGCAAAAACCGCTGCAGCAACAACGAGTACCACATCGCCGTTTAGTGCTTTGGGTGGCCGAGGAGGAGGCTTTGGCGGAGGAGGCGCCGCCGCCGTACGAGTAACTGGCCGCTAAAAGCATATGAAGAGCGATGTCATCATTGAAGCCAAACACCTCAAAAAAATCTACAAGATGGACACTGTTGAAACGGTAGCGCTTGATGATGTGTCATTTACGATAAAGAAAGGTGAGTTCGTCGCTATCATGGGTCCTTCAGGATCAGGCAAATCAACGCTTATGCACATTTTGGGAGCTCTCGATCTTCCCACCAGCGGCACGTATGTGCTTGACGGCGAAAATGTAGAGAACCTGACTGATGACGAACTTGCGGACATACGAAACAGAAAAATCGGATTTATTTTT
Organism: Candidatus Gottesmanbacteria bacterium; assembly: GCA_963790805.1. GTDB lineage: Bacteria > Patescibacteriota > Microgenomatia > UBA10105 > UBA927 > DATKGN01. Next base: position 360,674 of record CAWBPL010000002.1, read on the forward strand.
CAGGCATTCAATCTCCTCCCGCGAACAACGACGATGAGTAACGTCATGTTGCCAATGATGTACGCCGGTATCCCGAAGGAAAAACGAATCGAAACAGCCAAAAAATTTCTTACTATGGTTGGATTAGGAGACCGGCTTTATCACACATCCAATCAAATATCAGGAGGTCAACAACAGCGCGTCGCCATTGCGCGTGCACTCGTTTTAAACCCCGCGCTTCTTCTTGCCGATGAACCGACGGGCAATATTGCCACGACTCAGGCGGAAGAAGTCATGGCAATTTTTCAAAAACTCAATGAAGAAGGTCATACAATCGTTATGATTACCCATGAGCCGGATATTGCGCAGCATGCAAAACGGATTATTCATGTCCGTGATGGAAAAATTATTGAAGACGGTTCAAATCATACACAAAGAAAAATTAAACGGTAAAATAACTATGGAAATTACAGAACTTGTCACGGAAAGTCTCGGAACACTTACACACAATAAGATGCGCTCAGGCCTTGCGATCTTAGGCATCGTTATCGGTATCGGAAGCGTCATTGCGCTTCTGTCTCTTGGTGAAGCAACGCAACAATCGGTATCTAATCAAATCGAATCGTTAGGAGCTAATTTATTAACCGTCAATCCTGGGGCCGCACAAACGGGCGCCGTGCGCGGTGCTGCAGGTGGCCGAACCACGCTGACACTCGATGACGCAAATGCCATTAAAACATCACCGCAAATCACAACGATAAAAAATGTCTCCCCAGAATTCTCTAAAAGAACGCAGGTCACAACGGGAGAAAACAATACCAATACGTCAGTAATCGGCGTCGATCCGGTTTATGCAGATGTTCACAAAATAACCATAGATTCAGGAACGTTTATCACTCAACGCAATGTAGACAGCCTCGGAAAAGAGGCAGTCGTTGGTCCGCAGGTCGTCAGCGACTTGTTCGGAAACGGGACGAATCCGATAGGTCAGACCATACGAATCAGCGGCAAAGCATTTACCATAGTCGGAGTAACGGTATCCAAAGGCGGAACCGGATTCATGAATCAGGATGATATCATTTTTGTTCCTCTAACAACGGCGATGTCACAGTTGTTCGGAGTAAAATATTTAACGTCAATTGCCCTTGAAGTAAAAAGTTCTGACCTTATGACCGCTGCGGAAAATGAAGTCGGGTATTTTCTACTTGCACGGCATAAAATCAGCGATCCGACGCAGGCGGACTTTAGCATAGTTTCCCAACAGGATATTTTAAACACCGCCTCGGCTACCACCGGAACATTCACGGCATTACTATCAGGTATTGCTGCTATTTCCCTTCTCGTCGGAGGCATCGGCATTATGAATATCATGCTCGTAACCGTTACCGAGCGTACCCGCGAAATAGGACTTCGCAAGGCACTGGGAGCGAAAAAACAGACAATTACGACGCAATTTCTGGCGGAATCCATCATGCTCACATTCACAGGTGGCGCAACTGGCGTCGTTTTAGGCATCATTGCGTCATTTATCATTTCAAAGCTCGTCAATTTCCCATTCACGATATCTCCCCCATCCATACTTCTTGCTGTTGTCGTCTCGGGAGCAATCGGCATCCTTTTCGGCTGGTACCCCGCCAAAAAAGCATCAGATTTACAACCCATCGAAGCGCTTCGGTATGAATAGTAAAATGTTTCTCGGTGCAGGTGTTGTTCTCGTTCTTATCGTCGTGATAGGCTGGTTTTATATTTTCTCCCAAAAAAAACCGACAAATAATAATACCACTGCAACCGCCGTAAACTCTTCCAGTATCGATCCAACAAATAACAATCCCCTTTCCATTGCACTCATGCGGAAAAAAACGTACCCCGGAAGCGACCTCACTATTGAGCAAACTTTATCACCCGGAAGTAATTACCAGCAATACATCGCATCGTATATGTCCGAAGGCCTTAAAATTTATGGGTTATTAACCGTTCCCAACGGCAACAAGCCTCAGGGCGGGTGGCCGGTTATTATATTCAATCACGGGTACATTCCGCCGGAGCAATATAGAACAACTGAGCGATACGTCGCCTATGTGGACGCTATTGCCAAAAACGGATATATCGTTTTTAAATCCGATTATCGGGGCAACGGAAATTCTCAAGGTCAACCGGAGGGAGCATACTACTCGCCTGCCTATGCCGCAGACGTCCTCAATGCGCTTTCCACGTTAAAGCGCTACAAAGATGCAAATCCCAATAAAATAGGCATGTGGGGACACTCAATGGGAGGAAACATCACGCTGCGCGCTCTCGTCGTTGACCCGAAAGATATTAAAGTGGCTGTCATCTGGGGCGGCGTCGTGGGATCCTACGACGATTTGATGAATAATTGGCAACGGCGCGTACCGTATCAACCATCCGCACGCGAGCTGGCAAACAGAAATAATTACCGGCAAAATCTGGTGACGACATATGGAACCCCCGCGGCGAACCCCAATTTTTGGAACGCCATCGATCCTACCGCTCATCTTATGGATATAACCGCACCGATACAACTTCACACCGGTGGCAACGACGAAGAAGTGCCGGTGGCGTTTTCCGTCAGTCTATATCAAAAACTCCAAGAGTCAGGAAAAATTGTTGAATACTACAACTACCCAGGCGGCGATCATAACATCGCTTCGCCAAATTTCGAACCCGCCATGGCTAGATCAATTGATTTTTTTAACAAATATTTGAAAGGGGGTGAATAGCAAATGAAAAATAATACTCTCATTATGGGAATACTTGTCATAGTTGTCGGAGTTGGAGCGTTTTTCGGTGGAATGCAGTATCAAAAAACCAAGTCTACGAGTCAATTTGCCGCAGGGCAATTTGGAGGAGCAGGACTTCGGGGTGGAGCAGGTGGCGGCAGAACAGGTGGTACACGCCCGGTTGCCGGAGAAGTACTTAGCAGCGACAACAATTCTGTCACCGTCAAACTTCAAGACGGGAGCAGCAAAATTGTTCTTGTATCAAGCTCAACCACCATTAACAAAGCCGATCAAGCGGCAATGAGCGATATAAAAACCGGTGAGCGCATTTCAGCATATGGACAGACAAATGCAGACGGAAGCGTTACCGCACAAAACATTCAGATTAATCCAATGTTTGGAGGAGGACCCGGCCGCGGAGCAAGTCCGACAGCCAGCCCAACGCAATAAACGATTGTTAGAAATTTCGTAAAATACCCCGCGTATGCGGGGTATTTTTTTATTTGAAACACGATCTGCCGGAAATCATTTCTCTATCTTTTCAATCGGATAGTTTTCCTTACCGGCATGCAGACTCAAAATAAGTTCTCCCAACAATCCGGTCGAAAATAATTGAACGCCAAACAGCACGAGTAAGATTCCAAAAAAGAGAAGCGGACGCCTGCCAATTGATTGCCCGAGAAAATGAAGAAACGAAAGATAGATTAAAAAAATAATTCCGATCACTGCAAAAACGGATCCGATTGATCCGAATAATTTGATGGGGCGCGTTTCAAATGATGAAATAAAAAGCGTCGTAATAATGTCAAAAAACGCATGGAAAACCCGCTCAGCTCCATATTTGGAGTCACCGAATTTTCGCGGATGATGAATTACGGGTACTTCCGTAATCCGAAATCCTCTTCTTGCAACTAAAAGCGGGATAAACCGGTGGAGCTCACCATATAAATGAATCTCCTCTATAACTTCTCGTTTAAATGCTTTGAGTCCGCAATTCATGTCATGTAAAGACACGCCGCTGGCGGTGGAAACAAAATTATTGAAAAAATGGGATACACGAATTTTACCCTTCGGATCTTTTCTCTCTTTCCTCCACCCGACGACCAAATCATATCCTTCATCGAGTTTTTCTATGAGCTTTGGAATTTCATTGGGATCATCCTGCAAGTCAGCATCCATCATGATGACTTTTTCTCCAGCGACATGTTGAAAGCCGCATGCCAATGCCGCTGATTTCCCCATGTGTTTTCTGAATCGAATGAGTATCATGGGAGGGTGAAATTTTTCCTTTATTGCGATTAACGCATCAAAAGACCTGTCAGTGCTCCCGTCATCAACGAAAATATATTCAAATATGTCATTTGTCTTTTTTGCCATCTCGTCAAGACTCTTTACTAATTCAGGAAGACTTTCTTTTTCGTTAAATACGGGAACGACAATACTTATAAGTGTTTTTTTCATAAGCTCATCCGTTTAAAAGCATAAAAGTCACCCTGCTGGGCAAATAGCTGGTATTGCTTATTATTTAACAAATTGTTCAGGGTCGAAAGCTGCGCATCGCCGCTTGGCCATGCGTACGGATCGCCCAAAAACACTATCGAATAATCCGCTACCTCAGCGTCAATGGGGTAATTATACAAGAAACGCCTCTCGGAAAAATGAGCGCCAATATTATTGGTTACAGAAACAGTGTAACCTGAAGGAATATTATTTGCTACCTGTTTCATAAGTTTCGTTTCCGACTGGGGCGTTGTGAAATAATTGAATCGCGAATCTTTCTCGAGCGGTAACTCTCCCCACGCATACGAAAACGCCACGGTAAAGAGAAGTACAAACACAACCATGAGAGGTCTCGCCTTAAATTTTTTTATATGGAATCGGCCAATATAATATTCCGCAGTTCGATACCCTTCTATAGCGGCTACAAAAAGAAAAGGCATAATGACACTATCGTATTGATAATCAATTTGTCTCATAAGCGGATCATTGCTTAGGACGTTAATAAGTAACGTCGGACCGGCAAATATCAGATAGAGCGGAGACAACAAAGGTAGAAATCCCAGCGGAACAAGCAACTGAAAATAATAATATAGTCTGTCGGGAGACATAATTAAACGGAGGTCAGTCATCGGTTTCGTGAGTATATTTTTGAGAATATCATTTTGTCGATCCCCAAACTCTGAAAGATATATAAAAGCAAAATGCTGTTTCGTTGGAGTAACCGCTGGGATTGCTTTCCAAAAAAGAATATAAAATATCAAAAATGCCAAGACTGCTACCATCGCTCCAAACAAACGTTTCTTTTTAAGAAAAACAATATACAATCCCATAAGACCGGCAACTAACCAAACATGCTCTTTTCCAAGTGCCGCCAGAACAACAAATAGTAAAAAGCGGGTATACTTTTCTTTGTACATATACCAATACGCAAATAAAAGAAGTGTTATTGATAAGACCTCTGCATGAAAATCATGAAGCATCTTACGCTCCAGCGACGGATATAAAAGATATGCTCCGGCAAACAACAGCGCAAGTTTTTTCGATTTTAATCTATCAAGCGCTATCCAATATACGGGAAGGGCACCCAGCGCAGTCACAACAGTTTGAACGACAAGAAGCATTTTGGGATTTGACCAGATAAGATACAGAGGCGCCATCAGGATTAATAGAAAATCTGCGTGGACAGCAAGCCTGGACTCCTGACTGACCCCCATCGGATCTGTAAGGGTAAATCCATATCCGTGTGCCACGTTCCACACCGTTTGATCCATGTTACCAAGATCTAAGCGCCGGGAATAAAAATTGTCATGGCGGGAGAAACTGACAAACGTAAAATATCCAATAAACAATATAATAATACAATAAAGAATGTGACGCGGGCTTATATGCCAGTTTTTCAATGAAATATGTGACATAATATGTTCTATATATTTCAACACCACAATACGCATGGCACAAACTTCTATCCAATACGCCCAAACCAGTTTATCGATCCTCGCTGAAAATTATCTGAATTTTAGCAATATACCGAGTATTGTGCTTTTTTCCAAATAATTCTTCAGGTATAGTAAATACAATACATCAATATGTCCAGCTTTTTTTCAAACAAAAAAATTCGCCGGCTCATGACTGGCCTCGCTATTATAATCACTCTTGCCGTATTAATATATATTATCGTTCAAGGGAGACATTATTTCTCCCGTCGCGGCATCATACGGCTCCAATCCTTTATCACCCCCTATGGATCGTTCTCACCGCTTGTAATAGTACTTCTTATTGTATTAAGCACAGTTATTCCCCCGCTCCCTTTACCGATTCCACTGATTGAAATGGCAGCGGGTTTGATGTTTGGATTTTGGCAGGGATGTCTCTTAGTATGGTTTTCCCAAATACTTTCATCGATTCTTGCATTCGGAATCACACGATTTATTGGAAAGCGGTTATTTAATAAATTTCTTAATAACCATTTTTTGTTGTTGTATCAACGGTATATTCATAAAAAAGGACCACTCGCAATCTTTATCACCCGTGCAACGATGTCCGCACCGTTTAATATTGTGAGCTTCTTGGCGGGGTTAACGCAAATGAGCACACTCAGTTTCTCCACTGCGACAACGCTCGGTACCATTCCAGAATCACTTCTTTACCCTTTTATCGGAAGCATTATTCGACACGTGCGGTTGAAGCTTTGGTATATATTTATTATTGTCGTTATTTTAGGAGCGGTAGGACCCATATTTACGTATTTTATGATAAAAAGATTAGAGCCTACTCCAGCGAAACATAAAAAATAATGCAAACGAGAAGGTTCTATATTCACGTATTTTTCAGCTAATTTTCAGAAAAGTGATATAAATTAGCCTAACTATGAAAAAATTCTTTTTATCTTCTTTTGTCGTCATAACCTTTATCGCCTACGCGCTCTATCAGCGTTTAAGCAACACTGATACTACACAGCCACTGTCACCCGTAACGACAACGAATACATCCCAACCATCAAATACCATAGCCCCCATCCAACAGGCATCAGGCAACCCGCCAACAAATAGCGGCTTCAAAGACGGTCAATTTACGGGTGACGTCGTTGATGCATTTTATGGAAACGTACAGGTAAAAGCGACAATTCAGGGAGGAAAAATCACCAGCGTGCAATTTTTGGACTATCCGCAGGATCGCCGTACGTCTCAAATGATAAATAGCCAGGCGATGCCGGCTCTCATATCGGAAACCATACAGGCACAGAGCGCAAATGTTGATATTGTTTCAGGTGCGACACAAACAAGTTTAGCGTTTCGCCAATCGCTTTCCTCGGCTCTCAGTAAAGCAAAATAATTTATATGAAACAGACACGACTTATGATGGATATGCCGATAACAGTCGATGTTGTTGATCCAATTGCAGGTGACATTTTCAACGAAGTCTTTGACTATTTTACCTATATCGATAACACATTCAGTGTGTACAAAGAAAACAGCGAAATAACGAAGATTAATAAAAGAAAACTCAAACAAACAGAATACAGCCCTGACATGAAAGAAGTATTTGCTCTTTGCCAGAAGACAACGGATCAAACGAACGGCTATTTCGATATACAAAGAAATGGAATATTTGATCCATCAGGTTTGGTCAAAGGCTGGGCTATCTGGAATGCCGCAACAATCCTCAAAAAAGGGGGGGCCATGAATTTCTACGTTGATGCAGGCGGTGATATACAAGTTTCGGGTACAAATGCTAAACACAAAAAATGGGAAATTGGAATCAGAAACCCCTTTAACACAAAAGAAATCGTAAAAATTGTATTAATTGAAGACAAGGGAGTCGCAACATCGGGAACGTATGAACGGGGTCTTCATATTTATGACCCTCACAATAATCAAAAACCAGTTACAGATATTGTCAGTCTGACGGTTGTCGGTCCGGATGTGTATGAGGCGGACAGATTTGCAACTGCAGCATTTGCCATGGGCCGCAAAGGTATAGCGTTTATAGGGACTTTAAAAGGATTTGAAGGATATATGATAGACACAAAAGGTATAGCAACGTATACAAAAGGTTTTCATACATACATCAAATAATCAATATGAAATTTATAGATAATTTTTTAAATACTATAACGATGTATCGGCTTGTACTTTACGTGCTCATTAGCATTGTGGGCATCGCCACGCTTTTTGCATTTTTGGGTCTTCTACCGTTTAGCGGATTTGCGCTTCTTTTTTCTACCGCATTTTTATTATTTATCGGTTGGATCACAAATGCATTATTTGCTTCTGTCTTTTCAATACCCGCCAACGAGGAATCCGTCTACATATCGGCGCTCATTTTAGCTCTCATTATTTCTCCCATTACATCGTTTGGAGACTTACCTTTCCTGTTTTGGGCCGCTGTGTGGACCATGGCATCAAAATTTATCGTAGCCGCTTACAAAAAGCACGTGTTTAATCCGGTGGCATTCGCTGTTTTTTTAACCTCCATAACGATCAGCAAATCCGCAACGTGGTGGATCGGCACTTCGAGCCTTTTACCGTTTGTCGTCATCGGAGGTTATTTGATAGCAAAAAAAATCCGGAGACTCGATTTAGTCGTAACATTTCTCGCTGCCTCGTTTATCACAATCGCTGGAATAAGTCTTGCGAATGGAACGAGCGTTCTCACGACTTTCCAAAAAACGCTTTTGGACACACCGTGGATATTTTTTGCGACGGTTATGCTCACTGAACCGCTGACAACCCCGCCAACAAAAACACTGCGTCTTCTCTATGGCGCACTCGTTGGGTTTCTTTTTGCACCTCAAATTCATCTTGGATCACTCTATACCACACCCGAAAGCGCACTCCTCCTTGGAAATATATTCTCGTATATAGTAAGTCCGAAGGAAAAATTACTGCTAACGCTCAAAGAAAAAATACGCATAGCGCCCAACATATATGATTTTGTTTTCAATTTAAAAAAGCCGATTTCTTTTAGACCCGGGCAATATATGGAATGGACGTTTGGCCATCCGAATGCCGATAAACGCGGTAACAGACGGTATTTTACCCTCGCCTCTTCTCCAACGGAATTGACTATGCGTATTGGTGTTCGGTTTTATGACAAACCCAGCAGCTTTAAACAGTCACTTTTAGCTATGACTTCGACAACACCGATACTTGCCGGACAACTTGCGGGTGATTTTGTTCTTCCAAACGATCCAAAACAAAAAATTGTATTTATCGCAGGAGGCATCGGTGTAACACCCTACCGAAGCATGGTGAAATACCTTCTCGATACACACCAGTCACGGTCCATTATCCTACTGTATGCAAATAAGACCGTCGATGAAATCGTCTACACAGACGTTTTTGAAGCAGCAAAAAAAACATTCGGCATGAAAACGGTGTATACCCTGACGGATAAAGATCGCGTCCCGCCCAACTGGTCCGGCTCCGTCGGACGGATAGATCCCAACAAAATTCAAACGGAAATCCCCGATTATAAAGAACGGATCTTTTATATATCGGGGCCCAATGCGCTCGTTACTTCTTTTGAAGAATTGTTGCGTTCAATGGGAATACCGCCTCAACAGATCAAAACTGATTTCTTTCCCGGCTTCGCATAAACATGCGAAACATAATTTTTGCTTCTTATTTTTAAGCCTACTTTCAGGTTTGTACCCTATTCTCTATATGAAAGGAGGAAAGCCAATGATACATAACAGGTTTATGGTTTTAGGCTAAAAAGCAGATATGTTTCGTAGGTAAACACAATAAAACCAAGAACCTGAGTGATAAAAAGACAATTACATAAGGACCTCACGTATGTTTTGGGCGGGTTTAAGACGAGAGGTCGGTAGTTCCCAATCTACCAAATACAATTAAATAACAGCGCCCGTTGACGCGTGGCGCTGTTTAGAACTTATTACGATAATACTAAACTTCAGATTATTGTTTGTTTGTTAAAGCACCAAAACGTCATAGTGATATAATTTTGGCAAGGTGATTCAATTCCCTAATTTTCACAGCTTACTCCAATTAAAAAACCAGATAGTATCTCATAAAATTCTGATTCTCGTCTCTGTGGTTGGCTTCATTTCTCTGATTGCATGTGGGATTCTCGCCGTTAAACTCAGAGAACATCTTCTATCTCAATTGAAAACAAACGATACTCCCGATGAAACGTATTTTGCCACCGGCTCCAGTGTTCCGAATTCAATTCTAAATAGTTTATTACCCTCTCCTAAAAGTATTTTGGGTACTTCAAATGATTCGAGTTTGAATGACATCGGAAACACCGATACATCATTTACACCGACATCATATCCACTCCCTACGATTACCCCTGAACCAACCGTCGCCACCACGTACACATATTCCGCTCCTACCTGCGTCGGCACTCCCACAGTCGATAACTCGCAGGTCTATGTCTCTCCGAGTACAACACAGGTCAATAATCAGTCAACCATTTCCGTCGAGCTAGCGGATTGCAACAATACTATCGCGCCGGTTAGTGATACCCTAAAGATTGAGCTTGTAAGCGGCGACTCGAGTACAAAAATAAACGGTTCATCAGCTCCCGTCACTATAGAGACGCAAAATGGAAAAGTATCATTCTCAGTAAATTCATCAAATGCCACGACAGCGACATTCCTTATCACTGACACCGTCCGGTCATTTACGGTAACGACGCCCGGCTACCACAACCCGAGCGTGACATTTACGAGCGGCAGTTCGGGTAGCTCAGGAAGCTCGACGAATGCGAATTGTACAACGTCAGCCGGTGCGCCAAACGGATGGTATTCTGACGTGTATCCGAATCCTCCTGTAACGACGACAGGATCTGTCGGGCTACTGGTAGTTATACGCGACTGTTTTCAAAATCAAACAACGGTCTCTGACCAACTTAATATTTCAGTCACATCCGGAGATTCGGGTACGCAGATAAACGGAAACAGTCTCCCGTACACGCTATCCGCGCAAAACGGTCAGGCCAGCTTTAACGTTTCTTCTCAAATAAACGGTACGGTCACGCTTGTCGTACAGGATACAACGAGCGGATTTACCATCACTGATAAAAATAATAATAATCCGAGTATAACGTTCAGCGGCTCATCAACCCCCGCAACAACAGATACACCCACACCTACTCCGGCATCAACTGATACTCCGACACCTACAGCTGCCGCTTCTGTGACGCCAACGCCTACTCCATCACCCACACCAACTCCATCAGGTCCTACCGGTCCGACGTAATAATTACGGTATTCACAAAAATGAAAATGCTTCTTTGAAAAGTCTTTAGAAATTAAATCAGCTCGTTTTCTTCTTAAAACGTTTTATATATGAATTTTTTCCCGCCGCCTCATAAACAAAAAATATATCACTGCTATATAAACTATCATGATACCCAATCGCACGCCGCTAAATCCCTGATCTAAGCCGAACAAACCCTGAAGGATATGGCCAATAAAACTGTCCTCTCCAGGTAAGAATTGAAGATGAAACGACAACATGCCGGAAAGCGATATACCAAAATGTGTTTGAAGCAACTTCGTAATACCGTTCTGGACAAGAGAAGCCCCTAATAGAATAATCATGTATTCGGTCACTTTAAATACCTTTCCTATTGGAAACCGGATGTACGCCACAAATGTTGCAAGCCCCAATATGGATGCGCCGGCAAATCCGATCATAAGTCCGATAAAATTCTGCATAAATGCCGAGAAGAGTGAAACACTGGCGGTAAATAACGCTACCTCAAATCCTTCCCGAATAACCAAAAATACAATCGTGAAAAAAAGGGATACATCGAACGCGTTCTGTCGTAGCTTCTGATGCGCCCGAATAAGACTGTCGCCTCTGCTTTTCCGAAGGACCGTATGAAGGGAAAACACGACATAAGCAATAAAGAGTCCAGAAAAGATAAGAAGATAGCTTTCCAAAAAATCTGCATTTTTCTCCGTTAATATACCCCGAGCGTAACTCCCAAAAACATACGTACCGGTGGCCATCAATAAGGATATAAGAATTCCAAGCGATGCCGCCAGCTCGATCTCCGGTTCTTTCTTTAGGTTCAATTTTCTTGAAACTCCTAAGAATACTCCAACAATAAGAAATGCTTCCAAAAACTCCCGAAAAGCGATCACAGCTGTGGTAAACATATTTGTAATATACCTTACAAAGGTCTGATATGTCTACTAGATCCTGTCAGGATCGAAATTTTATAGGGAGCTGTATGATTAAAGTCAAATGGTGTATTAAAACTACTGCGGAATACTATTTATAGTATTAAAACCTACTTTAAAACCGCTGCTTTGTCTCCTGCACAATTAAATTGTAACTTAATTGTTATAAATACTTAATCATCGGCTGATACACCGTCCCTTTACTTTTTATGAGTCGTGTCGACTTTTTGTATCCCATTTTTTTATAAAAATTTTGAGCATATAAAGAAGAATGAACCACTATTTTCTTTGAGCCCCTACCTATAAATACTTCTTCTATTTTTTTTATCAATTTCGTCGCAATTCCCTGTTTTTGAAAACCTGTATCCACAAACAATCTTGTTATCAAAAAGTTATTTTTACCTTCAATTACACCCATTACTTTATTATCTGGGGATAGCGCTATATATTGATCTCTGTCTTTTGATCTTTCAATTATTTTCTCAGTAGACTGTTCTGATAGACAATATTGTATCGCCTTTTCTGTCCACCCTATCGCAACGAATTCATTAAAAACTCTACAGATAAGATCGGAAGTTGTTTCTGCATCTGAAGCTATTAACTTTCGAATAATCATATCTAATATAAACAGACGAACCCTATCTTTTTAGGTTCTAGTCCCTTTCTCACTTAGCCTTACCTCAAATCAATTCTTAAATCTGCGGAAGGGGCGGGATTTGAACCCGCGGTCACCTTGCGGCGACACGCGCTCTCCAAGCGCGCGCACTAGACCACTATGCGACCCTTCCTCTAATTGTTTCTTCCAACAAATATTTTAATCGCTCTCTACCTTTACCCGATTTCAAAAACAATTCTTCAGATTCTGCGTCCCCTTTTGATATAAATGCTTCATAATATATAAGATTCCAAGGCTTCCCCCTATTAGTATAGTTAGATGTTCCGGCGTTATGTTCACGTAATCTCACTCTTAAATCACCAGTTAAACCAATATATTTCTTTTGCAACCTATCACTCCAAATAATATATACGTAAAACATGACCACTTCCGCCCAAGGCGGACTGATCCGCCGAGGCAAATTCTTAACCCGCCTCGGGCGGGATGCGACCCTTCCAATAGGTGAATTATACCATCTGAAGAGGAAATTCTTTGAAAATCTCGTTCACGCTCCCATCGAGGCCGATGTTTACAAGATGGAGCGCTCGCGCTGTAAATTCAAACTTCACCATTTGCAGCTTTGATACAGCTTGTTTTGCGTCTTCCGCCTGATGAAAACGGGTAATGGTAATATGAGGCAAGAATATTTCACCGGCCACCGAGGATAATTTTTTTCCAAGCTTCCCTACATCGGAAAAAATGCGGCGTTGGAGTGCCGCAATACCCTCGTCTTTATTCATTTCCAAAAAGAGAAACCGTTCAAATATTCGAAACGCCTTAGGCTGTACGGTAAACGGTGAAGTGGTCCGCGCAATAGATACTAGTTTCTCTTCCATAAACGTTAGGTTTTCCTCGGAATATTCGCCCTGATATAACGTGATATGTGGGTAAAAATGTTTCCCGTCGAGGACAAAATCTGTTTTGTATTCAGCAGCAATTTTGCGGCTCCACGCCATTGCCTGCTTGGCAACCGTCGGCGGCGGAAGAATAACGATATTTCGGGTTACCATATATGCGGCGCGTTTACCGCGCTAATACAACGCTTAATTATGTGCTTCTGTGCAGAGTCGAACTGCAATCACACCCTTCGGAGGGGCGTATTCTATCCATTGAACTACAGAAGCTTCCGAGACAAAACCTATCGGTTTTTTCCCGACGATTTTCCCCAAGCCGTGTCGCAAAGCTATTCTCATCTGTATCGCACGCTTGCGACTATGTTAAATCTGTTATTTCGACTCGTTACCAAATCGTACGGAATTAAGCTTTCTTGGCGTATTATATCGCCAATAGGGGATTTAGGACAGTTTAGAGAGATCGCCGTTGAGGATGACGGGTCTCATAGCATAAAGCTCAAGTTCACAATACTCCATGGCGGGAATGGGATTCAAAAGGTAAATTTTTTTCCCAAGGTAAAACGCAATCCCCATTTCCAAAAACGTATTCCCGCCTATATAGCCAGCAATTTCCTTTTTATCGTAATTGGCTACCAGCACGACGTCGGACTGTTCAATTTTTCTGAAGTGTTCGCGGATAAAATCATATTTTGCCTCGGCGGCCAGTCGTTCCTCAACTGTTGCGGGTTTTTTAAACGTTTTATTTTCCAATAAGTCAAAGCTCTTTGGCACCAGCACGGTGTGCCCCGATGCTTCAAGCGTATGTTGAAGCTGGCGCATTTCTTTATAAAAATTGAGGCTTCCGCAGATGGCAATGGTCATACATGGGTACCTGCGTGTTAATTTTTTGTTACATCACGAATTGTTGAAATTAAAATATCTAACCCCTTATCTAAAACTTCCTTTTGTATTGTTATCGGGGGAGCTAAATGAATATTACTTTCACTGTCGCAAACAATGTGAAGGTTATTTTCAAACGCTTGCTGCATAATTTTCATTACTAATTCAGTATTTTTTTCTTTTGTTTGTTTCGTCTTCACTAAATCTAAACCGGTAAACATTCCTAATCCTCGAATATCTCCAACAAATGGATTATCCCGTAATTCCCTCCACAGCACATCGCGAATATATGTCCCCTTACTTTCCGCCTGCTCCCACACTTTATCGCGCTCGTGAATTTCCAGCGTCTTTGATGCAATCGCACAGGCAACGGGATTCCAGCCAAAAGTGGATTGTAAATTGGAGCCAGCGTAGGTTTTTTCCGCTATTTCTTTCGTCGTCACCATAGCGGCAATTGCTGCTGATCCGTTCGATATGGCTTTAGCAAGCGTAACAATGTCCGGCTGAGCATGAAATCTGTGAACGGCAAACAGAGATCCTATTCTGGAAAAGCCGGTTCCAACTTCATCCAGAATCAACAGGGTACCGTACGTACGAGTTGTCCTTCGGATAAGCTCAATAAATCCTTTTGGAGCAACATAGGTAGTACCCCATCCGGTAATGATGCCTGCTTCAGTAATGACAGCGGCTATATCATTTTTCGATAGAATATTCTCCAATTGTTTTTCCAAGTCTCCCAGTAATTCCTGTTCAGATTTATCAGTTCTATACGTATTGGGATATTCCAAATGAACAATATCGTAACGTGGATCGGTCAGAGATGTCATCCATTCCTCTCGATAACTTAATGAAAGGGCATTGATTGAACTACCATGAAACTGTTCGTAAAAACTGAGTATCTTTTTTCTTCCAGTAAATACTCGTGCTGTTTTTAGCGCCATCTCAACGGCTTCCATACCTCCCGTGGCACGAGCAACTACGGATAAATTATTTCCTAAAGCTTGTGTGAGTTGTTTTGCATAATATTTTTGAGTGCTATCCAATGCCCACATGGGGGAATACGTGTTTTTTTTCATCTGGCGAATTCCGGCCTGAACGATCTCATCATTGTTCCACCCTAGGTTTACAACATTCCACCCCGCAGTAAAATCGATATACTTATTGCCCGCTTCATCCCAAATATAACTATCTTTTGCTTTTTTTAGATTAAACCTCCATGCAGAAAATTTAGTAAATACAATGCCTTCTGTAATCATAGTGAGGTCAGTATATCAAAAATAATCCGAACGTCCTACCAAAAAAATACTATTATGTACTATAAACCTGCGGAAAGGGCGAGATTCGAACTCGCGTAGGCTCTTTCGAACCTCCAAGGTTTTCGAGACCTGGCCGTTTAACCTCTCCGGCACCTTTCCCTTCGCCGTCAGAATGATCTCAGGGTAAACTATGTGCTTGCCCTGAGGAGTCTTCGACGAACGGGCGCTCCCGCGCAGAATCGAACTGCGATCAGAGGTTCCGCAAACCCCTATTCTATCCGTTAAACTACGGGAGCTTTCTGGGACGGAAACTACGTTTCCTTCCCAACGATCCTTTCTACCAATGAGTCACAAAGGGTTCAAACTCATATATCACACCTTTGTGACGATTTATAGCCATTTATTCACATCTCTTACTTGATGGTATGGATATCTGGCTTCTTGGCGTATTATACCGCCATTTGAGGATAAACGAAACTCAGGAGGTAGGCTTTTCAAGCGGTATTTTATCCGATAACCACGAGGCGGCGTTATCAACCCATGTTTTCTCTGGAACCTCGCGAAAAGGAATATATTTTGTCAGAAGTTCGCGAATCTTTTTTTGATTCTGACTACCCAAAAGAACAATAATTCTCGGCCCGTAGAGAGGACGCAGAATAAGCATCGTTTGTCCCCATTGTTCTTCAAACCAAAATTCAACAAGCTCATTCCATCGGTAAAAATGACCAGCGCTTTCCAAACCTAAGTTCGTGATACGATGTTCAACCTCTTCAGGCGGCACTGTCGAGAGCACGTAAATAAGAAAAACAATCGATACGACGGCTGCAATCAGCAGAAACTCCCGAGCAAACAGAAGTATGACGACCAAAAGAAATACAATAGCGCCAACATTTGTAAAATACTCTTTATCCCGCTTCTTAAACAATCGTGAAGGAGAACTCCATGCAAGAAGAATCTCTTGCGACTTTTCAACTGGCTTCTTTACCGCATTGTCCATAAATTCAGTATATACCAATCACAGAAACCTGCGGAAGGGGTGGGATTCGAACCCACGAAGAGCTTGCGCCCTTACTAGTTTTCAAGACTAGCCTGATCGACCACTCCAGCACCCTTCCATCTACATAATGCTCGGTTTTTCCCGCACCACTTTCCCGATTTCATCGGGATTAGTGTGCGGGATCCCGAAGTCGTAATCCGCCGGAGGCGGAAACGTACTTCTGGGACAAGACCGCCGCACTAGACCAACTATGCGACCCTTCCTAAAGTGCGTTAATACTTTTCGTATTCCTCAAAATCGTCTTCGATTTTGAAAAGGAGAAGTCAACGAGCGGGAAGCGTCCATTTATGGATGCGACAAGCGAGTTGTACTTCGACGCAGCGGAGAGTGTGGGAGTTGAACCCACTCAGGACTATTCATCCCGCAGGTTTAGCAAACCTGTGCATTACCGTTCTGCCCACTCTCCAAAGCAATTATATTATTCAAGTCTTTTTCCCTGTGTCCTTTACTATGCAGTAAGGGATCCCGATTTTCTAAGCCTCACTTCTTGTTCGGCAACAAAATCGATGACATTCCTATTCTGGACACTCTCCAGCGCTTGAATTATATCAGCAAAAAAGGCGTTAGTCTCTACTTTGAATAACCAGAGCTCTACCGTGGCTGAGCGTGATTTCACCTTGCCCGCCAATAAATTCGTTGCTGATGCCGATGGTTTGACCGCGACGAATGATTGTATTCTTAATTTCGTACTTAAAATTCGATAATGTTACTTGAATTGATTGTGTAATTGGTACAAGCGATACATACCGGTACCCTGCTCTCTTCTTTAATATTGTGCGACCTCTTCCGATTACCACTATTTCGTTGGTCCTATCCCGAAAAACCGTAAAAATTCCGAGCCTCAGACATCGTTCAAGAAGATGAATGGTTCCCAATACATGATCCAACCGCGTTCCGCTCCCCCCATACATGACAATGGATTTTGGTTTTTGACGAAGTGCATATCGTAGTGCCAATTCGGTATCCGTAAAATCCTTCTCTGACGGAAAAGACTGTACCATCGGTACTTTTTTTCGAATAACCTTCAATTCTTCTTTATTCACCGAGTCAAAATCTCCTATTGCCACGCTGGGAATAACGCCATGCTGAATTAACCAATATGCTGCCCGATCAACTCCGATTATCACTTCATGTGCCTTAATCTCACGGATAAAATCTTCAAAAAGAACGCCATTCATCACTATTGCAATGTTTTTCATATCATCGGGCCATCGTAACGCCCCAAACGTATTGTACTCCCTGACGCTTGAGCACGCTAGCTGCCGCACGCATGGTAGCACCTGTCGTAAAAACATCGTCGAATAGTAAAATATTTTTGTATTGGAATACGCCGGAAATCTTTGAAACAGAAAACACATGCTCCATATTCCGCAATCGTTCTTTGCGATCCTTTTCTACTTGCGGCGTTGTCAATTTTGTCCGCTTGAGTAAATCAACCCGTACGGGAATGTGCAACCGATTGGCAACAAGGCCTCCCAATGTTTCCGCCTGATTAAATCCCCGATACCGCAGGCGGGATACATGGAGCGGTATGGGGACTAATGCTGTTGTCGCGTCACCCGCGAGTGAGCGCACTTCATACGCGGATAACGGAACCAGATTCACGATTTCCGAAGCCAAATCGCGAACAAATCGGTATTTAATCGTCTTTATCGCGTCGCGTACAACCGTGGTGTAATAAAAGAAGCTGGTTAACCCGTCTGGGGTATATCTCGTCCGGCATTTGGGATGCGTAATACCCGCTATTGCCGGCTTTTCGCACACAGGACAGATACATTCATTGGGTGCAATCGGAGTTATTAATTTCCGACATGCACGACAAACATAGCGTCCTATTTTTCCGCAGCCGACGCAGCGTTTGGGAAAAATCAAATCCAAAATTTCCACAAAAAATCTCCTTGTTTCTATTGTACAAGGAGATAGAATGTGGTGTCGTGATTACGAACCGTTTTTCACTCAGACCTGTGGACATGTCGGGAAGCATATGGAAACAGCTTACAGAGTATATCTGGCGCTGGTCCGCTATACTTTCGCACGCCGTTTTTGTCCCGCCGAGCCGCTACAAATACGCGAAGCTCTCCTCTACCATATCACATATAGGAGTATGAAAATAACGCTAGGCTTAGATGCTTATATAAACCTCTCGAACAATAAAGTTTATTATCAACGGGGATTTGAGCTGTTATCCTCTTGCATATATTCTCAATATATGTATAATTATGCTTAGGTTAAACAAGGCTATGAAAATAAATCCATCTCTACCAAAACTACTATCGATAAAGCAGGCGGCCGATATTCTTCATGTCCATCCAGAAACATTGAGGCGGTGGGATCGCCAAGGCCGATTGAAAGCTGTTCGTGTCGGAACCCGACAAAATCTAGGCGATAGAAAATATAGGCTCAACGACATCGAACGATTAAGAAACGATAAAGCGGGCAGCAATCCATTAAAGAGTAGTGAACCCGAACTTACCGCCCTACCAGAGCCAACTCAACTTACCGAAAGACAAAAAAAGATCTGGCAATATCTCACCGATACCAACCCCAAAGCCGCTGATGCATACGCAGGAGCAGTCAGAAGTTCGAGTGGATTTGCTAAATCCTGATCGTATCGCACAAGCAGCCCATTCTCTGCGCGAACTCAACCTACTACTTGTGCCTAAGGATAAGCAAGAAAAATCCGGGAAAACCGAAGGCGATCATGTTGAAAGGATTAAGGCCTTCATGAAGTCTCAAGATCTTCTTGGTGGATTACCAGAAAACGTTGCCAAGAAAGTTGCTGGTCAATGGGTGGATACTCACGGTTGGTTTGTTGCGGTTGCCCATCATGGTCGAGTGCCAAATGAAGACGAGTTTGACCATCAAATACAAATTCTTGAAAACATTATCGAATCACAAATCGGTCCGTTTTATAACTCCGTAGAAAAAATTGATCAACTCATAGCAATGAAGCGTCCCTCCCCGGCTGATCTGGTATCTCTACGAACTCTTATTAAGAAGCAGGCGCACTATGAATATTTTTTCAGGACGCTAAGTAGCACTCCATGGTTACCAATATTGATTAAGGAAGGTTATTTTAAAAATCCTCCATCTTTAATAAGAGACGACGAGGGAAATATTCGATACCCAGCTTGGGTAGAATCTGAGTATTTAATAAAAATCGCCGATAAAAAGCCGGCGGAAGTGTGCGAATTGATATTAAACTCTCATGCGACTGATAACCCTTGGGTACACTGTGACTTTATCGACGCGGCAATCAGGATGCCCAGTGCTATAGCTGCCAAGATAATCCCGAGAATACAACGAGAGAACTGGTTCGACACTCTTTTTATGTCGAGAACAGCTGATAAAGGTGGGGAACTTTTGGAAAAATTAGCCAAAGATGGTTTATTGGACGACGCTTGCGCTCTTGCCGGTTTATTGCTCGACGTTAAAAAGGTGGAACAAAATAGCCCATTTAATGAAGATAAGGATAAAAAAACATTCGAAGCAAAGAGCTGTATCGACGATTGGCAATACGGACAAATACTCGAGAATAAGCTACCGGCTTTGGTGGCAATTGAACCAATTCGAACCATCACACTACTAAGAGATCTTCTTGAAAAGGCGATTCGCCATGTCACCGGAAAAGCCGACTATGAGGAACCTTTTATACTAAACTACAAAAGACCAGCGATAGAAGATAACGAGCAAAATTGGGCAAAAGAGGACGTAGAAAACCAACTAATAACTGCAATACGCAATGCATTGAACTCGATCGACACAAAAAACCCGGATTTGCTAAAAAAAGCCACAGCATGCCTCTCTCACCCAGATGGTATTTACCGAATCATGTTGAAGCTTCAAATATACACATACAACAAAAACCCAAAAATCTTTGGGGAAGAAATTATCAGTGTCTTAAAAAATAAGCGCTACTTTTTTGACGAACAATTGACCCATGAATACAAACAACTGCTTAGTACCAGCTATCCAACTCTCCCCAGGAAATTAAGGACTTAATTTTAGATTGGATCGACAAAGGTCCGGGTGGTAAATATACAGGCAAATATCTCGAATACTGGCAAACTCAAAAGCTGGATGTAATAAAAGACTCGCTTACCGAGTCGTGGAAGAAAAAATACGATGATCTCATCACACAATACAAACCAGAACCTTCCGAATTCGGGGCACATGTTGGCACATGGGTTGGCCCTACTAGCCCAGAAAGCGAGGATAAGTTAGCGGCTAAAAATCCGGACGAAATAATTAAGCTCATAACTGACTGGACACCAGTAAAGGATCCCATGGCGCCATCCCCCGAAGGACTTGGGAGGGTATTTGAGACAATCGTTGCGAAGGATGCTATTTCCTATGCCAAAAAATTCAAGCAAATCTTTGATGCAAAGGTCAGAGCAGTATACCTTTACCATCTCATCACGGGTATAAAAAACGCACTTAAACAAATACTAGCGATTGACTGGGACGACGTGTTACCGACTTTAAAAGAAATAACAGCAACCGAATCGCCATATGAATACCCACACGACGAGGGATTTTACGAAACTGGCTGGAGTGGTGTCCGTAAATCGATTGTCGATCTCTTCGAAGAAATTCTCAAAAAAGATAGCAGCGAAATTAACTTCAAGTACCGCGATCAGGTTTGGGAAATTTTATCCAAATTGGTTGAAGATCCAGATCCAAACATTGAACACGAAAAAAAGTACGGTGGCCGCAACATGAATCCAGTAACACTCTCCATCAACACAGTAAGGGGTGACGCGTTCCACGCGTTAATTCAGTACGCATTGTGGGTATCCCGAAATACTTATCCAGATGAAAAAAATACCATCCTAACACCAGAAGTAAGAGTCGTTTTAGAAAAACATCTGGATCCAAAGATCGACCCAACTGAAACGATTCGATCCGTATATGGACACTACTACCCAACCCTCTATTATTTGGATAAACAATGGGCCACTGATTATCTAGATAAAATATTCCGGCCATTTGGCGATCCCCTTTCGTTAGCCGCATGGAGAACCTACGTCGGATATGCCTCACTCTGGATTCCGGTAGTAAAATTCTTAAAGCCGCTTTACCAAGAAGCTGTCGAACATTTAGACCCAAAGTCCAAAGGAGACGAAACAGATAATCGCATTGCTGAGCATTTAATGATTAGTTATTGGCGCGGAGACCTGGACCTAGCAGATAACCTACTGAAGGAATTTTATAAAAATGCTCCGGATACGGTCAGGGCACACGCCGCATGGTTCTTATGGAGATCTATTGAAGAGGCGAAGTTACAAAAAACATCACCTGAATGGAAAAGGTTAAAGCAACTATGGCAACAAAGGTTAAGTGAAGTCACAGAAAAGAGGTCAGATGAGATTTCAAGATTTGCAGATTGGCTAAGTAGTGCTCCCGAGGACATCAATGGGCTCTACGATCTCATTAAATCGACAATTCCACACCTTACCCGCGGTTCAGATGTTGGGTATCTAGTTGGCTATTTAAAGGCAAATTTAGGAGCTAATATTGAATTGGTCGCAGATTTGCTGTTTGAAACAGTCAAAGAAAATACTGAAGACATTAAATATAGGATCCATGATCAGGATATAAGCAAGATATTGACTGCCGCTGTTCAGTCAAACTCAGTTAAGGCTCGTGATTTAGCAAATAAGGTAATAAACATGTTCGGCGAACGCGGGAATCATACCTTTAAAGGAATCTTGAGTAAAAGCGAATAATAAATATGTATATTTTCAATCTCGTTACTTAACAAGTTGTACATTCCCGGTGCCTAAAATCCAACAATTTGTCCAAGACCCCACAACTAGACGCGACTCACAACCTCAAGGCGTAATAAGACAACTGGCACACGCTTCAAAGTTAAAAACACGTCTTTTGTGCAAGACATATTTGGCAGACTTATGAATACTTAAACTAAGTCTGAAAAAGTCTGTATATTATTGCCGTGGGAATAAGAGATCGCCCGCAATACTATAAAGCTGCGGCCGCACAAGCCTCTTTGCGGGCGGATTGGCTACTAAGTAGCCTATGGTTATGACTGCCTCAGTTTTCGTAATTTCTCACGTTCAAGGTAATTCGAATTAAATTTACTGTCCGGCCGGCTGGATACTTAACGAAACCATCTTGCTAGTCGTATCAACCGTCATGGTATAAACCTTTCCGTTAAACGTCTGACTCGCCTGAAAATTCGCGTTCCCCGCGTCAAGCTGTCAAAGCATCGGCAAATGAACTGTTTATCCATGCCTCGCTTGATTGATCGATCGCCGCGCCAAACCCTGCCAAATACTTGAGCGCATCTCGGGTATCCGTTTCAGAACCGTTTGCTACTGCGGCTACCGAAATAGCTTGCAGATCCTGTTCAGGACCTACGAGGACAACTCGATTACTATCACTCACGGCTCCGTACGTTTCTAAGCCTTTAATGGGATCCATCTTCACAAACGTAGCGGTGGGGTCAACTCGTGTAACCGCGGTCATGATTGCGCTTCTCGTGACACCGAGTCCTCCAGCTGTTTCTACTGTTGGAACCGATGTAGGCTCTATATTTGGACTTACGGAAATTTGAACGGTGTTGCTCGTAGAGTTTGTACTGGTAGTCGGCATAGGAGGACCAACGATCTTCCCAATTATGGCAAGCGCCGAAATAATCAATATAGCTGTAATAATCTTGTGTTTCACAAACCAATTAATGTTCATAAATTCACCTCCTCTCTAAAACGTTTCGTAAATACGCAAAAAGCTCCCCGTCAGCGATAGCCTTGCGGCTACCTGCGCGGGTTTCCCCACACAGCCTAAGAGACGCTCTGACGAAGAGCTTACTGTCTCTTAGGACTTTTAGTGCCATGCCCCGTTTGGGGTTGTAGGCTATTAAATTGTATCTGGATTATACCAACAAAAACACACATATAACACTTGGGGGGTCACTAATGACCCCCCCATCGGGGTTGTGAGCACCCCCGCTATAAATAGATTGTCATTATGGGCCGTAGTTAACTCCATTAGACATACGCTATTGTCATTTTTTGATAAAACAATAGAAAACTAGAAACTATTCGAGGCTAGTTTCTTTCCGAAAATAAGGAATTCGTCAAAATCTGGTTCCCCACTTACGATTAGTAAGCTATATTCTTGTGGACAAGATCGGGCTTATACGTCCACAAGTAAGCCCGATCTTTTTTATGGAAAACACACTCTCTACAATCGCAAAACAAAACGTTACAGTTGTTGAAGCGCGGAGGATACTGGGAACCCGATACGTAAGTTTAAACGATGAAGAGTTAAAAAATATTCTTCGAGCGTTATATGCTTTGTCCGAAAAAGTCATTCAAAACGTAACAAAAACAATATGAGGGCACTAATTTATTGTCGGGTAAGTTCAGAACGACAAGTAGTTGATGGGCACGGCTTAGAAGGCCAAGAAAAACGATGCCGTGACTACGCGAAAAACCACAACTATACAATAGTTGGTATTTTCCGCGAGGAAGGTATATCCGGAGGCGTTATAGAAAGACCTCAAATGCAAAGGCTTCTTATTAGGCTTGAAGACTATAAAGATGAGTCTGATAAAACCATCGTCATCATTGACGACATCAAAAGACTAGCGCGAGACGTTCAGGGGCATTTTATACTGCGTACGGCTATCAACTCCAGAAACGGAGATTTGGAAAGCCCGAGTCACCGGTTTGAAGATTCGCCGGAGGGAAAATTTGTGGAAACGGTGCTTGCCGGCGCTGCAGAACTAGAACGGAATCAAAATAAACAACAGGTAATGAACCGCATGAAGGCTCGTGCGGAAATGGGACACTGGCCTTTCTGTCTTCCGCCTGGACTGAAAAATCAAAAAAATCCAGTTCACGGAAAAGTCGCCCAACGAGACGAACCAATCGCCACTATCTTCAAATCCGCGATTGAAGGTTACCGAGACCGTATCCTTCTTACACAACAAGACGTCATTTCATTTATACAAAACCAATACGAAAAGCAGGGAGTCAATCGCAAAATCTCACTACATGGAGTACAAAGTCTACTCACTGAAATCCTTTACACGGGCTATATTGAATATCCGAAATGGAACATCTCCAGAAGAAAAGGTACCCATGACGGGTTCATCTCTTTGGAAACGTTTGAGGAGGTACAAAAAATTCTCAACGATCGTACGAAGCCGAAAGTTCGCCGAGATACCAGCTCTAATTTTTCTTTAAGAGGACTTGTTCTTTGCTCTTTATGTCATACCCCTCTTACCGCGAGCCTCCATCACGGACGTAAAGGACAACTCTACCCCCACTATTTTTGCAGGAAACCGGGGTGTGAATTGAAAGACAAATCAGTACGCAAGAAGGATCTTGAAAGTAGCTTCCTCGCCTATTTGGGATCAATAAAATTAGGAAAACCTGTGGCTAACCTCGCTTTGGCGGTTCTAACCGACGTATGGGACCAACAACAAGCGCAACTTATCGAGGAACAACGCACAACTGAGTCCAAGAGGCAGGAAACCGAGCAAGCGATCTTTACGGTAAATACTCTCATCAGAAAAACAACCAACGAAAAACTTATACGGAACTATGAGAATGAACTTATAAGGCTACAGGAACAGAAAGAAAACCTGGAGAATACTAATATACCCACACACCATACTAAAGAACAATTTGGAACCGCTTCAGAGAAGGTGTTAAGCATTCTAGAAAATCCCGCCGATACGTGGCAAACCGGGGATTTGAACGACAGGTTAGCCGTCTATTTCATGCATTTTGACCAAAAACCGTCCTACGACCGAAACTTGGGATTTGGAACCGCTACTTTGGCGCAACCTGTAGCCATGATTCGCTCTTTGGGGAGCGAAAAAATACACAGTGTGGAGATGCCGGGTAATGAGCCCGGGTCCGAAAGTTAACATCAAAAACGTCTACAAGCGTAGTCCGTATAATTTCCCGCCAACCTCAATACGGACAAAATAATCAGCGGGAGTTTGACCAAAATTGCTCCGAGATCAACCGGTCACATTGATCTCTGACGTCCCGGCTGTTTTTCCACCTGACACCATTCACCGAGAAGAAATATGTATCAGATGCCGCTTAAACTTCTGCGAATGCAAACGTTCGTTGCGGAGAAATTCCGAGCATCTCTTGAATTGCTCCAAGTTCAGCAAGGAGTTCCTGTTTGCGTGATGTTATATCAGCAAATATGATTTGATAACGTTTTACGGCTCTTTTATCATCGCCGGCTTGCAGTTTTTAATGTACGACTCTCGTCGAATCATTCATCCCCATTTATTTTACTTTTCCCCTGAATTCGCGTTCCAATTCCCTCTTCTGATCCTCTCGCCTCTTCGCTTCACGTTTCTCGTACTGCTTTTTCCCTTTCGCAAGACCGATTTCCAGCTTGACAAGAGGCCCCTTAGTATACCAAGAGACGGGTATAAGGGTCAAATTGGCGCCTTCTATCCTACTTTTTAGGCTAAGGAGCTCCTTTTTATGCATCAAAAGCTTTCGTGTCCGCCTCGGATCGTAGCCTTCAGGACGGGCATAAATAAAGGGAAATATCTGTGCATTCACTAAATATGCCTCAGATCCGATAATTCGCACAAATGAGCCATCGAGCTTCGCGTGACCGCCTTTGAGCGATTTCACCTCAGCGCCGGTTAACTGGATACCCGATTCAATGCGCTCAAGAATCGTGTAATCATGGAAAGCTTTTTTGTTTGCGATATTCATACATTGCCCACAAATGGACAGCCCTATTGTACGCTATTTCAAATCGATGGAGTAGATTTTACCGCCCGCAAGAAGAAATATTTTTTTCGCTTGCTCTGATACGGTTAACGCTGACGGGTTAAACTTTTGGCTCCACTGATACTGAGCAAGATACGTACCGTCCTTATCCAGCACGACCACCCGATTGTTTTGGTTATCCAATACGTAGACATTATTGACACTATCGCTTGTGTAAACCCGAAGATCCAATCCAAACGCAGGGGTCACCCCATGGGAAACGTATGGATTATCTCTTCCCTGCGTAAAACGAAGAATTTTCCCGTCCGTCGTCCCTATCCAAACCGATCCATCAATCGACATACCCGTCGCCCTTGATAGATCGGGAAGCGTATCAGAATTCAGATATTCATTGATAGTTGAAAATCCGCTATCGGTAGCAACATATTTCCAAATTCTTCCTTTTTCCGTATCAAGAATATACAGGTTGCCACCGAATGAAACGAGCGTTGTAACGACTCCCCATGAATCATCTTTCGTCACAACACGTTTTGAACTGCCGGTCGTTTCAGAAAATCCAATGACCCCATCACTTGTCAGCGCATATGTACTATCGCCATGTATCGCTACCGATTCTATCTGTTTGACGTTCGCGCCACCCCCTATGACCTGTGCGTTTTTTGACGTGATATCTATTTGATATACGGTTGAAGTTAATTGATCTCCAATTGCGAGCGTATTGCCATCAAGATCCATACTTGTGGCCGTCGCTCCTTTTTTTACAAGACTCATGTCATAAAAAAGCGCCGGTGAAATTTTAATTATTTGCATTGATTGCGTCAGGTTGTCGGTAATTTTACGATACAATGTTTGCATCTCGTATCCTTCGGTCGTCTGAGTAGATATAGTATGAATATAGGGATCCAGTAATTGTTTGGCATACGTCAATCGCTCCCTACTTTTCACAGAATCCAACGGAGATAAAGCAACCCCCTCATCAAGTGCGTGTTGCGCATCAGACAGAGCTGACATAATTTGTTGATTTTTCTTCGCCGTTGCTTGTTTCCAAACGCCTAACACAACACTTATGGCAAAAAGTGACGTAAGAAAAATTACAAACGCGGCTTTCATTCTCTTGGGGTTTTGACGAAGGGTGGTAATGTATCTTTTTACTCGCGGCAGAGAAATAACACCAGCCACGTGTTTTGTCCATTGTTTCAAATTATTTTGAACGGGTTCAATGGTGCTTTTCTCTTGAAGTAATGGAGATTCTTTTTTCTCTTCAACAACTACCTCTTCTCGTAACTGATCCTCCTGAAGTTCTGACGCCTCATACACCAATGCGACACTTCCCTCTCCACCCTTTTTTTCATGCAGAAGAAGTGTCAATTTTTCGGCAACCTCCGAAGGCGGGAGATGATCAAACAATGTCGTTAACTCATCATGAGAAAGCACCTGCGAAAAACCGTGTGACACTAAAAGAAACGTATCACCTTCACGTATTTCTCCCGAAACGCCGCCATCATCATGCATAAGACTCGCAAGCTCATTTCTCCGTTTCACAAATACCCCTGCCCGACCCCGTAAAACAACATACGCAACCCGACCAACCGGAACAAACAACACAAGACTTTGCACGACACTATTTAGAATTTTATCTGCTATTTCTTCAACAACCTGAAGGCTTGACACATCTCGACTCAACAACTCACTTAATAAAGAAAGTATCTGAACTCCCCGCTGCTGCGCTTGCTCTTGAGGATCTAAAATTTCAATAATACCGTAGGCGGTCGGCGTCACCAAGACCTGTCCCCAATGGGTTCCATCAACCGGTCCCACGGCAAGACCTATGGATGATTTTATCCGCATATAATTATCTTATCACGAAGGGGGTGAGTATCACGCGCGAAGAGGGTGAATATCACGCACAAAGGGGTTAGAGAAGAATGAGCGCAAGAAAAAAAAGAAAAATAATAAGAGCAAGATGAACGTAGGTAAGAACTCGCAGAACCGGTTCAAACCCTTCTTCCAATACATGCGCCATCGTACTTTCCTGCCGAACCATGACTCCGGCAAATACAATATACACCGCGATACCAAGTAGTGTAAAAAGTTTTAAGATAAGCCACGCTTCTGGTGGAATCGTAACAGGTATCATAGTGAATCCCCGCCTTTTTCTGTAAGAGACCGAATGGTTTCTACAACGCGTTCAGGATGAGGCACCTTCTCAAACACCAAATTTGGGGCTTCCCCCGCGGTTTCTATAATGACATCACCATAATCAAAAATAGCAGCAAAAATACCGCCGGCGTCAAATGATATATCCTGAATCTTGTTCAGCTCCGCCTCGGCAAAATGCTTATAGAGAAGATAATAAAAATCAATATCCACTATTCGCTCATTGGTGACAATGTAAATATTAATAAACCAACCCAGTAATTTTGCAAGCACAAATCCGAATGTTGCAATATACCAAAGGGCCGTGCCGATAAAAATATACCCGCTCGGTAACGGGAGTGAAATCCGAATAATAGTAAATAATATAGGAAATAAGAGAGTAGGCGCAATGGCAAGGACTATGGCAATAAGTACCCATGGAACATTGACAATAACGTGTTGACGCAAAAAGAGAACAACGGTTTCCTGTTCTTCCTGCGTTTCAAACCTAACCCCCTCGGGATTCATGGCAAAACTCGTCAACGGCCCCATTTCCCCTTGAACGCCGCTTGTAGCCGGCTTGGGGGTCGGACTATTTGTCATCGTCCCACTTTTTGGTGGAGCGCTGGATGAAGAATCAAAGATCGTTGGCACACCGGTATTGTACTAAAGTGACTATCTTTTCTCAACGTTATATAAAGGACCAACAATTTGAATATTGGCGGGCGCCCGAAGATTAAAATATGTTTTAAAATCGTTTCCATCAAACGTATTGGTTCCCCCGTCACCAGATACCGACACGGTGGTCACCTGACCCGTACCCGTATTAAAGCTGATTGATACATCGCTTACTGATGTATACGGCGTTATACCGCGGGACGACAACTCAGAGTGCACACAACCCGCATCCCACGTATCAACACCGTCGGGATTTGCCTTGTCTGTTTGAACCAGATGCTGTTGGGTAGAATTATCCCGTTTAGCCAATAGCAATACGTTGACGATATCGGCAACTTCTTCGGGCTTCAACCACGCAGTTCCGCCATAGGAACTTCTTCCTCCCCAGTCACAATAAAACCATGGACTATTTTTGTCATACGCATTACTTCTCAAGTCTGAAAAACTTGAAACAGAACCGCTGGGAGTATCTATCATGCGCTTGGTGTATGAAGTCGCTGACCATCCCTGCAAATCACCAGTATTATACGCGTACCCTCCGTGCGTTGAAGAAAAAAATGCTTTAATGGGATTACCACCCTGAACCATTATTTGCGTTCCGGTATCATCAACTGCCTGATTCCAAGCTCCTCCTTTTTCCCCCGACTGAAACACCTGACAATATTGATTTGCACAGATCGACATGCTGCCGTTATTCGTGGTCGCCAAAACATATGAACGAATTGCAATTACCTGCGCCTTTAACGATTCGGCTGGCCAATCGATCGGAACTTCATATATTCGTTTCACATAATCGTTCAATTTTCCGCTCCAGATGATGTTTCCCTGATTGACGCTATTACTGTCGTTCACTTTGATGGTTATATTAGAGTCAGCGCTCTGATACCCATCAAAATTATAGTACGCGTGAAGAATAGAATCGGCGTTCTGACCTGCTTGCGCTCTTCCCAGCGCTCCATATTGATTTAACCCTACACGGTTGGGAACTCCAAACGTAAAAAACCCATATCCTCCACCAAACCCAGGATCTTTCCCGTTGGTTAAATCACTTGAGCACCCGCCACCACTTACAGCAAAAAGAGGGATTCCCAAACCCGCTAATTTTTCATTTAAAAACTCCTGCTGTCGAGCAGTAATCGCGGCAAGATATCCTTGAAGCTTCGATTCATACGCATTCACCTGATCGATAAGTTTTTGCACCTGCTGGGCCCGGCGGTCTGTATCTGCTTTCAGACTTGCAAGAGACGCTTTCTCATCTTCCAATGCCTTTTTGCGGTCTTCAAGATCTTTTACGCTCAACGCTGTTTGGGTAATCACCCGTTTATCTTCGTTCACTGCGGCTTGCTGATAGCCGATGGTTCGAAGAACCGAACCGATATCAACGGAAGAAAGAAGCAAATACATCGGGTTTGTCATAAAACTTCTGATATAAAACTGTCGTATTCGAACACTTGCAAGGGCGAGAGATGCCGAAAGACTCGTATCAAGTACGGTAATTTCTTGAGTTTTGTTACTAACGTCGGCTTCAATGGTTTTAATGCGCGCTTCAAATGCGGCAATGGAACGGTTCATCTGGTCCAACTCGTCACGACTGGGTTTTGCGGCTTTTTCAACATTGGCATATGCGTCATCGCACTTTGCACTAATAATCGTCAACTCATCACTATTGCACTGTTCAAGTTTGTCGGGAGTAACATTATCACAATTGAGATCGCACGCTTTCACGCGTTGCAGCACAATCCCACCCAACAAAACAAGAATACAGAGAGTAATGAATTTTTGTGCTTTGTTATACATAAAACGTTACCCGTGATGTCTTTTCATTGTATCATTCTTTATTTTCATAGAGTGCTTTGATACACTGTATTCATGAGATATATGGATCTGGTGGGACGAATACTCATTGTTTTGATGCTTTGTATGTTTGCCGTTAATGTTGTGCATGCTGATACACCGGCTCCGGCAACAGGAAAATTCAGCGAGGATTTTATCGGGGCGTGTAATTATGCGGGAGCAAAATATAATGACTGTAAAACCTGTGCCCAAGGAAACGGTGTGTGGACGGCGTTCGGTTGTGTACACCCCAACGGCGGGTCCATGTTTAACGTTATATTCCCAATTTTTATGGGCATGGCCGGAGGCATAGCATTTCTTCTTATCCTTTTTGGCGGGTTTCAGATTCTCATGAGCGCAGGGAATCCAGAAAAAATGAATGAGGGCCGCGAGCTTATTACCTCCGCAATTGCCGGACTTTTACTTATTATATTCTCAGTTTTTATATTACGGCTGGTCGGATACGATATTTTGCGTATTCCCGGCTTTCAACCATAATTTTATGTACCACATACTGGCGCAGAATTTAACACTTCCCGGAGATAACTCGGCCATTTCTGGCCCCACCGGAATAAATGTTCTTCAGGATTCGAGTGGAAATATTACTCTTGGCAGCATCGTATCACGGGCACTTCCTTTAGTTCTTGCATTTTGTGGGGTATTTCTTCTTATCATGATCCTGTTTTCAGGATTTTCATATCTTACCAGTGCCGGAGATGAAAAAAAACTGGAACACGGGAAAAATCAACTTACGTATGCTATTGTTGGTTTCATTATTATATTTACCGCATTCTGGCTCGTTCAAATACTCGAAACGATTTTCGGCTTGCCGACAATTTTTAAATAACTCCTCATCGACCAAAACGCCGCTGCCGTAAATAGTAATCTGCAATAATTTCATCAAGCCGCTGGGGCGTAAAATCCGGCATAAACCACGGAGAAAAATATAACTCGCTATATTCACTTTGCCAGAGTAAAAAACCGCTTAATCGCATTTCACCGCCCGTTCGGATAATAAGCTCTGGATCGGGAATCCCCGCCGTATCAAGATACTCACTAAATTCTTTCTCAGTAATATCTCTCTTTTTATTGTGACCACATTTGTGCATGGCGCGTATAATTTCGTTTCTTCCGCCATAGTTTGCCGCAAATATGACGGTAATTTTTGTATTATTTCGGGTGCGATCAATAAAATAATGAATCGATTTTTGAATGTCCGGCTCAAATTTTGATATATCCCCTATTGCCTTAATTCGAATTCCCTTTTTATGCATTTTTTCTCCAAAATGTCCGAATCCCCACCGGAGAAGATTCATAATCCCTGTCACTTCTTCGTTATCGCGCCGCCAATTCTCGGTTGACCATGCCCATAGCGTTAAATACTGAACGCCGACGCTTGCTGCATGCTCGATAAGTTTTTCCAATACATTGGTAACAACCCGCCTGTGTCCTTCCGATATCGGAAGATTATGCTCACGCGCCCACCGGCGGTTCCCGTCCATAATAATCGCTATATGTTTTGGTGCTTGTTGTGTTTTCATAATTTCTAAAATAAATGGGTATCCGTTAATACGGTTCCGGCGCTTGGTTTATTCAGCAACACGGATTGTACACCCGAACACGCTTTCAGCGCATCCGCTACCCGCATCGCATTGTTCGCTTCGCAAATACAATGGACATTGGGTCCAGCGTCAATCGTAAAATACACGGGAATCCCCTGAGTCCGTAAATCCCCAACACATTCAATGCACTTCATCGTTCCCTGATTCCAATAAAAGAGCGACGGCACCTGCGTCATCATGACCGCATGCATGGAAAGACAATCCGCTTCAATCGCTTCTCCCAATAATCGAATATCTTTTGATTGCATCGCATCTCTTACTTGTTGTAACCTGTTTGGAACATCGAGGAATCTCTTTTTCCAAAATGGACTCGTTGTTGCCTTATCCATCCCGTCGGTACTTGTTACTTCTTTTGATCTCTTCTCGACAATAGCAAGAACATCACACAAATCCCAGTGTGTTGATGGATACAAGGAATAGGCATAAGATTCCTCTGACGTTCCTCCCGTTTTCCACTCAACAAACCCGTCTGGAATAGAACGACATGCTGATCCGGAACCAATACGCGCCAATACCGTTAATTCTTTTCCGCTGAGCGATAGTCCTAAAGCTGCGGCGGCAGCAACGGTGAGCGCAGCAAATCCCGATGCAGACGATGCAATCCCTGTTCCTTTTGGAAAGGTATTCGATGTTACGATCTTTGCACAAAGAGTGCTTTGCGCAATTCTTCGAATCCGATCAAGATGGGAAATAATGCGATTCACTTCTTGTTCCGAAAATATACCATCCGCTAAAACAACACTATCGTGAGCATGTGCTTGAGAAAACTCGACGGTAGTCGTCGTTGTCGTGCCGGATAGATTCATGGAAATAGATGAATTTGCCGGAATTCTTAAAGCATCATGTATTTTACCCCAATATTTGATAAATGCGATGTTTGCCGGTGCTGTCGCCGTTTTTTTCATACCAGTATCCCCGCTTCTTTGAGCGCTACTTCCGCTCCTTTTGTTAACTGGATTTTTCTGCTCACAACGTCAAACCGAAGTTCCCGGATATCAAAATATTGCACGCTATCGACCTCTTCGGGATGTAGAGTAAACGGTCCGTCGCTTTGTCCTTTATATATCGCTGCGCGCTCGGTTTCTTTCTCATCCCGTACCATACATGTTTTTAAAAAGGTTAACGGCACATCAATACCCAATTCTTCCGATAATTCACGGTGCACCGCTTCATCATCTGTCTGACCTTTCGTCACGTGGCCGGCGGAGGATATTCCCCATAATCCCGGATCCATGTCTTTGGTCATACTCCGCTTTTGCAAAAGAAGTCTTCCCGCATGATCAAACAATAATACGCCAACCGTCCGATGGATAAGTGTCGGGTTGTGGTGACATTCAAAGCGCGTTTTATATCCAACAACCGTATCGCTTTCGTCAACAACAATGAAAAGTTCGTCCTGATTATCGGTAGTCTCAACACGTACGCCCTGCGCATCGGGAAGAACATCCATCACTTGCCCCCCTGCTTTTTGAATTGCCTCTGCAACAAGCGCACATTTGTCTTTTGCAGCAAGGGCAATCATGCAATCACCGCCGCCGGCTCCCGAAAGTTTTGCTCCCCATGCACCGGCACCTTTGGCTGCGCTCACGAGTGATTCCAACTTCTCGGAGCTTACTCCTAAATCGCGAAGATAGTCCTGATTAAAATCCATAAGTCGCCCGACACGCTCCCAGTCTCCTTCCAAAATTCTTGCTTTTGCTTCAACGACAAGTTTTTCTATCGCCTGAAATATCCGATCAACTTTTTGGGGGTATGCCTTTCGCTTTTCGGCAACCATCGTTACTAACTGTGCCGTGTCCGCTTTTACTCCCGTATACCCGACAATGAGAGGTATTGAGGAAATCTTTATTGGTTCTATGACTTTCCCACCGCCAACAAAAACAATTGTTCCCCCCCAGATTGCTGCTGCAACATCAAATCCAGATCCTACACCTTGAACATCCAAAATAGTTTTATAGGCAATATCAAAAAGCTGTTTTTGAGACAATGGTGTGCAAGTAATCGATGCGAGCGCAAAAAGCACTGCAACGGTTGTTGCCGATGAAGATCCAAAACCAAAGGTTGAAGAAAAGCCTGCGTGCGTTTCAATACGGATTCCCGACGGAAGCGGATATCGTTCAACAAAATTTCGAACGGCAAATTCTGCAAACTGCGCCTGTTTGGGAATTTCACCGATCCCAAGATCTTTTATTGGCTTTTTATATCCCTTAATGTGTATGTCCGAAGCTTCCAGTTGAAAATCTGCTGAATCAATTAGGGAAGCAGATGCATGAATTCTTTGATCAACTGCAGTTACAAGACTCGAGTATCCATAGACAACCGCATGATCCCCCATGAGAAGTAATTTTCCCGGAGCACTCACGCTTATGGATTGGTTATTTTTCATCAAGTCGTATCCCTTCTTCACCTAATCGAACTGCACCAATACTATAGTTATATTGTTTGCATATTTTCTCGATTGCCTGTTTATCACTGTGATAACAAAGTAAAAATCCAACTCCTTTTTCTCTGCCGCCGCCCCCTAAAATCTTTGCCGCAGCACCCAGCGCTTCAATCTTTCGAATCAAAGGGATTACGGTTTTACTGACCACTCCAAATCCCTCCAGTGTTTTTTCTCCCATCCGCAATGCATCAATGAGTTCTTTTTCTTGACCCTCTTTCAACGCTATCGTAATTCGCTTAACCTGAGATTCGTTTTCATTAAGGAGTCGATCCATTTCTAACGGATTTTTTTCGTACTGTTTTCGCACAAATGCCACCATGTCTCCCGTCGACTCGAGAGGTCGTCCGGTGTTAATGAGGAAAAAATGATTGAGTTGAGCGGGTGGTCGAAACGGCAACTGCCAAATACTTTTAAGAAATTCTAATTCCCGGCGATACCAGATAAAGCCTCCCATCGTGACTGCCGTATTGTCGCCGCCGGACGGATTACCATGCTGTTTTTTTTCAATCTCATACGCAAGCTCGTTTATCCGGATGGGGTTCCAGATTTTTTTATAAAAATACATGAGTGCTGCGCTTATGCCAACCGCGAGTGCCGCCGATGAACCCAAATGAAATCCGGCTGGAATGTCGGAATCGATCGTCAACGTAACCGGTTTTGTATGAACAATGTTTAACTGCTTCATGACATACAAAACTGCATAGCGAGCATGTTCGATAGATTCCGAAGATTGAATCGTAATATCGCTATTTTTTTTGCCTATCAAAGAGGGTTCGGAAATGCTCACGCGCATTCGCATGTCGATAGCCGCAAGAAGAGCCGGCTTACCATACACCACCGCATGTTCACCCATGAGATGCACCTTGCCTGGAACGGAAACGGTAACCATAGCTAGACTGGTTTAACTTTTATACCGTACGGAATAACGTCATCAGTTTCTATTTGTATTGTCCGCCGGACAACCGTTACGACACGCTGGCCGATAACAAGATTCTTTACATCATAATCCACCATTTGAGCCGCAAGAGATTCGCCGGTATCTAACTTCACAAGTGCAACTGGATAGGGCGCCTGATATCCAAAATCCGCCGGAGGAAGCCGGATAATGGTCCATGAAACGATCACGCCGGTTTTCCCGACCATTCGGGCGACAAATTTTTGATTTCTCCAAACCTTTACTGGACTGATCATATGATTATAGTGTTAATATGTGTACTGTTGCCGTCGCACCGCTTCCTCCGACGTTATGGGCAAGTCCGACTTTTGCACGCGCTACTTGTCTTTTTTGTGCGCGACCACGCAACTGCTCAACTAATTCTGCAACCTGCTTCACGCCCGTTGCACCTACAGGATGACCGCATCCTTTCAGCCCGCCGGATGGATTAACAACGAACCGTTTTGATTTCCCAAGTGTTGTCTCTCCGGCCGCAATTCCTTTTGCGGCTTTCCCTTTCGCATAAAATCCAAGATCTTCCATCGCAAGAATTTCAGCGATAGAAAAACAATCATGTACTTCCGCAACATCTATATCATTTGGTTCTACTCCCGACAGTTCGTACGCACGCTTTGCTGCACGCTTTGTCGCAGCAAGCTCAGTTAAACTGCTGCGCTGGGCCAAGCCTAATGTGTCTGTTGCTGTCGCTGACGCAATAATGCGCACGTTTGAATTTGCTGATTCAGTGTATTTTTTGTTGCTCGTTATGATAAGCGATGCGGCACCGTCAGAAATAGGCGAACAGTCTAAAAGCTTTAACGGGTCGGCAACACATGGACTTTTCATAACCTGTTCGACAGAAATGAGCGAGTGAAATTGCGCATTGGGATTTAATGTCGCATGATAATGATTTTTTACAGAAACTGCTGCAAGATCTTCCTCTGTCGTTCCATACGTAGACATATGAATCCGAGAAAGAAGCGCGTATAGACCCGGAAATGTTGCCCCAGCCAATCGTTCCCCCTCGCTTCCGGCTCCCATAAGGGCGGTGGCCACATCTTCAGGTTTATGGTCCGTCATTTTTTCCACTCCCAAAACGGCAACTGTTTGATATTGTCCCGACAATACAGCGTTAACTGCATTGTGAAGCGCTAATCCACCTGATGCACAGGCGCCCTCAATTTTAAATGCAGGGACAAAGAGGCCAAGTTCTTCGGCAAAAAATGCTCCCAAATGTTCCTGACCGCCAAGCATGCCTGAAAGCATATTACCGACAAAGAGTGCTTCAATCTTGCTCGCTTCTATTTTGGCATCCAAAAGAGCGTTACCAACCGCCTGACCGGCCAAAGCGCGCGGAGATATACCCCACAGTTCACCAAATTTTGTTGTCGCAGCTCCCAGTACAAAAATATTCATATTAAATTTTATGAGTTTTTTTCAAGTATCCGACGTAATCAATATAAACTTTCTTTTCAATTTGTTGACAAACTAATTCACCTTCTTCTTTCCGCTTTTTTTGCAACGGAATCATTTCATCTTGCACTTGCCACAAAAATGCGTCACTACCAGCTCCTGACCCATAAGAAACCATGAAAATAGTATCTCCTGGTTTCGCCTGATCCAGAGTGGCTGCTAACCCTAAAAGCGAAGCAGCGGAATAGGGGTTGCCGATGCGATCAACGATTAAAGACGGCGCCAGCTGGGTGGCAGTAAATCCAAGCCGTTTGGCGGCTTCTCTTGGAAATTTTGCATTGGGCATATGAAACACACAATGGGTTACATGATCTGGTGTTATCTTTGCTTTTTCCATCAGACTTTTTGCGGCACCCAACACATGAGCAAAATAGGCCGGTTCTCCGGTAAACCGTCCTGCGTGGGTAGGATATCGGATGCCATCACGCCGCCAAAAATCCGGCGTATCCGAGGAGTAGGAAGTATAGGACAGAAGCGTCGCAATAGTATGCATTGACCCTAATAGAAATCCTGCTCCTGCCGACGCCGATGTATACTCGAGCGCATCGTGCGGCTTACTCTGCGCCGTATCTGATCCGATAGCCAACCCATAATGAATATGCTCGGATTCAACAAGTCCGGCGATTGCCTGCATGCCTGCTGTTGCCGCTTTACATGCAAACTCGAGATCAACAGCCAGATAATGATTACCAATCCCAAGAAGTTCACCAACGATGGTTGACGTTGGATTTACCGCATACGGATGACTTTCTGATCCGACAAACAAAGCTTCAAGATCTGTGGGTTTACAACCGCTGAATCGAAGTGCGCTCTCACCCGCTTCAAGCGCAATAGTTACTGAATCTTCGTCAATGCCCGGCACAGATTTTTCTTGAATTCCAAGCGAACTCGCGATTTCTTTTCCATCTTTTCCCCACACTTTCGCTATATCTTCAAGGGTCACCCGATATCGGGGTATGTATGTACCATATGAAACAATTCCCGTCATAGTGCGCCCCCTCTGCCAAGTTGTGCGTGGGCTCGCGCCAGCGTTCCTTCTTCAAGAGATGCAAGAAGTGAAATTTCTCCAGCCAATATCGCTGCGCCAGCTATTTCAGCAAAAAGACGTGCATTATTGCCGTTATCCCCTCCGGCAACTCCTAACATCGAAAGGGCCTCGTGTTGGGTCGCAAGTCCAGTTCCGCCTCCAACTGTACCGATCATCAAATCCGGAACGTATACACATACATATAAATCTTCGCCAGACAAAACTTCTGCGGTTGTCACACCCAAACTTCCTTCAACGACATGCGCCGGATCCTGACCGGTAGCTAAAAATAATGCCGCGACCACATTGGCAAATTGGGCGTTAAATGCCATGGACCCGCTCATAACACTTCCCAGCATACACTTGGCTAACCACACATCGTACATCTTTTGCGCTGTCGTTTTGAGAACTGTAGCAAGCACGGTTTTTGTCAACACAACTTCCGCCCAAACTTTAATTCCTCGTTTTCCAAGAACATTGAGCCATGAAGGTTTTTTATCAACACAGTAATTTCCGGAAAGCGCCAAGCACTCAACTCCGGTTTTTTCCTGCATATACGAAGCAATCGCTTCTGTCGCTATTGTCACCATGTTAAGTCCCATCGCGTCCTGCGTATCAAAAACAAACCGGACATACCGGTATCTCCCGATTCCTGTTGAGGAAAACGATGTGAGCGCAAGATGGTGAGATGTTTTGGCGGCGATCGCCTTGAGTTCATCAAACCGCGTATCCAAAAATGTACGAAGCGTTCTGTTTTCCGCTAGATTTTTCACCCGAAAAACCGGTCCTCGGGTAGCCCCTATTTTGTGGCTATCAACAATCGCTCCGCCGCTTTGCGTAATCGCCTTGCATCCGCGATTAATTGACGCCACAAGCGCTCCTTCTGTTGTCGCAAGTGGTATATAATACTCTTTTTCCCTGTGAGCGATGGGGTTTGAAATGTGCGATTGAATCCGTAAAGGACCGGCAACTCCCACGGGAATCTGAGCTACTCCAATCATATTTTCACAATTTCTGGTTGAAGCGGCTGCTTCATCGAGCGTAAATGAGCCGATATGAGGCAGCTTAATGTGAAGCTCTTTCTCAAGCATCTCTCGCCGTTTCCCCGCCGATGTTCCTTTGCGTATATTCATATAAACGGTATACGAAAAATTCCCAACCGATACATGCCGACAGTATAGAATCCTAAAATCGGCAACACGATGGCTGACAAAAGCACAATTTTCACAAGGTCCATTCGAAAAGCAAAACGCAATGTGAGATACGAAAGAATGACTTTCCAAAATAAAAGAATTGCGGAAACGATAAGATACACGATGCTAAACGCCACCCCGAAAAATCTTGTCGTTCTGGGCGGCGGCAATATGATGTAAAGAAGAAGTGTTATCCAAAACCAGAGAAGCGTTGGAATCATGCTGTATCCCCAACCGACGATAAGTCCCCGAAGATTTGTGGTGGCCCGCAATAACCGCCCGACCCCCCAGAAAAGCGAAACAGCCAATATTAACGTTAATCCTGTGGCTGATGCAAGCGTTATAAATTGCCGTGACAATAAAAACGGTTCGAAAAGCGATTGTTTAACCAATGAAACGGTAAGCAAATAACACAGTATTAAAGCGACAACAAACGCGAATTCTCCTATATTTCCATGTTCAACTATCCGTCGGCATGTTTCATAGGGCCTCGTGACAATGCCCACAAGATTCCGTCCAAACGATACACCAACCGTTGTAATCGAATTTGACATAAACAAAACGGGCCATTTAAGGCCTATATATAATACGTCGAAGAAATCGGCTAAAACCCGCGCTGGAGGATGCTCACAATGAGTGTTATCGTAGAGCCAATAAGTATATATAAAGCCAGAACAAAGAGAATTCCCGATAAAACCAGAGCCGGCCACGGCATAACTTTAAGCCGTTTGACTGCTCGTTTATATATCGGCGTTAGAGGTCCAACGGTCTGAGGTGGAACTTCGGTCACTTCTTCCCACCGCTTCACAAATTTTGTATAAATCGTATCTGCCATACAATAATTTAAATTGATAAAAATATCTCGACAAACGCTTTTCTTGCCCGAAATAACTGTGATTCCACGCTTTTTAAAGAAACCGCAAATTTTTTCGCGATTTCCGCAACAGACAGGTTTTCTTCGTATTTGTAGACAATGAGCTTCCGATAGTGAGGCAATATTCGAGCCAGCACGTTATGAATTTTTTCTTTCAACATGGTTGTATCAAGCTCTTCCTCAGGGTTTAATATCGGTGAAACCAGCATTTCAAGATTGGGCGTTTGCGAAAAAACTATGTGCCGAAGTTTTCGTCTCCTGTAAAAATCGATAATTTTGTGGTGACAAATCGAAAAAAGAAACGTTGAAAGACTGGAATTTCCCTGAAAATCACGGATCGCTTCCAAAAATCCGTAAAGCGTATCTTGTAGTATCTCTTCCGCGTCGGCGGGATTATCGATACGGGCACGGATAAAAGCCGTAAGTCTGGGGGTGTAGCGGCGATAAAAAAGCGAAAGCGCCTGTCGATCACGGGAGAGAATCTGACCAATAAGCTTGCTGTCATCGGTGTTTTGTCGCATACCGGTAGCATACTATAACACACGATCGCCCTGTGAGACAAATACAGATGGATTGACAGGAAGCGCCTCATTACCTACACTAAAAATATGAAACAGGTCTTCGCGCAAGTAGATATCGGAACCTATTTTCAACCGGCACAGCACTTTACGACACTGGGAAGTCTGGTTTCAGTGATCATGCCCAATGCATTTATTTTAGCCGGTATTATCGCCTTTGTTTTGTTAGTTTTCGGCGGATTTGGTATCATAGTAGGCGCAGGATCCGGTGATCCGAAAAAAATAGAACAGGGAAAAAAGGCAATCACGGGGGCAGCGATTGGACTTATTATCATCGTTGCATCCGTCTGGATCATACAAATTATTGAGACAATAACAGGAATGAACGGCAAACTCCTGCCATTACACTAATATGAATGTGCTCGCTGATGAAATAAGCGGTGTTGTCGGTACCATTACCATGCCCAATGGATTTCAAAACGTCGATTCAACCTCCGGCGGTTTCGCCGTATTATTTAGTAATATTTTACGGCTGGTGTTTGTGGCTGCCGGCATCTTTGCATTTATCAACTTCATCATTGCAGGATTTGAATACATGAGCGCAGCCGGAGACAGCAAAAAGCTTTCCGCCGCACTGGATCGCATATGGTATTCGCTCTTAGGGCTTGTCGTACTTGTGGGTTCATTTGCATTAACTGCGGTTGTTTCTCAGTTGTTTTTTGGTAACCCAACGTACATATTAAATCCGACGATTACGGGACCAAAAT
Organism: Candidatus Gottesmanbacteria bacterium; assembly: GCA_963790805.1. Taxonomy (GTDB): domain Bacteria; phylum Patescibacteriota; class Microgenomatia; order UBA10105; family UBA927; genus DATKGN01. The sequence continues at coordinate 402,490 of CAWBPL010000002.1, forward strand.
AATCTATGATCTTAACTGACAATACTCTTCATTTAGGACCAATTGGCGGAAGCGGCTTGGGGCCATTTAGTACCATCGGAAGCTCTAACAATGGGTCGGCGGGTATCACCGGCGTTGCTGATCTTGTCAGCTCCGTTATCGGAATTCTGACAGTCGTTGCAAGCGTCTGGTTTTTGTTAAATATTCTCTTCGGCGGATATGAATGGATGTCAGCAGGCGGCGATTCCAAAAAAATCGGAGAGGCGCGCGATCACATTACCCATGCATTTATCGGACTTGTCATTGTTGTCGGTGCATGGGCGCTTACCGCAACCGCTGGTCAATTCTTTGGCTTTAGCATATTGGATCCGGCAAAATTATTCGGGACCCTGCCTATCAACGGCAAATAATATGACCCATGTATTGGCACAGATCGTAAATCCTGTATTACCAAGTAGTATTGGAGGGAAAGGCTCATCAGGAGATCAGGGTGGCACAGCGCTGGGCCTGCTTGTCAGCAATGTTGTAGGCGGACTGTTTATCGCCGGATTTCTTCTCGCACTTGTTTTTTTGGTCATGGGAGGATTTACATGGATTACCTCCGGCGGAGATAAAACAAAACTCGAAAAAGCACGCGACGAAATCACAAATTCCCTCATTGGCATTGTTGTTGTAGCCGCAGCATGGGCTATTGCAACATTGGTTGCGAAATTCTTTGGCATGGATTTATCACATTTACCCATTCCTTCCATTCCGGGAGGAAACTAAAAATAACGAAGCTCAGAAATTATTCGGGGTTGACAAGGTAAAAACATTTGCGCGACAATAACAACTAAGATATAATAAGCTATATTGTGACCGAAGGAGGATTCTCTATGTTCCCACAAGTATTTGCTCAAAGTAATCCACAGATTACCATTAACCAACCGTCAAACATCAAAATCGGTGATGTCGGCCAGCTTATCAGCGCTTTGGTGGGAACACTTCTTATTGTATCTGCACTTCTTGCATTCTTCTATCTTATTTTGGGAGGCATCTCGTGGATTACTTCAGGCGGCGATAAGGCAGCCATGGAAGCGGCCCGAAACAAAATCACGCATGCGATCGTCGGACTTATCATTGTGGGCGCCGCATGGGCTGTCATGATACTCGTTCAGAACTTCTTAGGCGTCACGATTATCGGCGGAACATTAAGCTTTCCGAAACCGTTTCAATAGAGTGTACCCCGTTTCTTTACAGCGCTTCATAGGTGCGAGATAATACACGCATGATACTTACCCAACTTACTTCATTGTTTGTTGTACACGCCGCGGATGACTGGGGCGGATGTTTACAGGGAAGCGGCACCGGCGCCCCTGACGTTGCGACGTTCACGTGTCTTGAGCCGCTTTTCAAAAACGTCATTCAAGCCATCATTGCGCTTGCGGGAGTCGCACTGTTTATCATGTTTTTGATCGGCGGGTTTAGTTTTCTTTTTTCCGGCGGCGATCCGAAAAAACTTGAGTCAGCACGAGGCACCATTACCAATGCCATTATCGGTCTTATCGTCATCGTTGCCGCATACATCATACTTCGCATTATCGAGGTATTTACGGGGGTGCCTGTTACTAAATTTGGCGTTACCATACCGCAGTAATCCATCATTGACTGCACTCTTTTTTTATTGGACAATAGAAATGTGAAGCGCATATCGTGGTTTATCCAAATAGCACTTGCTGTCTTTCTTTTCCTCCTCATACCGGCGAGCCGGAATCTATTTATTTACGGTAATTCTTCCGTCTTGGCGGCTCCAGCTCCTTATCTAGAACAGAACTACGCCACAGATACGGATAATGCAATCAAAAATCAGCAGGTAAGCCTTACTCCCATTACCGAACAAACCAGTTTTGTCGACATGCACTGGTTAACATGTCACATCATTACCTATTATTACAACGGCCCGTATACCTGTACGCAGGACGAAACAATATATAAAACGTCAATGAAATCAAGTGCACTGGGCAACATCGCCATGGGCATAAATACCATGTACGAAAATCCGCCGGCGGACCTCGCGTATTGGGTGCAGGACACTGCGCAATCACTTGGCATTGCGCCAAGACAGGTATACGCGCAGGGTATCGGATTTACGGGTCTTGCCCCTTTATTACCGGTATGGAAGGCGTTTCGCAATATCGCCTATCTTGTTTTAGCCCTTGCGATGATAGTAATCGGATTTATGGTTATGTTGCGCAAAAAAATCGATCCGAAAACCGTGGTTACCGTACAAAACTCAATTCCGCGCATTGTTATCGCTCTTATTCTTATCACATTTTCCTATGCAATCGTCGGGCTGTTTATCGATGTGATGTATCTTCTGATGGGGTTTTTATCAATAGTCGTCCAGGGGGCACTACCCAATACAACCCTCGGAAAGTCTCTTATACCCATAAATTTTTCTAATCCGGGATTTGTTGACCTTATTCGTGCTGTTCTTACCCCTGCCGGCGAAATGAGTCCTTCAACCTCAATGATTAATGATTTTTATCACGGAGACGTATTGGGAGGGCTTTTAAACATGATTGGTACCGGGATATTTTATGGTACTGGGATCGGTTTCATATTTATGTTTATTATTACGATCGCGTATTTAATCGCATTTATCCGCATACTTATGATGCTTCTTAACAGCTACGTTCAGATTCTCTTAGCGGTTTTGACCGGCCCGCTTCAAATTCTTGTCGACGTATTTCCCGGAGCCGACGGATTTACATCATGGGTAAAAAATCTTGCGGCGAACCTCATCGTTTTTCCGGTTACCGCGCTTCTTCTTATGGTTGCTGATGTCATTACACAATACACCGGCAGTCAGACGCTGTGGACTCCGCCGTTTTTGCCGCAAACCATTTATTCCGGCACGTTACCGGTCGTCGGCAATGTGACGGTTGGCGGTATGGGCGGGCTCGCTGAGGGAATTATTGCTCTTGGCATCGTCCTTGCAATCCCCAGTATCGTCAACGGCATAAAGGAAGCGCTCAAAGCCAAGCCGCTTATCAGCAGTGGTCTTGACGTGGTCGGCGGACAGGTGAAGGGAGCCTTCCCGATTGCTCTCCAGCTCGGTGGCATGGCGCTACAACATCAGCAAATGAGTCAATTCGGTAAAATGCTGGGACAGGGAAAAGAAGAATAAGTACCGTGATATTTGAATGAAACTTCTTACTCTTTGTGCTCTTCACCACCCATTCCGGAAACGATAGTACCCCCAACAATAATAATCGTTCCGTACACTGCAATATTTGATCCGGTAAAGCTCCACACGCCGCTTGGCGCCCGAAGATTCAAACCCTCGACAAACCGTGAAAACCGTTCGTGTGCAGGAACGTTCTGCATAAATACGCGGCCGATGGTGTTATTAAAGATATTCTCAAAAAAACGTGTCCTGTGTGTATATGTCTGTCTCTTATGGGCAAACAGATTCGGTAACACTCTGTGAATCAATTTTGACCGGCGGCTGTCTGGAGGAAGCCTATCAGCTGCGCTTCGGATAGCTTTTGCCACAGGGTTTTCTTTGTGTGCTCGATAACTGCGACGACGCATTGTTAAAATATTTCTCCAGTTTGAAATACCGGTTTGCGATTCAGTTGCCTCAAAGGTGGCGGGTGCGCGGTGACTGAGCGCTCCTCTTGTTGCCTGAATCTTATCCACAAATCCGTGCCGCTCATCTACCGTCCACGATGGTGAATGGGTTGAATTCGTCGCCTTTCTCAACCGAGAACTCAAATTAAGCCACTTAAACCACCGCCACGTTCTGGTTTTTGCAGCGTCCAGATATCCCGAAAGCGCTCCGCAGGTAGAAACACCCGCATCTGTTTCGGAATTGTAGCCGAAAAATGTTGAATCCATCGTAACCATTGATTTCATCGCCGCTTCAGGATCGGCTTCCATAGTGCCCATAAAGTTTGTTATCTGGTCTTTTATACAGAGCCGGAAATCATGCATGCCGGTTACCCACAAACCCGTACGCCCCCGCCCGCGATCGGAAATCGCGCGGGATGCCGCTATATTGTCTTTTGCTTTCATCATAAGCGCGGCTGTCTCCGCATCCGCCTCTTCAGCAAAAATACTCATAAGATTTGTTTTTTCGACCTGCGTTAAAGGAATATCGTCGGTCCACAAAACGGATGAAAATTGATGCGCATATTTAACATCAAGAAAATCATCTATATGGGTAGAAACGTCTGTATAATATCCTTTCATTGATGCTAAAAACTCATCGGGTTTCATGGGCGCTGCATCTGCCAACTTATCAAAAACATGCCGGAAGACGTCCTGCTGCATCGGTGTCCACTGATTAATCTCCTGTGCGTTACTGGCAAGTCCGTAATGTATGGGCAACTCTCCGCGCATTTGAAGCTCATGATTAATAAGGTGAAAAAGGCGTACAGAATCGTTGAGCTTCTTTTCTTCTGCGGCAGTAAGGCGCATTTCGGGATGATAATATTTTGTCTCAACGGCATGGCGCGCGCGGTACAACATGTGGGGGTGCGTTTTGGCTGCTGCTTTAAGTTCGTTGGTAAAGCCTTTGTCCCCAATTGCATCGTGACGCTCAATTTTCGGATTAAAGTAAGATTCGGCAGCTCCATATAATCTTCCGCCCACCATAATCCCGTTTTCCGGATTTCCGTTGTCATCCAAACCTAAAGGGGAAACGAAATTGTGTTCAAATGCGGGAGCATATCTCGGATGCAGTCTTACCGCCCGCAGAACAGCGTTGCGCCGGACACCGCTTTTCCAGAAACCGTAAAAATTGATCGCATCGCGCTGGGCAAAATCACCCCCAATGTCTACCAACACATAATGAAGAAGATTGTCACGGTCATCCTTAAATAAATGCATGCCTCTTGGGGGATCTTTATCGATTGTCGCAAAAAAACGAGCATATTCGGCGTCTGATCCGTTCGGAGCCAAATTCATCTTATGGTGATAATCTGCAAATATGCTCTTGAGCTCAAGAAACGTCGAATATTCATCAATTTTCGGCTTTAATTCAACAGGGACCGAATCAAACGAAGCGTTGGGATTTAATTCAAGAAACCTTTTAACATCAGCAAAATACCCCTTGTGATTTGCATGCTCCCATTCCTCCATATGAAGCCAGTCGTGACCATAACCGTTTTGTCCGTGTATTTTGTCATATAAAATATTCGTCCTCTCCATTCCCCAATCAAATAACTTATCGTCTTTTTCAATATACATAAGGCAGCGGCCCTGCCAGATGGTCCGTGCATGGTCGGTCCAGTTGCGCCATTTGCGCAAAAACATATCGCGTACGCGATCGGCAAATCCTTCGCGGTCAACCCATGTTGCTCCTGCAAACGAGGTTATGTCGCCGACATCCTCACCTGCTATCGGCGTCGCGGCAAATGTATACGTATCCTCCTGCTGTTCAAAGCGGAGCATATACAGCGCTTCCGCGTACACACCGATGGACTTACACGTCTCCTCGCTATCAAGGCTCGTAATTTTGTTAATTTCTTGGAACATTTCATCCACTGAAGGAGAGCCCTCACCAACAATATCTCTCATCTCTTCTAATTGCTGCCTTAGGTGTTTTGCATAATCCTCTTGATGTAAAGCGCGCTCTTCGTGCAGTTCTCTAACAGCCTCTTGCGTCGCCTGATGCCGCAATTCTGCGCTTGACCGGTGCGCTATACCCATACTCGGATGGTTGAGAAGTTCAATGTGATGCTCGCGGATTTTTTGCATCATAAGATCTCCGAGTTCTCCGTAATGGGCTCCTCCGCCAAAAACACCGCGATCTCCCAGAGATTCAACCATCTGCATCAATCGTGTGTCATCCGCATAGCTGTCGCCGTGATTGAGTGCAACCACCAAATCAAGCGATCGGGCCCGGGAATGATAAATGTTCAGGGTTTCTGCTTTTTGGTTAATATACAACTGGCGATTATGGTAGACCCTGTCAAACGTTTCTTGACTGGTGGCTCTGTCAACCAAGACTTCCAAGCTTAATCCGTCTCCACCAACCATCTTGTCGTAGGAATCCGACGTATACCAGTCAACGAGAAGCTTAAACCGCTGAAGCTTATCCTGAAAAACGTCGGATTCGTATCCGTATTCATAAATCATCTGCTCAAGAGAGCGTGAATACATTTCAAAAAACAATATGGGGTTTCGCACAAGCGCTTCTGTCTCGATTCTGTCAAGATAAATGCTGCTGTGTTGCTGACCGAGCTCCGCAAGTTTTGATTCGTATTCATACAGTCGGGACCGAAACTCCCGAAGTACCTTCGCGCCATCCCCTCCAATCTCTAAAACACCTGTTTTATTATTTCGCTTGGTAAGCCATCTGTTAATTGCATCCTCCGCGACACGGGCGGTATGTCCGCTTTCTATCTTGTCTGATCCAACCAGCTGACGAATATCATCAAGTGCATCTTTCAATTTGCCTGAACCAGCTGTCGGTATATCAACACTCCCTGCATTTCTATATTCTCCTGCGGAGGCCGGCCGGCTATATTTTTCCTGCACAAACGTTACCATTCTTCTGTCTTCAAGGCTTCGCGCGTATTTTAACTCCAGAAGACCGACATCCTCACCGCCAAGCGACGTCATGGTCGCCTGACTGAACATTTTTTTCTGTGATTCTGAAAATCCCAACTCATTTAGTCTGGCACGGATATGGCGCGTCGTTTCTTGCATGATGAGCATGCGCTCCGCCCGTCCTTCAGGGGTCAGTGCTGAAGAATCGGAAAGTGCGTAGCGCATAAGTTCACGCTCAAGCACGTACGGATCTTCCCTGAGGCGCTCGGGAATAAGCGCGAGGCGGCTGACAAATTCAGCAGCTTTCGGATCATTCTGTATTCTGTCACCCATGTTTTTCAACCACGGCGGCGCGTGGCCCTCCCGCGTGCGCACCATATTCATGGATGTATCAAGCACTTTCTTTGCGTCTGTTATGTTGGCGGCAGTCAGCTGTGCGTCGGGATTTTTTAAATTTTTGAGTGCTGCGGTTTGCTTGGCTTTTTCAGATGAACCTGCATCCTTCACCCAGTCTTTTGAAGAATTAAGAAACCTGTCCTGATGCGCCTGATCTCCGACAATCTTATCTATCCCCTCCTGAAAGGTTACTTTCTGCGTTTTTTCCAGACGGGTTGCGGCTTTTCGAAACGCCTTACCTGTTTCGGCTGTCCGAATGGCAGCCGATTGCGCAAGATTATAAAGAAACTTGCCTAATTCCTGGCCTTGCTCTAATCCCATATTATATTTATGCCTTTCTATTGCTCTTTTTAATTATAACATCCCAATAAATCAAAGTGAACCAGACTGATACAGCTGGTGTTGCTGTATATATTCGGCAATCGCCGCCGGCACAAATTGATCAATAGGCAATCCTTTGGCAACCCTATCGCGAATTTTGGTGGACGAAATGGTGCTTTTGATCAAGAGTTCATGAGAAATAATTTTCATTCCGGGTCGAAGAGGTTCGCAGGGAAATCCTTCGCGCGGAAATATATAAAACGGCATGGCGGCAAGAAGTTTTTCCCACCCTAACCACGTATGAAATAGCGCAAGCAGATCGCTCCCGAGAATAAAAGAATATGTATGTTCTTTTGGTAAAAACGGCAACAGATGCACAGTTTCTCCGTCCAGCTTGTTATCTATCTCAAGCGTCGAGACGCGGGTTTTGGGCAATTCCAACAGATTGGCCATTGCAAGCCTGTCGGCCGCCGGCGCCACGTCTTTTGCAGGACTCTGGCCGTAATTCGGAACAAACCAGACTTCTTCGGCATCAGTAAAATCCAATACCTGCTGGGCAATCATGAGATGTCCTGTATGCGGCGGATTAAAGGCGCCACCAAGTAAAGCTATGTTCATAAAATTCTAAATCCTAAATTCTAAATCTAAAATAAATTCAAATATCAAAAATCAAACACTACTCTTCTTTTGTTTTTCTACTATTGATCCGAATATTTTAGTTAATTCGAGCGCTTCCTGAATAAGAATTTCTTGCTCAGACAACATTTCTTCTTTTACTATACACAGCCTCAGCCACAATCGGCTTTCTTTACTTTCTTTCCGGCATATCTTAACTCGATGGAAAAAATCTTTTTGACTTATTGCTTCATTTGCTTCTATGTAATTTGCCGCCTGCGATCCTGATGATCGAATCAATTGCTCCCCATATTCAATGTTTGCTTGTGTTTTTGAGAGTTTACCAATAAAATCACGACATCGTTTTGCAAACGCAAATGTCCGATCTTCTAGATCGTATTGTTTTGAATTTTTGATTTGTTCCATTTGTTCATTATTTTGATTTTTGTGCTTAGGGTTTTGTGCTTATCTTTTTAGCATACCGTTCTCGACTGCTTCGTATGACTTTTTCTCTGTTTTGGTTGCGGCTTTTGGGAAGCGGCAGTGTTTTTGCAGAAAACGGATCGGATGTCTGATTATCAATAGAAAGTTTCAACAATACATCATAGTTCCCTAAACCGACAAGTTCGCTTTCTTCGTATTTTTCTCCAAATTCCTTCGATAATATCCGTGCGTCAGTTGCTCCAACGCTAAAAGTTATAATTGACCCCGCGTTGCCGAAAATTGCTTTTTGCACATCTTCGTCTATTTGTCCGATATATTGATTCGCAAGGGTCAGATCCAACCGGTATTTCCGTGCTTCGGAAAGAATTTTAATGAAGGATGTCGTGGCAAAATTTTGAAACTCATCGACGTAGAGATAAAAATCCCGGCGCTTGGCCTCTTCCATATAGACGCGGTTCATGGATGCCAGCTGGATTTTTGTAATAATCATGGCCCCCAACAGGGCGCTGCTGTCTTCGCCCAGCTTTCCTTGTGATAAATTTACAAGGACGATTTTCCCCTCATTCATCATGGTTTCAAGGTCGACCGTTGAAACAGGACTTCCCACAATGTTACGTATGGTCTGCGAAGACAAAAACTGCCCGACCTTGTTAAGAATCGGAGAAATCGCCTCAACGCGCATTTGCGGGCTCATTTTGGCAAACTCATTGATCCAGAAATTTTTAAGCACATGATCAGACATTTTTTCAACTATTTTTGCGCGGTAGTTGTCGTTCGTGAGAATTTCAGGAACCTGCAAAAGCGTGCTGTTGGGAACGCTTAACAACGTCAGAATCGTGTTGCGAAGGATATATTCAAGCCTCGGCCCCCAGCTTAAATGGTAGAGTTTATAAAAAATTGAGACGATGCCTGATGAAATGAGCTCCCGATAGGCGGGATTTTTTACCTCAAGCGGGTTGAGATGAAACGGGTAATCAATGTCAGACGGATCCAAATACGCCACATCATTGATCCTATGCGACGGAACGTAATCCAATAAAATATCGCAAAGATCTCCGTGCGGATCTACAACAGCCACACCTTCGCCGTTTTTCATATCGTTTATCGCCATGTTGGCAATGAGCGTCGATTTGCCGGTTCCGGTTTTTCCGACGATATAGATGTGTTTCCGCCTGTCGTCTTTTTTCACGCCAAACGTCGCAATCCGGTTTTTATACTCAGCTCTGGCAAAAAAGTTGATCTGCCGCTTTTCTTCTTCGCTCTCAGTGGCAATCGGTAAATTCTCCGGCGCCTCTCCAGTCAATATCGCTCCCCACGAAATATTTTTAATCATCGAAAGCGTCAATCCCGGCGGATGCCATAACGATGCGAGCTCGCTTGCGTTCAAAATCTGATGCCGCGGAGCAACGTCGCCGTTTCTCTTTACAAATCCCTGTTCCAAGCGCTTCTTTTGCCAGAACGCCGGCTCTGTCATAGCAAGAGAATTTCCCTCCCCTAATGTGAAAACACCGAATGTGCCGCAAAGAGCGTGGAGTAGTTCTTTTGCACGCGCCTCCGTCGCAGCTGTAGTAACAACGCGGAGGGCGGCCACAAAGCCAACCTGTGCTATTTTTGTTTCAATAAGCCGCGCGTGCGGATGGGTTTTCATGCGCCCAGTTGTTGATGTCAAATCGGGAATGCCGCGCGCCACAATTGCGGAAGCGGTATGCTGCCATGCGTTTCCGGCCGGTTCAAGTCGGATTTGCACGGCAGCCGCCTCCCCTTGGGGAAGCTTGGCCATTTGTCCTAATATACTTGCCAAAACGTCAAGATCCTTCACATCTTTATATGTTTTGAGCGGATAGTAAAACGAGTTGGTGAACGTAAGTTGTGCCGCCGCATGCGGAAGCGAAAGAAAATGCGGCGCATAATCCGCCGACACTGAAAGAAGCACTTTGGGGTATTGGGCGGTTAATTGACTCTCAACGTACGCTTGAACATGAGAAGGCAACCCGACAAAAAAATGAATTCTTGAGTTTATCGACACAAGCTCAAAACTGAAATATTTTGGCGCGTGCCGCGAACCGAATATGCGATCCAAGAGCCCTCCATGTCCTGCCGATGCTCCCAATGCCGCAAACACCTGTTCCATGGCGGCAGGTGTTTCTTCGCTGTCGCGAGAATTTTTCACCTCAAGAAGCACGAACGGAGACTCCATGAGGCTATCTTATCATACCTTCAAGATCTCAAGTAAAATTTTTGTACGCTCATTTCGTGAAAACTGTCATGCGTAAATGAAGAGTTTTCACGGTCCTGATGCGCTTTGTGCTATTGCGTGCCAAAGAAAACGTCCGTACAATATTAATACAATGGAACAGCATCCTGTCCCGCAGAATGTCACAACATTTCAGTTTCGCCTCATTGGCGACATGACGATTAAACAGTTCGGGTATCTTGCCGGAGGGGTTCTTCTCGCATACATATCATACAGGCTTCCTCTCCCCTTTTTCTTTTCGTGGCCGCTTGCGCTTATTTTTGGATTGGGGGGGTTCGGATTTGCCTTTGTACCGGTCGAAGAACGTCCGATGGATATATGGGTATTATCGTTTATAAAAAGCGTCTACAGTCCGACGCAATATGTATGGGAAAAAGAGGCGCCACCGCCCGTTGCGCCGCCGGCCACAAAAGTGCTACCAACGGCGCCGGCCAAAAGCCCGGATCTTCACACCGCACTTCCCGCCTCCCGCGGCGTATCAGACATACTCCAAGGATTGTTTGGAACAACTCGGCCGCCCCAAGCTAAAACCGTAGCGGCACCACCGCATACATCCGTACCGGTTCCGCCGCCGCCCCAACACACAACAACGCCATCCTATGCAGCAAGCATGGTCCAGCCAAAAGCGCGTATTGTAAGCACAAACCAGCAAACAAACCCATGGGACTGGATTATAAAATATTTTTCGTCATCTCCCGCCAAACCAGCACAACGAATTGCACCGATGGGAAATTACGTCACCCCCTCGGTAACAGGAAAACACATAGACCTCTCTGCCCCCCCTGTCGTCACGCCGGCCGCAACCAAAACGCAGCAGGCGGCGCTTGTTGAAGCGCAAAATAAAGAAACGGTGCTTGAAAAGAAATTAACGGAATTAAGCCATGACCTTGAAAACAAAACCATGACCGAGGCGCGGGTTCTGGAGCTTCAAAAACAACTGACCGAAGTGCTGGCACAAAAAGAAAAAATGCAACAAGAGCTCACGTTGCTTCGAAAACAAGCGGCAACCCCGCCGTCACCGGCCGTTAGTCCTGCAGCAACACACATTGCGAGTCCTCAGACGCCGCATCAACCCACAGTAAAAATTATTACGCCGGAAAGCGCTGTCAAAGTCGGACTTCCGCGGCTTACCACCTTCCCCAACGTGGTTACCGGCATTATCAAAGACAGTGAAAATAATTTATTGCCAGGCGTACTCGTTACCGTCAAAGACAAAGACACGATGCCGCTTCGAGCGCTCAAAACCAATCGACTGGGTCAATTTGCCGCATCAACTCCGCTCGCAAACGGATTATATTTTGTGGAAATTGAAGACCCGCGCGGCAGATTTGTATTCGACCGCGTACAAATCACGCTCAACGGCTCGATCGTACCGGCGCTTGAAATTATTGCAAAAAGCCAAAGACAAATTAATCGCGCACTGCTTGAAAAGGAACTTTTTGGAACAAAACCAACATGACGACACCTATAGTGCCAATTCGATCAACAACCCAAATCTTTACAGAAATAGAGACCATTGATCGCGACATAGTCTTGTTTATTGACGGATCGTGCTGTGTCGTCGTATCCACAACCGCAGTAAATTTCGGGTTATTATCTGAACGGGAACAGGACGCTATCATCGCTTCTTACGCTGGTCTTTTAAACTCACTTTCATTTCCCATCGAACTTCTTATTCGTACGCAACACAAAGACGTTACGGCCTACCTGCGGCTTCTTGAAGAACAGGAAAGGAAACAAAAAAATCCCAAACTCTCCAAAAGTATTCATGATTACCGCTTGTTTGTTTCTGCGACTGTTAAAGAAAAAGATGTTTTGGATAAAAATTTTTACATTGTTATTCCATTTTCAAGTCTTGAGCTTGGGCCTTCAACGAATGTTTTTTTCGGCAGTAAAAAGAAGGGCCTGCCGTTCGCAAAAACATACATATTTGAACGGGCGCTCACGGTTCTTAATCCAAAACGGGATCATGTAATACGTCTCTTAAACCGTCTCGGACTTCAAGCTCATCAGTTAACAAACGAACAACTGGTGCGATTGTTTTTCACCACATATAACGCAGAGGTGCCGTTACCAGACAGTGACACTATAGAAAAAGCGATACAACAATAACAGTATGGATCTACCAACAGTTCTAAAAAAAGTCGTCAACCCGATGCCGGAGAATAAACCCGTTTCTCATCACGTCAACGCGCCACTGGTTATTAAAGATATTATTGCCCCGCCTTCTATTGAGGTCGACTTTGATACGCTAAAAATCGGAACGTATTATTACCGGACGATGTTTGTCGCCGGCTACCCGCGATTTGTCAGCGCCAACTGGCTTGAGCCGCTTATTTCATTTAATCATACGCTTGATATATCCATGTACATCTACCCGACGAGAAGCGAAGAGGTGCTCGAGAATCTGAAACGGAAGGTCGGCGAGATGGAGGCAACCATTCAGTCTGACATGAAACGGGGACGCGTCATCGAACCGTCAGTTCAGGTGGCTTTGGAAGACGCGCTGGCGCTTCAGCAGGAGCTCGCCAAAGGCGCGCAGCGTTTTTTTCAATTTGGTCTCTACGTCACAATTCCCGCCAAATCGCTGGACGATCTGAATAAAGCAACAAAACAGGTTGAAGCAACACTCGCGTCTCTTCTTATCGTAACAAAACAGGCTACGCTTCAAATGGAGGAAGGATTTAAAACAACGCTCCCCATGGGACAAGACCGCCTTGTTATTACCCGCAACATGGACACGACGTCTTTGGCCACCACGTTTCCGTTTACCACTTCAGAACTCACGGCGAACGAAGGAATCTTATACGGCATTAACGAACACAACGACAGTTTGATTATATTTGACCGCTTTACGCTTGAAAACGCCAATACGGTGGTATTTGGAAAATCCGGTGCCGGCAAAAGCTATATGGTGAAGCTTGAAATATTGCGAAGCCTCATGTTTGACACGGAGGTTATCGTTATCGATCCTGAAAATGAATATGAAACACTCACGCATGCGCTGGGTGGAGAATATATCCGTTTCCATTTTGGGGCCGCCACAAAAGTAAATCCGTTTGACCTTGCGCTTCTTCATCAAAAAGGTTCAACGCAGGAAGATAGCGAGCTCAATCAAAAAATTCTTTCTCTTCACGGGTTCTTCCGCGTGGTCATGGGAAAGCTGACACCCTCTGAAGACGCACTTTTGGACCGAGCGCTTATTCTTACCTATAAACAAAAGGGCATTACGCCCGACCCCGAAACACAATCAAAAGAACCGCCGCTTATGGAGGATCTGTATAAAACTCTGGTGGGCATGGAGGACCCTATTGCGCGCGGACTTGCCGATCGCATAGAAAAATTTGTTAAAGGGAGCTTGGTCGGCATATTTGATCAGCAAACTAATTTTGAAATCCGCAACCAGTTAACTGTGTTTTCGATCCGTGACCTAGAAGACGAACTCCGACCCATCGCTATGTACCTTATTCTGGACTTTATTTGGACCAAGGTGCGTCGCAACACCAAAAGAAGAATCCTTATTGTCGACGAGGCGTGGTACATGATGAAATATCCGGACTCGGGGGCATTCTTAAATTCCATCGCCAAGCGCGCGCGAAAATATTATCTGGGTCTTACAACTATTACGCAAGACGTCGAAGACTTCCTGTCTGTCGACCTTGGAAAAGCTATTATCCAAAACAGCAGTCTTCAAATCCTTCTTAAGCAATCAACGGCCGCAATCGACAAGGTGGCGGAAATATTTTTCCTCTCTGAAGGAGAAAAACATTTATTGTTGTCCTCCGGCATCGGCGAGGGTCTGTTTTTTGCCGGCGCCGCCCACGCTGCAGTTCGAGTCATCGCCTCTCCACAGGAGCACAGCATTATTACCACAAAACCTCAGGAGCTCGAGTCAAGCGCGCTTCAGGCAAAGAATCAGGCGGAACAATCGGCTTCTCATGACCAGCCTGTCACCCCTGCCGCGCCAAATGCGCCTGCGCTCACAAACAAGCCTCCCACCTTTATAACACAACCAGCCAGTGGCACCAGTCGACCGATATTTACAACAGAAACTGTGCCAGATAAGTAACTATGGCCACCGCCGACACACAGGGGAAAAAATTACACGAATTTTTTAACCAATTACAGGAATCCGTCGCAGGCGGAAGCACCATCGACCGCGACGTTGTCTATGCGGAAGCCGCGTCATTTGCTCCGCTTCAGGGCTGGCTTTCTGCTCATGCGGAATTTACCAAAGAGTGGTTTACGACACAAACCAATGAGGAGATATTGCGGCTTGCTAAAGACCTCGTCGCACAAAAAACGGAAATTGAAGCGAACCTTCCAGAATTATCCCAATTGCGAAATCAGGCCGAAACACAAACCACACCCGTTACCCCCGCGCGAATAAAAGCGATACATGATGCCCGTGAGACGCTTGTGGAATCTCTTCCGGAGATGAAACAGCGACAAACAACGCAAGCAAGAGAAGTTGCTGAAAAGTATACAAATGCGTACGTCTCAGGATTAAGAGAACAGCTTCGACGCAAAAACGTTTCCATCTCCGACGAAGCGCTTGAGGAAACGTTTAAAACGCTTACCGACAATCCTCCCGACTCGACTGCGCATTCACAAGAAGAAGCAATAAACACAATGGTAGAACAAATAAGCCATGCCTCAGCGTTTAAATCGTATCAAGAAGAGGTGGAAACAGCCGCGCGGGAGGTTCTACAAAACAATCCATCCGTTGTCGAAGATGTCGGTTCTATATGGAACTACACAACCACTCAAGCCGCCGCAATAGAAGCCATCACAAAAGACCCGACCATAACCGATGGGAAAACATTTATTGAAACCCTTGCCGGAGCACCGCAGGGTTTTTCGATGCAAAACACAATTGACAATGCGGCAAAGGCAAGCAGAATGGCATCTGCGCTTGAAACGCCAAATCTTCCAGATTTAACACATGTTCCCATCGGTTCTTTTGTGTCAGGGCCGGCAGGAACACTTGTCAACGTCGCGACAACAATCGTTCCAGGCTCCAAGCAGGCGGCCATGAGAGAAGTGCTTACAAACGCATGGGAAGGCGCTGTGCATACCGAGGGTTTTGTAGACAAAGTAACGAACGCGGTGGGAAAAGAGGCGGCGTCACACCTCGGGTCCGTTATTGAATCGGGAAACAATCTGGCAGCACAACAGCACCAAAGCAGGTCTATTGCTAGTGCAGTGGGGAGATTCACAAGCGGTGTTATTGAGTCAACAAAAGCTCCTCCCAGCGAAGCAATGACTCAATATGTTGCGTTTGTCACAAAGAGGGTCGCCTCGGGGGGTGCTTCTATAAACCCAAGCGAATTTTTTTACGCGATGCTCTACAGCTCGGCCCCTATGAGCGAAGCCTTCTCGGGATGGCTCCTTCGTCTCGGCGTTAAAAAAGCGGCCAGCGAGGCAGGTGGAGCTGTGGTAAAAGGTTTGGCAGAAAAAGCTGCAACAGGAGGACTTGCAAAGATCGCCGGTGGGGCGCTTGGTTCATTCTTCGGCGGGCCCGTCGGAACCTTCATTGGAAGTTTTCTTTTTGACAAAGTGTTACAGGGCTCTCTTAACCTAGGAAAACGAGCTTTGGGAATGTTAGCCTTTTTTGCAACCGGTTCGTGGTTAGAGGGTAAAGGTTTTCCGCCCGGAAGTGAAATAAACGTAATCCCGTTTGTAATCGTCGGTCTTTTATTTTTCTTATTTGTTTTGCCGACATTTCTCAATCCGCACAATGTCATGCAACAAACCCAGCTTGCAACGCTTTCTGTAAGCCTTACAAACGGCGGCCCCGGCGGACCAACCGTTCCCGGTGCGCCCGAGGGAGAGCATGTTACATGGTCATATAGCGGAAACGCACCCGTCTCAAACATAACCGACTCTTCTCAGCTCGGCTGTCCCGTACATGGTGGCGTTATTACTCAGGGTCCAAATGGGTCCTTTTCCCATCAGGGTCTTCAGGCTTATGACATTGCTTCTTCTATGGGCGCGCCTATCTATGCAACGCATGACGCATATGTGGTGAGTTATCATGATGGAATCCCCGCAAATACATTTATTAACAACAGCTACGGAAACTACGTGCTCCTTGTGGGGCAGTTGCCAAACGGCACAAAATTTTTTACCATATACGGCCACCTTTTGCGTGTAGCCGACGAGGTTGTTGCCGCGGCGGGAACCCAAACACTCATTCACAGGGGAGACGTAATCGGATATGAGGATGCGACTGGCTCAACATGGAGCACAACTCCCAGCGGAAACACTGTGCCCGGAGGAGGAGTACATGTACATTATGAATCGCAGGGAATCGGAAACCTTGTTCTTCCGGCCGGATGTCCATAATATAAAATTATGAATATAAAAAGAATCGCTCTTGTTTGTCTTCTTGTTTTTATTGTCGTGATTTTAGCTGTCTTTTGGGAACAAACACAAAAGAAATCACAGGTCACAACACAACCCACGCCCAGCGCCCCGCAACCTCTTCTTCCCTCCCCCGCAACAACAACACAGCCGACATATCAGGTGGGGCCAATCGGTAAAACTTTTCCATCAACGCTCCCCGTTTATTCTGTTACAACACAACCACAAATAAAAACAATTGCGTCTATTTTTTCTTTATCTTTGGGGTTGACCGGTCAGCCCCAGGAGATTCCGTCAAACCGCGGGGCGATATATATCTGGTCCAACAAAACAAACACTGTTGTGGCGAACGAAGAATCCTCAACAATCACATTTAACGGCACGGGGCAACTGGGTGGAAATCTTGGCAACCAACTTGAAACATACTATTCCTCCGCTGATCGGGCGCTTTCTCCGCTCCGTCTTACAAATCAGTTGATACAGTTAACGAGAGCTACGCCCCAATACTTTAATCCCGCCGGTGGAGATGCAAATGAGGTAAATTCTCCATCACAAGCAACGAGCATTCAATTAAACTATCAATACACAGTTGGGGGCGTCGCTATATATGCGGGAACCTCAACAAGCCCAAGTGTTTTTGTCCGTCTTAATGCAAACGCGGATGTGCTCTCTTTCACTGCGCGCGTCCTTCCCTCACTTAAAAAATCTGACCACTCTGTTCCCGTTATCCCTATTGTTGACGCAGTACAAAACTTATTGGGTGGCGGAGGCAGGCTTATTGATCTCGTTTCGGGGGAAACTGGTGATCAACCATATTATTTTGATTCTCCTCCAACTATATCAAATATTCAGGATGCTGACCTTGCCTATTATTATTCTCCGGCCCAAAATCAACTCACACCTGTATATGCTTTTCGGGGTGTTGGAAAAATAAATGGAAAAATAGTTAACACCACCACTCTTGTTTCCGCAGTTAAATAATTGTAGAACCACCTAGGAACCCTGCACCCGTACGGGCATAATAATGTGCAAATACGAATCGTCTTTTGTTGGTTTAAATACACCGGGATTTAAACTCCCAGTCATCTCAAACAACAGCTCTTCTTCTTTATAATTTGATAAAAATTCCAGCAAAAATCGACTGTTAAATGCTATATCCCCGCCTTCACCATCAACTTTTGCTTCGACATCAATTTCGTCTTCTCCAACCTGAGGAGTGTTTGCTGACACGGTTAATGTTTGATTTTCTATGTGAAAGCGGATAATGTTGGCGTTGTCCCGCGCAAAAATTGCTGCTGCTTTTACTGCTTTTTCAAGAGCCGCCCTTTCCAAAAGAGTGCGGGTGTTGTGCTTTGCGGGTATAATTTTTTCAAAGTCGGGATACTCCCCGTCTATAAGGCGCGTTCTAATCTCTGTGTCTCCGATTATAAAAGCCACCTGTCCGTCTGCCGGTTTTACTATGTCGATATCATTCACCGCCTTGTCTTCTTCGCAGACTTTTATCACCTCGGTAAGCGCCCGTGCGGGCACCAAAAAATCGAGCGGTTCTTTGGTTTTTAGTGCTACGCGTCTTACCGAAAGCCTGTATCCGTCTGTTGCTGCAAATACCGTCTCCTCTTCAACACGAACAACCCTCACCCCCGTAAGAAGCGGCCTTCCCTCGTCTGTCGCTGCAGAAAAAATTACTCCACTAATCGCGTCAATTATCTGTTTCTTTTCAACGCTTATTTCGTTCTTTTTTAAAACGCTTGCCACTGGCGGAAACTCTTCTTGTGGAGCACCGGGAATGGTTGCCCGAAACCCGCCGCACTGTATAAACAGGCTCCCTTCTTTTGTAAGCATCGTTACGGTTGATTGGGGGAGCGACGAAACAAACTCGAATAACAACCGAGAGGAAACACAAATCCCTCCCTCTTTTTCAATTTTTGCGCCAACAAGCGTTATTTCCGTTGTCTCAAGGTTCGTTGCTGTTATTTTTAGTCTGCTTTCGTTTGTGGTTAAAAGTACGTTTTGGACAATTGGTAGTTGGGGTTTAACCGGTACTATTCTTCCAACTCGTATTAAAGACTTTATTAGGTTTTCTTGTAAAACATTAACAATCATATTTTATATATCTATTAGTAGTAGTAAATAGAAAGCGGTGTGGAAAAGTGTATGCTTTTTTGTCTGAGCTGTCAACGGACGGTTCTGGCGACAAAAAGAAATAAAAAGAACAGGAAAAGCAGGAGTATTGGGTGTGGATAACTTGGTGGATAAAAAGTATTAATTTGTGGATAAGTGGAAAACTTAACAGTGTTATACCCAAAGCCGTTGTTTTATCCCCGCCACCGCCTCGCGAAGACGCTCGTTTGTGGACAATTCCCTTGTAATTGTTTCAACGCCATGCATGATGGTGGTGTGGTCTCTCCCGCCGAGAACCCCGCCGATGTCATCGAGGGTAAGCCCAAGCTCCGTGCGGCAAAGATACATAAAAATTTGTCGCGGTCGGGCAAGGGGGCGGTCTCTTTTTGGCCCCTTAATGGCCGTGGTTTTTATACCGAAGTATTGTGCAACAGCTTCAAGAACATCCTGAGGAGGAACCCGCTTGGTTTGTTTCTGTTGTTCTCCCCCGTTTGGCTTGATACTTAACAGTGAGGCCACAAGTTCAACGGAAATCGTTGTTTTTCGAGCCACCATTTCTGTTGTAAGGCGACGCAAAAACCCCTCAATTGCCCGAACGTCCGAAAGGTTTGCTGCAATAAGTTGTGCGGCGTCTCCCTGAACGGCCACCCCCATAGCTGTGGATTTAATATTAATAATAGCAACACGAAGTTCAAAATCTGGTGGGGATATGTCTACCGTGAGTCCTCCTTCAAAACGAGAGCGCAGCCGGTCTTCGAGTTTTGAAATTTCAGCAGGCGGCCTGTCGGAAATAAGGATAATCTGTCCACCCTCTCTGTGCACCGCGTTAAAAGTGTGAAAAAATTCTTCTTGGGCTGTTTGCTTGCCGGCTATAAATTGTACGTCATCAACAAGAAGGAGCTGTGATGACCTGAATTTTTGTTTAAACTGTCGGGCGGTTTTTGTTTGAATTGCCTCAACAAGCTCGCTTAAAAACTCCTCGCCCATACAATACACAACGGGAGTGTTGGGTTTTCTTGCTAAGATGGCATTGGCAACCGCCTGCATGAGGTGCGTTTTTCCCACCCCCACCCCGCCATATATAAACAGCGGGTTGTATGCCGTTCCCGGCGATCGGGCGACGGCAGTTGCCGCGGCGTAGGCCATTTGGTTTGTTGTTGATACGGCAAAATTTTCGAATGTTGCCTCGGGACGGATGTGAAGCCTTTTTGCGATAGAGATGGTGCTTATGGTTGTTTCTTCGTGGGTGGGCATAAACAGAGGGCCGGCGTCGTTTCGCGAGAGAACTTCTTTTTTAGGGACAACAACAAAAACAAGACTGGTGTTCTGATTTGTATGGTGATCCAAGATGCTTTTTACGAGTGAATAGTATCGTGTTTCAACAAGCGTTTTCATAAGGGGGTTCGCAAATCCAATTGTGGCAACGTTGTTTGTTAGCGACACGAGTTGAGAGTTTGCAAAATGCGTTTGGTATGTTGCTTTTGAAACAGAGAGCTCTAGCTCGGCGAGAATAGATTTCCAAAGTTTTTCAGTGTCCATATGATTGTGAGGCAGAAATGAGGGACGTGGATAAGTTGTCCACAATAGTAGATAAGTTTAACACGTCTGTCAAGAGACATATAATTCACGTATCCAAGGAGACACCCCGTGTAGTAAAATGATGATAATTTCCTTGTTATGATTTACATACGCCGCCCAGTTTTGCAAAATCAGCCAGAGTCTTTTGAACAAAAGCAGGGGCCTGCGGGAATATATAAAAAAGAACTTATAATAAGCGTTGTGGTGGCTCTGGTCGGGGTGTTGTGTGTACTATACGCATTGTTTAGCCGAAATTATGAGTGGATTGTTAATAAAGGTGTTGATGTTTCACGGCCCCCAATTTTTACCCCCAAAACAACGCTTCTAACAAACTTTCAGGCATATGACAAAGGAGTTCTTTATACGACGGAAAACGATGCCCTATCTGCACGCGATAAAAGTTTTAAAAAAGAAATATGGAGGGTAACGCTGGACAGCGGATACGTTTTTGCCACCCCCCCTACGGTTTTTTTAAACTATGTTTTTGCCGGAGACACAACGGGCAGGCTCTACGCCTTTTATACGAATTCTGGAAAAATTGCGTGGGAATTTTTTCATAACCCAACAAAACAATCAACAGCAAAGCGGATGACCCCCGCTTTATGGTTTGGCGAAATGATTTTTACAAGGGACACGGTAGTGCTTGGAGCAAGAGACGGTGTTATTACCGCGCTCTATCAAAGGTCTGGAAAAACGAAATGGACGTACGCTATGGATGATGCCGTTTCTTCTCTTGAGAGCAGCGCGGGAACGATTTTTGCGACAAGTTTTTCAGGCCAGATGGTGGCTCTTTCTTCAGACGGCCACCTTTTGTGGAGCAGTAGAGGCATAAAAGACGTGAAGTATGAGGAGTTTCCCGGTAAAGAAAGCATACTAACAAGATTTTTTATGCAATTTCCCAAAATTCAGGTGTCAAACTTTTTTGTAAGACGGTATCTTTCTGTTTTGTCAATGAACGCGGCCGGTGACGTTGTTTCAAGAGACATGAGAACTGGGGCGGTATTATATCATGCGACTCTGGGCTCTCAAACAACCACCCAACCGGCGCTGTGGGCAGATTCTCTTTTTGTTGGGACAGACGCGGGACAAGGTACAGTAACAAAAATGAATCTGATTACCGGTTCAATAGTTTGGGCTTTTGGAGGTGGGGATACGTTTTCCGCGACACCGATAATAGGATATAGAAACATATTATCGGGCGTATTATGTAGTGCGTTAAGCTCTTATTCGTGGACTTCTCGGCCGTGTTTGGCGACGGTGTTTGTTGGTGATTACGGTGGCAATTTTTATGCAATTGACGAATTTTCCGGCGCGCTCGTTTGGCAGTTTCGTTCGTCCGGACCCATTACCGCTTCAGCGGTAATTCATAATCGCCATGTTGTGTTTGGCAATTTAGCTGGCGATCTGTATCAAGTTTTTATTCTTGACGGGAAGACTCCTAAAAAAATTGGCTGGCAGAATATCACAGTAAAGCAAAACAAGACCGTCCTGTCGGGGGCAGATGTGCTGGAACTAACTCTTGCCTACCCCGATGATTATTTTCTTCACCCGTGGAACGATGTAGCGGTTGCCGCTCAATTTAAAAACGATAAAGGCGTCATTTTTAATATAAATGGGTATTATTATGATAAAAACACTTGGAAAGTTATATTCAATCCTCCCAAAGAGGGAAAGTGGAGCTATGTGGTTCAGTTTCAGTTTCCCGATTTTTCAACCGTAACGCGTCGTGGAGTATTTACCAGTGATAAGTCAAATAAAGGATCGTATTTAAAAACGGTATATATTCGAGGCGGAATCGGGCGACTAACAGCCGACGGGCAGACCGTGTTTTCGGTTTTAGGTGTTCAGAACACAGAGAAGGACTCAAATTGCGACGGAAACGTATTAGATGATTTTGCAATTGGAGGAGACAATGAAGAGTCAACAAAAAGCGCGCTGTTGTCGTGTTTTCAAAAAACAAACACCCACACTCTTGACGAATTTTTGAGTCAATATGGAGACGGATCACGCGTGTTTAACACGTTTCGCTTCGGGTTTAACAACGCATCGTTTTCACTGGTTCAAAGCATGTCGCCTGGATATTACCAGTATTTACCTTTTGAAGGAAGAGCAGCAGACGCTTTGGCAAAATCCGTTGTTTCTCATGGTCTCCATCTGTGGATGACCATGTTTGACCCAACAGTATTAAATGATACTCTTTGGAATTCCTCTCCCCTCTATCCGTTTTTGGCGAAGCAATATATTAAATATATTGTTGCCCGGTATGGTGCCTATGTTAGTGTTTGGGAATTGACGAACGAGATGAACACTGATGACGCGATCATTAATGTTTTGGCTACATATTTAAAGAGTCTTGATTATGAATCAAGACCAATCTCTGCAAGTTTTGAAAAGCCTGAACTATGGAACATAGATGTCATTTCTCCCCACTGGTATGAAAACGCTCAAAGCGGAAATTTTGATACCTCCCTTTTGCAACAGGTTTATAACGCAAAATATAACACTTTTGGGAAACCGGTTATTTTTGGAGAGATTGGAAATAAGACATTCAATTGGGATCCGCTTTCAGCGACACAAATGAGGGTGCGGGCATGGGCAGCTGCCATGAATAATATTGGTTTAATATTTTGGAATATGTCGGAAAACAAAAATTACGTTCCTCCAACGGGGCCGGGTTATAACGGAAATCAATATATTGGGACAGAAGAAAGAGATTCGGTAAGAGCGCTCAATTCTTTTATGGCGGGCGTGAAGATTAACAGCTCGGTCTTCAGTTTTAACGTAGACACACGTAGTATTCGTTCGTACGGAATTTCAGATGACTCAAAAATTAGAGGATATTTTTATCGATATTCAGATGCTTTCGATCAGAGTCCTATAACTGTATCCTTTGTGGTTCCTTCGAGCGGTTTTTTACAGTGGTATGATACAAAAAGCGGAAACATCATAAAGCAAGTACGCTTAAACAAAGGCGCTGTACGAGTTCTCAGTCCTCCTTTTGCTGTTGATATCGCAGCGGTTTATTTGCAAGACTCCCAGTAGCTTTAGAGTATATATTGTTCATTCATACACAACTTTAAGACATGTAATTTCTTGGCAAACTTTACTGTATGAATGATTTCAAATTTTTTTGATCGATGAATCGTGTTGTGGCATACGTATATAAAAGTTGTTCAGCATTCGTTCATATACGTTTCTACTAATGTTTTATTGGGTGTTTCTGCTATAACTAACTTTGTGGTTGTGATACATTTATAATGCTTTATGAACATATATCTTGTCATTCCGACAATCCGAACTTTACGTTTTCTCAAAGATTGGAAAAATCAATTTCAAGATTGTCACATTGTGATAATTGAAGATCACGCAACCCAAGAAATAGAAACTCCGAAGGTGCCAAGTAAAGAAGTAATTCACTATACATGGAAAGATGTTGCAAACGATTTTGGACCAAAAGAATGGGTTTTCTCTCGGAAAAACGCCGGTATACGATCGTATGGTTTTTGGAAATCGTATCAACGCGGGGCGGATGTTGTAATTACGCTTGATGACGATTGTTATCCGGTTGAAGACGGTTTTATAGAACGACACATACGTAATTTAAACCTCAAGTCGCCAGACCGTTGGGTAAACACCTATCCTCATCCAGACTACGTATTTACTCGTGGTATACCCTATTCTATTCGCGATAAGTACCGGTCTGTTATTAGCCATGGGTTGTGGACGAATAAGATTGATTTGGATGGTCAAACAGAGATTAACTTTCCATCATTACATTTGCCAAGCTATCCTCCATTGTTTCAATTTATTCCAAAAGGAGTCTACTTTCCCATGTGTTCAATGAATTTAGCATTTACTCGTGACGTAGTTCCTCTTATGTATTTTCCATTGATGGGACTTGATAAGAATGGAATATCGTGGGGATATGACCGTTTTGATGATATTTGGGCTGGAATATTCGCAAAAAAAATTATTGATCATCTTGGATTGTCTGCTGTCAACGGCTCTCCCTTTATCGAGCACAGAAAGGCATCCGACGTACGAAGTAATATTTTAAAAGAAAAAAACGGTATGAAGGTAAATGAATCACTGTGGAGAGCGGTCGATGTGGTGAGTCTAACCATGCGTACCCCCGAGTCCTGCTATAGAGAGCTTGCCGAAAAAGTTGTTTTTCCAAAATCCCAGTATTTTCAAAAACTTAAAGAAGCAATGATTATTTGGGCAAACCTTTTTATTTAAATCTTTATGAAGTTATTCCGTTGGGTTAAGACATTATTATCTTCGCAGCTTCCTGTCTCAATGTTTTTTTTAACCATATCGGTTTGTCTGTTTTTGGGAGACGGCAAACAGACGGTTGTTGAGGAGGCGGGCGTTGCGGGAGTGTTGGGATTGTATATAGTAGCCAGATATTATTTTAAAAAAGTACGAGAACCGCCAGATACTATAATCTGGTTATGGTCAGCAATATTACTGTATTTATGCATTACAACTATTTTTTCCGACGACGTAAGCTACTCTGTCGATGCAACCATTCGATATATTGAAGCATTCCTTCTTTATTACATTTTTTATTGCTACAGTGATAAAAAAACATACGACCTGTTTATAAACCTGCTGGAATATTTTGTAGTTTTTGCAATAATTTGTGCGGTATTTATTACGCTTGTCCCAGGATTGTTTGAGTTTTTGGCTCCGACGAATTTGCTCTATCCAACATATGGACACAACTATATTGCAGCGCTCATTATTTTTATTTTTCCGCTTGTTGTCGGACGTTTTATAAACAATAAAAACAGTATCCATTCAATATTGTTGTTTGTGGTTGCGGGGGCGCTTGTGTTTTCTTTTTCCCGCGGAGCAATCGTTGCGGCAATCCTTTATCTTACTTTTTTATGCGTGCGCCATTGGGTCCGAGAGCGAAAGGTTTTAAAGCCCGCGGTGATCCTTACGGTCGGGTATGTCATCGTTGCAGCAACGATATTTATTATTCCGCACATATTCAATAAACAGTTAGCACAAAACACTCTTTTGAGTCGTCAACTGATAAAAATATCAATAGTGGACAGTAGGATAAGCTATTGGAAGCAAGCGCTTGCAGCAATAAAAGTGCGACCAATGTTTGGAACGGGCGCCGGAACGTTTAATCTGCTTTCTAAACGATATGAGAACGGGCCAGTTTCCTATTCGTGGTATGCGCATAGTTTTCCTTTACAAACGCTTGCTGAGGTCGGCGTCATTGGATTTATTGGCGTGTTTTCAATATTTGGCTATATAGTATATGGAATTGCATTTAGCGTAAAAAACGAAAGCACACACAATCAGAGTCTTGAGTTGTTGTTTTACGGAACAGTATTGACACTTTTTTATAGCATCTATGAATTTAATTTAGATTTTTTAGTAATGTGGTTCATTTTGTGGGCGTCGCTGGGTGTTCTTTCATCACTCGCCACGTACACGCAAGGAAACAAACGGTCTCAGAATTTGTCTTATTGGGTACAGTTATTCTGTCTGAGCATCATTACTCTTTATTACATTCTTTCCGTTGTGTCCACGAGCACACAAGTATTTTCAAAAAGTCAACCGTATGTATTTGTGTTTGAATCATATAACGCGGATCAAATAAGTCACTATATTGATAGTGTAAATCAAAAGAAACAGATTCTTCCGGAATATCAAAGGAACCTAATAAATTTTTTTCATAAACAGAACCCTGATGTTTTATTTGCACAGGGACTGTATAAAGAAGCCTTTTATAATAATCCGGAAGATGTCAGCACGTTTAAAAAATATTATTCTGATCTCGTTGCCAACAATAAATCGAACGAGATAACAGAATTGCTCTATATGCTCATACATAAGTATTTACCAAACAATAGCAGCGAAAAAGTCCTTTATACGTACTTAAAAATATGTGAGGCGCAGCATGCATATACAGATGCAAGCATTACGTATTTTGGGATGCCAACAAATATGAGAGAGGGAGTAGCCAAACTTCTTTACTATTTCGGTTTAGAAAATATCAAACAAAACCCGCAAATGACAACAGTATTTTGGGAAACGTCAAAAAATCTTACTCCGGAATTTGGGCATTATTACGTTGAACTTTCCAGTCTGTATTATGCTCACGGGGACACTGTTCATGCCAAGCAAATACTCGTGGACTGCCGGCAATATCCGTATGCTAAAAAACAATGTGAAGAGGCTCCGTGGCCCCCTCTGTCTCCAGGGTTATTGAAAGAAAAAATACAGATGTTTCCGAAAGTGTTATAATAAAAAACGTGGCTAAAAACACTCCATTACTGTCTAACGTTGCCTGCATAATTCCTTTTACAACATTACAAATTAGCCCACGAGGAGAAATTTACCTTTGTTGTCCGGCGTGGACCTCGTTTGGTCCGGTAGGACAACTGACGGACAAAACCTCAATAGATGAAATTTGGAATTCAGATAAAAGTCAGTTTGTCAGACAATGTGTCTACAATTCGACTCTTCATAAAATATGCAATATGAAATATTGTCCATACGCTCTCGCGGGTAAACAAGAATCTCTTCAAACAACGGATAACCGATATAGAAGTCTTTACCGCGAGATACAAAAAGGGAAAAAGGTTCTTACTATAGCTCCCCGGACTCTTATTATTGCTCACTCCGGTCGGTGCAACCTTCGGTGTGTTATGTGCTGCTCGAACGAAGATTTTGTAAAAGAAGACCCGCATTTAAATGAGTTGATTTATAAACGCGAATTGCCGCGCATGTTTCCGCGCCTGTCGGAAATTATTTTAACGGGAAACGGCGACCCGTTTTTTATGAAAGACTCACGGGAGCTTTTACAAAAGTTTAACGTTAAAAAATTTCCACAGATCAAGTTCAGCATTATTACAAACGCGATTTTGTTAAATAAATATCTCTGGAAGACAATCAAACATAATCATTTTGGCTGGATTAGCGTTTCAATTGACGCCGCCACAAAAGACACGTATGAGCGTGTTCGCCGTCATGGTAATTGGGAAATACTACAAGAAAACCTGAAGCTTATCAGTTCCTTGCGACAAAAAGGAATTTTTTCAACATTCAGCATCACATTTGTTGTTATGAGAAGTAATTATCAGGAGATGAGGCAGTTTGTTGAAATGGGCAGGCGATTAAAAGCAGATAGGATAGTATTTCAAAAAATATTCGGAATGGCCTCTGTAAGAGAAAACATTAATCTAACACGCAACAAAGACGTAAAGATAAAAATAGCACAAATTCTATCCGACCCCCTCTTTTGGCAACCGACGGTTGACACGACATTAATTGATGAGTATAAAAAATATAAAAATTCAAAAGCGACAGCCATTGATAAGTGGAAAACGGCAGTATTGGAACAGACAAATGACGTAGTGAACAAAACAAAAATTGTCAAAAATCAGAAACTCCGAAGTTTAAGTATCAATATGCAGTCAAAAACTCCCTGGGTGAGAAAATTCATGGGTTGGTAAAGAAGAGAAACGCAGATTTCATTGGGATACGAACGCAATGAAACGAAAAATATCCCTTGTTTTCATCAGTATACTGTTGGCGATAGCGTTTGTTGAGGGTGTCCTCAGATTGGTAATACCCGAGAAAGATTTGTATGGTGACTGGTTGTTAATCCCCTTCAACGAGCACTATTGGGATAAGGACAAAAGTGTAATTTTCATTAAGACAAGTGTTCAAGATGAGATTCTGGCAGAAAAAAAGTCCAATACGGTTGTACTATTGGGCGACTCTTTTGTGGCGGGAGACCCCGTAAAATTGGAATACAGCACTCCAAGCAGGCTTTCGTATTATTTGCAACAACACCACATATCGAATGAAGTTGTTAATCTTGGAGTGGGAGGATACGGTCCGGATCAGGAATTTAAGTTGTTCTCGCAATATATTAATGCCGGTAACCGTCCCAAAGTTGTTATCTGGTGTTTTTATGTTAACGATGTATTTGATAATTATAATACGCCTATTTTTGATATTTCTGCAGACGGCGCGTTTGTGAGTCTGGATCCGTCGAAGAACTTTATCTATAGAAGACAAGTATTTTATGATGCCATTCCCCTGCCGAGAACAATTAAATATAACTCATGGATAATCCACGAGTTGCTTTCCTCTTTTGATTACTGGCAATTTGATCAAATCCCTGCGGGTTATCAAAATAACAGGGATCAGTGGAGTATTGACAAGCTGACAGTAGAACTTAATCTTATGGAGGCGTTGTCGAGAGCTTTGCGGTTTAATCTGGTATACGTATTAATTGCTCCGCAAACGGCATATATGCCTCGGGCGGCAATTCCTCAAGATTATGATTGGACACTGAAATATTATTCTGTGCTTTCACAGGTATTAACGGGCAGAAAAAATACCATTTTGTTGGATTTTCAAAATAGCGCGCCGACCTCAGAAAAAAACGTTTTGGGCGCGACAGCTGGTCTTGACGATTTGCTCTTTACTCACCCGCCACAGGAAGCTTTTGGAAAAGGAGAACGGCACTTTAATGCAACGGGGTATGATTGGTTTGCACAGAGCCTTTACGACTACATTGAACACAATTCCCTTCTTGCCGACCCGCCAAAACAACCGCGATAATTGAGGCAATACTAACATTGATACCCGTTCGCGCCATTTGGGCGCAACGGGTGTATTTTCGGACAATTCAGTATTAGTTATTTTAGAGTTTTTTAAAAAAATACTTTATCCCCACTGGGTATATCAGGTAATCAATATATTGAGTATGCTAATCTTGGTGTTTACACACCAGACGGGTTTTCCTCGGTCGGGATTTGTGGATGTATATCTATAAGCGGAGAGAATAACTATTGTATTTTAAGTGCAATATCGCACGCGAAGCTGGGGATTGTTACTGTATTCCAGCCGGCAGCAATTTTAACGGAGTTTAGTACATCACCATTTTCAGGATTAATAAACTGTCCAACCCCCTCCTTTGTAAAATACAACGAAACATGCGCTGATGTTTCTTGACTCGGATCGGCATAATGAAAGAAATACGCCAACAACTGTGAATCAGAGGTGACGGCATAATAATGGGTGCCTGTGTTATCCATTAAAAGCATTGTTGACTGGTAATCAGAAGAAAGACTATTAATCGTATTCTGAAAAACTTTTATATATCGTCGTTCATCTGGCCCGATATAGATATTTGCGTTTTTGGTACTGGTAAATTTTTTTGTTCCACTTACGTTCCAAAAAATCAGCGAAGCGTCATTAAAAAAAGACGTCCACACGCGAACCCTCATCCGTACAGCGGACGTTTCATCCCAATTGACATATTTATTTCCCTCTTCGCTAAAAACGATAGGTTTTTGCCATTGTGTAAACTGGCCGATTTTAGTGATCAACGCGCTATCGGTTTCACCCAACGGCTCGTTATGATACCAGTGAACAGACGTGATATTTATTTGCGGAAGATCCGGTCTTTCCCAGTTCATGCTAATAGGATGATGATACGGATCAATCGTTGACAGAATATGTGTGACATACGAAATCCATGAGTCCTGCGCCTTCGCCTCGTTTCCCAGCTCCCAAACGTCGACATATGCGCCATACCGCGCTACAACATATCGAAGATATGTTTCAATACTTGTTTTACTGTAGTCTGTATTAGGGTTTTCCGTGCTGTCGGTGGGATTAAATCCCCATATGGACATCCAGATGTGAAATCCATTCTTTTTGAGCGTTTGAACGAGTTCGTCCCCCCACAACCCGTTTTTTATTGGATAGGTATCCCATGATGCGCTTTTTGTTGAATAGGGGCTGTATATTGTGTTCCACAATGGAAACGAAGCATTGTCGACACTCCACCGAAATATATTAAACCCAGCGCCGTTCTTTCCATAGATTCGCGCATATTGATCGAGTTGAATATTTGGTTTTTCATCTACACTAAAATCATCCAACGGAAAGCCGTTGGCGTTGATATCAAGGAGGGCATCTTCTATACCCAACGGATAAAATGAAGCGCCGTTGTCAACAACAAAACGGAACGGATTTGTTTTGCTTATGCGGATAAATCCAGGATTTTTTGATGACTCAACGACAAATGTTCCCGTAAAGACACGTTTCGATGATGGAACCGGACGTACAGAAATAGACCAGTGCCATTTCCCTATTTCGTTTGGGGCAAAACGGACTTTCCACGTATTATGGTCATAATAAAATCCGTCAAGTGAAACAGTTTTGTGTGACGGAGAAAGAAACACCGCCGAAACAGAGGCCTCGTTCCATGGGTTTTGGTAGAGAGAGTCGCTGTGGGTCAGAGAGAATTCAATTGGATCATAAAGCAAAACTTTATTTGGTGCAGTAACCAGTGCAGCGTGAGAAACATCAATAAACGGTTTACCCGTGTGTGTGTTTAGGGCGTAGACATACCATCCGCTCGTAAAGAATATCGTGTTTCCGACGATAGATGGAGCTGCTTCGATAGGTTGATTTACCGTATAAACCCATTGCTTTTTTCCATTTTTGAGATTAACGGCATAAAGTGAATTATCCGAGCTGCCAAAATACACAGTATTTCTGTCTATTGCCGCTCCGGAATGATTTGCAGTTCCGATAGCGTTTGCCCAGAGAATTTTACCTGTAGAAAGCGATAAAGCATAGAGTTTATCGTTCAGGGTATTAATAATAACGTTCGTATCTTTTATGGCTGGTGTTGCATCAATCGCACCCCCCGTTTTTGTTTTCCATACGAGTTTTTTATCTGACAGTCGAAGCGCATAGACGTATGCATCTTCGCTTCCAATGACAAGCAGGTTGCCGGATATTGCCGGTGATGATAATACAGACCCGCCAGTCTGATACTCCCAAATACGTTTGCCTGATTGTGCATTTATACCATAGATTTTGCCGTTAAAACTTCCAAAGTAGAGAATTCCGTTCCTGATTAGCGGAGAGGATTCAATATAGTTACTTTTCTGTCCTGACCACACAGAGCGTAACGCTTTGTTGTTTGCGTTATCAGCGCGAAAGCTCCACTTTGTTTTCCCAGTTTTCCAATCGAGGGCATACATGTATCCATCACGACTTCCAAAAAGCACAATGTCATTATACATAAGCGGATGAGTTGTTATGCTTTTTAGTTGCTCGCTGGCGAATTTCCATTTTAGTGCGCCAGTTTTGTCGTCAAGGGCATACATATGTCCATCGATGCTGCCAATGTAGACCATATTTTTAAATACTGTTGGAGCAAACGGGAGATCGCCATCAGCCGTAAATTTCCAAATTAGCTCACCTGAAGCGATATTTAAAACATATAATGTAGAATCTTCCCAACTTGAAATATAGAGTTTGTTGCCAACAACAACCGGCGTGCACGTTAATAACCCATCAGTTTTAAATCGCCACCACTTCGGAGGGTTAGCAAAAAGATGCGACTGATATACACCTGTCCTCTGTTCGTTGGCGCGGTAGCTAATAGTTTCATTCGGGTATTGCCGCAATAGAAAGATAGCGATTAATAAACCCAGAAGGATAAACGCTAAGAATACTCGTTTGAATTTACCAATGTACCGCAAAGCACGGGAAGCGATGAGTTTTGTTAAAAACATCATATCTCTCACGTAGCGAACAAGTAGCCGTTTCGGTTCGAGGAAAATTCTCCATATCCACTCAAGTCCAACCTTTTGCATCCACATTGGGCTTCGTGGTGTTTTTCCTGACAAAATATTAAATGCTGATCCCACGGCGATAAAGACCTTTGCGTGTGTTTTGTGGGCGTTTTCCAGTATCCAGTATTCCTGTTTGAGGGGGCCTATTCCCACTAACACTATATGTGCTTTTGTTTTGTTTATATGTTGAATAATATGCGCAGTTACAGCGTTACCCCATATTTGTCTGTGTGGAGGACAATCCCCACCAACGATGTTGTTGGAGGGTGTATTATATTTTGAAATAATTTTTTGTAATATTTCAGAATCCGGAGCGATTATAAATATATTTTTAAACGACGTAAGGATATGTTCTGTAAGTTCGGTCCCGCTTACCCTTTCCGGAATTTTTGTATTTGTGAAAGCCGATAACCAGAGAAGAGGAACCCCGTCAGGAAATACGATATTCGCATGATTATGTTTTTTTTGTAATGAAGGATTTTTTATTAACTCCACAAGAATGTGGATGTTCATTGGAAATATAGTCAGACGTCCGCTTTTGCCGGTAATGCGCAGAATGAGGCGCATTATGTCGTTTAATGAAATACAATGAATGATTGTATTAAAAAGTGAGGTATGTCGTAATTTCATGGAGATGTACGTAATAGAATGTCATGAACAATTTCCGGTAATGACGTTAAGACTGTGTGTGTGGGTTTCCATCCGAGTTTCTTGATTTTATTATTATTGAGCATTCTTCGTTTTGATCCTTCGGGTTGATTTTGGTTAAAAATGAGCCGTACGTTCTGTTTGTGCATTATTTTTTGAACCGCCAGAACAATCTCTTTTATTGTGTGTTCATCCTGCGGATCAATATTATATACGTTTCCATTAACGCCCTCTTGAGCAAGTAACAGAAGGGCGCTGACGGCATCTTCAACATGCAGAAATGAGCGTTTTTGATTGCCGGACCCAAAAATTTCAATGGAGGAGTCTGCCTGAATAAATTTTTTTATTATTGTTGGTATAAAGTGCCCTAAGTCGTCATAATTATCCCGCGTTCCATACACATTTATTAGCCGCGCGATAACCGTATGCAGGTTTGCATTTTCACTATACCAGCGGGCTAAGTTTTCTCCCTCCCGTTTGGCGAGCGCATACCCGAGTTTTGATTGTTCGGGGTTTCCCTCGTCATCTGATTCTATTGTCGGAACATGACGTTCCATTGCCAGTGTAGAGTAGATCGATGCAGAACTTACTTGAATAAATTTTTGAACGTTGTTTATTGCTGCGGCACGAAGCGGCATCATTTGAAGTAACATATTTTCCTCAAACATGTATTGAGTCCGTCCGATATCAAAATCAACACCGGTATTGACT
The DNA here is from genome assembly GCA_963790805.1 of Candidatus Gottesmanbacteria bacterium. GTDB lineage: Bacteria > Patescibacteriota > Microgenomatia > UBA10105 > UBA927 > DATKGN01. Next base: position 436,102 of record CAWBPL010000002.1, read on the forward strand.
GCAGCGAGATTAAATACAATCGTTTGATTTTTTGTCGCTCGCAGAGCCCCTCTTTCAGTTCTAAGGTCAGCGTTAATAATGGCAACTTGTTTATTCAGATGGCGTATGTTTGACAGCGAACCTCTTGAAAAATTATCCGCAATCGTTACGCGAGCACCCAAAGTTATCAAACGTTCGGACAGATGAGAACCAATAAAACCAGCTCCTCCAGTCACCAACGCATGAGTTTTACGTAATGATGTCATATGGTTGATTGTATTCTGATATACAACTTTATGCATTGAACCAATAAAGAAGTATACACAAGAAGCACAAATAAGAGAACACTTTTTTCTATAGTTAATTTATTCTTACGAACGAAGTGAGTGTAAAAAGATAAAAATCCCATATGTTTTTTCCTTGATGCGCCCAAGGTACGACGAAATGACCGCCATTTATTTTCGTATGTGGCATGAGCGAACGAGCGCATTATAAGACGCTTTGTATAAGACAAAAGCGAAGTAAGATCTTTGTGATAGACAATAATTGTTGGGTTGTAAAAAGCCGTTCCGCCATGCTGCTGGATTTGCATGCCTAAATCACAATCATCGCTTGCACCGAAATATGCTTTTCCTCTGGTTTCGTCATAGGCGATACCATTTTTTTTGAAATACGTCAGATTATATGCAACATTTTTATTATCCAAGGTTTCCAAATCAAGAATTTTTCTTCCGTCACGAACCCTACTTTTCCAGTGCGCCTCGTTAAACATAGTTGCAAGTGAAATGATGTCATTGGGATACCACGATTTTGATTCGCCCGCAATCGCTGCAGCATACGGATGTTTAGAAATATTTTCTTTCATGTGCAATACCCAATTCCGATCCGTTATACAGTCATCATCCGTAAATGCGACCCATTGGTTTATTGCTTTTTTAAGAACATGATTTCTAGCAATCGGAAAACCGGTTTGTGGTTCGTATACGTAAATAACGGGATATCGGACTGTTTTTGTAAACGCCTGAATAATGTTTTTTGTTTGGTGATTGGTGCTGCTGTCAACAATAATGAATTCATCCGGAGCGGTGGTTTGGCATTTTATTGAGGCCAAACAGGAAGACACCTCGTGGGGTCTGTTTTTTGTTATGATGCTTATCGAAAGTGGGATAGTGATGTGAGAAGGCCTATTGCTTGACTTCATGTGTTTTAATCATATATAGCCGAGATTTCTAAAAAACTAAGTGAGGTTGACGGGAACTCTATGTTGAGCTGAGACCCGATTTTAATTGGCGTACCATAAACAGTATAGAAAGCTTTATTATATTTGATGGCCTTAATTTTTAATTTCATTATTACGTCCCTTCTCGTTGGGTCTTCCGACTGTATAACAAATTGTCGACCATAAATATCATCAAGTTGGTATGTTTGTGCATTTTGTATATTCATGTCTTCGATTTCAGCAATGACAGTTCCCGATTCGTCTTTGGCTTGAAGTCCTTTTGCTAGACCGGAAATTTTCCATGGATGTATAGCAAGGATTCTGGCTTCTATATTTTTATCAACATAAGTTAACTGGTGGTTGATGTCTATTACCATACCAATGAGGGAGAATTTGCTAAAAGTAATCTCAATGGGTTTTCCGATTAATACCGGTTGATAATTATATTCATACTGGTGTCTGAATATGTCATATGAAGTTTTTAATTTTACCTCCGTTATGACTTCGTTTCTCCCATCGTTCGTTTCAAAAGATTGAACATGATTGAGAACTGCCTCTTTTTGACCAAAGGAGTTATATGATTCCTGATTTGGCGAAAGCGACTGGGTATACCACGGAGAGGGATTTGCCTCCCACCAAAGTTGGTCCGGCTGAACTCTCACTAACACAGTAATCCATTGTGTTCTACGGGATAATCGCAAGAATAAAAATGAACCGATGATAATGACGATACATCCCGCGATCAGATAATCCAGTGCGCGCATTCTTTTTATCATCCGTTTCATTTGGAGCTTTATATTCCCCATATATTCATTTGCATGATACCACATGGTATTATTAAGTTAAATGCGAAGAATTATTAAAACTGTTCGTTCTGTCTCGGTGATTCCGATCATATTTCTTTTATTGGGCCTAGGATTGCGTCTTTTCCCTTTTTTCACGAAATCATTTTGGGAAGATGAGATGTACTCATATTTTTTTGCAACGCAACCGAAAAGCTTCTTGGAGTATTTCCGCGCACCTCCCGATGATAGACCGCCCCTCTTTTATTTAATTGTAAAGGCAGTTACGTTTATTGGAACGCAGGAAAAATTATTGCGTTTACCTGGGTTGATTTTTTCGGTTTTGGCATTATACATATTGTATCGTGCATTTAAAAAAATTCACACAGGTGCTGCTTTAACAGTATTGTTTTTAAGCGCGTGTTCCTTATTTCAAATTGATATGACGTGGGAACTACGGGATTACGTTGTTCAGATTTTTGTCTCCTCCGTCATTATTTATCTCGTAGTCCGTTTTTTTCAAAATCTTTACACGCGAAGCGCGCTTATGTATCGGTATTACGTATTTTTGGGTATCGCCTCAACGTTGGGATGTTTATTAAATCATATATTTATACCTTTCGTTATTGCCGTTCATGGTCTATTAGCGTTATTTTGGATTATTTTTGCCCGCAAGAAAAGGCTTTTTGGTTCAATTTTGTTTATTCTTGCTATTGTGCCGCCGCTTTTGACATCAGGTTATTTTCTCCATAAACAGACAAGCGTGATGAGAGATACAGTATTATGGATTCCTCAGGCAACCACACTTTCCTATTTATCGCTTCCGCCTTCTTTTTTAGGATTTTCAAAGAATTTTGACGTTACCTATTATGAGGATCAGGATCTTCTCTATGGAGCAATAAACCAAAATATAGAAATTATTTTGGTTCTGTATGTCTTGTTTATTATATGTTTTATGAATAGGAAAAAAGAAACGGTTCAATACAACACGGTCATCCTGTTTATTGTTTTTGGATTTTTGGTGAGCGTTCTTGATGTTGTCGGGATTAGTATTGCTTCCAGAATCCTCGGACACGAACTTTTTGTGCCACGGGCATTCACCCCCGCGCAAGTAATTTTTCTCGCGAGTGTCGGGGCGCTGGTTGGATTAGTGCTGGGACAATCAGGAAAGACAAAATATATGAAAGCAATTTCCATAGTCGGTGCCATTGTGTATATGTCCGTATTCTGGAATATATATTTTGATTTATATGCTGTTATAAAAACAAATACGTTCAAAATGGACAGCAGGGATGAAATGATGGCCGTTGCACGAAAAAATTATTCATATGGAGATCAGGTAATTATTGATCCTCTGTATTTACGTGATTCGTATCTCAATTATTTGTGGAGGAAAGAAAAAAACAAGAATTATGATATTCTGGCAACGGCTCTGTTACATAACAAAGCTACCCCGCAAACGCTACGGCAAATATCTATGCAGTCCCATAATCCTAAAATAGTATTTATAATAGACGTTCGTTTATTAGATCCGTCAAAAAAGGATATTTTTTCTGATTATTGGTGGTTTCCATCTCTTGCAAATATTAAAGAAGCGAAGACTTTTTGTTTGGGACCGCCAACCGAAAAACTTCATAACGATGCATACATTGTATCCGTATGTCCAATGTTCGTTCCCAAATAACGCTCTCAATATTGAGTTAGTTCGATAGCGGAATTTTTACAGGGATATTAACGTATTAAAGAATATTTTGCGTTCCCCTATTCTTTGAGATAATTATTTAAGCGTTAGATCAAGCTCACTTTTGTATATTTACAGTCGTTCTCTCTGTGTGTTTTTCTTGAAAATATTCGATAGTGTGCGGGCAACGTGTATAAATTCGCGTCTCGTGTTTCCCAGTCCTGACGGTATATAAAACCCTGTCTTTGCTAATTTTTGAGAAACCGGAAACCGGTCCCGCGAATATAATCCCATTTGGGCAAAAGCTATATTGGGAGGATAGAAAAAAGGTCTTGTATGAATGTTTTGTTTTGTGAGAATTTTCATAATTTGCTCCCGTGTCAACGCTGTTTTTTTTGGATTTACGCGCACGGTATACATCCAATATACGCATGTCGCCCATGGTTTAATGGAAGGTAAAATAATTTCATCGATTGATGATAAATATTTTTTATAAATTGATGCCATCGTTTGTTTATAGCGTATTGATTCTTCAATGTGGTTAAGGCTCGACAGCCCGACAGCTGCCTGCATACTGCTCATAAGGTAGTTATACCCAATCCCTTTATGGATAAACCGTTTATGAGAATGGTTGAGAGATTTTAGCCTGTTAATTTTTTCAAACAGAGATGCATCTTTTGTGACGATCATTCCTCCCTCACCTGTTGTGACAATTTTGTTTGCATAGAAACTGAAAATAGAAACATCTCCGATAGATCCGACTTTTTTTCCTTTATACAGGGCTCCGTGCGCTTCGGCTGCATCTTCGACCACAAAGAGATGATGTTTTTTTGCGATGTTCATAATCGGATCCATATCGCATGGGTGACCGAACAAATGAACCACCATTATTGCTTTTGTTTTTTTCGTGATGTATTTTTCTATAATCGTCGGATCGATTGTATACGTGTCGGGCGTTACATCGACAGGTACCGCCTTTGCCCCAACATGCCAGACGGCAAAATAGCATGAAGCGATGGTTAACGCAGGAACAATCACTTCATCCCCTGCCTTGATATCAAGACAAGCCAGAGATAAATGAAGCGCGGCGGTTCCCGAATTTGTTGTTGAGGCATACGGGACGCCAAGATAGGATGCAAATTGGTCTTCGAATTGTTTTACGAGCGGTCCTTCTGAAGAGAGCCATCCAGAATCGAGTGCACGCTTAATGTAGACATACGTGTCTTTATATATTTTCGGTTTATTCACCGGTATGTCATGAATTAGAGACGTATCCATTGTTTTTGTTTGGAAGATGCGTATATTCCCTGTACCATTTTTAGAACTTTCAATCCGTCTGTCGGAGAAGGGCTGACTGCAGTTTTGTTTTGAATACACGATGCAAAATAGACAAGCTCATCTTGATAAGATGTATGTGGCGCTTTATTGTATGCATAGACACGTGGTTTTGTATCGGTATGTTTTCCGACGATAAGGCGCTCCTCTCGGAGAGTATCGAACAATATGTAACCGGTCTCTCCCCAAATTTCAAAATTGATATATCCATTTTCCTGAAACCATGATGCGGTAATGGTTGCAGATCTGCCATCAGCTGTAATGAATGTACCGGTACCGTAATCTTCAACTGACGCATTTTTCCAGTAAACCTTCGATACTTGACCGAAACACGAAGAAAAGTCGCCCATAAACATGCGGGCGATATCAATGAGATGGCTGCCATTGTCTAGATATGTCCCCCCACCGGCAGTACGTTTATTCCAAAACCAAGACCCCTCAATTCTCGTACCATCATTTCCGATAAAACCATGAAATGCTAATATTTTTCCGATTTTGCCGCTTCGAAAAATTTCATATGCTTTCTTTACCGGCTGAAAGAACCGGTGATTCGATCCGATTTTTACTACTTTATTATATTTTTTTGACGCATCGATAATACGCTCGGCGTCGTGCACGGTCGTTGCTATTGGTTTTTCACAGAGAACGTGCTTGTTCTGTTTAAGTGCCCGCACAGCAAGATCGGCATGAAATATATTCGGTACCGCCAAGATGACTGCTTCAATAGTAGGATCATTTAATATTTCGGAAACGCCCTTTACCTGAACATGTGTAAGATTTTTTGCTACGTCCTCTGCTTTTTTGATATCACGGTCTCCCACGGCAACGAGCGTGACCACTTTTGGTATACGACGGCAGCACTCAATCCGTTTTTGTCCAAAATGACCGCATCCAATTACAGCAAGTCGTAACATATTAGCTCATTATAGTGATTTGTGTTGCATTTTCCAGTCCAACAGGATGTGAAAATATTCGCTATTGCGTATAATGCACACGTAATGAGTGTTATACAAGATTTGATTCAAAAATATGTGCGTACGAGCGGCAGTCGATTATTTTTGATGACGCTGTGTTATTATGCGTTATTATTTTTTTGTAATTCCAATATCGCGTTTTTCCTTTTGAGTCTGATGTATTTTTTTGTTCTTTGGAAATTAGTCAAAGATCCTCTTCTTGCAGCGTTCTTGTGCTTTTTTGCACATTTACCTTTTGTGAAAGGAAAATCGTTTTCCTTTCTTATTCTGCCAAAAGAAATGGTGCGAATGAATATTCAACGGGATCTAGTATATTATTTTCCTCTGACTATGTCGGATTTTTATTTACTTGTATATTTTTGGTTTCACTTTCGAAAAAAGAAAATAACACATTTACCTTTTTCTTCCCCATGGCTCATCACGTGTTTGGTCCTGTTTTTTTTCCTAAACATTGTATCTATATTTTGGAGTGAACAATATATTATTTCCTTGCTGTCCGCTATCATCCTTTTTAAGTTCATAATTCTGTTTTTTTTACCAGGCTTTGTTCATTTTACTAATGATGTTAAAAAAAAGATGATTTCTATTATTGCCTCATTTGCGATATTTGAGAGCGCATGGGGGTTTTTGCAATATATCATCCATGGAAGTCTTGGTCGATACATAGAATCGTTCAACAATGCATACGCGTATGGGAAAGTAGCGTGGGAGAATAATAATCTTCTGAGGATAAGCGGAACGTTTGTTGATCCTGATCTGTTCGGAACGTTTATGTTTATGCATTTTGTTTTATTTTTCTTTCTCTTCCTTATGTCGGAGCGTTCGCCGAAATTGGAGAAGATGATGTATGGAGCATGCGTCATACTGTCCGGCGCGTCAGTATTTATTACAGGAAATCGAGCATTGTATTTTTGTTTAGTATTATCGTTCGTATGTATTCTTGTGATGACCAAAAAGACCCGATATATTATTTCGGTTATGCAAAAGCCGATTGTTTCTTTAACCACGGCTGTGGTGATTGTGATGCTTTTTCCATATGTGTCAACGCGAATGCAGAATTTACCTGAACTTTTTTCCGAGGGGACAGGGACGTTCAGATTGCAAATAGCGGATTATGCGTCCAGATTGGGATTCTCAAATATATTTGGTGTAGGGCTGGCGACGTCCCCGTACCATTTTGCTTTGGATTTCCCCGGAACAAACGTTCTCTTCGGACCTGATTATCCGCATAATATTTTTTTTCAGGTATTTGCAGAAGTTGGGATAATGGGTCTTGTTGCCTTTGTCATTTTTATCTACCTTTCCTTCCGGCCTTTCTTTCTTCAACGGCAAAAAGTGACAATCACGCCGTTTTTTCTGGCAGCCGGTGCATATCTTGTAAGTGCGTGTTTCTATCCTCTCTATATTCCACTCGTTGAATTGCCGTCATTTTTCTTTCTGTATTTAGGGATCGCAGTATTTCATACGCTATGAAGCAATCCGTTATCGTGATTCCGTTTCATTTGCCATGGGCGTGGAAAGCGGATTTCATGAGAGAGACCGCAACAACTCTTGCACGAGATAACACTGTTGTTTGTTTATTGACTGCAGAACCTGTGTTTTTTCGAACTATTTTTGTTGAGGCGATACGAGGAAAAATTATTAAAAAATTTTCCGAACGGTTATGGTTGATGCGACCGATTCATTTCATTCCCCTTGGGCAGTTTGCGACTATTCAGAGATTAAATATGTACATAAATTTGTTTTGCGTGAAATCCTATATTCGAATATTGTCGTTTCGAGGTGCATTTATAAATAAAACACTTTGGGTTTTTAGTCCGAAATTTACTCCGTATCTTCGTTTGTTTTTAAACTCCTATACTATTCTTTATGATTGCGTTGATTATGTTTGGGATCCATCTCCCGTTGTAAATGAAAAGGTGCGTCGTGAAGAAGACGAATTGATTTCGTTATCCGATTTTGTTTTTGTAAATTCCCATGCTCTCTATAACGTTCACAAAAAAAAGACAAAAAACATATTTGTTGTTCCGTTAGGATTTCGGTTCAATCAATTGAAAAAAAATGTTCGAAATAGCCACGTCTTTCCCGTCGGTAAGCCCCTCATCGGCTTTGTTGGTGTTATAAATTACCGTCTTGATTATTTGCTGCTTCAGAAGGTTGTTCTGAGCAACCCACAATGGAATTTCGTTTTTTGCGGACCGATTGAAACCACTGTCCATGGTGAGATGTTTCATGTTCAAGAAGCGATCGATCGTTTAAAGAAATTGTCAAACGTTTTTTTCCACGAAGGCACCACACCGGAAAAAGTATCTGAAATCATTCGGTCTTTTGATATCTGTATCATTCCGTATAATGTTTTATATCCAATTAATGTGTATTGCTACCCCATGAAATTATTCGAATATTTTTACGATGGAAAACCCGTTATTTCCACACCGATTGAAGAATTACGGCGATTTCCTCAATATGTGAAAATCGGGAAAACTATGATTGACTGGGAAAAGTACATACATTTTTTTCTTTCTCGACCATGGCTGAAAGTTTACCAGAGAGACCAACGGAGGTTAGCAGTAGAAAATAGTTGGAATAAAAAGATAGATACAATTATTGAGATTTTGAAATCGGATACATGACTAGTATACAGAGAATACTTTTGATATGCTCTCAAAGAGCATTAACGTATATAGTTTCGAAGGGTAATCATAATGGGCGATTTTTTCTTGCTTTCATTTCTTTTGGAGCGTAAACTTGAGCATACACATTCTTTCTGACCTCTCTCGTTGTGGGACATAAAAAGGGTATAGTATACTTACAATGAAATACTGCAGAGGAATGAGGACGGGATACGTAAGATTTGAATAAGACTCATACCGCTGGCGTAAATCCATAAAAGTATATTAGTAGTTTTTGTGTAAATTATAAAAGAGATTGTGACTATATTTAATTGGAATTATGAAGTTATTTGATTCGATGTTTACAAAAAAATTGCTTCGAACATTAGAAGGAGAAGAACAAAGTAATGATCGATTGTTGCATTTAACTGCAAATGAAAACATAATGTCTCCGCTTGCAACCAGATTTTATAATTCCCCTTTAAGTACTCGTTATGATTTTGGTCGCGGATGGAATGGTGTGATCGGAGGAGAAACGTTTGCATATTTTTCTGCCACGAGCTTGCCTAAGATCCAAGATATTTTTGATGAAGCGATCAAACGATCAAATAAAATGCTTCACGCCGGATTTACTTCTTTTAATTGTCTTTCTGGTCTTCATGCAATGATGTGTGCCTTATTGGCTACAACGCTTCCCGGAGACACTGTCATGATTGTTAAAGAACAAGACGGAGGGCATTTTTGTACAAGAAAAATGCTTCAGATGACCGGTAGAAAGTTTGTTTATGCAACATATGATCAGCAAACCCATTTTCTTGATAGTAAAAAGACTGCCGAAACGTTTCGCGCTTCGGGCGCTAAGGTGCTGTATTTTGACGTGGCTGTGAATTTAACCCCGCTACCCCTTTCCGATTTACGCAAACTTCTTCCCAAAAAATCAATTGTTATTTATGATGCCAGTCACACGCTGGGGTTAATAATGGGAGGAGAGTTTCAGGCCCCCTTGAGAGAAGGAGCAGATATTATTTCAGCCAACACCCATAAAACGTTTCCCGGTCCGCATAAAGGCATATTAGCCTTTCGCGATCAAGAATTAGGACAAAAAGTTCATAATATGATTAATGACAGTTTATATTCAACCGTTCATACCAATAGTAAATTAGCTTTGGCAATTACCGTTATAGAATTTTCTCTCTATGGTAAATCGTATGTAAAACAAATAATAAAAAATTCTAATGCGCTCGGGCTCGCTTTAGAGCGACAGGGATTAACCGTAAGAAAAACAGGACAACACTATAGCTTCAATCATCAGGTGCATGTGTTTGTTAATATGAAAAATACTGATGTAGTGGCGTGTTTTCTTACCAACGGGATGTCGGTCAATACCAGTAATGCATTAGGAGGCAAACTTTTTTTACGATTCGGGACTCAGGAAATTACCAAAAGAGGTATGAAAGAACATGATATGACACAACTCGCTTCGTTGATTAAGAAAATTCTTCTTGGAAAAAATATAAAAAAAGAAGTTTTTGTATTTAATGACCGTTTTAGAAAAGTATCATACTGTTTGCCGTATGATTCCCGATGTGAGTAAAATATTTTATGAATAATCCCCTATTTATTTATATGTTATTTGCAATTATAGCGGAACATATTCTCGTTGCGGGAGTTGTCGTTTATTTTCTCGTACGACGATTAAAATATGCACGAGCTGCAAGCAAATACTTACATCAACTTCAGCCCACTCCCTCCTTTAATATCATTGAAACAAAAAACTTATATCTGGAGCAGAAAATATTTATTGAAACTCCCGAGGTAGGGGTATATATAAAACGATTATATCGTACACGTAGTCATAAGCACACGATTGTGAACTCATTATTATATATATTAAAAGGAAAAGCGCATGTGACCATGGGTAACAAGCAATTTATTATTAAACCGAGGCAGTTTCTCTACGTTCCAGCGTTAGTTGTTCATGATTGGAAAGTACTACATCCTTACCAATATGTAGAATATATCGAAATAGCTAACCCCTCATTTGTATATGCACCTCCTGACGATACCGTTTGGGAGAAATAATTTGTGTGACTCCATATCTTGAATATGCACGCAAATAATTTATTAGCAGTATTAATTTGTACCTACAACAAAAAGAAGTCGCTTCTACGATGTCTTCAAAGCATCCATGAACAGACTGTCCCCCCAAACCATATTGTAGTAGTCGAAAAAATATCTGAGTTCCCCACGATATCCAGAAAAGAACTGCGCAGTTTGTTCAAAAACACGGTGAGAGTTACGTACGTTACCGTTCGAAATGTTAATATTTCTGCCTCTCGAAATATTGCAATAAAGCATGCGACAGAAGATTTACTTTTATTTGTTGATGATGATGTTCTTCTTGATCGCACCTATATTGAAAAGCTTCTCGACTATTATAAAAAAAACCCATCTTATTCTGTAATTGTTGGGCGGATTATTTCTTCAAGGACAGGCTATTGGGACATTTTTGCGAAAAAGATCCATACTTCTTACGCGGCCGATGAATTTAAAAACCAAACAGTTGATTTTTGGCCGACTATGAATATGTCCTTTCGAAGATTCATCGGTGTTTCGTTCGATGAACGCTATTCGGCGATGGAAGATTTGGATTTTTGTATGCGTTTAAAACAACGGGGATATAATATATATTATTTTCCCCGCTTATGCTGTACTCATGAATATATATCCACATTTACCCAGTTCGTTCATAAATTTTCCCACTACTTTACAAATAATCTAAGCTTGTTGCGGGAAGAGCATCCTAAAAATTATGTTTCTGAGTTTCCTCAACTTGATAAACATTCCATTCTCTCGTATGTGAGATTATTACGATTTTATATCGTTCACAGTAACGATTTGCGGGTTTACTTAAAATTACCCCCTCAGTATTATTTCGCGTGTCTCACGTACCACTGGATATTATATAAAGCTGTATATTTTGATAATCCACGGTTTTTGCACCACAATGACGAATGGCATTCTGTAGAATAATAAGTCGGCGATGTGGAATTATTTTCCATTCCGTTTAAGAGCAAATTCCTTAATTTCATTTGTTTTAAACGTTGAGTGAAATTGAAAGTGGTGATTGACAGCGAGTCGTCGAATTTCATTTCTTTGTATCTTTGTTATTACTCCTTTATTCATAGAATAATATGTATTTGCAAGTGACCATAATATTTCGGGCACATGTGAGGAAATAATTGTGGTTAACGTATTGTTTCGAAGCATTTCCTTAAGAGTATAAAAGATTTTTTTCTGGAAATTCCAGTCGCTGCTCAAAAATATTTCATCAAACAACAATACCTCCGCTTTACTGTTTATCGCTACGGCGCAGGCAAGACGAAACTTCATTCCTGCGGAATAAGTAAAAAATGGCTCGTTGATATATGGTCCAATATCCGCAAATTCAATAATTGATGATAAGTGTTGCATAATATCCTTCTTTCTCATCCCGATAATTAATCCATTCGCCATAATATTTTCATATCCCGTTAATTCCGGTTCAAAACCGGATTCAAGATCTATCAGTGAGACAATATTTCCTTTCGTAATTACCTCCCCACTTGACGGCTTGGCGATGCCCCCAATGATTTTAAGGAGCGTCGTTTTTCCTGCGCCGTTATTACCAATGATTCCTATTCGATCCCCCCGTGCAACAGTTAAGCAAACGTTATTCAGCGCAACAAATTGCTGCCTGTTTGAAATATTGTATTTTTTACTTACGTTTTTGAGAGAGATAATTATTTCTGCCGGTTCTTTTGTCATAGTTATATATAATCATCAAAGCTGTCCTTGTGGTACTGGAAGAGAAATATTCCTACGCTGATAGTGAAAAGTATGAGTAATGAATTTGAAATTATATACGAAGAATATATTGGGGTGCCAAAAAGGGAATACTGAAAGAGCATGATGATTTCAGTGAGAGGATTGAAGTTCCATGCATACCTGATAGTTGCTGGAATTCTTGAGACTTGATAGACAATTGGCGTTGCGTAAAACCAAATCATCACCGCCGCCTGTGTGAGAAAATTTATATCCCGACTTTTTACGTCCAGCGCCGAAGTAATGAAGGAAAGGCCTGCAGTAAATAAAAATAGCAGAATACTACCGACGCAAAGCGTCCACAGAGTTATATGAAACGATATGTGGGTTATGCTGACAAAACAGATAAAGAGCACTAATGATGATACAAAATGGATTGCTTCACAACAAACGATTGATAATGGAATGACAACATATGGAAATTTTGCCTTTTTTATAATTGTTCTACTTCGAACTACCGACGAAGTTGCAAATTCGAGAGCACGGGAGAAAAAATTCCATATAAGTAAATTGAGAAAGAGTGAATATGTATAATTTACATCCGATTCTTTATATAAATATCGAAAGATATACCCGATGATAGCTGCCTGAAGAATTGGGTAGAGAAAAGCCCACAGAAAGCCTAATGTGGTATTTTTATACCGCACTTTCAACTCTTTTACAGTCATTTCCCACAGGAGGTCCATAAAATGTGTCATGGTATAATTCATGGGTGGTTTATTATACCGTATTATATAATGTATATGAATTTTGCGATTTGACGAGATAAAAACGGTAAAAATATCAGTTTTTATGGAATATATTATTTTGGGAAAAACAAAATTGCGCGTTTCTCGGATTGGTTTTGGCGGCTGGGGTATAGCTGGGGGCGCGCCGATTCATCCGTGGAAAGATATGTGGAAAGCCGACGATACGACTTCAAAACAGTCGTTACAATTGGCATATACGGAAGGGATAAATTTTTTTGATACGGCATTAGTGTATATAGATGGTCATAGCGAACGGTTAATTGCACATACGTTAAAAGGGAAAAACATTATTATAGAAACAAAAGTTCCCCCGCTTGACGGTCATTGGCCGGCATTTAACAAGGACATACGTCAAGTTTTTCCAAAAAAGCACATTATCGACAAAGCGATGGAAAGTTATGTAAATTTAGGGAGACGAACAATAGATATTCTCCTTCTGCATGGGTGGCTTGATGACTGGTATTATTCAGATGAATGGAGAGAAGCGTTTTCTGTTTTAAAAAAAGAGCGAATAGCCAGATATTTTGGCGTTTCAGTGAATGAACATAATCCCGCCTCTGCATTGTTGATTGCGGATTCAGGCGAAATCGACGTTCTTCAGGTGATTTACAATATTTTCGATCAATCGCCGTACGACGTTCTTTTTCCGATAGCACGAAAGAAGGGTGTCGGAATTATAGCCCGTGCGCCTCTCGATGAAGGGTCGTTAGCGGGCGCTTTTCATGCAAATACAGTATTTGATGATTGGCGGAAAGACTATTTTACAAAAGAGAGATTACCGCAGACCGTTGAGAGGGTAAACAAAATAAAAAAAGAAATGGAAAATAAACAAAGAACAATGACACAAATTGCTCTGAGATTTTGTTTAGAAAAAAACGGAGCAGATGTTGCTATTGTCGGGATGCGCAATCCTTTACATGTGAAACAGAATTGCCAGAGTGTCTTGGTGCATTTTACAAAAAAAGAATTGGATTTTTTAAAAAAACAGCGGTGGATACGAAATTTCTATCCCCCGATTTGGTAACTCGCTATTTTAGCGGTTGTTTGTTTTCTGAACCGATTGTTTGATAGAGAAAACAATATCATCAACCGCCTTTTTTGTAATATGCGGGAGAAAGAAAAACTTATATATTCTCATATTGCGTGTTTTACCGTTACTGAATACAACCGGTTTTTTCTTCGCATAAATCCAGTAGCGCTCCTCTATCTGTTTTGGTAATGCCTGATCATATTTTTTATTGAGAAGAATTCCGCATGTAAGACTGTACGGACCACTCATTATTTCTGCATTCGGAAATATACCCAACATTGTCTGAATGAAATGATTTTTTATTTTTAATTGATTCTCAATAATTTTTTTATAGCCGGCAATACCGTTTTGATGTAGTGTCGCCCAAATTGCAGCGACAGATGCGCCAGGACGGGAGCCCAGTAATGTATTGTCAGGCATAGAAAAGACCGGAACGGACCGTTCGATGCTTCGGCGTAATTGCGTTCTGTATATCACAGCACCGGCAGGATACGGCACTGCAGTAAATTTGGAAAAATCAACTGATACTGCATGTACATCTTTACTTATAAATGGTTGAAAATTGTTGTTAATAAAAGGTTCAATAAGGCCATCACATGCGGCATCGATGATAATTGAAACTGTCATTTTCTTATATTGTTTTTTCAGTTTTTGAATAACTGCACTAATTGATTGAACATTGTCACTCGAACCTGTTTCCGTATATCCAAACGTGAGAGAAATGATAAATCCATAAACTCCCCGTCGTATTTGTTTCTCCATTTCAGTTTCAAGCGCGAGAGGATCCATGGTCCATGTTGTTGGATTTAACGGTATCGTTATTTCTTTTACGGAACACAGGGAACACGCCTTATCAATCGAATAGTGCGTAAGGTTTGTTTTACATAAACATATCTCATGAAGACTGTTGTGTTTCGTGACGAAGGATTTTCCAACCCAGACGCTATAGAGATTCCCCTCTGTTCCTCCTGAGGTGACATATCCTTCAAGATTTTGATCTTCTCCATGATATAAATTAATGAGCTTGTGAATAACTTCGTTTTCTAATTGTCGTGTGCCGTATTCTACGGGAGTCGTTGACCAGTTTCCGATATTATTTGGATTGGCTGAAATAAATTTTTGATACACGCGTACGGCATACCGGTTTGCTTTGGGACTTAACGAACCGATGTTGTGTTTAAAATCACTCGTTACAATATCTGTATACGCCGCGAATAACCGTGAATTAATTTGAAATTTTGAATATCCCCGTTTCGGGAAAGACGACCGTGTTAATTCACGGTAGAAGATGGATGGATGTTTTATTTTATAGAGCGTCCCTGCAGCGATTTTTTTGATATGCAATTTCATATTATATTTTTTGGATAATACCCAACCCTGATTCTTTTGGGTAGGGAAATAGTATTTTCTGTTTTGTTTTGAGTTCATTCCAGAATTTCCAAACCCCGAACGACCCGAGATCCTTGGTATATTTTACTGCAACGTCATGCCATACCATAAATCCATATTTGGTTAATTTTGGCCAGAAGAGCGTGTAGTCGAGTTTTATGCCTTCATAGGAGTGATCGCCGTCAATATAAATATACTGGTATTTTTTTTTGGGATGCAATTTTTCATAGTCGAGTGTTGTCGTAATGTATGATGTGAGCCATGTATTAACTCCTAAAAATGAGTAATGTTCTTCCGGTTTAATTTTTTTCCACCACCCTATTCCCGACCAGTGATTTTTGTCGTCCTGATCATATCCGGCATCGACGAAATCGACATGGCCTTTCTTGTTATCTTTGCACGCCAGAGCGCATATGGCGGGAATATATCCTTTTCGAGACACGACGCAGAGAACGTGATCCGGTTTGCAATTTTTGATTAACGCGTAATGTATATATCCAAACCCCAGATCGCCGCTTACGCGATTTGTTTGGTGTCCGCTGTCCCCGTTATAGTAGTCAATAATTTGTTTCGTTACGCCATTGTTTACAATATTGGGATTAAACTTTGCATATACATGAGACAGTCGTTTTTTGAGATTCAACATAGGTATATAAAAATACTGTAATTCCCCTCGTGGCTTTTTCCCCAGCAGAGTATATCAAAATTTACATACAATGCGATAGAAAAACTTTTGTGAAGATGTATTCAGGTAATTATTTTGATATGTTCCCTTTTACTCTGCAAATATTCCCCTGCTTTCCGTTAAAAATTTGTCATACTGTCGCATCAGTTCTTTTACTGTTGACGGAATTTCAGGAAACTTGAGGGAATCAATTTGGACTAACGGTATGATGTTTGCGCTTGTACACGTTAAAAAAGCACAGTCAAAATTTCCTAACGTTTTAACGGGAATGGGTTCTTCCTTTACACGATATCCGCTTTTTTTGGCGACTGCAATGACGGTTTGCCGCGTGACGCCCTCTAACACCTGCTCTTTTGGCGGCGTGACGAGGGTTGTTCCTTTTATGACAAAAAAGTTTGTTCTGGAACCCTCTAACACATTGTTTTGTTTATCGAGAAAGAGCGCATCGTAATGTCCGTGTTTGCTGGCTTTTGTGTAATATATATAACTTCTGAGCATATTGAGCGTTTTGGCGTTTGGTAAAAAACGCTCATAGCAAACTGTTTCTGCCGTTATCCCTCTCGTATACAATTTTTTATCCGGATAAAGAGGATTGAGAGGGAGAATATAAAGAAAAGCATCTTTGGCCTCTTTTCCGCCAATTAAGAGTATTTTCAAATTGCAGTTTTCAACACCATTTTTTTGAATGGCCTCTTGAAGAGAGAGGTTGATTGTTTGCGGTGTCCATGTGTGTTGAAGGCCAATAATCGTTGCCGATTGGAGCAATCGCTTGGTGTGTTGTTGTGTAAAATAGACGATCCCCTTTCGGAGTTTGAGGGTTTCATATACTCCGAAACCATACTGATATGCAATATTTTCCAAAGGAATAGTTGCATGAGAGAAAGGCAAGAGTGTTCCGTTTTTCGAAAAGTATTGAATAGTCATATGGTTCATCGGTAAGTCAGAGTGATGGACATCGTTTACTATGGGAAGTATTATACCATTTGATTATCATGGGATGCCGGACAATTTTCCTTCCCACGTTCTCCTTCTAGGTTTTTTGAATATGTAGATATAAAATAGGGTACATATTTTATGAAACGGGTATTCTATAGTTTTGGAATACTTATTGTATTTCTTATTTTTCTTCCCATAATGGCGATTATTGCGCTTTGTGTGGTTGTTGACAGCGGCTTACCCATTCTTTTTCGTCAACAGCGCATAGGAAAAAGCAGCAAACCGTTTCGTCTGTATAAGTTTCGCACTATGCAAAACGGAGCCGAGCGAAAACAATCAGCCCTACGGCATCTCAACGAAGCAGACGGCCCTGCGTTTAAAATTTACAACGATCCCAGATATACAAAAGCGGGTAAATTCCTTGCACATACGGGTTTAGACGAGCTCCCGCAGTTATGGAACGTTATTCGCGGCGATATGGCGCTTATCGGTCCCAGACCGTTGCCGGTTTTCGAAGCGGCAAAACTCAAGACGTGGCAACAGAAACGTCTTATGCTGAAGCCCGGCATCATCTCACCGTGGATTCTTGAGGGGTATCATACACAGACATTTACCGCGTGGATGAAAAGCGATATCGCCTATGCCAAAAAGAAAAACTTTTTGTATGATTTTGCACTGACGGGAAGGTCAGTGGTGTTTCTTTTCCGGCTTTTTGTAAAAGAACTTGCCCGTTGACGAGCAGGGTTGACAAATTAGAGTGTATGGTATCATACTGAAGGTATAATGGTTGAAGTAGTTTTTTGGGATAGAATATTTATATATAAAAAATGGGTAAATGGATTGTTATATGGCTCCAAATAGGAGCCTTTTTTATAGCTGCGCTAAAGAGCTTGACAGAGGTGTTATAGAATGATACTATAGGTTAGTTATGGATGCGATAGAAAACACGGCATCGCTTAACAACGAACAAGCACATGCCGCGGGTTACCAAGAGGAATATTTAACAGTCGCTACTCAGGATTTGCTTCCCTCGGTATCGCTCACGCTAAATGACATATTTTCCGATACGCCCTCAGCGGAAGCTCATGATATCCGTCAATCGATTACGCACATTGTTGGCGCTGAACTTCTCGGACAGGCCGTGTGGGGTACAAAAGATTCCGAAGAATTGAAGGATCTTCTTCGAACGCGCGGTATCAATGTAGACGAGATTGATGAGCACGCAACGGCGGCTGTCGAACAGATGCTTGGCATTGATCGCTTGGGTGGTGCGGTTGAGAGGCTTCTTCAAAACAACAAAGATCCGCTTGAGGTTCAAGGCAGAGTAAGCGAAGGCGTACATAACGCTCTTTTTGCACTGGTGACAGACAATTTCGCGGCAAATTTCTACTCCGCCGCTGCGGATAGTCACTATGATGTCCTTCGCGATATTATTTCGGATGTTCGTCAAAACAAATTAAATATGCAGGATGCGATGATAGAGGCCGGTCAGGTTATTGAGGGCCTCCTGTTTACATCGGGCAAAGAAGCGCATGCAATCTCTGATGCTGTGGATAGTGCGCCGTCAGCGGTTGCCCTGCGGGACAATTTTCAATTGCTAAATGGACATCTACGTACAAATTCGATGCAATTTCGGGAATTTATCGGCGGCGCAACGATAAAATGGGGTGCAGCAGAACTTCTAGCTCAAAAATATAAAACCGTCGTCGATGGCAAGGAAACAACTGTTCGATCGCTCGCTGATACTATTATCGGGACAATCGACAGTTCGCTTTCCGCTGAAGAGCGCGGTGAATGGCAAAGTTTTTCAACAGAAAATAAAATAAAAGCTGCACTCCTTGTCACATATAACAAGGCTTCAATGGCCCAAAAATTGCGCATGGTAGTCGAAGATCCCGCGGTTTTGCATGTATTTAAAGCACTTCCGGACACTCTTCGGGGTGAGTTAAAGTCATGGGAGATCGTCGGAGCGGCTGTTCAAGCGATGAATAAAGCCGCTGATACATATGCGCTTCAAATGACTGGTGCGAGCGGATTAGTTGATAAAGGTGTAAAAATGTTCCAAAAAGCCCGAAGCGACGTACACCATTATTATACGGTTCCCGGTGACGAGAATCAGCCAAACGGCCCAGACAGAAAGCCGAACTGGAAACGGATAGCAATTACTGTAGGAGGTGTTACTGTTCTTTTTACAATAGCCGGAGTTCTCCTTGCCGCCTGCGGTACGAGCCCCAGTCAGCAAAAAGATAAGACGCCGGTACCCGGAGCGGGGAATGTGAACTTGGTTACCGCGCTTCAGCCGTCCTTAGTCAGTGAGCTTTCCACTATGCATGTCGCTATCGGCAGCGGATGTACGATTCCGCAGGCTATGTACAACACGATGCTTACCTCGGGTTTATCTACTGCGATGCATAGTCAACTAACCATGCTTGAGTCTGCCGTCCAGTTACAGCAATTTAACCAGTACAATCTTTCAAGTGACGCAACGGTTGTGTGTGTTGTTGATACGACGCAAAACAAATCGGCAATCTACGTAGAATCCGGTGGCACAATTCTCATGCCTACAGCGGCAGGGCCTACGCCCGCCGCCCTTGAGAACGGATTTCCGATTCCCAAGGCAGAAATACAACCAACACCCACCTCAGCGCCAACCCTAGAGCCAACGCCGACTGTTGATCCCCGCCTTGGGCCGCCGCCGACGGTAGATGCAGGGTATACATTGGGTCAAAATCCGGTACGTTTGATGTATACGGAAACAAACAAAAGTAACGATACTAAATACTGGTCGCCGGAATTGCATCAGTGGACGGACTTGCATGGCAGTTTTAATTTAATTGATAAAAATATAACATTCGAACAAATAGCCCATTCCACAGTCCCGTTTACTTTATTTGTGGATCCTGGTTTAAATTGGAGTCAAAACGTGACTCAGCGTGATGAATCTGCCTTTTTTTCAAGTCACCCAAATACAAAATTATTATCACTATCTGAACAAGTATTAATTCAATTAGCAAATCGTTCGGGTAAGGATACAAATGCGATGCTCTATCAGGATTGGATTAGCTTTGCGTCCGATGTGTCCAGCGGAAGGGTAACTATCCCGTTTACGGTGGGGGGCGTTCAATACAATTGGAATCCAGCAGACGGCGCTGATGAGTATTTGGTAAAGAGCGGTACGCTTGCGAAAATGGAAGGTGTGACTATCTATAATACCAACGGGACTATCTGGACCGTTTTTGAAAAGAATAAAACGCTCAAATATATTGTTGAGGTGTCGGATTTAAGTAAGGTTGGTATAAATGATTTAGTCAATGATTTATTTGCTCCCATGTTTGAAGTAACTCTACATGGAGATAAGGGTGGAGTGATGCCAGATAAAATATCCAGTTTCTATAATGGTCAGTATAATGCCGGTAATCTGTGTGGATTTGCAGCTCCGGGAGAAGAAGACGGAATGCCAGAATCCGGTTTTGTTCAAGTAGTAAATAAGTAATTCAGCGATATTATTTTTACCTGTAATGCACGTTGATGCTGTCTTGTTTTTTCCTCTTATTTCCTCTACGCTGAAAATATATGCGGCAAACTCCGGCATGGGCAAAGGTACTCCTCATAGCGAGTCTTATTGTCGCGGTTTTGTTACCCCTTGCGATGAGTGCGCTTTCAAATCCCATGATTGCGACTTTTTTACCGCTCCCGAGCGGCTTGAAACCGGCGACAAAGATATCATCTCGTTATAGCGTCCAAAATGACCTGTCCGGATATACGCTTACTTTAAGCGATACACAGTTTCTCGATTATCTTACCGCAAAGTATAAAATTTTTGGTCAGAAGGCGATCGCAGATCGACGCATATACAAAGGATTTAACGATATAAAACTCCGGTACACTGTCTCTAAAGTACAATTTGTTTTAACCGGCGATCTGGAAAACCCAATTTATGCTGTAATGGTGCCGAACGTAAAGCCTCTATCATTTCTCGCAAAGTCCGAATACGACGTAACAGGAGATACGCTCATCGTGCGGGTTTCCCTTAACATGGACAAGATTACCGGCGGCGTACTGGTCCCCAAGTTTGCACTGGAAAATCAATTTTTGCAGATGGTTTCTTTTGCTCTTTATTATGCAGAGGGCAATTCATATTTAGATGTAAATGCGCAAACAATGGGAAATATAACTATGGATATTCAGAGTTATTTATATAGCGGTATATTCCCATGGCCGTTTCGGATTGTAAAAAACTAGCGTATGAAGAAAATAATTATAATTTTAGGTATTATAGTGCAGCTTCTCTTTATGCGGCCGACAGTAGTATTTGGATGCGGGGCTGATGAGCAAAGTTGTACAACATATACCACAGTGTGTCACAGAGATTCGTATAACAATAATATTTGCGCAACACGAACTAATACAGGTGAATGTTGTCCGGTTTATATTTGGCCAGATGGTACACACAGTTGCTGCGATACTACGGTAAACGGGTCACAAGTTTGTCATACTGGCAATACGGGGTGTAGTGGCTCAAATGGAAATGGCAATAATAACCAAGGTAATACAGCGACATGCGGAGACGGAACGTGCAACGGCTCGGAAACCTGCGGTTCATGTCCACAGGACTGCGGTGCCTGTCCGGTGGGAAATGTACAGATACGGGCGATAGTTATACCTTCGAGTATCTCGACGTGTTCGCAGGTTAACAGTGCAACGAACTATATTGCCGAATCCGTAGCACTATCGAGTAATCCTGCGGCACCACAAATGACGCCTACTGACGGTACATATGCCACATGGACGGATGTTGAAGACGGTACGATTGATTATATTGACAACCCGCCCGCGGGAGACGTACTGAAACTTGCCTGTTACACAACCGACGGCGGGTTAACGTGGGGTACGGGTTACGAGGCGACATTGGGAGCAGGACAAACACTCACATGGAATTTAGGGTATACGGTCGGAGCTCCATGGATACAGACAGGCGGCGGCGGAGACGTCTACGGAGCAACGAACGTTCAATCTTATATACCCGCCGGTGCAGTACCGCGATATTTTGCGTTGGACGGCGCAGGTGGAACACCCGGTGTCGTTACGTACGGAGCGGGCTATGATTTCGATTCAACTCTTTTGGGCTTAGGGGAAGCATATGTTTCTTCTCAGGGGTGGCTCGTCAACGAAACCTATCCGGCGACGGATTATTATGCCGTAATGTATCACCGTTTCGGTTCGCCAGCTGACGCAGATGCGGACTATACGGGCGAGACGACGCTCACAGCTATTCCGTCGCAGCCTCCGAAAAACGGAAATGCCTATTACGTGAGCGGGGACCTGACTATCGGTACCAACCCGTGGGTCGTAGGAAGCGGGCAAAGCATTGTTATTTTGGTGAGCGGGAATTTAACCATTAACGAGCCCATTAACATAACACCGGGCGGATTTATCGCATTTATCGTTAACGGCGATGTCACGGTCGATCCATCCGTCGGCGTCCCCTACTCTTCCAGTGCGCCGGTTGTTGAAGGGGTCTATATCACATCCCCGACCGGCACATTTCATACAGGACTCAGTAGCGGTGTCGGAGTTGAACGGTTTGTCGGGAAAGGCACATTCATCGCAGGCAATTTTTCGTTCGAGCGAAATTTGGAAAAAGCAAATAATGTAAATCACAACGGAGATACCTCAGCAAACCTTTTTATCTATAATCCGCAGCTTCTTCTTACCATGCCCGATATGATGAAAGACATCCCCATTACATGGCAAGAAGTAGCGCCGTGACGCGCGAAATACGGTATTAGGGGTTTCGTATTAGGCAGTATGGATGACAGGATTACTTCGTTTACAAAACTCGACGCTTGGAGAGAAGGTCATATACTTGTTCTTCTTGTTTACAAATATACGAAATTGTTTCCCAAGGATGAGATATTCGGATTGATAAGCCAAATGAGAAGATGTTCTGTGTCAATTACATCAAATATAGCAGAGGGATTTAGCCGGAATTCGTGGAAAGAAAAGCTGCAATTTTATTCTATGGCGCTTGGGTCTTTAACTGAATTGCAGAATCAGTTCATTATTTCTCGGGACGTTGGATATCTTACAACGGAGAAGTTTAAGGAAGCTGCGTGGCATACGATAAAGGTGAGTAAAATAGTTAACGGGTTAATAAAAAAATTTCGGAGTATGATTTAAAGTATTTCCCTAATACCAAATACAGTTTCCCTGCTACGAAATAAGAGTGGTGTGCTACCATAGGATCACAAATATGCGTTTTATGAGGATTATGTTGTTTTTTTGCGTGGCGGTTTTAGCCCTCTGGCGCATCGTTCCGGATTACAAAAATCATCCGCTTTTCATTGATGAGCATGAATTTATCAGAAAAACGTATTATTTTGACCTTCTGTTTCTCAAGCATTCTCTTGGCGACAAACGATGGTACGATGGAAAAGAAGACGACGTTGCCCAGCCGAAACTCGGACCGTATATTTATGGATTCAGCCTTCATATTGCCGGCATCCGAGACATAGAATCGGCGCTTGCAAAAACGCGGTTTAATACGATAAAGATCAACGGAAATGTGTGGTGGTCTGAGCTTTGGCTTAAAAATCCAGATACATTTCCCAAAGAGCTTGCTGAGAGCATGAAGCTTATTTTTATCGGGCGCCGCGTCGCGATGGGATTTACGGTGGGATCGGTCTTGCTTCTTTACATTCTTTGCGCCTTGGTTGGCTCCGTAGAATGTGCCTATGTGGTTTCGCTTCTTGTTCTTATTAATCCTTTATGGAATTGGGAGGGCCGATTTGCCATGACCGATACGATGCAAATATTTTTCTTTATCTTAGGACTTATTATTCTGGTTTTCTGGCACAGGGCATGGCAAAAGAAAGAGACACGCATGATGTTTCTCCAAAGCGCGGCATTAGGAGTCGTTTGCGCTCTCGCCACAGGGGTGAAGGTGACGGGAATCATGTTGGTGTTTTTTATTCTTCTGTATCATGTGATTCTTTTTGTTTTCGATGCGTCCGAGAGAAGCCGCATACATGAATTATTGTGGAGCGCTTTTATCGTAGTCACTGTGTTTTGCGGGTTGTTTTATGCCATGAACCCGTTTTTGTATGCTCACCCCATTACCAATTTTATATACATGTTTCAGCATCGGCTTGAAGCGGCAAGAACGTATTACGTTAAACTGTACCCCGGAAGCGCCTTGAAAACGAGAAGTCAGGCACTATGGTTTATTCTGGTCCGAACGTTACTTCCCGGCGCATGGTACGGAAATTTTTCAATGACCACACTCCCTGCGGACCTTTTGTTGTTTTTGGGCGGCATAACAATGCTTCTGCGTCGAAGTGTCCTTATGTTTCGGTCATCAAAAAGACTGCAACCGTTTGCAATATTACCTCTGTGGATCGGATTTGTCTTTTTTTGTTTATCGTTGTATTTGACGAACGACTGGTCGCGTTATTATCTTCCGTTTGTTTACAGCATTTGTATTGCGGAAGGATATATGATGTATGTTGTGATGATATCGGTGATCAATGCGATGATATCGGTATTTCAAAAGCCGGTGCCACCCCGCGAGGAACGGTAAATACCGCGTTCTAACACTATTTGTGCGTAGACTTTTTATGAATAATCTTCTATACTACGCTTATGCCAAAACGAGTATATCAACCCAAAAAACTCAAACACAAACGCGTACACGGTTTTCGGGAGCGCATGAAAACAATAACCGGTAGAAGAGTGCTTAAGCGAAGACGTTCAATCGGTAGAGTTCGATTGACCGTCTAATTATCTATCATGCTTTCGCGGCCACTTCGTATCCCCTCTTTCGAAATATCATCTGTTATCCGTGGCGGGCGAAGGATCACGGCAGAGAAGTTTATATTGGTGACCAGAAAAAACACATCAGACATCAACCGGTTTGCTCTCATTGTTTCAACAAAGATTGACAAGCGCGCGACAAGAAGAAACAGAATAAAACGTATTATAAGCGAATCGCTTACCCATATCATTCCCCTACTTCACGGATCCGCCGATTGCATCGTTATCGCTCGCTCGGATACGAGTCTTCTTTCCCAACGCAGCGTCGAACCGATGATTCGCGAGCTATTCGCCAAGGCGCACATGATATGAAACGACTTATTTTAGCTTCTATTCGTTTTTATCAACGGTATCTGTCACTTGATACCGGATGGGCAAAACACCTCTATATTACAGACAAAGTATGCCGGTTTAGCCCAACCTGCAGCGAATATACATATCAAGCAATCGAGCGCTATGGTATAATCTATGGATCGTGGTTAGGACTTAAACGGATCGTACGGTGTCATCCATGGAATGAAGGCGGATACGACCCTATTCCATGATTAACTCAAAGCACAAAGCTCTAAATTAGGATTATATTTACGATTTTAACGCTCTTATGAATACTCCGAATCTTTGGAATCAAATATTGGTGTGGCCCATTGTGAATATTCTTATCGGTTTGTACAAAGGATTCACCGTGCTGCACGTTCCCGGTGCCTTGGGGTTTGCGGTTATCGGGCTTACCATCCTCATCCGTTTACTTCTCTACCCTCTCATGCAGGCGCAGCTTCGAAGTGCCAGAAAAATGGCAGCGCTCAAACCCCATCTCGATGAATTGAATGCAAAACATAAAAATGATAAACAGGCGCTTCAGCAGGCGCAGCTCGCGCTTTACAAAGAGCACGGCGTCAACCCTGCAGCTGGGTGTCTCCCCCTTCTTATTCAGATGCCGGTACTTATCGCTTTGTACAGTGTGTTTTATCAGGTGCTCAATAACGGGAATCTGACGAAAGAGCTCGCGATTATCAATAAAGTCCTCTACAGTCCGGCGCTTAAAATTACCACGCTCGACCTTTCGTTTTTTGGCGTGAATCTGGCCGTTAAACCGGCGTCTTGGCAAACGCACGGATGGTGGCTTTTGTCTATACCTGTTATTACTGCGGCGCTTCAGTGGTATCAAAGCAAGCTGATGATGCCGCAGATGCCGCAAAAAATTGCCCCTCCAAAAGTCGAAAACAAGATCGTAAAAAAAGGTGAGGAAAAAAAGGAAGCAACGCCGGAAGATACGGCTATGGAAATGCAAAAACAGATGGCAATCATAATGCCTCTGATGTTTGGATGGTTTGCCCTGCAGTTCCCTGTCGGACTCGCGCTTTACTGGAATGTTTTTGGACTTTTTGGTATCATGCAACAACTTCGTATAAACGCAGAGAATAAATAAAAAACAGTATGGATCAACTCAAAACAGTTCAGGCAGTTACCGAGGATCTTCTTACCCGTTTGGGCATAACAGGAACCGTTTCTGTTGATGTTGATGAAACAGAAGCATTTCGGGTACACATCGAAACAGAAGAAACAGGACTTCTTATCGGGTTTCATGGAAAGACGCTTGAGAGTTTGCAGATTATTTTAGGTCTTATCGTTTCTCATCAATTGGACGCGTGGGTGAAGGTCTATGTGAACGTCGGTGATTACCGCGAAAAGCGCGAGGAAGCGCTCATGCTTATGGCGCAGCGTGCCGCCGAACGGGCCATCACCATGGGAAGACCGGTGGAGCTTGCGAATTTATCCGCATCAGAGCGAAGGGTAATACATCTGACGTTAAGCGGGGACGAGCGGGTGGAAACCGAATCAATCGGCGAAGGGTCTCACCGCGTGCTTCTCGTGAAACCGAAAAGTTAACTTCGCTTCCCCGTTTGCATTTTATTCCTATTCCTGATACATAGACCTCATGCGCGTATTTCGTCACCAGTATTTTTTTTATCTCACGCTTATGTTTCTTCCGACGCAACTGGGGTATCATCTGTGGCCACAGTGGGCGATGGTGTTGGGGCGTCGCGTGGATTATCTGTCCCCTACTCTATTTTTTACCGATATACTTATTGCCCTAACGCTTATCAGTTGGTTTATTGAATATTGTTTTGTTGGGCGGAAAACACTTATTAAACCTCACGTCCCTTTCGTCGTTGCCATCGTTCTTTTCGCACTCGTGAATATTTGGTTTGCCGCCAGCAAGCCGGTAGCGATTTCTGGATGGATAAAAGCCGGTGAATTATTGCTATTCGGCTGGTATATATGGAAGACGCAAACAAATTTCAGCCGGCTTGTTCCGTGGCTATCCATCGGCATTCTGTATTCATCAATCCTTGCGATCATTCAGTTTATTTTTCAGCGATCGGTGGGCG
Source organism: Candidatus Gottesmanbacteria bacterium (assembly GCA_963790805.1). Lineage (GTDB taxonomy): Bacteria > Patescibacteriota > Microgenomatia > UBA10105 > UBA927 > DATKGN01. Next base: position 463,539 of record CAWBPL010000002.1, read on the forward strand.
GGGTTCTTTGGTTTTTGGGAGAGCGGACATTTACGCTCGAAACGCCGGGGATAGCAAGAATTCCTTTGTGTGTTACGGGTATGAACAATTGTCCGCTTATCCTTCGCTCCTACGCCACGTTCCCCCACCCTAACGTGCTCGGAGGATTTTTAGCAGTAACTATTCCGCTCCTATTTCTTCCCTTCACAAAACAAAACAACCCGTATTCTCGGTTGTTTTACCTCACAACTATTCTATTGGGGATTATCGCTCTTGCGGTAACATTCAGCCGGAGCGCTTGGGTGATTGGTATCGTCGGATTCATTTTTGCGTTTGTTTGGACGAAACAATTAAGTACAAAACTGCATGCAAAAAAAAAGAAAAGCTTTCCGACCCCGCTTGTAATATCAATAAGTTTTTTAATGATTATTTGTTTTTTGCTGGTGTCCCAGATTCACGATACTGATGAATCCGTCGTTGTCCGGCAGCAACTCAACACATCGGCCATCCATTTATGGCGAGTATCCCCTATCGTTGGCATTGGTCTTGGAAACTTTCTCGTAAAACTACCGGAGGCACTCCCCATTCGCTCGGTTTATTTTTTGCAACCCGTTCACAATATTTATCTCCTTCTTCTTTCGGAAACCGGAGTTGTCGGATTGGGTGTCTTTTTGGCGTGGTTCATTTGGATGGTTCGCCACGTTGATAAATGGAACATAAGTCAATGCACATTGTGTATATCTTTTTGTTTGCTTCTTCTATTGGGGTTTATTGATCACTATTCCCTTACGCTTCAGCAGGGCAGGCTTCTTTTTGTACTCATGGCGGCACTCGCCTCAAATCCGCGCCTCGCATGGTAGGATCAAATATCCGTGATACAATGGGAAACATGGAAACCCCGAATATCGTAAACCAGTCGCTTCATAAAAAACTTTTTTTTAATACATCGGCGCAAATTATCGCCCGGGCAATTAGCGCATTAACGACATTTATCATGACGATTCTCATTGCCCGCCGATTTGGGGCAAACGGATTTGGTGATTTTGTCAAAATTACGACGTACGCCGCGTTTTTTTATTTGCTTACGGATTTTGGATTTAATGCGATTTATTTACAACGCAGTCCCCCGCACGCGTCAAAAAACGGAACTGTTTCTGATCGATCATGGGAAGATTTATTAACGCTTCGTATCGTTGTCAGCTGTGTTCTTGTTCTTTTGGCCAGTGCAATTCTTTACATTATTCCGCAAGGGACGAGTCAGGGATATACGGATTTCGTCCGTTTAGGAATTTTACTTTTTGCCCCCTCAATAATTTTTCAGGCGCTCATCACGACCGCAAACGGATTGTTTCAAAAATATTTGCGGTATGATTATGCAACAATCGCAGTCGCGGTGGGTTCGTTTGTTTCATTGGTGTTGGTCGGCCTCGTAACGTTTAATATTATTTCTTCACAAAATATTATTTCCACCACAACAGCTCTTCTTGTCGGGGCAGCAGTAACCGCAGCAGTTTCTTTGTATTTGACCAGAAGACTTGAGCAAATGACGCATCCGCAAATCTCACTTACTCGTATGTGGTCTTTGTTTGCATCAAGTATTCCATTGGGATTAACACTTCTTTTTAATCTTGTGTATTTTCGGGTTGACAGCATTATTTTGACGCTTACACGATCAACGTCAGAAGTTGGTATTTATGGACTGTCGTATAAAGCGTTTGAACTGACACTCGTTTTACCGACCTTTTTTATGAATGCGCTCTATCCCGTTCTGTTAGGAAGCGATAATAAGAAATTTAAGTCACTTATCCGGCAATCGTCCGTGTTATTATTTGTTGGTTCGTTTGTCGTCATGGGGTGTCTTTGGCTCGCTGCCCCGATTATTTCGCTGGTTCGCAGTGATTTTATTCCCGGAATACCGGCACTTCGCGTTCTTTCATACGGGCTTCCGTTTTTTTTCCTTTCAAGTCTCACGATGTGGATACTTATTGCCCGCAAAAAACAGACCTTTCTTGCCGGCATTTATGCGTTGAGCATGGTGTTGAATATTGTTTTGGATGTCGTCTTTATCCCGACGCGCGGGTATATGGCTGCAGCATGGATTACTGTGGTATCTGAGGCGGTTGTATTATTTATGAGTGGAGGAGCAGCTCTTAAAGAGTTGTCAAAAAAAGAATGAAACTACGAATTCACACCGATGGGGGCGCTCGAGGAAATCCGGGGTCCGCAGCGGTTGGTGTTGTTATTGAAGAAGTATCTGATGCGGGGGAAAGCACCATTGCGTCATTTGGAAAAACGATAGGGGAGACAACAAATAACGTCGCAGAGTACACCGCTGTCGTTGAAGCATTAACATGGGTGCGAGACCATTTGAGCAAACGAACAAACAATAAAAAGAATCAACCGATATTCATACAATTTTTATTGGATTCACTTTTGGTGGTCAACCAACTCAATGGAAAATTTAAAATTAAGGAACCGCATTTACGTGAGCTCTTAACGAAAGTTCGTATACTTGAACAGGAAATTGCCTGTACAGTGGAATATGGTTCCATACCCCGCGAACAAAATAGACGCGCTGATTTGCTCGTGAATAAAGCACTCGATGAGCAACTGTAGATGTGTATTCGTCGTGTATAATCTCCTCATGTTGGGTGGCGTGTATAATACATGAATACTGTCAATAATTTTTAGTTGTTTTCGGGCAATCTATTTGCCATAATACGATAACGACAATGCCCGCATTGTATGAACCCTGCCGATCTTCCATCATGGATTGACGAAACCTCATCGCTTCCGATAGCGCGCATTGATGCGCAGGAGGAAGAATTTGTCGGACCCCTGCGGGAATACCTTGAAACCAACGGCTGTCAGGTGTTTACCAACAAACCACTTGAACAATCCGTGGCATATCATATTGTTACCGGCGATGTCGGATATGTGAAATCTATTCTTTCAAAATCTTCAAATGTCGACATTCCGACACTCGCGATTATTCTTGGTTCTTCTTCTGATGACGTGCCAAACGATGTACTTGCGTCGTGTCGAATTGTTGTTGTTGATCCCGTTCATTTAACAAATGTTGACGTTTCTGAAATATTTTCATTTTTCTTTGCGGGGAATGAAACCGTCCTTGATAAAAGACGAAACATACATGAGCCAGCTCCATATGGAGCGACTCCGGAATCTCGTCAATCATCAAATCAGCATGATCAACGGGCAGAAGTTTCTTTTGCTCCAATAGCTTCGGAAGCATCATTTCGTAAAGAAGTCACGAATCAATCATTATTAGATGAAAAAGTATTGACTGATTCTGATCGGGCACGAATCGGCAACATCATATCGGATGTTTTTCAGGGAGATGAAAATAAGAAGCATGAAGATAAGGAGATGAAACAAAAACGACGAAGGAAAAGAAAAATGAAAATTGGTTTAGGGGTCATTCTCGGTTTTGTTTTTCTTGTATTTATTTTTCCCTTGATTCTTTATGGAATAAGTATGACCGTTGCCACCGCCTCGTTTGTTTTTTGCGGGACTCAGTTAAAAAAAGGTAACATAACTGAGGCGCAACAAATAAACGGGATGGGGGAATATTGGTTACATCAAGCGCAATTTTCTTTTTTGTTTGTGGCAGCCCCATTTCGTCTAATGGGAATTGATCAAGTTGTCCGAGGACAAGAACGACTTGTTTCATTGTTATCTGATGTATCGTCAGCATTTGATGATACACTCGCCATCGCAACGACAGGCAAAGATGTCGCAAATAAACTTCTTGCGAGTAACGGGGGCACCGGCTCTACAGAGTCACCAGCGTCCGACGTCAATCAGTTGCACATACAGGTGATATCGGTTTTTGGAACGCTTGGATTAGCACAAGCAGAATTAACGACTCTCCTGCGGGATCAGCCGTTTCCGTTTTCGATTCCGATTGTTTTAAAACTTGCGAGTCAGTCAGAAAATACATTAGAAACTCTGAGGGGTATTCTTTCGTACGTTGATGAATTGTTAACGTTGTATCCGAGACTTGCAGGGTATAAAAACCCGGTAACATATTTGGTGTTATTACAAAATAGTGATGAACTTCGCCCGACCGGAGGATTTATCGGAAGTGTCGGCACTGTCACATTTCAAGACGGAGTCGTTAACGATTTTTCCCTACAAGATGTTTATGCGCTTGACGGGCAGTTGAAGGGACATGTTGATCCGCCTGGTCCGTTAAAAGATCTGATGGGTACCGAACATTGGTATTTACGTGACAGCAACTGGGATCCGGATTATGAGAAAAGCGCAACACGCGCTGCGTGGTTTTATCAAAAAGAATCAGGGAATCAAGTTGATGGGGTAATCGCGATTAACGTACCTGTCGTTATCGATATATTGTCAGCGATAGGTCCGATTTACCTTCCTGATTATAACGATCGGATTTCCGCGGATAATTTTTTTGGCAAGTCGTTTTACTATACGCAAAATAATTTTTTTCCCGGCTCGACACAAAAAAGTGATTTTCTGGGTACGCTCTCACGAGCAATGCTTGCTAAGTTGACGCAGGAAAAAAGTGTCAGCCCTATTGAGGTTTTCCGCGCGATTGCGGCCGGACTTATGCGGAAAGACATACTGTTTATGTTTAACGATCCTGACACAGAACAGCTGGTCGAACATTTTGGATGGGGAGGTCAAATGTTTATGGAAACAGGTTGTGAGGGAGTGGACAAAGACTATTGTTCCTTTGATCCCTTAGCAGCAGTTGAAGCGAATGTCAGCGTCAGTAAAGTGAATTATTTTATCAAACATTCAGCTGTTCGGGATATCTCCATTGAACCGGACGGTACGCTAACTGAATCCCTTTCTTGTACACTTCGAAATACAGCGAACGTCTTGCCTGCAAGTCAGGTACGCGGAGTGGGTGGCGCCTATATATCCTATATCAGATTTTATATGTCAAATGATTCATCCGTTGACGACGTGACGCTTGACGGTCAGCCAATTCCAACACGGAATTCAAAGCAAAAAGGTCCACCGACTGTGCCTTATATAGAAAATACGGATTCTTCCGTGAATGCTCGTGCTATAGGGGTTGCCGTAAATATTCCAGCCGGAACCGAGCATACAATACGAGTGACGTTTAAGCGGGGGAGTAAGATATCATTCGGTAGAGGCGGATCTGTGTTGGACCTTTTGTATTACAAGCATCCTGGAGTGAGCGATCAAACAATGAAGACGCTTATTCATTATCCTTTATATTGGACAGCGTCGGATGAAAGTAAGGATTTTGGGCGCGGGGTCATGTCTGCCGTTTCCTTGCAAGGTCAAACGGGCCAATCATTCCTTGCAAAAGAAGGTCAACTCGAGTACAATAACACAATCTTACAGGATCAAGTTATTCGCGTTCGATTCGTACAATGAAAAAATATTCTCTCAGCGCAGAACACAGAGACGTCGTTGGTAAAAAGGTTAAAAACCTTCGTAAAGAGGGCAAAATACCAGCAACCATCTACGGAAAAACAGTAAAAAGCGTTTCTATTAGTGTGGCGGGTGATACATTTGATCAGATATACAAAAAAGCCGGAGAAACAGGACTGATCGAGCTTCAAGTCGGCAAAGACATGCATCCGGTACTTATTCATTCACTTCAGGTAGATCCGGTTTCCAACAAACCGCTTCACGTAGAGTTTCATCAGGTTGATCTCAAGGAAAAGGTGCACGCAAAAGTGCCGATTGAGCTTGTGGGCGCGAGTCCCGCCGTTGCCCAAAAATTGGGCGTTCTTCTTACCATACTTGATGAAATTGAGGTTGAAGCGCTTCCGGCTGAGTTGCCGGAAAAGATCACGGTGGACATATCAAGTCTTGCAGAAGTTGATCAGGAGTTTAAAGTTAGCAACATTAATCTCCCGACAGGTGTTACTCTGTTAACAGACAGCACGCTTACCGTTGTCAAAGTTGGGCCTCTGGTTACTAAAGAAGCAGAAGCGCTTGCAGCCGCAGAAGCAGCCGCAGCCGCAGAAGCAGCCGCAGCCGCAAGTGCTGCAGCAGCGCCCGCCGAGGGAGCTCCCGCGGTTACTCCAACTGAAGGACAGACGCCCCCAGTACCAGCAGAAGGCGCAAAGCCAGCCGCCGCTCCGACAGAAAAGAAGTCAACTTCCTAAAGTTTTGATTATTGCGATATCCGTTGAAGAAGATTTGTGGTTGGTGGATAATTTGGATCCATTGCATATGCGTGTTGTAAAAGTGTTTTGGCTTCTTCCCGTTTTCCGAGATTGTAGGCGTTCATAGCTGTCATGATATACCCATCCCGATAATCCGGTTTTTGCGCGATAACTGATTTCCAAAATTCATACGCTTGGGTTAATTCTTGTGGTTGTGATTCCCATTGGGATAAAAGCGTCGATGGGTCGGTAGAAGCGCCCAACACGTTACCAGAATTTTCATTATATAAATCTTGGGCGAGAAGAAGCTCGTTTTTGGCAATCGCGTGATAACCCTGGTCCCAAAGATTGATTGCTGTTTGTTTGTGAATTTCCGCTGAAAAAGGGTGGGTAAGAGATGGGAGTGTGATGGACTGTGTGGGATTCGATTTGTGCAACATCCATGATATATTCATATAAAAAAGTGCGATCAAAAGGGCCCACAGAGTAATTCGTTCTGCCCAAAAAAACACGCCGGTAAAAAAAGATGCGGAGAATAATCGGGAAATTTGCGGGAATGTAGACTTTGCTTGGGCCATGTGTGGTATATTGTAGGGAGCCAAAAGGGGAAATGCAACATGGACAATGCGAATAAAACGAAACAACAGCAGGCCTTGAATGTTATTCAACTTCTTCGCCAAGCTTATCCGAAGGCAAAAATAGTCTTACACTATTCCAACACATGGGAACTACTGGTTTCCGTCATTCTTTCGGCGCAGTGCACCGATGTCATGGTAAATAAAGTGACGGAGAAGCTGTTTGCGAAATACAAAACGCTCGACGAGTATGTAAAGGCGGATATCAGAGAATTTGAAAAAGATATAAAATCCACAGGGTTTTACCATAACAAGGCAAAAAATGTTTTGGCCGCCGCCAAAATGGTAAAGGAAAAATATAATGGAACGGTACCCCGCACAATGGATGAAATTTTAATGCTTCCTGGGGTTGCGAGAAAAACCGCAAATGTAGTACTCGGAAATGCATACGGTGTGGTTGAAGGAATTGCGGTTGACACCCATGTTCACCGGTTGAGCCAGCGGTTGCGGCTTGTTGATCTCACCAAAATCGGCGGCAAAAAACTCATGGTGTTTGAGCGGGATAATAAACCGGTCATCGATTACACGAAAGACGCCGATCCGGTAAAAATTGAGGATGAGCTTATGATGGTGTTACCCAAAGACAAATGGTTTCAAACAACGTATCTATTGATCGATCACGGGCGCGCTGTTTGCAAGGCGCAGAATCCAGACTGTTTACACTGCGTTCTTAATAAACTCTGTCCAGTGTCGCGACTCTAATGTCATGAATCAATCTATCGGTATTAAAGTCGTTCCTTTTAGTGTCATTGACGGCAAACTGAAAACTTTTGCGCTTGGCGGTCATCTGCCGTCGAAGGTGTGGCGCAGGGGAATGGTTCTTGATGCTGAGGTCTCACACACCATTACAACCTCCATAGGTTTATCCCTACAAAAAGGATATATAGAACAGCTTTATACAGTTTCGCGCCCCGAAGAAAAAGATTTTGATATCGCCATTGTGTATTATTTTTTGGTGCCCACTATTCATATAAAAAATTATGAAAGGTGGGTTGATGTGAATGAGTCGCCAGATCGAACGCTTGTCGAATATGCCTTGCAACGGCTCCGGTGGAAAATAGAATATACCAATGTTGCATACGCGTTGTTGCCGGATGAGTTTGTTTTCGGAGATTTACAAAAAGTGTACGAGGCGATTTTAGGCAGATCTATTGATAAACGGAATTTCAGGAAAAAAATTTTTTCGCTCAATATTCTTAAAGATTCCGGAAAAAAACGAACGCTCGGACGTGCAAGACCCGCAGAAGTGTATACATTTAAAGAGCGAAAGCTTTCGATCGTCGAAATCCTCTAAAACGCCTTATTTTCCGTTTGACTGACAGAGCCTGTTAGTGTATAGTGAGCACTATCTATTAAGTGTAAATAGTACACTAAATGACTATGGACAGTGAGCTTGGTATTTTTCCTGATAAGGATTTAGAACATTTTTCAGTTGCACCCGCATGGAAAATCTGCGGTGAGATGCTCGCGCAAAATCTATTTGAAAAACCAGGAGTTCTTATTCTTGATTGCGATGGTGTCATTTTTCTATCAGACAGCCTTGATGCTGTACGCGTTACAACGCCGACGATCATTTCCACTCTTTTAGCGGTAGAAGAAGAAGGCGGGAAGATTGGGCTTGCAACCGCAAGATCGAAGGGAGTACGAAAAGTCCTGCGCGAGTACGGTTTTCGCCTTGATGGACCTTTGATTCTTGAAGGAGGACACGTCATTATTGACGGGGGCAAGAAGACTGTTTTAGCACCAGATTCGTATCAGAATTTTGTTGCTCATGTAAGAGAAAATCTTGGTACGTACGTAACAGTCAGAGATACTTGGCAGGAAGTTGTTGATAGGCCGTACGATGATCGCGGCACCATTTCGATTTGTCACGGCGACGGGCAATGGAATGGTATTTGTCGGGCGACTTTCTGGTATAACACGAGAGGGGAAGCGACTCTTGGAGACGCCGATAAGGAAGTGGAAAAAAACGTCATACCGCATCTTCAAAGAATTGCGAGTCTCTCACATTTAAGCAAAGATGACTATGATATTAAATTAACGCATATGGATAACGGTTTAGGGATTATCCGTCTTGCTGCAAAAATTGAAGGATACCCCGTGAATAAAGGAATGGCTGCCCAGTTTATTTGGGATGGTTTTATCCCTATTTCTATTGCTGATGGAGAAGGAGATGCGGAGTTTGAAGCCGCTGTTCAACAACATAACGGGAAGGTTATTGCGGTGGAAGGAAGCCACGACCTCACTCCCGATGTCCCTCAATTTATTTCGCGTGCCGATTTTCGAGTCAGAAACCCTGACGAACTAGAACTGGCATTGACGTATGCTGTAGCAATTAAACGGCACAGATTAAATTTTCAAAAAAATTAACTACGTACGGTATGAACAATATAAACTCACCAATAATAGCAAAAAATCTTATTACGTTTATTGGTTCATCTTTTCAAAGGGAGGGTTATACAGTGGCTCTTGTTGCCGTATCTGGAGGCATTGATTCGGCAACAAGCTTGATGCTTACCGTCAAAGCGCTGGGACCAACGCGCGTCCATACCGTGCTATTGCCGTATGGGCAACTGAATGATGCGGGAACGAAAGACGCAAAAAAGATTATTGCGTCGTTGAGTATTCCCCCAAAAAATATTCACCTTGTTGACATACAGCCGATGGTCGACGCCGTGGTTGCCTATGATAAAGAGATGGATGAAGGACGGCGGGGGAATGTGATGGCGCGGATGCGGATGGTGGTACTCTTCGATTTTGCAAAAAAAATGGGAGCATTGGTTGTTGGGACGGAAAACAAAACGGAACACCTGCTTGGGTACTACACGCGATTTGGTGATGAGGCAAGCGATATTGAACCTCTCCGTGAGTTGTATAAATTTCAGGTGTATGATTTGGCGAAATATCTTGGTATCCCCAAATACATCATACAGAAAGCCCCAAGCGCCGGTCTCTGGCTGGGACAAACCGACGAGGGGGAGTTCGGGTTTACGTATAAAGAAGCTGACGAAGTTTTGTTTCTCATGACGGAAAAAGGATATACGCAAAAGCAATTGCTCGCGAAGGGATATCCTCAGTCTCTTTTAAAACGATTGCAATGGTGGATAGATAAAGGTTCTTTTAAAGCGCGTTTGCCAAAAGTCATTGCGAAAGACACACCCGTGTGATATCCTTTGCAGGTATTAATCGTACTGCCAATTTAAAAGGAGAAGACTATGCCGCGAAAATCCAAAAAATCCAAAACAACCCGTCAGGCCAAAACAGCCGCAGCGCGTCACGAAATGATTGACACAAAAACAGAAAATTTGATGCCGGTTTCTCCGTCACATCCCTCTGATATGCTTTTGGATCCAAGTAAAGCGGCGTCGTTTCGTTGGGGGGTATTTGTCGTACTTCTTGTTCTTATTGGCGCCGTGTATCTTGCGACGCGGGGATTGATTGTTTCCGCAATAGTTGACGGAAAGCCGATTTTCGGATGGGACGTTGCAAGTACCGTTATGTCGCAATACGGCCAGCAAACACTGCAAAGCATGATCAGTCAACAACTCATTACTGAGACTGCGCAGAAGCAGAAAATTGTTATTTCAGATGCCGATGTAAAGAATAAAATTGATCAATTGGTAAAATCATTGGGGCCAAACGTGACGCTTGATGACCTTTTGAAATATCAGGGTGTAACGCAAAGTCAGTTTAACGATCAGGTTCGACTGCAACTTACGGTCGAAAAGATTTTAGGAAAAGATATCACCGTGAGTGATCAGGAGATTTCTGATTATATAGATAAAAACAAAAGCACCATGACGTCAACCGATGATGCATCGCTTCAGGAAGAAGCGCGACAGGCGGTTTTTTCGCAGAAATTGAGCGCGAAGATTCAACCATGGTTTGATGCCCTGAAGCAAAAAGCGAAGATTACGCTTTTCTTGAAGTAACCCGAGAGTCATGAATAAAGTTTTTTTGGCAATCGTATTTGTGGTGGCGTTGGCGGGAATAAGCTTTTTGGTGTTTTCTCGTTTTCCCAATCCGCCAGAGGAGAAACAACCGGTAGAGAAAGAGACACAATCTATGAATTCACCAACGGCAAGCCCGTCTGCAACAGTCAACCCGAAGACATTTACGAGTCCTCCTCCTATGACGATTGATGTGAACAAAACGTATAAAGCAAAGCTTGTTACATCAAAAGGCACGATGATTGTAACGTTATTTTCCAAAGAAACGCCGATAACAGTCAATAATTTTGTTTTTTTGGCGAAAGCGGGATTTTACGATCAGACAACGTTTCACCGGATTATCAAAGGGTTTATGATTCAGGGCGGCGATCCCAAGGGTGACGGAACGGGAGGGCCGGGGTATTCATTTGCTGACGAGCCGATTACCCGTGATTACGCCCGCGGGACGATTGCGATGGCCAATTCAGGTCCCAATACCAACGGGAGCCAGTTTTTCATTATGCACGCCGATTATTCGCTTCCAAAAAATTACGTAATTTTCGGTGCCATTGATCCCACGGACTCAGCAAGTATGGCAACGCTTGATGCGATCGCCAATACTCCGGTGGAAGATAACGGTATGGGGGAGGACAGCAAGCCACTTGAACCGGTGACCCTCACGTCTGTTACAATAATTGAGGGGTGATATCTATGCCATGGTTTTTAGGCAATAATCGTGCGTGGGGTTTCAGAGGATTTTGGCCGATAGGTGGTTTGCTCCCGCTTGTCATCTGGTCGGCAATCTGGACAGGGCTCGCATTGTGGCACGCCGCCAAACGGGGGGAAAAGTGGTGGTTTATTTTTTTCCTTTTAGTCCATACGGCCGGTATTGTTGAAATATTGTATCTCATCTTTGTTGCAAAAATTTTTGCAAAAACCACAAAACCCGCGCGAAAACGTAAACGGTCATGAAGACGTGGAAAAAACTCAAGGATAATCCTGATTTGTGGGATCGGTATCTGGTCCGCGAAAAAGTTACACAAGCGATCCGTGCGTTTTTTGAGACTGAACGCTTTCATGAGGTGGAAGTGCCTACCATTGTTGCTCACCCTGCTGCCGAGTCGTACATTGACGTTTTTGAAACAACGCTTCTTAACCGCCAGCGCCGCCCCACCAGCGCCTATTTATCTACGTCTCCCGAAGTTCCGTTAAAAAAACTCCTTGTTGCCGGCATCGGCAACTGTTATTCCCTGACGAAAAGTTTCCGCAATATGGAAACGCAAAGCGCCTTGCATAATCCAGAATTTACGATTCTTGAATGGTATCGGGTGGAAGCCGATTACACCGATACCATGCGCGACTGCGAACGGCTGGTTTACCATATTTGCAAAACACTCAACGCTGCTGATACGTTTGTGTATCAGGGAAAAATGATAACGATGACACCGCCGTGGGATCGGATGTCGGTAGCCCAAGCATTTAAAAAATATGCGGATATCAATTTTGACGAGTTTTTCTTTGAGGTGAAAGCCAGAGAAATAGCGGCAAAAAAGGGGTATAGAGTGGAACGGAAAACCACATGGGAAGAGCTGTATAATCAGATCTTTTTAAACGAGATTGAACCGCATTTGGGAATGGTGAAACCCGTACTTCTGTATGATTTTCCGGCAATCACAGCGGCACTTTGCAGGAAAAAGCCTTCAGACCCGCGGTATAAAGAACGATTTGAATTGTATATCGCCGGATTGGAGCTCGGTGATGCCTATAGCGAACTGACTGACTGGAAAGAGCAGGAAAAAGAATTTAAAAAAGAGCTCGAGGGAATTAAACGCACTGGTAAAACGCAGTATGAATATGATCGTGATTTTATTGAAGCGCTGAAAGCCGGTTTGCCGGTGTCAAGCGGCATGGCGCTGGGCGTTGACCGGTTGATAATGCTACTCACCAATGTCACAAATATTGCCGACATACTCTTTTTCCCTGCGAAAGAGTTATTTGAGGATGGGAACGTATGATGCGGGAACAATCGTAAAGACTAGCATGGCGCGACGTTATCATTATTGCTGTTCCAAAACATTTCCCTTCGATTAGGTTGTCAATGCCTTATAAATTGATTATAATAGCTTTAGTCCCCACAAAAACGGGGGTTTTCTTTTTTCTTTATGTCAACGATTACGACAGCAAATTTTTCCAAAGGCATATTTATCGAGTTCAAAGGTGAAGCGCACCAGATTGTGGATTTGACGTTTGTCAATCCCGGCAAAGGGTCGGCGTTTGTGCGAACGAAATTAAAATCTCTCAAAACCGGAAAAGTGCAGGAATTTACCTACAAATCCGGTGAATCGGCTACTGAGATTGCCATTAATACGCGTGAAATGCAGTATCTCTATAAAGAAGGGGATAAATATATATTCATGGACAATCAATCGTATGAACAATTTCCGATTTCTGAGATTATGCTTGGGAATTATGTCCATTACCTGAAACCCAACGATATTTATCAGATCCTCGTAAACGAAGATGATGCGGTGGGCATTCGATTTCCCAAAAAAGTACACCTTCGTGTAACAGAGGCTGATACGGGTGCCAGAGGCAATACTGTTGCAGGCGCAACAAAGACAGTCGTTGTTGAGACGGGAGCTGTTATTACCGTACCGCTTTTTATTAAACAGGGCGAAATGATTGCCGTTGATCCTGAAACCGGCGAATACATCGAGCGCGGATAACGTTTGGAGTACAATATCCACATGGAGGAGAAACGCATTGTCTTGTCTTCAGGATCCATAACATATCTTCAGCACGGGAATGGGCCCACACTTCTTTTTCTTCACGGAGGTTTCGCAACTCCCCGAGGATATACACCTCTTATTGAACGTTTGGGACAAAACTATACGGTGATAGCACCGACGCACCCAGGACACGGAGATTCCTTTGTGATACCCAGCGGGTGGACGCTTACTGATTTCGGCGTCCTGTATAAAGAATTTTTTGAGGCGCTGCACTTATCGCCAATGACCATCGTCAGTCATTCGTTTGGCGGAGCCATTGGATTTCTTCTTGCTTCGTACGGACTGGCGACAAAACTTATTGCTTTTGACTCTGTCGGGCTTCCAATTCCGTTATCGCCAGAACAATATGTTCGGGCACTGACGGGAGAAGCCAAATCGACGCTAGTTGAAATAAAAAAACTGAAACAATTTAACGAAATGGTTTCTTCAGCGTCGACAGTTCTTTATACCACCATCAAACATCCTGAAAATCATTTCTGGCTCCTGCAAAACTGCTCAACGATGGATTTAACCTCACTTCTTAAAACCATTACGATACCCGTTGTTTTATTTTGGGGAGAGGATGATGCAATTGTGCCTGTGTCGGTTGGGAAAAAGCTTCAAGCGTGTTTAGCGCATGCGACGCTTACCATATTTCCCGGAAAGGGGCATGCATATATTGCCACAAACCCCGAGTTTTCATATCAGGAGATTATGAAAGTGCTTTCATAAAACGGCACGCTGATTGTCGTTGTCTATAAATCCCGCTACACTATTCGTATGAAGATAAAACTGCCCAACAAACCGTTTCAGCGGTTCACGGCCGTCGTTGTCGGAAGCGTTGTTTTTGGTTTTAGTGCACTTGCACTTTTCCTTGCGACATGGATCACTCTTCAAAAGAAACTCACAACAACCATGGGGGAGCGCACAGTTCTTCAAAAGTCAGTGGCTTCCATATCAGCAGAATTAACGAGATTAAAAGATGAAGATCAATATAAGAAAAATCAGACGCTTCAAAGTGACATCGGGAACATTGAATCGACGTATGCAAAAACTGTTGCCGTTTATGAAGATCTTCTTCGTCTGAAAGAAAACGAGAAAGATACGCAAAAATTTGACGATGCCTTCGCTAACGTGCTTACCCTTTTGTCGAAACGCGAGTATGAACAGGCGGAAACGGCCCTTTCAACGCTTCAGAACGATATAGCCACAGAGCAACAAAAACTCACTTCATCCTTTGTCATACCCAGTGATGTTGCGGCAAGCAATACGCCGCCGACTAACGGATTTTCAAGCCAGAGCGTACAAACGGATATCGGTACGTTTCTTGTCGACATGATTGCCGGTGATCTTTCAACCACCCGCGTCCTTGTGGATACTGCATCGGATGCGACGTGTACAAACAATTGCCCCGCATTGCCACTTGGTGATTACGTATCGCGGACCGGTGCGTATGCCGGCGTCAATGGGGGATATTTTTGTCCGCCGGAATATCCAAGCTGTGCCGGTAAGACCAATTCGTTTGATACGCTTCTTATGAATAAAAATAAAGTTTATTTTAATTCCGACAATAATAAATACAGCGTTGTGCCCGCCGTGATTTTCGGCAGCGGATTCATCCGGTTTGTCGGGCAGTCGCTTGAATGGGGGAGGGATACGAGTATCGACAGCATGATTGCCAATCAGCCGCTCGTTTTGTCAGGGGGAACAATTAATTTTAACGGCAACAGCGATCCCAAAATGAGCAGTAAAAGTACGCGCGGGTTTGTTGCGAATCATGGCAACACCGTGTATATCGGTATGGTTTTTAATGCGTCGGTTGCCGATATGGGTCATGTGATGAAAACGCTCGGGATGGATAACACGTTGAATCTTGATGATGGAGGTTCGGCTGCTCTTTGGTTTGGCGGGTATAAAGTGGGTCCCGGCCGAAATATTCCCAACGCTATCGTGTTTGTGAGAAAATGAAACGTTGACAAGAGGTCTATAAGAATGAAAAAATGTCTATATGGATGAACCTGCCGTACCGCCAACAAATCCACCGTTACAACCAGCACCCCAAGAACCGGCGCCGCAACCCGTAACGCCATCAGTGCAAAACGCACCTTCACCGTTGCCCATTGAGGAAACACCCGAATTATCGCCGATTGTTGATGCGCCACAAGGTGCTTCGCCGATAAGCCCGAGTCCAATTCCTTCTTCGCCTCCGCCATCGTCGGCGAAACCAGTAACTTCAGCGACAAAAAAATCGGGTTCAGTTCTCAAAACGGTAGGAATTATTCTTCTGTTTGTCGTTCTTTTTGTGGCGGGAGTATGGCTCAGCAGCTTTGTCCGGCAGTTTTTACCGGGGGCAGGATCATCTCAAAATCAAAAATCGACGACAGTCTCAACACCCACGCCCAGCACTGTTCCTACCGATCTCTATGCTACATGGAAACTCTATACTGTTATAAGCGGCGTCACGAAAACAGCCGTGCCCGGCATTAGTTTTAAACTTCCCCCTGATGTTCTTGCACCGATTTGCGACGGGTCCAGTTGTGTTTCGCAGGGAACGTATTTGCCCGGTGGGACGCGATTTACTGTAGCAGCGCGAGGACTCGGACAGAGCCTTCGGGATTTCCGCGGTTCGCTTATTACCGATGCTGCCGGAACGCCATTCACGACGACTCAAACAACGATAGCTGGTTTGCCGGTGATCGAATATAGCGGGACGTTTACCGGTCAGACGCTTTCCGGCTATTCATTTACCCAGATGCATGGGTTTATGATCGGAGTGACCAATAGCGTATCGTTGGAAGTAAATCACTTTACACCGAATGGCGTTACCGCGGATTTTGCGGCTGATGATACGCTATTCACATCTATTGTTAACTCATTCACATTTGCCGGAGCCACCCCATCGGCAACGATTACACCGATTGTAACGCTTACTCCATCGGCTAGCGCTACCGCGTCTCCCACGCCGACACACGCGTCAACAGCAACTAGCTCAGGATATTAACTCTTACGGCCACGAGGCAATGATAAGCGGTTTTCCATCCCACCCCAGAATTTTTTGATAGAGAGATTCTGTGACAAACGGCATAAACGGATGGAGAAGTTTCAAAATATTCATAAAAATATGCCGAAGTACGGCGAGCGCCTGCGGGTCGCCCGTTTTAAACCGCTCCTTGTTTTTTTCAAGATGCACATCGGCAATTCTGTGCCATGTAAAATCATAGAGTTTTTTGGCGGCATCGGAATACCGGTAATTTTCCATATTTTTCGTTACCGCCGCCTTCATCATGTTGAATTCCGAAATAATCCGTTTGTCATGGGCGTCCTTCAGTTTGGCGTGCATAGTAGCATCGTACCACGGGACATCTTCGTTCTTTGTTTTTTTGTATTCTTCAAAATTCATCGTCAAAAATCTCCCGATATTCCACAATTTGTTGGCGAAATTCCTCATGCCACGGATTTTATCTTCAGACAGCGACTGGTCGTTGCCGGCTGCAGTTCCAAATATCAGCGCCATGCGAAGGGCGTCAGCGCCATAGAGGTCAACCATTTTTAGAGGGTTAATGACATTCCCTTTACTTTTGCTCATTTTCTGGCCTTTAGCATCCCGTACGAGGCCATGAAGGTAAACGGTTTTAAAAGGTACCTTTCGGGTCATGTAAAGCCCCAGCATGGCCATTCGGCATACCCACCAAGGGAGTATGTCATATCCTGTCTCCATGACGCTTGTAGGGTAGAAGTACTCATAGTCTCCTTCAAAGGGACTTGCCTGAAGCGTCGCAAACGGCCACTGGCCGGAGGAAAACCATGTATCAAAGACATCCGGATCCTGTTGCAGGTTGGAGCCGTGACATTGAGGACATTGAGTGGGTTTCGTTCCGTCTGTGACGATCCAGTCTTCTTTTTTTCCATCAAAGCAATCGACGCAAAACCACGCCGGTATTTGTATGCCCCAAACAATTTGTCTTGAAATGTTCCAGTCATGAAAATCAGTAAGCCAGCGCAAGCCATGTTTCTCGAACCGTTTCGGGACAAATGCAATTTTTTTCTCTTTTATTGCCTGCTTTGCGGCGTCGGTCAACGGTTTTACTTTCACGTACCATTGTTTGAGTGGTAACGGTTCGATTGCTCTGCCGCATTTGTAACAGGAGGCTTTCACCATCGCGTGCGCGCTGTCGATATGATCCAATGCATTAATTTCCGGTTTGGATAAATCAGCAACCACCGCTTCGCGTGCATTGACGACCGAGAGGTTGTGGTAGCTAACAGGCACTTCGGAAATCGCCATCATTTTTCCGTTGAGACCTATGACTTGTATGACGCGAAGCCCGTGTTTTTTGCCGGTTTCAAAATCATTGTGGTCATGGGCCGGAGTAATCTTAACGGCGCCGGTACCGAAATCCTTTTTTACCACCGAGTCGGCGATTATTGGAATTGGCCGGTTGGAAAGGGGAATGAGTGCGGTTTTTCCGATGAACGTTTTAAATCGTTTATCTGTCGGATGAACGGCTATTGCTTCGTCGCCGAACATGGTTTCCGGTCGGGTGGTAGCGACAGTGATGGAATTGTTTTCGCCCGTTATGGCATACCGGATATAGTAAAGCTTGCCCATTACATCTTCATGTTTGACTTCAAGGTCGGAAAATCCTGTACCATCCTTGGTACAGTAGTTGACGAGTCGTTCTCCGCGATAGATAAGCCCGTCGTCGTACAGCTTTTTAAACGTTTTATAAACAATCGCGACTATTTTGGGATCCAGCGTAAAGATATTTCGCGACCAGTCAAGCGAAAATCCGAGTCTCCGGAGCTGGTTTTCCATGTTACCGCGATTATTTTGCACAAAATCCCAGATATTTTTATAGAGCGTTTCGCGGTCAAAATCAAAACGGCTTTTGCCTTCTTTTGCCAACTGTTTTTCGTAGACATATTGTGTCTCAAACCCCGCGTGATCGGCGCCCGGAAGCCAGAGCGTCGGGTCTCCCTTCATGCGGTGGTAGCGGATCATAATATCCTCTACCACGTACATCGCATGACCCAAATGCAAATCGGCATTGGCATTGGGGGGAGGGAGGATAACAGTAAATGGAGTTTTGGTTTTATCAATTTTCGGCGCAAAATATCCACCCTGTTCCCAGAGTTGGTACATATCACTTTCCGTTGCGGCGGGATTATATGCTTTATCCATGAGGCTATTGTATCGCAGAAGATCGCGACGGAGCAAGCTGAGATCGAAATTAGTTTCTGAAGTTTACAGTTCGTCTAATTTGACGTTATCGGTTTTCTGGTCTTTGACGAGCTCAAGATACCGCTCGGTTGTGGAAAGGCGCTTATGACCGACGAGTTTAGAGAGCGTCGTAATCGGCGTTCCCGCCATCAGATGATGGGCAATAAAGGTATGGCGAAGGTCGTTGACCTTGGCTCCCTCAATGCCGGCAATTCTGAAATACCGGTCAATGGCGGTTCTGATGTTTCGAATAAGAAGCGGCCGGCCGGTTTTGGTAATAAACAATGCCTTACTCGTTGCGTTATTGCCGCGTACTTCTATATAGCGGTCCAGCGCTTCTTTAGCAGCTTTATTCAAAGGCACGTTTCGTTCTGCATGACCTTCCTGCGCTGCGACATGAAGTTCGGTCGGTTTTATATCATCAAGCGTTAACGCGGCAAGTTCGCCGATTCGGACGCCGGTTTGTAAAAAGAGCTCAACGATGGCATAAATCCGGAGGTCTCCGCGGCACGCATCACGAAGCGCCCGATATTCAATTTTCGATAAAATTCTCGGAGGCTTGACCTCGTATTTCGGATGTTCAATTTCGATCGCCGGATCGGAAGTGATGATTCCTGCGGCCTTTAGGAATCTAAAAAAGGTTTTAATGGAATTAATCTTTCGTGAAATTGACTTAGGGGTATAGTTGTCGCTTGCGAGCTTTTTTAAGAACGCATCCAACTCGTCACGGGTAATGTCCGTAATCGTCTTTTTACCCATGTTGCCCAAAAACAGGGTCAACTGTTCAATGTCTTTTCCGTATGCTACGATGGTAGCGCGCGCACGTTTGCGGCTTTCGAGATACTCAGTAAATTGTGTATGGGCATCTTTCAATGTAACGGCCATGGTATTTTAGTTTTGGGCAGGTTTAGAGCGAGATATCACTCTAAATGGTTTAAGGATACCCTATAATATCACGAAAAAAGTCGCATTGCAAGTGGGAATATGAACCGTTTTATAGAGAATCCGATTATCCGATGGAGCATCATTCTCGTAAGTTTTTTCATCAGTATCGAGCTCATAAGCTCAATTATCGGCAATTTACACCGTAACGATACACTTTCGCAGCGCCAAATGGTGCTTCATGAGGAACAATCCCAAAATCAGACATTAAAGAAAGAACTAAAAGAGGCGACCAGTGCCTCGTTTATTGAACGAATAGCACGCGACAAACTGGGGCTGGCGCGTGAAGGTGAGACAATTATTTTTATGGCCAAACCGCAGGTTTCCGATAATCAAACAGAGTCTTTAGGGCCACCACAATCGTTATGGGAGCGCTGGTGGAAGTTGTTTTTTTAGAGTTTAGCTTGCGCTGATGAGTGAAGCGACGAAGTGCCAGCGGCAGGAATCGGACCTGCTGCCCATGCCTTATGAAGACACTGCTCTACCAATGAGCTACGCTGGCCTCTGAGACAGAAACTACGTTTCTTTCCCAGCGATACTTTCTACCAATGAATTGCGACGGGTTCAGGTCATAAAGCACACCGTCGCAATGGATTTTAGCCTTTTATGAACCCGTTTATTTTATCGGTTTTGAAATCAAAAGGCAATGAAGCTTTCCGCGTCAGTATTTCAGATTGACCATCAGGATGCTCTCCGAGTATAATGATCATGTTCTGATTTCAAGAACCGCGGGGTAGTGTAGAGTAGCACAGAAGGCTCATAATCTTCTAGACCAGGCGCGACTCCTGGCCCCGCAACAAGCTAGGAATTGAAGCAAACATTTCGTCCGTTTGAGCCGTTGGAATGCTCTGTTTATCGGGTGCGAGTAATTCCTGAAGTATTGGTGCTTCTTTTTTCATCTTCTTGATCACAATAAACGGCAACGGGCTTTCAATACGCAGTGTTTTATCTTGTAATTTTAGGTGCGAACCTAACTTTGATAATATCTCCCGTTTCACTCCGAGGTCGGGTTCTGCGAACCGCTCACGTGCATGAGCGGCAAAATTGAATTTCTCGTTTATCTCGTCTGCGGCTTGGAGCATACGTTCGTCTATACTGCCCATCTGCTTCCCTAATCCTTTAATTTCAGCTTCCAGTTTGAGTTTCTGTTCCTTGAATTGTTCGTCAGATAACATGCTTCCATCACTATTGAGTGGTGAAATTTTGAGTTTGACGAGATTATCAAGTTCTTTCCGGGCGTCAGAGTGGGCACGAGTCACCGATTGTATTGCTTCCTCTCGGAAATCCCGCTCACCGTCATTCATTACATTGATTTGTCTGATAGACCAATCTACGAAGCACTGTGGTATTTCAAGAGATGAAATTTCAGCATCAATCTGCTTTTCAAATAGATCAAGTCGTATGCCTTTTTGTGTACACCGTAGGTCTTTCCGGCGTTTACAGCGATAGTAAATGTAATGCAGGATTTTTGGCTCTTTCATTTGGTCAATACGAGTTTTGCACTGTGGACACGCTTCTTTATTTTTCTTCGTTAAAGAAAACTTGAGCTTACAGGTACGGCAAATACACTGCCATTTCTCCTCTGCGGTGATCGTGGAGCCACAAAACCCGCATTTTAGCAGTGACGTATATGCCCACTCGTGATTTTTGAGATGATATTTGCTTTTATGACCGAGTATTACCTGCACTTCTTCAAATAACTCATCACTGATGGCGGGTTCATGTTTTCCTTCGTGCCATTCTCCGCTCCCTTCGGGGTACTCAAATTTGCCTGTGTAGAAGGGATTGCCGAGGATTTTATAGATATTGCTGATAGACAACGGTCGCCCCCCCATTCGTTTTTGTTGCCTTGTCCTGTAGCCCCATTCCTTTTCCGCTAACCGGTGTATCTCAGTCACCGGCGTACCTTTTCGGAATAGCTCAAATATCCTTTGAATGAACGGGAGCCGTTCTGGATCGGTTAAAACACGCCTAAAACCGCTTTCCGTGCCTTTATCATTGAGATACCCCTGTGGTGCAACACCTGGACGCCACCCATCACGGCATTTTTTATCAAGACCACGTTTCACTACAATCGCCTTATCATCACTGTCTTTTTTGGATAATCCAAACTCCAAAGTTAGCATAAACTTATCTTCCGGCGTGTTGTGATATGTCCGGGATGGTGTACGGACTTCAAGCAATTTTCCCATATCAAACAGGTCAATAATTCGTCCGCCGTCAGTCATATTACGAGCTAATCGGTTAGGATGCCACGTGACTATCGCATTCGCTTCACCCTGTTCTATCCGCGTAATCATTGATTCAAAAATAGGACGTCCTTTTACATGGGCTGATTGTGATTCATCTAACACTTCGATAACTCGCAGATTATGGCGTGATTTCAGACCTTCAAGGATATAAAGTTGCTCCGGGAGAGAAGCAGCCTGCCGTTCCTTGTTATCCTCGCTAGACTTGCGGGCATATCGAAGTATTTTAGTTGAACAGTTTTGAATCCATAATAAAGCCCCCACCGGGTGGACTCAGATCGGTGAAGACCTGTCCCAATGGGGGCATTAAAAATCTCCACCTAAATCTCTGAGTCCATATTTATTATATGACCAGTCATAAAGTTTTATCAAGTTTTTGAAGCTATTTTTAATACATAGACTTTTCGGCAAATGTCAGTGCGTGCATAGTTTTATTGCTTTTTTTAAGGAAGATTCGATATTTTTTCGCATCTTGCCCGCATACCATTTCCGCTTCAATTTAGCTTCCATTTCATCCAGTTCTGGTGCACTCGTAACGTTTCCGAACGTTTTCCAGATTCCGCTTAATTTTTGGCTTTCATACGTGAGGTTGTAACAGTGTCTACAGGCGAAGTGTTTACCTCCGAGATATAGAACGCCTACTCTCCTGCCGCAATAGACACCGTTGGCATACCAAGGGCACTGAAACCAGTAGCGAAAGCCCCCAAAGTGACAAGGAGTCGTAATTAACGGAACTTTATAGTCGAAGTCCTGTTTCTCGCCTGTATCACGGTCAGTTTGAGTATAGGTAAATCGAATGTATTGCTCGCTGTCATCTATGTTCGATTGAATACCAGTGCTTCCTGTTTTTTCCCCATTTCTCGACCATGTCATTGTTCCTGATATCCCGCTACTAAAGTAGCCGTGTTTTTTAAGAAAATACACACTTACTTGTTTGAGGCTATCTGCTTCTTCTTTAGATGACCATCTACTCATATATTCTCCTACATACCGAAATCATTAGAGATTCTCATAATTTAGCCTCAACTACATGTTACAAAACCACCATTTATTCATCATTTTTCTGGTTTTATAGCCTTTGTAGATCATGTAGAGGGTGTTTCCGGTACTGCCAACAAGGATTTTTGAGCATCAAGGTTATTTTTTGATACGCCTGACGCTTCCCTAGGAAACTCTACATCCTCTACTACCTCTACTTGTTTATCTTGCGGGATGCCGTAGCGCTCGCAGAGCGTGTGTCCCTTATATTATCCCACAGAATTTCGGTAACTCCATTGATTCGCCGGGTATTGAAGTTAAATAGTGATGAGTTTATCTTTCCAATTTTTGCCGGTGATACAAGATATTCTCCCTGTTCTCTGCTGCGTTCGCTGTTTATACGCTTGGCGATTTCTTTACATCTCAACTCAACGCTTTCGGTTATCATCGCAATCATTGTCCGAAGCACCTGCGCCGGTAGCTCATCGCTCCTCTGTGAAGTCAAATTATCTGCATATCCTTTGACAAACCGTATAATTTCGTCCCGCGCTACATTATCTTCGGCAATACTCAATATCGGAAGAATAATTTGATTGATTCTTGGTTCTACACCCGATAATGCAAGTTTTAGATCAACCTCAAGTTGTCCGTAGTGTTCTAGGCGAAAGCCTAAAAGGATATTTCTAAGCTCTAACGCTTCTTTATTAAACACTTTGGGTAAGTGGATAGGAATATCACTCCGGAGCTTATTTGACATAATTTCAGTGAGGCAACGACTTTCTAGCGCTGAATCATCGAATCGTTTTCTGGTACTGATGAGCTTGGGACCGTAGACGATATAGCTTGTCGGCACCCTATCTTTGGCGTCTCCTTCTGTCCGAAGGATTGGTATGCCCTTACAGTAGCCACAGTTGAGTATTTTTATGATCTCTGCGGACGCATCCGAAAAGCGAAAATCCGCCTCATCAATGATGAGTGTCCCACGATAGAGATTGATAATGCGGAAAATGGGGGATGGTGTCGTTGCACCGGCTACAAACATCGGTTTATAACAAAGGCTCCCTATAACCTTCTGAAACCGTGTTTTGCCGGTCCCGTAGTCTCCTAGCGCCCGGAGATAAGGGAGCACCTCGAAGCAGTCATAGACCCACGTGAGAAGCACGTAATAACTTGCGAGCTTGCGGTAGGAATCGGACACATCGAGGTATCGGTAGATAAAATCCTCAATTTCATTGACCAGGTCAGCTACGTTTGCTCCAAACTTCGGGTATTCTGGAAGTAAGATGGTTCCGTTGGCAGTCAGATCGTCTTTTGGCGGGATGTACGTTACATCTCCAAACTCGTATTTATCCGTAACCTCGTTTTTTTGGGTTAGCAAGTTATAAACCACAAACATTGATGCCTGGTTATTGCCGATAAGCTCCACGACATCACCGTTGCCGGGATCGAGAAAACTGGTCTGCTTGAATTTTGTTTTTTGGTCTGTCATATAGGTTTAGGTTGAGATAAAAGCTTGCTCACTCGTTCGGTTTGCTGTCTTATTTTGTTATCGATGGTCGGCAAGATGCGCTCGTTGATAAACTTAGCCTTGTTTTTATCGCCGGTTCGCATAAAATCTAGTCGTTTACAAAATAAGTCAGTGCTTTCGTCCAAATAAGCAACAAGCGTGTCTAGTTCAGCCAGTAATTCTTTTTTGTCCATAAACCCCTAGTTTCGTTAATCGCTTTGGGAAATACACCACTCTCACCAAATCCACTAGCCTCGTGCCTTCCTCAAGCGCTTTTTCGTAGGATATTTCTTTCCCGAACGTTTGTTTATAAAGTTTTTGATATTCCATAATGGCTTGTTGGGATAACATATTTACCCCCCATAAATGCGTGATTTTGCCTCTCGTAATGCGTAAAAATACTTTTTGGGGGTAACTGTTCCCGTGTCGTTCCAATACGCCTGAATTGCTTTTTGAAGCTCCGTGGTATTGGAAAAAACGAAGGTAACTTTTCCGGGATTAGATTTGTTGATAGAAACAAGAGGAAAATTCCATGCAATAAGCGCCGCAATTAGCGAAAGCTCTTGTGAAACAAAAACATTTTCTCGTAATTCTTTCTTAATCATGAATTCACTAAGGCTTGATTACGAGACCCTGTCAAGCGCAATTTTCGTAGCTAATTCGTGAGAAGTATATGGTATGCCGTAATATGAAGTTGGATTACGACCTATGTTATCTTAAAAATCCAGTTTTTCTTTTTTCTGTTGAACGTCAAAAATAATCGCTCTTCTAACTTTGGTTTTTGTCTGTGTCGTTTGCGGATAGCTGTAGTACAACGCGATATAGGGGCATCTGGTCTGTTTTTGTGGAGCTCAATATAAATACTCATAACCTCTTCTGGAGTAAATTCTGTTTTCCCAGGGTTCCTTATCCGCAAATTCCAAAAGGCTTCAAAGACTTTTCGTTCTTGAGGCGCAGAGCTAAAGTTGATTACATCGGACGATCCGTCTCCGAGCTTGAAAAATACTACTCCATTTTGATACATCACCCTCTGCCCTGGAAGAAATTGTACAATCTTTCCAGTGTCTCTGAATTGTTGCAATAAGGGGATGTTGACGCCATTGAAGATGATCTCGGCTTGATAAACGTCTTTGTACGGATTTGTAGACCAACCACGCAAACAGCCAGCAGCTTTCAGCTTATTTAGAAAAGCGCTAAATAATCGCCATTCCCCAAAATAATAATTGAACAAATTGTATTTATTGTTCCACTACCTGCTTCTGTCCATTGAAAAGTCATATTTATTCCATGCGTTTCCTATCTTCTTGAGTACTTGCAATTTTTCGTTGGATAACAAGATCGTAATCTTTTTGTTTTTGATCAAGTTGGTTTTGATGAAGATTGATCGCCTTGTTTATATTTTCAATGTTATCCGTGAGAGTATCAGGTATAACTGTCGGATAATAGATTTGTTGCGGTAACTGCTTTGATTTCTTTTTCATTTTAATTTTAATAGTGAGCCTATTATATCAGGAAAAACGACACGGTGGCTTCCAAAGTTATTCTATTTCTGGTATCGTACAGGGGACAATTTAATTGCCTAAACTACCGAAAGGTAGCATGGCAGAAAAACCGGTAAAGAGCTGTAAGCTCTCGTCAGAGCATCTTTACCGGTCATGCAAGGAAACTTGCATGGGTGACGCAAGTCATCACTGGCGGGAGCTTTCTGTGTGAAATACATATCTAATTTATTCAAAGGTAGGCTGGGTGTAATTAACTACTGGATTGGTTGGATTATTCCAATAATACTATTTGGCGTTCTAGGCAACGCAATAATAGGGATTTCAAAGACCCCGGTTGGATTCATAGTTTTGATGTTTGTAGAGCTCGTATTATTTATATATTTCTTTTCTCTCTTTGTAAGGAGACTCCATGATAATGGCAAGAGCGGATGGTATCTGTTATGGAGTTTTGTTCCGTTGGTAAACTTATATCTCCTTGTGTTGCTATTTTATATTCCCGGAAACAAAAAAACTAACAAATTTGGTTCTCCTAATAATAAGGCTCGTTTAAGAAATATATTCGCATTAGAATCTTAAACACGGAAGTGGGCTAAAATTTACATAAAAATGAAAAGAATAATTTTAATAGTAATACTTCTTATAGGAGTTTCCCTTATAGCTATAGCGTTGAGCTATCCGATCAGAGAATACATCTTCAAAGAACAACAACTTGGAGACCTCAATACCAAAGGTGGTGCAGAAATCACATTTCAATTTGACATGACAAATATACCAGAGGCTGAAAGAAATAAAGTATTTAATGAAAGCAAGGGTATTCTCTCTAGACGGATAGAATTCTTCGGACTCTACCCTTTTATGCAAGATTCTTCTAACTACGAAGTGGTTGTTCGGCTTGCTAATGTCAGGAATCTTGATTTATTAGCGACTTTATTGGGAACTACAGCACAGTTGGATTTCCGTGAGTATACAAACCCGAATGCTTCAATCAGCGCGACAACAACAGTTGCGGATCTATTGAATATGACAAAATCCGTCGGTATAACCGGTAACGATTTGACGCATGCGCAGGTTACGTTTGACAATACAACTGGCGCACCGCAGGTAGCAATCACTTTTAATGCTGCGGGCACAACAAAGTTGGCTAACGTTACACGACGTCTTGTTGGAAAGCCACTTGCTATATTTTTGGATAACAAATCTATTACTTCCCCGGTGATAAAACAGGAAATTACTGATGGATCTGCGGTTATCAACGGACAATTTACCCAGGATCAGGCAGAAACACTTGCTCTGCAACTTAATGCTGGCGCTCTCCCTACACCCGTTTCAATCCTTGAAAAACATATCATTAAAGCAAAATGAAAACGATTTTAATAATCATCGCCTGCATATCCCTGATCACTATTTCTCTATCTGCTTCTTACTATTTTGTTATCTTTCTTCCTAAACAGGAGCGCGTTAATACCGCAACGCTTAAAAGAATTGAACAATCAACGGTAAATACTGAGGGGAATACCCAACCAATTATAGATACAACTGATATTCAAAATAAGCTAGACGATATAAATAACTCGTTACAAGAACAGCAAAGAGATACCGAATTGCGGAATAATTGTGAATCAAACGGAGGGGTTTATAGAGGGAACGGCGTATGTTGTCTTACCAACTGTCAATAAAAAATAATTGGTGTCTGTGATTTTTTGAGTAACCCATGACTAAAACTTGTCCCTTTTGTAAAAAGCACGTAGATAAATCAGCGGCAGAATGTCCTCACTGTAAACGGGTACTGATTGAGTACATCGGTAACCGTTCTTCTGTACCGAATCCTCATAAGACTACGATACTGGAAAGCATCAAAAAGCGCTTAGCTACCTTCCATAAACGTATACATAATACCCATATTAGGCTTCACAAGCCTTCTTTCAATAAGAATTATCTATGGATCATTCCGGTTATCATTTTTCTTGTTATTCTTGCGTCCGGGCACACCGGCAATCTCACAAGTACGGATAGTTCTGAAAATATCCCGACCAGCACAACGGAAAACTCATTACCCACGAACTACAACAGACTATCAAACGGATCGGTACTGTCTTCCCGTATTGTTAGCAGTTCGGGGTTAGGTACCTTTGAGATTGATAACGGCACAGAAGATGATGCCGTTGCAAAATTAGCGAATACAAAAATAGGTGTATCGGTATTTACCGTATTTATCCGAGCAAACTCAAAGTTTACCATTACGAAAATACCCGATGGAACGTATATGCTCTATTTTCAAACGGGAAAAGATTGGGACAATACCGCGAAGAAGTTTTTGTACTACCCGTCTTTTTCACAGTTTACCGATGATTTTCAGTACACGACGACCCATATAGAGACGTACGATGCCATCAATACGAGATACTCAACCTATCAAGTGACGCTCAACCCTGTAGCCGGTGGAACAGCGAAAACGAACGCCGTTTCAGAGAGCGAGTTTGAAAAGTATTAGCGCGATCAATACGTATGTACCAATTTGATAAATATGCACGTCCCTATTGCACAACTTGTAAGTTGTTTTGGGGAAAACAGAATATAGGAACCCTCTTGAGTTGTACGAAGTTCGGTCGACGGTTGATCTTAAAATCTTTTAATCCCTTTGCCCAATGCGTGAAGGGGTTAGGAATAATGAGCTTAGGCGGATTATCTATGGTACTCGGGCTTCCCATTATTTGGATCGGTGGTTTCCTATGGGGAGGTCAACAGATCCTTCACGCATTTAAGCAATGGGGCGACGTAAAGGCGTTGGATAATAAGACGTTATGATGCCTTGCTTGAAACTGATTGATCATGCGTTATTCGACGAATTTTACCACTCAGGATAGGGATTACATCCCTAAGGGCAATCCTAGCTACAGCTGAGGCTGTGTAATGCCGTAAAACGATCGGAAAGGTGAGAGGTGACGTTATATAGCTTCAATTTTGACAAGCTGCCGTGTGACTGTTAGTATAAATATAGCTTTAGCGATTCGAAAGAATGTCCATTGCAGCTACCAGTATTTTGGGGCTGCATTTTTTGTGTTAAGCCCCAAAAATATAAACAGTAGATTGGAGGTGGAATATGGAAAACAAAATTTATGTATCAGTCTATGCGCTGATAAAAAACACTAACGGGCGTTACCTGTTTATTCAAAGGGCAAATAATGATTCCATGCCGGGCGTCTGGGAAGTGCCCGGGGGTAAAACGGAGTATGGTGAAGACCCGAAAGAATCCTTAAAAAGAGAGGTGATGGAGGAGGTTGGGTTAAACATTGAGCCATTAAACCCCTTTTGTGTGGTCTCCCATATAAGTCTGGAGAAGCAAGCCGTAAGAATTGTTTATACGGCTAATTTAATAAAATCCGGTGATGTTAAGCTAAGTTCGGAACACGCAGCGTTTAAGTGGGCTGATTTCTCTGATCTCGAAGTTAGCAGCTCGCTTTTTTTACAGCAGGTATATAAAAATTTGAAGGAATCTTGATTGATTTTACCCTTGGGATAGAGAAGCCTTGAATAATAATCTTTTCCCTATCAATCAGGTTAATCTAAACTTAATTGATAGGCGTTTTTGGTGAGATAATAGGTTCTGATTTTTTAGATCTGGGAATGCTATAAAAACAAAGACCCCGGCTTTCGCCGGGTGAAGTAATTAACTGCATCTTATATCATCAAAAACTGTTTGTCAAGAGATAGCCCATTCTGACCGCTAAAACAGCATATTCCGTCATTTACGCAGGGCAAATTCATGCCGATTTTTTCTCGTATTTCAATATTCTTTCCAAATCCTCAAGCCGGGTATATGTTACATAGGGGGACTGGAATGCAAGCACCTTAAGCTCATGTGATATTCTAGTTTCAAAACTGAAAATATGAACAGGCTTCCCAATACTAGTTGTTTGTTTTACGAGTTTTTCAAAGTCTGAATCCCCAGCGAAGAGAATAAGTTCGTTCCATTGCTGCTGTTCTATTATGGCGTCAATCATCAGGTCACCATCAGTCTTATTGGATGGTTTATGCTCGTCCCCCAAGATAAACTTCAATGGTTTGGAAACGACGCGTATACCGATGCCTCTTAATCCGTTCTCAAATCTTAATGCCCCTTCGTTCAAAATATAATTTCCTTTAGCATCTTTTTGGTATTTGCCGTTTGCGTCCTGCTTGTAGCCAGTGCAGTTATAGTAACTGATAATCGCAATTGAGTATTTTCGTTCGATGAATTGACGAAGACTCGCGTAGTTTACTTGCCAACCCGCTATTTTCCCTCCATGGTAAACGTTTGACCCATCAATATACAGGCCCACCTTGGACTTCACCTTTCCGGTAATCGAAGCGAACGGGACAAGCCAAGTTTTCCCTTTTTTAACAGCACCGGGTATCTGGTCGTTTTGGCAACGTTTTTTCAATGTTTCTTGATCTATTTCTGAGAGCTGTTCAGCCTCGATTAAGGTAATTAGAGAATCACTCATGAATATATTTTACCGGTATCGGTAATTGTTGTCAAGTAACATGCTCAAATTCTCTGTTCGTGTCAGAAAATGATTATAGTTATTATGTGGAAAATATCATCAAAATCGACTAAAATAGCCATACTCCAAGAGATAGAAAGAGAAGGATATGGATACTTACAAATACATCGGAACAGTGAGCTATACGGTGTTAGATAGTAATTTTGGCACTGCTCAGTGGCAACCAAAGACTTTTTATGGCGCACCTTTGGGAACCATAATCACTCTCCCGCCTATGTTTCTGAGTGCATTCGGTTCCGCCGGTACATCTTTACCCACCATTTCTTCATACGGGCAGCCGTACGTGGCTGCGGTGAATATAGTGAGGCAAGATTATGAGTTTGGTAAACCAGTTTTTGACTTGGATCGTTACATTGTTAAGCCGACAAATTACTACGGAATCGTGTTGAAGGAGCGACCAGATAGTCAACATCATCTAAATCCCGAAAGTAAGCTTATAGATTTTCTTGAGCCGAGGTTACAAGTTAATATTAAAAAAACGCTTAAATCGAACAGGTGATGAAATCAACTGATAGATTGATATTGCTTGGGATGTATAATCAAATAATAGGTTCTAACTTCTTGTAACCCCCGCAACTTAAGATAAATAGTCCGTCAATACAGACCATATTACAGCTGCCCTCCTCATCCTATTAAATTAGTGGATTAACTTATGTCACTAATTTAATAAAAGTTGTTAGCCTAACCATTGTCGTTAATAATGTTTGAAGTATAATAGCTTCAAATAAGGTAAATAAATTTACTATGGTTGAAGACGTTAATAATCCCACTCCAGAACAGGAAGTTGGTACTATAGAGACGGATATTATTAAATTAGTTAATCAATTAGAGCTAACAGATCAACTAACTGATGTTAGTCAAACCGGTCTTTTCAAACAAACACGGTCATACCAGCATGATGTAGGTGAACGTATATCTGCGGGATTATTTGTTGAAGCGGAAACACTTAATCAAGTAGTTGGTGGCCTTTTGGGGAAAGATATAGCTGATAAAACAGTCGGAGAAGATTTAGTCACAGAAGTTGGAATTTGGCTTAACGGTGAAAAAGGTGCAGAACAGTATGTTATTCGATCAGGTGATCTTTGGCTTCAAAAAAATGGAGGAAAAAATAAAAAAATTATCCCAACCACAGATGACACGTTGAACATAAGAAATATATTGGAAACTATTCGTGCAGAGATCCCACGAGAAACATTAAGCCAAAATTCTTAGCTTCATATTGCTTTTTGTACGTTACCATTATCCATCGTTTTAATATAAAATTTTAGTAGCTCTGCGTTATTTGAATTATTGTGTTCCACGTTCGTAGCTGGTTTTCAAGGTATTTTAGATTTATATTGTAAGCAAATATGTTCTAACTTCTTGTAGTCCCCGCAACCAAAATTAGTTTAGGCTGTAAATACCTTCTATTTAATGTGTCATCGCCTTGATCAAAATCCCAACTAGTCCTATAATACCAATTTATGGCGACTCCCTATCTGGAGACGGGACGATTTCGTCCTGACGTTTTATCATTTGTAAACGTGGAATTCCGTCATGGCGTGAAAGATGATAGTTACGGCTACCATGGAACAAGCATTTACGCACTTCTTACCATGCTTCGCACCGGAGTTATTCCATGAAGGACAAGACCTGAAGCGCCTCGGATTGCTGGACATCCCCGCGAGGGTGATCTCTATATTTGGAAAAGCGACCCGTCGGATTATCGCTCTAAAGACGCGATTCATTACGCGACAACGTACGCGAGACTTGCCGCTCAAAAGCATAGTTTTATGAGTGAACTGGGTTTATCTTTCGATGATGAGAGCAATATGTATGCTGCATTGCAATTAACCGATCCATACGGTCAGGGTAACGATCGGGACCGCCAACTTGAATTTCTGGAGCAAAAGGGTCTATCCGAAGCTCAGATTAACAAAGCGGTTACACATGCACGCGGGATGAAAGGGGTGCTTATCGGGTTATCTGCGAGCGTAGCTACTCAATTTCCTATCGTTGATTGTTCCCCTGACGATGGATGGAAAATTGAAACACAGAACGGTCTACCGTTCCAGTTTGTTGAAGGCATTCGATTTTTAGGTCATCAGGACGAACAATTGTTTCGTCAAAACCTAACACAATAATTATTAAGGCAATAGATTCCAAGTTTTTTTGTAACCCCCGCGACGAGGCTAAATGGAGCGTACTAACGCTCCATTTTTTGTGATACACTGTAGTCAATGATTAAAACAAAAAAACAGGTCGTGGTTGGTGGCATCTATAGACATTGTCACGGGCTTCATTATCGCATTAATTCAATTGGTCTTAATGTTACCAACTATGAGAAAGGCAACAAAACGTTTCCCCGATTTGTTGTATATACGCAGCTTGAAGCGGGAAAGTTTCCCGCAGGAACGATATGGGTTTGTGATGAACACGATTTTTTGGGAACAACCAAAGGGGAAAAAGGTCAAGTGGTAAACATATTTGAGCTTGTTGAAGATAAAAAATAAGTTCTAAGTTCTTGTAACCTCCGCAACCAAATTTGAGGCTGATATTTGACAAAAGAGCCTATAAATGCGATACTTTTACCCTAAGTGAATACAGGCGATGTGGAGTGAGGATGGAGCCCACTTCATGAAAGAAATGTCGAACTTTCATGACGCTGACCCTAATCAGGTACGGAGGCGAAACCGTAAAAAGTCTGTCAACATATGTCGCAAGTAGCGGAGTATGTCATAAACAAGACTTCTTACATGACGTGCTTCCTTAAAGGGAAGCATTTTTTGTAGGCAAGTGAAACCCTCTTTCGTTGAAACTACGGAGGGTAAACAAGGTGGCACCGCCCTCAATAAGAGAGCCCTTGTAAGTCTTTCAGGACTTTTTCTGGGAGATTTGCAAGGGTTTTTTTATAGCGATAGTTCAGTTGGCAGAACGCGTGTGCGGAATGCGTGAGCGCTACGCGGTTGGGGCTTGAATCGCCGGTTCGATTCCGGCCCCGCCTGCACGGTAAAAATTATTTGATACAATAAGGAGGTTGTATGAAAGATCGAATAGTTCAAAAATATAGTGAAGAGTTAACGAAACTCGGAATTCATCACGAGGTATTTGAGCATCCGCAACTTATTTCTGTTGAAAAAGTGCAAAAGTATCTGGGGTATGGAATGGATGATTCTGCGGCAACGCTGGTGATGAAAGCAGGGGATCGATTTGTCGCAATTATTCGTAGGGGAGACACGAAGCTCGATAGCGAAAAAGTCAAAAAATTATTAAACGTTACGACGCTTCGTATGGCGACGGAAGAAGAATTTTCCGATGTTACGGGTGTGCCAAGTGGAGCGGCGAGTGTGTATATTCCCAATATTCCAACGTTTATTGATAAGCGGATTTTTGAAAAACAATACATTAATGCAGGATCCGGCAGTCTTTTATATACCATTCGATATAAAGCAGAAGATTTAAAAAAGATTCCAGGGATAACCGTTGTTAATGTAACAAACGCAGATAACGCTTTAACC
The DNA here is from genome assembly GCA_963790805.1 of Candidatus Gottesmanbacteria bacterium. Classification (GTDB taxonomy): domain Bacteria; phylum Patescibacteriota; class Microgenomatia; order UBA10105; family UBA927; genus DATKGN01. The sequence goes on from CAWBPL010000002.1 coordinate 497,430, forward strand.
CCTGTAGAAAAATTAGAGGTGCCTAAGGGTAAACGGCTCTATTCTGCTATTACGCCCAGTGGTGATGGGACACTCCATATCGGCAACTATCTCGGTGCGGTGCGGCAGTTTATTGAACTTGCAAAATACAATGAGTGTTTTTTTCAGCTGGCGACCATTCACGGACTCACAACCATTCAGGATCAAAAGCAACTGGCTGGAAACATCGAGCGGTTAACTCTCAACGAACTGGCGCTTCTTGGAGAAAATCCTAATATTTATTTCTGTTATCAATCAGATATTCCCTATCACACCGAGCTCCAATCGATTCTCAATAATGTGACACCCTTGGGACTGCTTAAGCGTGCGCATGCGTATAAAGACAAACTTGGTAAAGATGTCATGGAAGATGATATAAACGTCGGTTTGTTTAGTTATCCTATGCTCATGGCTGCTGACATATTGATTTATAAAGCCACGCTCGTGCCGGTGGGGAGGGATCAAAAACAGCACGTGGAAATAACGAGAGATATAGCAGAGCGGTTTAATAGGATTTATAAGAAGAAAGTATTTCCGCTTCCTGATCCTTATATACCCGAAGAAGTAGCGGTCATTCTCGGTACCGATGGGCAGCGAAAAATGAGTAAAACGCTTGGAAACATCATAAGTATTTTTGAAGATGAGGAAGTTATTAGAAAACAGGTAAACGGAACGTTTACCGATCCGACCCGGAAACACGTGACTGATCCTGGTCATGTTGAGGGAAACATGGTATTCACCTACCTCGACTTTTTTGGTGAAAAGGAAAAAGTCAGTGAACTCAAGGAGCTCTATAAAGCAGGTAAAGTAAGCGACGTCGAAGTGAAAAAATATTTATTCGAAGCACTTATGAAGACATTCGCTCCCGCGAGGGCCCGGTATGCGGATCTCGTTGCCAACCCTGAAAAAGTGAAAAAGATTTTAGATCGGGGACGTGGGCACGCACTAGAGGTAGCATCCAAGACGATGGCAGAAGTGCGTGAGGCGGTCGGGTTTACGAATCGATATTCATTGGGACAACCATCAACGCAGGTTACTGGTAATAGCAAAATCACAATCGATGATTTTGCCAAAGTAGATGTACGGGTAGGAAAAGTTGAGGCAGCGGAAAATGTCGAAAAGAGCGAAAAACTCATCCGGCTGCATGTGGATTTCGGGAGTGGCGGCAAGCGGATTATTTTTACCGGCGTCCGGCAGTTTGGCTATACGGCGGAATATTTTACCGGTAAACAATTTTTCTTTGTGTTTAACCTTGAGCCGCGAAAGATGATGGGGGAGGAAAGTCAGGGAATGATTGTTGCGGTTGATGGCTCTCAAAAACCCATCTTCTTGTCAGGTGAAGGAATGCCGCTGGGGGCACGAATTCGATAATTGACTATTCAGCCTTTGTACCGTAATCTAGTGCTAGAAGGGAAATCATTTCCCATCTTATTCTATGGATTCCGTTCCTTCATCAGTTGTGCCTCCAGCGAGCTCTTCCACCTCATCGCCGCCGGCTGATATGCCGACGCCTCCTGTCCCCCCCACACCGTCGGATTCTTTGGTGGTCCCCCCAGAACCCCCTCCGGCGCCCGCTGAAGCAACAAATCAACAAAGCTTTTCAGTATCACGTGGAGGAAAAAGAATTGGCAAAAAGCCGTCAGTCGGAGTAATTCTCACGATTATCTTTCTTCTTTTTGTTACGTTACCCTTAACGGTCATGTTTGTGGGAAATAAAAATCAATCGACTGATGTGCGAAGTAGAGCGGCGTATGCCCTTGGTCACACCTGTGATCCTTCAGCCGGTTCGGATGGCGGATGCGGGTCAGGAGAAGGATGTTCCTGTAGAAACGGTTCGTGTGCGTGTGGTCTTACCGGCGGACAGCAACCGTGTTATCACACGATATGTCCAGTAAACTATTCGTGTAATGGTTCGGGCGATGGTTCATATTGCAGTCCGAATACTCCGACATCTCCTAACAATCCTCCGTCAGGCAGCACATCAACTCCGACTCCCACGTCCACTACAGCGCCCTCTTGTCCGGCGGTACAAGTGTATAGAAATAATGTCTTAGTAACTGATTTAAACACCTTGGCGGTCGGGGATACTATAACGGTTGTAATACCGGGTGGCACCGCAACACAGGCGCAGGTTCGTCTCAATGGCGGAGGGTGGAATGTTCAAACGACAAAAGATGCAAACGGAAATTTTGACATCACCTTCCCGATTTTAGTAAACGCCGGTGTTACCACAGGTACCATCGAATATCAGGTGTATATCAATGGAACGTGGTATTAAGCTATTTGTGGTTAGCTATTGAGGTATTGTTTCACTTTATTCACTACCTGATCCGGGGTCTGATCGCTTTTGATCATATAGCCTCTGGCCCCGAGTGCTATGGCCCGAACGACTGCGGAGTCATGATCCATATTGGATAAAATGACGATAGATTTGTTGGGTTTCATTGGTGGCGTTTCCTCTTTAAGTTTTTGAAGAATCTTTAAGCCGTCAATTTTTGGAAGCATAATATCCAAAAGCACCAGATCATAGCCTCCTGCAAACATTTTTTGATATCCTTCTTCGCCATCTGCCGCATGGTCAACGTCTAACCCTTCAGATTCGAGAATTTCGATATAGAGATCACGCAGGAATTGATCGTCTTCAACGATAAGGATTTTTTTTGCGGGTATGGGTTGATCAGTCATGGAGCTATTGTTAGTGTAGCGTACTTATTTTGTAGTGTAAAGGAATATACAGTTAACCAACCGGTAACGTAACGGTAAACGTTGATCCCCTCCCGAGCGTTGATTGAACGGATATCGTTCCGCCATGAAGCTCGACATATTGTTTTGAAATATATAATCCCAGTCCCGATCCGCTTCCGGTGATAGTCACATAAGAGCCTTCAAGTCGACCGAATTTGGAAAATAATTTCGGCATATCATCGGGATGAATTCCTCGGCCAGTATCGATGACAGAAAATTCTATGAATTTATCCCTGGGTATAATCCGTAGGGTTACCACTTGATTCATCGGAGTAAATTTAAAGGCGTTTCCGATAAGGTTTTCCAATACCTGATGGATTTTTTCCCGATCCATCGATATGAGAGGTAATACGTCGGGGACTTCGAGAGACCATGAAAGGTGTAGTTCGGTGGCTTTCGCCTGAAATTCGTTTTCTATATCACGGCCGAGCTGTACTACATCAACCGGTTCTTTTTTGAGTTTTACCTTGCCGCTTTCGATTCTTGATATATCAAGCATTTCATTGACAAGATGAATGAGGCGTTCCGTAGAAATATAGACGCGGTTAAGATATTCTTTTGCTTTAGGTTCAAGAGGGCCAGCTTTATCGTTTAACACAAGCCACGCATAGCTTTTGATTGCGGTCATGGGCGTGCGAAGCTCGTGGGAGGCAAGTGACACAAACTCGTCTTTGAGTTTATCGACAAGCTCGAGTCGTTCGTTGACTGTTTTGAGTTCGCTGGTTGCCTTGTCGATTTCCTCTTTTAAGGTGACATTAAATCTTCGAATTTCCTCAAACGCAAGCGCATTTTCAATGGCAACTGCGACTTCGGGAGTAAGTATTTCAATTACGTCTAGATCCTGAACAGAATATATATCACCGGACGATTTTTCTCCGAGAATGAGAATTCCAACTTGTTTGCCTTCTGTTCGAAGATGGGCCACCACTGAAACATGGAGTTTGCGCAATATATCTTTTTCCTGTCCTTCTTTTAATTCTTCAAACACCAGCATGTTTCTTGTTTGGCTGATGATTTTTATTTCTTCCTCGTCGAGAGTGGGCGGTGTTTCAAATCCTTCACTTTTTACGTCAGCAATAAGATCGTCTTCAAAAAGAATAAAGGCAGATTTTGTAATGCGAAGATGACTGTTTAATTCCTGAAGAACCCCATGGGTGACATCATCAAGGCGGAGCGTAAATGCCATGATTTTACTAAGATTTCCCAATAAATCATCGGTGTTATAGCGATTTTTGAAAAAAATTCTATCAGTGATTCGTTCCAGAAAACGTTGGAGCGGGTGAAATGAAAAACTTGCCGTAATTGTGATAAGAGACAGAATGATAAATTGAGAAATTGTCAGATTGAGCTTGGCAAATTTATCGCCGATGGTAAATAAAAGCCCGATATACGCACTGATCACCAAAAAAAACAAAAGTGTGTACGAAGCGGTTCTTGCAACCAAAAACCGAACATCCATGAGCCGATGCTTGATGATTGCATATGAGGTGAGCCCGAGAAACGCGAGCGCATAGAGCGGGGCCAACGGTTCGAACGATAAATTATTGGCTACCATAACAGGGATAAGAACCGTAATCGTCAGAAGTCCGAGCATGGTAAGAATACCAAGCATGACATAGCGAAGTTGTTCTTTGACTATTCCCGTTGTTTGTCTCCATCGTTTTAGGAGTATATATATTGCACACACGCTGCAAAAAAGCGCATAGAGCGCAAAAAGTCCCATACCCCAGCCGGGAACGGGTATTGCTTTGCCGCCTGTCGTATCGACCGCTATGAACGTAAAGGGCGAAACAGCAAGAGGAAGAAGTAAGATAGCAATAAAAAGAAGTACGGTAAGCGCCGATTTTTTTAAAGGAATCTTATCATTCGGGAGCGTGTGAGCAAGAAGAAAAAAAAGCGTTACCTGCGGCACCGCAAAAAATATACTGAGTCTGCCCAAGAGGAGGCTGTAGCGAAAAAAAATAGGGACGACGCCGAGAATACTGACAATTAACCATATTGAGGTAATCCATGAAAGTGCGCTTAATAATTTATTGCTGGCGCTTTTGGGGTTGTTTTTTGTAACGATGATCGCAACAAATGAGTTAGCTCCAACGACAAAAGCGAGGATGATTAATTGTAGGGCAGTTAAGACATTCATAATTGATGCTACGTATCAAGAAACGAAATAACAAGTTTATTGAACTGTTCGCTTTGTTCAATGGAGGGTATGTGGCCGGCATCGGGGATAATGACGAATCGACTATGAGGAATACGACGTACCACCGGTTGAACGATGTCAGGTGACGTGAGTTTGTCATATTTGCCCCAGAGAACGAGTGTTTTATTCGAAAGACGTGGTAATGCGTCAGCCATGTCGAGCTCTTTCGGTATGCCGGTGAAACCCGAAAGCCGGCTGATAAATAACAGATTGTGAGAGGTTTTCATGGTTTCGTAAAAATATTCTATAAACTCCTGAGGGAACGGAAATTTTGGATTATGGAAGACATCTCGCATAAACATTTCGACGTTTTTATTGGAACGCACGGGGTTCAGCATAGTTTTGGCCATGATTCGGGCAAATGCATGGATCCCCATAATGCGATCGGGAATTTTCAGGCGATTGGTAAATCCAATAGCGTCAACGAGGACCAGTTTATCAATGAGTTCTGGGTGTTTCAGTGATACATTTATTGCCGTCCAGCCTCCTATCGACGATCCCACGATGTGCGGCTTTGTAATATTTAATTTTTGGACAAACGCATCAACAACATCGACAAGATCTTTTTGAAGATCCATCGATGCAAAATCAATGTGGGATGACCTTCCAGCGCCGGGAAGGTCAATTGCATACACCAGAAAGTGCTTTGCGAGTTCTTGAATATTTGGATACCATTGTCCCCACCCGATATTGCCGCCGTGGATAAGAAGAAGAGGCTTGCCCTTGCCGGCGATTGCATAATTGATGACGTGATTGTCGATATTCATGTGTCTGGTCGCAATGGGCGTTTGAATAATTTCTCTAAGCGCCTGTTCGGTGTTTGTGGGTTCAATCACATGTTCAACAGGTCTTCGTGGTGTGTGATACGGCGACGTTTCACTATATCCCATACGGAAAAAGAATCGCGCGTTCATGTTGTGAAAGTGAAAAGTCGAAGCAAGAAATTCATGTGCTTTTGGATAATAGGTGATTGAATGCATGGGTGTGCATGAAATATTGTGTGAAGTCAGATACAGGGTAACGCGTTCATACAGTCTTCCCGCGGATAAAGATGAGACCGTGGTATTACCGGTTACCGCAATGACTCCAATGGCAGGACAATTGTATAAAGCTTCATAATCTTTTTTGCCTAAAATGGTACTGATGGCCCGCAATCGAGGAATGAGAAGTTTTCCCGCAACGGAAGCAGGCGGTGGCAAACCAACGACAAACCCCGGCATACCATCGAATGCTTTGGAATTATTGAGCTTTAACCATTGACCTAACTCGCGGCCAAACAGGGGGTGGCTCGCTTCGTTTGTTACCGCTTCCTGTTGTAAAACGGCGGATTTATGAATGGACATCGGATTATGAGTTACGAATACCCGTGACTGGCCATTTTGCATTCGGGATAGTGCAGTAAGAATTGTTGAAGGTAAAGGTGCGGGAGAATAGAGAAGCTTATTTGAATAGCGTTTCGTGATATATGGGGCGAGCCGTGAAAGATCAGGGTTCGGTTTGCTTGTTATGTTAAAAAGAAGGCGGATAACGGGTTTTTTCGCGACGTTCGTCACGTGTATGGTTACTGCGTAATCCCATCGCGCTGCTGCCACTTCGATATTGGCAATACAACAACCGATACCTAAAAGAAGATGGCGTCCGGTGGGATCGGTATGTTTCAGCTGTCGCGTCCAGTCCGGATGTATGGTGAGCGTATTCTTGTTGATTGTAAAATTCCACGGCTGTGTGTTGTGAAGCGACGGCGCGAGTATTCCCGCTTTAACAAAAAATGCAATTTTTTCACGTGTGCTACTGGTTTTGGGGAATGCCCGATAATCCCAATTCCATGCTTCATAATTCGGTTGTTTTGCCATAATGCCCTCGATTTCTATTATGTCTATTTCATCCGGATTTCTCAATTACTCTGTTGTGCCCAGATGTGTTTTAGAAGAATTTAGAAAATTCAATGCGGTAGCGTCCGGAAGGAAGATGTTCATTCAGTATAATTTTCCGTGCAAAATACGCGCCTAAACCGGCGCTTACCGTGACAGTGCTTGATACTTGAGGTCTTCCAACGAGTGTTTTTCCGATGAGAGCTACAGACGAGAGTGCTTTTGCAGGGACATTATGTTTTCCGACGAGAGCAACCGCGTATTTGTGCTTGTCTTCTTCAGGGTGCTGTAAGATGGTTTCCGGCAGTTTTCCGATGACTCCATTAAAGAGTGAAAGATTAGGAGTGGAATCATATCGCTCAACATCAATAAGTATGCTGTCTGCGAGATTTGCCATGGAGATAACGGGTACGTTCGATGCTCTTGCGGCAAGGCGCAGTTTAATTTTCATCGCAAAATCATCGATGATTTCAAATACCACGCGCGGTTTGGGTGAGGCAGAAACGAACGATGACACATTGTTCTCGTCTAATCCGGTGGGGAAGAGATGAAGATGAACATATGGATCGACTTCATAGATCTGTTGAGCGGCAATAGTGATTTTTGGTAAACCGACGTGATGAAGGCCCGCCCGTAATCTGTTAAGATTTGTCGTTTCAAGGCGGTCAAACTCAGCGAGTTTGATTTGCCCGCCGATTCCCTGATATGCCATGCCGACCGCAAGACTGCCTCCGACCGACAATCCAATGATACCAATGCATGAGGAATATAAACGCTGTTGTTCTGTTTCTGTAATAATATTTTTATTTCTGTTGGTCCGAAGAAGAAAATACTCTTTCGCGTTGACGGAATGGATTAAATTGCCGTTCCAAGGGCAATAGACCCAGTTACCCCGTTTGTTAAATGGAAGATTATTTCGTCGATGGATAAACTGTCGGCATTGTTTTTGATAATCCGATGAGTTTAACAGCGAGGGATGCGTAATTTTAAACACTTCTTCACTTTGTTGATCGTATAACTCATGCGTATGCCACACACGATATCTGGATTTAAGCATACGAACGTCACGGTCCGTATATGTGCCCTCAAAGAGTATCAGCGGTTTCGAGTTTATTTCCGTTATTTTTTTACCCATTTTTGTTTCCCTCCCGGCTGGAAATGCGTTGGATGTTCATACGGCCAGAATGTGAGTTTCGGTATGGTTTGTTCGGGATATTCTTCACGGGTTTTCCGATATTCGGAATTTTCCGCAACCAGCCTTCGGATAATTGCCTCTGCAGTGGAAGATCGGAGGGTCAGAGATTCTTTGGTATTTGGTCTTAATTCAATGTGAATATTGAGTTGTTGATGGGCCTTTATATCATAGGAAACAATCATGGTAAATTTGCCCGTAAGTTGTTGTTCAAACTGTTTTTCCTGAAGGGCTTTGCGTATAGTTTCCGGATAAATCTGGAATGCAAAAAAACTTACGGAGAAGTCACTTCGTTCATAAACGTATACAAACGGAAGATTCCAGATGGTATTTGTGATGCCTGCATTTTTTGCTTCCTGATTCAGATTCACATCAAGTTGTTTCAAATTCGTTGTGACAGAATCAAGTGTAAAGACGCCGCCGTGATCCTTAAGATCATAGCGAACGAGTGGAATTCCGCTATAGGAAGAGCACAGAAGATTTTTTTCCTGGCACTCAAAATAAAACATTTCGGGCAGATATTGCGTCAGTGTCGGAAGTTTTGTGCTTTGCCCGAAGAGCGCTTCGTATATGCGTTCGTCTTCAATTGCCCGTCGCCGAAGAAGAATTGACAAGGGAGTCTCGTGAGACATAGTTCCTAAATCTACAGTTCCATAATGGTTGAGTGTTGAAGTGTATGGGTTTGTTAGACCGGCAGTTTTTATAACATAATCCCGGAATGTTTCACTGAAGCCTTCGGCGGAAAAAATAAACCCCAGATTATAGTTGTTCCAGTTGACGCCATATGTTTTTGCATCATCGAGTATATCTTTGAGAAACGGAGCGTAGCTGCCTATTATTGTTTGGTCAAAGTGAGGTCCGAGATTTTTGACTGCCTTAATAATTTCCAGCTTATTAATTCCCGGAGAAATAATAGTTAACGGATACTTTCGCTCCTGCAGTATCGAAAGCGCCTTGAATGTAAAAACGCCGCCGATCCACGCTCCCATAGGGAACCCGATGATATACAGAGTCGACCGTTTGTCGATGTGAAAATTGTTAAGAAGATACATCTCAGCCGTTGCGGCGTATTGTAAATCCTGTTCCTGTTGCCGGGGAAAGTAAAACGGTTCACCGGTAGAACCGCTGGTCGAGGCTACTGTCCAGCTTTGATCGTTCATTTTCCCGTCCCAGCAGAGGGCTTCAAGCGGGTATTTCCGAAGGTAACTATTTTTATCAACTGCCGGAATCTGTTGGAAATCGCGTATCGTTCGGATCAAGGACGCATGAATGTTGTGTTGTTTGAGAAAGTCTTTATACGCAGGTACGCGGTCGGCCATCGAATGAAAAAGCGTGAGTACCCGTTTTTCTCCACGGCGTATCCAATACTGTTCAGGTTTTGTTTTTAATTGTCGCAGCAAAAAAGGAACGGTATGAAGGGATGTTGGAAATGCATCGGTCCTCATACAAAGGTTTGAGATATTTCCTGCGCAAGAGCATCAGCAACAACATTTGTTGATTTGTGGCTTCGTTTGCTTTTTTCAATAATCGAAGTTAAGGTTTTTTTAATCGTCGCAACTTTGCGTTTTACCCGATCGACATCTGGTCGTTTTTGTTCAAACTCGTCAACGACCGCCATGAGCCCTCCGGCATTGATGACATAATCAGGCGCGTACAAAATGCCCATTTTATAGAGCTCGTTTCCGACTTTTTCACTTTCGAGCTGACTGTTGGCGCTTCCGGCGATGATGCGCGCATGGATTGAATGGATGCTTGTATGATTAAGGACGCTACTTAATGCGCAGGGAGAAAATATATCAACGCGCTCTGAAATAATGGCGTCAGGTCTAACAGGTTCCACATCGGGAAAAGAGTGCTTTACTGTTTCAATGGCCCTATCGTTAATATCAGTTACATAGATTTTTTTGGCTTTTCCGTAGAGAAATTTCAGAAGTCCGGTTCCCGTTTTTCCCAGCCCCTGAATGGCGAACGTTCTTTCGCGAATATCTGATGTCCCGAATATTTCTTTACAGCTCACCTGTATTCCGTAAAAAACTCCAAGCATGGTAAGGTCGACAACTTCATAATGCACGCCGACCATATACGGACTGTAGCGCGCCATAATGGCAAGATCAGCGTTATTTACTCCGACATCGGCGCCGGTAATAAAATGCCCGCCCAAATAATTGACGTGTTGGGCATACGATTTAAGAAGTGCCGTGCGGGAAATTTTGTCACTTTTATTGACGATGACGGCTTTTGCTCCGCCATGATGAAGGCCGGCGAGGGCGGATTTGTACGTCATAATTTTAGAAAGCTTTAGGGCGTCCCTCAGTGCGTCAGCGTCTGATGCATATTTCCAGATGCGCGTTGCCCCAAATGCGGGTTGTTTTAACCCTCCCCGATGAATTGCAATGTATGCGGTAAGATTGACAGATTTGTCCATGATGCAGGATACAAAATGGTGATCGTCATATTCAGGTAATTCGCTGATAGTAAGTAGATCGGGTTTCATGGGCTTGAATGAATGTTTTTATAATTACATGCTTTCAAGAAGAACACAAGCTATCGGTACCCATGTCTTCGTGATATAATTTACTCTTACACGAGAAGATTTTTATGGCAGACAAACCTCAAGTAAAACCAAAGCGGGCAACCAATGGGAAAAAGCCGACAAAAATGTTTCAGTTCCGGTTCCAATTGAACCTCAAAAACATTATTATTGGACTTTTTATTCTGTTTCTTGTTTTTTCTCTCATCGGAAGTTTTAGCGGTCAAAATACCTCATATCCTGAAAAACCCCTTTCGAGCGTCGTTGGAGATATTAAAAACGGAAAAGTAACCAATGTCGGAGTGGAAGACACCAAGCTGACGCTTGACTATAAAGACGGCGAACATTTTACTTCCCACAAAGAGTCGCAGGATTCGATCTATACGATTCTCAAGGACGCAGGAGTCGATCCGAGCAAAACACAAATCACCGTGAAAGACACGTCAGCCGGGCAGTTGTGGGCCGGTATCATCTCCAATGTTTTGCCGCTTGTGTTAACGGTTGTCTTTTTCCTTTTCCTATTCCGTCAGGCCCGTGGGGCGCAGGATAATATTTTCAGTTTCGGGCAAAGCAAGGCGCGTATTTTTAGCAAAGATCTTCCCAAGGTCACGTTTGCCGATGTGGCTGGTGTCGATGAAGCGAAAAAGGAGCTGGAGGAAGTTGTCGACTTTTTAAAAAACCCCGCAAAATATAAGGCATTAGGTGCCAGAACGCCGAAGGGAGTTATCCTTGTTGGTCCCAGCGGTACCGGAAAAACGCTTCTTGCCAAGGCCATGGCAGGGGAAGCGAAAACCGCGTTTTTCAGCATTGCCGGAAGTGAATTCATGGAGATGTTGGTAGGTGTTGGTGCCGCTCGGGTTCGCGATCTTTTTGCCAATGCAAAAAAAAGCGCGCCGGCGATTATATTTATCGATGAGATCGATGCAATTGGCCGCATGCGAAGTGTCGGCATTATGGGCGGTCATGATGAACGCGAACAGACGCTCAATCAAATACTTGTTGAAATGGACGGATTTGAACCAAATACTGCAGTTCTTATTGTTGCTGCGACAAACAGGGGTGATCTTCTGGATCCGGCGCTTCTTCGGCCGGGTCGATTTGATCGCAGGGTTGTGTTGGATCTTCCCGATATGGCTGGAAGAAAAGCAATTCTTGGCATTCATGCGAAAGGAAAGCCCTACGCAGTATCGGTTGACTGGGATAAAGTGGCCAAACGAACCGTTGGATTTTCTGGGGCCGATTTGGAAAATATGCTCAATGAGTCAGCAATTCTCGCGGCCCGCGAAGATAAAAAAGAAATTGATATGAAAGATCTGGAAGAAGCGGCAACGAAAGTAAAGTTGGGGCCGGAAAAGAAACGGTTACAAAGTGATCTGGATCGTAAAATGACGGCATATCATGAAGGGGGACACGCGGTTGTGTCGTACTTCTCTCCGAATTTGGATATAGTTCATCGAATCAGCATTGTTTCGCGCGGCATGGCATTGGGATATACATTGTCTCCTCCAGAGAAAGATAGACTTCATGAGACGAAATCCCGACTTATAGATGAAATTGCCATGACCATGGGGGGACGTGCTGCCGAACAGCTTATTTTTAATGAGATGACATCAGGCGCTGCGAATGACATCGATCAGGCAACGCGGATTGCCCGCTACATGGTTATGGAGTTTGGCATGAGTGATCTGGGTCCCATCAACTTCGGTCCGCAGATGGATATAACCGAGTGGGGACAAAGCATAATGGATCAAAGCCCGATTTCCCAGGATATGCAGGGGGCGATTGATCGGGAAATCAAGAAGTTCTTAGATGAGGGGTATAAAAAAGCTCTCGATACATTAAAAAAACACCGCAAATACTTGGATCTCGTTGCCGAGGCGCTTATTAAAAAAGAGACGCTCGAGAGTGAAGAATTCGAAGCACTTATGGGCGGACCAAAAGTAAAAGCGAGCTAAATCGTTCCTTCTTGGTATAATACGCCCATGAACCGATTGATCCTCATTGATGGTAATGCTGTACTTCATCGGGCGTATCATGCTCTGCCTCCGTTGACTGCTCCTGATGGATCGCTGGTGAATGCGGTCTACGGTTTTGCGGCGATGCTTATACGTCTGTATTATGATTTGAAACCAACGCACATGGCAGTCGCTTTTGACAGGCCTAAGCCGACATTTCGGAAAAAACTGTTTAAAGAATATCAGGCAACACGTCCGAAAATGGATGATGAACTGGTCGCGCAAATTGATAAAGTTCACGAATTAGTGACATCATTCGGAATACCGATTTTTGAGAAAGACGGATTTGAAGCAGATGATGTGATAGGAACGCTTACGAAAAAAGTTGCACATTCAGGTATTGATCAGGTGATTGTCGTAACGGGTGATAGGGATATTTTGCAGCTGGTTGAAGACGATCGGGTACTTGTCTATATGCCAACTAAAGGGTTATCTGAGGCGAAACTCTATCGTGAAGCAGATGTTAAAGAGCGTTTGGGTGTAAGCCCTTCAAAAATAGCTGATTATAAAGGCTTGGCTGGCGACGCATCTGATAACTATCCTGGCGTTGAGGGGATCGGGCCGAAAACAGCGGTCACCCTCATCGAACGATTCGGCAGTGTAGAAAATGTGTATAAAGCACTCAGGAGCAAGGATAAACAGATAGATGCATTGTCTCCTTTAACGGTAGAAAAATTAAAGGCAGGGCAAAAGAGCGCGATGCTTTCGAAAGATTTGGCAACTATTCGGGCAAATGTTGAATTATCTGTCGATGAGAAAAAATTAGAAATAGATACACTCGATAAACCAGAAGCACTGGAGTTTCTCAGCGCAATACATTTTCATTCGCTTCTCAAACGGCTTCAAAATAAGGGAGAAAAAATCAATGTCACTAAAAAAGAAGAACAAAAAGAGAAATCAAAAAAAGGAGAACAACAACAATTGTTTTAACTATGAAAATCGCAATCGTTCACGATTTTTTACGGGAATATGGAGGGGCCGAACGGGTGGTTGAGGCGATGCATGAGCTCTGGCCGGAGGCACCTGTCTATACATCGTTTGTCGACTGGGAATCGTTAGGCAATCAGGGGTATCGGTTTCGGGGTTGGGATATTAGGCCCAGTTGGGTGCAGAATAACTGGATAGTCAAAAAATATCATTCGCCGCTCCGGTTTTTGGCACCTGATGTGTGGGGAAGTTTTGATTTATCTGGGTTTGATGTGGTGATTTCTTCAAGCGGTTGGTTTATGTGCCGTGGTGTGAAGGTAAATAAACCGGCGGTACATATCTGTTATATTCATCATCCGCCGCGCAATCTCTATGGATATGCGACGGGAAGTGACCTTCAAAAATACTGGATTGTCCGCGCATACGCCGTCGTTATCAATTTTTTCCTTCGCCATTACGATTTTGCAACAGCCCAGAAAGTGGATTATTTTGTGGCCAATTCAAAGGAAACGGCCCGCCGAGTGCAAAAGTTTTACCGCAGGGATTCTACCGTTATCTATCCGCCGGTAGAGGTATCAGATGTAAGACTTAAGATGAAAGATTTTCGTAACAGAAAACAAGGATATTTTTTATCAGTCGGAAGATTAACGTACGCAAAGCGCATTGATCTTGCTATTGAAGTATGCAATAAGCTGAAACTGCCCCTGAAAATTGTCGGAAAGGGGAAAGAAGAGGCGTATCTTCGTTCTATTGCGGGTCCGACGATTGAATTCACCGGCGGCGTATCGGATCAGCAGCTCAATCAGCTTTATGAAGGAGCAAAGGCATTTATTTTTAGCGCACTCGATGAAGATTTTGGCATTGTTCCCGTTGAGGCCATGGCGCATGGTGTACCTGTTATTGCACTCGCTGAGGGTGGTGTTTTAGAAACGGTTGTTGACGGAAAAACAGGAATTCTATTTGGCGAGCCGACGGTAAAAAATTTAGAGGTAGCGGTAAAAAAGTTTTTACGAACAAAAAAAGACTGGAGTAAAGCGTGTATTCTCCATGCAAAAAAATTCAGCAAGGCCAAGTTTCAAAAAGAATTTAAGGCGTTTGTGGAAGAAAAATATCGAGCCGCTTCACATTAGCCTCATTTTGATATATACTTTCTCCATCCCCACAGAGGTTTCCCCGTGGTTGCTGCATGGAAAGAAACTCTCGTATACTAAAGGAAGTTTTACTATGGCGACAAACGTACTTGAGGTTTCCGGACTCACAAAACAATTCGGAACATTTCTGGCGGTTAATGACATATCCTTTTCAGTAGGTGAAGGGGAGATTGTGGGTTTGTTGGGGCCAAATGGTGCCGGTAAAACAACGACTATTCAAATGCTCTTGAGCCTCATGCTTCCGACATCAGGTGCTATTACCTATTTTGGTAAATCGCTTTTTACCGATCGGGAGGAAATCCTTCAGAGAGTAAACTCGTCAAGCGGGTATGCACATCTGCCATGGCGACTTTCCGCATGGGAAAATCTTGACGTTTATGGGCATTTATATCAAGTGCCCGACCGGCGTAAAAAAATACACGATCTTGCGAGACGTTTTGAGGCGGAAGAATTATTGCCCTTTCTGGTGCAGGATTTATCTTCCGGTCAGATGACGCGTATCATGCTTGTTAAGGCGTTTTTGAATGATCCCGACGTGCTATTGTTGGATGAACCGACCGCATCGCTGGACCCTGACATCGCGGAGAGCATACGAAGCTATATTTTGGGTGAACGGAGAAAGCGCAACATGTCGATTCTCATTACTTCCCATAATATGGCAGAGGTTGAAGAAATGTGTGACCGCGTGATTTTTTTAAATCACGGGAAAATATTTGCCATGGATACGCCGCAGGGGCTGGCTCGCCGCAATTCCACGA
This sequence comes from Candidatus Gottesmanbacteria bacterium, assembly GCA_963790805.1. Classification (GTDB taxonomy): domain Bacteria; phylum Patescibacteriota; class Microgenomatia; order UBA10105; family UBA927; genus DATKGN01. Next base: position 512,837 of record CAWBPL010000002.1, read on the forward strand.
GCGAATTACAACTTATGGTTGGAGACGGGTTGAAGCGTCTTATAGAAATGGCCCAACAGGAACATTTCAAATTTATTGAGAAAAATCGCTTTATTACGATTACGCTTCCCGAGGAAAAAATCGCATCGTTTTTGACCGCTATCGGCAAACGCGGCGTTGAATATACGGAAATTGAAATTGTCCGGCCATCACTTGAAGATTTCTTTTTGTCAGTTACCCACGGGAGGCATTCATGAAAAATTTTTCATGGCATCGGGTATTTGGCATCATTCTTCGTCATTTATATAATTTCCGACGGACGTTTGATCGAGTTGTCGATGCATTTTACTGGCCCTCCGTCGATATTATTATTTGGGGATTAACGTTTTCAGCTATTTCAAAAGAGCAGGGCGGTCATGCAATCATCTATATAACAAACATCCTTTTGGCCATAATTCTTTGGTACGTCGTCTGGCGTGGACAATATGAAATTTCGGTCAATTTTCTGGAAGAACTTTGGAGCGAAAATATGGTGAATCTCTTTAGTACTCCTCTCACGCTTTCTGAGTGGACGGTCGCGCTTCTTTCATTGGGAATCATTAAATTATTGCTGACAGTGGCATTTACTGCTACGCTGGCGTGGTTTTTGTACGCGGTGAATATCTTTCGGCTCGGGTTTTTGCTCATCCCGTTTCTCGTCAATCTTCTTGTGGTCGGGTGGTGGTTCGGATTATTTGTCTCCAGTCTCTTGTTGCGGTGGGGGACGAAAATACAAACACTCGGATGGGCAGGAGGGTACGTCATGGTACCGTTTTCCGCAGTGTATTATCCGCTTTCCTCTCTCCCGATCTGGATGCAGCGAATCGGTCAATTTTTACCTACCACATATGTTTTTGAGGGCATGCGAGACTCGATTGCGTTTGGACATATGCCGATGGATATGGTGGTTAAAAGTACGGTTTTGAATGTTATCTATTTTACATTCATGCTATTTTTGTTTATTTCCTCGTTTCGTAAGGCGCGTGCGAACGGGTTAGCACATCTTAAGTAACGCAGTGTTGAGAAACGTTTATAATTACTCTGTTATAGAGGAAATGTTCTTACCCGAATTGTTAAAGATATTATGACAAACGGTGGTCATATAGAAATTCCACGATCGCAAAGAATAGAAAAAGACGATTTGTCGTTTCGAGAATCAGAAAGAAAACAAAAGCCAGAAACGTTGTCATTGCCTCCTAGTGAGTGGCTGACGGCAGACTATTTTAGAACTGACCCCGATCTTTTAGCTGACGCTACAATAGATCTGACAGAACGGTATCCACACATCGTTGATGAAATACTTGATAGTTTGCCGGATAAAGCGACGCAAGATAAATGGCGTGAACACAAAGAACAATTACTTGCTGCGGTAAACGCGGGTACCCGTATAGGAAATGAATTGAAATTGTTCATGTTGGGTACTAAGGAATTCGGTCCACGTTTCCGAAAAGCCCTTGAAATGCCGGAATTGGCTGATCATGCGGCAGATCACAGTCGTATGCTTGAGGCTACACAAAAAATGCTTATGATTATGAATCCGGACACCGGTGAATTTGATACATCCATTGTTATGGCAGCGGCGATGTTTCCCGGACTTCATGATACTATGCAGCTGCTTCGTCGCTATTACAATATAGCGCATCCGGAAGCACCGCAGCAGGACGCACGGATACTGCACGAAGAAGAAGAGGCATTTTTAATAAAATGTTTAACCGGACATATTGCTGACTGCGGGCAGTTGCAATATAACGAAGCGGAAAAAATTAGTACGTATTTAGCAATTTTTGTGTTGGTTCACGATAAACATGAGGAGCTGGAAACGATATTACAGGGAACCAACAAGGCATATACCGGTGAGGCTGAGAGCGCAGTCCCTATTTCTGACACCGATGTATATCCTTTATACCGACACCATGAATTGGATCTCACCACTTTAAGCAGGCATCAATGGTATGTGTTGTATCAGGGTTCTCGGAAAGAAAAACAGATAGTAAGTCCTGAAAAGGTTCCGGATAATACGGATTCAGAGTTCGGGCTGATTCCGTTTGTTGAGGAGGGATTTCGGAATGAAATACAAAATGCAATAGATGATAGAAAATCTCCTCAGTTTGTCCCGTCAGACGAACAACGGCGACAATTATTGTCCTATTTATATATCAACGTGCTTTCTGATGTTTTGGATATGGGGTATCCGGCGGAATACGCGCTTCCTCGCAAGCTTTGTGGATCAAAAGCGCTGTCTCGGCCGCTCGTTCGCTGGTGGACAGATCTTTTCGAGGCTACGGATTTGGATCATCCTGATCAAACACATTCTGCATGGTCGCGCGCAATGATTGAGTTTTATATGATCATAGCATTTGCCAAACGGACACCATTCTGGCAAGATGCGCATTTTCGAGAGAGACTCGGAAATACCGTTTTAATGCAATCGGTTCGAACGGATACTATATTTGCCGATCTTATGGAGGAATATGCGACGCCCAAACCCGAATCGTTTTTTTCTCATACAATTCATATCATAACCGATAAACGGGTGCAGTTTGTGATAATAAAAGCCATGGGCAAGCATAAAGGCATACCATCCAAAGAGAAAGAAAGAATAATACAACGTTTAAAGAATGATGAGGATACAGATGGTGTGCTTATTGACGTCATGGATTTACTCAGAAAATATCCACCCAAAAACAAACTTCATGAATCATACGCCGATCGACTGTGGGATGCGGTGGCGCGATTGCACAGCATAATTGAGGTTGCGAGCAAAAATCTAGCTCTCATGCCTAAACCCGATTACCCCGAAGCGAGAAGTGACACGGATGAGATATATTCATCTGATGATCGCATGAACAGAGAAATAAATTTTTCGCGATTTTTTAGTACGTTATTTCAATATATTGAGCAAAGAAGTGATATCGAACGAAGTATATTGTTTAATGCTTTCCGAAACGGTGCCATTGAGGGAATTCCGATTCTTATTCCTCAGGGGACAACATCGCTCGGTGATATTCTTGATGTAAAAACAATCCATGATAAATATCCGTATTTAAAACAGATTTTACAAGTAAGCGATATATAAATATTCTCAAAGAACCCCATTGGAAAGAGGAGTCTCCAAGGGTACACATGACAAATCTTGTACTAATATTTGACAAATTCAGAAATTTTGCTAAGATGTATGCAACGCGTCAATAGGCGCTTTTTTTGAGGATTTAACAATGACGTTAAAAGGCGACGCATTTGTCCTGTCCCTCGGTGGATCCCTCGTTGTTCCAAACGGTGGTATTGATACCCATTTCCTTCAGGAATTTAATGCTTTTATCCGAAACCAAATCTCCTCTAAAAAGAGGAGATTTTTTATAACTGTGGGCGGAGGAGTAACGACTCGACAGTATCAAAAAGCAGCTCAAGGTGTTCGAAAACAAGAAATTGATAACATAGATTTGGATTGGCTTGGCATTCACGCAACCAGACTTAACGCCCAGCTTATACGAACTATTTTTCGCGACATCGCTGATCCACGGGTGATTAAGCACTATGAGGTTATACTCAAAATAGACAAGCCTCTGGCTATTGCTGCCGGCTGGAAGCCGGGTTGGAGCACGGATTACTGTGCAGTAACGCTTTGTCAGGACTATGATATTGGGCAGATCATAAACCTCACAAATATCGATCATGTGTATACCAGCGACCCGCGAAAAGATCCAAAAGCTACATCGATGACCGATGTTACGTGGCGAAAATACAGGGATTTGGTTGGAGATACATGGATTCCCGGTATGAACGCTCCGTTTGACCCCATTGCATCAAAGCTCGCCCATGATTTGAACATTACCGTAAAAATTCTCAATGGGAAAAATCTTGATAATCTTGCACAAGCGCTTGACAATAAAGAGTTTGTCGGTACCACAATCCATAATTAATAAACAAAATCCTTAAGAGAAGATACGTGATAGAATAGGCCGATGATACTGAATGAACTGACTCTTCAATACTTTCGGAGTTATCAAAAACAAACGTTTGCATTTTCTCCCAAAGTTACGCTTCTTATGGGTGTAAATACTGCCGGTAAAACCAACGTACTGGAAGCGATTTCCATGCTTGCGACCGGAAAAAGTTTTCGGGCCGATCAGGATCGGGAGGCGATTCATTGGGGAGAGGAATTCGCTCGTATAAAAGCAGTTGGTAGTGAGACAAAACTTGAAATTGTCATTACAAACGGTATTGTTACCGGTCAACACGCGCCGCTCAAAAAATATCTCGTCAACGGCGTCGCACGTCGTATGATTGATTTTATCGGGAATCTCAAAGCAGTTCTCTTTTGGCCGGAACATCTGGAGCTGGTTACCGATAGCCCGTCGATCCGACGAAAATATTTAGACAGCGTCCTCATACAGGTTGACCGCGAATATAGACGAAATCTTCTGTCCTATGAGCGGGGACTTCGGCAAAGAAACAGGCTTCTTGATCTTATTAATGAGGGGAAAGCAAGCCGCCAGCAACTTTTTTTTTGGAATCAACTGCTTATCAAGTCCGGTAATTATCTCACTGACCTGCGCTTAGAATTTATTGAATTTATCAATACATCTTCAATTCCCCACGCTCGCTATCATATCGTGTATGACAAAAGCATCATATCGGAATCCCGACTTGACCAGTATAAAGAAGAAGAAATTGCCGCGAAAGCGACCCTGGTAGGCCCCCACCGTGATGACATAATTTTTGAAAAATATGAGGCACAGAACCAAAAAGAGCCCGGCGGGTTGGATTTAAGCAAATACGGAAGCCGCGGAGAACAACGACTTGCTATCTTGTGGCTCAAACTTGCGGAGGTATCCTTTATTGAAGAAAAAACAGGCGACCGTCCGACTTTGCTTCTTGATGATATTTTTTCAGAACTTGACGAAAACCATCGGGAACTCGTTTTAAATATTATTGGCAGACAGCAAACAATGATAACAACGGCCGAGGAAGATGTCGTGGCTATGTTGAAGCGGGAAAATCCGGATATTGCCGTGATTTCGCTTCACCCGCGGAAATAGTATACCTTTTGGGTATCCGCCTATCGAATCAGTTTTTTCGCCTTTTCAGGCTGCAAACCTGAATAAGATGGGTGTAAAATAACACTATGGAACCAGTAACTGTTGAAGATATAAAAAAACTTGCTCTTCCGCCCCGTGATTCCCATAAAGGGCAAAACGGGCGGTTACTGGTTATTGGCGGATCTCATCTTTTTCATGCGGCGAGTTTATGGGCACTGACGGTGGCCTCGCGGATAGTCGATCTTGTGCATTATTCCTCCGTTTCCGGGAATAATGAAATCGTACAAAACGCTAAAGCGGAGTTTCGAAACGGAATTGTTGTAGCAAGGTCCGATCTTGATTCCTATATACAGGAGGACGATTGTATTCTTCTGGGTGTCGGCATGACGAGAGACAATGAAACCGAGACACTTACAAACGTGTTATTAAAACAATATCCCCAAAAACAATGGGTGATTGACGCAGGAGCTCTTCAGATGATGGATTTGACACTTATGCCGTCAGAGGCCATTGTAACGCCCCACCATGGTGAATTTGCGATCATTTGGGATAAGGCAATTGCCACACACCCAGAGCTTGCGCAGGTGACAACCGATGCAGAAAAAGTAAAGGTATTTGCCAAAGCATATCATTGCATTGTGCTTCTTAAAGGTGAACAGGATATAGCGTGTAATGGTGATACGTGTTGCGTTATAACAGGCGGAAACGCAGGGTTAACCAAAGGGGGGACGGGGGATGTGCTCTCCGGCCTCATTGCAGCCCTGTCTTGTAAAAACGATCCGTTTCTGGCAACCGTAGCCGGAAGCTTCATCAACAAAAAAGCAGGAGACGATCTGTTTAAACGCGTGGGTCCCTATTACAATGCAACGGATTTAACCAACCAAGTACCTCTCACAATGAAAGAATTATTGATTCCGTAATATTACATCGCTCCGCCCTTGAAGTTAGGGCAGTTGGCTTTATACCACGTCATGGCATCCTGCGAACACGCGGCGCTTTTATCACCACCAGCAGTAGGTGTACAGTCTACCCAGCCGCTTTGCGGGCATGTGTAGTTGATGGCTTGCGGGGTCGCTGAGGTGCTTGAGGCGGGCGTTGTCGTTGGAGTTGCAAAGGGCGCGAATGTAAACGTAGAAAGGATCTGATTATACGCGCTAACCATGAGTGGGTCAGCTTGGTAGTTGGTGAGGCCAAATATAACAATATATCCGTCTTTGAGCTTTGCCATTGTATACAGATCCGGTTTTCCTGAGCCGGCCTGAGTGTTTGTGGAGTTGAATTGAAGAGTCTCTAGCCCGCTCATTGTGGCTATTTTCATATTTTGTTTGTTGTTAAATCCCGGAGCTTTTAATTGATTGTATGCATCAGGCAGCGTAGTTGAGGTTGGAAGGAAGGTAAGAACGTCAAATTGTACAACCGGAAGCGATTGAAGCTGGAGAGCGGTTTTGTTTTTATATGTGCTTGGTTCAAAGGATGCGGCAGGGTCACCTTCTGATGTTATGGAATCGTTAGTAGAATAATCAGCAGGATATTTCAACGAGAATCCGTATTTTGTATTGGTATATGTTTTCCAATTTGACATTGGATTGGGCGTAGGTGTTGGTGTGGAAGTAGGCGATGGTTTTGCTTTTGGCGTAGGCGTTGGCATGACAAGAACGATATGTGGGAGAGGTATGCGTTTTACAAATGAACTGACATGATATTTTTCAAAGCCGATGCCCATAAGGAATACAATGACAAAACCCACCATTAATAAAAGTAAATTAGATTTCGGTTTTTGCGGAGTAATCGGTTGGGGAGGTGCGGGTGTTGTTGTCGTCGGAGGCTGTGGAGTCGCTTGCATTGATTCCTGCGGCGCGGGCGATTGACTCACTTCTGATGTGTCTGGCGCTGGTTGTGCGGGTGTCGCGGGCGTTGATGACTGACCTTGGGCAGAAGGTTCCATAGAAGTAGTATAGCAAGTTATTATTCCTTCTCCAACTGTTCAATGAGTTTTGAAAGGTTGAGGGTAACTATAACCGCGATGACCGTTACCAAAACGGCATATACAAGAAGCGAAATGAACCCGCCTCCGCGCGGAAGATAGGGCTTCAAATACGTCGTTACCAATTCCTGAATCGCAGCATTCCAAGCAAGGGCGGCAACCAATCCAAAGCCGCTTGTGGCTAAAACGAGCATCTGCCGCAGGACGGCCAAATGCAATTTATTTTGCTGTTGCTTTTTTGCATCCATGCGGTTATTATACGGGTATTCTGCGGGGAAAATCAAGCGCCTATGTATACACCAAATTACAACATTACCAACAAAATCCTTAAATACATGGGGATTATTGAAGCGGCCAAAGAGGTCATCGAAAACGCGCCGCTCGTGCCGGCATGGGAAGCACGATTTCGGGAAGACGCGCTCGTGCGTACGGTTCATCACGGGACCCATATAGAAGGGAACGAGTTGACGTTTGGCGAGGCGGAAAAAGTACTCGCCGGCGCCAAAATCGTTGGTCGCGAACGGGATATTCAGGAGGTATTGAATTACAGAAATGTTCTAAAGTTTATTGAAGAATACGATAAGAACGAAATTACCGAAGAAACGCTTAAGCATATTCATGCGATGACAGTTAATCGAATTTTGCCCGATGATGCGGTCGGGATCTACCGGAAGACCCAAGTAGTTGTCAAAAACAGCCAGACCGGAGAAGTGACGTTTCGACCGCCGCCCGCGATTGAAATACCGTTTCTGGTTTCTTCGTTTTTGCAATGGCTCAATACCATGACGCCCGATGAGGTCAACATCATTCTCAAAGCAGGTATTGCGCATTATGAAATGGTCCGCATTCATCCGTTTTTAGATGGCAACGGGAGGGTAGCAAGGGGTCTTGCAACGCTCGTTTTGTTTAAAGGGGGATATGACATCAAGCGTTTCTTTTCACTGGAAGAACACTATGATCAGGAGCCGCTTGCATATTACGAATCGCTCCAAAGCGTCGGTAAACTCAATGGGAATCTGACGCCGTGGCTTGAATATTTTACTGAGGGGCTGGCAATAGAGCTCACCCGAATTAAAGAGAAAATTAAGACGTTATCGACGGATTTGAAGCTAAAAAAATCATTGGGAGGTCAACAGCTTGCCATTACCGAGCGGCAGATTAAAATCGTTGAATTTGTCCAGGAAAACGGGTTTTTGCAGAATAAATCTTTCTTCGAGCTTTTTCCCATGATTTCGGAGGATACGGTGCTTCGAGAATTGAAGGACCTCATTAAAAAGGGTATAGTGAAAAAAGAAGGCACGACAAAAGGCGTTCGCTACGTGCTTCGAAATTAACATATGGATTTGTCCGGCCCAGGCATCACGTATGCATTCCTCATTATTCCAGCCATGTTTGCCGTTGTTGTCATTCTTCAGGGATTTCAAAAGCTTTCTCAGGGAAAAGCCGAGGGATATGTGGCGCTCGGGTTTGGCGCGTTATTTCTCGTGTTGATTTTTGCTGCCTATTTTCTATTCATACGATAACGAGATCGTGATTGCTGCCTAACATAGATAGTTATGAAGTTTTCAGAATTGGCCCAGTATTTTAATAAGCTCGAAGAAACCGCTTCCCGAAATACGATGACGGAAATATTGTCTGACGTGTTTCGGAAATCAAACAAGGAAGAAATCGGGAAAATTTGCTATCTCCTTCAAGGGCGTGTTGTGCCGCTTTTTGAGGCCATTGAGTTTGGTGTTGCCGACAAATTTATGATCCGCGCAATCGCCTCTGCCTATCACGTGGAGGAATCACGGGTAGTAGCTGCATTTAAAAAAGAAGGTGATTTGGGAGCAGCTGCCCAATCCTGTTACTCTCAATCTTCGAAAAATTCCACTTCGCCGACGGTAAGCGAGGTATATGAGCGGTTGTACTCGATTACGAAAGAAAGCGGTCAGGGATCACAGGATAAAAAAATTGCGTTGTTATCTCAATTGCTTGCCACAGTTGACACGTTATCAGCGCGCTATATTGCCCGCATACCGCTTGATAAACTGCGGCTTGGGTTTTCCGATATGACCATGCTTGATAGCATCTCGTGGATGGTCAAAGGCGACAAATCGCTTCGCGAGAGGCTCGAGGATGCGTATAACGTACGTCCGGATATCGGATTTATTGCAACAACGCTCAAGGAACATGGTATAGCCGGATTATCGCACGTTAAAGCTCGGGTTGGTGCGCCGATTCTTGCCGCTCTTTGCCAGCGGATTCCGACCGCCGATGAAATGATAGAAAAAATGGGGGTGGTTGCAGTTGAACCGAAATACGACGGCGTGCGGGTACAAATTCATTTCGACAACGGATCGGCGAAAACCTTTTCAAGAAATTTGGAAAATACCACCGCTATGTTTCCTGAACTTCAGGAAATCGGGCATGAATTGAACGCACATGAAGTGATTTTGGATAGTGAAGCGGTAGGAGTGGATCCAAAAACTGGGAAACTTATTCCGTTTCAGGAAACCATGACGAGAAAAAGGAAATATGATATTGCGGAAGCCCGAACGAGCGTTCCATTAAAATTTTTCGTTTTTGACATTCTTTATAAAGACGGGAAAGAGCTTTTAACGGCCCCTCTTCGTGAACGAAGAGGTATTCTTGAAAAAACATTAAAGCAAAAAGAAAACAAGCATCTCATGTTATCACCTGAGATCATTGCTCATGAGGCCAAGGAGATCCGCACCTATCATGACGAACAGCTCAAAAAGGGACTGGAGGGAGCAGTTGTCAAAAAATGGGAAAGCCCGTATGAACCGGGGCGCAGGGGGTTTTCATGGGTAAAATTTAAACAGGAGGAAGGAAAAACCGGAAAGTTAACCGATACGATTGACGCCGTAATCATGGGGTATTCCAGAGGCGAGGGGAAGCGCTCTGGTTTTGGGATCGGCTTGTTTCTTGTTGGGGTGCGAGAAGGTGACCACTTTGTTACGATCACAAAAATTGGGACCGGCGTGTCGGATGATCTATGGAAAGAGCTTCATACAAAGCTTCATGATATAAAAACTGAGAAGCAGCCGAAAGAATATGAAAACGTCAACAAACTCTTTACGCCGGACGTGTGGGTGGAACCGAAGATTGTCGTTGAAATAGCAGGTGATGATCTGACGAAATCTCCTGCTCACGGCGCCGGTATTGCCGTCAGGTTTCCCAGATTAGTACGTATCCGGACCGATAAATCACCGCATCAGGTAACAACGGTCAAAGAAGTGCGTACGATGTTTCATAACCAGAAACAGTCGTCTGTTTAATGCGGCTCATCCTGATTTGCCGTATAATGCGAGAATCTGTATGGAGAAGCCCCGTTTTTCTATCATTATTCCCACATTAAATGAGGAAAAATTTCTTCCGAAGCTTCTCACGTCACTTGCCGGCCAAACACAAAAAAATTTTGAGGTCGTGGTTGTTGATGGCCTCTCAAAAGATAAAACGGTTGAAGTTGCCCGAACATTTGCCTCGAAGATCCCTAAATTGCAGGTTGTCATGAGCGAGAAAGCGAGACTGCCATTACAGCGAAATCTCGGTGCGAAGCATACAACCGGCGAATGGCTGATATTTGTTGATGCTGACAGTGTTCTCATGCCGTATTTTATTGAAAGAGTAAAACACTTTATTGATACCCAAAAATCTGCTGTTTTTACGACGTGGGTAAAACCCGATACGGATGACGTAAATGACAGTATTTTTACTCTCATCGCAAATATTTTTTTGGAGTCAACAATATTGTTTAAGCGGCCGTTTACGCCCGGCCCCCTAACCATCATCCGCCGGAATTTGTTTGAACTGATAGGAGGGTACGATGAGACGCGTAAGTTTAATGAGGATGTGGATTTTGGTTTGCGACTGGCAAAAGCAGGAGCAGTTGCTGACATGCTACGGGAGACATTGTATGTCTGGTCGATGCGAAGAATCCGCCGCGAAGGAAAGGTGAAAGTTATTCAGCAGATGGTGGTAGCTTCATTACCGGTATTGTTATTCAAGCGGCCGCTCAAGTATATGCCGGGATATGTGATGGGGGGGCAACTATACGGTAAAAAGAAGCGGAAGCTTAAGCTGACAGTGCTGAAACGCTATGAAAAAGAGTTAAAAAAGCTCCTTACTGAGTTATTTGAATGAAGATTGGGGATATCGTTCTACCCAGTTTCCCGTCACCGGTTCAAACATCAAGGGGTCGTAGGAATAATTGAGTAATCTGATAATACTCTTGAGTCCTGTTTTTCCACTTAGCATATAATTTCTTTCTCCGTCATTTTGTACCCACCCCCATTCATAGAAACCCAGCGCCTCAGATTTTGGCTTATTGGTTATACAGTACAGTCCAACTTCTTCAATAGTATATTTCTTTAACAGTGGACGCAGTTTCATGGCCATGATCAAGACGGCGAGCGCCTGCAGCTTTTCATTCTCTTTACGTATAGCTGGAGTTTCCAGCGGAATTATCATTGGTGCGCCGATCTCGGCTATGCTCAGTTTTTTCTTCAGGGGCTGGAGGGCCTCAAGTGTTTCCTCCAATAAATCCATGTTACCGAAGGCTTGTTTGAACATATCAATCGGCGCGTTCTGCCTTAATAATTCAACTTTGGTTGGGTTATTACGCGCCTGAAATGCCTGTATAAAATATTTTCTATTTTTCCAGTAGAGATCTATGGTTTTTTTGGGGAGATGCCATATTCCTGGATAATAATCGAGCCCTATTTCATCAAAATTACTCAATACGTCTTGATTTTCTTGAATAAATTCGAGGGAACGGTACATGAACTTGGGAACAGATTTTACCGGTGATGCGTGGACTGCAAGTGTAGCCATAATGGATATTTTCTTACCAAAATACTGTTGCGATTTTTCCCGAAGAATGTTAGCGCACATTGGTATATGTTGTAATAGGACGTTAGGAGTATACGATTGCATATTGAGTTCGTTAAACGCCTGGATGTTTGAAGGAGTCATTGATGGTTTACCTTCGGGAGTGAGTGCATTAAATACAACATCCACATAGTCTTGATATGCTTTTATAAAGGCTTCGGGATTCTTTTTTGCCAGTTTCACCGCCCATTCTGGTGTATGAGCAAGTACGATGGCGCTTTTTAGTCCCGATTCGTGGGCAATTTCTGTAATTTTTTGCAGTCGTTCAAGCTTCCCGTGGTCGATCTGTCCTTGCTCCGGCATAACATCTTCTATTTTCCAGTCGATGCGAAGTTTGTCTACGCCCATCGTGCGCATTTCATGGAATAGTAAAGAGAGATTGTCCGCTTCTTCGGTGACGAGTGGTTTATCAAAATAGGCAAAGTGTTGATCCACTGAAATCGTTACACGATGACCGAGGATTTCTTTCGAGACGGAGTTGTCTATGATTAAGCCATTTTCCGACATATGGTCGGATTATATACTATACAACGTAAATTTTAAGGATATAATGAGCCTATCATATGCAGATTATTGCCGATCTTCAACTTCATTCCAGATTCTCCCGCGCAGTATCGCCAGCCATGGTATTGCCTGAGATCTGTATGTGGACAAAACGAAAGGGCATGGGGCTCGTGGCTACCGGTGACTGGACGCATCCGTTGTGGATGAAGGACATCAAAGAAAATCTTGAAGAAATCGGCAACGGGCTTCTGAAGCTTAAAGGGGCGAAGCCTGATGATCCATTGTTTCTTCTTGCGACTGAAGTTTCCTGCATTTATTCCCAAGGCGGAAAAGGGAGGAGAATTCATACGCTCGTGTGGGTTCCTTCGCTTGCTTCAGCCGACAAGGTGAACAAAGAGATGACCCGACAGGGATGCAACCTTATGAGCGACGGCCGGCCGATTATCGGGCTTACGTCCATACAGGTTGCCGAACTGGTCCTGACGATTGAACCGAACGCCCTTATTATTCCGGCACACGCGTGGACGCCGTGGTTCTCGGTTTTCGGCAGCATGAGCGGATTTAACAGTTTGGAGGAAGCCTACGGTCCGTATGCGAAGCATATTTATGCGGTGGAGACGGGATTATCAAGTAACCCGTCGATGAACTGGCGCATTAAAGAGCTTGATACCCGCTCGATCGTTTCATTTTCCGATGCGCACAGTGGGCCGAAGTTGGGGCGAGAATCAACTGTTTTTGATATTCCTGACGGAAAGCTAAATTATCAGGCGATTTATGAAGCAATTAAAAATACACCAACGGAGGTCGCAAACAAAAATTTAGATTCGTCTTCAGTTCTCTCGCGAAAACAGTCTTTGGCCTCCATAAAAAAATCTTCGCTCGCAAATGAATCCGAACAAAATTTTGTTTGCTCCCCCCGCGCGAATATTGCCTATACGATTGAGTTTTATCCCGAAGAGGGGAAATACCATTGGTCAGGCCACAGGCTTTGCAACATACGCTGGGGACCCAAGGATACGGCGAAAAACGGAACGACCTGTCCGGTTTGCGGGAAGCCGCTTGTGCAGGGAGTTGAACAGCGTGTGAGTGAGCTTGCTGGCCGAAGTGAAGAGGATTTGAGACTTACCGTTACGTCAGAAGCGATATATCCAAACGGTGCGATGGTCCACGTGACGAAGAGTAAGGCATTTCCCAAGCGTCCGCCGTTTGTGATGCTTGTTCCGCTTCAGGAAATTATTTCAGAATGCATAGGATCGCCCGTAGCGAGCCCTAAAGTGCAAACGCCGTATAGACAGCTTACGGATGCATTGGGAGGGGAATTTGCGGTGCTTCTTCGTGCGGCGCATGGTGAGATAGCGAAAATTGCAGGGGAACGGGTCGCCGTGGGCGTTGATAAGGTTCGGACGGGCGACATTGTCATTGATCCCGGATACGATGGTGTATTTGGAGTTGTGAAGTTGTGGCGTGAGGGGGAAGTAAAACCGCTCATTGATGCGACCAAAGAGCAGCTGAGCATTTTTTGACCGACATTGGTTATTGACGATAAAATTCCAAGCATGGTAAGGTGGAAAGAGAGAAAAACATACAACGTGAGTTGTATAACAATATTTGAAGGGAGGTGAGAAGAATGGCAGAAACAACAACAAAAGGAAATGAAAATCTTATGGGAGCTGCAAGCTACCTGTTAGGATTTGTCACAGGCATTATTTTTCTCGTCGTAGAAAAGCAGAGTAAATTTGTACGATTTCACGCCATGCAGTCAACCATATTGTTTGGCGGCATTTTTATCGTGAACATCGCCCTCGGGTTTATCCCAATTTTGGGATGGCTCGTCGGATTATTGCTCTCGCTCGCAGCATTTATCCTCTGGATTCTTTGTATGTGGAAGGCGTTCCAGGGTGAAATGTATAAAGTTCCCTATGTAGGGGATATAGCGGAGAAGCAACTCGCGAAAATGAAATAACGTTATACACGTGATGGAGACATGATTGAAATAATCGATGTTACGTCTATCACGTGTATTGACGTGGTAAAATTTGTGAAGTTTACTGACCGAATATCTGCCGGACATATTCTTGCGCGTTTTTTGACCTCATATAAAAATACTCCAGCAGTCGTTGTAGGATTACCTCGCGGAGGCGTTGTTGTCGCCCATGCGATTGCTTCTGATTTGGCCCTTCCCCTTGGCATATTAGCGGTAAAAAAAATTCCTTCTCCAGCAAACAGCGAACTTGCGATCGGAGCTGTAGCGTCTGATAATGTCTCATTTATCGATCGCGACCTTGTTTCGCGCCTTAATATTCCAAAGGAATATGTAACGCAACAGATTGAGAAATGTACTCAATTGGTCCATGAAAAAACACGGCGATACCAAAAATGGATTCACCCTCTGGAGATATCAGGAAAGACGGTACTTCTTGTTGACGACGGGGTAGCAACTGGGTCGACAATGGAGGTGGCAATACGATGGTGTAGCCTACAAAAGGCAGTTTCTGTTGTTGTAGCAATTCCCGTGGCACCGCTTGATACTGTTCTACATTTGCGATCCAAGGTGCATGAGGTCGTGGTTATAGAAAAGCCTGAGCGATTTGAAGCAGTCGGACAGTTTTATCATAACTTTCAGGAGATTACCGATAATGACATAATCAGGCTATTGCGCGATCAAAGGTAGGATATTAAGATAGAGGAACGTATGAAACTTATTATCGGTCTTGGTAATCCAGGTGACGAGTATAAAGACACGCGTCATAATATAGGATTTATGGTCGTTGACCACTTATGCCATGAACTGGGTGGACCATTGGTGAAATGGGAAAACGACAAGAATCATAAAGCGTTCATTGCGCATACGGGTGACGTTATTCTTGCAAAACCCATAACGTATATGAATAATTCCGGAATTGCAGTGAAAGGGCTCATGGATTACTACAAACTGACGCCTCAAGATGTTTGGGTTATCCATGACGATATTGATCTCCCGTTGGGTAAAATCAGAATCCGTCAGAAAGGCGGTACTGCAGGCCATAACGGCGTGACGTCGATATTGAACCTTCTGAAATCGGATGAATTCGTACGTTTCCGTATGGGAATAGGGAGAGGAAAAGAATCAACCGGCATGAATGAAGATAAAAATCTTTCCCATCGATCGGTTATAGCCTTTGTTTTATCGCGGTTTAACAGAAGCGAAGCGGGAAGTTTAAAACACTTGGTTAAACATGGTGCGCAGGCCGTTCGGATAGCGCTTACAGATGGCATGGACAAAGCCATGAATCGGTTTAACTAGATGTTGTATGGCAAAAATCTCATCCGTCCAAAGTATCGGTCAGATACTTCTGACATTTAATCCGCTCGAAGATAAATATATTTCCCGCGAATTTCAATCCTACGGAATCTATTTGTCTGAGGAGTTAAACGATTATAAACATAAAGCGCTCTATATCCGACTTGCAAAAACCGTTCCTCGGGCGATTTTAGAAAAATCACTTTCATTTGTAAAAGACAGCAACGCAAAAAGTAAAGCGAGATTATTTATGTGGAAGATGAAACAACTGAAAGAGGGCAAGGAGTAGAGAGATATGGCGCGTGTCCACTGTATCATTTCCGGTGACGTGCAAGGTGTGGGATTTCGTGCGTGGGTCCTTCGTTTCGCTCGAAGTAGAAAGCTTTCCGGTTGGGTGAAAAATAGAGAGGATGGGGCGGTCGAGTTGATTGCAGAAGGGCCGAAAGGTGAGTTAGAAGAGCTTGTGAAGCGGTGTCACCGAGGCCCTGACGTTGCATGGGTAGAACACGTTGACGTGCAGTGGGAATCCAGCACAGAGGGTTTTGTCTCTTTTGAGGTGATATACTAAAATCACCATGATAGTTGAGAATATTAAAGAAATAATTCGTCGAAAACCCCTCATATTTCTTCTTGTTTTCTTTGGGTATTTTTTTATTGCCGCTGTTTTTAAATGGCACATACATCCGAATATCAGTACTGCGATTTTTTTGCTTGGCGGTATTGTTGGTGTCTATTTTCTTGATGTCGCTGAAGTAGTATTTCATCTGACTCCTTCGCCGTTTCGCAGTGTCGTTTTTGAGTGGGCATTTGCCGTCGTCAGTTTGTTTATTATTTCGTCCTCTGGAAGTATGCTTGCGTCAGGACTTGTGCTGTCACTCTATCTTTCGATGATTTTGTGGCAAATCGGGGAGTGGGAAATTCACAAGAATCTTAACGATTGGTACACGATGATCAAAGGAACGGTAACGACAAACACGGAATTGTGGATTTTTGCCGGTTTCATCGTTTTATTTATTATAGAAACGTTTGTTTATATTTACTGGTAATGATTCTTCCTGAATCGAAATTGTGGCAATATCTTTCTGATGATCAGCGGGTGCTTGCCCGAGATGGAGAATTTTTAATCGCTGATACGGATCGTCATCACAATCAGTTTCCGACAGATTATTCGTATCTCGTGTTTCCGTTTGCCAAAATGTATGAAGGGTTTTTGAAGCAATTATTTTTAGATTTAAGCATCATAACAGTGAAAGAATTCAGAAGCGATCATTATCGGGTGGGCAAAACCTTGAGTCCTAATCTCGTCGGTATGTTAAAATTCCGCAGTGCATTCGGACAGATAGAAACCCGCTTTGGAAGTGATTTAGCCATTCAACTATGGCAAACGTGGAAAAATGGCAGGAATCTGGTTTTTCATTATTTCCCCCATAATTATCGGTCTTTGAATCTTGAGCAGGCGAAAATAACGGTACAGCGTATTGTTGATGCGATGAATCGGGCGGTTGAAGAGACGCATGTTCATCCGTCTCTTCGTACGTGATTAGTCCTTGCGCGCGTTTGGTGAACCGTTTATTGTAATAATAGATATGGCAAAGAAACGATCCTCAATAGCGACCACTCCCGTTAAGTCATTGGAATCAATTTATCAGCTGTGGGCGTGGATTTTACTTTTTTGGAGCCTTTATCGGTATTTTTTCCGATTTCCTGAGTGGGTCGACGAATTTATCGTAAAACCGTTGGTGTTTGTTGCCCCCGTCCTCTGGTATGTATGGAAAAAAGAAAAACGCACATTGGAATCCGTCGGTATAACCGGAAAAAACTTTTTTAACAGTTTGTATATAGGCATCGGATTCGGCATGGTGTTTGCGCTTGAGGGGGTTTTTGCACATTTCATCAAATACGGCAAATTTTCGCTCACCCCAATCAACGCATTTGGCAATTACGGATTTTTCCTTATTATCATTTCGCTTGCAACGGCGATCACCGAGGAACTGTTAAGCAGGGGATTTCTTTTCAATCGAATATACGAAAAAACAAAAAATTTGCCCTATGCGGCGACGATGGGATCCGTGCTTTTTGTTTTACTCCATATACCGATTTTAGTGACCGTTACCAAGCTGCAAGGAGTAACGCTCGTATTATTTTTTGCGACTGATTTTATTTTAGCGTTTGCCAACAGCATGTTGTATGTAACAACGGGTTCACTGGTCGCTCCAATTCTCGTCCATCTCTTCTGGAATATGACCGTTGCGTTATACCTCTAATACCGCTAATCCCGCTTATTAAGCGGGATTAGGAAATAGTATCAAACAAAACCTTTCGTTTACCTATTATTGTGGCATCATGCCCATCATGGTGGTGCTTTGGCCCATCAATTCTGAGCCGCCCTCCATCATCTGTGTGCCTTTATCCATCATGGTCCGATCGCCCATGCGTTTGCCTTGATCATTCATCAGTTTGCCTGCGTCTTGCATCATGGAGCCTTTATCACGCATAAGCGTGGTTGCCTGAAGAAACGCGACATCCTGTGCGGACGTTGCTCCCTTTCCAAGGTAATAGCCAACAATACCGCCAAAAATTGACATAACCAAAAGGACGGTGACACTCATTAGGTCGAGTTTAAATTTCGATGTTTTTGCTTTTGCCATTGTGTGTCACCTCCTTTCTGGGACAGAAATTACTTCTTCTATCATCATAGCGGTATTTCCCGATAGGATGCAAGAGTACATATGGGTATCCGCCATTGTGATTCGTCTCACAATATTTTATAGTGAATACACGAGAGGGATATGTGCGAAAATAATATTAGTAGAGTCAAAGAGATACGAGGAAATATTGCTATTATGGAAAATAACCGTCGCGTTCGATTGGGGCCTCTCGACGGTGTTTTACAGGGAGATTATCTGGAAATATATGCCGATATTGCGGTAGCAAAAATTGAGACGGATGAAGCTCTGTCAATACTGTCGGCAAAGAAACAAGGAGGGTTACCGATATGATAAAAAAGGGCATCGTATTAAGCTTTTTAACAGCGTGTATTTCGGGAATATCCATATTTTCTAATGCGATATTTGTTTCGCATGCGGACCCCCTCATTTTTTCCATAGTGAGAAACGCTCTTGTTGCACTCTTGCTGACGGTTATTCTTGCGTTTACGAAACAAACGAAACTTTTACGCCAGCTTTCACGGAAACAGTGGGGTATGCTTATGCTTATCGGGGCCATAGGAGGCGGGATTCCGTTTGCCATGTTTTTTACGGGACTATCAACAGTCGGGGCCGTAAATGGTAATATTCTTCAAAAATCGCTATTTCTTTGGGTACTCCTTCTTGCTGTGCCGGTTTTGAAAGAACGCATTTCAAAGACTCAACTTATCGGTTACATAGCATTGTTTGTTGGTATGTTTGTCTTCGGCGGAACGTATAAGCTTATTCCCTCAACGGGCGCGTTTTTGGTGCTTGGAGCAACGATATTATGGGCGATTGAGAATGTTATTGCAAAAATTTCTCTTGAGTATATTGAACCGGGGGTTGTGGCTTGGGGACGGATGGTTTTTGGGTTACCATTTCTTCTGGGAGCAGCAGCGGTCTTTGGTAAAACACCACTCCTTCTTCAGCCGTCCGCATACATGCTCATGCCGCTTGTTGTCAGCAGCGTTCTTTTAGTTTTGTATGTGACGACTTGGTACTGGGCCCTTTCAAAAGCTCCAGCGACAGTAGTTTCATCAGTATTAGTATTTGCGCCAGTCGTCACAGCGGTACTGGGAATGGTTCTATTTCATAAAGCATTCGTTGGACAACAGGGGATAAACGCATTGCTTCTTATTATCGGGTCGCTCTTGGTTTCCATGACAAAGGAAGCGCCCAAAGTGTTAGAAAATTGACGTATGACGTTTGATTCGCAAGGTGTCAGGATGTGTTCCCGATATTCATTTGCACCCAACAGCCTGCATTACTGCGGCCCTGAAAAGCAGAATGACATGCTCGGGTACGTGAAAGAGGATGTCGTTGACGAAGGGCTTATTGAAATACTCCATCGCTTTGAGACGCTGTATCCCTATCTTGTTCTGATCGCCGCTTCTAACGGGATGAACGATCCTTTTGACCGAAAGGTCGTTGAAGCATATTGGCTTGGAAACAAGCTTCTTGGTCAGGTGAAGGGAAGTTCATTTGCGAACCATCTTACCGATGCGTTGAAACTCAAAATGAAAATTCCGATGTCGAAGCTTACACCCATGATGAACCATGTTATCGACGGTGTCCCGCAACATAATTTTCATGTGATGAATATATTTATCCGTACGGGGCACGAAACGGTCACGCATACGCTTTCAACTATGGATGAGTGTAGGATCAGCTGGGGCAGATTAGTAGGGGAATTTAATAATACGAAAATGACCAAAAGGCAATATATCGTGCGCACACAGCCGCTTGTGTATGAGCGGGAAAAACTTACTTTAGGGGTACCAGTCAATAAAATCGTCACGGATATCGCGATGTCACCGAAGATCGGGCAATGGGTCAGTCTCCACTGGGGATATATTTGTGATGTATTAACCATGCAACAGCTTCAACTTCTGAAGAAACATACCGCTCTCGCTCTTTCTTTTGCCAATACAACAGTATGATGATCTACGTGGTGGGAAATTCGCTTAAACCAAACGATAGTGTTCCGTTACAACTTATTAAACCCCTTCAGAGAATTTTTCCTCAATGTCATATAGAAGAAGTGGATCCGAATGAGAATTTTGTTCCGGAAGGGGGGAGTGTCATTATCGATACAGTTGAGGGGATTAAAGGCGTTACCATATTTCATAATATTGATGCGTTTGTAACGACAAAAAGCGTTTCACCGCATGATTACGATTTGGGGTTTCATCTCAAACTTCTTTTTAAATTGAGGAAAATATCAACCATTACCATTCTTGGTATCCCAGCGGACGCATCAATGGAAAAGATACTCCGAAGTGTGGAATCAACGCTCAAAAAATTAATGAATAAAATAGAACGCAAGCGCGAGAAGTGATGCGGTTGAAATGACGACAACAGAGATGATGCCGAAGTTTTGTTGAAATTTTGAATTGGCGTGAGACCCCATAATTGCTTTATTATTCGTGAGTTTTAAGAGGTAGTAAAAAATAAACGGCAGCATCATGCTGTTTAACGCTTGGGAGGCGATAACGAGACTAAACAAAGAGACCTTCGGGAAGAGGACAATACCGCCGGCAACAACGAGTTGGAAGACAAAGATGAGATAGAAAGTTCGACTTTTGGTAAACGACGTATCAAGACTTCCTGACAATCCGAAGAATTCAGCAAATGCATAGGCGGTAGAAAGAGAGACGGTGACGATTCCCATAAATCCTGCGATTAATATACCGAAAGCAAACAGCGTGCCGGCAAGTTCTCCTGCAAATGGTTTGATGGCAAGCGCTGCCTGAGTGCCGGAAACAAGCGTGATGTGATGGACATAGAGGGTGGCTGCTGTAGCTACTATCATGAAGAAGGAAAAAAAGTCCGTCAAAAATGCTCCCCAGTAGGTTTCAAATTGTGAATATTTGAGCCGTCCAGCCTCTATTTTTTTATCGAACGCAAAGCTGCTGATGAAAAATTGTCCCCACGGGGTGACGGTTGTGCCTAATACTCCTAGCCCGATGATGATGTAATTGCGGATGTATTCCGGGGTCATAGCGACGCCGTGGGGAAAAAGAAGGTTTGTGGTAGCAAGGGACCAATCCGGTTTTGCCCTGAAGGCAGAAAAAATATATGCAAGGTAAAATAGGCAGGAAATAAGCATAATATTTTGGTTGAGCTTGTAGTTTCCTTTAATAACGAAGAAAAATATCACAATAAGGAGAGCAATAATCGTTGGAATTGCAGGAATATTGAGAATGTTACTTGTTGTTTTAACTGCCGCCACATCTACGATGATTGTGCCCATGTTTGCGATAAGAAGACACACAAAGATGAAAATTGACGCCTTGATGCCGTAATGTTCACGAATAAGGTCGCCCAATCCTTTTCGTGTTACCAGAGCCAAGCGGATTCCCATTTCCTGCGTGATGCCCAGAAGTACGGTAATAAGAAGAAGTGCAAATAAGATAGGGTATCCAAGCGTTGCTCCAGCGATTGAGTAGGTGGCAACGCCTGAAGCGTCATTGTCAGCCATCGCGGTGATGGTGGCGGGTCCAAAGACCGTAAGAAATAAGAGGAGTCGCCGCCTGTATTTTTTGAGAAATTCTATCATTGTATCTTTTTTAAGATAATATCTGACAAATCGTCAACGGTAACGACTCCCAATATGTGTTTTTCCCGATTGATAACAGGGAGACAGGGGATTTTATATTTGAAGAGTTTATAAATAACCACCTCGATAGACGTCGTCAAAAGAACGACGATTGGCTCCGGCACCATAAATTTGTACGCCGGTGTATCAAAATCCTGCATCATGAGTTCGTGGGGACTAAAAACGCCGACCAGTTGATCGTCGCGGTTCAAAACATAAATTGCGGTCACAGAAGAAAAATCGACAGTTGTATGCCGAATAGTGCGTAAAATTTCCCTGACGGTCATGTGAGATTCGATGGCGCAGAATTCACTGGTCATAAGTTTTCCAACCGGAGTTCGAGAAAAGGTCATGAGCCGATGGAGCGTGTTTTGTTTATCGTGAGGAAGAATTTTCATTATTTTATCCCGTTTGGCGCGTTCCAGTGCCAGCAATATGTCGGCGGCTTCATCGGGGCTGATATCAAGAATTATTTGGGCCGCCTTTTTGGGTTCAAACCGCTGAAAAAGATCAACCTGATAATTAACGCTCAGATTTTCAATAATTTCAGCAGCTTTGTTGATGTCAAGAGTTTGGAGGAACGTGTGAACGTTTTGCGTATTGGTCATTTCCAGATAGTCGGCAAGATCTTCTTCGTGGATTCTTGATAATCGTTCTTCCTGCTGTTTGAGTTTAATTTGGCCGTCTTTTAGCTCTAAAGTTAAAATATCACCCCACGACAGAAGCGTCATGGGTATGTCAAATCGGAAGAATTTGGCTATAATCCGTATCGGTCTTTCAACGCCGAGCCGTCGAAGAATTCCGGATACGCCGATATCGATTCCCGAAATAGAGAGCATGGGAATGTCTTGAAGGATTATATCGTTTGCGCGCACAACTTTATTTCCCACAAGATCGATAATTTGTTTATCGAGTAATACTTTGGCGGCTGAGAGCTCCTGGTCACCCGATTTGATGTTTTCGATCGTCCATTTAATGTCAATATGATGATCGATGTATCGCAGGGATGAAATGCCGATAAGTTTGGTTTTCTGTTGTTGTTCAACAAGAATTTTGGTTACTTGCGGGGTTTCGGCATTCAAAAAAATGATGTCGCGGAGTCGGCCAAGCATGTGCTGGTCTTCTGAAAAGACTTGTTTCCCAATAAGTTCAGAAAAAAAAAGCATTCCACCTCCTTGTGGTACGCATTGGGTTTTTAAAATCCGGATGTTTAAGTCGTGGTTTCCTGTTTCTATCTTCCCGCGGTGGTATATACGAATTCCAACCTCATTGTAGTCCCATAATCCAAGAAAGAGCAAGAGGGAAATGTCATGTTTCTGTCCAACGTACTTTCAAAAAATGGGTCGCACAGCTCATGCACGGATCATAGGCACGGATAATTTTTTGAATTTCAAACGTCAACTCTTCCTTGGGTGCATCGATATGCGCGCTGACGAAATCGCGGATGGCGTGTTCTATGCCGATTTGGTTCTGGCCCGTCGGTACGATAACTTTCGATTTGACCACTTTTCCCTCCGCACTCATGGCAACTTTGTGATAGAGGATGCCCCGTGGCGCTTCGATGATCCCCACGCCTTCCGCCTCTTTCGGCATTACGGTTGGCGGGGTTTCGGGCAGTGCTTGGTATTGATTGATTAAATCTATGCTCATGTCGAGCGCATGAAGCATCTCGACAGCCTGCGCAAGATTATTATGAAATATATTATTGGACGGGAATTGGGATAAAGCGAGAGCAGCGTCCTGTTTGGTTTTTGGATGGAGAGAGTCGCGGTTAAGGTTCATTCGAGCTAACGCTCCCACCATATGGATGGAATCGCCAAAGAGGTAACCGGTTGAGGCAGAATAGGGGATTGATTGTCTTTTTAATTTATTCTCGAATTCATTAGGCGGGATTTGGGTTCCGTCGCTTGTTATAAGGGTCCCTTCGAGGAAGGAAAATTCCGGATCTTTTAAAGCCATGAATTTAAGCTCCTGAGTGAGTTCAAACGGGCATGAGAGAAATACCTCAATAAGCCGTAGAATTCTTGGTCGTATTTCGGCAAGCACCGGTATAAGCGCAAGAAGTGACTCTTTGGTCGGTATCTGGCTTAAACCTCCGACAGCAAGATATGGTGCGTGGACCGATCTGCCTGCGGTCGCTATACTTAATTTATTTCCCGCTTCCTTCACCGCAAAACAATCATGGATAAGATCGTGTTCAGCCGGATTATTTTCATCAAATGCAAGAATTGACTCGCGGTTAAATAGATCCGGAAGCACAAAGACATAGAGATGAAGCCCGTGATCGCGGATGATAAGACCATAATTTAATAGTTTTCGCAAAAGTTTGCTTTGGGCTGATATTTGAAGTCCCAATCCATTTTCAACCGATTTTAAACTAGCTAACAGGTGAGCATTACTGCATGTGCCGCAGATACGCGCAAGAAGATGGGGGAGATTGGTGATCGTTTTGCCGCGGACTGCCTGTTCGAAAAATCGTCGCATTTCGACGATCCCGAAATTGCACTGCGTCAGCTGGCCGTCTCGAATCTGGAGATCAAGTTTCGCCGTTCCTTCGATTTTGGTAATTTCATCGAGTGTAAGATCAAGGTTTGTTGTGTGCATAGTTTGTATTGTCATTCCCGACCTGATCGGGAATCTTCTTTTGCCGCTTTTGCTCACGAACGAAAATCTAGATCCGTCTTCAGTTTCAAACTCGTATTCTCCATGTATTTGGTCCTTAAGAGAAAATGAAGCCGGACAAAATTTTGTTCGCTCGCATAATCACTCTCTTATACTATATTAAACTCCTTTAAATATTTATCGATTAAATCCAAAAACGGCTGTTCGTTCATGGGACATCCATTTACCTCATCATCAACTGTAACCACCTGCCGCAGAAATTTTACCATCGGCGCATGGTTAAATTGCTCAAGGAGCGCTTTGATTTCTTCTTTGGTAGGCCCATCAAAACGGTTTCGTTGGCCGCTGGGGAGCCCTGTACAGGCGCATCCGCCGATAGCCACGAGTTTGGTCGCAAGGCCTCTGATTTTCTTGAGTTTTTCTTCTTGTTCACTTGAAGAGATCGCTCCTTCCACGAATGCGACGTCCATCGGTTCCCACCGGTTGGTATTTTGCAGGACCTTGGCATGGACAAACTCAATTTTTTCTTTCCAGATTTGCCAGCGTGTGTTGAGAAGCTCAGTAAATACGATTGTGGAATCTTCACAGCAGGTAAAGGTAAACCATCCGACGCGCAGTTTCTTTTTCGGTTCCATAGTTCAATAATATACAAATACTGGGGGCAGTACCAAGAGGCGCGATGGGATTTACCGGAGAACCTGATTTACGGCAGTAGAAAGGTCATTGATACTTGATAAATCCAGTTTTTTGCCGTTGAGGAAAAACGTTGGCGTCGCGTCAACGCCGAATCTGGTGCCGGCTGCTATATCATCAAGAATCCTATTGGTGAGGGTCGTATTTTTCATATCAGCGTCAAATTTTGTCATATCGAGGTTAAGTTGTTTGGCAAGATCGGTAAATTCAGTATCAGAAAATTTGTCCTGATTGGCAAAAAGAAGGTCGTACATTTCCCAGTATTTTCCCTGAACACCTGCGGCTTCGGCAGCTTGAGCCGCCTGATGGCTGAAGGGGTGTTGGTCAAGGGGAAAATTGCGATACACATAGAGTAGATTGTCTTTATGAGCAGCTACGATTGCGTCAACGGTTGGTTTTGCGGCAAGACAGGCGGGACACTCAAAATCAGAAAATTCGACGAGATATACTTTCGCCTGAGGATTACCCTTTGTGTGCGCATCTTTGGGAATCATGTCATCTTGTGTGAGGGTGGGGGCGGGTTTGGTTAACACCAACGAAGCCAGTCCGATAACGACCGCAGTGATAACGATGATACCTAAAAACATTTTTGTTTCCCCTGTGAATTTCATACGAATTTAGGAATGAGCCTCAAGTATATAACTTTTCCACGCAAGGATACAGATGATCGTCATATTGACAGCAGACAGAGCGCACCATGTACAAATGCCCTTTATACGAAATATCTCCGTGTAGGTAAACCAAGCCACAAAGCAGACGCCAAATGTTGCCATAGCAAGCATGCCCTTCAGGAGGTTTTTGTTCGTTGAGGTTGTGCGAAGAAACGCAAGGATCGTTAAGATCGAATATCCCACAAGTCCGACTGCAGGAACAGGGATGCCGAATGGGTAGCTTAAGGGGCTTTTTTGAACAAGTGAGCAGCCGCCTGCGGTAAAGCAGACAATCGACGAATGCCGTAAGAAACTTTGGAGAACATAGACTGCCATAATGATGCCGATGATAGAAAGAACGAACATGATGCGGTTAATCGTAACTATGTCAAATGCGGACGACAAACGTGTGTTCATAACGGAGGTGGTACTTAGCATCATAATATGAGGAGTATTTAAGATATGTAATATATATTACACTAATTTTGTGAAAAAAGTATATACTATGCGCATATAAACACTTTTCCAACACCTATGAATACATCAGTTCATCGCATAGTAGATGGTTTTTTTTCAAAATTTACTAAGTTGCAATATAAAAAGGGAGAACTCATTCTTCGGGCAGGGGATCCGCCTCCGGGTGTTTTATATCTCCAAAAAGGGTTTATACGCATGAGTTTTGTCGCTCAGAATGGAGATATGCTTGTTCTTCATGTATTTAAAGCCGGTTCATATATTCCCATGACGTGGGTTATTAATAACACTCCCAACCGATATTATTTTGAGGCGCTCACCGAAGTGGATTTGTGGCGGGCGCCCGTTGAGGATGTGCGAAAATTTATTCGGGAAAATCCAGAGGTGAGCGAACATTTTATGTCAAGGATCCTCACTGGTTTGAGCGGCGTTCTTGAGCGGATGGAGCATTTGATTTTTGAAACTGCCTATCATAAAACTATTCTCCTTCTTTTGTATTACGTCAAGAATTTTTCCGGTTCTGATGGAGAAGGAGAGAAACTAATGATTCCTTTGACCCATAAAGAAATTGCGGCATGGATTGGTACGACCCGCGAAACAGCAAGCATTCAAATAGAACTTCTCAAGAAAAGAAAGCTCATCATCTATAACCGGCGTTATATTGTCATCCCCGACATCGCCAAACTCAAAGCAGAATTATCTTAAAAATTATCGACAACCTACGGTGTAATTTGTAGTTCCTGAAGCAGTGCAGGATTCACAGAGGCCATATGTTGGATCGTTAACCTGCGTGCAAGAAGCTGGGCCCGCATCAATGCTTCCGCCGCATGTGTATGCTCCAGGGGTCGTTGTTGTGGGGTACGTGCAGTTAAACGCACCGCCACAGGAACCGCCTGAACAGGAACCACATGAACAGGTGGCATATTGATACGTTGTTATACCGGTACAATCGTAATCCCAGCTTCCGTCGGCTCGTGCCGTTGTGAAAAAATTCGTTTGATTCCAATGTGCATTTTTGGCTGACGCATTACCATCCGAAGGACTTGCATCGTAACAGTCAACTTGGATGGGGCTTTGGAGAGTATTCAGGCGGACATAGGTAGGTCCGGGCTTGTTTGCAGATACCGTTTCTACGTTTGAAGCCGGATATCCATCGCCGTCTGCATCAACCATCCAAACACCTGCGCCGGGTTTTAATGAAGCAGGGCTCCCTGCGCAGCCGGAGGGTAAAGCGATTGATCCTCCTGTAATGCTTATCGTTCCGGCTCCGATACTTTGACCGCAGGATAAGGTTAATGTTCCCGATTGAATGATGAGTGTTCCTGTGTTACTGGAGCCGGATCCGAAATCAACTCCGCCGTCCGATGTGCCGGCAAATGAGCAACTATTATTCGCGCCTAAATTAATCGTTTGTGTGGAGGTTGTGACGTCTGGGCAAGTGGATGATGAAGCAAACACCGGTCGCGGGGTACCAAATATAATGAATGTCAGTATGATGAAGACGATTATAGCGATATATTTCATAATTAATACGCGCGCAGCGTTAAGGACTGCATTTCTTTCTCTGTCGCTGTTTTGACCATGACGCTCGGGCTATAGATATACAAATGGGTATCATTGGTTGTAATGGTTACCTCCCAGATGCTTGTTAATCCACTTTCGCTAACCTTCTGCATCGAATAGGACGCTGTTTTTTTGTCCGTTGTTAATGAGAGATCAGCGGACAGAATTGGCGTTGTCCCGCTGGCCTCAATGGTAAAAGTCTGTTGTGTTCCGGTTGTTGGGTCAAACGGATTAATGGTAATAGAATTTATTTTCGGACCGGTGTGATCTTTTCCGTAACTGATAGTATATTTTATTTTTCCCTGTTGGAGCGGGTAGGGGGTTGGTGTTGGTGTCGGAGTCGGCGACGGTCTCGGAGGAGAAGTGGGAATTGCAGCGATAGGTGGGTTTCTTTGTTTGTATGACATAAATTGTAAATAGGCGAATAATCCAAGGTTTGCAACAAGAAAAAATACCGCCAATGCCGGAATAACGTAATAAAAAAGTATTGAGCGTTTCGGTTTATTGTTTTCAACAACCGGAGAAGGAGCTGCGTTTGCAGATTGTACCGAAACGGGTTTCGGAGTTTTACTTGCTTCTTCTTTAGCCATAATGAGCAGAAGAATTTACTAATAAATTCTTGTTTCTATAGTAACACGCAGTGAGTGGTAGTCAATAGGAAATACGTATTGTCAGAAAGCGCTAAAGTTTATCGCGGGAAAAAAGAGGTTTTTTGTAATTTTAACCTTGTTTGATGATGTAAAAAAATTACATCAACAAATATTTGGATCATCCAACCCGCTTGATGCCAGAACTATTCATATGCATCTGATTGGGAATTACCGGACAGATTCTTTTGTTCCTTGTTCGATTCTTGAGCTTCTCCGTCATTGGGAGATTCTGTTTCCATGGTATCGGTGATCCACTTATGTTGTTCTTCATCATAAAAAATAATGCGTTCTATTTTTTTTGTTGTCATAGTATATTCACCTCGCTTTGAACATAAAAAAACTCCCTTGTTTGGAGGGAGTGTTTGTGCGTTTTTTGTTGGTTTTTCTATCTCGCCAGACACTCCCACCTATCCGGAAAAATTCGGATTGTAGTGTAAAGTTTGTACTGGTGATTCAAAAATACCATAGACTGCTTGTACTATAGAGCTAAATTTACTCATTTGTCAACAATGAATATTAAAATTGAAAGAGAATGTCGGCAAAATTTTTTATTCTGTTTCCCTCAACAATAACTCCCTCTTTCTGAAGAAGCGCTTTTTTATTTATTATTTCTCTTCCTGTTGTTTTTCCCCGAAATCCTCCGATTGTGCCGTCGCTTGCGACAACCCTGTGGCAGGGGACTGTTGGAGCGTACGGGTTATGGCGCATGATTTGGCCGATTGCCCGATACGCGCGGGTACCGAGGGCATCCGCGAGCGCCCTATAGGTGGTTACACGGCCTTTGGGAACGGTCTTTAATAATGCATACGTCTTTTTGGCAAGTGGGGTCATAGAATGTATTATACACCAATAATTGTAATTTACTTTACAAAATATACTCATTTATAGTAGAGTAAAAGCATATGAAAAATACACTTCTTGTTATCGTTCTTCTTGTTGTATTGGTTGGAGTGTATCTCGGACGGCATACGCTGAAGACAATGCTCATGGGATCGAGTCCTAGTCCCACACCGACTGCGGCGATGCAACCCGCAACCGGTGCTCCTGAAGCTGCATCGGGGGCATCCGGCGTTATGACAACAAGCGGTACAACAAAAGAATTTGCCGTGTCCGGCACCGAGTTTGCTTTTTCACCGAGCACTCTCACCGTCGCCAAGGGCGATACGGTCAAAGTAACGTTTACCAATAACGGTGCCTATCCGCACAATTTTACGATTACGGAGTTCAATGTTGCCAGTAAAACGGTTTCACCCGGCCAATCGGATACCGTGACGTTTACAGCTGATAAAGCCGGAAGTTTTAAGTATTTCTGCAGTGTCCCCGGTCATGAAGACAAGGGGATGGTAGGAACGCTGACGGTACAGTAACCCTTAATTCATTACGAAAATCAAAAGCCCCGCACACGCGGGGCTTTTTGGTGAGTACATTTGTTTACCGGAGTTATTTTTTATTACATGTGCAATCTTTGCAATTGCAGGAGCACGGTTTCTTTTCGTCTTTAGTGCATGTGCACGTACAGTTATCGCATGTGCATGTCCCGCAGCAGCATTTGTGATCGGATGTATTGGTTTGATTCATAACTTCTATCACCTCCTTTATAACCTCATTCGCATTGCCTTTTTTAATTTCAGAAGCTACGCAGGTTTTCAGATGATTTTCCATGATGACTTCGTCGGCGCGCTTCAGTGCGGATTGGACTGCCTGAGATTGATTGATAACGTCGATACAATACTCGCCGTCTTCAACCATCTTGATGACACGCGTAAGATGCCCTTGGGCAATCCGTAGGCGGTGAAGAATTGCGTGATTTACCGATGTATCTCTTGGAATTCCTTTTGGCATAGTTCGGCTTCCTCCACTTGCTCACTACGAGCGTTTATCCCCCTATAGGGGATATAATATCTTCGGATTCGTTTTTTGTCAAGGACATCTCCGTTCAGGATGATTTAAGAGTTTACTATATGCATTTGCCTCTTGCCGGCGTGTTATACTGATGATACAGTAGTAAATCCTTGAAGGAGGAAATAGTATGGCAGATGTGACGATAACCGATGCGAATTTCGACAGTGAAGTATTAAAAAACGATAAACCGGTATTGGTGGATTTTTGGGCTGTGTGGTGCGGTCCGTGTCAAATGCAGGGTCCCATTGTTGAAGACGTCGCCAAAGAACTGACTGGGAAGGCAAAAATCGGTAAACTCAACGTTGATGAAAATCCAAATACCGCGCAAAAATTCGGCATTATGAGTATCCCGACCATCATGATTTTCAAGGGCGGGACGGTTGTGAAACAATTCATCGGCGTACAGTCAAAAGAAACGCTCCTTGGGGAATTAAATAAGTTAATCAATTAAACTCATGACGTACGATGTCATCATTCTTGGCTCCGGGCCAGCTGGTTATACAGCGGCACTCTATACTTCACGGGCATTTTTGAAAACGCTCATCCTTACCGGCATTCAGGAGGGCGGACAGCTTACAACCACGACCGAGGTGGAAAATTATCCCGGATTTCCTAAAGGTATTTTAGGGCCTCAACTTATGATGGACATGAAAGCACAGGTTGTGCGTTTTGGGACAGAAGTCGTGCAAGAATCGGTGACGAAGGTTGAGAAAAAGGGAAAGACGTTTACTGTCGTTGCCGGTAGTGCAACATATGAAGGAAAAACCGTGATTGTTGCAACAGGAGCGTCAGCCATGTATTTGGGGCTTCCATCGGAGAAAAAATTCGCTGGCAAAGGAGTTTCGGCGTGTGCGACGTGCGACGGATTTTTCTTTCGCGGGAAAGAAGTCGTCGTCGTGGGCGGAGGCGATACTGCGATGGAAGAGGCGACGTTTCTCACAACATTTGCGACAAAAGTCACCATCATTCACCGGCGAGAAGGATTTCGGGCGAGTTCCATCATGCTTGAGCGGGCCCGCAAAAATCCGAAGATTTCTTTTTTATTAAATAAAGTGATTGAAGAAATAGTAGGGGATACGGCTGTCAACGGGGTCAAACTGAAAGATACAAAGACGGGTAAAGTCGAAACATACCCGACACGGGGGGTGTTTTTGGCGATCGGACATACGCCGAACACGGAATTTCTAAAAACATTACTTCCACTTGGTTCCAAGGGGTATGTTCAGGTCAATCGCCCAAAAACAGCACTTGAGCCGCAAACAGCGACGAGTGTGCTGGGTTTGTTTGCCGCCGGCGACTGCGTCGACCCCCGATACCGTCAGGCGGTGGTCGCCGCCGGCATGGGATGTCAGGCCGCTATGGACGCACAGAAATATTTGGAAGAACAAGGCTAAGAGGCTTCGCATTAATGGATATATTTTTCACAAAATTCCTTTGTTGATAAATGTTCCACGGAGAAATCAGATAACCTGACATTTGTCGGGTATTTCGTCAGCTCGACGCCCTGACATACCGGATCATTCACTATCTCAAATGTTGCACCCGCATCAACGAGCCGCGTTATGGAATCCGTTGGTTTGATTGTACTGTGTTGTTTACATCCGACGTCAACGATAACAGGAACCGATGTGGCAATATCATCGCTGCAGGAAAGAAATGTGACTGGTCCGTATGCATAGTGCATGGTTTTGTACGCCCAAGAGATTGCTGCAACGGAATTTTTTGTGAGCGCATGGGAGTAAAAAATGTATTTGCCGAATATATCCGATGGACTTGGAGTATACACAACGATATTTTTTTGATTTGAAAGGTTGATATATCGCGATACGACTCGCATGCGAAAATCAAATGATTCTTGGAAAGGAAACTGAAAGAAGTACGTATTTATAAAATTTCCGAGCGATATGCTATAGAGTATCACGACGAGAATTAAAGACAGTTTTGGTACCAAGAGGCGGGTTGAAAGTGCATACGATATTCCGTTGCTAATAATAAGAATGGCAAAGGGGAAAAATAATGAAACCTGCGGGGTAAAATTTTCAATTCCCGTTGAGTGAATCAAATGAGGAATAATCGTCAGAAGGAGCATGAGTGATAAAAATACCGCCGTCCCTTTTTGTTTCAGAAAAAGATACAGAATTCCAAGGAATAGAAACAACGCATCCACGACATAAAACAGACCGTGTGAATAGATTGAAAAAAACTGATCTCCGTTTAAAAACAGGTACGTCGGCGAAAGAGTTGTAAAAAATTTCGCGATGAGTATTTGAATAAATACCGTAAATTTATTGGTATACACGCTGCTTAAGGGGTTTTGCAGAGTCGTTTTGCGGATCATGTTAACCGTGGCGGTAATTTGAGGGTCATCGAAGCGAATAAGTTCCGAGAGGCGTGATGCCGGCTGGTGCACTATCGTATAGACAAAAAATCCGGTCATTAACAGGGCAGCTGCGATAACACAGAGGTAGTAGAAAGCATATTTTTTCTTATTCCGTAGATAGACATACAGCACAGTAGCGACAACATAGGGAAAGAAAATGGTTTTAGATGCAATGTGAGAGTAAAAAGCCAATAAAAATATCGGGAGAGAAAATAAAATTTTCCAGCGGGTCGTATAAAGAAGAATAGCAAACGCCAGAAGATAAAAGAAGACTTCCGGATTCATTTCATACGCTGTTCTTCCTAAGAAGATAAACCACGGATTTATAGCGGATATATAAGAAGCAATAATGGCAACCCGTGACCCGAATAGTTTATAGGCAATGCAAAATATCAGGAATACGTTTGCGAGGCTGATGAGAGCAAAAAATATTTTAATGGTTTCAAGAGTGAACGGGAAAAAGGAAACAACCGGAAGAAGCAAAAAATAGGTTATCTCTGCTTGTGAGTATCCGGTGGGATAGTGAAATGCAAAGATCGACCATGGGTTCCATGAACCAAATGCATCCGATCCTTTGAGAGCCATAAATTTCGATGTGAGAATGTATGTTAGCTCATCGCCGCCAACTCCCGAGGGAACCCGATCAAGCCAGAGAAGACGAAGGATTGCAGCCAGAATAAGCGATCCGATAAGCAGTAATGTCTGTACGCGAAAGCGTTTCATGAAAGGGTGGTGTTATCAGATCAATTGATTTGATATGATAATACAATAATTACCCAAATATGGATAGACCAAAGCCACAAAAATTTCAGGCGGTTATTGAAAAAAAGGAACAGCTTACCAAATCGGTAATTCTCGTGACGTTTCAATTGGTAAATCCTTCGGAGATTATGTTTCTTGCCGGCCAGACGCTCATGCTTAATGTCTCGCAAGGCATTAATCGCAGTATGTCAATCGCATCGCCGCCGCAAGATAAAACCCACATCCTCATGTGTCATGACGTGAGTCCCAACGGGCCGGGATCGCAGTGGACAATTGCCCACAACGTGGGTGATACCGCGACGTTTATGGCGCCGCTCGGGATGTTTGTCATGGACAAGGAAAGCCACAGGAAAAAAGTACTGGTGGCCACCGGAACCGGGATTGCACCATACAGGTCAATGCTTTTGGATTATCTTGAAAACGGCGGAACTGATGATATTACTTTATATTGGGGCATGCGTCATGAAGAAGATCTCTACTGGGTTTCTGATTTTCAGCAGTTATCTCTCACATATCCTCATTTCCGGTTTGTGTTGACGCTGTCCAAACCAACCGATTCATGGCAAGGGAGGCGGGGGAGAGTCACGGAACATGTGATACAGGAAGAACAGAATCTGCCGGCCACTGATTTTTATCTCTGCGGTAATCAGCTGATGATTAA
This sequence comes from Candidatus Gottesmanbacteria bacterium, assembly GCA_963790805.1. Classification (GTDB taxonomy): domain Bacteria; phylum Patescibacteriota; class Microgenomatia; order UBA10105; family UBA927; genus DATKGN01. The sequence goes on from CAWBPL010000002.1 coordinate 547,197, forward strand.
AGACGTTGAAACGCAATTAGCCCAGAAGGGAGTCCCCACGCGTCAGATTTTCAAAGAGCTGTATTTCTGATGCCGCATGATTTGTTTACTTCGTTTCGACTTAATTACTATCCTGTCTCTTTTGTTGTCAAGCCAAGGACTTGCACAAAAACGTAATATGCGTATACTTACGAAAGGTGAAAAATATGAATACAACAAACCCATTTGAAAACGCTATGGCCCAATTAACTATAGCTGTCTCTTTCCTTACGGATAAAAAATCCAAAGAAGAAGTTGAAATACTTCGCCAGCCCCAGAGAATTCTCAACGTTTCTATTCCTGTCCGAATGGATAACGGAAAGCTGAAAATTTTTCAGGGATACCGCGTACAGTTTAATAATGCCAGAGGTCCGTATAAAGGCGGCATCCGGTTTCATCCTCAGGTGAGTATCGATGAAGTAAAAGCGCTCGGGTTTTGGATGGCGATGAAATGCGCCGTTGCTGATTTACCCCTCGGTGGCAGCAAGGGCGGTATTATTGTCAATCCCAAGGAATTGTCTCAAGGTGAACTGGAGCGCCTTTCTCGGGGATATGCGCGGGCGATTGCCGATTGCATCGGACCGGATCGTGACGTTCCGGCGCCGGACGTAAACACCACCGGACAGATCATGGGGTGGATGGTAGACGAGCTTATTACAGTACGAAAAGCAAAAGGAAAAGAAGCCAAAAAACTCCGAAGTACATTTACCGGAAAACTCATTACGGATGGCGGAAGCGAAGGAAGGGAAGAGGCGACGGGACTGGGCGGGTTATTCGTCCTTCAGACTGTTCTTTCGAAATTAGGACTTAAGGGAAAACTGACTGCGGCAGTGCAGGGATTCGGCAATGTGGGATATAACGTGGCAAAATTTCTTGATGAAGCAGGTATTACCATTGTTGCCGTATCGGACAGTAAAGGCGGCGTTTACGTACCGGACGGTTTAAGTCCAGAAGCGACACTCGCGTGTAAACAGAAAACGGGAAAACTTGCCGGATGCTATTGCAAAGGATCGGTGTGTGATGTGAAGGCCGGCAGGCAGATTACGAATGCTGAACTTCTCACTCTTCCGGTTGATATTCTGGTGCCGTCGGCGCTTGAGAGTGTATTGACGCGCGAAAACGCCTCACATGTAAAGGCGAAAGTCGTTTTGGAGATGGCAAATGGTCCCACAACTCCGGAGGCAGATACCATATTATATAAGAAGGGTATCGTTGTCGTTCCTGACATTTTGGCCAATTCCGGCGGTGTCACCGTTTCATGCTTTGAGTGGCAGCAAAACCTCAAAGGCGCGCACTGGAGCAAAAAAGCCGTCAACGCCAAGCTCAAAAAGAAAATGGGAGTGGCGGCAGGTGACGTCTGGGATGCCGGCCGTAAGCATAAAACCGATCTTCGCACCGCCGCATTTGTTGTGGCCTTGGATCGTATTATGAAGGCGATGAAGTAGTTCATTGCATATTGTTATATGTCAGATAGCGAATTTGCCGATAAAGATACCAAACCATTGAATCCTGAGGATGCCGTGAATGTGATCAGTGCACACCGAATGGTATCCGGAGATACATGTCCCGGCGGTCGAATTCAGATAAATCAACGGAATATCGTTTACGGAATGGCCACAGGGTGGTGCGTTGCCTGCGGAGAGGAAGTTATGCAAGGACCGAAAGGCTGGATAGCCCGGCTAGAGCTCAGGTAGTTAATAATTGTCTTGTATTGACAATCACAGCGAAAGCCACTAAAATATATTTTTGCCCATAGATGCAGGGCCTTTTGTGAATCGAAATTCCTTTGATTCACATATATTTTTCATGAGAAGCAACCAACTATATACCTTATTTACCGAAAGGGATCTTGTAGTGTAGTGGTCACTTCTCGTCGAAAGACGAACGATTAACCTCGCATCAGGCGGGGTTTTTGCTTTTTTAGTGACTCGTAGTCCCGATCTGATCAGGGCATACGAAGAACTATACCCGAAGGGTATCGCACATTAAATAGAAATGGATCTCTGGAAGGGGGAACCTGCCAGTAAACTTGTAGGGTGAACCCTCATCATAGGGCCCGAAGTTTACCTGGTTGAACGCTTCATTTGCAATGAAGAGGCAGGCGGTCCGACTCCGCCCGGGTCCACAGACAGTTAACGAACGTAAGTGAGTTTACTGCTGTGAATGTCGCGTAATCGCGACGCCACAGGTCCGAATAAAGGTTGCAGTGTAATCACTGCGCCACAGGTCCGAATAAAGGTTGCAGTGTAATCACTGCGCCACAGATCCGAATAAAGACAGTTCTTGTATCGAGATTAGACGTTAACAATTAACTTCTATTCTCGCGACAAGAGCGCGAATGGCTCTTTAAAAATTAAACGACGTCTCTATAGCGTAGGTGAAATTCCTATTATAGAGATTTAAAGTTTTGATAGTAGTTGCATCGTAAGGGGTAATCCTTCTTAGGATTGCCTTTTATAAGATGGTTCCAGTTTTTATACTGGGACAAATTTAATTTCGTCAAATACGGACAAAGGAATTCTAAAGTAATTTGGATCCTTTGTTCTCTGCAATGCTACAAAGCTGACAATGGATGCCCTGGGCATTCATACCGAGGAAGGACGTCTATGACAGCGATATTCGTCGGGGAGGAGTCATAATCCAGTAATCCGGCGGTTTCCGAATGGGGCAACCCACTCCGATTTAATCGGAGGAGCATATGGCGAAGCCAGTCGCAAGATTGAGGTAACCATATGTGGGACACCATCCGAACTGAAACATCTCAGTAGGGTGAGGAAAATAAATCAAGAGAGATTCCGTCAGTAGCGGCGAGCGAAAGCGGATGAGCCTAAACCCCGCGAAAGTGGGGGGTTGTAGGGCCAGCGATATGTGATGAAAAAACGATAGAAGAACACCATGGAATAGGTGGCCAGAGAGAGTGAAAGCCTCGTACACGAAATTGTTTTTTCCGCTAGTTGGTACCTAAGTACCAGGGGCCACGAAGGGCCTGTGGGAATCTGGGGTAACCACACTCCAAGGCTAAATATATGAATGCACCGATAGTGAACAAGTACCGTGAGGGAAAGGTGAAAAGCACCCCGGAAGGGGAATGAAAGAGTACCTGAAATTGTCAGCTAACAAGCAGTGAGAGGCGTGCGTCGCAAGACGCATGCTGATCGCGTGCCTATTGAAGAATGATCCGGTGAGTTACCGTTTACTGCGAGTTTAACCATAGAAATATGGGGAGGCAAAGTGAAAGCGAGCCCTAACTAGGGCGATTAGCAGTCTGCGGTAGACCCGAAACCAGGTGAGCTAACCTTGAGCAGGGTGAGTCCCGATGAAAATCGGGAGGAAGCCCGAACTCGTCAGAGTTACAAATCTGTGAGATGACTTGAGGTTAGGGGTAATATGCCTATCGAACTTGGAGATAGCTGGTTCTCCCCGAAATATATTTAGGTATAGCGGTTGATTATTCTTATGAAGGGGTAGAGCACTGAATGATACTTATTTCGCAAGGAATGGGCATCAATCAAACTCCGAATACTTTCATAAGTACTCAGCCAGTCAGACATGCACGGCTAAGCGCGTGTGTCAAAAGGGAAACAGCCCTGATTCACATCTAAGGTCTCTAACTGTATGCTAAGTTGTTAAGGAAGTCATGGTTTAAAGACACCCAGGAAGTTGGCTTAGAAGCAGCCACCTTTTAAAGAACGCGTAACAGCGCACTGGATGAAAGCCGTGGCGCCGAAAATGATCGAGGATTAAGCATACGACCGACGATTGAACTTCTCCGATTTTATCGGAGAGGGGTAGGGGAGCGTTCTTACTGCAGCGAAGGACAGACCGTAAGGTTATCTGGAGCGGTAAGAAGTGAGAATGCCGGAATGAGTAGCGTTTGAGAGTGCGAATCTCTCATGCCGAATGCGCAAGGTTTCCGAAGCAACGTTCGTCGTCTTCGGGTTAGTCGGAACTAAGGCGAGGCCTCTATTGGGGGCGTAGCTCGATGTAAAAACGGTTTATATTCCGTTACAGAAGTGTGTTAATTAAGACTCAAGGGGGTGACAAAGGAGAATAGGTCTCATGGCTGATTCGTTGGCCACTAAGCTTTGAAATAGTGATAACTGGTAAATCCGTTATTGCGTTTAATTAAAGAAGCAGGGAAGGTCAAACCGCAAGGGGCGACCAACAGAGATAGTTTTGCTTTCGAGAAAAATCTCATTGAGAAGCACATTTTTTCCGTACCACAAACCGACACAGGTGCGCTGGTAGAGTATACCAAGGCAAGCGGGCGACAGTGGTTCAAGGAACTCGGCAACAAAAACTAGGCGTAACTTATTGGAGATGCCTTGCCTGGATTAGTCCAGGCCACAGTGAAAGACACAAAGCAACTGTTTAACTAAAACACAGGTCTCTGCGAAGCGGAAACGCAACGTATAGGGGCTGACACCTGCCCAGTGCCGGTAAGTTAAAAAAGGTTGGTGACTTGAAGCAATTTGAGAAGCCGATTTTTTAAGCTCCGGTGAACGGCAGCAGTAACTATAACTGTTCTATGGTAGCGAAGTTCCTTGTCGGGTAAGTTCCGACCTGCACGAAAGGTAGCATGACTTTGTGACTGTCTTGAACCATCACCCGGCGAAATTGAAATGGCTGTGAAGATGCGGCCTACTTACACATGGACAAAAAGACCCCGTGAAGCTTTACTGTAGTTTGGCACTGAGGACTTTATTTTGACTGTCGAGCATAGGTGGGAGACTTCGGTCGAAACATGGAATACCACTCTTCGAAATGAGGAAATCTTACTTACTCCTGCATAAAAATCCAGGAGAAGAACACTGTCTGACGGGCAGTTTAACTGGGGAGGTTGCCTCCAAAAATGTAACGGAGGCGTACAAAGGTTGGCTAATCCTGAATGGAAACCAGGACGTGTCGTGCAAACGCGGCAAGCCAGCTTGACTGCGAGACGTACAGGTCGAGCAGACGCGAAAGCGGGTGTTAGTGATCCTCGATTACCTCGTGGGAGGTATCGGGCTTAACGGATAAAAGCTACTCCGGGGATAACAGGCTGATCGCTTCCGAGAGTCCATATCGACGAGGCGGTTTGGCACCTCGATGTCGGCTCATCCTATCCTGGGGCTGGAGAAGGTCCCAAGGGTCCGGCTGTTCGCCGGTTAAAAGGGTACGCGAGCTGGGTTCAGAACGTCGTAAGACAGTAGACCTTGATGGATTGACACCATCATAATGAGCTGTCAGTTTTCCGATGTTCTATACGAACCACATCGAGATAAATTTTACTGTTATATTTTATTGAAAACCTTTGCGTTATAGCAAAGAAAATCTGACTATTTGCTGGAAACTCCGAGCATGACGTGATACTATGGTTTATAGAGATCAATAAGTCTCTATGAATACAAGTGAAAAATCATCGTCTGCGGACAATCAGCAGGTAAGTAAGAAGATAAGTAATGACTATTTTGTTGGATTTGTTGATGGGGAAGGGTGTTTTTATGTGGGATTTGGTAAGCGTGATGATTTGCCACTGAAATGGCAGATAATTACGGAATTTCATGTAAGTCAAAATCCAGGGAGTCGCAATGTGCTTGAAGCGTTACGAGATAGGCTTAAATGTGGATATCTTAAGCCAAATCACGCGAAAAGCAACAGTGACAAAACGTGGGTTTTGATCGTAAAAGATCGGGATGATTTGGAAAATAAGGTTGTTCCATTCTTTGAGAAATATCCATTACAATCAGCAAAACAACAGGATTTTGTAATATTCAGACAAGTGTTGCACCTTATACAGGTGAAGCAACATTTGACAAAAGAAGGCTTTAAAGAGATTGTTGATCTAGTTTTTTCAACTAGTAGACAGACTAATAAGCGTTATTCAAAATCCATACTTTTATCTTCTTAACACCTCAGAGACTATATGTCAGACTCCGATTCGATCGGAGAAGATATAGTCCGAACTTAGTAGCGATACTAAGAGTATACCCTTCGGGTATCCATATCTTTAAGCAACTTCGATAAGAATTGAACTTGCAAGAGCTATGTAACAATATTGTCGGTCTCTATCCTGTGTGAGCGTTGGATTCTTGAGGGGAGTTCTCCGTAGTACGAGAGGACCCGGAGGAACAGATCCCTGGTGTGTCTGCTGTCGGAAAACCGGCAACGCAGAGTAGCTAGATCTGGAAGGGATAAGTGCTGAAAGCATCTCAAGCACCAAGCCTACCCCAAGATGAGGAATCGTTATAGACCCGTTGTAGATGACAACGTTAATAGGCGGGAGGTGTACACGCTGTAAGGCGTTTAGCTAACCCGTACTAATCGGTCGATGTTGCGGAGAACAAAGGATATCACCTTTGTCCGCGATGAAATTAATGACAAGGGTAATCTGTCGGATTACTCCTTACGTAGTAACTACTTTTGAAAGTGAAGACTTAACAATTGAATAAGATAGACTCTGTAGCAAAAAGTATCCAGCGTTGCTGGATGGTTCACAGTATGTCCCGATCAAATCGGGACGACTGTTCACAAACCGCTCTAGAGTCTTCCAGTCTTTTGAGCGATGTGGAAACACCCGATCCCATTCCGAACTCGGAAGTGAAACGCATTAGCGCCAACAATAGTGAATTCGCAAGAATTCGTGAAGATAGGTCAAGGCTGGGGGACTGTGGAGCGGTTTTTTGATAGCTAATTTACCTAATTCGCAGGTTTGCCGGCGCGATCATTATTATTCTAAATACTCAATATAATCTTGAAGATATCGTGGGGTATTAATAGCAACCATTTTTAAATTACCCTCGTCAAAGTATGGGGTTCCTCGGCTAATAAAAACGAGATCACCTTTTGAGACATTTGTTTTATTGCCATCAATAGTGAAAAATCCAGATCCCGCAATTACGTAATAGGCAGCGTCCCCGCGTTTATTAATTATCTTTTTATTTTTACCCGAAATTTCAACGATAGAAACGCTTAAATTATCAATCTCATCAGAAGAGAGAATTTGTGTGACTTTAATGAAGCCCCTGTTCTCTGTTTTCGTTTCAGAGGTTCTGATAATCTTATATTTCATATGTATTAGTTTACCTTATTCATCGGTTTGCCGCGATTGTTAATATGATTGTTTTGCTGCTTCTTGTGCGTACAACTCATTGAAATCGATAAGCGGAACCGTTGCGTCGGTCTGTTTGACCAATAACGGTAACTCCGTGCACGCGAGTAAAATGCTCTCTGCTCCTTTGGCTTTCATTTTTTCGATGAACCGTAATAAGTTCGTTTTGTCTTCGTTTGTTTGTTCGCCACCGATGATATTTAGAATGATCTGTTCGACGATTTTTTGATCGGCATCATTCGGACTAATTACGTCTATGTGCGCTTCCCGCAAATACTTGCTATATGTTTCCTTTTTGATTGTGGTGTATGAAGCGAGTATTCCAACCTTCTTATATCCCTTTTCTATAACATAATCGGTACTGACCTTTGCGATTCGGATGATGGGAATCTTTACCAACGGTTGCAGTCTATCGATAAAATATTGCAATGAGTTGCAGGTGATGATGATGAACGCACAGCCATCCTGTTCCAGTTTTTTCGTTGCCTCTGCAATGAGTGAAAAGGTAAGATTTTCATCGGCAATGCTCTCGACGAGATCCGGCGTCGGAACGCTATAGATAATCATCGGCGGATAATCGCGGATAAACTTGGCGCCGAAATGATCCTGATAATATTTGATAATCCGCATATAATGATCAGCTGTGGATACTGGTCCTTGGCCACCAATGATGCCAATGGTTTTGTGCGTATTCATTAGAAACATTATATCAGTGGGGAGAAGATTATAGTTAATTTACCGTATTTGTCGGTTTGCCGTTGCTTGACGGTAGTATAATGACCGCATGAGTTACACAATCCGTCGGGCGAGTAAAAAAGAACTGGAAACTGCCATTGATTGGGCAGCCAAAGAAGGGTGGAATCCTGGCTTGTACGATGCGGAGGCGTTTTACGCGTTGGATCCAACGGGATATTTCATGGGATTTGTAGATAACGAGCCGGTGGCTTCGCTTTCCGCCGTTTCGTATCATGGTGGATTTGGATTTTTGGGATTCTATATCGTGAAACCTGAACATCGGGGGAAAGGATATGGCTGGGCACTCTGGCAGGAGGCGATGAAATATCTTGAGGGACACAACGTCGGCCTTGATGGCGTCGTTGCCCAGCAGGAAAACTATAAGAAATCCGGTTTTACTCGAGCATATGCAAATATTCGCTACGAAGGAATGGGGGTAAAAAGTGCTACGAAATCCGAATACATCGTTTCGATTTCAAAAGTACCGTTTGATGTTCTTCTTAAATACGATCGGCAGGTGTTTCCTGCGGACAGGGCCACATTTCTTAAACTTTGGATTAAACAGCCCAAAAGCTTGGCGCTTGGATACGTGAAAGACGGGAAACTGTTGGGATTCGGTATGGTGCGGCCATGTAGAGTGGGGTATAAGGTGGGGCCGTTATTTGCGGATAACGGGAAGGTTGCGGACGAATTATTCCAACAGTTTCGCGCATTTGTCGGTAAAGAAAAAATTTATCTGGATGTGCCGGAACTCAATAAAAAAGCCGTTGCATTTGCCAAGAAATACAAAATGAGACCTATGTTTGAAACCGCACGGATGTATACAAAGAATGTACCGAAAATTGATCTTCAAAAAGTCTTCGGCGTGACGACGTTTGAGGTGGGATAACTGTTCTTCTTCGTGTATACTAAATGCAAGCCATGAATACTGTTGTTATCATTATTGTCGTTATCATCCTTGCGTGGATTGTGCTCACCTATAACGGGTTTATCCAGCTAACGAACCGCGCTAATGAAGCATGGAGTGATATTGATGTGCAGCTCAAAAGGCGGTGGGATCTTATCCCGAATCTCGTGAATACGGTCAAAGCCTATGCGAAGCACGAGAGCACGGTGTTTGAAGATGTTACCAATGCGCGGGCGAAGGCAATGGGAGCGACATCGGTGCACGATAAAGACATTGCCGATGGAGTCGTTAAAGATTCGATCGGAAAACTACTTGCCGTTGCGGAAAACTACCCCCAGCTTCAGGCTTCGAGCGATTTTGTCAAACTGCAGGAGGAACTTACCGATACGGAAGATACCATTGCGGCGGCCCGAAAATACTACAACGGGACGGTCAGAAACCTGAATATCAAAATTCACTCATTTCCTGATATGATGATTGCGAGCGTTATCGGAATGAAACCGCGTGACTTTTTTGAAGCGGATGAGGAAGAGCGCGAGCCGGTTGATGTAAAGGTTTAGAACGCACTTATTACATGAAAAAGATTATCGGGAGTATTATCCTTCTTCTTGGTTTTTTTCCGTTTTTTGTTCCTTCCACAGTCCTTGCGCAGGATTCACGAAGCTACCGTTATGCGGGTATTTCAACCGTCATAACCGTGAATCCGGATACGACCTTCGACGTTGCCGAGACACAAACGTATAGCTTCATCGGCACGTACAACATGGGTTATCGCACGATTCCGTTTAAGAAAATCGACGGCGTTACCGATATCCGCGTCGTTGATGATACCAACCATGCGCCGCTTGTCTATTCTTCAACGCGTCTTACCAAGACCGATCCGACCAGCTGGGGGAAATATACGACCTACCGCGAAAACAACAGCGAAAATATCGAATGGTACTACAACGCGGCGAATCAGCAAATGACGTGGACGTTGTATTACAAAGTGCATGGCGGACTAGAATTTGATAAAACGACGGACCGCCTGTACTGGAATTTGTTTACGGATTATACGGTGCCGGTTGATGAGGCGGATGTGCGCGTGTATCTGCCGGGAAATTTTTCCTTGAGCGGGTTGCCGGTTTTTGCCTATCGCGGAAATTCAACGATAAGTTTGAGACAAATGCCTCTGACCGGCGACCGCTCTGTCGGATTTACGCAGTATAGTTTTGCGCCGGAGGAAGCGTTTACCGTTGACGTCAGCTGGCCGATGGGGTTTATCGATCGGGGAGCGTATTGGAGAGATTTTCTTGCGATGTATTACGGCTATATTGCTGCGGCGGGTATATTTCTTCTTTTTATTATCATCGGTTTTGTGTACTGGACGGTTGCGCAAAAATTGCCGGAGTCGCGCCTCACAGTAGTGCCGGAATATAAGCCGCCTCGGGATCTCAAACCCGCCCTTGCAGAAGTTGTCATTAAGGGGAAATTAACGCCGAAAGGATTGGCAGCGACGATTGTGGATCTGGCGGTTCGCGGGTATCTGCGGATCGAAGAAGAGAAGAACGAGGGGCCGGGTCTTTCGTCATGCTTGAGCGTCATCTTTCCCATCGTTATTTTCATATATGTCATTATGAGAATTTTTATAACATTTGCAGGCACGCAGGTAAGTTTTGTGTCGTTCCCGTTCATTTTGATAGCGCTCGTTTGTATTTCCATTTTCATTGCCGTCGTGCGAAGCATTGCGAACCTCATGAAGGGTGCAAAAAATTATAAAGTGACGTGCATAAAAAAGCTGGAAGGCCCTGATATTGAAGATTATGAGAACCGCTATATCAGCGTTTTGATGAACGGGGATGATTCATTTACGACCGATTCATTGAGAAAATCGACAAGCAGAACATTGTATTACGAGATTCAGGGAGTCAAAGACGCCATCGATAAGCAAGCCGAGGTTGAAACCAAAGCGTTTGCCGTTGATCCGCTTGCCGGAAAAAAGGAACTGGCTATTATGTGGATTCTACTTTTCGGCACGTTCTACTTGGTGGCATTTACGGCCGGCGCGTGGACTCAAACATCTGTAATTATCGGATCGGTCATTGTCGGTTGTGCCGGCTTACTTGTGTTCATCCGGTATCAGACGCGTCTGAACGCTGAAGGCATGATGTTGCGTGATGAATGGCTGGGATTCAAACTGTTCCTTGAGACGGCGGAAAAAGGAGAATTGCAGCATGTGAGTCCTGAAATGTTTCCCCAATATCTGCCGTATGCGATGATCTTCGGTGTGGAGAAAAAATGGGCGAATGCATTTAACGGCATGACTATGCCACCAATGACATGGTATGGCGGCGGATACGTTGGAGGCGGAAGTTCGTCATTTAGCTCAAGCTCAGGTGGTTTTTCGGGGTTTAGCGCCTCATTTAGTTCTTCATTTTCCTCCGCATTTGCCTCATCTGCCGGTGGCGGCGGTGGCGGTGGTGGCGGCGGCGGTGGTGGCGGCGGTGGTGGCGGCGGTGGTGGAGCGGGGTAAACACCCTTTTGTATCGGAATGTGATCAACACATTGAATACAAGAAGGGGTTGGTTAAAGATATGGGAAAACTCCGTTTCTTTAACGTGTGATCCCTGATATATTGACTTTTTTCGACAAACAAATCATAGTAAAAATACGTCTATGGCACGGAAAAAATCCCCCCAAAACCTTACCAAATCATTCATGTTGGCGCTTTTAGTTGTGCTTCTTGCGACTTCCGGCGTTCTCGTATGGGCATCCATTTCAGGAAATCAGGACATACGCGGGAGAGCATCTAATTTTGCATATGCTATTCCGGTGGGTAACATGTGCACTCCGGGTAGCTCAGTTCATTGTGTAACAGGGGCTACGTGTAAACCAGTAACAAGTAATGCTCTTAAGGGCTTTGTGATGGGAACGTGTGTTGGGCCATCGCCAACACCAGTTCCGTGTCCATCAGCATCACGATCATGTGTTACGGCGAGCGGCGTCAGAGGGAGTCAGGGTTGCAGAACAGTAGGAGGACAAGCGGCATGGGATGATTGCCGGCCGCCGACAAATCCATCGTCGTGCTTGGCAAATTGGGATTGTAGAAGTGGGTTTAGCTGTGGGGCGAATCATAAATGCCATTAATGTAAAATAGGCTGTTATTGCTTCACATTGAACTTCTTTACTCCAATATAGTTTTTTATTCTTTTTTCGAGGTGGCCTTAAGCCGTGTCCATAATCACTTTTCCGCCGTTTTCGATACTCGGAGCCCGTATCACGATGACATCAGTTTCAGGAGCAGTTACGAAGTTCGCCATAACCGTTTCCGGCCAGAGAATGTAAAAATCGCCGGCATGGGCAACAATATGGTTTCCGTTTATCGAACAGGTTATCGATCCTTTAATCACGATATTTATTTCAACAGAATCGCGGTGATAATGAGACGGGTCTGGCGGTTTTGGGGCAGGGTAATGCTGCCATGAGACATCAACGAGATCGGATGTAAGAAGCTCGTTCTCCATGAAGTGCCCGAAAAACCATCCCTTGCCGCGGGCGATATCGTCAACACTCCCGACAATATATTTTCCTTTGTTCTTATTCATCACCCGCTTATTATAGCAGGATGAATTTCATGTATTAAAAACCTTTGTATCGCTTCATCCATGATCATCGGATCACTGGTTGCACTTTCTTGTTATAATGGGGCACAAGAACTTATTCTATGAAACGAGCGATTGTTGTTTTTGCCATCTTTGTTGCAATCTGCGTATTCTTTTTCCGTCCGTATTTTTTCTCGCATAAACTTTTATTTCCGACAAACTTGCTTATCGGTTTTTACGCACCATGGAACACGATGAAGTTTCCTGGTTGGGAAGGGGGAGTTCCGTTTAAAGGATTGGGACACGATAACCTTAATATCTTTTATCCCATGAAACTGCTTTTACGGAAATCAGTACGCGAGCATAGTTTCCCTTTCTGGACACCGTACAATTTTGCCGGTGCCCCGCTTTTCGGCGACGGACAGTCCGCCGTCATGTATCCGTTGACATTATTGTATGTATTAATTCCCTCTCTTGCCGATGCGTTTTCAGTCATGGTACTTCTCATACCGTTTCTGACTATGCTTTTCACCTACGGCATGCTCCGCCATTTTAGGCTAAGCCGGATTGCCGCCATGTTTGGCGCCGTTGCATTTGCGTTTTGCGGATTCATGTCGGTGTGGATGGAGGAAAATCCGGCGGTATCCCAAAGCGCCATCTGGCTTCCACTTCTTGTCTGGCTTATCGATCTTGTTATTACAACGCCCAAGCGCAGGTGGTTTATCCTCTTCGCCATCGTGACGGCTGTTATGATGGCATCGGGATTTTTACAGATTTGTCTGTACGAGCTTCTTTTTCTTGCTGCGTACGGGATATTCCGGATCGCAACATTGCCCATTTCTACAAAGAAAAAATGGCAACGGTTGGGAGTCGTTGTACTTTCGGGAGTCATCGGTCTTCTTCTTGTTGCTCCCTATCTTACAACGACGTGGGAAAGTTATAAATTGTCGCCACGCGATTTTGTCAACGTTCCTGAAATCCGTTCGATATTCTTAGTGCAATGGTCGCATATCATTTCGCTTTTTAATCCAGACTGGCTCGGAAATCCCGGTTCATACAATTTTTTGGGGGTAGGGAGTTATTATGACAAGGCCCTCTTTATCGGCGTCATCCCGCTGGTATTTGCTCTTATCGGGCTCTTTTCCAAAAAAACCACGTGGGAAAAATTTTTCTGGTGGGTGGCAGCGGGTACGCTACTTCTCGGGTTTTCATCGCCGTTTACCCAGTGGTTGTTCGGACTTCCGATACCGATTCTTACGTCCATGCTGCCGAGCCGCATTTTTTATCTCTCATCGTTTGCGCTTGTCATTCTTGCGGCCGCTGTATTTGATAAGCTCCGAAGCGACGCTTGGTATAAAGAGCTGCCGAAGATTATCCGTCCCGTTGCGGCAATTTACTTGCTCATCATCATTATTCTGGAAGCCTTTCTTCTCGTCGTGATGACTGAATATAACCTTACCGGATGGACGGCCGGTTATTGGGCCCACATGGTGCGGATTCTCATTGTGTCTGATATGAAATTAACGTTTGAGATTCCGAGTATTCTTCTTCGTAACGTAGCTATTTCTCTTATCCTAACAAGCGGAACACTGGTGATTCTTTTTGTTGCATATCGCATGAAAAATCTGCGGTTTTGGGTGCCGTTTGTTCTTTTTCTTCTGACTATTCCTTCAGCATGGTATTTTTCCAGCAAAAGTTATTACTTCGGTGAACGGCTGTTTCTCTATCCGCAGGAAGAGATGATTACCAAACTTCAACAAATAGCAGGCTTAAATCGCATAGAGTTTGCTGATGAAGGCTCCAGAATCCACGCGTCAACCAACGTGGTGTACGGACTGTATAGCCCAGAAGGGTTAAATCCGGTCTTTCCGTTTCGCTACGGACAGCTTGTTAAATCAGCCGTCAACGGCGGAATCCTTACCAACGACATTCCAAGAATCAGCGTTGACATGGATTTACGGCGCGCTTCAGTTGATGCTTCGGCAAGCGCGAGGATTTCCCGATTGTTAGCCCTTCTTGGCGTCAAATATATAACAGAGCGAAAAGATACAGGGTGGTACCCGATCGCGTTTCCAAAACACACGATCGTCTGGGAAGGCGAGCATTTCCGCATTTGGGAAAATAACTATGTTCTTCCGCGGGCGTTTGTCGCAACTCATATCGTTGTAGGTCGCAATGCGCAGGATGAATTGAATACACTGTATGATGCAAAAACCGATCTTCAAGACACGGCGATTGTCGAAGCACCGGTTACTATTTATCCATCAAAAACCGATCGACCGGGGACTTCCTCAACCGCGATAATCACGTCCTATCGGATGGATGATCTTACTATCAGCGTCAAAAGCACGCAAAGCGGCCTATTAGTGCTCTCCGATGCGTATGCACCATGTTGGCACGCGCGCGTGGATGGTAAAGAGGCGCCGATTATGCGTACTGATTTTGCATTCCGAGGTGTTCCGGTTGCCTCTGGAGATCACATCGTAAAAATGTATTACTATCCAACATCGTTTGTCATTGGTCTTTGGGGGCTTGGGGCCGGTATTCTTCTTCTTTTAGGAGGCACCATCAGTATCCGTTTTCGGTCGTTGTAGATACCCCCATTGCATATACCGACCGCATTCATTACGATAAGAAGGTTAAGGAGGCAGATTATGGCAGGATACAAAGATGATATTGAGGAATTGACACTCAAGAATACGTTTTTCCGTCATGTTCTTTTTACCGCTCCGCATTCGCAGTTAGTGCTTATGGCCCTGAAGCCCAGCGAAGAGATCGGCATGGAGGTGCATCCGGACAACGACCAGTTTTTCCGGTTTGAGAGCGGGGAGGGGAAGGTTATCATTTCCGGACAGGAGTATATGGTCAAAGACGGTGACGCGGTGATCGTACCGGCCGGAAGTTATCATAATGTTATTAATCTCTCAGGTGACAAGCCGTTAAAGCTTTATACGATTTATTCTCCGGCCCATCATCCGGACCGCACGATTCACAAAACCAAAGCGGAGGCCGAGGCCGCCGAAAAAGCAGAACACTAAACTACCTCAGAGGTACCATATAAATACTTGCACTGTGAGTGTAAGTTGTTGTATACTCATTTTATGAGTTCAAACACCATTATCTCAACAGGAGAAGTTTTGCAAGAGGATTCCTATGGTAAAAAAGAGACAAAAGGACGTATTAGTTTCGACCGAGTTAGCCGAAGGGCTTGTGGCGGTATTAAACAGTGCCATAGCCAAGAAGCAACTCAAGGGTCGTGAGAAGCATTTGGCTTCGGCGTATGCCGAACTATTGGCGGCGAGGTTGTTGGAAAATGAAGACAAGGCAAGAATTACCATTTCGGTTCAGCTTATCGCCAACATTCTAAGAATCATTCTCATGATTTTGGTGCCTGACCCCTTGATCAGGGGATTGGTAGAATTTTTAGGAAGAATGAAATAAGAAAGGATAGTATGATTAACTGGGGTAAAACCATTAAAAAATATCGGGAAAAACTCAAGCTTACGCAGGTAGAACTCGCAACACGTGTGGCCATTACGCCGACGTATCTTTCGGCGCTGGAGCATAACCGCAAAGAGCCCAGCTTGATGCTTATCCATGCAATAAGCCGAGCCTTCCGCGTGCCGCAGGAGATATTGTATTGGGAGGCAGTGAGCTTTCCGTCTCACATGAAGACTACGTATACTAAAGAAATCCGACTCGCCAAAGCACTCACCCGAACTGTGTATGACCAATTGACCCCAGTTCGCTAAAGATTCCTCGAAATACCATTTTTTATTCATCTCTTTTGATCCAATGCTATAATCGCTTCATGGGTAATGTGTTTCTCTTTAAGCTTGTCCTTTCATTTTTCATCGGAAGCCTGTGGGTTATCACGGCAACAGTTTTAGCAGATCGGCTTGGACCGAAAATCGGCGGGCTTATTACCGGTCTTCCGTCGACTGCGTTATTTGGTCTTTTCTTCCTTGCGTGGACCCAGAACGCGTCAGCAGGTACGGCGGCAACGACGGTGATGCCCGTCTCGGCCGGATTTACCTGTCTTTTTATCCTGATGTACTGCTTCCTTGTGACGAGGAGTTTTTGGGCGGCGCTTCTTGCAGCACTTGCCCTCTGGATGGCTCTCGCATTTGGCCTTATCCAGTTGCATCTCCAAAGCTTCTTGGTATCG
Source organism: Candidatus Gottesmanbacteria bacterium (assembly GCA_963790805.1). Classification (GTDB taxonomy): domain Bacteria; phylum Patescibacteriota; class Microgenomatia; order UBA10105; family UBA927; genus DATKGN01. Next base: position 563,696 of record CAWBPL010000002.1, read on the forward strand.
CTGATCGGATATATCGTGTTATTTTTGATCTCCCTCTACTTTCTTGAAAACAAACTGAAAATCCGCTCGATTACGGGTAAGAAGTTAAATTATACGCCGACGCAGATTGTCGGGCGGGGACTGGTGAGCGGGTCGATTGTAGCCCTTGCGGTGTATCTGGGGAAAATCGGAGGGCCCACGATGGGCGGCATGTTTTCGATGTTTCCCGCGACGTTTATCAGTACGATACTTATTACATATTTTACCCAAGGAGGACGGTTTTCCGCAGCTATTATGAAAAGTTCTATGGTGAGCGCTATAACGACGGTCATTTATGCGATTACCGTGCGTTACACGTACGTGCCTTGGGGAATTGCGTGGGGAACGCTCGCTTCTATTTTTGTCTCATTCTTCAGCGGCTACGTGATTTATCGAATCGTTATCAGGCGGTTGCAATAATGTTGATTTTCGAGGGTATCCTTTTACTCTTGAGCGCTAGGCGATAATGCGGTATAATACCATACATCTCAATTGAAAGGCGGTTTAATGAATGGCTACAAACAAGAAATCATCGGGTGAGAAACAAATAAAGCAGGAAGCTTCTCCTGCGGTAAAGTCAGAGCCGAAAACCTCAAAAAAAATATCCCCTCGGAAAGACTCGGGGCAGGCAAAACAGCCTCAAACAATGGAAGAACTCCTTGCCATGACGGGCTATACCCTGAAAGGCATTAAAAAGGGTGACGTCGTAGAAGGAGTAGTCGGCCGCGTAACTCCCAACGAAGTGACGATTGAAATCGGCGGGAAAACCGAGGGAGTCGTTATCGACCGCGAACTTGAAAACTATCGGGACATGCTCATGGAACTTACACCGGGCACCAAAGTGGTTGCTCAGGTGATTGTTGCGGAAAACGATCGGGGACAATCCGTGCTTTCCCTTCGCCGGAGCATTTTTGAAAAACGATGGGAAGATTTGGCCGTCCATCAGAAAGACGGGACACCTGTTGAAGTGACGCTGAAGGAGCCGGTTCGGGGGGGAATCCTGGTTGATTATGGTGGGCTTCGTGGCTATATTCCACAATCCCAGCTTGACGGCGGACTCATGAAGCAGATCGATAAAATTACGGGCAGGCGGATTTCTGTAAAAGTCGTCGAAGTTGACAAAGAAACCAACCGTTTAGTGTTTTCTCAGCGGGCGGTGAGTGAGGGAGCGACGCTAGCCAAGCAAAAAGAGTTGTTAGATGCCCTAACCGTCGGTGAATCGGTACAGGCCACCATTACCGGAGTCGTTCCGTTTGGCGCATTCGGGAAGCTGAAAGTCACAAAAGAGGGCGTAGAGCATGATATTGAAGGACTTATCCATATTTCGGAAATCGCGTGGGAAAAAGTTGAAGATCCCGGCCAGTATATAAAAGTCGGCGATTCCGTCAAAGTAAAGGTTATCGGCGTTGATCCTTCTACCGGCAAACTTACGTTATCCTTAAAACAGCTTCTTCCTGATCCGTGGGAGCATGTTTTGGATATGTTTGAGAAAGACAGTCAGGTCAAAGGCACGGTATCGCGCGTTACGCCGTACGGCATTTTTATTACGCTGTCACCTGGTATTGAAGGACTTATTCATATCAGCAAAGTTTCTCCAGGTGAAGAGCCCAAAGTAGGGGATGAGATCACCTGTCTTATCGAGGATATCAAGCCCGATCAGCGCAAAATCAGCCTCTCGATGGCCCTTACTGAAAAACCGATGGGATACCGCTAACTATCAGGAAGACGCAGGTGGCGCTTGGTTCAATTTGTTTTTGAGTTCCTCAATTTCCTTTTTGAGCTCGGTCATTTTGAGCTCTCTGCCGACCATAAGGGCGTTCATCCTGCCCAGTTCATCTACTTTGGAATTCAATTCTTTTGTCCGTTCCTGGACTTTTTGTTCCAAGGTTTTACTGTACTCTTCAAGCGTTTTCCTTGATTTCTCCAAATCTTCGGTCATGGTATTAAACACTTCTGCGATGTCTCCAAATTCATCTTTGGAATGTGTGTCGATCTTTACATTCAGCTCGCCTTTTTTGACCTGTTCCAGGCCATAGGAGACTTTCTTCAGTGGTTTGATGACCATGGCCTGCATAAGAACGATCATTGCCATGATCGACCCCACAAGGGTTACCACGACGACAATCATCGAATACATTAGATACGACTGGAAAAGTGCGGTATTTTTTTGCTGGAGAAATCCAATGCGTACTTTTACTGTCGAAAACGCTTTCGTATATCCGACGATCAAACCAACTGAATCATAAAATCGCAACTGAATTTTTACGGGAGATATGTTTCCGTTCGTATCGTTTAGGAATGTCTGGAAATTATCAAGGTCAAAGGAGGTTGTTTGATTCAACACATGTTCCTGTATATCCTTCTCGATCTCGTGATGGGAAAGAAGCGACGTTATTTCGTTGTCATCGGACTCCAACAGATATTTCTTCTGGGGAATACTATAGACGATAGCATTATTATTGCCTGTATCAATTTCCCCAATAGCCTCAATAACATCCTGCTCGGTCGCACCTGCCGCCTGTGCTTGCTCGTTTATATCGTCATAAAATAAACTTGAACTGTTTCCAAATGATTCCCGCCCGAGTTCCAGAAATTCCTCTTTAAACAACTGAATATTTTCGTGTTGACTCCTCTGTAAGGATACGACAGAGAATACCGTCAGAAATGTCGAAACCACACAAAATCCGACTACGAGAAGACTGATAATTTTCGTGTTGATCTTCATACGGATAAAAAATATCCCGACCGGAATCGGGATACTTTATCTCCAAATATATACCCATCTTACTCAGGTTTATAACTTTCTTAAGTGAAAAATCTGATTAGATGGGTCTATACTCAAAAACTTAGTTACAAATCTGAGTTTTTGCGGTATAGTATCAATTCTATTCGTTTTACCTAATTCCCTGTTTCGCCAAATTGGCTACAACATCCACATTAGAGTTGTCGATAAGACCTACTCCTGTATCAATAGTGAGCCCGGCAAATCTGTATTTCTTCGTGAGACACGCCTGAAGAATGGGCAGGAACCCCTGCAAGTATGGTTGTTGGTCCTGAATTAATCCTATGTATCCGCTTTGTATCCCTGCAACCGTATTGGCAGATAAATCAAACCCACCGATGACATAATCACCGGGTTTTTTACCTAAATTTTTCAAAATCGTCGGCATAGAAGCGGTCAGCGCTCCATGATCGATAACGATAATTTTCGCGTTTGGATATTGGGAAAACGCGTCAGCAACCATTTTTTGTGCAGCCGGAGAATTCGTGTTCTGTTGCACCGCCGCCGATATGGTTATTTCGTGAACAACAAGTTTACCGCTTTTTAGGCCGTCAATCGCTCCTTTTGTCCGTTCATATCGGGCGGGGTCGGTCGCGGAATCCACCCCGAATACAATTGCCTCCGTGCCGGCTTTGGGCTGATATTTCCGGACGATTCCGCTACTTACCAGAACTCCGGAATTATACAAATCCTGCCCGACATAGCCAAAGCCCTTGCTGGTATATTGTTCGCGTACGGCGGGGATATCGACATTCTGCAGAGTAACGATAATATTTTTCCGTTCTGCTTCATCCACAAACGAACCAAGAGCAGCAGCACCCGGATGGCCCATCATGGCGATAGCGTCCGGAGCGGTATCAATGGCACTCTTAAATTGCGTAACCATTTTATTGGAATCCCAATCTGACCAGACGTATTGAACGCGCGGACCAAGAACAGTTTCCGCATCTTTTGCTCCCTTATAGACAACGCTGGCAAAAGAATCCGTTGGGGTGCCTCCCGGGAAAAACACGATATTCACACCGGAGCAAAATTTTTGTGCACTCACATTTTGAGATGAAGAAGTTTTTTTAAATCGAGGTAAAACCCAATATGCGCAGCCACCAATACAAATACCCAGGATTACCAGTAAAATTCCCGTACTATATCCATGTTTTTTTGAGGGTGAAGAAGCATCCGAAGAGGCAGAGGAATCAGTTTGGGCAGTAACTGTAGTATTCACTACTATCATAGTAATAACCTACAAAATGTTTGTCAAGACATAAGTGCCTATTTTTCGTCTTGCGTGACACGTTTTGAAAGATAGTGCTAGAATAGCTCCACGATGAAATTGAGATCTTCCTTCGTTTGCCAGCAATGTGGATATGAAACTCCCTCGTGGTACGGGAAGTGCCCGAATTGCGGAGAGTGGAATTCATTGGTGGAAACGGTTAAAGAGGAGGGGAAAGTATCAGGTCTTCATAGGATAACTGCGGATCCGGTGACGGGCGCAAGACCGCAGAAAGCTTTCCGATGTCCGGCATATTGAAAAAAACAGGGTCAAAAGCGGGTTTGAAGAGTTTGACCGCGTGTCGGGGGGGGCATCGTGCAGGGATCGGTTACGCTTTTGGCCGGTGACCCGGGAATCGGTAAATCAACATTATTACTTCACGTGCTCGGCAAAACAGGTGGACTTTATGTTTCAGGTGAGGAATCAGCCGAGCAGATCAAGCTTCGCGCAAAACGGCTGGGAATAGCGGGTTTAAATATCATAGTATTACCCGAGACCAATGCGGAAGCAATATTGCCGCGGCGATCGAGAAAGGTACAACCCTGCCACTGGTCATCATTGATTCCATTCAAACGATTTCTTCTTGGGATTTAGAAGGAATGGCGGGGTCGGTAGGCCAAATCCGGCATAGCGCCGAAATGCTGGTGGCCGCCGCCAAATCAACCGGCGTGCCGGTCATGATCATTGGCCACGTAACCAAAGAAGGGATCGATTGCGGGGCCAAAGTATTGGAACATATGGTCGATACGGTCCTGTATTTGGAAGGGGAACGGTTTGCTAATGCCAGCATTCTGCGAACGCTCAAAAACCGGTTCGGTGCCATCGAGGAGGTCGGAATTTTTGAAATGAGTGGATATGGACTGAAGGAGATAGACAATCCCTCTGAGCTATTTTTCAAGATCGAGTAAAAAATGTTGCAGGCAGTGTCGTCACGGTTATCATGGAAGGAACACGTCCGATGCTCGTGGAAATACAAGCACTCACCGTATCCTCAGTCAACTTGCGATGCCGCGGCGTATCGGAAACGGCGTTAATTATAACAGGTTGCAGCTTCTTATTGCCATTTTGCAGAAACGCCTGAATGTGCCGCTTGGAAATTTTGATGTTTTCGTCAACGTCAGCGGGGGAATTAAGATCGAAGAACCTGCGGCGGATTTGGCAATCGCCATCGCGATCCTTTCTTCATTTAAAAACAAACCAGTTGATCCTAAAACCGCCGTATTTGGTGAACTCGGGTTATTGGGTGAAGTCCGATCGATCGGTTCTGATGAGCGCCGGACTAAAGAAGCCCGACGATTAGGGTTTACCACAATCATTTCTCCAAAAACCATACGGAACCTCAAACAGGCTGCCGATACACTGGCATAACACGTTGGCCTTCATCTCGCCAGATCGCATTCTGTAGTGTACAATACATTTGATGAAAAAGAATTCTAAGCCCGTTGAAGTACAAAAAGAGATACCGCTGAAAGCTTTAGGTAAACCAAATGGAAAAGGGGAAGTGAAGCCGACACCGGCCTTTACACAGGCGCTGGCCCGCGAGATTGTAAAAAATCTGGTCGCGATTGGACAGTTTACTGCGCGCCCGTTTAACCGAGAACGGGACCCGAAGCCCATACAAGTCAAACCTCCTGAGCTTGGCGATCATCCGGTATTGGTTGATACGAGTATCCTTATTGATGGGAGAATTTTGCCGATCGTTAACAGCGGATTTTTAACAGGAACTCTTCTTATTCCTCAATTTGTGTTAGGTGAAGTGCAGCATATTGCCGATTCAAGCGATTCGCTGCGGCGTGCGAAGGGGAGAAGAGGATTGGACATTGTGGGTAAGCTGAAGTGGCAGAGAGTAAACGCACTTCTCAAAGTAAAAATTATCAACGATGATTTACCGGAGGTAAAAGAAGTCGATCACAAGCTGATTGCTCTTGCCAAGAAATGGCATGAATATCCTGCCGGCCGGCAGATACGGCTTTTGACGGTTGATTTTAACCTCGCCCATCTGGCCCGCGCACAAGGTGTTGTTGTATTAAATGTTCATGATATGGCGCAGGCTCTCAAGTTGACGCTGGTGCCAGGTGAGGATGTAACGATAAAAATTTCCCATGAAGGCAAAGAGCGCGCACAAGGGGTAGGGTATTTAACTGATGGCACGATGGTCATTATTGATGAAGCCAAAGACAAAGTAGGCATGGATGTTGTGGCAGTTGTAACCAAAATCCATCAAACTCCGGCGGGGCAGCTGTTTTTCGCACGATTGAAATAATTTGGGGTTCCTGCTTATTATTCTCGCTAGCGCCGCACCAACAACCAGTCAGGATAATCTTTTTGTTCACACTATATTACCCACAGGTAGCATTTTTGTCTGTTGTAGCAGGTTGTGTACGCTCGAATAACAAACAGGAGCTCTCCTTATTTTTTAGCAGCCATCCGCTCCTTTTACCCCAATAGGGAGCTACCAATACATATTTTTGTCCGAATGAATGCTACGACATTCATTGGGTACGTGCGAGGCTGATTGTGTGATCAGAGAGCACCGAAAGAGGGGGTACGATTCGATGAGGATCAAAAATATCGTATTGGAGATCCTGTACATTCACAACTTATCCACAATTATTTCTTAAAAGTTATTTAGGTTGTTGGAACAGTCTATATTTGAATAATAAAACTATAAGACTATGATATTTTCGAATGAAATTTCCTATGGGACTTGACAAGGACTTTTTCACGTGTTTCAATGAATACGTGACACGACTACCGCAAGATCATTTGGGGTCTGGAGGCTTCTTAGGAGCTTTCAGGCAAGGTTTAGCATCCCTCTTGGGCAGAGGGAAGAAAGAGCGCCTTTCACCTCTGGCGCAGGAGCGTATGCGCTTCGAAGAAGAGGTGCACGAACAGTTCGTGAAGTTAAAGGAAAAAGGAATCAGTATTCCGATCTTTACACTGTGACTCGTCAGTATAAAGAGAAACGGCGAGCGTGATGCGAAGCGGGAAGGGGAATTCTCTTTCCCAAAAAAAAGCATCACTACCGCTAGCAATTGGGTTAAGGTTTAGCTACGAGTAGTAATGCCTTTTGTAAAGGGTAACGGTCTGATTGGGCAAAAAGATCGTTACCTATTTGATGACAATACCAACCTCTATTTTTCTTGTCAAATATTTTTTTGAAGCTAAAGAGATCCATTTGGATTGCTAGAACAAAATATTTTCATCGACAAATTTTGGCCGTGAAATGATTTCGTCGGAATTAGTTTTTCATAGAGAAATGTGCTTCAGTCGCTTTCCATTTTGTGCGCATCCGTCAAGAAGGCTTGAGCTTGGTGGGTGGCACGGATTGAAGGGATTGCGACTCGCGCAGATTTGGGTGGATCAACGTTTCCACCATAAACAGTCAAGCGATTTGACTCGGTAGATATTTTAGATAAGCTGAATAATGGTTCATCGAGCACTGGCGGGAAGAAAATCCGTGACAGGACCCATAAGTGTGGAGTTTTTGCGCATGACGGTGCTGCAAAATGGAAAGCTCCCTCCACACAATAGGTTGACAATCCATATTTCTCGATATACAATCCCTGCGAATCAATCTTTATATACATTTTCGAGTAGAAAAAGTATACGTAAAGAAGAGATTGAGTAAAAAACGCGCACGCGTGTTTTCTGTGGGGGATAGTTTGTTGGGCAGGCGAGCTATCTCCCACAGAGGACATAATGGCGCGTTTTTTGTTGGTCTATTGTTTCGGAATTTCTACGATAAGAGCCGCAGCATCGCGAAATGCGTCAGATGTATAGGGCGCGTAATACCGAATTGCGCTGGGGTAACGATTCATGAGTTGATCGGTAAAGCGTTCGTTCTCAAGAATGGGAGCCAAAACAAAAATCGTATTTCGCTTCGGATTAATCGGCGTTGTCATCATAAAATCCCGTTTCGCATACCATGTATAGGATGTGCGAAACGGATCACCGTTTTGATACAGAATATAGGTGAGGATTTCGCGGGGGAAATTATCGGTAAGATATATGTCAGAGGAGGACTGCTGGGTTTTGAGAAAATTCGCCACAACAAACGTTTCGGGATGAAAACCGTCCGGCTGTCTTCGATTGCTCCCCAAATATGTCATGTAGGTTGCGATTGCGCTTATGGTTATGAAATACAGGATAAAAAATAGTTCAACGGTTTTTTTATTCTCTTTCGCCGGATGCGATATCCATTGAATCATAACGATTATTCCGTAGGCGATGAAAAAATAGACAGTTGGAATCGCTCCGATTGCGCGATTCCCGTTGGGTGTAGAAAGGATTGCAGGAAGCAAACTTACGAAGAACCATCCAAGCATAAACCAAAGTCGCCGGTCTTTGTGCCGGATTGCCTCAACGATGACAATGACAAATGAGAAAGGAAACAAAAAAAGCGCCGGCGGATCCAGAAGCGGATTATTGATAAAAAAATCATTGCCGTTTCCGCGCCAGACGAATAATCCTGCGGTTGCAATGATATTTTGAATAAGCGGGGTGAGTGAATGGGTATGAGCCATTTGTTGAGTCACCAGAAGGTATGTAGTACGTCCAATAAGGATATTCCAGTTGGTCATGCCATAGATGATCATGGGTGCGCTACAAAAGAGAAAGCATGCAACAAAGATGAGCATAGAGCTTCTATATTTTTTTCGGAATGATCGCCGAAAGAGAAGTGCTGCGCCGAGCCCTGCACATACCACCACTGGGATAATTCTTCCCGCATCATAGGTATAGAGAATAAGAGCGGTTGCGGCACCAGATGCGACAAACCACCATCGTCTCTTGGTTGTTATAGCAAGATAGATGCATAAAAAAATAAGGGTTGTTACGGTAGGTACCGTTATGGCTCTCCAGCCGGATCTGCTCATCACAATGTGCCATCCTGAGGTCGCGACCAGCCATGCGGCCAGAAACGAAATGGTTCTCGGATACAGTTTTCGAAGGAAGATATATAAAAGCGGAATAAGGAGAATTCCCCACAGGGCACTTGCGGTTTTGATTGTTGTTGTGGTGTTTCCGATAAGTGGCGTGAGAGCAACAACGGTCAGCCGGATAATGGGCTCGCCATGCCATTGGGCGGCATAGGGCACAAAGTCTTTCCAATTGCCCTGAAGAATTGAGCGGGCTGCAGATCCTTCCCACGCAGCATCGTTATTAATTCCCAAGGGCACGTCGGCTATCCGATAGAGACGGAAAAAAACTGTTGCCGCAACAAGAACAACAACGAGGAGCAGTCGTTTGGCATTATGTGTTATTTCCATGGCGTCAGCGGCACAGCGTTTGCGTTGTAAAGATGGCGTACTGTCTGCTTCGCGAGAGAAATACCGGCCGGTACGTTTTCAAAAAATACGATAAATTGATGTTCGGAAGGTTGGGATCATTCGTAACATTTTCCACCGTTACATAGGATATGTGGTATTTGGCAAAGATGGGGCAAAATGTATTTTTATCTCTGCTTTCATACATGATGTTCATAATGGGCATTCTGTTTTCTTTATATCCTGCGCTCCATGCAAAATACGGCCAGCCCAAGAATATCGGTCTGCCCGCGATTGAAGCCGGATGGTAGAGATAACTGCTGTTTAAAAAAACCGCGCCACTGGGAGTATTTTGATAAATCCACGTTGCCACCTCATTGGCCGGAATGTCGGCGATTGATCCTTTGGTATCGTTAAACACCACAAAGAAATCAATAATCCCAGTAAGCGTCAGAAATACGATACAGATTATTACGACGGCATAAATATATATACGAAGGAGGATGTTGTGGGTATGGGTCCTAACCAGTTTCCATGCGGTTACGAGAATATACGCAGAGATCATGTCGCCCATGGCCATAACGAAATTAAACAATTTATGGTTCGCTGAAGCTTCAACGGAAAATTTAAAGAGATTGGGGATAATGAAAAGCGGAATGATAGGCAGAATAGCGCGGCGTGCATTTTTGGGAATGAGAAAAAATCCTAATGGTATAAGAATGCTATGAAGCCCCAAATTTTGCCACCAGAATGTGATCATATGCCAGAGCATGAGAGGAATTTTTTGCTGGGCTAATAGTTCGTTATGGATGATGTAGCCCGGATACCATTCAACGGCTTTTACCTCATTTTGCAAAAGAAAAAGTTGCGGAATGATGAATATGGCGCTTATAACGCCGGTTGCAAAAAGAAACATCCGCTTTTCAGGGAATAACAGGAAATAACAGATTAAGAATATCGCAAGAATAATAAGTGACGGCGGGTGGAAATAGGGGAATATGCCGAATAGTATGCCCCACGGGATGGCGGCTGTGATCTGATTCTGAAGCGAAGTCTTTTTGCGCGTGATGACGGTGTAAAGATAAAAAAGAACCAGTGCAAATGCGACAGCGAGATGCCGTTGATTGGTATAGATATTGAGGTTCCAGAATGCCGTAATTTCGCCCGGTCCCCACGGGGCGAATGCCGGAAAATCTTTGGCCCTCACGATGTCGGTGAACGTATTGATTGATAACGGATGGAGCGTAAAAAATCGAAGGAATCCGAGCGATCCGTTAAAAAGGAAAAAAATGACCGTTAAGACTCCGACTGCGGTTGATTGAAAAAGTTTTTTTGCAATGAGATATAAAAATGCGAGGGTAAGGAAGAATCCAAGAGTACTGGGTACATTTAGTGCCCAATCGATGCGAATACCGAGTTTTTCCAGAATTCCAACAAACATAAAAAACAAATAATGGTACCGGATCGGTTCGCCGGGGAAAATGGGATATTCTACTTTGCCATGAATAAACCGCGTGAGATTATCACCCATGGAAAATGAACGGATAAGCGGTATGTGTGCGCTAAAGTCGCTCCACAATTTGAACGCCACCTGAAACGAATGCGTTTCACTATCGTAGGAAAACGTATGGAACATGAGCCAAAATGAAAAGACAAAAAGAACAGCAAAGAAGACTATATCAAATCGTTCGAAATGCTTTTTGAAAAGGACGCCCGCTTGTTTTAGTTGGGAATAAATGGTTGTTTTCATGCTCGCTCAATGAATTCCATCGCCGGTTGAGTGTTGATTGTATAATACCTGAATTGACGTTGGAATTCAGTGCCTTTTCAAAAAGTTTTCTTCACGCTTTCATTGATACTGTGTGCCGCTTTTTGGCCGAGTTCTACTGCATAGTTTGTGCCGCGGTCCCAAGGATAAATGCTGTCCATGTTGGCTAAATAGATTCCATCAATGGGTGTTGTTAGTTTCGGTGCGATAGCGCTGTAGTGAAGCTGGTGGACGGGCTGCGCGAACGGACCCACAAACATTCTCGCATTGATGATATGAAATTGATGATCAGGCGAAAGCCGTTTGATAAACGGCAGAAACTCTTGTAATAGTTGCTCTTTGTCCATTGATAAATACCTGTGACCCTGCGGCAGGTAGTTGCCGAAATACGTCACATGATGATTGCCGTAATGCTTTTTATCCATAAAATTGGTGTGGGCCACAGCCGCCAGAAACGGAAATGACCGGTCGGTGATGGAAAGCCAGTAGACATTGTTTATGATCGGTTTGTCGGTTTCCAGTATGAGCGTTTGGGCGTGCAAATGCGGGATCGAAAGAACCGGTTTGGTATAGCTTTCGGGAAGCGCAGGGAGGAGTTTGAGCGCAATCGGCGTTGGCACTGTAAGAAGTACGCGGTCAAAGATTTCTTTTTTACCATTAACGGAAAGTGCGAATGAATTTCCCTGAGGCCTTACTGATTCGACTGATGTACTTTTTTGTATCGTGCCGCCGGATTTTGTAATGGTTTCTTCCAGCCGCTCAATAAGCGATTGGAATCCGCCCTCAATATAGTAAAGATTCGGCGTGCGTTTATTGACTCTCGCCCACAACCATGACGCGGCAATTGTTTCATCATACGTTCCGAATTTACCGGTCATAAGGGGTTCCCAGATAACCTGCCAACTGGCGGATCCGCCAACCTTGGTAAAAAACTCTTTAGCTGTTATTCCTTCGAGTGTTTGCCAAAAGGGGTACACTTTGCAAAATGCAGCCATCGCGCCTGTTCGCAGCCTGTCGATCATGGATAAATAGGGGAATTGGAGAAGGTGGATTGGGGAGTCAAGTTGAAAGATGTTGGAATACGCTTGGGTTGACGAAAATTTTCTTGATCCGCTGCTCGCAATAGTCTTTTGCTCCATAGACAGCGATGGTTTTAAGCTCGGGAAGCGATCTTCGAAAATTTTGTCACCCCTCGCATACATATTAGGCAGATAGTTTGCCGTAATCGGGCGTTTCATGATGAGGTTGTCGCTTATCCCTAATTCTTTCATCAAATCCAGTATCGCCGTGTCGTTGGTGAAGAGATGATGATAGGCGTATTCCAGTGACCAATCCCAATTTTTTTCCCGATACCCGTAGGCAAGTCCGCCGAGATCTTTGTCCCGTTCAAAGAGCGTAACCTCGTGGCCGCGTTTGGTAAGTGTATAAGAAGCGGTTAAACCGGTGATGCCGCCACCGATGACAGCGATCTTCATGAGAAGATTGTAGCATATGCGATTTTCCAAAGTAGAAGATGTGATCTTTCGTATATGTGGTTTTATCTGTGATTACCTAACACAGAAGCCATAAGTGTAAGATGAGTAGATCGTCTGACGGCATCGGGCAGTTGCGCTACAGTATATTCGGGCGGGTGACGGAGGGCAAATTTGATAGATTCCAAAACTTCATCGGCCATACCTCCCTGAGCAATATCGGTTGCCCACGCCAACACTCGTTCGTCATTGGGATTAAGAACTGTGTCTTCTGGCTTGATTCGCCGTTCAAAGTTATACAGTGCGGCTTCAGCCGTTCTTTCGTTTTGTCTCCATTCTGTTTCTTTCATATTAGGCGATTTTACAATCTCATCCTGATAGTGTATACTTGATGTTCAATATGGTGAACAAGGTGGAAATAATTAAAAAGCTTAATGCTCTTGGTTTTACGCAGGATGAAGCGGACGTGTATGTAGCCTTATATAACAGGGCTCCTGTGTCACCATTGTCGCTATCGCGGGAAACCGGCATTAACCGATCAACCGTCTATCGGATAGTCGAACGTCTGGAGCAGTCGGGATTCGTCAAGCGGACGGTGGAATATAAAACAACGCGGTATGTTGCCAATTCAGCCGAAAGCCTCACATTATTCGTATCACAGAAAGAGGCAGAGGTTCAAAAGCTGAAGCAGGAGATGGCGCCGTTGTTGCGGGAACTTGATGCTTTGCCACCAGAAGCGGATAACGGTCCGACCCACGTGTATTATTACAAAGGAGTTAGTGGTCTTCGACAGTTATTGTGGCATACGCTTGAAGCAGAAAATGAAGTTGTGGGATTTGGGTATACGGATTGGAATGCTGGGATTGGTAAGCGTTTTGCCGAAAAAATCCGCGCGCAGTACGTTGAGCGCAATCTTCATGCAAAAGAATTATTAAATCAAGACCCCCTAAATTTTACCGATATCAAAGAATATCTGCGCATCTGTTATGAACATCGGGTAATTCAGAAAAATATATTGCCCATCCAGCACGATACGTACATTTATAACGATGTGTTTGCGTTTTACCATATATACAAAGGCGAATTATTCGGTGTGGAAATCCATAATGCAGAAATTGTTAATACCCAGCGGCGGCTGTTTTATCTTCTTTGGAAACAAGCAAAGAAAGCAAAATAGGACTTCGCTATTTTGTCAATTCGTTATATGATTCCAGTATGGGTTCTGATTTTTGGCTGGTTGTTCGCTGGTGGGGAACATTGTTTTTGATCGGTACCATCGCATATCCACTCACAAAGCGGTTATTTTCTTCATGGTTTGACAACGGATATCTTTTTGCCAAAGCCGTCGGCATGCTTCTTGTGACATACCTCGTCTATCTATCAGGAATGTTTCATCTTTTTCCTTTCACGACAGCAACGATATTCGGTTCAATTGTCGCGGTATTTGTCTTCGGCATGGCGATTAACGTTGTGGTTCCCGATGGAGTTATCCGGCACGAAAAGGGGGCTGTCAATGACTACATGAAAAAAATACTTATAGCAGGTCTTGAAGAGCTATTCTTCTTCGGTGCGCTTCTTTTTTGGGCATGGATCAAAGGGCATGAACCGAGTATCCATAATCTTGAGAAATTCATGGATTACGGATTCACGAAATCGATATTAAACAGCACATTTTTTCCGCCGAATGATATGTGGTATGCGGGATTTCCCGTCAATTATTATTACTTCGGCCACACGGTCATGGCGATGCTCACCAAACTCTCAGGTATCGATTTAGCCTATACCTTCAACATTATGCTCGCGACATTATTTGCCTTTACTTTAACCATGAGCTTCAGCATTGCGTACCAACTTTTCGGACACATTGAACGCGTGACGTTTCGCGTGCGGCTCGTGGGCGCGATTGTTACGTCCTATATCGTGACGCTTGGCGGGAATCTGCAGACGATTTATGCATTTACCAAAGGATATATCGGGGACAATCCGCCGCCGTTTTGGACCTTACTTTGGAATTTCAATGAACTCGGGCGCTTAAGCGAGGGGCTGGAGCGCTATTGGTATGCAAATGCCACACGTTTTATCCCGTTTACGATCCATGAATTTCCAAGTTACTCGTTTGTCGTCTCCGATGTCCATGGGCACGTGTTGAGTTTGCCGTTTGTGCTTCTGGCAATCGCAATGCTCATAAGTATTTTTGGACTGGTCAAACGAACGAAAGAAACGGGAGGATTGTTTGTTTTTTCACGCGGACAAACGGGAGCGACACAGGTACAGAAATTCTTTGCCGTCGGTCCGTATGTATTTTATGGACTGTTGGCATCGGTTCTTCTTATGACCAATGCGCTTGACGGGCCGATATACGCAGGTCTTTTTTGTATACTTATTCTCTTTTTTCACTCCCAGCGCGCCTCCGAACTCAATCAGTCTTTTTGGGACGACTGGCCGCAGTTTGTTTTTCCCATAGGAATTGTGAGCGCGGTGGCAGGTATAGCCAGCATTCCGTTTTTATTGCATTTCAGTTCGTTCGTGAACGGACTTGCCATAAACTGTCCGCCGGCGTTTTTAGCAAATCACCGGTTCGGGCCATTTCTTTTTGAAGGAGTAGAGAAGTGTCAGCATTCGCCGCTCTGGATGATGGCGCTTTTGTGGGGGTTTTTTATCTACTGCGGATTATGGTTTTGCTGGAGATTTTTGAAACAATCCAATAAGCTGGAAAAGAATACAAAAGATACCCGTATACAATGGCTTCTCGTTGTCATGTTTATTTTTTGCTGTCTTCTTATTATTTTCCCAGAATTTTTCTATTTTAAGGACATCTATCCGCAGCATTTCCGCTCCAATACCATGTTTAAGCTCGGGTATCAGGCATTTATCATGTTTGGTCTTATTTCCGGCTACGCGATTACGTGGCTCCTTACACGGCTTCGGACGCTGAGGGGAAAAGGGAAAGGTGCTGATGTGCTGTTTTTCATTGTCCTCTTGCCGCTTTTATTTCTCGTTGTTATCTATCCCATTTTCAGCGTGCGATCGTATTTTGACAGCTTACGAACCTATGAGGGATTGTATGGTTTAACGTGGCTGAACGAGCAGTATCCCAGCGATTTTGCGGGTATTCAATTTCTTAATGCCCGAATTACTGCCGGTGACCCCAAAAATTTGCCGGTTATCGTCGAAGCGGATGGCGACAGTTACACCGATTATGCGCGCTATAGTGCATTTACGGGACTTCCCGCGGTCGTCGGCTGGCCGGTCCACGAGTGGCTTTGGCGCGGTTCGTATGATGTCGTAGCGCCGCGACGGGACGATGTTTCTAAAATTTATACATCCGATGACCTTGAAGAAACGCGTGCAATTCTTCAAAAATATCATGTACGCTACATAATTGTGGGAACGCTTGAATGGCAAAAGTATCCGAATCTGCGCGCTGAGAAATTTATCCTTCTCGGGCGTCAAGTATTTTATGACGGAGTAACGAGTATTTACGAGGTCACGTCCCCGTAAATTTTGAGGTTGCAACATCTGTCGCGGGTGATTCCTTCGGGGTGCTTCGCATCTTCTCACCATCACCGGAGATGATCTCTTTTCTTTGTTTTTTGTCAAATGTAACCACTGGGGGAGTATATTTTCGTCTTTTGGCTCCGGTTTGTGATGGTTGCGAATATGCGAGACAACCCTTAGAAAAAATCCACATCGCTCGCGCGCGGCAGGACCAAGTTAAAACCCATACGCCGACAAACCGGCATTTCCTATTCGAATCCTCGGGAGAAAAAAACGCTGTCCCCTGCACAGTGTTGATCCGGGGTACGTAGTAAAGGCAAGCTTATACCCGAGACGCTCGAGTACCGAAACGGCGTAATTGTTGGGGAACCCATAGGGATACGAAAATACTTTAAACGCATTCAGTCCGTGCTGCGCCAGCTGTGTGTCGGCGGTTGTAATCTCGCGATCATCAATAGCGTCGCCTGCGCTCACGCTTCTATGGCTCCATGTGTGGTTTCCAAAGTAAAAATTGCCTGATCCGAGTTGGCTTAATGTATTCCACGACATAAAACCGGGATTGTTCAAAAGTCCGGTTGCAATAAAAGAAGTTGCCTGAAACCCAAATTCGCGGATAATAGGGGCCGCGTCAGTACCAAAATCATCGTATCCATCGTCTATAGTCAAAAGCACCGGTTTTGGAGGAAGTAGCGCGCCGCTGTCAAAAAACGCGATAAGCTGTTGGGGGCTAATGGTCGTATATCCATGATCTTTAAGGTATTGCATCTGACTTCTGAAGATATTGACGTCTACGGTGAGCTGGGCGTGGCCTAACGTTTTGGCGGTTGCCAGATCCTGAATATGATGCCAGAACAATACCGGCACAGAGGCGCACGGACCATACATCTGGTTCATCTCTTCAAACGTCAAAGGACGGGGAGTGGGAGTGGGAGTGGGTTTTGGCGTTGGCGTTGGCGTTGAGGTTGGAGTCGCCGTGGGGGTGGCAAGAATTGGTGAGAGGGCGGTGAATGTTATGATTGCTTTTTGATTGATTTTTTGAGGGACATGAATGGGGAGGATTCCTAACCCTGTCAATCCGATGGTGAGAAATGCAGCCGGAAGAAAATAGAAAAACTTAATCATGATTTCTATTGTTCACGAAACACCGGAAGGTTGCAATATGGGTATGGTATTGACAAGGAGGGGAGAACATGATTAAATACGGCCTAGTACGTAGAGTTTCCTCGTTCTGGAGCATTATACCAATGAATTCCCAAGAGTATTGATTTTCGTTGACCAGCAAGGTTTTTTTGTGGAAACACGATAGACTACCGTACAAACATACTATATATCCATACGAAATGTGATCTCATTTTTTGAGCGAACCTATGGCTTTTCGAGCCTCCCATAAATCAGCAGTAAAACCATCGACTACCAAAGCGAAACCAGCCGAGCCTCTGGCACCGGTTGAACAAACTCAGGTAACAGCGAAGCCGTTAAGTGTTGAAGACCTTGTTGGCGCACCGGTGGATTCTTCAATCGCGGATACCGGCGCACAAACTGAAGTACCTGAAAAGACAGAAAAATCAGAAGAAACAGTAACTCCTCCAGCCGTACAGACTCCCTCGGATACACCGGTAACCTCAACGGCAGAACCAAACCGATATTCACGATCTCCCGTAGGAAGAATGGATCGTCCTCGGATGAGCTCTCCTCGATTCGGCGAAACGGGGTTTGATCGAGGCTACAATCGGGGCTATCAAGGCGGCGGATACAGACCGCGGCCGTTTACACGCGGCGGACGGTTCGGCCGAAGCAATTTTGACAACGGCGGATACAGAAGGGATTGGGGAAATCCCAGCGGGGAACCAGTCGCTCACACGCAGGATATCAATGTTCCCACTGAAACGGTTCATGGCATTCTGGACATCATGCCGGAAGGTCACGGATTTTTGCGCCCGAAATTTACGCCGAGTGATCGAGACGTCTACATTTCCCAGTCGCAGATCCGGCGCTTCATGCTTCGAAACGGCGATATGGTTGAAGGACAGGCAAGGCAACCCAAAGAAAATGAACGGTATTGGGGGCTTCTTAAAGTTGAAAAAATAAACAATCAGCCGGCAGAAGGCATGACGGAGCGACCGCGATTTGAAGATTTAACGCCCATATATCCCAACAAATTTTTGCGACTGGAAACCGGTCAGACGCCGCTTTCTACACGGATGATCGATCTTGTCGCGCCCATCGGGTTTGGTCAGCGGGGCATGATCGTCTCTCCTCCGAAGGCAGGGAAAACCACGATTCTCAAAGAAATCGCAGCAGGAATCTCAGCGAATTACCCAGAAGTTCATCTTATGGCCGCGCTTATCGGTGAGCGGCCGGAAGAGGTTACGGACTTGACGCGCAGTATCAAAGGCGAAGTACTGGCAAGCAATTTTGATGAATCGCCGCCAGAGCAAACCCGCGTTGCCGAAGTTGCGCTTGACCGCGCAAAGCGGCTTGTTGAAATGGGCAAGGACGTTGTCGTACTTTTGGATTCGATTACCCGTTTGGCCCGTGCATATAATCTGGTTGTTAACCCGTCAGGCCGTACGCTTTCCGGTGGATTTGATCCGGCAGCGCTCTATCCGGCCAAAAAGTTTTTAGGAGCCGCGCGATGTGTTGAAAAAAAGGCGCCGGAAGCAGGGGCAGCGCCCGAAGATCAATCAAAAGAACCGGAAACCGATGGATCGCTTACGGTCATTGGCACCGCACTTATTGAAACAGGAAGCCGGATGGATGACCTTATTTACGAAGAATTCAAAGGAACCGGCAACATGGAGCTTACGCTTTCCCGTGCGCTTCAGGAGCGGCGTATTTTCCCGGCCATCGATGTCGGCAAATCCGGAACACGCCACGACGAGCTACTGGTTGGCGAGGAAAAGATGAAAAAAGTCACGACCCTTCGCCATATGCTGTCGCTTCTTGGTGACGAAGAGCGGACCATGATGTTGGTTGAGCGCTTAGGCAAAACAAAAAGCAACGATGAATTCCTCGAGAGTCTTTCAAAAGGGGATTAATTAGTTAACTTTATAAATGCTTGCCGCCCCTTGCGCGTAAACTTTGGTTAAAAAAGGCTTTGTTTCCGGCTTAAACCCATACGTCAGCATCGTGTCT
Source organism: Candidatus Gottesmanbacteria bacterium (assembly GCA_963790805.1). GTDB lineage: Bacteria > Patescibacteriota > Microgenomatia > UBA10105 > UBA927 > DATKGN01. Next base: position 582,906 of record CAWBPL010000002.1, read on the forward strand.
CCGGCGCCGAAATAGAGATAGGTAATCCCATTCTGTTTGAGAAACGACACAGCTTTGGTGTTGTCGGTTTCTCGCAAAAATCTGTTGATGTTTTCTATTTTTTTGTCAAAATCAATAGTCTGAATTTTGTGGCCGATATACACAGTCCGGCCGGTTAGCCCCGGTATAAGGTTTCCGAAAAACCAGTTACTGAGTATTACGTCGCGGGAATCAGTTTGGCGGCCCAGCCAGATGATCGCATCGAATTCCTCGCGTGAAAGGTGGTAATAATAACTGTCTGTTGAGTCGGTTTGTATTTGTTTCATATCTTCATTGACCATAAACAACGATGAGAGCGAAAGAATGGCTATTGTTGTATAAATGGCGATGGTTTTTGTTTTTGGTTTATATCGACCAAAAATTGTATACATTCCATACAATGCAGCTATAGATAACGGTATTTGTGCGGCTTCAATAAATCTTCGTTGTATACCAACCGGTGCATACAGAAGAAGGGCCGTGACGCATATCCACGAGACGACTAATGTTTGTTCCCTTTTTTGTTCGTTCAGGAATACTTCCAAACCCACAAGCGCAAACGGCAAGAGAAGTCCAAAACCGGTGATATATGAGATAGGTTGCGGCGACGGGAGCACATTTTGAATTTGCCACGACCCAAGAATTGGGTTTGTAATTACGGCAAAGACCTGATACAGAAGCCCGATGCCACCCAAAATACTTACGGTCAGTGCCTTCTTTATAGGAAGTTTATTCCATAACGCTGTAATAAAAAGAGTCGGTACTATAACGCCGAGATCAAACGGATGCTCAAATGAAAGAAACAAAAACGCCACTGATACCCAGATCAACGAGTTTGCCTTATTATCTTTCAGATAGTTGAGGAAAAAGTGAAAGCCGGTAAGTAGTAATATGAGGGATAAAATGAAATGCGGAGCTTCAAACAGAGTCAAAAAAGGTATGGCCTCGGGAACCCACAGATCAATCGAATTTGGCACCCATTGGGAGATGAGAAATCCGATTCCAGAGGCTGTGGTAATGAGGGCGAAGGCTGCAAGTCGCTTCTGTTTATCCGTAAAAAAGTGGGTAAGAAAGAGAAAGAGAACTCCGAAAAATATTCCCGAAAGTACGATTCGCGCCGCATGATACGCGACAATTGATGACATACCCGTGACGGCGGCAATTTTTCCGATAACGAGATACGATGGACGCAACAGTGAAGGAGTCTGCGGCTCGCTCGTGTAAAGGTTTTTAAACAAAAACGCCCCTTGTCGTGACTGTTCGATAAATGATACATACGTATAGACGTCTTGCGAATTGATGGTTCTTCGGCCTAAAAACACCAGATGGTCGAGCGGCATAATCACGGGGAGAAGAACCGATACATTGGTTAGTATCAGAACGATTACGGCAATAATGATACTGAAAACGGTTTGTTTGTTCATTGAATTCGTACAAAATATATTGCTTGATTATCCTGATATTGAATGCTCCATAGGCCGACTGTTTTACCTGATTCGATTGCCGTTGCAAGATCTGATTTGGGTGGTATGGCGACCCAACGGAAATCGTAGCTATTAAATTTTGCCATATCACCGTGATAATAGAATGCCACAAGATCGGCAAAAGGCATGTAACCGTCGGATGCTTCCCATAAATGCATGCGTCCATCGATAAACAGCTGGGCGGGGACCCGTTTTCCGATAAAATACCCGCCCCAGTCATACATGTTAAATCCATGTCCGGCGGGCGGGTGAGCAATGAGATATTGCGCTAATCCCGGTGAGCAACTTGGTCCGAACAGGCAGTAATCGTTTTCGTTATAGGTATAAAAGTGAAAGCTCGGTAAGCGATTCACGAGATTGTATTCTATGGTGATAAGAAGAACGAGCGCGCTTATCAATGGCGTTAGTTTAAAACGCGAGAGGTCTATCCGGAGTTTTGTAAGGTACATAAAAAGGAGGGGAATTGTAGCGATCCCGAAAACCGGTAGGTTACGCCGTTCATTTATAGCCGGATATACGAGAATGAGCGCAATAATGATAAACGGGAAGGATTCTGTAAGATTGATCGTGAAGCTTGCAATGACTAATAGAATTATGTAGACGGTGACCGTGGGTACATTGCAATACTGGCAATTGGTATAAATCGGCAGCCATTCCGTAATATTCTGCAGATACGGGCTGTTGGTGTGTTTTAGTATTTCGTGATAGACACTCAGACCAAACGGCGTTATCAGTGTCACGACAAGTGTGGTGAGACCAATCCAGATGTATTGTTTGCGTAACTTTGGGTAGAGGAAGAAATAATAGGCAAAAAATACGGCAACAATGACGAGCCCGAATGCAAATGTTCCGTGAAGATTTGCCCAGACAAGAAATAATGGCGGGAGCCAATAAAGGAGTTTACTGTTTTGTTTTGCTTTTACTAACAGCGTCATAAGGAGGGTGAGCGGCAGGTAGGCGACAACCTGCGACCGGAGCGCCTGCCAGACGCCTTCTTCGACCAGTTGGGAGAAAAAAAATCCCGCGATAATGAGGTACCAATACTTGAGTTTGTATGGTTTTATAAGAATGAGAAAACAGATAAAACAGACAAGGGCGCCGACAAGAGATGATCCGATGTAGCCGGTGGCCGTAAATACGATGTAGAGTATCGGATCATAGAGCCACTCATGGTTGACCCAAGGGAATCCCGGCATGGTCCATGAATAGGCATCCGTCCATAGTAAATGACCGTGGGTGAGTAAATACCGTCCGTATTGAAAGTGCCAACCCCAGTCGTAGTCGCTATAGGGATAGATAAATGATACGAATACCGCGACATAGAGGAGTGCGATGAATATTTTTTCTTTCTGTTTAACCAGTGCGGCAATCATTGATAGAAATATAGCACAAACAGATATTAGTTAATGATCCACCAGTTGAAGTGGACATCATCCTGTTGTGGCGCGGTGATGCCGACAATGAATTCTCCCTGCTGTTTATCAACGACGTAGAGCGCGTTTGGAGTGGGGGATGTGGGTGTGATGAAAATAAGCGATTCGTCCGTGATGCTGTCATTTAATACCGTAACGCTGGATTGTCCGGCGGGAAGAATACTTGAGCCGATGGATGGTGCGATAACGCCGGAAGCTGAAGATTCTGTCGGTGTAACCGGAAGATGAAGTTTTTTCGCAAGAAGATTTGATACGTCCAGCGTTCCGCTCACCGTTGCGTTTCCATTGGCGTCGAATGATGTGACGGTGTAGCCGCCATGCCCCTGAAGAAGCAGTTGTCCGAACGATGATGTCAAATTTCCGGATGGAGAGGCAGAAATTGATGCAGTTTGTGTATTGTTTGATAGATTTATTGTCAAATCACTGCCAAGCGGCGAAAGCACATCGGTTGCAATGCCACCCGTCACCGACAAATTTCCGTTCAGTGCCAGATTGCCGTTTATGGTTATTCCGCCTAGCGGATTGATAAGGAGAGTGCCATCCATAATATCCAGCGAGGCGAGTTTACTCCTTTGAATATACAATGTGTCTCCGTAGGTTTCGATTCCCTGATTGTCAACATGGATTAAGCCGCCGACAACAAGTGAGCCGCCGATCGTTGTCTGGCCCAAGAACGTGTCGCCAAGCGCGGTTAAAGACTGGGTCAAGATAATATCTTTATTGAGCGTCGCAATTTCCTGATTATCTCCCGACAGTGTGCCGCCCAATGCCGAAAGAGCACTTGTCGATGCCGTATTACCGGTATCAAAAATTGTTGTTGCGACAGAGGGCGATGGTATCGCCGAAGGAGTAGAGGATAATCCGTTTGTTACGCTCAACTCTCCAAATGGCGTGACGATACGGTCTGCATAGAGTGTGCCGGAGATTGATGCATCTGAGCTGGTAAGACTATTCGTTTGTATAACAGAAGATATCAATGTACCAGCAACTGATGCATTCTGTATCTGTATGGATTGTGCCGTGATTTGGCCGGAGAATGTCGCATTACCCAGTGTATCAAATGTGGCAGATGGTGTGCCTTCTTTATTATATATACCAAATGTTTGCGTTGGCGCAAGCTTTACAGCGATGCCGCCGGTTGCCGAGAGGGGAGAGATGATGTCGGTATAAAGTTCTCCGATATCAGCAACAGGTGAGACCAGAGACGTGTTAATTGTCAGGGTATCGGCAATCAATTGTTGTGTTTGTATGGCTCCTGCCTTCAATAGTCCTGCCGCAAGATCAGAGAACGCTCCAACCTGGTTAACAACCGATTGGGTTCCGTCACTTGCCATCTGGACTATCTGGTAGACGGCACTGTTTAGCGTATTCGTAAGCGTGCTTGCGCTGGAGGCCACCGACTGAATGATACTGAAACTGTTAAGGTCCGTTAAAATTCCCTGCGGGTTATACCATGAGGGATTTACGAGAACGAGTATGCTGCCGGTGCAGGGGGAAGATTGTTGACTGTTCGGTGTGGGCGTTGCTGAGTCGGATGCAATAGGTGAAATTATGTCGGGCGTTGGCGTCGGACAACTGAACGCTTGCAGGGCTTTTCCGATCAGCTGTCCTTCGTGGGTTGCTTTCATGCCGACCCCGGGAACGTCAGATGACGTAATGGAATCACCGGGTAAAATTACTCCATTTTCCGTTGTGACATTGACCGGTACGCGTCCCGCCAAAGCAACGGCGGGGCGATTCGGACTGTTGCGGCTTGCTGCATTAAAATTTAAATCAACCAGATTATTATCCATGACGATGCCCGGATTGGTGCTGACGATGCCGATGAGTTTTGGATCGTAGGGCGTGCGCGCAAGCGATACAGTTGCCGATCCGCTGGCGTCCACCGGCGAGGCAATAGACAGCACGTCGCCCGGATACACCGGTTCCGTTGAATCGTACCGTTCGGCGATATCTGCCCCGCCGGTACTGCTTGCCCATGTGGTGCCGTAACGGGTGATGTAGGTATTTGTTTTCGTGCTCCCGCGCGCAAAATCGAATTTGAACGTGAGATACGATCCGGTATTGGGGAAGGAGAAAGTGTATTCCCGCTCCGGCGGCGTCTGGCCCGAATCGGTCATAATCCATTCCCCCAATACCCAGGCGTTGTTACTGGTACAGAGCGCTTGGGTTGCATAGTTGTTACACGCGTACACGTTGATGCCGTTACTGGTATCTGAGGAATCGGTGACAAACGATGTCCAAAGGTAAGCAAACGCGGTCGCGGAATTGAGCGTTTGCGTGGCAGAGAAGAGCGAACCGGTGAGGTTATTGGAGTTTGTGTCGGGAGACATAGCCGCAACACCGCTTGTTGCCGACCCCACGGCCTCCAGATTATAACCTACAGCCAAAGAATCCGTATCATCGTTGGCCAAATGCGTTCCTCCCGTTGGGGCGTTGGTTGTCTTGTCGTATGTTTTGATATTCGTGTCGGAATTTAAATCAATCTTACTCACTCTTCCATTGGTTGTGTCGTTTGTGCCAACGTACATAAATTGATTGTTATAATCGGGTCTTGCGTCTCCAACAACTGCCGTGGAACCTCCAAGTTGTTGATTTGTATCCGCTCCGCCTCCGCCCAAGGTTGTTGCATGCGATTGCAACGCGCGGGAACCAACATCATACATATGTTTGATTTGAGAAGAGGAAAGAGCGGTGGCGGTTATAAACGGTTCATCAATTGCTCCTGTAAAATTATTTGCTCCTAAATAATTAGCACCAATTCTCAAAGTTCCGGATGTTGCTGCCGCTCCTGACTGATTATATGTTCCTTGCGCTGCAAGAATGCCATCAATATAGAGACTTATTCCGTTTGTGTTTGCTGTTCCGTTGAATGTGCAGACTAGATGGTGCCATACCCCTGTATTTAATGCTGTGGAAGCAGCAACCGAAACAGAGCCGATGCCATTGTTTGCGAGAAAACAATTCGGAATTGCGCTTAGCAGGGGTAAGCCATATCTGAACCCATTTGTTTGTCCTTTATCCATGATACTCTGCGTTGTTGAAGCTCCTAGTTTTACCCAGGCTCCGTAGCTTAATGGAGATGTGTCGGCAAGGTCGAGAGAAGAATTCGAAACGGATAAATTATTACTTCCATTGAAGTTTGCAGCCATGCCACGCACACCGGTTGTTGCAGTAACACTGGAATTATTTGTCAACGTATTTCCTTTAATAGATGCATCGCTTAGTGATAGGGAACCATTGCTTGATAGTGGCCACATGCCGCGGATATCTCCCACCATTTCCTCCGAAGCATAATTGTTGGTGTAGTATTTGACGGAACCGGAAAGCTCATTACCGCCTTTAAGTAGATAATCACCCACATGAGATTGTTTTTCCTGAATAACAGAAAGCCCAAGATCGGTTCCCACGTAAATTGTATTTGATGTACCGTCAATCGTTGATGTGCCTTGATTGACAACAAGTGATTTGATTTTATTAGTTGCGTTTGTGCTCAAAATGACCGGACCAGTAGTGCCACCATTCCAATCCCCGTTTGCTCCGCCGACACCATAAGTTCCATTCAATTGCTGACTAATTGAAGCGTCTGATGACTCGGCAGCTGCATTGTAATAAACTAAAAGAAGGGTGTAATTACCTGTGTCGTCGTTGTTTGCAATATAAAGATTGCCGGTGTTGGTCAAGGCTACTTTATTTGCCCAAATAACATCGGGAGATTGGGACCCCAGCTGAAAATTGGCAGAAGTTCCATCTGTTTCATTAATTATTGTTGTTCCTCCATCCGTTCCCGTTGTCCCTGTTGCCACAGCCACAAATTGTTTTGGCGAAACGGTGCCGGTGGCGGTCCATGTGTAACAATAATAATTTGAAGCGCTTAAATTTCCGCCGTTTATACTAGTTACGTCAACGTAGAAATATGATGTGTTAATGTTGTAACCCATTGCTGAATTATATGTAAGAGATCCGCAACTAGTAAGGTTGGAGGGAACGGTAGTTGTAGAAGAATTAGCGGTCACATTGACAACGGGAGGACTATTAAATTTATATGGAAGGTATACAGCATCAGCTACACCTGTGGCAGCAGCCCCTTGAATATATCCCCACCCGCTGACCGTTACCTGGCTGGTGGGTTGGTTGGGAATGACGGCGGCAGAAACGTCGTTAACATTGGCATTAACGATTGTTGATGAAGGATTTACGATGGTTGCATAAGTCGCGGCGATGTTTCTTTGAGCAATATTGCCATTAAAAATATAATTAGTAGTTGAATATAGATATCCTGTATCCGCTATAAAATCAGCTTCAGCCAGACCTTGCTGTGAGCCACTGGCATTACCCGCAACGTACATCTTACCATTTAATTGGGTAACTGATACTGGATTGATATTTCTAAGGAGATAACTAGTCGTAGTACTAAACCTCATCCATAACTTCTGCGTATCGGCGTCGATAATATCAACTCCTGACGCTTGAGCCACAATATAGCTTCTTTCCGGAAATGCTTGTTTTGAACCTCTTGTTGAACTCGATGGTTCCACAAACCACGAAGCAATCCTGAAGATGTCACCGACATTGTATCCGCCAGTTGGCGGATTGCTAAATGTTACGGAAACACCGGTGGTGCCGAGCGCCTGTGCAGTGCCAGGTATCATCGTCACACCGCTTCCTGACTGTCCGTTGTAATCCGTCCAGTTAAAAGTAGTAGGGGAGGCAATAGTGATATAAATAGTCTTCGCATTACTTGTATAACGTCCTGTCACTTGGAGGAGTGAGCCGTTATAACTGGTTGTCAGATTCTTGTTTGGCTGGATGACGTCATTTTGCGAGAGTTGGGAACTGGTGGTTGCCACAGCCAAGGTGACGCCGTTATACCAATTAGGATCAATGCCGAGTTGGGTTTGCACCAGCGGCGTGGAATCTTTCGTGCGATCATAGTAAAAGACTTTGTTGACGGTATTGCTGCCAAGGTACGCATTACCGGCATTATCATTGTTTCCTGTTGCATATGTTTGCCCGCCCATGAGCCCGACGCGGAAGGGGGAAGCGGGTTTCACGTTCGGCGCATTAGGATCGGAAATCTGGATCGCGCCGCTGCTCGTTGAATTGACGGCGTCCATTTTTGTCGAATCGGCGAAGGTATCAAAGAACAAGCCCTGCGGGGTCATGTTAGGATTCGTGAGGGTGCCCTGCGCTTTTGCCGAATATTGGTTTGCCCAATCGGTGTAGTCATTGTGGGACACTTCTGCGTTATTGTTTTTGAGTTCATTTAAGGCACCGACAATAGAGTTTGCGCCAAATCCAACGAGCGCAGTGTTGCTGCTGTCGCCGAGTGTAATACCACCTGTCACATTGTTGTCGTACAGTTTGCTTCCAAGAAGGTTTACGCCGTTTGACGTTAACGTTAGGGTTTTGGTTAACGTGCCGTTATCCATGGTTGAAAAAGTGAGGTTACCACCTTCCGATCCGCCGGTCGTATTTGTTGCCTGTGCACTTATCTGGCCGTAGTTTACGTACGTGGGAGTGTAGGTGTTGTTGTACCGTAAAATATTGCTGCTATTATCACCGGCATACACGACACCGTTTGTTGCATCTATACCAAATGCATCTATGTGGGTCGCGCTGTCATCGTACGATAGTGTAAATTCTCCCGACATCGTACATCCGGAGGAAATGGAACATTGGTAAATATACCCGTTATTATCAGTCCCTGCATATATTGTCCCATGAACCGGATCAAACGCCAAAGAATGTACTCTCGTGTCCGGTGAAGCAACGGTTGTCCAGCCGCCAGTTGACGAGCAGCTCGATGCGGTCGTATCACAGCGCCTGATCGTTCCATCCACGCCTGCGTAGATAACTTTATTGGTTGTATCCATGGTAAAGGCGTGAACATATGCTGTTGAAGAAAACGAATAGTTCGTCCAGTTTCCTGCGGAAGAACAGTCGGAAGTGTTTGTGTCACATCGGTATATATACCCGTCGTAATCAGTTCCGGCATATACGACTTTATTGACGGAATCATAGAATATTGCCAGAACATCATTTTCTCCGGAGGGGGATACTACAACTGAGTAATTTCCAGAAGATGTGCAGCTCGTGCCGGCAATGTCACAGCGTATAATATGCGCGTTCGTGCTCCCGTCACCTGCGTAGAGCACGTGATTGGATGTATCGATAGCCAAGGAATCAATTTGCGTTTGTGCGCTTGTATATTCCTGAACCCAGTTGGCATTCGTTGAACAGCCGGTAGACACCGCACAGCGGTAAATATAGTTATCAATTCCCGCGTACATAACCCCCTGATATGGATCAAAAGCGAGGGCGTTGACGCCGTTATCCAAGACTTCATTATTGTACGCGATGCTCCAGTTTCCCGACGTAGAACAGCCTGTCGAAATGACGCAGCGATAAATTATTTCGGTATAACCGATAGCTGCGTATATCACGCCGTTTGTCGTATCAACGGCAAATGCGCCAACATATGAATGACCGGTAGATAGTGGTGTGGTCCAAGAGGGAGAGGATGTATTTTGTGCACTAAAATTCAGGTTAGCAAATGAAGCAGCTGTGCCGGGATTACCCAAGAGCGATGCAGTTATTGTGGTAGGAGTGCTTGATCCGGCTACCTGCAATGCCGAAACGGGCGTCGACGTTCCGATGCCGACATTGCCTGCGTGGTCGATAATGAATTTGGGAACGCCGGCGGCCGATGCGGTAAATAGCGCCTGATCGCCGGTTTCATTAAAAATGGCAAGCGCTTTGCCGGTGATAGCACCGGAAACATCCAGCATGCCGACGGGATTTGCATTACCGACTCCGACTTGACCGGCGGTTGTGAGTGAGGTGCTGTTTGCCGGATCCAGATAATAGCTGGTATTTGAGATGTCGGTAAATTTTTGTGCGGTGAGATTTCCATTGCTATCTAAGTTATACGCTGATCCATGAAAATAAATGGCACCGGTTCCATTGGGGTCGAGTGTTAAATTTTGATTCGTTCCTGATGTCGTAATAGTCGCGCTGCTGCTGTTAAGTCCCACCGTCAAACTTCCGCCTGATATCATGCCGGTATCGGCATTTAAGAAAATAAGAGCGCTTGCCGTAGATGTATAACCGGGATTGGAAGCAAAATTTGAACTACCCAGCGCGATACTTTTATTGACGACTGGGTAGGGGTAGATGACATTTTCTCCGTTACTTTGTGTAAACAACACTTGACCATTCGCACCCACTTCTCCTGTTCCGCCTGTTGGTCCAGCGCTTCCCGTTGAACCGGTGCTACCTGTCGTCCCTGTCGGTCCAGTAAAACCTGTTGCTCCCGTCATTCCCGTTGCTCCTGTTGTTCCCGTCGGACCGTTTGCTCCCGTTGCGCCCGTTGCGCCCGTCATTCCCGTTGCTCCCGTTGCGCCAGTTGGACCGGTTACTCCAGTGAGACCCGTTGCTCCCGTCATTCCAGTTCCTCCCGTTGATCCGGTTGGGCCGGTGATACCGGTTCCTCCGATTGTTCCCGTTGCTCCCGTCATTCCCGTTGGTCCATTTGCTCCCGTCATTCCCGTTGCTCCTGTCGTACCAGTGGGGCCAGTAAAACCAGTGGAACCAGTCATTCCTGTTCCTCCAGTCGGGCCGGTGACCCCTGTTCCACCAGTTGCGCCGGTATATCCGGTTGGACCAAGTGCGCCGGTTGCTCCCGTTGCACCGGTATATCCGGTTGGACCATTTAATCCACTTGCTCCCGTCGGACCGGTTATACCTGTTGCTCCCGTCGGACCGGTGAAACCAGTTGCTCCCGTTGTTCCTGTTGATCCTGTAGGTCCTTGAAATCCTGTTGCCCCAGTTGCTCCAGTTGGACCTGAAGCTCCGTTTTGACCTGTGCTTCCTGTAGCGCCTGTCATACCAGTTGCGCCTGTGGGGCCAAATCCGCCTCCGCCGACAATGCCAGTGCCGCCTGTTGGTCCGGTTGGACCAAGAGTACCGGTCATTCCTGTTGGACCCAAAAATCCAGTTGCCCCAGTTGCTCCTGTATCACCAGTTGGCCCGCTGTCACCATTGGGTCCGACGCTACCAGTGATACCTAATATTCCACTCGGACCGGTAGGGCCGGTGGCTCCCAGATCACCGGTTCCTCCAGTAGTTCCCGCGCCGCCGGTTGGTCCGGTTGCACCTGAAGGACCTGTTATACCCATTAGTCCACCGACGCCTCCCGGACCTTGCAGTCCGGTCGGGCCGGGGACACCGGAAGGGCCGGTGGGACCGCTGTTTCCAAACGCACCCTGTAATCCGGTTGGACCCGTTGGACCAAATGCACCGTTGATACTATTAGTATTTGTTGCTGATGAAGATGGATTTCCCTGTGACGTAGAAAGATCCGCAGCTTTCGGAGGAACGGTTCGTTCAGCGCCGCCCAAAATGCCGCTTATTTGAACTCCCAGAAATCCTAAACCTGCTAATGCTAACAACGCCAGTCCGACAAGCATAAATGGTTTTGTAAACGGGTTCGTATTGTCATTTCCAAAAGGATTTTGTGCTTTCGATTTATCCGGAACGACAACAGTATCCATCGGTACCGACGGCTGACTTTCATCATGCTGGGTGTACGCGGCTCGTGGCGTTTGTTCGAAATCAGAAGGGACGGGTACTTCTTTGTTTGCAGTGTTTGGAATATTTGAATTAACTATACCTGCCGTCACGGATTCAACTTCAGGAGCGGGGGATGGCGGCTCAGGAACAAGAGTTGTTGATGTATCCGGTGGAATTTGCCCTGTCGGAATTCGCTGATATGGAGTTCTTGAGTTTAAAAGCGTTTTGATATCAGACGGATCAAATCGTCTGGCGCCTCCTGCCGTTCGGGAGCTGTTTATAAGGCCTGCTTTTTCCCATCGAAGAAGTGTTGTCGGAGATACTCCTGATGCTGTTGCTGCGGCGCTTAATGATAGCGGTTGAGTAAGAAGTTTCGGCAAATGAGGCGATTGAAGTTGCGGGACGGACTTAATAGACTGAAGCGTTTCTTTTTGAAACAAATGAACACCATTTTGATCAACGGTTGAAGTAATTTTTCCGGCTTTTTCCCATCGGCGGATGGTGTCTTTGGAGACGCCGAGGAGTTTCGATGCCTGACTTATAGTAAAATATTTTTGCGGATACGTATCATTCATACGATAGATTCCCTATTTCTGCACGGTAATTCCGAATTCGGATAAAAACCTGAAGCTGTGGTTGCATAGGGTTTGCGGGTGTTTGCGAAGCAAAAAATTGTATCATGCATTTATTAAAATGGTAGCGAAAATATGTGTCAAATATGATGCGGGAATAGATGCGTAACAAAGCTAAACTATGGGGTGTAATAAAATGATGGGGAGTGATTGACTATAAGATAAAAATGACATTATGATTAATACGCTGTTGAATTTAGATTGTTTTAGAGCCAAAATTCATGCAATTTATATTGCTGGAATAAATGTATTTTTATTAATCCGCTTGAGATGTCAAAATATGTTATTTAAGCCCATAAATATTTTACATCGTCCGGAATTTGCCATCATCAAATTCATCTGGTATGCTTTGAGGTGCACGCCGAATTTGTATCCCCGTTATATAGATATATGAATAAGTTTTTCAAATTATTGTTCGATGACATAATAAACTGGAAAGACGGTTGGTATCATTATATTGAACGACGGCTCAAACAATTTGCTCTCCGGTTTGAAACGCAAAAAAATGTTGTTGTTGACATTTTGATGGCAAGGCGGGGTACCTATCAGCGCCCCTTTTTACATTTGTCATTGGGAATCCTTTTAGTCGTCGGGGCTATGAGTGCCCCAATTCTTACCAATGCATATCCCGGGGGGTTACCCAAGCAACTGAACGATTATACGCCTTCATCGGCGGTGTTGACCTCTTTAGACTTAACGGAATATGGCGTACAAACACAGGTGTCTCAAAAACCGCGTGATCAGGTGGAATCCTACACCGTCAAAGATGGTGATACGTTGGCAAAAATTGCTGACACATATGGCGTTTCTGTTGATACAATAAAATGGGAGAATGATCTAAAAAGTGATAGTTTGAGTGTGGGGGATGTGCTGAAAATTCCTCCGGTTACAGGAATCGTACATACAGTGGAAGAAGGAGAAACGATTACGACTATTGCCAAGAAGTATAAAACAGATCCGCAGAAAATTGTTAACTATCCGTTTAATGATTTTGCAGACCTTGACACATTTTCTTTGACAGTGGGGCAGACGCTTATCGTACCGGATGGTGTACAACCGGAAGCTCCGGCGATTGCCATGCCGGCACCAATTATGATCGGGAGTCAACCGATCGGAACAGGACAGCTATTGTGGCCGACCAATGGTATTATCACTCAATGCCCCATTTGGTATCACATGGCGTTTGACATCGCAAACCCGTCGGAACCACCGATATTGGCAGCGGATGACGGAGTCGTTATTTATACGGGATTTCAAGCGTATGGATATGGCAACCATGTGATCATAAGCCACGGCGGTAATTTTTCAACATTGTACGGACACATGACGCAGTATTTTGTAAAAGTCGGGGATCATGTTTCCAAAGGACAGGTGATAGGGAAGATGGGTTCGACCGGCCGGTCGACCGGACCCCATCTGCATTTTGAAACCAGAATCAATAACGTGCCAATTAATCCGGACCAATATTTCCATACTTCCTGCGGAGGGTGATATCCGGAATTCGTCGATTCGATATATCAATACGAAGGAAATTTTTGTATAATTCCCTATGCGAGTTATAGTTGACCGGGCCCGTAGTATACCGGTAGAACGACTCCATGGCATGGAGTAGAAAGGGGTCCAATTCCCCTCGGGTCCACATAAAAGAAAAATAAGGTATGGTTTGATTAGTTAATTACAAATCCGTTGCGATGGTGTGATATATGACGGGAACCCATCGCAACACTTTGAAGGAAAAGCGTTGGGGAAAAACCTTCGGTTTTGCCCCAGAATGGGCCTGTAGCTTAGCTGGTAGAGCGCCGCATTCGCATTGCGGAGATCACCGGTCCGATTCCGGTCAGGTCCACAATCGTTGCCGATTCGCCAATGGGCGAATGGCTTACGAGTGTGAATGTCGCGTAATCGCGACGCCACAGGTTTGAATGAGGGATGCCGAGTACTCTCGGCGCCACAGCTTCGAATTAAAGTGGTTCGGAGTACTCTCGGCGCCACAATACTAACTTCCCGAAAGGAAATGAGACAACGCAAAGCCTCATTGAGGATTATCTTGACGTTGATACACCGGCGACCTGAGGCGTCGCAAGGTTCATCTGCTGGTTGATGTAATTGCCGACGATCGCGCCGATCCCTAACATGAGAGCAAACGCAACGACGAGCATCCAGCCGCGAACTACCATGAGGTAGTTTTCATTTGGCCGATGCGTGCGTCGTACGCTCGCGCGGTGATGCGTCCGTCGCAAAACTTTCTTTTTCATACGTATGTAGTGTGGCACGAATTTTAGGTGGTTGTCAACCCCGATGTTTTTCTTGAAGACCAATAGTATATTGCTTATTGACAGCCATAAATAGGTTCAATCATATTATTATTATAGAGATATATTAGTGCGAAGGTTTATCGTTCGGGCAATCCCGATATATCGGGGTAAACGAGATTGGGGACGTGTTGATATATCCTAAAAATACTGTGCCAGGATGTATCGCCCGGTTTTTTAGCGTTTCATACAAACAGCATCATGCTTCTCAAAAAGAGCTTCACCATCCTACAGTATGTACCACTTCTTTACCTATTGATATAGATAAAGATCAACGCGGGTTTATACAGTTTTTACCACTTATTCTTTTGGCGCTTTTTGCATCGGCAATTTTTCTTATTGTGAATCAGGTGCAACGGCAGAATCAGGATGTGCGAAGTAAAGCGGCATATCCAACAACGCCCGCAGAAACGGTTACTCAGACTCAGACTCAAACTCAAACGCCGACTCTTGCGCCATCATATAAGATTCCGAATATTAACGAAGGCTGCGATTCGGGGTATCGTCAATCGGGTCTCAATTGTACCCGCATTACCTCAACTCCGACTCTTGCGCCAACATATACGATTCCGAGTCACAATGAGGGATGCGGCACAGGATACCGTCAATCAGGTCTTACGTGTACTCTCATTACTTCGGCGCCGACGCCTCCGCTTGTGAAGACACCGAATCCGCAAGGAGGGTGCGGTTCCGGGTACCACTCATTTGGTTCAAATTGTATCATTAATAGCGCAAGTACCACGACATTGGCTCCTTTGACCACGCTATTGCCGATAAAAACGCCAACTTCACCGCCGTCAACACCCACGCAAGCGCCGGCAAAATCATGCATCTTATGGATATTCTGTTCATCAGGTAATCCTCCTGCTACCCCGACGCCAAAAGAAAGCGGGACACAAACTTCAGTGACCAATCCCATAAGCAATGCTCTTACGGCAATCGGCGGCACAGTTAACGGAATTGTTAACGGCTTGGCATCAGTAGTCGGCCTCCCGCCGCCAATCTCTTTGCCAAGCGTTTCAAGTTTTGTTGCAGGGACGGCAATCGCAACGCCGTACGGAGAAAAAGCGATTGAAACGATACGAGTGGGGGACACGGTGCTCTCTTTTGATCCAAAAACAGGCACAGTAACCGGCGAAAAAGTTACCGGCCTTATTGCTTATACAAGCGATCAGTATTACATACTGAAATTTGATAACGGAACGGTTATGCGCGTTACCGGACGCCACCCGATGTATCGCGGATGGGGATATCAGTCAAAGTATCGCGACGTGCTGACGGGACAACCGCAGCCGCGGGGATTTGAGGCCGTATTACATCTGGTAAAAGGAGATACGCTTTATCGGTTAACAAAAACATCTGATGAGAAGCAAAAACTTATACCTGTTCGTATCACTTTTATAGAGAAAGTACCTATTGCGATACAGGTATATAACCTGCGGGTTGCCGGATTGAACACCTATTTTGCACAGGACATTGCTGTTCATAATAAAAGTAATTTATCTTCAGTACCGCCGATAACACCAAAGCCCGGATCTTTCGGATCGTTGAATAATTCAAAACTGACCATCAATCCTAATATTACTGTTGGTCCAATACAGCCGAATACACCTCCCGGAACAATAAAGAACGGCACGACGGTAAATCTCAATAATAATTTAAGTGCACCGATCACTTTGAACCTTCCGACACCGACCCCGAAGCCCTGCTGGATGGATTTGGGTGCATGTTTGAGCAGGGGTCTCACGAACGTTGTTCCGGGGGGATTAACATCCATTTTCCCAACCGGTGCGCCGACCTCTGCACCAACGGCAGCACCAAAAGCGACGCCTACTCAATACTCCAGTGAAGGGTTTGTGGGTGGGAACGATACGCGGAATGTTCAGATGGGGGTAAACGAGTTTTTTGGTGCATCCGCCGGCAACTACAACTTCACCGCTCCGAAATCGGTTCCAAATCTGGGGGGTGGTACCTCCATGGTTTCAGATATTATTCAAGCCGGCACGACAAACGTAAAAGTAGGTCAGGTGATTGTTTCAACGACAAATACCATAAACGGACCGATTACGAAAACCGATGTTTACATAAACAATCCGACAACAAATCAACCTGAACTAAAATTGTCCTCATCAACACAAAATAATAAGGTATTGCCGACAGTAGTGGCGCCACCAACCACGGGCGCGTCCACGACGCCAGCGGGCGGATTTCCCGGTTTAACAAGTCCGACGGTTGCGCCCACTCCCGATGTGAAGACATATCAGGGTTGTATGGCGAGCATGAAAAATGCTCCATCGGCTGAACAACGGGATGCGTGCAGCGGTCTTCCGAACGCCACACCGACCATACCACCGACTATCTCATCAAGTCCGACACCGGCAGCCTTACCGACTATAAATCCACTGCCGACCATTGAGGTAGTTCCGCCCGTTCCTTCTGTGACTCCGGAGCCGAGAGTTGTTTTAACCGGACCGCACGGGTGTGGCGGAGGTATAAAAGGCGGTGACGTCGTGGTGGGTCCGAAGAATCATGCGTATGAATGTAACGGGCAAACGGGATTGTACGTTGATCGCACCACCGGTTTGGATAATAACGGAAATCCGGTTCCCGGTGGAGGCGGGTATACGTTTGCTGATCTCACGATAACAGGCGGTATCCTGCCGACGGATCAAACGGCGCTTGCCATGAATGGTGCTGCGCTTACGGCAAATAATCCCAAGGCAAAATCGGGAGGGGCATCGTGTGCTGGTGGCGCACCAGGAGTATCGGTTTCCAGCGGAGTGGTTGCAGAGGGCGGTCGGGCGGGCGGCAGGGCGAAGTGTGACAACGGTACGTGGGTAGATTGTCCGACATGTTTATTTACTCCAGAGTATGCGCCGGACTGGACAAAAGATCCGAACTCGCCGCTTTACAGCGCCTATCAGCAACAAGTAGCTGCGCAGCAGAAGGCCCAAAACGATGCGCTGACCATATTTAATACGAAATTAAATTCATGTGTACAGGGTGGAGGAACCACCGATAGCTGTAATCAACAGGCTCTGAGCGCGCTTTCTGATGCGAAGGTTGATCAAACGATCATTGATGGTATTCAGGGGAGTATTACCACAACACAACATTTAAATAGTGATTACTATCCGAAGCTGGAAGCGCTCAATGTCTGTCTTGCGGGCAATAACGGAAGTTATACCGCCTGTGCGGATTATGCGCATGCGGCGAATCTGGCATTTGCTGCTGACGGGTTAGATCCGAGTCAGAAGAAGACATATGATACAAATGGATACAATTCGTATGTGTATGATAAGGTTCAAACCGCATACATGGCTGCTGTATGGAATTATGAACAATGTAAAGCAAGCAATCAAAGCGGATGTGTAGATCCCGGACCGGCTCCTGTTCATCCCAGCCTCACTGCAGAACAGGAACAGGCTCTTACCCTATTGGGAACCAACGCGGAAGCAGCGATCGAAGCATTAAGCAGTAATAATATTTCCAATATAATCAGCGCGTGTTATGCGCAGGGTCCAAAAAATTCTCCTGAATATGGACCGAGCAGCTGCGGAAGTGCTGCTCAGGCCACACAAACGCTCATGGCGAGTTTGCCCTTTGACATACAACAGCAACTGATAGCAGCGAGTCAACAAGCAGTCAGTCAACAACTGGCGCAGCAGAAAACACAACAATATCAAGCGGTTATCGACGTTCTTAATTCCGGTGATTCAGCAAAAATCAAGGCAGCATGTTTATCACTTCTCGGTACACAGAATTCTTTCGAAAGAAATGACAATTGCGGTACGACCGCTGCCGCCACAACGATGCTTACGGAGTTGGTGGTGAGCTGGTCGGGTACGCTGCCGGCAGGCGTGGCGCAACCGATCACGATTGCAGAGGAGAACGGTTTCACTACTTTATTGCCCGGAAAAACGGCGTGCAATCGTTCAAATCAGTGTGTTGCCAACGCCGGAGGTTCTGCGCATACGGTAGGCGGAGCAACTGATCCCTACGCAATGTCCTGTCCGAGCGGTTGCGCTGTATTTGGCGGGGGAAGCGGAAGTGTTGCAACGACCGTAGGGGGCGATTGGCTCCATTTTGGTATTACATATCCTGCAGTCAACAAATGTTCTGCAGATGGTAAATCGGTCGAAACACATCAAATGGTATCAGGCTCAGGAGGAGGACAGGCAAATGCATCGCATGATACGGTAGTTGCTTCCAGTGCGTGTCACGGAGTGTGCGGTGGAGGAACGTGTTATAACGGCGCCGTCATTATTAATCCGACAACAAAGACGCAACAATTGTGTCCCGTTGGGCAAACATGTGAAGCGTATGACCAGTATACTAACACATCTGTGCCGGTAGTTGCCGTTCAAGTGGGAACGGGAGACAACACTCACTACGACTGGCAATATGCGCCCAGCGCATTTTCAAGTGAAGGCGCTCAGACGGCGTATACTGCGGCGCGCGAAAATGCCATCACGTCGTATTATTCCGATCCTGCCAACGGCTATGATCCGAATTATGTACAGGCGTATGAAACGTGGAAACAAACCAACGGCGGGTCTATCGAACAGTTTCAGGAAGCACGAACGCAGGCTTTCGATGGTTTAAAAGATACATTATCCAATAACGGTCTTTTGACAGACAGCTACATTCATAATGTTCAAACCGGTGCGATAGATCCGGTATCGACCAAGAAATATCTTGATTCTCAAACATCCTGTTCCAATGGGTTTGGCGCGTGTATGACAGGGCTTCTGTATTGGGCGAACAACGTGACGCGCGGCACGATCAAAACGGGGAATGACATGCAGTTGGCGGCGCTTTCCCAGTATCAGGATCAACACAAAAATGACGGGGGAATATCAGGGTTTGTCGCGAACAACCAGACGTTAGCCAATCTTAGTCTTACTGCTGACGCAATTGGATTTCTCAATCCTGTAACGCATGCTAAGCATCTGATCGCCGGAGACGAAAACACATACCTGAACTTTACGCGCGGCGGTCTTATAAAAGGTGCGATTCCGGCATCCGTCATTATGCTTCCTGTTGCGGTTCTTGCGGCGCCGGTTGCCCTTGCGGGTAGTGCAGTGACCGCGGCAACGGTTATGGCAACCATCGGCGTCGGAAGCGGAATTATCGGTACAACCGCGAGTCTCCAGCAGACCGCCATGGCGTGTGTGCCGGGTCAGTCGATGACTGCTTCGTGTGGCTGGGCGGCTGCCAATACGGCGCTTCAGGCCGCATCTTCTGGGTTTGCAGTAATTTCCGGCACCGCGAACATTGCCGCTCAAGCGGCAAAGGTTTTGCAGGTAGAATCAGACGCTGCGATTACCACCTCTGAGGGGTTGAATTTAGTAAAAAATACAGGTGAACTGGTCAACGGTGCCGCACTGGCAAATGGCGCTCAAATGGCGCTGAATTCGAGCCGCGGCATTCAGATTGCGAATGTCGCATTGGGCGCCGCAGGCGCGGTGATCGCCGGACATCAGGCGGCTGAATCGTGTTTCGGAGCCAAAACCGATGAACTTCAGTGTGCCGCAAACAGCTTTATGGTGGTCGGATCACTTTTGCGTATAATTCCCTCGATTTCATCTCTTTCACAATCCGCACAGCAGGTAAATGACGTGACAAAGTTAACCGGCGTTACCGCTGATGTCAGTGATACAGCAGCGGGTACCCTTCAAACAGCCGCCTCCTGTTTTAGCGGAGCGGCATCATTTGATTTAACTAACTGTGCGTTATCGGTTTCACAGATGGGTATGGCGGCAGGAGCGCTTCACGGAAATTTTGTAGCACCTGAGGCAAATACCGGATTTATTGGAAGTCAGGAAGGCGCAACGACGAATGTCGAAGAAGCTCGTGCGGCACTCGCGGGAATGTACGATGCAAATGGCAAGGTAACGGTTCCCGAAGAAACTATCACTAAAGCGCAAACGACACTTCGCGATGCCATAAGCGCGCGCGGGTATGAATTGGCGCTTGCCAACAACGCCTTGACTTCTTTTGCTGCTGATGTGCCCAGTGCGCCGAAGTTGAAAGATGCCCAAACCGCATATAAGCAGGCGCTTTCGGATTACAATAACGCGACGAATGAAACCGCGCGCTATGAGGCGGCAAAAACCCTGCAGGGCGCGACAAATGATCTCTTGGCGTACCGATCGGCGGCCGAAGTCGAACAGCAGCTTGTGGAAAATCCGCGGAATCCTGTCCAGCGTGCGGGAGATGCAATTGCTTCTTTATTCGGTTCTCCGGCAAAAGACCGCTATGCCGCCTATCAGGATGCGGTGGATACGTTCCAAGCGACAGCGAAAGATCATCCTTTAGGAACTCCTGAATATGATGCGGCGCTTGTGTCTCTTCGGAAAGCATATAACGGCGTTGAGGCATTGGGATATACCAGCGCCCAGCAGGCGATTAACGCCGATGTTCAGGCGCGGCAGGATCAGCTAACGCAGTTAAATCAGGAACGCGGACAGACAATTGATGAAATTAACCGGTTAAATGACCAAGCTTCCGCAGACAAAGTCGTAACGGATATCAGCGATAATCTCAACGGGCTTCGAACCAGCCGCACTGCCATGGGCGACGGAAGCATTCCTCCCGTGTGGGATCCGGCAACCGGCAAATGGACCGTCAATGGACAGGAAGTCGGGAGTTATGTCGGTGCAGGATACAAAGTTGAAGAAGTAAACGGTCAACAGGTTTGGAAGACGGTAAATGATAAAGGCGTAGTTTTAGGCGATGCCGACATTGCAGAAGTGACCCGACTACAGTCTGACGCCCTTCAAACTCAGCGTGCACAACTGGACGGCAAAATTACCCAGACGCAGGAAGCGCTTACGAGCGCTCGTCAGATAGCTGATCTTGCAGCCGGTCTCGCAAAGACGGTGCAGGATCCGCAGGCGGTGTTTGAATTGCAATCGCGAAAAACCCGTCTGACACAGCTTTCGACTGCCATAGATGGAGTCAATCGGCAAATTTCGCTTCTTACGACACAGCGAAATAACGCGGGAGGTATCGGCGGAATTATTGCAAGTATCCGGAACCGATTCAGCAATAATCCGACCGGTGAAGTGACTGCGGGAGCCCGGTCGCAAAGCGCGATGCAGAATACAAACGGTTCGTTCTTTGAAGATCGTGCGACTCAATCGGTTGCAAATGCTTTTCTTGCGAAAAATGTCTTTGATGCCATGAGCGCAAAGAATATTCCGGTTACTGACGGCGATGCAATTCAGCAGGGGATTAATGATATTTATAAAGGGTTATTGTCAACGGAAAATTCTCCGAATGGAAAGACGGCTATTTACAATGAGGCATTTGATCAGGCGAAAACCCAACTGGCAGACGCCGGATATACGGATCAAAAGGCCATTAACAACGCGGCCGACAGAATTGCCAAAGCCGTTGAACAGCAGGTTACCAATGCCAAAACTCAGATACAGTTTGCATATGCTAAGACACAATTTGATACTGTACGATCTGTTATTGACGATATTACAACGAAACAAAATCAGCTGGACAAGACGACAGACGCAGCTGCGCGGGCAAATCTGCAGACACAAATTGATGCCGCCAAAGCCAGTATCGGCGACAGCTTTACGTCGGTATTACCGGAAGTTGATCCGACAGTTGATTTAACGACGCGTGAGGCAACACACACCATAAGCCAGAATGTTGTTGAAACCACTTCAGAACGAATTCGTTCCGGCGACGCGCCGAGCAAATCCACAGCCGCAAGAATTTTAGAAGATGCGGCGACGGCGAGGCAGACTATAACGAGTCTGGAAGTTGAGCGAGAAGGAAAACTTGCGGCGGCAACTGATCAGACGCAAAGGGATGCGATCTTGAGAGACTATGCCACCCGTCTGGATGAGCAGGCGCAAGTCCTCGCACAAAAACTTACCGATGCTGCCAGTCTTGCTGCAGGATCCAAAGGGAACGCGCAGGAGGCGGCGTATACGCAATTGACAAGTGTTCAAAGCGCAATAAAGAAAGTCAGTTTGCTTGGTGACATCGAGGTGCTTCAGGCGCAGATAGAAAATGCCACTGCAAAAGGCGACAACGCGACAGTCGCAAGTCTTACTAAAAAACTTAACACATTGGCAAGCGCTGACGAAGTTGTATTACCCAAGGGTCTTGACCCGCAGGCACAGGCGAAATTCGCGGCGATCATGGGCGATACTGAACTTCGCTTAGGCATATTGGACGGATCATTCAGAACGTATCGCGCCAATCAGATCGATACGGTGCTGGAATTATTGGGAGATAACCGGAAAGCTGTTGAACTTGAAACTGCCGCCGGTAAAACGGTGACGCTTACCGCAATGCTTCGCGTTGATGTTGATGTGTTCGGCCGCGATCACGGATTATACGTCGCCCGCAAAGGTCAGGGAGAAGCGCTTTTAAGTCAGATCCGGACGCTTGTTCCAAACGGCGACACAGACGTTGTGCGCTTAACCTCAGACAGTTTGCGCGGAACTAAAGAACAGGTTCAGGCAATCCGCGATTCACTCAATAACGCAAAAATTATCATTACGGAGCCGGAGGATTTAGCGTTTATTCGGAACATGGCAACCGAGCGCTATAGCGATCCTGCGATGGGTCAGATGATTCGTGATATTTACCAGACCGCAACAAAGAACGTATCACTCGGTGTCGACGAGCTGCAGCTTGCATTTGACCCGTCCATCCAAATGATTAATCCGCCTTCCGCTTCGCGGGCTAACGTGCCGCCTGAGCTTATCGCCTCCACCAAAAATGTTTACAACGTGTTGCTGGATATGGGCATTATGGAATCGAATAATTCGACGGCGTGGAAAACCGCCGGAGCCGGTGGAGCGTCTGCAATTATAGAAGGGCATCTGGCTGCCGATGGAAAAACATTTATTAAAGATGCCCGCTTTACCACGGAGACACAGAGCGAAATTTTTAACCGGTTGGCTCAAGAGACAGGTATGAGCGAAGATACGTTTAATGCGATCGTTGCCGACAGGACGAATTTAAACGCTATCTCCGGAGATTCGGCAAAGATCAATGAGGCAGCAAAAGCGTATGGCGTGTCGGGAGACAAAATTAATCAGGTTCTTGATCTTGTCGACACAGTCAACCGGTTTGCAAACGGCCTGACGCTTTCAATGGAAGATAACTTTTTCCGCGCAAAAGATACGAATGGCCGGCAGTCGACGATTCCGGGAAACGGCGGACAGGCGAGTACCGGTCAGACATATAACTCCCGCATGCAGGCGGTTATGGAGGCGGTTGGCGCAACAGCATACGGAGAAACACCGGACTTTAACGACCTGAGCGTCGCGCCGGATCAGGCGTACCGGTCAGGATTTCATGATGTCGTTGCTGATGTATTGGGGTATGCCAACGGGGCGGTGCGCGCTGTTACCGGTAACATTGCTGAACAGGTGGGCGTTATAACCAACTCATACCAGATGGGCGCTTCGCGCGATACGACGGGGACGCTCGCTAAAATTTTCGACGGCACCAACGGCAATCCGCCACGGCTTGCGGCAGACCGGTCATACCATGCTGCTTCTGACGATTATCTCAAAGTTATTTCCGACATGAAATCAAAGGGACTTTTGGATAAAAGCGGTACGTCGGGTTCGTATGATTCCCACGGAAATGCCAAGTTTGTCCTTGCCGGAGCCCTCAATATCAGTCCCATGGAATTTGCCCGTCAGCAGCAGTTATCCGGTCATTATGATGCCAACACGACGTGGTTTGTGCAGCAGGGCGGAACGGATTATTATGCAGTAAAATTCAACGCTGACGGATCCGTTGCCTCTAATGAAGTAGTACAAAATGCAACCGGCAATTCAGGTACCATTGCCTCTCGCTATCGAAGCGGTGAAGAAAATCTCGTTACCGTAATCGGACTTGGAGGCGCAACGGGAGACAATATTCCGACGCCGGAAAATGTACCGGGTATCACGGTTACGACTCCAACGACGGCGCAAGGCGTCGTGCTGCAGGCGGCAAGCCGGCTTGATAGAAGCGATTGGGTGGCAACGCAATATCTTGTGGTTGTTGATGATGGCGTCCCCTCATATACCGGTAAGCTGGCAAATGCCAAGATGAGTACAGCGGATTTTGCAGGTTTCAGAACGTCTATCGAAGACACGCAGCATAATCTGGAACTTCTCAATACCGCGCAGGCCAATACCTTAGGTCTTCAATCGGCGGCAGCCCGCCCGCTTGCCGATATCGTTACGCGGTTTGGCTCGATGAGCGATCCGGCGGCGCAAAGAGTTGCCGACTGGGCGTCACAACAGCTTCTGGAGCTTTCCTCGTCGAATCAGGGAAGGGATTTGCGGCTGGATGAGGGATCAGGAAGTCAGACGCTTGATGCGAGAAACCGGCAGTTTGAAGGTTTGGTGCAGCAGTACCAAAAACTTTTCAGCGATCCTGCCAATGAGCAATATTTATCTCTTATTCAAAAAACCAGTCCGGATTTGTATGCGCGTCTTACCAATAACCGCGATGCAATGAACGGTGCGACACCCGGCCGTGCCTTAACGTATGCAGATGATAACGCAACGATTTCAAATACCGCTAAAGATGCGCCGCTTCTTGCGACGGATCTTTCTGATTATCGCCGTATCCACAATACAGTCGTTCAGGCGAAATCTGAAGCGCAAACGCTTGCCGGAGACGGCAGTCCTGATATACATCCGGTGGTTCAGGCGGCGCAAGCGCAAACCCAAGCTCCCGCGACGGGATTGAAAGGTTTCATCTCGCGCATCCCCGGCATCGGACAATCGCTTGCAAACACCCTGTTCCCGACAAAGTTTGTGCTTTCCGCCGTGCCATCGCTTGACGATGACATGAGCTCATCCGCCCTGCCGACACTCAATATCGTGCGTTCCTATGCTTCCACCCAAGTTCGTACGCAGGCAATTACGGCGGCCATCCCGATTATGACTCAAATAATAAAAGGGACGACGCCGATTACCGCTCAACAGCGTGCAACATTTATAAGCGGTCTTGCAGCCGCAAAAGTAGGTTTGGATGCAGCGCAGCAATCGCTTGCACGGGCCCAGCAAGCTGCTGCCGGCACGCAAACATTGACGGGAGCTGATTTAGCCGGAAAACCACTGGCAGCAGGGGACCAGATCGGCGGCGTTAAAGTATCAAGCCGCGGGAAAGTGATCCGCGTGTATGCCGACGGCCGTGTAGATCAGGGAGGCGTCACTAATTTGCCGGTTGGTGATCCAACCCAGTGGCAGACATTTTATGTCCAGCCGACAGCAACGATACCGAAGCTCACGGGCCGAAAACAGACTGTTCTCAACCGTCTGCAAAATGCCGATAACATTATTGAGATTACTCCGACAACCACCGTCGCCCGCGCAAAAGCGGTAACTGCACAATCGCAACAGGACCTCGCCGTCGCATCCGAGGCAAGCAGTCGTGCAAACGCACAATACCAACAATTTGTTAATGCGATGGGTGATGATATATCAAAACGGATCGTTGGCGTTTTCGGACAGACATCAGTTGATCTGACGCCCCTTCACAGCGCGGTGTCTGATTATGAAACGGCTCTATTAAATGCTGCGACAGACAACAGCAATCCGCAGGTTACCACGGCAATGCTTCAGGCAAATATTTCGGCTGGAGTGCTTGATACGATGAATCAGGCATTGGCAAGTGCGAAAGCGCAGGTTCCTGCGGTTGCCGCAAAGAGCGTTGACGATCTGCGTCAGGAAATATTGGGGGATTCGACAGACGCGATGCTTGCCGTTGCCCGAGCGGCTGCGACGCAGGTTTCCAACATACCGACGCCGGACTTAAGCGGCATCGACCGATCCGGCAGCGTGACACCGAAATATACATTTAGATCTGTTTTGATAAATTATGTTCTCTTCCCGTCTCCATGGAATCCGAAGTGGTCGCCGGCGGAGAAAGGCAGACAGGTTGCGGCCATGGTGACGCGATGGGTGGCAACCGGCGGAATAGGTATGGTTGTCGATATGTCCCATTATGTGATTGATGGAGTATTCTTGGGTAACACAGCGTCATCGCAAATGAGAGGAATATTAAACGATTCGCGAATAGGGGGCGTTTCTTCAAAGGGTACAACTCCCGCCGTCGTATCGCCGGATGCGGCACTGGCAAAACTCAAAGATTCGCTCGCAGCAGGCAATAGTCCCGCACAGGCAATCCAAGCAGCCGGAGGATACAAAGCGGTCTACAGTGCGCTCCGGTATATGGAAAATGCAAATAGAGATGCTGACCGCGCAGTTATTATGGACCTCCTTCGAAAAGACGTTGCCAACCGGTTTGCACAAGCTACCACCAAGACAGTCAAAGCCAACGTTAAAGGCCAACGGATGATTGATGCGTTTATAGCCTATGAACTTGATTCGTTCGCACCAATTTCGACGACCGTGGCGCCGGTGCAGCCCGCATTTTTCGCACGCGTCGCTGCCACAGTAAGTAATTTTCTCGCAAGAGCGCCTCCTGTACGGTGGGTTTTGGGAGTCATAGGTACAATCGTAATAATCGTAGGAATACTTCTCGTCAGTCTGCCCATATTTGGTCATCACGCGCCTGTAATACAGGGAACCAATCAGACAACGACTCTCGTAGCAGAAAAGACGGTGACGCAATCTCCGCAAGACGCCCTTACCGCGCAACTGAATTTCGCCAATCAAACGTATACTCTAAACGGCGTATCTCAAGCACCGGAAGCGAAAGCTCCGACAAGCGCGACAGCATCCCAAATTTCTTTGGCAGGAGTCCCTGATGCGGCAACTGCTGCGTACGTGGAATCCGTTCTGAACGGGCCGGGCGGTACGGTTGACCCCAGCCAAATTCCGCCGCTCACGTACGTAAACGGTGCGGGAGACACAATAACCGTACACTTTTCAGCAGACAGCGAGCCGATTGAAGCCTACGAGATTATTGATTTTCAAAATGCGCTCATTAAAGCCGGTCCGCTCTATAAAGATTTAAGCGACGCCGACGAGATACGGCTTACCAAAGTTCTTAAAAATACATTATCAGGGGTCAAAGGTACCTATGCCGATTCGGGCGTGGATTTAATAAGCGGTAAAGAAGTAAAAAGCATAAGATTTACGAGCGATTATGCAACAAATATTTCCCAACTGAACGACCCGCTGAGCCGTCAGGACGAGGCAAATTTGTCTCCGGTTGCATCGCTTGTTCATGAAATTATTCATTTGACCCAGACGGTAAGAGGCAGCGACGGAAAACTCCACGATTCCGACAGGTTTGCCAAGTTTCAGGAAATATTTTACGGACCCAATGCTGTTGCCGAACTGCCGCCGACTGCATACGACCGTACGTGGACGGGAGATCAGCATCGGATGGCTATGGAAGATGAAGCCGATACGTTTGCTCTCGATGCGGCAGATCCCTCGCTATTGCAATCGATTGCGCCGAATCGATCTGAATTTGCCCAATATATTATGAATGGCGGGGATCCGAGCACGTTTACGTTAAGTGCCGTCGCGCCGGCGGCACCGGAAGCTCAGGTCAACGCACCGGTTGCTGCGAATCCTTCGGCCGTATCCGATTTAGATTTCACGCACGTTCAAACTCCTGACCAGCTACAGGGTGCACCACAACAGTTTTATGGCGGGATAGGCAATTTCGCAACTTACGTTTCTCCATCAAACGCGAACATACAATATCACGTCATGAAAGTGGACATGCATCAGAGCGGAGTGAGTGTTTTGGTTACCCCTGAAACCATGCTCGGTATGAAAACTTCGGTATTTGTCGATACGTACGCGCAAAACGGAGTTAAAATCGCCGTCAACGGCGACCAGTGGGTCCGCGGCAGTAATCCGATTGTCATAGGCGGATACGCAGCATCATACGGAAAGACGTACGGAACACGCGGTAAAGAGGGTACATTGTACATAGACCAGCATAATAATTTTTCCCTTGATTATCCCGGCAAAGGAAATGAATGGATGGCGATTTCGTTTAACCATCTCCTCATAAAAGACGGGCAGGCGCAACCTGTTAGTAATATTGACACAGAACCGCGGACACTTATTGGTGTGACGAAAGATGGGAACATTATCCTTATTGCGGTTGACGGACAGGAGCAGGTGAGCGGGATGACCTATACAGAGGCTCAAAGAATTCTTCTTGAGCAGGGGGCGTGGATAGGGGTTATGGTTGATGGCGGGTCTTCAACAGCTATGGCGGCACTGGGTGACAACGGAAAAGCGGAACTCCTGAACACTCCAAATAATGACGGTGTAACCGAGGAGTCATACGTCGCAAATCAATTTGGCATCGTCATTAATTCGCCGCTCGCAAACGTTTCTTCAAACAATTCAGCCCAAACGGGGACGGCGGCTACCGGCCAGAGCGAGCCTGCCAATCAGGCTGCACCCGTGTCACAACCCGCACAGACACAACCCCTTATCGCCAATCCGAAAACACCGGCCGATCGGGCGGTGAACGTATTTGGTGGCGCTCTCAATAATTGGGAAGATTCGCCAGACTGGAAAACCACACCGCCCAGCACCGTCATTAAACAGGTATTACAAACTCCATCTGGTCAGGAATTTGCCGGTGCTCTCAATGATCCGGAGTTTGTCTCTGCACTCAACGCGCTTGATAATCAGTATTTGGCCAAACCCGGCAGAAAAATAGAGTGTGTAGGGTTTGCACAGTTTCTTGCCAGTACATTATTTCCGCCCAAAGCGATGAATATCGGCGGAGCAAATAACGGGGCGGGAATTGCGAAACAGCTTGTCGGTAATCTGGGAAATAGCGCAAGCGATATCATAAGCGAGAGCGATTATCAGGTGGCGCGCGTTACAAAACCCTCCGACCTCGTTCCCGGACATTTTTACGTTGTCTATAACAACGGGACAGATGGCCATGTAGGATATATTTTGGATAATGACGGAACAGAGGTTACGGAGGTAAGTGCGAATTTTGACCTCGACGGCAAAATAGAAGTGCATACGTTAACGTACGATCAGTTCGTCGCCCGCTATGGTGCGATGAGCAGTAATCCCGCACAATCGCAATTAGCTCTCCTTATACCATTCAGCGAGAATGCCCAACAAATCCTTGCAAATAGCGCCGCCGCTTTAGGGTCGGCTTCCAATGCATCGTCACCCATTTCTCCTGCTGTCCTTTCTCTCCCGTCAACGCCTGTTACCCACACCGTAAACATGGACATAAGTATTCCCGCGCAGTATGCGTCAGCGCGTCAGGTTGCCCGAAGCGAAGCACCGAAAGACGGATCCGAGGGAATTGTTCTTACCGATCACGATGAGTGGGCGCCGCTTGCGCCGGCGGACACCCCGTCATGGGCGTTAAGCCGAAATGCGCAGACGACACGGCGCGTATTGGAATATCTCCATATTAACCAGTCGACGCGATATCAGCCGGCTTCAGGCGAGACATTTTGCAATATATGGGCAGGGGATGTGATGCAAATGCTGGGCGTCCCGCTCCCGCGATGGTATTTCAACCCTGATACAAACCAGAAAGAAAAGACGACTGCCAACTGGCTCTACGCATGGCTTCAGGATCAGGGCCCGACAGGTGGCAAGGCGGCCGGATGGGAAGAGGTAACGGATCCCGTGTTATTCCAGCAATTGGTAGATGAGGGAGTTCCGGGTTTAGTTGCAGCTCCGGATAGTCCGCACGGGCACATAACACCCGGCGCACCGACAACCGCTACGGCGAAAGGTGAAACAGTTGGCGGAGTATTTTACCCCAACGTGTGGTCCGCAGGTGAAACGATTCAAACGGACGTGAGCGCATATCAGGCGTTCCAGAATTCGCGCGGTCTTACGTCAATGAAATTTTTTGTCAACAAAGGATATACAAAATATGTAACACCAGTTCAGGGTTCCTCCGTCGGCCCCATTGCGGCGTTAGGCGGATTACTGCAGGGATTGGGTGCAAAACTCGGCGGTAAGAAAGCGGGAGGACAACAGGCGACAACGGGTACAACCGGTACGACAGGAACCACAACTCCTCCGGCTCCAACGACGGGCGGTGCTGCGGGTACAACCGGTCCTGCCGACCTTTCGAAAGAATTAGAGCAGGCCATTGTTGACTACCTTATGACCTATGATCGCAGCGTCCTTCGGACATTTTACCACGGAACGACGGAGGAAAAGAGACAGGTGGCTCGTGACGTCACCAAACAGATAACGGCAGCGCAAAATATCATTTTTGCTGTAGAACAGGTCGCTGATAATATTGAACGGACGATCCGTCCCGGTGCTCCTTTACCCAGAACTCCTATTAATCCGAATCCTCAGCCCGGTCCAGTCAATAATCCGAATCCGTTTAGGCCGCCGCCCGGTCCGCGTAATCCGCCGCCTGCTCCCGGTCCGGTGACCGCCTCTGTGGCGCAGGCGCAGAAAGAACTGAATGCCGCAAAACAGCAGCTTATAGCGCTGCAAAAGCAGCAGGCCCTGCTTCTGACACAACAAAAACAACAGATTGCAGATGTGAAGGCAAAAGATGCGGCTCTAAGATCCGTCAATGACGATCTCGTAAACAAACAGAACGCTTTTGGCGGATATGTTCCCACGCTTGCCCAGCTCCAAACAAAAATTGATGATCTTAGTGCGCGAAGCGCAGATCTTAGCCAGCAGATTGTACTTGCAGAGAAGGGCGCAGCAAACACGAAAAATCCTATTCCGCCGGTGAAAGGTAAAGAAGTGCCGGAAGGATCACAGCTGACGCTTCCGCCCCGCGGTACCACATGGGTTTTCGGGTCCGGTACTGATGCGGATGTGGGTATAGCAGCCGATCAGGATGTTTCTCCCCGACACGGAAGGATTGTGAATGACGACGGCATTTATTACGTTATCGATGGTGACGGTAAAAAAGCAT
This sequence comes from Candidatus Gottesmanbacteria bacterium, assembly GCA_963790805.1. Classification (GTDB taxonomy): domain Bacteria; phylum Patescibacteriota; class Microgenomatia; order UBA10105; family UBA927; genus DATKGN01. The sequence continues at coordinate 614,219 of CAWBPL010000002.1, forward strand.
CAACGTACGGAACGAGCGTTTACCGTTACGGAGAAATTATCGATGTTAGTTCCAACGCGCGCACACAGCTTCATGCCGGCGACATTATCTACATGGGAGATAATGGCGTTCAGATGCTCTTCACCGGCACATCGCTCAAGGGTCCGTATTATAACAACGGATTGCCGATGGAAGGAGCACTGCCTCCTAACAGTCAACTGGTTTCGCTCGACGGGAAAGTGCTGCTTGCTAACCCCGCCAGTTATGAGGATGTTGTTGCGTATCTCCATTCGATTAATCCTGAAGATGGGATGACGTTTACCCTTACGTTAAACGGGGCAGATGTATTCCACATTACGTTTGACGGAGCAGTCCGGCTTCTTGCCTTACCCAAGCGGCTCGACAAAAATCCCTATAGGCCGGATGAGTCTTTTGCGGTAAGCGGTGAGGGGTATATCGGCCGCGAAAACTTGAAGATTGATCTCGCGTATAAAGGTGAAGTTTCCGTTGAGCATGTGCACTTCACATTGACCCGCAACGGAATTATGACGGTGAGGGATGATAAATCTACAAACGGTACGTGGCTGAATAATGTGAAAATGCCCAAAGGTACGGTGCAGGTGCTTTCTGCGGGCGATATTTTACAGCTCGGACGGCAGGGGAAGATTCAGTATGTCGGCGTGACCAAAGACGGAAAAGCAATTTTTCTTGACCTTGTCAAACATAATAATACGCAAAACAGCGGATCGGAAGATGAGACTGACGGGAAAGCAATCAGAACGATTAAAACGGATAATGATGCGGTCAAAATGATGAAATCCGTCCTTCACTTCACCGACCCGATGGTGGAAGAAGCAGCACTACAGCAACAGGCGACAGTGATATCAATACGAAGTGGAATTTTATCCAGCGCGCAACAGAGTGCCCTGCAGGCACGTTTGCAGGCCATGCAGGAAAGCTATCCCTCTGATGTGCGGCTTCAGGCGTTAACAGTATCCAGTCTTATCAAGCCGGAATATCAGCCGATACTTTTGTATCTCGTCGGCCGTGACGTCTGGCGCAGGTCTACAATTGCCGATCGCATTTTAACAAAACAAAAAGGCAGGCCCGCACGCGTTTCGGATGCGCAAACCAGAGCCGAAGTCCACGATATGTTAAATAGCGCACAAAAGCTCATAACCGACAAGGTGAATGAGATGGCCGGCAAAAATACAGATATGGCGAAAAAAGCCGGTGTCAATTACGCATACGCAACGCCGACGAATGTCGCGTACGTGGGTTTTGAGACTATGGCGATAGGGTATAACGAAGAAGCAAATGTTCAGGGATTCGCGATGCGCGACTATAACATACTCAAAGTAACCGATCTGCCGACAAACGATCCCGCACGTGCGCTTCAACGGATTGCAGAAGTACAGGCGCATGAGGCAGGACATCTGGATCAGGATAAAAAGAACAAAATGAGGCCGAACGTATCTCCGGATGATCAGCAGTTTTTGGGAAGGAGTCCTTCGTATTGGGAGATTACTAATCAGTGGTGGCGGGTCCTTAAAGTCGTCGGTATGAACAATGACGTTATGCATAGTTCGTATGATGAAGGCGCGCGGGCATTTGAACAGCTGGTAAACGATTTGACAAGACGAATGGCGCAGGCGGGCCAGAACAATCAACAGGCGCTTAAAGCCGCTATTTTGTCTGCCACCTACGGGGATGTCATTAAGCCAAACGGGCAGACAGGAATCCGGACGCTGTATGATCAATATTTCGGACGCGGCGCATTCGATGTGCGCATAAGCCAGTATGCAGATTATTATTACTACAACAAAAAGGGCAGGGCGAAGGTAAGTGCCGAAAGTACCGGTTCGACGGCACCGCCTCCTGCCGCTGCCAGCGCGCAACAACCGCCGATCGTCAATGCCGATGATCTTCGTGCGGCGAAAAAAGCGGTGGATAACGAATTAGCTCAAACGAAAGCTCTTTTTACACAAACACAGCAGGAACAGACTCTGGCGAATGACGCAGTAACTGCGGCACAAAAAGTTAAAGATAAAGCACTAAAGCTCTTTAATGATGCCGCTGCCCTCCATAATCAGACCGTCACGGATCTTGAAGCGATAAATGCGTCTATTGAAGATTTACAAACAAATACCATACCGCTTCTTACCACCCGCCTTTCACAGGCAGTCGCCCGTCAGGATGCCATTACCGCATGGCAGGATGTGTGGAATGATATTAAAAAACTGGATCGGAATGCCAAACCGGCTATTGTTCTTGCAAACGCCGGTGCCGCCGAGATTCGGGCTGACATTCTGACTCTTCAGGCACAGCTGGAGCAGCTGAAAAATCCGACACATGAGCCCGCTTGGCGAACCAATGTTCTTTCCGGAATGAGTCCTCATGATCAGGCAGCTATAACGACGCTGAGGGGTATCTTTGGCGCCAAGACGGGTCGTCAAACGTGGTATTACGCAGGATCCGGAGCAGATATTGCCCCCATATTTATTGCTCCAGCCAACACAGAACATCGGTTTGTAGATATTGTTTATGATTCAAATCAACCTTTGTTTCATACTCCCTCAGCTCAGGAATTTACCGAGCCGTTTAGTAAAATTGGCGCAACTGAAACGGTGTCATCGAATTGGGTTGATGCATGGAAAAATAAGAAACAAACCATCAGCTTAGACGGCGGAACAACAATTCAACTTGTCGGAGGTAACGTTCAGGATAAAGCGACATCACCAGACTCTATCGATGTTATTTATACAAATGATCTTTCGGCATCGCAAGGTCCTGACGCATTGATCGCTCTTAAAACGGACGGGTACTATGTTGAAACAGATACATTCGATATGGGTTCTTCGAAGATCAAGTTGCTGGGCCTTGGTGTTAATATTGAAGATTTAGGATTTAAGAAAGTGAAGACGGTAAAAATAGATGAGTTGAGCTTTCCGTCGATAGGGAAGATACGAGCCACAACAGACGGAAAACCGGTGTGGGTTCAGGTATATCAAAAATCCCGGTCATTCACTCCAGAAGAGGAAGACATAATTCAGCTTGACGCTTCGGTAAGAGATATAAATGCTGCACTTAGTAATTTGGTTTTCGTCACTGCATCTCCTAACACTGCTCCTGCTGCCATAAAAGATGCGGAACAAAGTTTAACAAACGCATTTCAACGGTATTTGTCTCGTGTACAAAATTTGAAAGGGAATAGCGCCGCGGTTGCACAAAAAGTTCAGGCAAAAATGGACGAATATTTCCCTGCCAGCGGATCGATGCCGGATATTATAAAAAATAATACTGGTTCCGCAGGTCGACCGGCAGCAACGATACTTGCCCGCTATAAACGCGCGTGGGAAATTTATAACGCGACATATGTGACCCCCAGTAAAACACCGTTAACAGCCGACGCGGCAGTTAACGCGGCCGTTGTGAACATCGAAAATAACTCGGACCAGAGTAATGCGGCGGCGATTATTACAGCGATTAATGCGAAGCTTCCGAAAGGCGGGAAACTTACAGACGTGCAGGAGAAACAAATAAAAGCAGAAGTCGCATGGGCTATTGCGGCACGCCGCTGGGCGAAGATTCCAGATGACATCCAAAAGCTTGCCGGTACGCCGAACAAAGATTTGTCCGACGCAGGGATTGCGACATTTGAAGCGCTGGTTGCCAACGGGGAGCAGCTTTTAGCCCAGCAGAATGCAAAACCCGTACAAACCGGTAAATATCAGGTTGTGCTGACGGCAGATGCGCCGAAAGTGAAAGATAAAATTCACCTCTTTACCTTCGGGATAGAGAACGACGGGATAATCATCTCAAGTCCGGCCAAGGGGAGTACGGTGTGGACAGTTGCGAATACAAAAACTCCCAATAATCCGATATATGTTGATCAATCCCAATTGCTGCCGAAAACCAGTATTCCGCCGGTTCCCTCGCTTGCCGGTATTCCGGTTGATGCGTTGGGGAACACGAACCCGATCACCAAAGGCTCGGTTGTGACGCTTAAAAAATATCGCGGACAGGCCAATGTTAAAGTACAACTCGGCGATATATATAAAAACCTAGCGAATTTTACGGTTATCGAAGGACCTCTTAAAGGCGACTGGTCAAGTGCGAATTTCAAAGACATGACCATCGTATCGTATGCGCCGCGCGAGAGTGTCGCAAAGGCGTTTACGGATACGATGAATACTGCTGATGTGAAAAAAGCATACGTCCGTATCGCCAAAGCAAGTATAGCGCTCGGTGACACGGATGCAGTAACCCGTGCGAAACTTGCGGTGTTGTTTTTTAATGATATAGATCTTCTTACGGCCATAAATACAGCCGCAAAGAAACCGCTTTACGCCGTCGAGCGGGTAGCACTTCTTCCTGCGGCGCTTGATTCCATCATGACGGCTGCCCGGGCGACTCCCTCTGGTCCTGCCTCCATAACCGCTCCGGCAACTATTCAATTGCGTGGCAGTACGTATAACAAAGGATCGGCTATTCATGATGCCACCACGCTTGCGTATTCATTGTTGACTGCACTGAATCTGAATAGTGCGCCGGCAACCCTTCAGGTCGATCATTTCCAGACTGTTGGCGCAGCGCTTACTCTTGATTCATTCTTATCCCACACAGAGCCGTTTACCGCCGGAGAGATTCAGCAAAATATAGCCTTTAAGGCGGTTATTGAAGAATACGGTGCCGGAGACGTTGCGCGCTTCAGTGCGCCGGACCGGCAGAATGAGTTTATCGTCATGGTTACGGCGCGGGACGCAAGCGGAAATGCAACGGCGTGGCAGGTCTATATAAAATCTTCAACGCCGAGCGGCGGAGGTACTGGCGCAGGGGTGGGTGGGGGAACTACCGGCGGGGGTACAGGAAAGAGCGCACCCGCGGCGAAGAAAGCTCCGGCAAAACCCGCTGCCCCGAAAGCCAAACCCGCCCAGCCGGTTATTTCATCCGGCGGCAGGATGACGGCGCTGGGCGTTGGGATGATATTGGTGAATCGGGATGACGGAACGCAGTATTTGGTAACAGATACCGATTCACAAAATACTCATTTGCAAAATACTGAAGTCGGAAAACCCACGACATTTAATACCGCCTCGCTTCTAACATCTTTGAACACAGAGGGCGGCACGTGGTTTGTCGAGCAACCCATAGCGAGTAAATTCATAACAAGTCCAGCGAAGAAGGCGTCGTTGAATGAGTTGCGAACATTAACAGATAGTATGATATCTTTTGGATTAGAAAGTAATAGTGGATTAAAACCATTCACCGCAACGCTTGCAAAGGCTCAAAAAACAGGCGCGACTGAAGGAGAAGTTCAGGTAAAACTGCAGGCGCTCCGTCAAAAATTGATATCCAAGAGAAACAGCATTCTGAACGGATTGACTCCCAACACGCTGAAAAGTCCGCGAGCGAAAAAGCTCTACCAAACATTCCTGTTTGCGCTTATTTCCCAACAGCCGGCGCTGGGTACGCTCCTCGGGATTGATGACTCGCTTCCTGATATCGTGTCGTTGTTGCCGAAGATCAAAGCGCTATCCGGTGACGCGGCTTTGATGGCGCAGGCGGCGCAAACAGTGATCAGCGCTCATCCCAATGAAGTTTCCCAGTGGATAGACTTATGGAAAAAAGAAGTAGATACGCTTCAAAATCCTCCGGCCGCCAAGCCCGCGGCGCCGCAATTACCGCTTAAACCCACAATGAGTTTAACGGATTTTGAAGCCGCGATGACCAAGCGGATAGACGCGTTGGCTCTTCAGTATGCCGATAGTGAAACAGGAAAACCGGTTTCAGGAGCAGAGCTTAAAACGTGGTTTTCATCCAACGTATTTCAAAGTCGCGGGAGCACTCTGGGAACGGAATTTGATGCGCAATTTGGGGCTGATACGCCGAAGAAGACGAAACAATCAAATCTCTATCAAAGCCGGTTTGTTGACGCAGTCGTGAAGTATCGGCAGATACCGGTAGACCAACAGAAAGCGTTAGACATGAGACAGGCGCTTAATACAATGATTCAGGGTCTTGAAACTACTGTGCCCGATGCAAAGAAATATTCCTCTACGGGAGTAAAAACGTCAGCCTATCAACTGACCGCCATTCTGCAGTATGTGAATGCGATTGTCGGAAATGCGACGCTTCGTAGCACACAATTGCTCTTTCATGATGACGTTATTAATCCCAATAGCGCCCTCTCTAATGATACGAAAGCAGAGCTTCGGGGTCTTAACATGATCCAGACGATTCAGGATATGTCGGTGTTAATCAATAAAAAGACAATTACGCAGAAACGGAGCCAAAAGGCAATCGTTGATCTGGATATCGGCAGCCATACCGGAAATTCTGGTTTAGATGTATTTTCAGAATTTCTCAGTGTGCCGGTACCGTTTATTAATTCAAATGACACTGATGTTCAGAATGTCGTAAATTTCTGGAATAAAAGAGCGGCGTTTATTCAGAGTCTTCAACAGGCAAGTAATGCGATTGGCCGTGATGTTGCCGCTTCCAAGGCAGATCTTGCCGCCAAACGGCGCAGTGTGGCGGGCAATCAAACGGCGCGGGCAAACAGAGCCGTCTTTCCCTTCCTGACCAGTTTGGACATGGAGACTCCGAATCCGACAGCTTTTGCAACTCAGGCAGTCAGGGATTTTGATATACATAATTCCCCGTGGGCATATCTTTTGACGGAAGCCGAGCGGCTGGCGGAATACCAAAAGGCGGCGCCTATCGTTGCCCAGATTATTGCGGTCAGAACAACCGGTATCGGGGACGTCGGGGCTCTCAATCAACTGCTGTTTGGAACGCTCGCGAATTCACCGGTGAAAGGATATTATGTGCACGCGATTCTGGATCCCGAGCATTACCATCTGGATGTGAATGGTGACGGAACGCTGACGACGGCGACCGAGGAGGATTTGCTGCGCTGGCTGGCGCTTCAGGATAGCCTGTATGACGTTGTGAATGAAGCAAAGCAGCGCGTGTCCGCATTTTTTACCTCTCACGGTTTAACAGTTCCACAGGAAGAATTTGATCCTTCGAATCTTTCATTTTCAGTCGGCGATGATGCGGTGTTTGATGAGCAATTCATACATGATCATCCCGAAGAAGTTTCTGCAATGTATAGCGAAAACACCGGCGCCAAAATATTCCGCCAGAGTCTGGTCGCGGCCGCAAGAACTGATCCGCAGGCTTGGGAATATCTTATCGACGACTACGTCCATGAATTGGTGCATAGTTCATTGATGCGCAATTACGCTCCGTGGCTGACTGAACAGGCCAATGAGGGTATGGCAATTCTTCTCACTGTCGCGCGCCGCGCTGATGATCTGTGGACGCAGGGGAAGCATGACGATGGACAGAACGGTTCCGTCTGGCAACAGGCCGAGCGGGAAGTTTTGGGATTACCCGATTCCGATTCGCCGTATCCTGAGACAGTCGTATCTTCTTATATCAACGCATACTTTGCCTTACGATCGAGCACGTTTGGTATGCTTTTTAATAACTCTTGGAGTACCTCCGACCGGATTAATGCAGTTATTACGTTTTTTAATGCCACAGACCAGTACCGACCGGATCAGATGGGTGCAGAAGCGGTCAGAACCGCTCTTCAAAATGCATTTATGACAGGGCTGACGTCGCATGGATTGGTGCTCGCTGAAAATGTTGCGAATACCTATTTCCACGGCGATCAGTTTGCGCAGGACACCCCCGATACCGACACGATGTTCCGGCCTGATCGCGCCTCAACTCAAACACCGTTGCCCTATAGACAGGCTTCATCCGTCGCAGGACCTGCGACGCAGGAAATAGTGACACAGTTTCCCGGTACGAGCGGTTCGCTGAATTGGGATCAGGTCTCATTTGCCGGCGGGCAGACGAGTGTTGCACTGCGGGCGAAAACAAACATATCCGGAGATAACCGTATGCGTATGCTTGCCGCGTCAAAGATCATCTATGACGCTATGGATCAGGCGTTTGCTTCAAAAGACTGGGAAGGATTTCCGCTGACCGGTTTGGAGCATTCTCTTCTTGATGTATTTAATTCTCAGGTAGCTCCCGGTATTTTGGCGAATCTGAACGTGAGCTCAGTTACTGATTTGTTGAACAAGTATGAAATCACCGTTACGCGGCAGATGCAAACCGGCGGGAATTCCATGCAGGAAGTGGTGATTTCGTCCGTACCGACGGCGGCATATGTTGCACGCGGCGGCACGCTGACACCGCTTCCGACAAATGCTGATATTACCCAGTGGAAAGCAAAAGTGTATGATGTGCCGTCTGACGGATGGCTCATTGTAAATAACGTTGTACCCGCGACGACTCCTTCTGATGCCGATCAACTAGCTCGGGCGCTTAATAGTGTCGAATCGCCGCAGGATGCCGCACGTATCGTATATCCGATGATGGAGGAGTGGTCGCCGCTGGTAACGTCATTTTTCTCAGTCGCAAGGGCGCCAGCAGCAACAGCACCAGCACCCGTCGCATCAAGCGCACCAAGTGCGTTTAGGATCGGAAATAATACGCCGGTTCGCGGAGGGAATCAATCGACGTTAGGGAGTATTTCTCCGGCCCACGCCATTCAGACAAATCACGCAACGCTTACCATACGTGACGGCAGCCTGTTTATTACTCAAACAGGTGTATATGGCGTGTGGGTAAACGGCAAGCCGGTTGTCCCGAATGAACAGACCCCGATTGCGGTTGGCGATGAGCTGACCTTCGGCGAAGATCCGCAAACCGAAACAAACCCGCGAACCTATCGGGTTGCGATGGGGGGAGATCAAACCATTATTTTAGCATCTCAAAGTGATACGTACTACATACCGACAGCGCTGCCGATCCCTGATGAAGCGCGGTTTAATGACGGCCTTTTCAAAGGAGTCGGCTCTATTCAAAATCCGTCTGACTGGGCGAGATTTGTCTGGCTTATGCTTTCTGCAAATGGCGAAGCGGGATCTTCCGTGACACTTCAGGGAACCACCATCGGCGGAAATACATTTGCCGTGACGTATCCTGCCAGTCAACTTATCGAAAAAGCTGCAGAAATCGCCCAGACGTTTCAGCGGGGTACGGAGATTGAAATAGACGGTCCCCAAGGGCGCCTGGGCGTTATGACCATATCAGCCGGTGGCATGGTTGACATGAGCCTTGATGACGCGGCGTCGCGGCTGGGGCCGGCAAAGATGAGTATCAGCGATTTTGTTTTGAATGCAGAAGCTCCTGCCGAGGTTCATGCGATGCGCAAAACTCCATCCGCTCAGCTGCCGAAAAATACGGTTCAATCCACTCCGGCAGTAAATCCGCAAGGTGAACCGCTGTTTCGCCGGATCATAAACGCGATAAAACAGGGTAGTTGGTTCGCGCGGAAAAAGACAAGTATCACTATCGGAAGATTACAAGTGGATCCGACGAATGGATATGTTTCCGCCAAACACATCCGCTTAAATATCCAAAATAATCGTTTGTACATAACTGATTTATCGACGAACGGAACTGTCATTGAAGGAAAAAAGCGGTTAAGTACTCAAACGGGACCGGTTCCATTGGTATTGGGAGATGTTTTGGATTTATCAAATAAGGGTCAGGCGTCGAGACTGCGCGTTGATCAGTTGCCAAATGGCGAAGTACTGCTTATTAATTTAGCGACAAAATATGTCATATCAACCGGTTTAATTCTTCCTCCCATCCGGCAACAGGCCGACGGTTCATTTATTGTGAGGACGTACGAACAAATGGGCAAAGCAGGTGATATTACGCTAGGGAGCGGTGCACCGGATACCCTGTCAAGGCTGCAGGCACAGTTTACTCGGGATGATGATGGAGCCTTGGCCATTGAAGATTTAAATTCCTCCAATGGTACATTTGTAAACGGAAAACAGATAGGGACCCGGCAGAAAATACGAAGCGGTGACACCATACGGTTTGGCGATGATCCGGATGAAAATATTTTTGAGGTTGTCGCGACTGACAATCAGTCAGGCTACGTGACGCTTCGGCCCGTCGGAGATTCCACCATTGCCGCGACAGGCAAAATTCAGGATCATTATATGTTTGAGTTGGCGATTTTACATAACCAGACAATCGGTACCAAAGGGGATGTACATATCGGATATGAGAAATATGTTGCACCGGTACAGGCAAAAATAACAATACAGGGCGATAACGCATTTATTGATAACGGATCATCCCAGACTCCGACATCGGTAAATGGTTTGGCATTTAACCGGCGACAGTTGGCTGCCGGTGACGTGGTGAATCTGGGAGGGAACGATGTAACAATACGTTTTCTCAGGGTTCAAAACGGGGCGGCAATTTTTACCGACTCTTCAGGGTACGTATCAAATTCCAATCCGCAGGCTGAGGGGCGAAACATCCTTTCCTATAGCGAGTCTGATATTGCACGTCGCCGGAAAGAGGGTTTAAGTGAGCAGGAGGCAGAGGATGCCCTCCGGTATGGTCTCAATTTGAGTACAGCCAGTATCACGCGCGCTGAGGAACTGGCAAAATATTTGAAAGACCGCATGGAGGAAGGTTTGTCGACCTCTGAGAAGGCTGCTCTGACGAGCCGGTTGAATTTGCCGCTCCTTCTGCGATCGCGTTCAAACGGCATTGACAGCCTTACCAGTCCTGAATTGCTCTATATAGCCGGACGAATGGTGAAACACGAAGTGGATATAGAACGTTTAACCGGTAAAACGACTCAGGAAATTATGGATGCGGCGATGAATATTGTTGAGAAACGCAACAGCGTAGCCAGTACGGTGGGCGTTGATTTGCCCGATGATTATGAAGTAGGGAATCTGGTGGGGCTGGGGACGCGTATAGCTTCAGGGAAAAAGGATACATGGTGGGGTTTGCAGGTCGGGTCAGGAGATGAATATTATCTTGCGATTGATAAAATAGCAGATTCAAAAGATCCGTTTGCAACAGCGGTTGAAATACTGGTGCACGAATGGGGTCACAGGGATCAGGCTCCGATAAATAAATCACCCAAGGGTGCGCCAACATATGATGAAGCAGGAACGCAGGCGATGCTTCTTATGGTGAAAGCGCGTATAAATCAACAGACAATGGCATTTAATTCCTATGCCGATGCTCCGGCAAACGCGTATCTGGATCTTGTAACCGAGCTGTCAGGTCTTATTCAAAGTCAGGGTAAAGACGGTCATCTGGCACTGCAGGCGGGTATCATCTCGGCGATTACCGGACGATTTGACGGGAACATCCAATGGGAGGGACATACGTACACCGGTATACGTGCCCTCTATGACAGCTATTTTGGTGCGGGGTCGTTTGATCTTGCGATGAAGGGGAAAACGGATGCCGATCTGTATACGAAAAAGCCCGGATTGGCAACGGCTGCATATAGCCAAAATGTTCCTGTAGGAACGGTAGAACAGGTACCCGTGAATCCGCTGGAAGCTGTTGGCATGAGCTGGATGCAACGATTCGGGAGCTGGTTTAAGATGAAGTTTTTAAACAGTTGCGGAATTGGCTTTCACTTCCTCCCGCAGGTATTTGCCGCCGGATCGTGTACGCCAAATACTCAAAAAGCAGCACACGCTGTTGATGAGGTAACGCAAACGGCAGGGGAAACGCCGAACCGGTATTGGTGGAACAGAATCTTGGGCAGATTCTTCGGGTATTGGGTGGCTACTGCTGAAAATTCACCAGCCCAGACAGCGCAAAATACAGCTGGCTCCACTGCGCTGGTAAATAATGCAGCTACTGTCGAATCCATTTCCCGTGACGATATCAACAATTTACTCGATCATTTTAATGATACAAACTATGTTGAAGCTCACACGGCATTGTGGACCCCGTCGGTTCAAGCAAATGTAGTTCAACTTTATCAGACGAACCCTGATGCTCTGAAATTTGCACTCACATACTATAAAGATTCTGTCGAGCTTCGTGTTGGTAATTCTGTTTTGGTAAAAAATATAGAGGACCTTGCCAACACATATACGCAACATACGGAAGTGATTCGCGAGATGGTCAATTCCGGAGCCGGTTATTCACCGTTGATTTTAAACTGGTATTTGAATCAGACTGCTCAGGAAACAGGATTTGATTCTGAACGGTTTTTTGCATTCTTACATGTATTAGGACCAAGGGCTCATATCATTAAAGTAAGTCAGGATCAAACAGAATCATCCGTTTGGCCTACTGCACAAAACGAAGATATTTCCTTATTTTCGAAATTGTGGACATTGTATCTTCAAAATCCGGTTGAAGTAGAAACGCTATTAAACTTATCGCCGACCGAGTTTTATGTCAAACGATCAAACATGCCGAACATTGATATAGTTCCCGGTCAGTATTACAGCGCAAACTGGTTATTTGAGTATCTCGCGACTGATTTATCCAACGTCCCATGGAGCTTTGTGCAAGATCACATGAATTCTGGAGAAAATATAACATATCGAGATTTGGTTCGTTTAAACAAGATATACGCCAATAAAGATGATAGTTATCTTCTGGTTCAGGATGGCATTGCCGCGGGAATGCATGTATCTGCCGTTGCGGCACTTCCGAATGTTGTGGGCGGCGACCCGTATAATGGGGATAATTTTTCCGTAAAATTTGGGCCGGTTTTAACGGATCAAATCAGTAATTTTCTAAATAATGCAGACGCATGGAATCGTTCTGATTTTTTGACCATTTTTCGGGATCCGAATTCGTACAAACTCGTCCATAATCCAGTGGAGTCAGATCAGTGGCGTCGGATGGCGACATTGCCTACAGATGACGATGTGCTTTTTGCTGCGGCATATCCACGTCTGTACTTTCTAAAAGATTATGAGGCGGATTTAATTGCAAAATATGGTGAAGATGGACCCATAATAAATATCCTTCAGGTGTTAGAAGAAGATCCGTCGCTCCGTTTGGATACGCATCCCGCATGGAAACTTCGCGCATTATCATACATGGATGCCTATGGCAATGAACTATCAGGAAAAGCACTCACTTTTTACAAAATGCTGCGGAAAGCCGAATTGCCACTTAGCATGTGGCCGGTATTTATCGCATACAGAAACGAGTTGTCTCAGGTGCCAATCAATTCAAAGAAGGATGCGCTCTCAGCACTTCTGCACGTCTGGGATTCGAGTGAATCCATTAAAAGATTAAAAGAATTGAACTTTACCCCGCCATGGAACGGTTTCGGAGACGATTTAACCATACAGGTAGAGACGCTCAGTCAGAGCGACCAAATAGCAATTGTTCGGGATACCGGTATAACCAAATATGTTCGATCTCAAGTATTTAACGATACACTATCCAAAATAGATAGTGATGAAATGTTACAGTTCGCGAGAGATAGTATAGACTCCCGCGATGTGCCGGTGATTTTCGTGAGTTTTCAGTATTTAGCCCGAAGAAATCCGGAAGAAGCGGCAACAAAATTATTCTCATATCTTGAAGAAAGCGACAGCAGAGTTTCCTCTGATTTAATAGGCACATTATCCAATACTATTAAGGGTAAACCTGCGATCGATTTCGGACTCAACGTATTTAACTCCAAAGTACTGAGGGCAAAAAATAGTCCCTATTACACTTCTGCAGTGCTCTTTTTAGAGAACAATCTTTCACTTCTGACGACGCAAAAGCTTGAGGATATCATCCCCGAGGTCGTCTCGATACAAGATAACGGACAGATACCATTAATAAATCTTGCCGCAGCCATATTGAAAAAGGCTTCCGAAGGTGATGCGGATGGAAAACGGTTAGCTCCCATAGCCCGAAAGATTCTGCTTACTCGCATGGTTGTGGATAATGACGCGGTGCAAAAGAGGGCGGCAACGGAGATCATTAATTATCTCGTTGACGGAAAGCTGTTTTCTTCCGATGAAATTCAGGCAGTCTCTTGGTATTACAGAAGAACGACCGCAAATGACAATAAGATTAGTTTGCTTATTGCATTATTTAATCACTACGGTCTATCCAATAATGAAGGTGTAAATGAACTGTTTAGCAGTATTTTGCCGCAGCAGGTTATCGGCGTAATACGTACAGATAGAGAATTTGTTAATACTCAAACTGAATTATTTTTTGATTCCGTAGTTTCCCACCCTGAAGACATACCTGATCTTGTTGCTTTATCAGAGAGTTATAAAAAGGGGATATATGGGAAAGACAAAGATTGGTTGAGCGGGTACACACCCACACTGTTAAATCGAATTATCAATCAACGCGCATATGCATACCGCAGTGCTATAGAACAGGCATTGACAAGCCCTGTTGTAAAACGATTCGGATCCCAGTCATCGGAGAATGCGGGAATGGTAGTAAATTTTGTTGTACAGGCAATAGAACGACCGATCTACTATCCATATGGTATAACTGCAACGAGAGAAGCCTTACCCTCTGTGCCTCAGGGAAGGTTCGGACCGATAAACGAGCGCATACTGCTGCTCAACATACTGCAATCGTATCCGGCAATTGCTACACATAAACGTTTTGATCTCTACTATGAAATAGCCAAGAGCAGGGGAGTATTTCATGGAAATGAAAACGATGTATCCAGCTTTGCAGATCTCACGAAAGAAATAAATGGTAAATTTAATCAATTTTTTACGAAAATTACCCATGGTCAGGTGTTAACCAGCGAAGAATATCAGTATTATGATTATTTTCTTTCGACAATTGACGAAAACTACCTTGATAATAGCGGATCCTTTACAGAATTAGCAAACGAATACGGTTTACCGTCAAATACAGCTGGAAACAGGGCAGATATTTTGCAAAAAGTCGATGCACAGTTACAATCCATTCCCGTAAAAGAAACCGATTATACGTTTAATTTTCAAGCCGAAGACATAAGCGTAAGCCTGTCCGATAAGGTCAAAAAACAATTTTTGAGTTTGGTGAACGGGATATTGGCATATAACGGTGGAGACAGAACAGAGTCAATCCGCCAGAAGTTGGCAGCTGTCGATTGGACGCAAGTGGGCAAAGTTAACAGTGGTGACGCGCAGCAAAGTCAGACAGCTAAGGCGTATCTGGTGCAAACCTTACAGGTGCCGCAGAGTATGGTGACAAGCAATCTGCCTGCGGACCAAAAAGTAACAGCCATACAAAATTATATCGCGAGATCTCTTCTTGATGATCAGGATATATTATTTATTATCAGGCAATCCTTCACTATACCTATTCCCGTCGATGTTTTTGACCGCTATAAAGACGGATTATTGACGAACGATGAAACGTCAACATTTCTGGAGCAAATGTTACAGGCGGATACGTATGTGGATGATGGATTGAGTCAATTGGGATTGCCTGCCGAAGTCGGAGTAGCAGTAAAACGTTCAACTACGTGGTTACCGCTGGTTGCGCTTCGTAATCAGATGACGAATCAAGGACTACTAGCTCAACAGCGAGCCGAGCGAAAAAATCACAAAATTGAGCTTGTTTTCCAGAAGAAAAACCTGCTGGACGTATGGCAGGGGAAATGTTCGGGCACATGTTTCGGAGATAAGCCCGTGTGGCTGGCGAGAAAAAATAACCTCTTCACGATGAGGATACTGGAAGATGGCGAACTGGTGGGGAATTTATTATTTGTTGTGCAGGGGAACCGCATGATCCTCATCGGTTTTGACCCCAACGAAGCGTTTACCAAGAAGCTTACGCTGGAAAAGAAACAGGAATTTGTTGATTTAGTCATGAATCATGTTTGGGCTACGGCGCAAACAAACGGCTGGGATCTGGTTCTTGCTGAGCCCACGCAGGTCGGCGGGTTATCCAATAAAAGTGATCTGAACAATTATCTGATTAATACCTATGTGAACAGCGAGATTTCGGAAACGGTGAATGCAGAAGGGCCTTTCCATCCCGTGCACGGATATACGTTAACAACGGTTCACCCGATTATGCCAAACATGGTAACTCGTATGGAGCAGGTATATGCGCAGGAATTTGCTCCAAAACCTGCGATAACACAGGAAAATGTTCAACCGTCGGTGAGTATAGAACTGGCGACTCCTGCGATGTGGAATTCTATACGAAATGATGTTGTGCGGGTGGAAAATGTGACGTTTCCCGGACAGGCATTCGATGAGGGATTATTACAAGATGAGTTTACTAATCCCGATAGTATAGTGATTATCGCCCGAAACAGTTCCGGCAACGTGATCGGGTATTTATATGCAGAGACAACCAATCAGGCGAACACGATGTATATTCCCAATCTGGCTTTGGATCCTGATTATCGGGGCGGAAATACGTTTGCGTCGATGACGCTTCGTCTCATTCGGGAATTGCGAAGAAGAGGTGTTGAATTCGTTGAGACAGATGCTGCTGCGTACAATGGGCTCGCGGACACTATGGAATTCATGGTGGGTCCCTATATTATTGAAAAATATGACCACGACAGTGAATGGGGTCCCCAGCGGTTTTTCCGGATAAGAGTAACGAAGTTTACCCAAGCAGAACTTGCTGCACGGCAGCTTATTAACGATCAGACGAATTGTCCTCCCGCTGAACAGGCTTTGATTCCCTTTGTAAGTCATGTATATGCTCAGGATGGTCAGGTGCTCGGCGCTGCGAGCAAATGTGCGGTTTGGGCAAAAACGATTGGAGCAAAGGGGCGGGAATTGGCAAATAAATATCTCTGGTGGATGCCAAACAGAATATTTTTAAATAATGTGCCAATTACGGCACCTAATACCGTGCAAACTCAGGCGCAATCCGCTCTCCAAACCCAAATCCAAACGCTCCAGACGGCAGTATTAACAAATCCAAACGGAGAAATTAATCGTGTTAATTTTGCGTCTTCAGATGCGCCTCAAGCAGTTCGGCAGATTGTTGAGGATCAGTATGGACGTATGACTGACGCAGAACGCGGCCCGCCTGAGCAAAAAGAAACCGTTATTTCCTCCGTCGTTTCCAATATCCTCGGCGAACACATACAGGCAAATACATTGCAAAGTGCTCAATCATCCGTTACAAAATCAAAGGCAAATAAAGAGTATCAAGTTCCACAAAACCTACAGGATCGTAATTTTATTGCGGTCACGTTAGGAATGGTATTATATGGCCTTGGTGAAGCATTAAGTTGGATACGCGGTCCAGTATATAAGGGATATATTCAGGTGGTAACGAATAAGTTGCCAATACTCTCCCATTTAAATTTTTACTTTTTACGCCAAAATTTGGGTTGGTTGGGTACTGGGTTAGTGACCGGTGCAGCTCTGGTCGTTCTTTTAGATGCGATGCGGGTTGATTGGATAAAAAAACGTTGGGTATTGTTGGTTTCGTTAGTGCCCATAACAGGTCTATTTTTCCTTCAAAAGCTGTTTATTCTTTATACAAAACGAAGCTTTACCAACATATATGATAAGGGGGATTTTGTCACATTCGTCGTTGGCTCCGGTGTTCCGTTTCTTGCGGAATGGATATTTGGTTTGGTGAAACCAACTGGTTGGACGCTGTGGGGAAATATTATGAAGCCCGCATGGCGAGGGGCGGTGTCTTGGAGCCACACAGTGAGGAATATACGGATTTCAAATATCATAGACGGCGCAAGAAGATACGTTCAATTCCTGCAATTAAGCAGAGTCTCACTCAGCCCCTCGGAAATTATTACACTACTTAATAATCCGTCTTTTGTTAAGCCTGCGGATATAATTGGCCTTTCATATAGTATTCGGGACCCCGCCGGCGCAATCATTCATACTGGTTCAATCAATAACAACAACTTTATTACTCTTCCCGCGACTGACGATTACAGTCTTACCATTAATGATGTGACCGTCGTTGGTAGCGATATTCTTGCAAAGCATCCGGAGTTTCAGACATGGACAGGACTCGAAAAAGCGCTTCTTCAAGGAATATTTTATACGTCGATCGCTGCATTTGTCTTGGGAACAATTACTGAATTTTGGAATGTTCAGGATGCACTACATGGCACTCATACATCAATCTATTGGCTTATCAGACAAGTGTTTGGGAGAAATGTTGCCGTCATGGTTGCGGGTCAATTTAGAGATCTTGGCTCATATATCGGTGCCTTTTCAGGCTCTTTTCTCATATTTGAAAAAGATGTGAGAAAAAGAGGAATACAACTGTCGATGTTTGTAATGAGTCTTGTGCCGTTTATTTCCGTTTGGTTAACGTTTGTTAAAAGCAATGGAGGAATAATAGATAGGAATGACTTGTTAGTTTATAGCATTATGCCGGTTGCAATGTGTATTTATGGAATACCAAAGCTTATAAAATATATTAAAACCCATCCAATAACAAAATCAATACAGCCGGTTGCACCGAGCGTTGAATCGGATAGCAGTACGTTTTTGCCGTTAGTTTTTGCAGGAGTTTTTGGTAGTCTGGGCATTGCAGGAGCTGTGTGGTTCAGCAAGTTGATTCAAAATAATCATATTTCAAATGTAGCGTATGTTGTGCCCGCTGGTGTATTGTTTCCTCTTTTTGGTGCCATTTTCAACATAATGAGGGAGTATTTTACGTTACCAAAACTTAAATTATATTACCAAGCTATATCTCGATCGGTCGCCAGAGCAGTGAGTATAGTACAATCGTTGCTTCCGATTCTTATTGTCGGCTTGATTGCCGGATCGCAATTTTTCTATCGTTCGTCAGTATCGGTGCCCACTTCCCAAAATTTGGAAAGTACTGTCAATTCAAGCTCGGTAACTCAGACCACAGAGAATACTAATCCTTGTGGCGGGGGATTGGGTCTTATTCCCTCCGTCTTTGCGCAGGGATTTGGTGTACCTACGTGTGTTATTTTGCGGGCCGGACAAACATATAAAGTAACATCGGGTACAGGAGTTACCCGATCCATCACCGTTCCGCGTATCGGGTGGTACAGGGTAAACGGCAAGTTTGCCGGCATATTCGTGAACCGGATTATCTATCCTCTGGGGGCTAACGTGGAGATCCATCCGCTCCTTAGCCGTCAGGCGATTCCTATTGCTGCATTGGATCAAATTCCATCGGCGGTTACCACTCAAACGGCGCGATCAAACCCGTTGGGTGGCTTTTTCACCTTTGGCTGGCTTTCGGGTGGACTGGGTCAGGGGAATAAAACACCGGTAACCTCGCGGCCGCAGGCTGGCGTGGGAGTAAGTAATGCAACGCCGTTAGTCCATTTCCCTGCTATGCATATGCCTGCGGTTCATCTGCCGAAAGTGAATACAAATGTCTTTTTCGGATGGATTCAGAGCCATATGCCGAAATTTTCTCCGCGTACTCGGCCGCCTCCGCCACCTCCGCCACCACCACCGAAAAAAAAGCGGATTCGTCTACCGTTCCCGAGGATAAGCCTTAAGCCGCTTGTTGGCGGTATAGGGGTAAGCATGGCGGGTGTGTGTGCCGCCATACCGGTTTGCCGTCAATTTTTTGGTAATATTTGGGGATCAATAACATCAATCAAATTACCCGCCGCCGCGACCGCAACTCCAACTCCTGTGCCTCCGACTCCCGTGCCGCCGACGCCAACCGGTTGCAGTCCGACGAATGAAAACGGGTTAATTCTGCAATCCGTTACTTCATTTGGAACGTGCGTTTATAGTCAGCCGACGCCGGTTGTGACGCGAGGCGATATTCAGATCCATGTTATTAATGAACCATATAATCCGTCGCTTGCCGGTACAATCAATGAGCAGGAGCAGGTGATTCGCAATGTCTTAAATCTGCTGCCGGACAATATCGTCACGAGGACATTTGATGGAAATCCTTATGATATTACCATTGATCAAAGTTGGGATGGCGGAGGAAAATCTTATGTGCCCTCAGGGGAGCTAAAAGTCGGGCTTGAGCCCTGTCAAATGCAATATTGGCAGAACACATCGGCCCGCTGCGGCTATACGATAGGTTCAACCGTTCATGAGATGCTTCATCAGGTGTCGCCGATAAGCGTTCAATCGCGATTTTGCAGCGCAAACGGTTCAACGGTAGGTACATGTGCGACACAGGAGGCATTTGACAATGCCTCGGCGATAGACGGCGTACATTTTGAAACAACTCCCGGTACGCAGTCGTACATCGATTCCAACACTCCTGCAAGTAAAGACTTCCTTTTATATGATTTTCCCAAAAGTGATCCGGCGCATAATGATGAGCGATGGAATACAGATGATTGGGAGGGATTTGCGCTCTCAGGGGAAGCGTACGTTCTGGCTCCGGATAAATTGCAACAGCAGCAACCGTCAGTGTATGATTTTTATAAAACAGCGGTTTTTGACGGAAGAACATATTATGAGGCGTCCAACGGTGACGGCACGACAAGTGTTCAAATTAGTCCATAGCGTGATCGTATGGAACAACAAACAACATCATCGGCAGTTATGCGCATAAGCGAAGGGCAGATTCGCGGGGTGAATGTGGGAGATTCGCAGCAGTCGGTCGTACATAGACTTGGCCAGCCGATATCGCTTGTCGCGCAACCATCCGGCATATCCATACTGCAATACGGATCGACGGCGCCATCGATGGCGCAGTATGTGTATGTCTCCGGCGGCGTTGTGGTTCAGCGATCAATCAGTTATTTCGGTTTAACGAGAGAGCTGCAGGAATATATACAAAATTTCGGCGTTCCCAATCGCTCGCTCTACGTATCAGATACCCCCTTGCGGGACTCATTTCGCCTCGTTATCAATATCTGGCCGGATAAAGGATTGGCGGTGACATCTGAAGGCTCCTCAGCCACAAGTATCGTGATGCGAGAAGATACGTTCCGGCCCATGACGCTGAGTGCGTATCTCTCTTCATGGGGGAGTAGTCTGGCAGGTCATGAGATGTCGACTGTGTCAGCGGTTGTCGTGGCAAAGCCGCAGACAGCTTCTACCTTAGCGGCAAATAACAGAGCATCTATGGAAACGGGAATCGGAGTAGTCGGCTTGGTTTTTGTTATCGTATTGATGGTTTTTGTCATCCGGCGCAGGTCTATTTCTTCTTCCGCAGAGAAACGATAAACGGGAGAGCGCAGATAACTACCGCAAGGATAGTCACCCACAACAAGAATACTTTTTGCTTCGATGGTTCGTACCACGCTACGATCGTATGTGTGCCGGCAGCTACCGGTATGCCGATGAAGAAGGGGAATACGATAAAGGGTTTAACGGATTTTCCGTCGACGGTCACGCGCCAGTTAGGATGAAAGGTTTCCTTTAGAACGACGATACAGTCAGGGCAATTGGCGCCAACCTCCACGTTTGTTTTGAAGATCATGTCCGTGTCGTCAACTTCCGGGCCCAAAAGCTTCATGTCGTTGTATTGTTCGCGTTTCACCTTCGCTAATTGTTGTACGGATTCAAATCCCGGCGGTAAATACACCGGAGGTTCCGAGAACAGGCCATGCGTTTTGCCGTCTGGGGTTATGTAATCGGCTTCATCGGTCATTTTGAAGTTCGGAAGTCCGGTTGCATGCGGATAACTTGTATCAAACGTCATTTCGGGGTACAGGCCATAGGCGGAATCGTTCGATTGAATCCACAGATGTA
The DNA here is from genome assembly GCA_963790805.1 of Candidatus Gottesmanbacteria bacterium. Classification (GTDB taxonomy): domain Bacteria; phylum Patescibacteriota; class Microgenomatia; order UBA10105; family UBA927; genus DATKGN01. Next base: position 635,653 of record CAWBPL010000002.1, read on the forward strand.
CGAGGTTCATAAATGATTGTCTCCCGATCGATACAATTGCCGGTCGCACGCCGACGGTAAAATAGCCGCTTGTCGGGATTTCGTAGAGTTTCCATGTCGGTGATTGATCGATAAGCTTCCAGAAAGACTTCGGCGGTTCATCGGGGGGCGCTGCAGCCCAGCGGATGTTGTAGAGATCATAATCCTTGAGCGCGTCCTCGCTGAAATCCTGTTCGGTATCGGAGTTCATCGACCACGTCTCAGGGAGCCACATCGTCGTCTGGAGGCCGTAGGTGGAAAGATTCATAAAGTACGGGGTTTCCGCGACTTTAAAGTTTTTTCCATAGCTTCCTCCGCGTCCGGCATAAATTCGCCCCGGCGCAAGCGATCGCAGCTTGGCAAACAGTGCCTGCTCGTCGGATGCGACCGCCGCATGACTGGTATTGGCGCGAAGAATAAGCTGTTCATTGAGCTGGTTATACGTGACTGACCACTGATAGATGCGCGGGATTATGATGACTATCATAAATAAATAGACAGATAAACGGATAAAGACATAGTTCAGACGCGTGTGAGCAACTTTTCGAAGAACCGCGTCGACAAAGCCTGACAGATATTCCGCCAACCATGCAAATCCGATGGGGGATAACAACATTCCGGCCACGTGGACGCCGACCAAAAATCGGGAAAGGTGGAAGTCTTTCATGCCGGGAATCATGTCAATAAGACTTCCCCACGTGGTTCTGCCGAAGTAGAAGAGGAGCCAGAAGATAAACAAGAATGATAATGGGGAAAGGGTTGGCGTATTAGGTATTATGGCTAGCTGTTTGTTGTCTTTTGTTTTTTCCGTAATACCTAATACCGATCCCACAATACGTTTTGTAACTGTTGGTAATAGACAAACAAGAACTCCAAGAAGGGTAAGTAATGTGATGTACGGTCCGCGGCCGAAGTCAAAGAGGTCGCCGTCAAACAGGCGGATCATTGTTTCCTTAATGCCGTAGGAATTAAATTTCCATACGGGATCCCAGAAGGAAATGTTATGGTAATTGCCCTGCAGAAATACCGGTACGATCCAATAACTTAATAGGAAAATAGAGATACCGACAACAAGGATAAGGCGGATGATCTGATCGACGAGAGAATCCCAGACGTCGCGAAGTGGCTCCTGCCGTAAAAATTTCACTACGGGAATGCCGATGGCAAGAAATCCGATCGACAGCATGGCGATCATGCCGATTCCTAAGTGGCCAGCTGTGGTGGCGGTAACGTAGAAAATTGCCCAGAGAAGATCGCGCGTTGGTCGGCGCGCTGTGGTTCTCGCATCGTCAAGGACCGGACCATTTTTGCTCCATAAATTCTTTTTTGCCAAGGCCGTGACGATAGCTCGAAACAGCGCGCCTCCCCGAGCGATAGTTATAAAAGTGGTTTTTAGTTTCTCTATGAATTGTTTTCCGGATACGACTACCTCTTCTTTGGGGAGCATAAAAAACCGGTATGAATACGCGATAGCCAGCGGCAGCCAGATCATGGCAAAAAGCTGGCTTGACAGGCCGTAGCCCCGCCAGAGAAAGGACGAGGGGTCCAGTCCGTAAAGTCCGTCGGTCGAGAGGTTTGAAGCTATAAGCGCCCCGATTCCTGCCGTCAGCCACGGGAGGTCCATAAGAAGGAGGGCCCAGAAGACCGCCGCGGGGAATATACATAATAATATGTAGATAACTATGTGATAGTAGTGAAAAAGGGTGAGTTGTGGGGCAAAAAGAGCCAAAAACCGCCATGAGCCGACGATCAGTATCTGGGGCACATGGGAGTAGTAGAATGGCAGGTTATAGCCTTCGGCCCAGTTGGGCACCCAGTGGTCGGCTAAATACAGGAAATGGCAGACAGGGAAGGTAATTATGCCGGTAAAAGATGATGAACACTTTTTGGTTGCGAAATCCCACATTGTGTTTGTCCTGTCGACCAATCCGAATTGGAATGCATTGTCATTCGGATCGACCGTCGCGGTGGGCTCCAGACGATAGAGCCAGAAGTTAAACCCGACGGCAAAAAGAAGCATCGCTATACCTAAAATTTTTTCAATCGTTGTTTTTTTCATATATTCTCTACAAAATTATGTGTTCACTCGTGACAAAATTTTCTTGATCCGCTACTCGCAATAGTCTGTCTCTTAATATATCAAGATCGTTCTAAGCTCGGGAAGTGATCTGCGAAAATTTTATCACCTCGTTCGCGCTTATATTCTTCGAAAAATTTACTACTTCGCGTCCTCACTTCACCCGCTTCACTTTGCCAAACTGTGCTTACGGAATAAGATACGTATTCAACCAGTCTGCATGATCATCCGTAATGCCGTTCCCGCCGTCGTTGACGATAAGCTCCAATGTCTTTACACCGGTGACGTTAACGACAACATGATGCGGAGGGTCGTAGCGCCGTACAATATCGGATGCAAAGAGTTTTTTGCCGTCACCATACACGGCAAACTGGACGCTCCCTTGCGGACCGCCGTTAGTATCGACGCCATAGTCTGTGGTAAGTTTGCTGAATTTTTTATTGATATCAAATACTTCCTGCGATACGGCGTGGGTACCAAGCCCGTGCCGGTAAAAGAAATACTGGTCAGATAAAAAGCCCCATTTTGCGAATCCGAAACTTGCCATAACCGGCATGTCCACCTGCCGTTGACCGTATCCGGTGATGCTGATGATAGGAGTAAATTGGGTTATGGCAACAGGACGTTTGGTAATAAGCGGCATATTTTTTATAGTGAGAAGTAGTACAAAACTTCCGATCCAGATAAACCATGCAAATGCCGGTATGTGCCGCCTGAGAATGTAGAGAAACCAGAAAAATAATCCGATCTGAATGAAAGATGCGCCGATCGTCATTGTTGTCGTGTTGAGAGGATTTAAAAACGGGATGCCGTTTTTCGGATAATTTTGAATCATGGCGTTATGGATGTTGTAGAAAAAGACAGTGCAGAATATGCCGTAGCCGATCAGGAATTGTTTTAATATTTTGCTGTCGATAATGTGTTCGAGATTTTTGGGGTTTACGATCGCGAAAAAATACGGAGCCCACAACAAAAGGAATACACAAATGGGGAAGGCGTACCGGTCATGCGATTCTGTCTGGAAGAGAAAAAATCCGGCAGCTGCGACAATAAGCGCTGAAAGATACCGGAAAACGAGGGACCGCTCTTCAATGGGATCAGAATTGATGGTGATTTTGACGCCTGATTTTGTCCTCCAGAGCTTGGTTAACGTTTGACTGACCATGATAAAAACGGACAGGAGATACGTTGCGGAAAACATATAGAGTCCGACGGTTTTTGCATTGGCAATCCCGATCCCCGCGATTTTATCGGAGATTTTCATTCCGTGGCCTCCGGCGACGATCCACCACACATTATATGCGTTGAGAGAAAGCCACGGAAAATAGTCGTAATTTCCCGTCAAGTCGCTTGCGACCCGCGCCATGTTTCGCGCCCGAATAAATTCAAAATTCGTGGCGAGAAATGCGCCGAGCGCGCCGCCGACTGCCTGCAATAATCCTTCAAACCCGAGATATTGCCAGACGAATACGAAAAAAATCGGACCGTAAATCATATTTTGCAGCTTTGTCATCATGGAAATCATATATATGACACCGCCCAAGAGCGGTTTTTTTGACAATACGAAGCAGTTGGCGATAAGAAATAGAAGGACCCCCACGCTATCCACTTGGCCCCAGAGAGCTCCGTCAAAAAATGACAGTGGGTTGAGTATATAAAGAAGTGCCAGAAATACAAAAAAAATATACGGAAATGTCGGAAACCCAATCTTTTTGGCGTGTTTCCCGATCCACAAAAAGACTGCAAATATGCCGAAATCAGCGAGTATCGACGGGGCTTTGGAGATTGCCAAGAATAATATGTTTACGTTGCTCCAATATTCATTAAAATTGTGCGGATCCGCGAACCAGCCGTAGATTGTCGCCATAAGAGATAGCACATAGGCAAACGGCGTGGGGTAGTTGAAGTTGGTGAGTGGCAGGCCCTTGACGATGCCAAAGTCACGTACTGCCAGCCCCCATGATTTCCAGAACGCAATATCCGCTTCAAAGCTGGGGTTAGGAATAAGAACCAATCGAAAAAGGAGAGCAAAAAGAAGCAGAAATTTCAGATTATTGGCATTTTCTATGTATGCAAAAACTTTCTTCATATCGGTTATTTTGTTGACCAGCTGACGCTGTCGACGATGTGATTGAATGCGGATGCGTCAAGAATTCCACTTGCCAGATGAATAACGTATTGCGGATTGGGTACTTCAAAAAACACATCATCGTTCGGCGTCCGGCCAGCGCTATCGATGTATTTTGCCCGATAGCCCTTAAGCCCTTTGCTATTGGTAAATTCGGTAATTGATGCGACGCCCTTGAGTCCGAATTGCTTATACCATGTTTCAACGTACGAGCGTTTTGCGACGTTGATATATTGTTTTGCCGAATCCCTGCTTTCAAGGTTATCAACGCCGATAAGAACATTTTGATCGGGAGGAGTGTTGTTCCACGCAATTGCATAAATATCGTATGTATCGTTGGGAAACGTAACGAGTTTGAGCGTTTTGGGAGATTCGAATGCGTATGGATATATACGGCCTCTGACAGTCACCCATACGGCATCGCGGGTTACGGCAAATTTACCCTGTCCGGTTATGTATGTACCGTCTTTAGTTGAACTAGGCGGGGTGCTTACCGGCGTGTCGGTCGGAATTACGGCAACTGGTGGCGGTTGTATGCCGCCGTTTGCTCCTGCGTTCGGACCTAAATAGGTGCCGCCTGCCGGAATGACGATCGTGCCGTGTTGTTGAAATGAAAGATTATGTTGAAGAATGAGAAGTAATAGAGCGGTTAAAACGATGCCAACAATGAAATTGGATGAAATTTTTATTTTAGGTAGTTCTATTGTTTCTTCATCCATAATTCGCCCATTGTAGCAGAAAAAATAAAATTGTGTGAAGGGGTTTTTGCGCTTTGGGCGGTATACATTTTGTGCGCATCCGTCAAGAAGGCTTGAGGTTGGTGGGTGGCACGGATTGAAGGGATTGCGACTCGCGCAGATTTGGGTGGATCAGAGTTACCAACATAAACAATCAAGCGATTCGACTCGGTAAATATTTTTGAATAAGCGGATAATAGTTAATCGAGCACTGGCGGGAAAAAAATCCGTGACAGGACCCACATCTGTTCAGTTCCTGCGCATGACGGTGCTGCAAAATACATACCTTTCCGCGCAAATACTATCTCGTGGTATTATGCAGCTATGAAACGGTGGATGCAAAGCAAAGCCGTGTACCGCATGGTATGCGGTGAAGCGTTTATCGTGACTGTCTTTTCAGTTGTCGCCCTTTTGATTGCCGCATTGCCGTGGTTTATAAAATTGTCTTCAGTTCCGGTTGGCCGCGACATGATTCCCGTCCATAATTCTTTAGGGGATTATCCGTTTTACGTGAGCGTTATTCGACAGGGGATTGATGGAAGTATGGTAGTCTTTGACCGGTTTGCCGTTGAGCCGCACAACGGAAGTCTCATCCATTTTTTGTATCTTGCAATCGGCTGGGCGGCGAGAATCGTGGGAATTCAGAGCGCCAATCTGGCGTATCACCTAAGCCGGTTTGTGCTGGGAGCATTGTGGTGCATTGTCGTCTACTGGTTTTGCGATACGATTATCCGCAATAAATGGGTGAGAATTCTTGCATTTTTCTTTACCCTTTTTTCAACAAGCTTCCCGAAATTTGTGTTCGTCAACGGTCAATGGACAGTTACATGGTTTATGAGCTGGTGGAGCGAGTTGGATCCGACTATCCGTATCGCATTTCTGCCGCACTTCACTCTTGGCCATATCGCGATGGTTGTTGCGTTTATCAGCCTTTTTCGGTACGCTTCTAAACCTTCGCCGAAATGGCTTGTTTTGGGTGGCGTTGCCGGATTTATCGCCGCTTTTGTGCATCCTCCGAGCGCCATACTGCTCTTTATGACGTTGCCGCTCTACGTACTCCTTATACGGAAAAAGCGATGGGTGGCAAGTGCCGGTGTCATTCTTTTTTTCGCGGGCATTGGACTTTTGATTCTCAATCACCTGTCGAGTGTTTTTCCGTGGAGTTTGGCGAAAGAATTTGAAGGCTGGTCGTACGCTATACTGATCCCTGAATATTTCTTGGCGCTCGGACCCGTCATTCTTTTTGCCGCAATAGGAGCAGTTAACCGGATTCGGGTACCTGTAACGTGGTTTCTTTTGTTGTGGATTATTACGTCGATTGTCGCGATTCCGCTTTCAAAGCAAATTCCCTTTAGCCCGATTGCGATGATGAGAGCCCATCCGATATCAAATATCAGATTTCTCCAGATGGCCATTTGGCTGCCGCTCGGAGTTCTGGGAGCGTACGGGTTTTTTGATATCTGGAAGCATCTGGGGAAAGCTGCGGGAGTAATAATACTGACCGTATTTCTTTTTCTTACGTTCGTCGGGTATCCGGCAACGATAAACGAACAGATACATCATATATATTTTACCTACGATTATTCGTATCCCAAGAAAGGCTATCTGGAAGCCATAGGGAAGCTTGCCCAGATTACTTCGAAGGATCAAACCGTTCTGTCATTATCACTGGGCGGGATGACGATACCTATGTACGTGGATAGAACCAGCTATGTCGGTCAGGTCGTTTATACACCCGATCTTAATGCGAAAATGGCTGCCTCTTGGCAATTTTACAAAGGCATGAGTTCTTGTGAAGCATATAAATTTTTAAAAAAGAATCGCGTCGGGGCGGTGCTTTACAGTTTTGATGAACGAAATGCAGGAGATGCCGTGCATTTTTATCCGTTCCTGCAATCGTGGAACCGTTATGGCGATACGGAGATTTTCACCGTGGTCCAAAGCCCGCCTGCCGGATGCAACTAACATTACGGCAGGACTTTATAAAGCACCATAAGATCATTTTTATACACGGGAAGCATAAACGGTTTTTGGACAGCCGCCACAGATGCAAATGAAAGAACGTATGTAATTCCGTTATCCCTCAAAAATTTGTGCATAGCGTTGTCGTCTTCTTTTGCCTCAAAAAAATAATCAGCCTGTTGGATTTTTGCATCGGAATTTATGGTAAGAAGCGGATGCCCCATGTAGCCGCGCCGGCCCGTGATTGCCGGAAATGAAGCGTCATACGGCCATGTAACCAACACAACATCTTCCATGGTCGTACGTTTTTGGGCTTCTTTAAATGCATCATAGGCAGATTGCCCGATATAAAGATAGGAATTTGAGGGATTCACGTTTGCCTCGCGCTGGTATTGGGATGCAAAGAAGGGAACAAATATAAGCATGCCAATTCCCACAATACTCCAGCTGACTATCCGATGAACAGCGCTCTTGCGAATGGGCAGATGGGTGATGAAGTCGGCGGCGATAATGCATATGCCAAGTGCCGTGAGTGCAGAAAGAAAACGGACGTTTGTGATATGCGCATGTTCGGCAAGTGGTGAAACAAATAATGCGATTGAGGTGAGAAGATAAAAAACGATAATTATTCGGGCAAGCGTCATCTTCCGCAAAAAAAGCGGTAATCCAGCTATTGCAAGAAGCGTTACGGGTCCGAATGACATGATAAAGCCCCAGATATTTAATGTGACAAGTTGCCAGCTTTCCCATACTGCTAATTGAGAAAATGGAGGAGAGTTAAACAGGCGCATAAGATATACCGTCATCGGCAAACCGGTAAAGAAAAAAATGACAACGGGAACGAGAGGTTTAAACAACGATGCATGCTTGCGATGAATAAATGAATTCCACAAAAGACTGAGTCCGAGAACAAGGACAACAAGCAGCCATTGAACGGGATTGATGTTGGCAAGCAATGTTCCGCAAACGGCAAGGATGGCATAGCGGATGTATTTTTGAATTGAAGAGAGAGTATTGGATTGTAATTGAATGATGATAATGATCGGCGCAATCGTGCAAATCAGGCCGAGCATCTGGTGGGGGACACGGCTGAAGCGCACCATCGGTTCCATAACGTTAATAAAAAATGTTTGCATCGGATCGATTATGAATTGTCCGTTTGTGTTGGTGACAGTGGGGAATGCGTTGGCGAAACAAAAGAGAAGAAACGCAATGATTTGCGCCTGTTTTTCTTTGGGAAAAATCATTTTCAGAAACACCAGCGAATAATACAGAAATACGAAGGTGAAGAGTAAAAGACTCAATTGATACGCAAGGATTGGAGATACACCGATGAGTGAAAACATGTGGCCCATAAATACGTTCGTTACACCGACGAGCGTGGGATTTGCAGCATCGTGGCTATAGAGATCTATTGAGGTGAATAATCGGGTTTTCCCTTGGGTAAACTGGGAAAGATAATAAAAATAATCCTGCGGATGATGGACGACACCAAGATATACCAGTCCCTGCGGCGCAGCTTTTGCTCCCATAATATAACTGGATCCCAACACGAGAGCAAAGAGAAGTGCGAGAATAACCCGCACAGTCCGCATGTTGCTGAAATGCGCTTTCATTTAATTTTGCGTCTGCCAGCTGACGCTGTCGATAATTTTGTCAAATACCGCTGGTGCAAGAACGCCGCTTGCCAGATGAATAATGTACTCGGGATGATCGGGAATTTCAAAAAAAACATCATCGTTGGGAGTCAGACCGGAGTTGTCAATATACTTTGCGCGATATCCTTTGAGCCCCTTGCTGTTTGTAAACTGTGTTATGGAAGACACCCCCTTCAATCCGAATTGCCTCCACCAATCGCGTACGTAATTTATTTTTGATTCCGAGATGTATTGACTTCGGGAGCTGCTGTTTTTGAGATTATCGACGCCCACTAAAACATTGGATGAAGGACTTTGACCTTTCCAGTCAATGGCATAAATATCGTATGTGTCATTGGGAAACGTAACGAGTTTTAACGTATTGGGTACGCTAAAGGAGTACGGGTAAATATTTCCTTTAACGGTATGCCATGGGATATCGGAAGCAACGGAAAATTGATTCGGGTTGACCGGTTGGGTTTGATTCGTGTTATTCGATTGGGTGGAATCGACCGCTGAGCTGTCGATTGAGACCGCAATGGGGCTTTGGTGAGCAGAAATCTGATGGTAATGAATTAAGACGAGAACGGTAAGAATGAGAGTGATTATTCCTCCTATGACAGAAACTTTTATATACGGTGCATATTCGGATTTCATTACCAGACATAGTAGCACAAACGAAAGCGATGGAAAACGTCAAATATGCAGATAAAAACCACGTTGCGTTTCGCGCTCGAATAGTTACAATAGCACTATATGCAACGCCGGTGGATCTGGGGATTGATTGTCGTATTGTTTGTTCTGTTTTCTCTTGTTCCCACTTTCTATGAAATATCACGAAGAAATGATATTCACCCTGACCGTTATTTTGAATTAGTTCATAATTTTTATACTGATTATAATTTTTATCTTTCGCGCATACGGCAGGGAAGGGAAGGGGCGTGGACGGTCCATGAAAAATACACCTCCGAACCCCATCAGGGATCCTATATGCAGATTTTTTATCTCCTTCTTGGGAAGATTTCCGCATTTTCCCGAGTTCCGTGGCCCAACAGCGGAGATACGTATCACATGGCGCGCGTAGTTTTGGCAGCAACTCTGTTATTTGTTTTTGCGTATGCTTCAAAAAGCGTGTTTAAAAATTTTATCTGGCAGGTGTTCGGATTTCTTCTCATAGTGACGGCAAGCAGCTGGCCGATCCTTGTGTACCATATGGACGAGTGGCGCTTCGGCGGCTACATGCCGTGGTGGACCATCATGGATTCGCTCCAGCGCATTACCTTTATTCCCCATATGCTTGCCGGTCAGGCGCTTATTGTGTTTCTTCTTTTGGCAATGGCATCAACCGTTACGATGAAGCGGGCCGGCAACTGGTTATTTTTAGGATTTCTCGCCTTTGTCTTGGGGGTCATATTTCCGCCTGGACTCACCTTTGTCGCTGTAGCGTACGGCGTATTTGTAGTTATTGATCTTTTGTATCGCTTGCCGATCAAGACGAAGAAAGACTGGACGGAGTGGGCGATCGTGCGTCTTGCAGGACCAATCGTTGTCGGCGTTATCAGCGCCCCATCGCTTCTGTATTTGGCTTTGGCACTTCGTATTTATCCATGGAAACGGCTTGTTGATTTTGCTGAATTGCACCCGCAACCGTTTAAATTAGGTGAATATGTATTAGCGGTCGGTCCTATTCTGCCTCTTGGTGTCATCGGTGCAATTATGGCGCTTGTAAATAAAGAAAAGAAACTTTTGCTGTTTGTTTCATGGGTGATCGCGTGGTTTGCCCTTATTATCGCATTTCAATATATTCCTCAGGAAAGCCCGCTCCGGTTTACCGAAATGCTTCCGCAGGTGCCGCTTGCAATACTTGCAGTTTACTTTTTTTATCATGTTAATTTTTTGGGAATCATCGTAATGCATACGGCGCGGGGCGATAAAAATATATCTGATTCGTTACCCGCCGGCGTAAAAAGTTTTCTGTCCCATTCCATTGGTCACGCAAAGCAATCCTTACGGATTTGGTCGGGCGTAGGGAACGCGCTTCAATTTTTCTCACTTGGAGTGCCGGCGCTTCTGGTCGTACTCGGGCTTTGTCAAATGTATTCATCATGGCGATGGCAGGCAGAATTTGTTGACCATAAAATCGTCGCCACGGCGCCGTTAGTACCGACAGAAAGTTATGTGATGTATCCCTTAAAGGATTTTGTAACCGCTATGATTTTTATACAGGATCATACCAGCCGCGATACCGTCATACTTTCCGAAACGACGGCCGGTAATTATATGCCGGTATATTCAGGAAATACGGTCTATGTGGGTCACGCCAACACCGTCGACACAGAACAGAAGGAAATTATCGTTGCCGATTTTTTCAGCGGAAGAATGGGACCCACAAAAGCGAAAGAATTTTTAACGCAAAATAATCTTCATTATATATTCTTCGGGCCGCAGGAAATGGACGACGGGGGAATAAGCGACCTTACGACGGCGTATCCCTTTTTAACCGAGATCTATAAAAATACGTATGTCCATATTTATCACTGGTAAGTCATATGAGTTTACTTCGACCGTATATCAATAAACAGGAAGCGCTTCTTTTGCCGTATCTTGACGGTACAAAACAACTTCTTGATTTCGGATGCGGAGACTTATCGCTCGCCAAAGGATTGAAAAAAGCATTGCCGAAGCTGAAGATTACGGGTGTCGATGTCGTGGATGCGGGTGTGCGGTCGAAAGAAATAGAATTCAAACTGTATAATGGTCATACGCTTCCGTTTCCCCAAAAAACTTTTGATACCACAATTATTTATCACGTTTTTCATCATTGCGATGATCCGAGAGCTGCACTAGCAGAAGTAATGCGCGTAACAAAAAAACAACTGCTCATCGTGGAACCGGTCTATCGCTCCTCGCTTGATCTTTTTTTTATGAAAATTCTTGACCGAGTCGGTAACGGGTGGCGCAACGTGACGATTCCCATGCCTTTTACTTTTCAAAAAGAATCGACATGGACTGACTGGGCGCGCGAGTTTAAATGGAAAGTTACTGCGACGAGGCATGCAGGTGTGCTTCCCTGTTGGCTGCCGTTTGGAGAAACAAAACTATTTGTTATTCGCTTTTCCTAACCATAAGTTCTTTATCATCTCCGACGCGCGCATAATGGTCGCTTATGTACAGTTCAACATCATCAGGAAGTAAGGCCCGCGTGTAGTCATCAAGTACCAGATGTTGAAGTTTTTTCTCCTCGAGCATTTGGGTAATAGACGGCAACCGATTCATTATTACTGGCGGCACATTGCCGATGAAGTACCCAAAAGGGACAGGATAGGAAGGCGGGCGGAACAGATAATTCGGAAACACGCTTTCAGTCGGTGGAATTTGTGCCCAAACCGTTTCATATCGGGTAATCATGTCGCCGCTTGATATGGTCGAGCGCGTGATGTTATTGGTTACGCCTTCTTTCGCTAAAGCGATATAGATGAAGAAAAGAATCAGCATTGCAGTTATTTGAAACACTTTTCTCGTTTCGAGCATTGTCAGAAAATCATTAAGAACAACTCCTGCAAACAAAGCAAACATCCAGTTAATGAGGAGATAATGCTGTAAAAATACTGATGGCACGTTGAAGACGACGATGAGTTGAGCGATAAGCGTTACACAAAGCATGACCCTGATAGTTTCCGTTCCGTTCAAACTGTGTTTTGAGATGATTTCCCGAATAACATGGTAGAAACCGGCAAACCCGACAAGCGGCAAGATCCACACATAGATCCACGAAAGCGGCATTCCCATAGTGCCGTATAAAAGAATATTATTGGGCGCATTAAAGTTGCCAAATGGTATGGGATATCGAAAAACGTTATATGCGGCTCCCGATTCAACGATCAACTGCTGGATCATTTCATGCAAAGCTCCGATTGATACGCCGTAGAGCGCAAACAGGATAAAGGGGGCAAGAAATGCAAGCCCCATAGGAAGAAGTGAATGCATTGTTTTTTTGAAATAACAGTAAATGAAATAGATAAGTATTACGACGCCAACGGCAGGCGCTATTTTCATGAACGTGAGAATCGATAATCCGAAAAGAAATGCGGAAGCAGCCAGTTCCCTCACGCGTTTACTTTTCATGCCGAAGGACAAAAACATAAGGGCAAGCGTGTACATTGTCATCATGAGATTGTCCGGTCTGATCTGCATGCCTGAATACACGAGAAACGGGTCGAGAATGAAAAGCGGAAGAAAAAACCACGCCGTGCGCTTCGTAAATACCTGTCGGACAAAAAAATATCCGGCGACAAGTCGTACGACAAAAAGAAGCACCATGATATATCGGGTAAATGCAATTGTTGTAAACGAGAACCCAAAAAGTAAAAATGCCGGCATGAGGACAAGTTCAAATACCGGCGTGTAGAACGAGTTGTAGATGTCTTTGTATGGTTTATATCCGTGAACATAAAGATACACAAGATTTGCATGATGGAGTTCATCGATGTCAAACTGATACCCGTAGCCGCTTTTGAGTACGGACCAAAGGAGCCAGATGCCGATGACGAACGAGGCGGTAACAAGAAGCGTAAGAAGAAATTTTCCCAACGACAATGCAGGAAATTTACTTTTCATTGTATTCATAATAGCATAGGGCAGAAGTGAAATATGAGTATCACAAAAATATGAGTACATTCGTTTCTATCGTTTCGCCTCTCTATAATGATGCTTCAACGATGCCGTCAGCGCTTCCGCTCCTCGAGCGGCTGGCTGGTTCTCATTTTTCCCGCTGGGAAATTGTGCTCATTGATGACGGAAGTCAAGATAACGGTCCCGCGTGGATCCGTCGTTACGTAAAAGAGAGAAAACATATTCATGTGTATTTTCATCAGAAAAATCAGGGAATTGCAAAGACCTATCGGGAGCTCTATGCGCGGACAAAAGGGGACGTCATTGTGCTTTTCAGTCTTGACGGCGGTTGGGATCCCTCCGATGCTGTCCGTCTTGCTCAAAACGCTATCGATGATCAATTGGATATTGTGGTCGGCGTCCGGAAGAAAAAATCCTATACGCTCTGGCGAAGCGTCGTATCGATTTGCTACAACTGTGCGACCAGATTTCTTTTTGGCGTAGATACCAAAGATGCGGGTAGCATTAAAGCAATTCGAAAAGAAGTTATTCAAAAAATACCGATTGTTTCCCGAGGGGTTTTTGATGAGGCAGAGCGCATTATTAAGGCAAAACGTTTAGGATTCCGCATTGGATATTTGCCTGTTTCCCATTCAGCTTCCCGTGATAAAAAACGTCGAGGAATCCGACCACAGCATGTTATCGAAGCTCTTGATGATTTGGTATCAGTACTGAAAAGGTGATTTACCAGTTTGTCGTGGGAACGAGTTTGAGAAGCGAAGACGTATTAGGATATGTATTTTTTACCCAGTTGATATATCGGTTAAGCCCCTCTGAAGCATTGACCATCGGATTGTAGGAGAGTATTTTTTTCGCTTTCTCGATATTGGCGGCATGGCGCTCAACGTCATTCGGTCTTGGCGGCATCATGACCGGTTTAAATGGAATATCTACTGTTGCGCAAATGATGCGGGCAAGGGTCGCGACCGGCATCTCTTTTCCATACGCGATGTTGATGGTATCTCCCAATAATGTATCGCACCCAGCTGCTTTAATTACGCCGTCAACGGTATCCGTCACATATGTGAAGTCGCGCGTTTGATTGCCGTTGCCGAAGATAAGGGGTTGTTTGCGATTTAAAGCCCTGATGACAAAGCGGGGGATTACTTCGCCGTAGACGCCGTCGAAATGACTTCGCGGGCCGTATGTATTAAAAGGCCGGATAATAATGGTCGGCAATCCCTGTTTGTCATGAAAGTGTTTTGTGTAGAGTTCGCCGACGTATTTGCTTGCGCCGTATACTGTCGTCGGCACAATGGGGTGTGATTCGCTCATTTTGCCATCCTGCGCACTTCCATACACCTCGGATGATGAAATGTATATGAATCGTTTAACACCAGCTTTTTTTGCAGCAAGAAGCGCACCCAGCGTTCCCGTTGCGTTTACATCGTGGACATAGCGTTCATCGGAAAGCGACAGCCGGATGCAGGCAACGGCGAAATGAAAAACAACATCAATATTTTTCATTGATGCGCTGATTTTTTTCGCATCACGGATATCACCGCGAATGATATGTTTGACGCCCATGGTTTTCAGTTCAGCCGTTGTTACGACGGAAGACGTGAAATTATCAAACACCGTTACAGAATTTTCTTTCGCGAGTGATTCAACAAAATGAGAGCCGATAAATCCGGCGCCTCCCGTTACGAAGATAGTTTTTCCTTTGAGCTGCATGGTTGTAGGTATTGTACTCAAATTTATCTATAACTTCAAAACTTACCGTGATGAACAGATACGTATTGAGTTGCCGGGATAATTGTTTTCCTGTATAACTTGTTTTATGAAGAATCGGGTAAAAACCGTTTTATTGCTACTTGCGATTTTTATTCTCGGAATTATATTTCGACTCTGGATCGCTTCGTTGGCGCCGCAGCCGTTTATAAATGATCAAAAAGATTACGAATGGTTTGCGACGAAGATTCTTCGGGATCCCCACATGCTTGCGTCACATACGTTTAGAACTTATCCGACGCCACTTTTAAACGCGATTATCTATCGTTTTGCCGGATTCGGAAATCATACGGCAATTTTTTTCGTTCAAGCCGTTCTGGATAGTTTTGTCTCTTTGATGATCTTTTACATTCTCCGACGCGGATTGAAATTTCGAAATATAGCGTGGTTAGGCGCTGTTTTGTATGCGGTCAATCCGTTTACCGCCGGATATGTCAATGTGGTATTGTCGGAGATTTTAAGTATCTGGACCGTTGCGGCAACAGTATTAAGCGGAATTTTCTTTATTCGGCGTCCGACGATATTTCGCGGTGCATTGTTTGGTCTGATACTTGGTGTGGGGGCGGAAACGCGAAATGCAGCATTTTTTTGGGCGATTATCCCGCTCGGATTATTGTTGTGGGTTGTACCGTTTCAAAAGGCAAAATGGGCGTTTGGTGCGGTCATGTTGGGTCTTGTTTTGGCCGTTCTGTATCCTCTTACGGCAAACTGGCGAGATTATAAAGTTATCAATATTTCTACTGTCGATGATTTTTACGCGAAAGAGCTTTTTAACGGTGCGATTATTAAACGGTTGCCGCCGCTTGCGCCGCCATTGCCGCAGGCAACATACCAAATGTATGCTGAATATTATTCTGAATACTGGCCGGAGCGTCAGAATAGTGCGTACAGAAAAGCCATTGCTATAAAATATTATATGAAAGCATGGAATGTCATTGCCGGTGACCCGTTGAGTTATATAAAAACGTGCTTCGGCAAAATGTGGTATGTTTGGCAAAAAGAAGCCATTTATGTGTATGTAGAACCGGGGTATGAATCGCACAGGATCTATACGTATATGGCAAATCTTTTCGTGCTTGCTTTTGCACTTACCGGTTTATTGTTTTTTCCTGTTAGGAAAGGTCAAAAAGGCGTTATAGCCCGATGGGTGCGATGGACGATTATTGGAACGATCCTGTACGGCACGCTTGCGTTTAGCATAACGCATGCGGAATATCGATTAACGATCCCTTTCTATCCGCTGCTTTTTATAAGCGCGTCGGCTGGTTTTGGATGGGTAGCACACCTTGTTCAAAAGATTTTTCGTAAGGAGTCATTACAATGAGCAAACATCAAGGTTTTCGATGTTACTTGTGCGGAAGCGCCATGCGCTTTGGATTTTACAAAAGAGGATATGAAATCTGGCATTGTGATGCGTGCGGGTTGGGAATGACAGATCTGCAACGGTCGTATCGGCCGTTTATAACCAATTTTTATAACAAGAGATACTTTACTGGGGGAGATGAGTGTGGAGCGTATGAAGACTACGAAAAAGATAAACCGTTAGAGGTACGGAATCTTTCTGCGATGCTTGATGCCTGCGGTGAACCAGTAAAAGGCGGTCGGCTTTTGGATGTCGGATGTGCGATGGGGTATTGTATTGCTGAAGCAATGGGTCGCGGCTGGGATTCATACGGAATTGACGTATCTTCGTACGCAATTTCCCGCGCAGATGCCGCTATTAAACCGCGAATTCGTATAGCGACGATCGGGGAAATGAAGTTTCCTAAGGAGTATTTTGATAGGATTACCATGTTAGACGTTCTTGAACACCTGAAAGATCCCCGTAGAGATTTGATGCGATTGCGGTCTTTTTTAACGGATACCGGAAGATTAGTCATAGCAACCGGAGACTCGTCAAGCGTATTTGCCCGACTTATGGGCAGCCACTGGATGTTTTATAATCCTCCGCAACATTTGTTTTTCTTTAACAGACCGACGCTCACAAGATTGCTTCAAGAATCAGGATATGAACCTATACGGTGGTTTAGTGTGGGCAAATGGTTAGGACTGGGATATATTTTGCATTTAGCGGTAACAACTGGCGATTTTCGGTGGATATCGTTTCTTGACAAAGCAATTAAAAAAACACGATTCAATAGGGTGCCTATCTATGTACCGGTTCTTGATAATATTGTAGTTGAAGCAAAAAAGAAATAATCGAAGATTTTACGTATGAAAACAACATTGCGTATATTGCCGGTATTGAGTTATATCGTTATCGTTGTCGGATTATTTTATGCTTTCTTCACGCCACCCGCGGGTCACATCCTCTTTGGAGATGATTATTTGCAACTCACATATTATCAACGTCTGTTTGTGCGTGAATCGTTGGCGCGCGGACAATTACCTCTTTGGGACCCGTATTTGTATGGAGGGGCGCCGGCGCTGGAGCATCCGCAACTGACGTTTTGGTATCCCGTTAATATACTGTATCTTGTTTTTCCTCCCCAGACGGCATTTCCGGTACATCTGGCAATTCACCTTTGCGTTGCGATGATTGCCATGTACTGGCTTATGCGCCGGTGGGTTAGCCGGTTGCCTGCGTGGTTAAGCGGCATCGCCTACGGCATGTCGACTTTTTTCTGGTACAGAATTCCTGCGGGACATACAGAAGTCATTGCATCGGCAGCATGGGCACCGTTGGTGTTTGGACTTTTCTATCGGGTATTTGCAATAGGAAAGCGGCCGAAAGCGGCTGACGTGCGCCTCATCCTCTTTGCCGGTATGGCGTTTGCCCTGCAGCTTTTTTCGGGATATAAGACTATGGCAATATTTACCGCTGAAGCTGTTGCGATAGCCTGTGTAATCGTGTGTATACGTCTCCGAACGCTGCGACCCATTGTTTATTCTGCTGTTGCGGGGCTCATAGGGTTATTACTCGATTCAGTTGAATTGTTGGGAAATCAGCAGTATGTGCATTTGAGTCTTTTTAGCATGAATTTGCCATACGCATGGGCCACCGTAGGTACTCCGACAATTAATCATCTACTGGAATTTGTAGACCCGGTAAGTTATTTGTTACGAAACCCCAATGACCTCTATCTTATTCACGAACGGGCGGCATATGTCGGCAGCATCTCATTAATTCTCGCGCTTGGCGCCATCATATACGGCTTTTGGCGCCGTAAATTAAAAAATCCTGAGTATTTGATTTTCACGGTGCTTTGCATCTTGGGCATATGGGTGGGATTTGCCAATCAAATGCCCGTTGATATTTTTGCGTTTTTCAAAAATCACCTGCCGTGGTATCAGGGTGTGCGGATTCCGACACGACATTTTTTTTGGTTTATTCTTGGGACAGCAGCGCTTGCGGGGTTGGGGGCACAGGTATTGTCCAAAAAGGTTATTCAGATAATTTTAATTGCCGTACTTCTTTGGCAACTGGTTCCTTTGGCACACTCACAATTTTATCTCACCAATGCACCCGGTACTTCCGATGATCAGGAATTGATTTCGTATTTACAACAGAATAGCGGACTTACCAGATTTGTAGGAGTTAATTACGATTTTTCAATTCTTAGAAATGTGCTTCCTCTGAATGCACCGAATCAATATCATTTGTATTCGTTATTCGGATATAATTCGCCGCCACTTCGCAACTATATCGAATATGTTCTTGCGGTAAATGGCCTACCGCAGTCAACAGCATATCAGTATGTTGACTCAACGCCGGTTTATCAGAATTTCAGTTCACGGTATACGGATGCTCTTAATGTCAAATATATTTTAGAAACTATCGCGACTGATTCGTTAGCCGGTGACATAAGCGGAAAATTCATAATGGTAAAACAGAGTCCGAATGACGGATGGAGACTGTATGAAAACCGTGACGTGATGCCGCGTTTTTACATGGTTGCGCAGGCCCAAATACTGCCGGATCTGGATGCTGTTTACACGGCAATCAGTAAAGAAACAACAGATCCCCGAACAACAGTTTTGTTTGCTCAAAACGACATTCATACACCTCTCATAAGCGGTACGTGTCAACAAGGGGATTTGAAAAGCGTTGATGTCTTAGAATATTCTGATACGACGATTCGCTTGCGGACAAATAATCCTTGTGCAGCGTATTTGATGAGCTCGGAAGTGTATTATCCCGGATGGACTGCGAGTATTGACGGAATATCGACACCGGTTCAAGAGGGGAACCTCGCATTTCGTGCCGTCTTTGTACCGGCCGGCGAACATACGATTATATTTCACTATGTGCCTAAAATTATCTACGTAGGAATGTTTGTAACTTTATTGACGGGACTTGTTTGCGGGGTATGTTTGTGGAAAAGCTATAGAATTTCCGATAAACGATCGTAATAATTTTATACGCGTACCGGTTTTCCGCCCATCCGAAGCGATTTTGTGGCACACGCGAGACACGTTACGACGCTTAGGCCCATGGACCCATCGCTGATCGGCGACGTATTGGTTCGTACGGCTTTCACAAATTCTTTCGCCACCCCGAAAAGGCCTTCCTCGATATCAATGTGGGGGACGATTGCAGAGCCGCTTCTATAGCCGATGCGCAATTGGTACGATTGTTTTGGGTCTTTGATGAATGAGATGCCCTTGTCGTAAATTTTCAATTTTTCCGACGGCTCTATGTCATCGAATGTCAGCATTTTTTTCGTTCCCACAAAAATCATGCGGCGTATTTTGATAGGGGAGAGCCAGCTGACATGACAGTGGATAAAAAGATTATTATCATAGCGGGCGCCGATGTGTGCGACCGTTTCCTGTTTCAGTTGCTTTTGGGTAATACCTGTCGCGGAGATGGTTTTCGGATTTTTGCCGAAGAGATAATTCATAATGGCAAAATCGTGAGTCGCGAGATCATAAATGACGTTTGCGTCTTTTTGAAGGATACCCAGATTGGTTCGTACGCTGTCGACGTAAAAAATATCGCCCAGCGTTCCTTGGTGAATGATGGATTTCAACTTTTGTAATGCCGGTGTGTACACGAACGTATGATCGACCATGAGAATTTTTTTCTTCCGTTTGGCAAGTTTGACTAATTCTTTGGCTTCTTTGACCGTTTGGGTCATCGGCTTTTCGACCAACACGTGTTTGCCGGCCCGAAGGGCAACACTGGCGAGCTTGAAGTGGAGTGAGGTTGGCGTCGCAATGACAATCGCGTCAACTGATTCATCATTTAATACATCGTGATAACTTTTTGTGGTTTTGATAGCTGGGTATATATGAGCGACACTTGCAAGTACCGCTGGATTTACATCGCAGATCCAAACAAGAGAAGCGTCTTTCACGCGGGAAAAATTACGGACAATGTTCGGGCCCCAGTATCCAAATCCAATAAAACCGATGCGGATCATAGCGATAAATAGGGCAGAAGATCTTTTTTAGATGCACCGCTCACATTACACAATGTATGGACAAAATTCAAGTAATGGTGATGTCCTTCTTGTTGAACTCACGGATCATGTCGATAATGGTAGGGTAAATGGTCTTAAAAAATTTTCCGCCGGTTGCGCCTTTTGCATGTCGATATTTGTGTGCGATTGCTACTTCAGCAATGTGAAAGCCCTTACGTTTTGTTTTAATCGCGAGCTCCGCATCAACGAAAGCGGTATTCGATTGCAGGAAAATACTTTTAATAAGCGATCGTTTCATGAGCCGAATGGTGTTGACATCATGGAGTTTCAGCGAAAAAAATACATTCAAAAGTCCATTGTAAATTTTTGACTGCAGGAGTCTGAGAGTCGGATCGTGACGGTTATTCCGCCAGCCCAAAATCATATCCGCATGCGCGGCGGCGGGGAGAAGTTTTAAGAGTTCCGTTGCTTCAAATTGATCGTCTCCGGGAAACGAAAAAAGCCAGTCGTATTTTCCCGACGTATACAATTCTTTAATTGTTTTGCCATACCCTTCGTTTTGTTTATGGGTAATAATCCGAAGAGGAGGAAATCTTTTTCGTAAATTTTTTAGGATCACTCCGGTGTTATCGATGCTGGCATCATTTACAACAAGTATCTCCAGTTTGCTGGCAACCTTCCTGCCAACTGCGTATGCATGAGTGACAACAAATTCTATAGTGTTTTCGACGTTATAGGCGGGGATAAGAATGGAAAGAGTTGGCTTCATGGGGTTTGGCTTATTATACGGGTTACCAATGGTTTTTCAATAGCATGACTTTTTGATCCGACAGGGTATAATAGGTCGACATGAGACACATCTTGGTAACAGGGGGCAGCGGATTTATCGGACACAATATCGCCGAATCATTGAGTGGCGAATTTTCTCTTCTGGTTCCTACTCACAAAGAACTTGATTTGGTCGATAGTCAACTTC
This sequence comes from Candidatus Gottesmanbacteria bacterium, assembly GCA_963790805.1. Classification (GTDB taxonomy): domain Bacteria; phylum Patescibacteriota; class Microgenomatia; order UBA10105; family UBA927; genus DATKGN01. The sequence continues at coordinate 656,956 of CAWBPL010000002.1, forward strand.
TTGGCAGATACATGAAAGTTCACAACATCGATACAATTATTCATGCTGCAACAGGCGACCGGTTCGGCGGTTTCGGTGACAGTATCAGGATGTTTGCATCTATTCTTGAACAGGGAAAAGCCGTAAAGCAGATTATCCATTTCGGATCCGGCGCGGAATACGATAAACGCAGAAATCTTATCCGCGTAAAAGAAACGGAATTTGGCGAACATTTACCGGTGGATGAATACGGATTGGCAAAATATTTTATGAGTTTGCTTGCGAAGTCCCGTGCGAACATTGTGACGCTTCGGCTGTTTGGAGTTTACGGACCTCATGAGGATTATCGCAGCAAATTTATATCCAATACAATTGCGAAAGAGCTTTTTGGGCTACCTATCGTTATTAAACAGAATGTCGTTTTTGATTATCTGTATATTGATGATTTAACCAAGATTCTTACATTTATTCTGAAACGTCCGATGCGGCACGCGGTCTATAACGTAACGCCGGATGAATCGATATCATTGTCCCAAATCGCCGGGATCATTAAGAAAATTTCAGGTAACAAAACGCCATTCACTATTCTTAATTCTGGTTATAATTTTCAATATACCGGCGATAATCTGCGGTTGCGAAAAGAAATTCCCACATTCAAGTTCCATACCTATGAGGAGGGAATAGAGAAGTTATATGCCTATTATAAATCCCATAAAAAAGAACTCAGTAAAACAGTATTAAAAATGGATGATTTTTTGGCGCGTTCTCTGACACGGAAGAACACATGATTATAGATATTCCTTGATGATTGTTTTACAATGGAGGCCGAAAAACCGTACCACACAAAATTATGACTCGAAAAAAACTTATTACCATCGGCATTCCCTGTTTCAATGAAGAGCTTAATGTCATACCCGCATATGAAGCGCTTTTAGACGTTACCAAAAACCTCAAACGGTATAATTTTGAATTTATCTTTGTCGATAACGGGAGCGAAGATGGGACCAGAGGCATGATAAAACATGCCGTTGCACGGGACCATCGTGTCCGCGGAATATTTTTATCACGCAATTTTGGTCCAGAATCATCCTCTCAGGCGGCTTTGGATTTTGCAAAAGGAGACGCATTTATTTTTTACGAGTGCGACATGCAGGACCCCGTCAACGTGATTCCCAAATTTATCAAAAAATGGGAAGAGGGGTATGACGTTGTTGTCGGAATCCGCACGAAGATTGATGATAATTTCCTTATGACGATTCTCCGAAAAACGTTTTACCGCATATTCAAATCCGTCTCGAACATTGATGTACCAGTTGATGCAGGGAGTTTCGGGTTATTGAGTAAGCGGGTTATTTCCGCTATCCGTGCTCTTCCGGAGCGGTACCGGTTTCATCGGGGTCTTCGTGCATGGGTAGGGTTTAAGCGTGCGTTTATTACGTATGAACGCAGACGTCGCATGCGGGGACGCAGTTCCTATAATTTGCTGGAATATTTTCACCATGCGGAACGGAGTTTTTTCGGATTTTCATACGTACCGCTTGATATGATCGTGTATCTCGGAATTGTTGCAGTGGTTGTGTCATTTTTATTCTTTTTTCTGTACCTTCTTTACTACATATTTTATGATCATTCCCACAGCGCGAACCTCCCGATTATCATTATCGGTATAGTTCTTTTATTTAGCGGCGTACAGTTGTTGGCGTTGAGTTTTGTCGGTAAATACGTGCAGGTTATCGTTGAAGAAACAAAAGGACGACCCATGTATCTTGTTGAGGAGACTGTCTCACGGGGAGGGTAATGATTCGAAGACCTCTACAATCGTGATGAGACATTTGGTAGAATTACCCTATGCATTTTGAAGACCCAAACGGACTTGCCACACTTGAGAGTATGAGTCAGGCTGTCTGGTATAACCGGTGGACATTTAAAAATTTTTCCCAATTTGTTACCGGTGACATCTTTGAGGTCGGTTGCGGGATAGGGAATTTTACGTCCATACTTACCGAGTATGGGCGAGTGTGGGCATGCGACATTAAACCATCGTATGTAAAACGGACGAAACAACGAGTGGAAAAAAGGGGGGTAATTGGATTGGGGAATATAGAAACGGGCAAACTGTTCTTCGGATCAAAACAATTTAATACGATTGTATGCCTCAATGTTCTCGAACATATCCGAGATGATCAAGTTGCCATAAAACACATGTATCAACTTCTCAAGCCCGGAGGACATTTGATTGTTCTTGTACCGATTTATTCATATCTTTACGGCAGCGTCGATATGGCAATAGGACATTTCCGCCGATACGTTCCATCAGATCTTATGCAAGTCGTTCAAAAAGCCGGATTTCACATCGTGCACAAACGAATATTGAATTTTATTGGGGCATTTGCCTGGTTTGTTACGGGAAGTATTTTAAAGCGAAAAACGCTTTCGCGGAAGCAGCTTGCACTTTTTGACCGGTTTGCGCCGTTTATTTTGCCGCTCGAAGATATTGTCAGGCCACCCATAGGCACCTCTATTCTTCTTATCTTGCAAAAATGAGGAGGGTATATTTATCGAGAAATATTTTTGTTACACTAGAAAATTAGTTGAATAGAATATCGACTAAGGAGTGTACTGCATGATTCGAAAAAGATTCTCATTTTTGTATTCCGATAAATTTTGGTGTTTTCTCGCCGCGTTTATTTTAATAGGTCTTTCATATTTGCAGGTTGTGATCAATTTCCAACACGCGCCAAGCGGTGTTCATTATTTGGGTTTGGCTGACGAATACCCGATTGATTCAACATGGGATTTCGGTTTAATCCGCGAAGGATATAACGGCCATCTTTTTCCATTTCTCAATTTTTCCTCAACACTGCCCGACAGCACATCGCTTCTCAAAATTGAATATACAACAGTCGGTTTATTTGCACGGGTTACGCATTTAGATCCCATCGCCGCTTTTTATGTGGTGCGTTTTGTCTTGTCTCTCGTGTTTCTCTGGATAATATACCGGATAATTTCGTTTATTTTCCGAAGACCTCTTGAGCGGGTTGTTGCATATGTGTTTGTGTTGTTCGGAGCAAGTGTCACGTTGTCACCCGCCACTGATTTCGTGAAAATAAGCGCCATGGATGCGTTGGTAACGCAACGGTTGACTCTCGCCGCAATTCACTATCAGTTGGGCAGTTTATTATCGATAGTATCCCTCTATTTTTTGTCGAGATTTCTCGATAGACCATCGCGTGTTCGCTTATTTCTCGCCGCTGCAGGAACCGGAGCTCTTGCTTCTCTTGTGAATGCTCCGGCTATGGCGCTTGTTTTAAGTTCATTACCGTTATATTTTTTAATCGTAGTTATCCGGTTATGGAATCCACCAAAAGGAAAATCCCATATAGTATCTCAAGCACAACTATTATTTTCCTATGCAGTTATTACCAGTCTTCCGGTGTTTTATGTGCGCTATGTTACGACGACCGTCTGGGGTCCGTATGACTTTAATTTCAGCGAGCAATTAAATCCCTTTCATCTGACGTTATGGCAATATATTCTTGCGATGGGGAGTACGTATCTTTTATCTCTTTTCTCCATCCCGCGTATCGTAAAAAACGGGAAGACGCTTTTGCTTCTCTTGGTTGGGTGGATAGTGATGCATCCGATCGGTGAATATGTTATTCCCGGCATGCTGCACATAAATAACATTCGATATTTTTTTACTCCTTATTTTGTCGGTTTTGGAATATTAGCAACCGTCGGGGTTTGGGAAATTGTTTCTTTCTCTCAAAAATACATTCGCAAAATCCCTGCCAATGTCATCGTCGGTTGTTTTGTTTTGGTGGTTTTAGGGTCAAGTTACGAAACTTTTTCGGCAAGTTTCACGCGCGCGGAACTCTGTTTTTGCGATGTTCCGACATCTACATTCGGGTATCCCCAGCAGGATCTTGTCAGTGTTCTTACATGGTTGGGAACGCATTCAAGCGAAAACGAGATAGTTCTCAGCGGGTTTTACGCAGGCAACTTAATACCGGTATTTTCAGGGAACAGAGTATATACCAGCTGGTGGCAGAGACTCATGGAACCCGCAGGGCTTTATGACGTGCGTATGAGCATGGAATCTTTTTATCTGGGCAAAATGACAGATGATGAGGCTGCAATGTTTGTTCACACAAACAATATCCGCTGGGTGCTTTATTCACCGACGGAACATATAAATCCGGCCTTTCAAACGCTTCCGTACTCATTCCTTACCCTCGCACGTCAAACAGGAGATACTCAACTCTATAAAGTTCGATAGGCTTTTTGCTGAAGTATTTTGATCTTTTTACCGATAAACAGGATAAAAGATTTCCACCAATAGAGACAGAAGAATGTTAGAGGTACAAAGTAAACGGAAAGGTATCTGCCTCGGGCATCGGTTTGCTGAACAGGAAAAATTACGAGAAGCTGCAAAACGGCGAACGTGCCGCAAAAGAGAATTATTGATTCCAAGAGGCTAGTTTTTTTTATCAGGAACCGAATAAGTGCGAACGGGAAGAACACCAGTATTCCATACGATAGATTCTGCACAATTTCCATAGGAATGAATAGTAAGCGGAATATCGTACCAAGAGCGGACTGCGATCTGAAAAGCACAGCTATATCTTGGGTGTCTGTAAGCATTACAGGAAGTCTTTTAAACGATTGTAGTATGAAGTACGGCAGTTGCGAACCGATGACAATGGTATTAAACATCTTGATTTCATTCATGTATGATGGGTCGTTATAGTTGGTGATATTGAAATATTGAAAAAACGTGAACGGCTCCTGATGATTGGAACTCATTCGAAACTCTTTGACCTCGCTATAGAGTGGTGCCATGGTTTTCGCGGCTTCTACAGGAATTCGTTCATAAAGAATTTTTCCGAAAAGTCCGAGCGGTGCCGTTGTCTGGATTTCAAAAAATCCGTAATTTTGTTCGACGATTTTGGAATACACAAGTGGCGTTAACATGCAGATTGCACAGCACGCTATTGATACAACCGTAACCCGAGCTTTTTTGTGGTGCCATAGAACAATGAAAAAGATTCCAAGAGGAGCAAGGACAAATGCAGGGCGAAGAAGAAATTCTAGAATACAAAGGATAGTGATAAGAATAAATGATCCCGTAGTTGGGCGTTTGAGCAAAGCAATCCCCACGCAAACTGTAAGTATTTCAAGTGATATGGCTATGCTTTCCGTTAATATAACCCGCTCCCATACGAAGAGCAGGGGATTAATCATCTGGAGGAGACAAAATACGAAGGAAAAGGCAAATGAAAAGTTACTGTTGCACAATGTAAGAAATAATACTGCAAGGCTTATGATTGCAAGTACCGACTGAATAATCCCGATGATTTGCATCGTATTTCCAAATTCTTTGGTACCTGTCTCCTCGGAAGCATGACCGGTAATAGACGCTATTGATGCGATAAATACGGGGTACACCGGTGTGCGGTATGGATTGATTATCGTTTTTACACTCGGATGCGAAAGTATGTTTTGACCTATGTGAAGATACCCGACCGTGTCTTCAACAGATGAAACGGGATTCAGATTCGCGTATCCTATGCGTACAATAATTCCTATTATGAGCAAGATACTACACAGCACTGTGGCTCGGTATTTTGCAAAATTCATACGCCGTAAAGAGAGACTTGGATTCCCAATTCGGTAAACACTTTAGAATCTATGCGCTTAAGGGATGGATTTTGGGCGGTCTCGTTGACTTCAAATTGGACCCATTCGTTGAAGATTTTATATTCACGGGTATAATACCGTGACGTGGGTAGAACTGTCAGAGTAACATAATATTCTTTATAGGGAAGATTTTTGGGTGTTGCGTGGTCTTTTCGGGTTAACAGCGATACCAGAAAGTACGGCGGTGATATTTCCGTTAATCGTCCGCGAAGATTTACCGCTTTGGTGACATCAATCCGGTTAAATATCCAATCAAGGACATCTTTGGGATTTTCTTTTGAAAGAGCGGGGGAGAGTACCCCCCACGTGGCGGTATTGTAATCAAACCACGTCGTGTTGACATCGAGCTGATTAAACGCGATGGCGTAGATGGTTTTTGTACCCACGTCATACACACGTGTTGGGAGATTTGAAAGGTTGAGTATTACATGGATGCTTAGGCTCACTACCAGTATCCAGATGATGCTTCGTATCAAGAGAGGAGAGCTGAGAGAGCGCCGAACCGTATCAACTAACACGATTGATGCAAGAATTAACACAAGAGGGCCGACGGGCGCGATGTAACGTGCTTGTACATTATTCATGTGGGGAGTCAGGAAAATGAAGTAAGTGACAACTGAAAGCCACAAAAGACGCGGACCAAGCGTGCGTATATATTGGATTCCCAGTATGAGCGATGCTATAAGAATGATTCCGACGGGAATGGTGATGCCGTACATGTACGCGATGGATTTTGGATAGAAAAAAATGTAGGTTGGCAAATCCCATCCGAGCATCAAATTGGGGATCTCCTGGTTCAAAATTGTATAGGTAAACTGGCTAAATCGGGTAATACTTGTGCCAACCCATAAGAAAGCAGCGAGAAAAACCGGGAGTACGATAAGAAGATGTGAGGTTATTACATTGATTCGTTGCTGCTTTTTTTTTGCTGAAAACAGCGCGATGCAGCCTTCTATTCCAAATACAGTTAAATTCATGATACCGTACGGGTATTTTGTCAGAAATGATAATGCCGTCATAACACCGGCGATACAATACCATCGGAGTTTGCGGGTGGATCGCGCGGCAAGATACGAAAGAATGCCGATAATGGTCAGCGTGATTACCATAGATTCCTTGAGGATGACCGTGTGTAAATAGATTAATATCGGTGAGGTCACGAATAGAAAAACACTGAGTAACCCGATGATTTTAGGGATTTGCTTTTTGGAGGGAAAGAGCGACTGGCCGATTTGAACGCTCAGGATATACATGCTGATGCCCGTTATGATAAGAAAGAGCATCTGAACGATTCGCGCTTTTTCTATACTAAATCCGATTGCCGCGAGAATGGGCGCTAATATGGCATATTGGAAAGCCGCGTAACCTATCTGTCCGTAGAGTTGCGTTGCAAGCGCGTTCCACTGGTGAAGTTGTATGGGCTTTACCGTCCAATAGGTTTGTAAGAGAAATTCGCCCTCATCCCATAAGACTGATGCGTACGGCATAATGCGGGTAATGATAAATATACACATGGCGAGAAGAAGCAGGAGCGAAAGAAGAAAATAAGGTGAACGGAAAGCTTGACGCATGGGTTTATTATACAACAGGATTTCGGCTAAACAGCTGTTGTTTTTATCAATACCTCTGGTATGATGGCACTAAGGTTTGTGACTATGGATCCCTCATCAACAGTTCTTCTCACCGGTGCGACCGGACTCATCGGACAATTTTTACTGGAGTATTTAGCGAACTATTGCAGAGTTGTAACCCCTACCAGACATGAGATGGATATTGTGAATAAAGGTGAGACCCGCTCTGTGATTCATCAGTTGAAACCCAGCGTTATAATTCATGCTGCGGCATTTACCGATAATACGAAAGCAGAGAGCGAGCGGGGGAATATACAAGGGCTTTGTTGGCAAACAAACGTTGAAGGAACGCGGAATATTTCAGAGGTAGCAGAAAGCGTCGGCGCGTATGTAATTTTTCTTTCGACGGGATCGGTATTTGCGGGTAGCATTGACAGTCCCGGTCCGTTTACGGAACGCGATTTGCCGTCAGCTCAGGAAGACCTTTCATGGTACGGTTGGACGAAAGCGCAGGCGGAGAAGAAAGTGAACGGAGCAATCATCAGGCTTTCCCATCCGGTAAAAAAAGCAGATGTCTTTGACATTCCGCAGCAGGATACTGTACGTCAGGAACCCAGACGATTGGATTATATTCAAAATTTCGTCACGCTTTTTGATCATGATGCCCTGTATCCGCTTTTCACCGATCAGCATTTTTCGCTCACGTACCTTGATGATGTTGTTATAGCAATTAAACAATTATTGGAAATGAAACAAAAGGGTATATTCCATATTGTCAGTTACGATACCGTGACGCCGTTTGAACTTGCATCGTATGCCATATATAAAGCCAGACATGTACAACCGGCCCTCAAATCAATTTCCTTTCAATCATTCATAAATACTCAGCCGTTACCGAAACGATTCACCCAATATTGCGCCATAGACGGAAGTATTACTCGGGAGCAACTGCAGCTTCCTGCACGCACGTGGAAGGGAATTGTTGATTGTCTCTATCCTGAAATAGGAAAAGCAGATTAGTACTATACTATTTTTTATCGTATGAAATTGAATGTAAAATTACTTCTTCGGACGGTAGAATTTCTTGCGCTGTTAGCGCTACTCGGATTTTTATTTTACTGGCGTTTTCAGGTAAGTGAGACGCGGTTTTTTGACGTTGATGAATTTACACATATGCATTGGGCGGCCGATATGGCTCGCGGGCAAAAGCCGTACGTCGATTTCTTCACATTTTTTACACCGGGATTTTACTGGATGCTTATGCCGCTTTTCTGGTTATATTCCCGAAACCCCATGATATTTTTGGCGGCACGGATGTCTATGTTATTTGTATTTGCAGGTACAGTTTGTCTTATCGGCATATTATTTGCGCTTCTTCGGTCACGCCGGTATGCGCTCCTTCCTATGGTTCTTCTGGCGTTTCTCCCGATGCCCTATGATAAATTTCTAGAGATTCGACCGGATAACGTTGCTACTTTTTTAGGTCTTGCCGGAGTCGTGGTTCAAGTGTATGCGATGCTCAATCGCGGGAAAAAAGATATTCACCGATGGTGGCTGACTGCAGGCATATCCTATGCTTTATCACTTGTCGTATTAGTCAAAACACTGCCCTTTGTCGTTATGGGAGTAATTATCGCTTCAGTAGATGCGGGTTTTTGGGAATGGGTGAGCGATTGTTTCCGCCGAAAACGCATCATTCATTATAACCTCGCCCTGCCATATAAAATGTTTATCCTCGGACTCGCTGGTGTGTTAGGGATATTCGTTCTCTGGCTTTTATCGCTTGGTCATTTGTCGACCGTCTGGTATTCGCTTACCAAAATGGCATTCGAAGCAAATACCGTGGGTCAGCTGTATTCGATGGAACCGAATCTGTTTTTTTTCCCGAATGTTTCCTTTTACGGCGATTGGGGAATTACCCGGCCGCTTATAATTAATCACACGATCTGGATAGTCGGTGTTATCGCAGGAACATACCGCTTAGTGACACCATTTCTCACCGCGGATGGGAAACGTGAGAGGGTATTAAGCGAACTCTTGGTTTCTTCAATTTTTATACTGTCGGTTATCGGATACGTCATGTTTTTTCCTTTAAAGCACAGCCAATATCTTATTCCTATCGCGATATTTATTGTTTGGTTTGCTGCTGATTTTTGTATTGAAGTATTGCGCTTTTGCCGGAAGAATTTGTTTGGGGACATATCGGTAGTCATTCTTATTCTTCTTTTTTCCTATGTACTGGCGAAAGAGACCGTTCATGTGAATGCGTTAAAACTTATTACTTCCAACACTGTTCAGTTGACTCAGACGAATCAACTTCTCACGATGATCGGTCCCAATGGAACCGTACTTGATTTGGATGGACGGCTGATTTTCTGGAAGGACCCGTATTATATTTGTTGTTTGCCATTCGGCACATTTGAGCAGTATCTTTCACACAAACCTCCGTCGCTTTCAGATGCTTTGGAATCAGAGCGTATCCAGTATATTTTTCAGGGAGACAGCGGAAGGCTGGGACAACTGTGGAGTGATTTGCCCTACATAGAATCGCATTATACGCGCGTGCCCGGATGGGGTGACGCACTCTGGAAACGAAATGATTTGTAACTTCATCATTTGACAGACGTGAAATTTCGTGGTTATACTCACGTAACTCAGGATTGCGACGTACAGGTTACTCAGTATATACCTATCTAATCAGTTTTTTCGCTTAAGAAAGCTGCAAACCTGAGTAAGATAGGTGTAACTCCAATCAATCAATTGTATGTCATCACTCGTTTATACTGTCGGAATATTTCTCGTCATATTTATTCTTCATAGTGTATTGCATCAAATTCTCAAACTTTTTGGTGTCGTAACATTTAAAAGCATGGTTGTATATGTGCTGGGATTCCTTCCGCTTATCATTCTTTGGAAAGAGGGATTTCTTGTAATCCCGATGTCCTCATGTATTTTCTATATATTATTGGTTTTTGTTGTTGCGCCGTATTATTTGGCGGTGACGCTCGAAGGGGAGACGCCGGCAGCGATGATTCTTAAAGCATTTTCCCTGAAAAAAATGTGGACAGTTAAAGAGCTCATCAGTTTATTTACGGTTCAGGGATTGTTGTGGGATCGCATAAACAAACTTGAGTCAACCGGTTTAATCCGCAAACGGAAAGAACACTTTATCGCTACATCAAATGGTCTTCGTGTCGTCGCATGGATAGAATGGTACAGAAAGTTATTTCATCGGTCCGTTTCGGGTTAAGGATATGGATACTCTTATACTACTTTATACTTTGTTTAGTTTCTCGATATTTTTTGCAGCGCAGTTTATTGTATTTCGTTTTATCGATGAAGATAGGGCGCTCATGTGGCTTGTTAAGCTTTACTTTCTTATAGAGGGTGTTTCGCTTATTGTGGGTTTTGCGGTATTGCCTTCCGAGTCATATGTCATGATTGCAGTATGGCATTTTGTGATATTTACCTTATTGGTCGCCGCGTATATGGCAGGCATTTTCAGTTTTACCGAGGCCTCCATTACGATACAGCTGTTAACCCAAATTGCCAAAGGCGGAAAAAAGGGTTTAACGAAGGCGCACATTCTTCAATCATATAATCCGAAAATGATCGTTCAGAGAAGATTATCTCGATTTATTGCAGGGGGAGATATCGTGCGTCAGGGGTCTTCGTATCGCTGGCGGAGCGTCTTTTCGCCGTTTATTCTGCGCGAACATGCCTTCTTTGTATTCCAGATTTTTTTCCCCCGCATGACGTCACTGGGATAGCGTGTAGAAATGCCGAAACCACGTCCGCAGGTGTTTTCCTATGATCACCCACCAATAGAGTGAGAAGAGCGTTAAAAACGGTTGAACAGTGCTATAAAACCGTGCATAGTCATAATATCCGGTTCCGGTAAGAACATAGAGAACGACAGTACCGTATGAAAAAGTGCCAAGAAGGGTAATTCCCGCTTCTTTCCGTGATATTTTTTTGAATAAAAGCCGTATCCACGCCACAAGAATAAATGGAATAGAAGTTATATAGATATATTGTGTTAATCGAAATACGATTGAGAGAGCATAGAATATTGATCGCACGATGTTTGTTGGGGCAAATGCGTAATGCTCATCAGTGACAAGAAATGACGCTGGAATATCGGCGAGCCCATGAAGTGCGTAAGCGAATGGATATGCGTTGATTATTGCCATATCGAATTTTCGCAGTATGATAATATTTTGAGTTGAGCTGTACGTATCAACGTTATATGTATTAAGAAAAATCCAGACATCGGGTTTGTTCGTTGAGACTGTGTATGCTTTCACCTGATCGTAGAGCGGCTGGAAGTTTTTTGCGGGTGTCAGAGGAAGTCGGAATTGCATAATGCGCGCGAGCATATTGATGTCGCCGCCATTTTGTATGCCGAAGTACCCCCAGTTCATTTCGTTGATTTTTGCATAGCCAAGAATAAAAAGAATAAAGAGACCGCCGGCGACGATGCATCGAAGAAGTGCTGGAAGTTTTTTGTGATAATAGGCGATAAACGGAAATATGATGAATGGATAAATTATCGTTGCCGGTCGGAAGAGAACGCCGATGATTGAAAAAAAAGTAATGAAAAGTACGGTAAGCCACGTTGGGGAGGTGAGTGCATATATCATAAGAAACCCCATGATAAAGGTAATTGGTATTGAAAAACTTTCCGATAACACTGATCGTTCCCATATAATGGCATTTATACTTATGGCCTGAAAAATACTCATGCCGAGTATGACCAAGCGCGATGTAAAGAGTTTACGAAGCATGAAATAGAAAATAATGATTCCGATAATATTTACTACCGTCTGTATAAATCCGATATACTGTTCACCGATAAAATATTCCGGCGATACCATGCGTACGCCGAAATGTCCGGTTGCCGCGACAATAGCGTTAAGAAAAATCGGATACAACGGCGGGCGGAAAGGATTAATCCATGATCGCAGCGAAGGTGATCGGAGCATATTTTGTCCAATTTCGTAATACCCGTATGTATCAGGGAAAATATTGAGATACGGATGGATGACCAGATATCCAATCCGAATAAGTATTGCAACGCCAAGAAGAATAGCCAGATCTATGAAAGTTTTTTTATTTTTCAGCAGCATACCGTCGGTAAGAGGGAATATGACAATAGTATAAATTATAGAGGTTTGACTTTCTACCTTAAGATATTCATGGTGTTCAAGTACAGCAGTCTTGAGTTTTATACATGTTCGCCTATAATGCGAGGGCTATGAAAACAGTGATTCTTTGCGGAGGAATAGGATACCGGTTAAAAGAAGAAACGGAATTTAAGCCGAAACCCATGGTCCTCGTCGGCAATAAACCGATACTCTGGCATATCATGAAAATTTATGCTCACTTCGGATTTAAAGAATTTATTATCGCTCTCGGGTATAAAGGCGAGTACATAAAAGATTATTTTTTGAATCAGAAATATTTTCTCCACGATTTTACACTCCACACCAAAAGCGGACATACAACGATTCATCGGGTATCTGATGATCATCTGACGATGGATGATTTTACCATTACGTTTGTGGATACTGGGCAGGAGACATTACCGGGTGAAAGGATTCTTCGCGTCCGTGATTTTATACCCAAAAATGATGATGAATTTATGGTTACCTATGGTGATGGGTTGGGAGATGTTGATATAAAAAAGCTCATTGCTTTTCATCATAAACATAAAACAATAGGCACGCTCACAGGTGTCCATCCGCGCAGTAAATTCGGATTAGTGCGCCTGAATACTGAGAATAAAGTAACGGGATTTTTAGAAAAACCGTCGCTTAAGGAATGGGTGAATGGGGGATTTATGATATTTAACAAGAAATTTTTTAAATACCTAAAACCCAATGAATATGAACATGTTGCTATCAATCGGCTGGTTCAAGAAGATGAGCTTTCCATCTATACACATGAGGGATTTTGGCATTCGATGGATACTTATTCAGATGTCGAGAGTCTCAATAAACTTTGGGTCACGAACCCGCTTTGGAAGATCTGGCACGATTAACGTGTGGATGGATAATCTGTGCGATCCAGAAGAACGAAAAAAGATAAAAAACCGTTTGTCCTGCGCCTACCAACCGTCCCCATTCACCGTATCCATACACAAGCGTGACTCCAATTTGATATATCGAAAGCAAGCCGAGAAACATAAGCGCCGCAACGCGAAAGTTTTTCCGTGAAAAAAATGAAGCGAACGTAATGGGAAGGAATACAAAAATAGCAAACGTGACGTATTGCATGTATTTGTAGACTGTAAACAGTGAAGTAAATACCGCGCGAAGCGGAGGCGATTTGATTGATCCGATAGGGAGAAGATCGTCAGCAGGCGTATCCGTGAGTGCATGAGGCAGGTCGGTGAGTACAGAGCCGAAGTATTGAGGGAATGTCCCGATCATAACCTGTCGGGTGAATTTTTGAAGGTCATTCATGCGCCCGGAGTTATAAAACATCGAAGGGTCGTAAAAACTCAAGTACCAATAGGGCATTTGGGTGTTGCCGCCGCGGGCTCGGTAGTCATTGACAGTTGTATAAAAAAACGGAACATCGCGACCGGATTCCACTGGGATATTAAAGCGCAAGATTCTTCCCATAACATTAATATCAGCAATTTGTGTGACACCGGCATAATTGTGAATTGTCACATTTTTGTAGATATACAAACCCGGTATGAGAAAGTAGACGATGAGTATAATTACCGTAAACCATGTAACCCAGCGTTTTTTGTGGTAGAGGGCAATAATGGGAAGCAAAAGAATTGGTAGCAGTACATATGATGGCCGTACAAAAAATCCGATGATAAAGAGGACGAGTACGGCGAGAAATTTTTTCCATGACGGATTTTTCAGCGTAATAATGTAAACGAACACAAGAAGCATAAGCCAAAAGGTGGTTATTGATTCAGTAAGGATCGTCCGTTCTTGCCAAAACAGCATAATATCCATGCCGATAAACAGGCAACAACAATATGCCCATACGTTTCGTATCTTGAGTTGTCGCAACGTTATATAGAGAAGTGGTATTTCAAGAACTCCAAGAATTGTTTGGGTATAGACGACAATATTTAATCCCTGATAAAACGATCTGCTGTAAAGTGCTGCGTTGAAATGCCCCGATAAAAACATAATAAGAGCGAGGAAAATTGGGTATCCGGGAGTCCGGTAATTATTAAAAAAATATGCAAGAAAGTTGTCGGTAAACAGATGGTTTGCGTAGTAATAATAATTCCCGCTGTCATCAGTGAATATCGGATACTGCGTTGTACTCATATAGAGAATCCGGATTCCCAAAACGATAAGAACAATGACTGGAATTACGATCCATGGAGTTGAAAATCGGGAGATAATTTTTTTCATGACGCGTGTGAAATGATTTAATTTCTATTATATACCGCAAAAACTCAGGTTTGTAATTAAGTTTTTGAGTATAGACCCATCTAATCAGATTTTTCGTCCCAAGAGACTGTAAATCTGAGTAAGATGGGTCTACATATCCGGTCGATTGTTTTTTGTAACTGCTGACGTATAATGTGAACACCTTCTGAAACTGCCCCGCCGAATGAATGATATGGCACGAAAAACTCGATTAGCTGATAAAACAATTCTGGTTACCGGCGGTACCGGATTTGTGGGAAGTCATTTGGTTGAGAAATTATGCGCTTCCGGCGCTCGCGTTGTTGTTCCCTATAGAAGCGTTGATCCAAAGAGTTACTTCGCCATACAAAAACTTCAAACAAAGGCCGTCATGACCATTGCAGATCTTAAGAATTACACAAGAGTTCTTGATATCGTGACAAAGTATGAAATTACGCACATTTTTCATCTTGCAGCGCAGCCCATTGTAACAACTGCATATATAAATCCGCTGGAAACCATGGCGTCAAATGTTATGGGGACTGCTCATATACTTGAAGCCGCGCGGGTGTCCGGCGTCAAAGGCGTTATCATAACGTCTTCAGATAAGGCCTACGGCAAAAGCAAAAAACAGTATGAGGAAACTGATCCTTTAAGAGGTGATCATCCATACGAGGCTTCCAAAAGTGCGGCTGATCTTCTCGCCCATTCGTATTGGAAAACGTATCGTTTGCCGGTCGTCGTTACACGGTTTGGGAATATTTATGGACCCGGAGACCTTAATTTTTCCCGTATTGTACCCGGCATCATGAAAGCCATTTTTGATAAAGAGGTATTGCATCTTCGAAGTGACGGGACGTTTGTCCGTGATTATGTCTACGTCGGGGACATTGTGTCGGCGTATATGTGGATACTCGATCATTTCGATTTGGTCCGTGGTGAAGCCCTCAACGTAGCATCCGATACATCCGTATCTGTGTTGGATCTCATTAAAAAGTCCAAATCCATTCTTCATAAACCGATCCGCTATTCGATTGATAAAACTGAGGTCAACGAGATTACGTATCAACATTTGTCGTACGAAAAAATAAAAAAGCTCGGCTGGCGGCCGCATATTTCTCTTAAACAGGGTTTGACGCAAACGTATAAGTGGTATAAAAAATATTCGCGAACCTAAATTATTTTATATTGACAAGATTGTAATTTCTGTTACAGTTTTTGTTGTGTCAGTAAATATACATATATGAAACTATCAGATTATCTAGCGGAGTTTTTGGTCAAAGAGGGGATTCATCACGTTTTCCAAATCATTGGCGGGGCATCGGTTCACATGGTGAACTCGCTTGCCGATGCAAAAGGCATGCAGTATATCTGTGTCCAGCACGAGCAGGCGGGCGCAATGGCTGCCGAAGCGTATTCACGGATAACGAAAAATATGGGCGCTGCGATGGCAACCAGCGGCCCCGGCATGACGAATCTTATAACCGGTATTGCGTGTGCGTATTTTGATTCAATTCCGACTCTCTATATCACCGGTCAGGTCAATACGTTTGAATCGAAAGAGGGCAGAAAAGTCCGTCAGGTCGGGTTCCAAGAAACCGATATTGTTGCCGTCGTACAATCTTTGACCAAATATGCGGTACGGGTAGACAATGCTTCGGATATCCGCTACGAACTTGAAAAAGCTGTGTATATCGCAAAATCAGGGCGCCCCGGCCCCGTTATAGTGGATGTTCCGATGAATATTCAGCGGGCCGACATAAAGCCCCAAACACTCAAACGGTTTGATCCGAAAGAGTATGTGCCAGATGTTGATGCGGCTTCTTATGTAAAACAAAAAATCCATGATGCATGGAAAAAACTTGCTCAGGCCAAGCGCCCAGTCCTTATTGCCGGTGGAGCTATCCGCTATGCAGATCAAATACAGGTGTTTGAAGATCTCGTGAACCGTTTGGGAATTCCGGTTGTATCTACATGGAGCGGCATTGACGTACTTCCCCATGACCATCCCCTCTATCGGGGACAGATGGGTGTCTACGGTAACAGGGCAGCCAATTTTACGATCCAAAATAGCGATTGTATTCTGAGTATCGGCAGCCGTCTGGATACGCGCATTACCGGCGGAAAACCGGAAACATTTGCCCGCGAGGCGTTTAAGATCGTTGTTGATATTGACCGGGCCGAGATCTACAAAAATCGGGGATTCAATCCCGACATCGGCATCTGTGCGGATGTACGCGATGTGATTCCATTGTTCCTTAAAGAAGTAAAAACATCTCATGAAAAACAAGCAGACTGTTCTTCTTGGGTGAAAAGTACGAAGACGTGGACAGGTGAGTTTCCCTCAGTATTGCCCGAGTGGCGCAAGCGTACCTCACTGGTTGATCCGTATGTTTTTATTGAACGGCTTTCCGAGCTTTTGCCGTCGAACGCTACAGTTGTTACCGATTGTGGGGCAAATCTAACATGGACCGTACAGGCCTTTCATGTACGCCGCGGCCAGCGGCTATTTTCCGCGATGGGAAATTCTCCCATGGGGTATGCATTTCCGGCGGCAATCGGAGCCTCAATTGCATTAGGCAACAAACCGGTTATCGGGATTATCGGTGACGGGGGAGTACAGATTAACATTCAGGAGCTCCAGACGCTTGTCCATTACAAAGTGCCGGTCAAATTATTTATTCTTAATAATCACTCGTATGGTATCATCATGCAATTTCAGGAGATGTATTTTAACGGTAAATACGAGGCGACGATTCCGCAAAAAGGGTACAGTATGCCGGATTTTCTGGCGCTTGCAAAAGCCTACGGGTTGCCGTCAGTAAGCATATCAACCCACAAAGAGCTGGACCGGAAAATAAAAGCAGTCCTTGCGATGAAGGGACCGGTTGTTTGTGACGTTCATCTGCCTACGCATGCAAAGCTTATTCCTAAATTGTCTTTTGGTAACCCCATCGAAGATCTTTCGCCGGCGCTTTCCGATGAAGTATTTAACAGGCACATGCTTATTGCAGCATTACCACGAAAATGAAAAAACAATTATCCCGATTTACTCTTGCTGCGCGCACCAATGTTCTTGCTCCCGAAGGGGCGTATTTTATGTTAACGCAGGCGACCGCCTTGGAAAGAAAAGGGATATCAATCGTACATTTTGAAATAGGTCAACCCGATTACCCGACGCCGGCACATATAGTTGAAGCGGGGGTGAGAGCTCTCCACGAGGGTAAAACCAAATATACGCCACCATTAGGAATTTATGAACTTCGTGAAGCTATAGCCACCCGTATAACTAAATCCCGTGGAATTAAAACCGTTGCCGAAGAAGTCGCTGTGACCCCAAGCGGCAAGACTGCTCTATTTGCTGCAATGGCAGCAGTGTTAAATCCGCGGGATGAAGTATTATATCCTGATCCGGGGTTTCCGACGTACCGGACGCTTATAGATTTTTTGGGAGCAGTAGGCAAGCCGGTGCCTCTTCGCGAGTCGCGCCATTTTAGTTTTGATCTGGATGTGTTTGCGAGGCAGATCACCAAAAAAACAAAACTGGTTATATTGAATTCTCCCAGTAACCCTACCGGCGGGTATATACCGCGCGCGGATATTCGGCGCATTGCATCACTTGTAAAAAAGACAAATGCATGGGTTATGACTGATGAAATGTACAGCGACTTACCATATACCGACGAGCCGTACGCAAGTATTTATAGTGAACCCGGCATGAAGGAGCGCACCATCCTCGTTCACGGATTTTCAAAAACGTATGCCATGACAGGGTGGCGACTTGGCTATCTGGTTGTTCCGGAAAGAATAATACATATTATTGATTATTTACTGACACATACAGTCGGATGTACTGCGAGTTTCACACAAGAGGCGGGTATTGCAGCTCTTCAGGGGACGCAAAAAGATGTGAAAACTATGGTTTCGAGTTATCACAAACGCAGAGATTATATTGTACGCGTACTGAATGAAATACCGGGAATTCACTGTGAAGTACCGCAAGGCGCATTTTATGTATTTCCGAATATTTCATCCTTTGGCCTGTCCTCTCAAAAACTTGCACTCTATTTACTTCATGAAGCGCACGTGGCATTATTACCCGGAACAGCATTCGGGTCGTACGGAGAAGGATACGTCCGCATTTCCTACGCGACGAGTATGTCCCAACTCAAAGAAGGTGTCCGTCGAATTGCGTTGGCACTTGCCAAGCTGTCACCCAAGCGCTGATATCTAAAGAGCTTTAGAATAACAGATACCGCTATGAAACAGTATTCCTTCAAGGAACTTACAACTATTGCCCGAGAGGTGAGACGCGAGATTCTATCCATGAGTTATCGTGCGCAAAGCGCTCACATGGGCGGATCACTTTCCTGCGTTGAAATTCTTGTTTCGTTATATTTTTCCGTCATGCACATTGATCCCAAAAAACCGGAAGATCCAAAGCGCGACCGGTTGATTTTCAGCAAAGCGCATGATGCAAAAGCGCTGTATGCGGTACTGGCACGGCGGGGATTTTTTAGCCGGAAATTTCTTGAGAGATATGAACTCGATGGGGGAAAGCTTCCCGGACACTCGACGCGTCACTGCGTGCCGGGAGTGGAAGCTTCAGCGGGGTCGCTGGGACACGGACTTTCCATGGCTGCAGGAGTAGCTTTTGCGTTGAGATTGGCTCGGGATAACAAAATTTTTCTTAAGCGATCAGCGAAAAATGTATTATCCTTCGGCTTTCCTCGGGTTTTTTGTATTCTCTCTGACGGCGAATGCGATGAGGGGTCGACGTGGGAAGCCGCGTTATTTGCCGGACATCACAAACTTGAGAACCTTACCGTCATCGTCGATTACAACAAACTGCAGGGATTCGGATGTACGAAAGATATTCTTGATTTGGAACCGTTTGCGGATAAATGGAGGGCTTTCGGATTTTCCGTACGGGAGGTCGAGGGGAATTCGTTTGGGCAGTTAACGCAAATCCTTTCATCCGTGCCGTTTGCAAAAGGAAAACCGTCAGTCGTTCTCGCCCATACGATAAAAGGCTTGGGCGGGCCGAAGCGGCATATCAATCAGATATCGTCACAATACAATCCGCCGACAAGAGAAGAATATGAAGCGCTCTTAAAACAATTATCATGAGAACGACATTTGCACAAACATTATTGCATCTTGCACATAAAGATCCGCGAATTATGCTTCTGACCGGAGATTTAGGATATGCCGTTTTTGAATCTTGGCAACGGGAAATTCCGAAGCAGTTATTGAATATGGGCGTTGCTGAACAGAATATGACAGGAGTTGCCGCAGGACTCGCGATGGAGGGATTGAGGCCGGTTATCTATTCTATAGTACCGTTTGCGACCATGCGGAATTTTGAGCAAATACGAAATGACATTTGTTACCAGAATTTGAACGTAAAGATTGTCGGCGTGGGCGCTGGTTTTTCGTATGGTCCGTACGGTCATACACATCACGGTCTGGAAGATATTGGAATTCTTCGGACGTTACCCAACATTGTCATCCTTGCACCGGGTGATCCGGTTGAAGCTGAATTAGCCACAAAGGCCATGATGGCGCATCGTGGTCCCGTGTATCTGCGACTGGGGAAGGCGAGTGAACCCGTGTTATACGAAAAGAATCCCGATTTTCGCATCGGAAAGGGGATTCTTATGAAGGAAGGCCACGATGTGACGCTTATTGCTGCATCAACGATGCTTGAACACGCTGTTGCAGCCGCTGATTTTTTACGTACAAACAATGTGAGCGTCCGTCTGGTGAGCATGCCCTCAATAAAACCGTTGGATGAAGTAATAATTTTGGATTCAATGAAAAAAACCCGCGTGATGGTTACGGTTGAAGAACATAGTATTATTGGGGGATTGGGGAGCGCCGTCTCTGAAGTCGTTGCCCAGTCCGGCAGGGGAGTGACGTTTAAGCGAATTGCCGTACCTGATCGCATTACCAAAGGCATGGGACGGCAGGAATATATGCGCGAGCAAAGCGGGCTTATGGTAAAACAGATTGTACAGACAATTCAGACATTGGTATAGAATACAGTTTATGAAGAAAATAACAAAAAATTTCCCGAAGCACGTCCGCGCCGTTTTATTTGATTATGACGGCGTCATTGTCGACTCCATGGAAGATAATTTTCACGCATGGGAGCGCGCGTTTGCTGATTATCACGTCGCCATTGCCAGAAAAAGCTTTTTTCCGCTTGAAGGCATGAGTCCGTTTGGCATAACTTCAGCGTTGGGTCAACAGTATCATGTACCAAAACGCCATTATAAAACCATTTCAACGGCTAAAGATGCGTATTATTACAAATATCATGTATTCCGGTTATTTCCCAACGTTACGGAAACGTTAGAGACATTAAAACGCTGGGGAATAAGAATAGGATTAGTGACCGGTGGCATACAAGAACGCCTTTTGAAGGCCACTCCAGAGGCTGTATTGGCACTTTTTGATGTTATTGTGACGAGTGAAATGGTTACCAACACAAAACCGGACCCTGAACCGTATGCAAAAGCGCTTGAACTTTTATTCATTCCGCCAACCGAGGCGCTGGTTGTTGAAAATGCCGTACTAGGTGTTATGTCAGCTCAAACTGCGGGTATCTATTGTTTAGCCGTGCCGACCACGTCTCCCTGCAGCAAACTTGATGCGGATTATTGCATGAAATCCATTTCAGAAATACCTGCTCTTATAACTGCGCACAAAGGATAACGTATGATTCCAAAATCATTGGAAAAACAAATAAAGGCATATTACAAAAAGACCTTTGGGAAACGATTGTTTATCGCCGGCAAATCCCACGTACCTGTTTCAGGTAAAGTATTTGACGAGGATGAGCTTATTGCCGGTACAGAATCGATTCTTGACGGCTGGTGGACCGAGGGACGGTTTGCCGAGAGTTTTGAGCGTGAATTCGGTAAATTTTTGGGCGCTCGCTACGTCAGCCTCGTGAATTCCGGATCGTCGGCCAACCTCATAGCTCTCACGGCTCTCACATCGTCTGTATTTGGCAACAAGGCGCTTCAGCCGGGAGACGAAGTGATAACAGTCGCGACAGGTTTCCCGACAACCATTAATCCGATTCTGCAAAACCGCGCTATTGCCGTACTTCTCGATAATGATCTTGTTACCAAAAATGTTCGCCCACGCGATGTAGCCCGTGCGATCACCAAAAAAACCAAAGCAATTATCATGGCCCACACGCTTGGCAATCTTATGCCTATTGATGAAATCTTGGAGCTTGTTAAACAACACAACCTCTGGTTTATCGAAGATTGTTGTGATGCGTTGGGAAGCGAATATAAAGGCAAATTAGCCGGTACATTCGGCCATGTCTCGACGTTTTCGTTTTATCCGGCGCACCAGATTACCATGGGGGAGGGGGGAGCCATTGTTACCAATAACCCCTTGATTCATAGGGCAATCCGGCAGTTCCGCGATTGGGGACGCGATTGCTGGTGTGACACAGGGAAGGATGATACGTGCAATAAACGGTTCGGCTGGAAGATGGGTGAGCTGCCGTTCGGGTATGATCACAAATATATTTACTCGCAGATCGGCTATAATTTGAAACTCACCGATATGCAGGCGGCATTGGGTTTAGCCCAGCTTGGCAAGCTTCCCGAATTTATCAAAAAGCGGCGGGAGAATTTTACCGCTCTGTCAGAATTTTTCCAGCAATACAAAAAATATTTTATCCTCCCCGAAGCGTTGGGGGGCGCTCGTCCCAGCTGGTTTGGATTTCCCTTAGTTGTCGCCGATGGAGCACCATTTACCAAACTCGAGTTTGTGCAATATCTCGAAGGCAAAAAGATCGCAACCCGAAGCATCTTCGGCGGCAATTTGGCGCGTCATCCGGCATATCTTGGTAGAAAAGACATCCGCATTATCGGCAAACTAACCAATTCGGACAAGCTTATGCGTGACGGCTTCTGGATTGGCGTGTATCCCGGAATTACCAAACAAATGCTTGCGTTTGTTCAAGGTTCCATAACAGCGTTTATGAAGAAATGGTAGGATTATTGCAGAATCTATGGGAATTATAAAGAATCCATCATGCGTATTGTGCGGGGGGGGTGAATTTACCATACTTTTTTCCCATCACAATAACTGGAAGATGGGGAAATGCGCGACGTGCGGACTTGTGCAGATAACCCCCATGCCCGGTAAAAAAGAGATTGCCGAATTGTACCATGAGGATTTTGATCATTTTGACCCCTATATTGAACAAAGTGAGGTGCACCATACATATTTTCGGCAGAAACTTGGTGAGCTCAAGCGCAATCTTCACGATCTGAAGCTTCTGGATATCGGCTGTCTCACCGGTATACTTCTTATCGAAGCGAAACGAAAGGGTATGAGAGTGGTTGGTGTTGATATTTCAGCGGATGCGGTGAAGTATTGCTGCAGTCAAAGGTTGAAGGTATTCAATGGCACCGTGCAGTCGATTGAGCGGACGTTAAAACCGAAATCGTTTGACGTCGTTACTGCATTTCAAGTAATAGAACATGAGCGTGATCCTCTAAAGATGATGAAAAGGATATATTTGTTACTCAAAAGGAATGGTACCGTGATGATGGCGACACCCAGCTATGGAGGGTTCTGGAGAAAGCTCATGGGCAAGCGCTGGTTCGGATTTGCCCACCCTGAGCATGTTGTTCTTTTTGATTTTGCTACCATGCGGATGCTTCTTGAGAAATCCGGCTTTCGGGACATAGAAATTCGCGCCGACAGCCCGCGTCCGTTTCCGTTGTCGTTTGCATTTACGCGCGGTGCCGATTATTTTCCATGGCTTGGGTGGGCGCTTAAGCCGATCGGCAAGCTTCTTGACCCGTTCGATATCAAAAATCCCGTAAACCCGTGGGATGATATGCTCGTTATCGCAAGGAAAAGATAAAATGCACGTTGCACTTCGGTCGGTATGCTTTTTGTCGCACCCGTCAAGAAGGCTTGAGTCTTTTGTGAGCCTACGAGCCAAAGCAAGTTTGTTGAGATCCTGCGCGTGACTGTGCTGGCAAAAAGCATACCAACCCGTGCAACACTACATCTTGTCTTCTTGACTCACCTTTCAAAACAGTATACAAATGCTTGGGATGAAGCCCTATCTTTCCATCATCATCCCTGCCTACAACGCGAGCGTTTCCCTGAGTCGTTTGCTTGAGTCATTGAAAAAATCATCGTTTCGAAGTTTTGAAGTGATCGTCGGCGATGATGCATCAAACGAACAATACCTCGTGGGGAAGGGGATCAGGATTGTCAGATTGACGCGCAATAAAGGTCCGGCTGCGGCCCGTAACGCCGCAGCGAAACGCGCAAACGGTCAGGTATTGGTGTTTCTTGATAGCGACGTGACGGTCTATCCAGATACGCTTGCCAAAATTGCCGCGAAATTTAAAGAAGATCACGATTTGACCGCAATAACAGGCGTCTGGGATAAACATCAAAAAACCAAAGCTTTTTTCCCTCAATTTAAAGCAATCCGCGACTGGAGCTACTGGACAAACGAACGGGAGCGGGATGGTTATTATTATCTTTTCAGCACCAGAATTGCCGCTATACGCCGCGAAGTATTTAAGCGGCTTGGAGGATTCAATGAAGCATTCCGTCAGATGGAGGATGTAGAGCTAACCTACCGCATTGCGAAGCGGTACGCCATCATTTTTGCGCCTGATGTACGGGTACATCATGAATTTGAAGGATTCTGGGCTGTCGCTCGAAAATATTTCTGGCGAAGTTACTATTGGACAAAGCTGTATAAAGAGCGTAAAAAATTTGATCCGGTTGCAACCACCGTCTGGGAAAGCGTCGCTGCGGTATCGGGAGTTGGAGCCGTCGCGTGTGTCGTTGTCGGCATCATCGTCTTTTTCTTTCTTCCTTTAGCGTGGGTAAAACTCGTTACTCTGGTGAGCGCTGTCATATTGCTTCTTGTCCACATATTTCTGCTTCAAAAATTCCTGCGGTTTGTGTATAAAGAAAAGGGATTGGTATTTACGCTGAAGGCGCTGGGAACAGGACTTGTTTTGTACTGTATTATTTTGGGAGGATCTCTCTATTATTCCGTTCGATCACCAACACCCCGTGGTATGATACAGTAATTAATTATGAGCGGCGTGAAACGGATTTTTCCTATACCCGTATTGCTATTTTTTCTGGTCGTTGCCATCGGCGTACTGCTCATTCCCTCCATCGGCCCTGCGTGGGATGAGCCGGACAACATGTTTGCCGGCGGGGTCTACTGGAATTTTTTTGCAAAAGGTTTTGATCAAAAAGTATTTACGAATACTTCTGACAATGCCTCGTCGTACTTTGGGGAGCAGGTGTTTCCGTTGGATCGGTTCATATCCCATTTGCCTCCTGTTTATAACTATATCGGCACAGTATTTGCTGTGGCGGCGGAGCATTTTGGCGCTCCGCTGGCGGGCCGAACAGTTATTATCGCATATCATTTGATGACCGTATTGTTTTTAGCGCTTTTAGTGGTTATGACGTATGAGTTCGGAATACTACTCGGGTTGGAACCGCTCTGGAGCGTCATTGCGGCCATCAGTACCTGTTTGTATCCGACGGTATTTGGACATGGCCTCTCTAACAGCAAAGATACCGCCCAGTCAGCTCTTTTTATCACAAGCCTGTATTTCCTTGTCCGATCGGTAAAAAGATCTCGACCGGCGGATTTGATCATCGGCGCCGTTATCTGGGGACTGGGACTGGCAACCAAATTTAACGCAGTGTACGTACCGATTATTTGGGGTATTTGGTCCATGATATATAGCTTTGGGAAAACGCCGCGACCCGTCATCGGCAAAAAGATTATTCAAATTATTCTTTCACTTTTTATTATTATCGGGTTGGGAATTCTCGTTGCTATTGCCGTGTGGCCCTATTTGTGGTTTGACACTGTCAACCGAATTCTCGAAGTCGTGCGGTATTTTACGTCAGTAGGGCAGGGGTACAGGTTTTTTTGGAATGGACAGCGGTATCAAAGCGGACTTGGGATTTCATACTGGTGGTATCCCTTGGAAAGTTTTGTGTACCAGACGCCGTTGCCGCTTTTTTTCATAGTTCTTTTGGGGATTGGAGAAATATTGCGTTCGTTTAAGCGATACCCCGAACGGTTGCTTTTAGTTATCTGGATCGTTATCCCGTTTCTTCGCGCTTTCTGGCCGTGGGCAAGTTTATATGATCAGTTACGGCATTTTATCGAAACGATTCCGGCTTTTCTGTTAACGGCAGCAATCTTTCTTCAATCCATAAGCCGCGGGAAAACACGTTTTTTTGCCTACCTGTTTGCGGAGATCATCGTTATACACCTTCTCTATATCAATGTTACGTATTTTCCCTACGCGGCCGGATATTACAATATACTGGCCCGAAATCCCAATACGGGATTTGACCGTGATATCGAGTCGTTAACGATAAAGGAGGCGGTGGATTATATTCATACCAGTTACGGCCCGACGACCATTTGGGCTCCGCTTGGAGGTCATTTATCATGGTATTATATGACGAAAGGCGATACCTATGTATATAACGCTCCGGATGCGAAGTTTATAATTCTCATTAATAAATCCTCCCATTTTACTGAACACGAGTTTTATGCCGGCATCGCCGATTCCTATATGTATGATCACATGATTACCCGAAACGGTAACATATTTGCATGGATTTATAAACGAATATATTAAAACAAATTTCTTATGGCATGAGGGAGGGGACCGCACGCGGGGAAGATGCTGGCGATCTGGCTTTCGTGGTTGGTATCGTCGAGCTCCCTGTTGCGTCTTTTTCCAATGCGTTAAGCTGTTCTGATACGATTTCGTAGTCGTTGGATGTTTTGTCAACGTAGACCTCGGCTTGCTGCATGGCTGAAATGGATTGAGTAATATCATTATTCAGATGATAGGCATTTGATAGATTGTAGTAAGCATTTGCATAGTTCGGTTTTAATGCGGCCGCCCGTTCAAACTCCGTAATGGCGTTTGCATATTTGTTAGTTTTTACGTAGACAGAACCCAATTCCAGATGTAATGATGGATTGGTCGGGTCAAGCAATATCGCTTGCTGGAAGCTCGCAACAGACCAGTCGGCGGAGCCCTGCGCGACATTAATGAGCTGCTGGTAGATTCGCGCGAGATTTTCCCAGCCCAGCACATTTGACGGATTGAGTTTGACGGCAATTTTTGCTTCGGAAATAGATTGCTGGATAAGCTGCGCTACGAGATTTCTGTCTTTGTTGAGTTCATCCGCTGACATTTTGCTGGCTTGAGAAGTGCTTATAGTGCTCGCGAGTGATGCCGCCAGTGCAATATTCGTCTGGCTGAATGTTATATGAAAGCGGGTAAGGTTAGGATTGAGCTTTAACGCATTCATCTGCGTCGTGTACGTGGCCGTTCCGTTATTTTCCTGAGACAATACCAACGATTGGTAGAACGTCAACTCTGCAGCGTACGTCCTGCCGGTAAAATACAGTCCGGTGCCGATAACAATGCAAAGAACGGCGGTTATAACAGTTCTCGGAACGATACTTCGCGGCACTTTTATCGTCAACGGCTTTGCGTGGTCGCCGGCAAGTATAAGAAGTATGGTAATCGTAATGAGAACCGTTACATTTGGCGGGGTCAGAAGAAAACTCATAAGTCCTAAAAGCAGGCTGAGTGGCATAACACCCCGTTTTGAGAGAATCAGACTTTTTCCAAATAAAAAACTTGCGGCTGCACCAAGAAGTCCGTAAATGGTTATAAGGTGAAAAAGCATATTGGCATTCGTCGTAAACCTGATGCTCCACAGCGGGCTTATGTTCATGATCTGCGGTCGGCCTGCTGAGAACGCGGCCAGGAAATTTTCCGCTCCGACGCCGACAATCGCGTGTTTGGGGTTTTTGAGAACCTCAAGCATCATGCTCCAACCGGTGTTTAACGGCAGGAGTGTACCGTTTATCCGCGGTACGAGTTGCCAAACGGTAATAACAAGTCCGGTACATACCGCAAGAGACATAAGAGCAAGAAACGAAAGATGCATTTCATTGTTTGTTTTCCATGCGGTATATGTGTGAGCGATGAAAATCGGGAGAAATATGACGAAGAGGGAAAGCGACGCGATTGTTGATCCCGTGGGCGTCCATAAAGGATCAGAGAGATAGGTCAGCTTCGGAAACATAACTTTTCCCATACCGAAGAATTGATAGATCGCAATGAGGGCTATAAAGGTAATACTTATCTGAAGAAGCCAGAAAAGTCTGTTTGTCCATTTTGAATCGAATACTGTCGGCAGAAACGCAACAAGGAGAGTAAGAGCCAAAAATGTCGCAGGACCGAAAGGTGACAGCAGTGCTTCAACTTTATTGGTTGAAGCAAATGCTAAGCTTGCAAGAGCCGCTATCGTGATACTTCCAAGTCCTATTACAGCTTGAGACCGTGAGATCATGAAAACGGATTGGCGAAGACTTCTGTAAAGCCATACGGCGAAGCTCGCGAGGGCTATTATAATAAGAAGCGTCCATTTATTGGTGTCATAGAAATCCTGTGTAACAGGAAGAAAAAGAGAGGGAGCATTCCCAATGCGACAACGATGATCCATGATATACCTGTTGTTATCGGGGGACGTGATTTCATAACTGTTTTATCATAATTGATATGGGAGCTATGGTAAAGTAAGGAATTAAAATTATATAGTAATTTATAGTAATATATATAAAGATATTCATTATTATAGAAAATATCATATTAGTACTACTTATATATTTATTAAGCTCAAACAGCATCAAATATATTCATTATTTCAGGGTTATTCATCAAGTTGCATTTTACGTATTCCCTTGTCATACTGGACGAAAGATCGTCTATGACACATCGTTCTTGCCCTATTGTGAGTAAGAAGGGATTTACGCTCGCCGAACTTCTTATTGTTGTAGCCATTCTTGCCATTCTCCTTATCATTCTATTAGTGAATCTTCGCACACAGATTGCGCGAGGTGATGACATCAAACGAAAAGCAGATCTTGCCAAAATCCAAAAATCATTTGAGGAATATTATAACGATAAGCAGTGCTATCCGCCGACTGCCATAATTGCAAACTGCGGAAGCTCTGACTTAGCTCCGTACCTGAATCAGGTCCCGTGTGATCCGACGACGAAAAAACCGTATTTGTATGTCACAGGAACGCCTACTGCGTGTGATGGCTATCATCTTTGCGCAAAACTTGAAGATCTCAGTGATCCTGAGATCGTACGAATTGGTTGCAGTCCTCAGGGGTGCGGTTGGGGAGCGGGGTATAATTATTGTGTTGCGGTGGGTTCCAGTGTCACGGCTCCCGACTATGTTCCATCAAACGGTACAGGTCCGGAAGAAACAGGTGCGGGTGGTTCTCCAACTCCTACGCCAATTCCAGGTCAGTGGGCGTGTACGCCTGCAGGCGATTGTGATTCATATGCAAACCCGCAAGGAGCAAATTGTCCATTTACCTATCAGCAGTTCGGATGTATATATAATGGAGTATATCAGTGTACCACCGTGGCTAACAGATGTAAAAATTACTAGGCACAGCGATGTATGAATAAACAGAAAACTCAGCGGGGTTTTACGCTTATGGAATTACTTATTGTGATCATTCTTTTGGGGATTCTTATCGCCGCCGGAATAAGCAGTTTTACGTCATCACTCAAAAAATCACGTGACAGCAGACGCAAAAATGATTTACGGCAAATCGCAATATCTTTGGAGACCTTTAATAATGATAATGGACACTATCCTTTAAGTAACGCTGAGGGTCAAATATTGGGGTGTACGGATGGAGTGAGTATATGCACGTGGGGCAATAGTTTTCAGGATGCAACAACGATCTACATGATTCAGCTTCCGGCCGATACCAGCATCTCGCAGCGGTACTTTTATTACAGTCCGGACGGGACGTATTTTCAGCTTTTTGCACGGCTGGAGAATACGCTGGACAGTGATGTGCCCAAGAATGGACAGAATCAGGCGCGTGAATTTGGCGATCTGAATTGCGGAACCGATACGACTTCGCTATATTGTAACTATGGGGTTTCAAGCGCCAATAAGCTGTTGGAAGCGGGGCACACGGTACTATATGAATAAAAAGCAGGGTTTTACGCTTCTTGAGCTTCTCGTTGTGATTGCAATCATTGCTGTCATCGTGGCGTTTGCCGTAACGAATTTTGTCGGAGCGAGGCAGCGGGCGCGCGATATCCGGAAAAAAGCGGAACTGCAACAACTCCAGTCTGCACTCCGGCTTTATTATAATGATTACAATACGTATCCCGGACCGGCGTCAACGATTTCAAATGACCTTAACGGGTGCGGGAACGCCACGCCTCCCACGGCCAGCTGTGTTCAGAATTGCGCCGGACAATTTGCGGTTGGAGGAACGGGATGTACCAATGTATATATGAAACTGCTGCCAGAGCCGACGGATTACAGATGGAGTTATGAGCAGGTTGCCGGCGGGGATAATTTTTGTTTATGGACGGCGCTTGATAACACCTCGGATTCGGAAATAGCGAAGTCACAGGCAAAATGTAATCAGGTATGCTCAGTTCCTTCATCGGACTACGTAATCTGTGCAGATTAAATTTCCTCTAGTTTACTATCCACCAGTTAAATTCGACAGGAGATGATAGTGGGGTGTCGAGCGACACAGTGAAGCTGGTATTTGGAGTTTTATCTGCAACATACAAGACCTGATTGTTTGTTGATGTAATCGGTGTGATATAGATAAGACTATTGGCGGTTACTCGGGTATTGGCGATCGTTATAGATCTCAGTCCTACCGGAATTGTGCCCTGTCCGATGGTGGCCTGTTCGCCGGTATTGTTGCCCGTGAGCGTGGACGTGTCGTTTTGGCTTGAAATATTGAGCTTATCAATATTGAGTTCGCCGCTGATACTTGCTAAACGTGCATTCAATTGGTCGCTTGTGAGCGTGCCGGCAAACGTTGCCGATCCTGAGGCATCAACCGTTGCGACAACCTGACCGCTTCCTCCTTTAATAAGCAGTTTTGCAAAGCCTGATTGGGTGGAGGTTGGGTTAAGTTGCGGCAGGTTAAGAGACAGATCGTTGCCATTTGCCCGAATGGTACTTACTCCTAAGACGCCGTTTACATCCACGTTTCCTGTGACATTCAAATTACCGTTAATGATGACGTTACCCGATGTGTTGACGACGATCGTACCCCCCATAATATCAAGATCGGCAAGCCTGTTTTTTTGAAGATAGAGCGTCTCGGCAGCAGTATTAATGCCGTTATTGTCTATTTGTACGTTGCCGTCGACTAAAAGCGATCCTGCGATAGAGGTTTTTCCAAGTAGGGTATCTCCAAAAACTGCGAGAGTTTGTGTGAGCGTGATATCTTTGTCGATTTCCACGCTCGATGTGTCTGCATTCACAGTTGCTCCGAGGGCCAAAAGAGCGCTTGTTGAAGCATCTTCCGTGGCAATTTGTGCGGAAGGCGTTGTTTCAAGAACCTGCGTGATATTTGTCACATTATTTATCGTTGCGCTGCCAGTCGAATTTGTTAATTCACCGTTTTGCGTCATGATGCGGTCCGCATAGAGTGTTCCGCTGAAGCTGGCATTGTCAGCGTTTACTTGGTCTGCCGACAGCTGGCTTGTCTTGATTGTCGGAACGGAAAGCGAGCTCGAGATTGTTGCGTTGCCCAGTACGTCAAACGTGGCTGCAGGTTTTGCATCTTTTGTATAGATACCGAAAGTTTGTGTGTTGCTGAGCTTTACGGAAACGCCGGACGATTGGTCACTCAGCGGTGTTATCGTATCGGTAGAAACCTCCGGTGCACTGGCAAGCGGTGAGGTTGCTGGATTGTTGTTGAGTAAACCGCTTGTTGAAACGACATTTAAAATATAATCATGAAGCGATTTTCCTCCAATGGTGAGCGTATTGGTGACAAGATCCTGTGTTGTTATGGATCCGGCTTTTAACGTTCCAATTATCGCCTGTGAAAAAGAACCGACTTCTTCTACCACGTCGCCAGTAAGTGTTTTTACCTGATATGTCCAGTTGCCTTGCGGAGCTTGTGTTGCCTGAATAGTCATATCGGATATGTTATCCGGCGGCTGTCCGATAACATCGCCGGAACTGGTTAGGCCGAGTTGCTGTCCTTCGTTGATGACAAAACCGCTCGATGCATCAGATGCACGCGTATTAGCCCACTGGCTGGCGTCAAAGCGGGGAGCGGTGAGCCGGTATGAAACAACGGTCGGTTTAGAAGTATATATAGTGAGCGTAAACGCAGTTGGGTCGATGGTATACCAGCTTCGGGCATTTGAGGCGGGGGACAGTAATACAACCAGATTATTGATATAGTGCCGTAAATCAGTAACTTTTGAGAATAACCAGAGATCAGAGCCGGTTGTTTGATTGGCAAAGTTTATGACATTTTTGTAACCGACTCCGGCAACCGGCACCGATACAAACACCGATCCTGCAGTTTCCTCCTTTTGGCCAACCATACCGGAGAGATAGGTTGCGTACTTTTCTCCATTGATTGTATAGGGAGGATCTACCGTACCCACATCAATTTTTCCGTCTCCCGATCCGACCGTCAGCATAGCTGAGCCCGTTGCTCCCATGATTGTAACGTCGCCGGTATTCGCGATCGTGAATGTTTGGTTCATATTAACATCGCTCGTGCCGCTGTCACCCGGAGAGAATCGGATGCCGAAGCTTGATCCGTTGAGGACATCAATTTTCGGATTGGAGGTAAATTTCATGGTTCCAGCCATGGAAGCGGAGTTTGAATCTGCGGGATTTACGAAATAGTTTTGGTTTTGTAAATCGTAAAACGCTGATCCGATAAAATTATTTGGCGTTTGAACATTTCCTTCAGATGTAATTCGCATGTTGACTTGTGGGGTTGTACTGCCGGTAAGCGTGGTAAAGGCAAGCTCAGACCGGTTGGTCGCGTTTAAGAACATTGCCGAAATACTTGCGATATTTTGCATAGCGTCGCTTGTATCCGGTGCTCTAAATTGAATGCCGCCTCCGATACCGCTTGCGCCGACGCCGCTACTTAAGGCTTTATCAATGGTCAGAATGGTTTCTGTCTGGTTATTAGTAGTATCCGTTTGCACAACATGAAGTTTTGATAACGGTGTGACTAAACCAACTCCGACATTTCCTGAAGCGTCGATGATAAAAGGCGTTGAGTCGGAGTCTCCAGTAGTGTTTACGCGGAAGGACGTGGACCCTGCTCCTCCTTCATTTGTGACCATGAGGGCGGTGTTATGGTTCGTAGTGGAATTGATGATATGTACGAGGTTACCCGTATCACTTGAGCCGGAGCCGGAGAACGTCATATTCATCATGTTTCCGGTAAATGCGGTTGAACTGCTGGATAGCGATAATCCACTGCCGCTTGTTAGACCATTAAATGTGCCATTTATACCTTTACCTGTCGTTAAAGCGTTGGCAGTCAGATTCATGAGCTGTCCACTGGTTAAAGCGGATCCGGTGAGTGAAAGTGTCGTTCCAGTCGTATTCACTGCGTCATTTAAATTCATCGCAGTAGCATTTGAGTTTGGTCCGAAGTAGTTGTAAATAAAGTTGCCGGTTGAATCAACTGAGAAGGCTGGTTGCTGATAGAGTTCACCGGCGCTGGTCGCGAGATTATTGGTAGTATTTAATACCTGCAGGAGATTATTGACGGTCACAGAATTTCTTAGATCGTTCGGTGACGTTAATTGTGTGAGGGTAGAGTAGAGAGAATAGTTTGAGGATTCTGCCCAGAATTGTGTTGTTGAGGCGCCATTGTTTGTTCCTGCTATTGCAAGTGTTGCTCCGTTGTTGCAGCTGGTTGAACTGTTATCATATCCTACACACGGCGTTCCAGCAACAGAAATACCGATTGCATCATTTGCTCCAAATTGAGTGCCGCTATCATCTGTCTTGGTTGTATTGTTTGTATTGTCGTAAAGATCCAAGACCGTATCACTGTCACTTCCAATTACCGAAATTCCTCCCGTGTGTCCTGATCCATCAATAGTACCGACATAAATATATTGATTTTTATCATCGAGAGTTACTGCAGATACGGTGTTCACAGTTGCTCCCGCCGATCCGCTGCCTAATAGTTTTTGATAGGAATTAGCTCCGGTGACGCCGGTTATGCGGGATGCAGTATGGTTCTGCAGTGCACGGAGACCGACCTCATACATATGTCGTACTTGGCCGGCGCTGAGCGCTTCAGATGTGACAAACGGTTCATCTATAGAGCCGCGTAAATAGTTCGCCGGATTATTTGAGGCGGCACTCAAGTCGGCGCCTATAGTGAGAGCCACACCGCTGCTGTTTAAATCGTTGGTTTGGGCTGTTGATCCAACCAGAACTCCATCGAGATAGAGATACTGCATGTTATTTGCGTTATCAAATACTCCGACAAGATAGTGCCAGTTTGTCGTATCGTTGAGGCTCGCACCTGTTGCATCAGTAGCTGAGGAACCGTTTACCGTGCGGAACGTCGGTACGTTGGTAGGACTAAAGAATAAGCTAAACGCCTGATCTGGATTCGCCGCTGCGCCATACTTTGCAATGATTGTATCTTGCTGGCTGCCTGCAGCTTCGCGTTTGACCCATGCGCCGACCGTCAGATTACCCGTTGTTGTGTTGAAATTCGTATCGTTTGTACAGTTACCGCTAGAGCCATTATCAGAACAGAGATAACTTGAGCTATTTGAACTTCCGAAATCAATGCCGGTACCCCGAACACCTGTCGCGGAAAACGTCGGGCTTCCTTTGCTGGTGAGTGCCCCTCCTTTTACTGATTTATCGAGAATTGCCCCATTTCCTCCGGAGGTTTCAACGAGCGGCCACATGCCGCGAATATCACCTATCATTTCCTCGGTAATGTAATCTTTCCTATAGTATTTGACTGATCCTTTTGTTTCATTGCCCACCGATGTATTTAAAACGCTTAAGCCGTTGGTGTGGGCGACGTAAATGGTGGGGGATTTGCCGTCAACCGTACTTGTACCTTCGGTAACATAGAGTGCATCGGGTGCGGTATTAAATGTGAGAGCACTTGCTGATAGAGCAGGTGTTGTTGAGTTGCTGTAGCTTACAGAAGCGGCATTTGTATTGCCGCCCTTTGTGATAGCGGAATACCATACTTCCAGCTTTCCGTCCGTTGAATTAAGACCATAGACGTTACCGGCGTGATCGATCCACACAGATTTATATCCTTTAAAAGCAGCTCCGAGATTGGCAACAAGTGTCTGGTCAGTGTAATTAATGACGCTGATACCGCCGTTTGCGCCACCATTCGTTGCTGCTGCAATATACGTTTTTCCGTTAATAACCGTTGCTGATACATCATTTACCAAAGAGGAAGCAATGAGAAAATTTGTGAGATTACGGTAATTATATCCATTTCCTCCATTACGGTTGCCGATATTACTGGTATAGTACGAAGGACCGTTCGTAGTATTTACCGTAAGCGCCTGGTCTCTTGTAAAGTCGATCATAAGCAATCCGGATGTTGAAGTTCCCGCGGTGCCTTCGCCGATATAAATAGTTCCGCCGACAGCATATACGCTGCTTGGAATTGTTCCCGTTACATCACTCCTGCCGAGTAGATTCTGAGTTCCTGAGCTGCTGCCGCCGCTTTGAAAATCCATCCAGAGCGTATTATCCTTGGCGTCATAGATATAAACATGTGCGTTTGCGGCAATGATGATGGCTTTTTCAGGAAATTCCCGCCGGCTTCCGCGCGTTGAGCTACTGAGCGTTTCGTTATACCAGCTTGATGCCTTGGCTCGATCGTCTTTGGTCCACATACCTCCATCAGTGTCTTTCGTTGTATCGTACACATAAATATCAGTTATGTTGGCAAGGGTTGTTAAATTCTTTTTTCCGTTTACCGTAATGTCGTTATGTCCGACGGAGAAGCGGGGGACCCCTGACGCTGAAGCTGTAAAAATATTTTGATCGCCTGTCTCATTAAGTATTGTTAATGCTTTTCCAGCTATTGCGCCGGAAATATCCAGCTGACCAACTGGGGCGGTATTGTTTATACCGACTTTACCAAAACTATCGATATATAATCCAGCTAATCCTTTAGGTGAAAGTTGAATAGGTCCGGTAGTTGAAGAGCCGATAGTGAGTTTTGACATTGTTTGGGTTTGGATGATACTGTCTCCTCCGCGAAGTGTTAGTTGTCCTGATATACTCGCATTTCCGTTGTCACCATTAAGAAAAATAAGTGCGCTGCCGGTTGCCGTGTATCCCTGATCTGATGCAAAGTTGGTGCTGCCCAGAGCTAAGCTTTTATTTACGACAAAATAAGGATAAATAACATTTTCTCCGTTGGTTTGAGTAAATAACACAGTCCCGTTGGCGCCCATTTCGCCGGTTGAGCCGGTTGGGCCAGCTATTCCCGTTGACCCCGTGCTACCAGTCGTACCAGTCGGTCCCGTAACACCAGTACCTCCGGTTGTGCCGGTAGAACCCGTACTACCTGTTGTTCCCGTAGGTCCGATGAAGCCGGTACTTCCTGTTGAACCAGTAGAACCAGTGCTGCCTGTTGGACCAGTCATACCAGAACCACCAGTTGGTCCGGTCGCTCCCGTTGCACCTGTTGATCCGGATGGTCCGGTAAGTCCGGTGCTTCCGGTAGGTCCTTGTACTCCAGTTCCTCCCGTTGCTCCGGTCATGCCGGTGGGACCTGCACTTCCCGTCGTTCCTGTACTGCCAGTCGAGCCGGAAGGACCTTCAAGTCCTGTCGCCCCAGTTGGTCCTTGTATACCGGTAGCTCCTGTTTGGCCCGTAGGTCCTTGTATACCGGTAGCACCGGTTGGACCATTAACTCCAGTTCCTCCCGTTGAGCCAGTCATACCGGTTGGGCCCGTGATGCCTGTTCCTCCGGTTGGACCAGTAACGCCCGTTCCGCCTGTGGCACCGGTTGTACCTGTTGGTCCTTGTACGCCCGTTCCGCCTGTGGCACCGGTTGTACCTGTTGGTCCTTGTACGCCAGTTCCTCCTGTGGCACCCGTCCTACCAGTAGGTCCTTGTACTCCAGTTGCTCCCGTTGCTCCAGTAAATCCGGTCGGTCCTGCTGAACCGGTTGCGCCGGTAGTGCCTGTGGCGCCGGTTGGACCTGATAAACCTAAAATGCCGGTTGCGCCGGTAGATCCTGTTGGACCATTTTCACCGGTGGGTCCGGTACTTCCGGATGGACCGGATGGACCACTTGGTCCGGTTGGACCGAAGACACCTGCTTCGCCGGTTGCGCCGGTTTCACCGGTTGGACCCAATTCACCAACAATACCGGTAGGCCCCGAAGATCCTTGAGCCCCTGTGGGACCCGCCGGTCCGCTTGCTCCCATGTTTCCCGTAGGGCCGGTTGGTCCATAGACGCCAAAAAATCCGGTGCTGCCTGTTGGTCCACTTCCTCCAGCTTCGCCGACTGACCCGATTGGACCATATTGACCCGTAGGGCCAGTAGGGCCGAATACGCCATTTTGACCCGTAGGGCCAGTAGGGCCGGACGCTCCAACTATTTGTGAAGACTGATTGGAGCCGTTGTGATTTTGGTTTGATAAAAGCGGATTAGGTTCTGGAGTAGGGGCTGCTTTGGGTCCTGATGTATTTTGATTCTGTAATCCGATGATTTGATATATTAAAGCACCACTTCCAAGAAGTGCGATTAGAAGTAAAGCTCCAATAGCCAGTGGGGATAAGAATCGCTGCAATCCGCCAGACATAATTGGCGGTTTACCTGCGGGAATAACGATTGTTTCCTGCCCAGAAGAATCCGTAGTAGAAGGAAGATTTTGATTAGACGGAGTATTTGGTGAACTAGGTTCTTGCGGAATCGTAGAAGATGTATCTTGAGGTGGAATATTTTCCGCAACTGCCTCTGAAATAATTGGAGAAGGAGAAATTTGTTTCGGAGCGTTTAATAAAAGGACGGCAGGAAGTAATCGATCGGACTGTCCCATCGAGGATTTTTGCTTTTCATCAGGAGATTTAGGAATATTCGCGAGGTATTGAGAAGGATCTTCGTTTACCCAGCCCTGATTTATCGCACAGCGAAAAAAGATACGGATTGTTGATAGCCGACGATTAATGGTCGAGGCAGGTATATGGGCTAACGTCTGAGAACGCTTATAATTTTCCAATACATCAAGCGTAATTTGTTTCAAGATTCCCTTTTGTTCACTAGTGGATTGTGGAAGCCCATTTGCTTGTGCTGATGTTGATATCCAATTAAAAAAATGGCGTATATCGGTGCGGTAATTCTTTTGAGTGATCTCAGAGGCTCCCTGATCGCGCAAAAATCGAAATGAACGTACGTTCAATAAAAGCCTGATAATCAGATAAATTAGATAACATTAGACTGTCCATATATATACTTAACCTTATATATAATAAGCGTGTCAATAGGTTTGTTGATATATTTAAGTACTAATCAGATATGGTACTCAAAAGCATGGATTGTGGAATGTACTATCAATAATAGGGATATTTCACGAATTACCGCATAGATATAAAGAAGGTATTAATAATATTATTAATATTTTTAATCAATAGATATTGATTAAAAAAAATGAATATACTGTAATTATTTCCCGCGACCAGAGTTTTACAGTTTATTGAGACAAACGCGTGAAAAGGCGATAGAGTAACCTAAATTATCTTTATGACCTGTAATGATTAGTTTAATCACCTTATAGTAAAATCAGCTTTGGAACACTCATTATTGATACTCTCAGATATGTAATTAGTCAATATATATTGATATATGGACTCTTAGCATTCTTAACAGTTTTGTGCTATTAGTAATTTTGCTTATTGTATTGCCCTAAAACGATCATCACATTAACACACTTTTCAGTTTATATTGTTATAAGTCTTTGTTCGGTTTTTTGTAATAATACTCAAAAAATGTTGAAGCTAAATAATCGTAAGAAATAGGGGTTGGCAATTACATTCTATGAGTGCCATTATTGTTTTAGCTTATATTTTCGTGCCAAAAATGATTTGTTATACCCTAGAAGAAGTGAGGCGAGGGTAAAATATAAGACATAGAAATTTATAAGGAATGAGGCAAGGCTATTCGCAAACAGCACTCCTAAAGTGCTTATTGGTTTAGATTGATCTAACGTTGTTTTATTGTGTTACATTGAATGAAAATTTATAAAACTGATCATACATGAAGTTATAAGCACTCTTTCAAGTTTGGATTGTTATAGTAATATATCGGTATTTATTCGTTTATAATTATAGGTTTATAAAAACTCATATTAACCTCTTTGTTGTATTTGAATATCCCGTAGTTAGTAAAACGGTTTGCGTGAGATATGCGTGTGAAAATATTGGTTTAGCTACCGTATTTTTAGGTCACTGGAATGACCTACAAGGGGCAATAGAAAGTAAAGATGTAAAATTGGTACGTATATAATATATAATGAAGCGCATGAGACAGTCTTCGTATCCACATAACGAGATAGAAAGAATGGCAGAACGCTTGGGAAAAGGCGAGAGTTGATATTGTTGATATAACGAAAGCCAAAAAACCTTTTTATAACCTCATGATGTTTCCATATCCGTCAGCTGAAGGGCTTCACGTTGGAAACATGTATGCATTTACCGGATCTGATATTTATGGTCGATTTAAACGGATGCAGGGCTACGATGTCTTTGAACCAATCGGGCTTGGATGGATTCGGAATTCATAGCGAAAATTATGCTTTAAAAATCGGGCGGCACCCTATGGATCACGCAACGATAACGGAAAAAAATTATTATAATCAGTTGCATAAGATCGGTGCGATGTTTGATTGGACCCGGACAGTGGAGACATATGATACAGATTATTATAGATGGACACAGTGGCTGTTTGTTCAGATGTTTAAGCATGGTTTAGCTTATCGCAGCAAGGCGGAAGTTAACTTTTGTCCGAGCTGTAAGACGGTATTGGCAGATGAACAGGTGATTGATGGAAAGTGTGAACGATGCGGTAATATTGTAGAGAAAAGATTGTTGGAACAATGGTTTTTTAAGATTACCGCATATGCGGGGAAACTGCTGGAAAACTCATTTAGCCTCGATTGGTCGGAAAAAGTAAAAGTGGCACAAAAAAATTGGATCGGGAAAAAAGAGGGGATAGAAATTACTTACCCGGTAGTTGATGAGAAAAATAATCAAATAGGAAACGTAACATGCTTCACAACTCGGCCTGATACGAACTTCGGTGCCACATTTGTTGTCATTGCGCCCGAACATCCTTTTGTCAGTCAAGCACTTAAAGTGACAAAAAATGAACAGCGCGTCAAAATAACCAAATACGTTTCCGAAGCAAAAATGAAATCAGAAGACGATCGGATACAGGAAGGAAGAAAGAAAACTGGGGTCGATACAACGCTCTATTGTGTTAATCAGCTCAACGGAACGAAGATGCCGTTGTATATTTCTGATTTTGTGCTCATGAATTTTGGCACCGGAGCGGTTGTCGGCGTGCCCGGACATGACATGCGCGATTTTGAATTTGCGACAATGTTTCATATTCCCGTCATTCGAGTCGTTGTCGGTTCGGATGGTGATAAAAGCCCAATTACAAAAAAAGAGCAAGTGCAGGAAGAAGAAGGCGTCATGATCAATTCTGAATTTTTAGACGGCAAAGATATTCATAAAGCGACCATTGAGATGATGGATTATTTGGAGAAAAAGGGTTGGGGGAAGCGCGTTACGACGTACCATTTGCGCGATTGGCTTATTAGCCGCCAGCGCTATTGGGGACCGCCGATACCGATGATTTATTGTTTGGAATGTGAAAAAAGAGGTAAGGGTGAACGAAGTGAAATGCAGGGTTGGTACAGCGTGCCGGATAAAGATCTTCCCGTCGTATTGCCGAAAATTGAAGATTACAGGCCGGGAAATGACGGTATAGCGCCCTTAGCAAAACATAAAGATTTTTATAATGTGGCATGCCCTGCGTGCGGTAGGTAGCGCGACGGGAAACTGATGTTTCCGATACATTTCTGGATAGCTCATGGTATTTTCTTCGCTATCCATCTGTTGGCAATGCTAAGGTCTCCCGCCAGCGCGGGATCCCCGCATTGCCTTTTGATCCAGCGATTACGAAAAAATGGCTGCCTGTCCATATGTATACCGGAGGCGCGGAGCATAGCGTATTGCACCTTATGTACAGCCGTTTTGTGACCATGGCGCTCAAAGACTGGGGATATATCAATTTTGAGGAACCGTTCAGCACGTTTTTACGCACATGGATTGGTGATTAAAGATGGTGCAAAAATGAGCAAAAGCAAGGGGAATATCGTTAATCCGGATGAATATATCGCTCTCTATGGCGCCGATGCGCTTCGCATGTATCTTATGTTCATGGGGCCGTTTGATCAGGGCGGTGATTTTCGTGATGCCGCAATGGAAGGGATGAGCCGCTGGGTCGGCCGGGTATGGCGTCTGGGAGAGGCTGTCCGGACAAAGAAAGCGAGCTCATCGGTTAAAATTCATGGAGCATTGCAAAAACTGATTAAAAAAGTGACGGATGATCTGGAAAAACGCCGCTACAATACCGCAATTGCTTCGATGATGGAATTTACCAACCTTGTTGCGGATGAATCTGACGCGATAAGTACCGACGACTATACAACGCTTCTGCTTCTTATGGCGCCCTTTGCGCCGTATATCACTGAGGAGCTTTGGCAAACAATGCATAATAATAATTCTGCTAAAGAATTTCAGGCGAACGATTCTATTCATCACCACGCATGGCCTGCGTACGATCTTACCGGTATAAAAGAAGAAGAAACGGCATTTGTGGTGCAGGTAAACGGGAAGCTTCGGGATACCATGACGGTTTCTGTTGAAAAAAGTAAGAATCAAGGAGAAATGGAAGCATTGGCGAAGGCGTCGGAACGGATTAAACGATATATTGCCGATAAAAAAATTATAAAAGTCATTTTTATATCCGGCAAGCTTCTCAATTTTGTTGTTTAACCCTGAGCCTGTCGAAGGTTTATCTTGAGCTTGTTGAAAGGGTTTTCATGTAAGACGGTTTACAGACTTTTGTTCCCCGTTGTGGTGAAATGCCTTCAATGGACCTCCTGCCGGTCGAAGAAAACCCGTCAGATTTGCTCGAAATCTGGAAACAATACAAGATTCCTGTGGTTTTGGGTGTGGGAAGCGTTGTGTTGGCGGTGATTTCGATATTTCTTCTTGTCAAATCAAGCCAAAGTGCAAATCCCATTCAATTTTCTCATACGAATTCGGCGCAAAATACGGATACAGCAGGCTCGTTTGAATCAAGCACTCTAGGGAGTCAGTCTGCTAATTTGGGGGGTATTACGGTGGACGTGGAGGGAGCGGTGGTAAAACCAGGTCTTGTGACACTACTATCGGGTAACAGAGTGGAGGATGCCATCGTGGCAGCTGGAGGATTGAGACGTGATGCAGACGAAATATTTGTTGCGCAAAATATCAACCGCGCAATGAAACTCGTTGACGGCATGAAACTGTATATTCCGAGTGTCGGAGAAGACCAGACGTCGTACAATCCAAAGCTAAATGGTTCTATAGATGAGACGTCGCACAATTTTAGCGCCGTTGTTGCGAAGCCGGGCGCGTCTAGCCAAAATGGTGCCTTCGTTTCTATAAATATGGCTTCAAAAGATGATTTAGATTCGCTTCCGGGCGTTGGCCCAGTCACGGCGCAAAAAATTATCGACAATCGGCCGTATGCAAGTCTTGACGATCTGGTGACGAAAAAGGCAATCGGGCCGTCATTGTATGCAAAACTCAAAAACATGCTGTCACTGTAATGACCTAGGACGGCTTTTCTTTTTGGGTCCGTATCGATTCTATGACGTTGGATTTGTTTACAGGGCTTATTAACGGTCTGTTGCCGGAACCTCATGCCGGTTTATTAAACGGAATTTTATTTGGTGTCAAGACGACATTGAATCCGGATCTTCAACAATCTCTTTTAAAATCCGGTACATCATATATTTTAGCGCACTCTGGTATGAATATTTCCATCCTCGTTGGTATATCAAATCTCCTACTTCTTCGCTTTGTTCGTAGACCTATAGCAAATTTGGTTTCTGTGATAATCATTATAGGGTATGTTTGGTTAGTGGGAATAACACCGAGCGTACTTCGTGCGGCGCTTATGGCCGCGATATCTTTGGCAGCCGTATCATTGGGTCGTCAAAACTGGACTCTATTAAGTTGGGTATTGGCGGTCGGTATTATGCTTATTATTAATCCCCTGTGGATCGGCGATGTTTCATTTCAGATTTCAGTCATGGCCACCTTAGGGATAATTGTGTTTGGAGGCAAAAAATCTCACGCGGGGAGGCTCACAATTTTGAGCACCGTCACGCGCAGGAACTCCACGTCAGCAGGCTCTTTACCAATGCGCGCGCAGGTCACAAACGAAAATTTAGACGCAT
This sequence comes from Candidatus Gottesmanbacteria bacterium, assembly GCA_963790805.1. Lineage (GTDB taxonomy): Bacteria > Patescibacteriota > Microgenomatia > UBA10105 > UBA927 > DATKGN01. The sequence continues at coordinate 700,042 of CAWBPL010000002.1, forward strand.
CTTCAGTTTCTCTCGTGAACTCAGCTCCAACTCTTCATACGTTGGATTCTCACTCGCAAAGTGAAGCTGCGCAAAATTTTGTTAGCTCCCCGCGCGGGAGGGCTTTTTCGCGTCCACATCATCCACCAATCTTAAGCCTTCTTGACGGATACGCAACAAATTGCGCGCCGACCAAAGCGATTGCAAAATTTATATGGTCTTTGATCGCAGATGACCTTCGGGTTACCCTCGCCGCTCAAGCGTTTACGATTCCCATCATCATCTTTCAATTCCATCAGATATCGCTTGTCTCTCCCCTTTCGAATATCCTTATTGGCTGGCTGATTGCGCCGGTTATGGCTTTGGGCTTTGCGCTCGTCATTGGTGGTCTTTTGTGGGCGCCGATCGGTATGATATTCGCTTGGATTGTTTTTGTCCCGTTGTCATACATCATTCTTGTTATTGATTTGACGAGCAAACTGCCGTTTGCAAGTTTGTCGTGGTGAGTTTATGAGCGTATGAAATTGCGAGTCGGATACCTTATCTGCGGAATTACTACAGGGTTGATTATCCTTATTGGATTTATATGGACTCAGCCCGACGGGTTGCTCCATATTGTTTTTTGCAATGTCGGCCAAGGCGATAGCGCGTATGTCCGTTTTCCGGACGGGCGCGATATGCTTGTTGATGGTGGTCCGGATAACGGGTTAGCGCTTACCTGCCTTGGTCGCCATATGCCATTTTGGGATAGGCATATCAATATTGTCGTCATGTCGCATCCGCAGGCTGACCATATGGGAGGGCTCGTTGAGGTTTTTAAGCGGTTTTCCGTTGATTATTTTGTGCGAAGTGATGCCGACAATAATACTGATATTTACAAAAGCCTTCTTACCGCCGTGAATGAACGGCATGTACCTGTCCGGTACGTAACTGCCGGAGATCAAATTGCAATTGGATCCACTTCCCTTCTGATGATTTGGCCCTCTTTTGAACAACTTGCGCGTGCTAAACCTACAGCTGAGACAGTGGCTCATGTGGGTGTTGCAGTCGGCAACCTGAACGACGACTGCCTGGTTTTTGTGTTGCGGTATGGAAATTTCGATGCAGTTTTTCCGGGAGATGCAGACCGTGATGTTGAGGCTAATTACACCGGACTACAGGTCTTTCACAATCCTGTAGAAATTCTTAAAGTGCCGCATCACGGAAGTAAAACCGGTATGAATTTAGCTTTTATTGACTGGCTAAAACCACAATTAGCAGTAATCTCGGTCGGGAAGAATACATACGGTCAGCCTGCAAAAGAGGCTGTTGATATGCTCCAAAACGTTGGTTCACGCGTGTTGCGGACTGATCAAAAAGGCGACATAGAAGTAACAAGCGACGGAATACGTTGGTCAGTAAAAACGGAAAAATAGTAAAATCATATGCACACATTTTCTTGTACCGATCGTTTCGTTGGTCTACACTACAAGTATGCCGAGTGATACTGCCCTTACTTCACCCGATCTTGTTATAGTGTTTGCCCAAGCACTTACCGGCTTGGGGCACTTGCGCGTCAGTCATGCGCTCTATCACGGGTTGCCGCCGGGGGTCCACGCTCTCCTTCTCAACTCTCAGGATGAAAGTATTAACTCGATATACAAAGTTATGAGCGTCAATCCTGCTCTTCGAAACGTTATGGAATTTGCACAACAGGGATTGCCGGAAGATATATCTACCATCCTTTTGCGATGGTATTTTCGAAGAAATACGAGACTCATCGCCGAACAACTGCAGACCATTTTGGAGCAGCACGGTGCGAAACCAAAAACTCTTTTAGTTATTGCGACACACACCTTTCTGGGTCATGAGCTTGCGGCGATCAAAGAAAAGTTTAGCCGAACCAACAAAGTGCATGTGGTGCTGGTTGTCGTGGTCACTGACGACAGTCCGCAACACATATGGTCTGTGGGCGGAGCCGATTTGGTATTTGTACCTAGCGAGTATACCAAGGGTCAGCTTGAATCATATCATCGTTCGCATCGCCGTATGGCTCCGACGACATATGTTGTTGCACCGTATATGGTAAGTCCGGCATTGGGTATGGAGTGTTCTGAAATCCAGTACAGTCGTCGTATTCAGGAATTGGATCCCGGACGCCTCGCGAGTATTCATATGGCGATTCCTATATCAGGCGCTTCCGTTCAGTTGTTGTATCTTGAAAAACTCATACGGGAGTTGAAGCGGTTGTCTGATCGCTTTGTGTATCAGGTCATTTCGCAGCATTCTCCTTCAACGAATGCGTTTTTACGCATGATGATCGGGAAACGGAATGTCCGGCTTCATGTTTCGTATTCGTATCGTGAAGTTGTCGATTTGTATGAACAGGTCTACGAGCGTGAAGTTATCGCGCTTGAAGTGACCAAGCCATCCGAGCAATCGTTTAAAGCGCTTCTCAAGCCCCGGCAGCGCGGCGGCGCAATTCTTCTGTTTTCCCAACCGGTGGGTCGTCAGGAGCGGGATAATCTTCGCTTTCTTATCCGGCACAATCTCCTACCGACCACTCAGGAACAAAAAACGCTATGGCGATTGGCTATATCCAACAAGCCTCCGAGCGAAAGTATTCTCGTTCATGCTCGGTGCTGGCGGGGGCTTCGACTTCCGGTTCATTCCAAAGCATCAGCACAATTTATCTGGTGGGCCCATGAACACAAGCTCTTTTTGGCTATGGCGCATTTTGCAGGGTTTCCCCAGAGTTCAGAGCTCGGCAGTTATGGTGTAACGACGTTCTGGAAAACCGTAAATGAATATTTAGAGCATAATAAATAGCTTTTATTTTGGGGTATTGACAAGTATGTTTTAGAGTAGTAAACTAATTTTTCTTAACATTTAAATATATGTGGCGTTGAAGGAGAAAGTCCGATCAGATCGGACCTCGAGCTCCTTTACCCTGATACTGTTCCTAGTGAAGGGCGAGCCGGTTTCCGAAAAAATCTTTACCCAGAGCGAAAGCTAGGGTACAGGAAAGTAGGAAACATAAATGAGCTAATTGCAACTTCTGTCAAGGCATTTACAGGAGTTTTGTTTGTCCCCGTGACAAGCGATTAGAAATGAAGGTGGCACCACGGTTTTAAACCGTCCTTTTGAGCCTCCTACCCTCTTTAGGGTACGAGGCTTAAGCGGACGGTTTTTTGGTGGGAATTTTGCGATCCGCCAGCCGGCGGAGAGCTTAATTTCCGATCAATCCGCCGAAGCCTTAGCGAAGGTGGATTGTGGGAAAAAGTATTTTCTCCTGTAGTATGTAAACTACCGGAAGAGGGTATTGGTACTTGATGTTTTATGATCTACTTTATTGAGTCAAAATAGTGGTATTATGGAGAAAACTATGAAAAATGAAATTCAGGTATTTATTGCGGGAATCGTCCAATCATTGGGGATTAATCCCGCAAGTATTGTCATAGAAGCGCCGGAAAATGCAGAACACGGTGACTATACGACGAATGTTGCGATGACGCTCGCGGGGCATCTAAAGGCTCCGCCGATGAAAATAGCTGAAAAAATTGTTGATGCCATCAAAGAATATCAAAAAAAATCACCTCTTGAGTGGTTGGATAGGGTAGAGATAGCCCCTCCGGGCTTCATAAACCTGTTTCTCTCCGAAGCTAGTCTCAGCACTGAGCTTGCCGAAGTGCTAAAAGAAAAAGAGCGCTACGGCCGGACGCGTTATACAGGTATTACACAGTTCGGCGTGCCAAAAAACGGCCAAAAAACGGCTCGTGCCACATCACTAAAAAGTACACAAGAACAGAATGGGAAAATACCTGAAAAATCACCCCAAAATCACAGCATAGTTCAGCCTTCAACATTCACGCATGCGGAAAAAACAGCAGAGAAGGGCAAAATAGCCTTATTCGGGAATAAAAAAACGATCATGGTCGAGTTTGCCCATCCCAATACTCATAAAGCATTTCACATCGGACATCTTCGCAATATCACGACAGGCGAAAGCGTCGTCCGATTACTTGAATCGCAGGGATATTGCGTAATTAGAGCGAACTATCAGGGTGATGTGGGCATGCATATTGCTAAGGCATTGTATGCCCTGTTAAACGTTTCCCCATTTAAAGAGGAAGTATCGAAGGTTACTGGTATAAAAAACCGCGTAGAGTTTTTAGGAAAGGCGTACGCCGCCGGCAGCAAGGCGTTTGAAGAATCGGAAGATGTAAAGAAAATTATTGGTGATATCAATATAAAAATTTATGCAAAAGATCCTTCCGTCTATCCTGTATATCGTGAAACACGGCAATGGAGCCTTGATTACTTCGAAACCATTTATAAACTCGTAGGAAGTCACTTTGACCGGTATTATTTTGAAAGTGAAACGTACGAAACGGGAAAAACGTATGTCTTGGAAGGGTTAAAGAAGGGGATTTTTGAAAAAAGTGATGGAGCAATTATATTCCCCGGTGAAAAATACGGACTTCATAATCGTGTTTTTGTTAACTCAGAGGGCAACGCGACGTATGAAGGGAAGGATATGGGTCTTGCGCGTCTGCAATTTGATGAGTATAACCCAGAGGTCATTGTTCATTGTGTGGGACCCGAACAGGCAGGCTACTTTCAGGTGATGTTCAAAGCGCTAGAATATCTTTTTCCCGATACAAAAGGCAGGGAAAAGCATCTCATTTACGGCTGGGTGAAATTAAAACAGGGTAAAATGAGCAGCCGTCTTGGCAATGTCGTTTTGGGTGAATGGCTTATCGATGAGGTGAAAAAAGAAATCAATGAGGTGTTGTTAAAGAATAACGTAAAAGGGGAAGAAACTGATAACAAAGAAGTCTCTCGTAAAACTCGAGATTTCGAGTCTGAAACAACAGACTCTCAAGCTGAAACGGTAGCAATTGGGGCAATTAAATATTCCTTTCTGAAGGTCTCGACACCCAGTGAAATCGCGTTTGATTTAAAGGAATCCGTTAACATCAACGGTGACTCCGGACCGTATTTGCAATATACGTATGCGCGATGCAAAAGCGTGATGCGCAAAGCCGGTATAGAATCAGTTGAAAATATCGGATCGATACGAACGTTGAATCCCGAAGAACGCGCCATCATACGTCTCATTATTCAGTTTCCGGACGTTGTTTCCGATGCGGCTTCCCGATTTGCGCCGAATGCATTGTGTACCTATCTCTTTCAACTGGCGCAGGCATTTAATCTGTTTTATGCGAAACACAGCATCATGGGAGCCACGAAAGATTCAGTTAAACCCCGTTTAGCCCTCACTGCAGCAACTGCGCAGGTCATTAAAAACGGATTATATCTTCTGGGCATCAACACGCTTGAGCGGATGTAATGCGAGAAGACGTACTTCTGGTAAATCAATCGTAAAATTGCGGAGAACTAGTGTATAGTCCTCTCGTACATTTCAAACCAGCGGATATCATCGACAGCGCTTTTTATGTCGTCTTTAAACCATTCTTTTTGCGGATTTCCGGTTGCCAGTAATCGCCCTTTGCTATATATGCTGATTTCACCTTTCGGTAATGATCTTATGGTGTAGCGTGTTGCTTCTGCTTCTTTTAGGCCGCCCATCGTCGTGACGTTATAAACAGTGACAAACATACCGGGCTGATTCCTGATGGTGCGGGGTTGAAAAACGGCAACAAATGGCTGGTATGCCGGACGTCCATGTTCGGGATCGAGCTCAGGATAATACACTCCAACGCCATTTTTTCCGGCTCTTTTTGCTGCATACAACGCCAGATCAACCTGCTTATCTAACTCCTCCATAGTGGGGACGGGTCGATAGAATCCGGGCCGGACAACCATACCGACGCTTACGGTTACCGGAATGGTGTTTTCCTTTGTAACAATGGGTTTACCGCTTATAGATTCACATAAACCCAGTGCAACTGTAAGTCCCTCTTCTCCGTCAATGCCACCGGAATACCCTTTAAACTCTTCACCGCCGACTCTGGCGATAATATCTGATTTATGCGGCAGCTGCTCTCTGAGTCGAAACGCCACCTCTTTCAGAACCCCATCGCCTTCCATATGGCCCATGCTATCGTTCACGCCTTTAAAATCATCAAGATCGAGAAGAAAGTACACAGATGGCCGGCCATTACGTCTTTCAACTGTGTCGACGATATCTGTTGTTGCATAGAATGTCCGCCTGTTGGGCAAACCTGTGAGCGAATCGATTCTTGCCTGTTCCTGCAGCTCATCGTGCAGAAGGGCATTATTGACAGCTGAGCTTAATATTTTTGCAATGATCGCGATATCGTCAATGTCATCGGGAGTAAAATTATCCGGTGTATAGCTGTTAATATTCAAATATCCCACTGTGACGCCATCTACGATGAGCGGTGCTCCCAGATATGCGCGTATATTTTTTTTGGTTCCCGAAGAATTCCAGTCGGCGGAGGCGGCAGTGTCATTAATCAGAAGCGGTTTTTGGGATGTTTTCATCGTCTGGAGTGTTGCCCATTTGTCCGATGTGGCGGAGCTTTCGCGTGGTGAATTGCCGATTTCGTGACTTTTGGAATTCCATGATTTGTTTACCATCAGGGCGCCTTCTTCATCTATCAGCATAAGATTGGCGCTATCATACGGGATGATTGTTTCCAGAGCACCGTCGGCTAAAAGCGCGATGACATCACCGAGTGTTTTAGGTCCGGCCAGTTTTTCGGCAATCGCTGCCCGTGCTTGGGCTTTGCGTTCATCCGTAACATCACGGATTTCGAATTTGACGCCGGCCAGACTGTCCATACTCGGCTGTGCGTTTGGGGGTAAAACGAGTTTGGTTGCAACCTGAACAATTCGTCTGGCACCATTGGGGAGCGTGACCTCAAACTCCGGCTGTTTTGCTTCCTTGCCCCGATGAATGTTCAGGGCATATCGGGCTGCTTTGAAAAAAACATCCCGTCCTTCCGTTTTCGGCATAAAGTCCAATACGTTATATTTTTTCATTTCGTCAGGGGTCTGTATGCCTGCTTCCCCGAGGGCTCGTGCATTGATGTCGAGAATATCTCCCTCAAGATTGACAATAAAAATGGGTTTTTCTACCTCCTCGAAAGATTCGTGGTGTTTGCCTATATATGTTTGAAGAACTTCGCTGTTTGCGCTGCTATCCACACTCATTCTTTCATCCTAGCACAAGGCTTTGACAAAAGAAAAAAAGGAAAAGAGGATATATATACAAAAGAGTGTCTTTTTACTTGACGGGAATGGCTTGTACGACATTCCGCAGCGAATCCAGAAGTCCTGCACAGGTATAGAGAGTAAGCGTTTCTGTTTTTGTAGGAGTTAACAATTCCGTATGACCGGTCGTCACCCATTCGGTGGAAGCGACTTTGTAGCTATGGAGTGATCCATCAGTTGCTCGTATGTCAATCCGGTCGCCCACCCGTACGTTTTCCAGTTTTCCGAAGAGATTGGGGGTATTATGCGCGTAGATAATGATGTTGCCGGCCTGTCCGGGTACTGCCGATTCACGCACATGGTTGGCGCTTGTTTGAGATACAGCCCATGTGCCGTTTATTTCTCCGGCCTCAACAATCGGCAGATTGATACTGTTGCCGATCGTGATATGGATGGGGTAGGGCCGCCGCGTGGCGGGTTCTTTGGCATATTGGACAAGGATGGTATTAGAGAGGCTGATAGCCTGATTGTAGAAGTACTGATGCACGCCCCAGAGTGCCATAAGAAGGCATCCTGCGCCTATTAGGAACAGTGGAAGCCATGAGATGCGGTTGGGTTGATGAGAGTGGTCCATGGTCTATTTCGGGCACGCGTAACCCTATCATATCATTTTTACGTCAGATCGCGTACGAAACGGCATAGTGCTGGGACCCGTTCGGTGTGCTCAAGGTGAACTTTGCAGTTTCTTTCCATCCTCACTAAATGAACGTTTGCGATTGGGAATTGACTCTACAATTCTCGCGCAAACGTTCAGGTTGTCCGCACTATGGTTTTGCACGCGATCCTCACGAGGCTTTCAAGGGGTGGCGCGGGTTGAGGGGCTCCCATCGAGCGCCCGCAGTCTCGCATTACTACGAATTACGTGAATAGGATATAAGAGGTTGTTTTGTGACCAGAAGACAATAGGTAATATTTAAGCAGGTTTGCGGGACGAGGACGTCGGATGGGAGAAAACCCGCGCCAGTCCTTGCTTTAAACAAAAACCAAAAGGAGCCCTTTTCAGGGCTCCTTTCCAAGTTCAATTTATGTGCGTATTAAACGCTTAATTTTTTCTTGATGATCATCGCAATACCGCTTACAGTGGAAAGTCCACCCATAGCGCCGACGACGTTCATAAGCATTTCATCAGCAACACCGGTGCCTGCAAATTCGGTTGTGGCACCCAAGACCTGTCCCTGTGGAGCTGCTGTGCATGACGGACAGCTTGATCGACCGTCACTTCGTCCGTCTGATCGTCCATCGCCGGGACCACCCGGATTTGATGGAGGCTGAGTCACAACCGGCGTCGGGCTCGGCGTTACGGTCGGAGTCGGACTTTCACAAGGATTTTTGTCCTTGTTAGAGTTAAAGCTATATGTGACTTCTCCGCCATGATTCTGACACGGATCTACGGTTGGCGTAGGAGTCGGTGTGTTGTGATCATGGTCGTGGTCGTGGTCATCGCCTTTGTCGCCACCATTGTCGCCACCTTGGTTTCCACCATTATTGCCACCGTTATAGCCTTGATCGCCACCTTGGTTTCCACCATTTCCACCTTGGTTACCTCCCTGATTACCACCTTGGTTTCCACCTTGGTTACCAAAATCGGAAAATGCCGGTTTAACTGAAACCGCGAGCGATGTGCCAACCATGGCACCAACAATTACTACAATACCAAGAACACGAAGCATTTTATTTTTCATAAAAAACACTTTTTGGCAGGTGGTTTATACGTTGCGCGAAATTATATCACACTGTGTCAAATAGTCAAGTAAGAGTATAGAAGAGCATCATTATTGTATGCCTTTATGAGTTTTTTTACGACCTGCTCAAGACAAAATTTTCTGGCTCCGCTGCTCGCAATAGCTTCACTTTTTATCAGGTTCTTCGTTTTAAGCTCGGGAAGCGAGCTGCGAAAATTTTATCTTTTCGCATGTCCGTTGACGTCTTTCCGCGTATTTGAGCAGCTCTTATAAGTCGTATTTTTATCGTGTTATACTTGGTATGCCATGCGAACATCAGGGAAATTTTTGTTTTGGGCGAGCGGGGTGTTGTTTGTCATATTTCTCCTCGAATTGGCTTCGTGGCTCCATCCGGTCATGGCGCAAGGACTTCAATTTAACATTGCCCGGACACTGACGATTGATGACAAAGGGGCTGTTGATGGAGACATAGCTACGTTGATTTCAAAGGTAGAAACGCTTGCACGTTCAACGAAAGCCTATGATGAGCACATGTACGGCGTACTTGAGGCAGATCCCGTCATGGTATATAGGACTCTTCCCACGCTTGCGGTAGCCCGTGACGGTGAAGCTGCGGTTAATGTAACCTTACTGGGTGGCCCGATTGCAGTTGGGGATTATGTGACCAGTTCTCCGATTGCCGGTAAAGGTCAGAAGGCTGAAGGAATTGCCGGCTATATGCTTGGCGTGGCACTTGAGAATTTTGATGGAAAAGGAGCGACAGCGAGCGCTGATTATTCTGGGAAAAAGTACGCAATGGGGAGAGTTAAGGTGTCGATTGGTATCGGGCCCGCATCGCCCATCATGACACAGGCGGCAGGGGGATTTCTGGGCACACTAAAGCAGATTTCTACCGCAATATTATTTAATATTTCAACGAGTAAACAAACAGAGCGGATTATCCGGTATATTTTGGCTGTTATTATCGCGGTCGTGATTTTCTATATAAGCTACCGCACGTTCGGCCGCAACGTAACCATGGGGCTTGAGGCAATCGGCAGAAATCCGCTCGCTAAAGGTTCGATTCAGGCCATGATTACCTTAAACATTATTCTTCTTGCAATCTCCTGTATTGCGGGGGTCGCTTTAGCTTTGGTGATTATTAGTTTGTAGCCACGAGATTCTCCCGCGTGATGCGCGCTCGCGAACGAAAATTTTGATGCGTCTTCAGTTTCAAGCGCCTCTTCTCCATATGCTTAATCCTTAAGAGAAAGTGAAGCCGCACAACATTTTGTTCGCTCGACGCATCGCGCTTTTTTACCCAGTCTATAGACAAGCCATGCAAACTCTCCTAAGATAGAATCATGGATGCGATTACTGCCTATTCCATTCTCTTCGGCGTCCTTGTTGTTTCTCAGATCCTGACGCTCTTTTTAGTCATTGGTATCAGACGGAAATCTGCTAAACCACAGGAAGGATTATTCCGTGAATCGCAGGCCAAGACTCACAGCATCATCTACAAGTCCATTCAGCAGGCGAATAAAATCCTCGTTGCGGCAGAACTTAAGGGTCTTCAGCTTCTCTCAAAGCAAAAAGTAACAAGCGGCGAGCTCACTGATCAATTTAACGCACACCTCGCTACGATCGAAAAAGCACTGGAAGATCAGCTGGAGCGAAACGCTAAGCATGCTGAGGAAACCTATGGTGAGTTTATAACAGGTGCCGAGGCATCGATTAACAGCCACATTGAAGCAAACCAGAAAATGCTTGAGGAAAAAGCGCAGGCCATGATCGAGCGAACCGAGAGTCTTTTAACCAAGTTTACGGCCGACGTTGAAGCAAAGGTCAAAGGTGATGTCGAAAAGGAATTGGTCATGGCTTCACAGGAGATTGAGCAGTACAAACAGAATCGCATGCGTGTCGTTGATGAGCGCATTGTCGATATTCTGGAGAGTGTGCTTCGCGTCGTTTTGGATAAAAAGATGAGTTTAGCCGACCAGAGCGAGCTTATTTATAAGGCGCTTGAAGATGCCAAGCGGGAACACTCGTTTTCATCAACAACCAAAAGCTCATGACAGAAGATCAGCTCGTCACCACCATGCTCGCGTCCAGTTTTATGAAGGCTGATTTACTACGCCGGATCAGGCTGGTGCGTGAGTTTTCGGAGCAGCGGTTTTTTACCCCTTCAGGCAAAAAAGAGCTTCCGGAATTTTATACGTTCGCCAACGTTTCCGAGGAGGATCAGAAGGTGTTAAACGGGTGGGGGAAAGATTTTTTCAGTTCGTTTACGAAAGAAAATGCATATGATTTACTTGAAAAGATTGCGGCCAAAACCAAGGATTTGCCTGCAATTAATCTCTACGTTCCCATTAATCCCGATGCAAATGAGGCGGGGAAGCTCGGCGCATGGTTTCGTGCGAATGTCGACAAATTTATTCTTATAGAAGTTCATGTCGATTCTTCGACGTTTGGCGGATGCGCATTTGCTTGGAACGGGGTGTACTACGATTATTCTCTGCGACATTATATGCATAGAAAAATGGATGGAATCAGAAAAGTTTTAGATGAATTTACGAAGGAAAAAGAATGAAAGGTCATAATGTGTATGCCTATTTTATTGACGATACAAGGAGGTATGCTTTTTGCCCAGCACCGTCACGCGCAGGAGCTCTGAAGACGCATTGTTGCTCGTGACAAAATTATTTTGATCCGCTGCTCGCAATAGTTTATCTGTCCATATATCGGGATATTGCTTAGCTCGAGAAGCGATCTGCAATAATTTTGTCACTCGCCCGTATGAGGCCCTGAGTTTTCAAAAAAGCCTCAAGCCTTCTTGACGGATGCGCACAAAAAGCATACCGACGACAGTATCGCAGTCATATTTGATAAAAATACATGAGGTAACATATGCCAACACCAACACCAACGCCAATGAAACGAGCCAAGTTTACGATGCCGCCGCCGGCCGAACAGGAAAAAAAAGCGGGTAAGATTATCCCGACGGTCGGCGATAAAGAAGTAGGCTACGTGGTTTCTACGCAGGATTATATTGTCATCGTGGAAGGGCTTCCCTCGGCCCGTCTATACAACATTATCGTGACAAAAAACGGCGGTCGGGCGATGGTGTCGGCCTTGGAAAAAGATCGCATCGAAGCGCTTATGCTGGATTCCGAGCGGCCGAAGCCGGGTGATTATTTTGAGCTTTCGGACTTCGGACTACGACTTCCTCTTAACGTCGACCTTTTCGGCCGCATGATTAATCCTCTGGGTATGGCGCTCGACGGCAAAGCCGGATTGCCGCCGGGAGGCGAACCGCTTGATCTTGATATCGTGGCTCCAGGAATTGACGGCCGTGCGGCCGTTACGGAGCAGTTCTACACCGGTCTTACGGTCGTTGATACGCTTCTTCCTGTCGGCAAAGGCCAGCGGGAGCTTATTATGTGTGAGCCGCGAAGCGGAAAAGAACAGTTTTTCCTTGACGTGATTCTTTCGCAAAAAACGCAGAACCGCGTCTGCATCTATGCCGCGATCGGGCGAAGCGAACTTGAAGTCAAACGGTTTTCGGAAGATATCAAAACCATCGGCGCTGATACGTATACCATTATCGTTGCCGCAACATCCAGCGAATCGGCGCCTATGATTCAGATAGCGCCGTCTGTCGCTTCGGCCTTAGCGGAATATTACCGGAATCTGGGCCGCCATGTTCTTTTAATTCTTGACGATCTGGCCACCCATGCAAAATACGCGCGTGAGATTTCACTTCTTGCCGGCCGGATTCCCGGCCGCGAGTCGTATCCTGCCGATATTTTTTACCAGCACTCGAGCATTGTGGAGCGGGCAGGTAATTTTAATGATCATTATCACAACGGTTCGATTACGATGCTGCCGACTATTGAAACCAACATCGAAAACTTCACCAACCTCATTCCGACCAACGTCATGTCGATGACGGACGGCCATATTTTGTTCTCCGCAAACCTGAGGGCACAGGGTGTGTATCCGGCTATTGAGGCTGACCGCTCCGTCACCCGCGTCGGACGCCAGACGCAGACGTTTATTCATAAGGTGCTTTCCGATCGTGTCAGGTTATTACTTGCCGAATACCACGAGCTCGAGCGCTACGGCCGGTTCGGCAGCGAGCTTTCCGCAGAGACGCAGCTCAAAATTAAGCGGGGAAAAGTGGTTGAAGAACTTCTCAAGCAGGATCCGATGTCGTCCATCAGCCCCCAAGCGCAGATTGTCATGCTTTCACTCGTATTCACGGGATTTTTCGATAAAATGGATTTAGATTCCCTAAGGACACTCAAAAAGAAAGTCGTTGCCACACTGCAATCTAGCACGTATAAGACGGTCATGGATGCGACCAAAACAGCGAAGCTGGATGAGCTCATCACGCAATTAAAGACACAGTTAAAACCTTTGGAGGATGCATGCCAACAGTCGCCGATTTAAAACTTGAGCTTGATGACGCAACCACACTCAAGCTTATCAGCTCCGCTTTTACCGAAGCGGCTGCTTCACGTATACAGAAGATTAAGCGGCAGTTTGAGACCAACCGCCAGTTTTATGATGAAATCAGCCACGTCTACCATCTTGTCCGCGAATCCGGTAAGACTATGAAGCTGGAAATGGCGAAAACTGACGGGAAACTCAAGTCACTTTCGGTGGCCGTGACGAGCAACCAGCGCTTTTATGGCAACCTGAACGTCAACATCATGCGCGGGTTTTTGGACGCGGTAGGCAGAATGACGACGGATGTGCTGGTTATTGGTACCACAGGAAAAGATTTTATGCACTCAAGCGGCTACACCAAGCCGTATGAACATATGATTTTTGTCCACGATGATCCGACGCAGGAGGAAACACGTGATTTTTTGGATAAAATCATGCCGTACGACACAGTCATGGTCTATTATCCGAAATTCGTTTCGCTTGTGACACAGTCGGTCGGCTCCGTTGATTTAACGCAGGCGGTATCAAAGACCGACAAGGCCGGTGAAGATGAAATTCACATATTGTTCGAGCCTGAATATGCGAAAATCCTTGAATTTTTTCAGCGGCAGGTGCGCTCGCTACTCTTCCTTCATGTTATGCTGGAAGCGGACCTTTCACGTACTGCGGCACGGCTTATTACCATGAGCAGCGCCGATGAACGGTCAACCGAGCTTATTAAACAAAAAAAAGGGGAGCTGAGGAAAGTTCAGGCGTCTATTGCCAACGTGAAGCTTTTAGAGACGTTTTCCGGTATGACGAAATGGAAAAAATAGGGGAATTTGTATGGCAGATGAAGTAAAACAACCAGTAATACCGCCAGTTGCGCCGTCAGAACCGTCCAAACCTGCAGTTGTGGTTCCGGCGAGCATGGGACCGCAGGGTGTAGGAAAGGACGAACCACCGCAAAGTCTTTTTAAAGGCCGTGTACGAGGCGTACGCGGGCAAATTGTGGAAGTCGGGTACGATGACACAGAATCTCTCCCGAAATTTTTCGAAATTCTCACGAGTCCGGATAATCCGAAGGTGCGTCTTGAAGTGTACGCATACGGCGAAGACAATACGCTTTCCTGCTTATCGCTCACCAAGCGCCGCTATATGTACCGCAATATGAAGATCACCTCAACAGGAAGTCCGCTTACTGTTCCCATCGGACAGGGGATATTAGGCAGGGTTTTCAACCTGTTTGGAGAACCGGTTGATAATAAAGGGCCGCTCGGAGAACATACGTTTCAATCGATCTATCGCGATCTTTCTCAAACGACAAACGTCGTAACTTCGCAGGAGATTCTGGAAACCGGCATCAAGCAAATCGACTTTTTCACACCCTTTGTCAAAGGCGGGAAGATCGGCTTCGTGGGTGGCGCAGGTGTGGGTAAGACCGTTCTTATGACCGAACTTCTCCACAACATTACGTATAAACACTCAGGATTATCCATCTTTGCCGGTATAGGTGAACGTATCCGTGAAGGCCATGAGCTTATGAAGGAGCTTGAGGCGTCCAAAGTCATCGACCGCGTCGCTCTTATCTTCGGGCAGATGAACGAAAACGCCATCATCCGCTTTCGTGTCGCGTGGGCGGCTTCCACATTGGCTGAGTATTTCCGTGACGGTATGAAAAAAGACGTGTTGTTTTTCGCCGACAATGTCTATCGTTTTATTCAGGCCGGCGCCGAGGTGTCGGCTGTTTTGGGTTCCATCCCGTCAGAACTTGGTTATCAGGCAACGCTTGAAACCGAGATTTCGAACTTTGAAAACAGGTTGGTATCTACGCCAAACGGCTCAATTACGTCCTGTCAGACGGTTTACGTGCCCGCAGATGAGCTTTCTGACGTTGGTGTGGCGGCAATTCTTTCCCATCTTGACGCACAGGTTATTCTTTCCCGTGACAGGGCGTCGCGCGGCTTTTATCCGCCAATTGATCCTCTCGTCTCAACATCGTCATCTCTAAATCCTCGCATCATGGGACAAGAACACTATGAAGTAGCCACACGGGCTCTAGAAACCCTCAACAATTACCAGCGTTTAAGCCGGATTGTGGCTATTGTTGGTGAAGCAGAGCTTTCGCCATACGACCAATTGGTCTATCAACGGGCAAAAAAACTCATAAATTACCTTACGCAGCCATTTTTTACGACAGAATCGCAAACCGGCAAAAAAGGCGTTACGGTGGACAGAGCAGTAACCGTGAAAGACATTGATATGATCATCTCCGGCAAGGTAGATGGCATTCCGGATGATAAATTTATGTACATTGGAAGTCTTAAAGATGCAGGATTAAGTCCAACGGAAGCCCCAGTGGCGACCGCTTCGACGGAAACCGCACCAAAGCCATCTTCGTCAGTTCAGTCGAATGCTGCACACGGGGCATCACAACAGTCCGCGTCTAAGGAGCCTTCAAAAGTTGTCAGTCCTCAACTGCAGACTGCCAATGTTCAATCAGTAAAGAACATACCTCCAAAACCTGCAGCCGAGCCGCCAAAAAAATAGTGAAATAAGGTCAAAATTGACCTATAATCAACTGATTTCATTAAGCTCCATGAGTAGGCCTCTATAAATTTTATATAACGTACCAAATTTGAACCATTTCAGAGAGCGCTAGCGATCATATACGGTGACTGATTAAATTAAAGATCATTATAGAGCCTCAAATAACAATTTTAACTTATATTAAATTGTTATATACATAATGTCGTAAAATATATTATCTAACATACAAAAATATCTTTTAGTAAATGATTATACGATATAATTTTCACCGGAGAGGTGGCTAAATTTTTAGTATCATAGTTTTTTGAATTTGTGAAATATTATATCTTATAGAAAACACCTGTTTTTAGGTATTAATTAACCCATAGAAAACAGGGTAAAAATGACACTTCAAACCTTATAATAAAATAGTATAGGGAAATCGTGTTATTTAGCTTGATTTGACGATATTTCTAAAATCCGGCGTGCAAAAGGATTGCCGTTATGGCACAATAAAAGGGAGGTGAGGCAAATTAGCTTCAAATATACGGAAAGCTGCCTTCCTTATTATATATGGCGGAAATGCTGAAGGTTCGTATAAACTCGCCAGAGAGGCTTTTATGGGAGGGGGAGGCACTTTGGGTGTCTTCAAAGAATTCACAGGGTCCCTTTGACATCCTACCGTTCCACACGAATTTTGTTACTATCCTAGAAAATGAAACAATCCGTATAAATTCGGGTGACAAGGTAACTGAGTATAAATTTTCCCGATCCGTCATCTACGTACACTCCAACAACGTGTACATCTATACCAACATCTAAAATGTTCTTCGTTTGTGTTGTACCCTGTAGTTTCTTCATTTGAGGAAATTTCTGTCGCCTGAGAGCGGCCAATTTTTCGTTTAAAACATTTATATATTTGATAAACATCATGTAGAAATATGTTGCTATCGGTTTAGCGGTAAAAATAACTGCAATTATTTAACTATAAGTTTGTACTTATTGGTGATATATTCTATTTGAAAATAGTTAAAAAGATTTATTGCGGAAATTTCAACCCGCACAATGAATTTATTGGGTTAAATCGACAGAGTCGTTATACGAATTTCCCGACAAAGTAATATTACTATATACTATATATATTGTAGCGACATTTGTGTATATTTGTTATTTAGAATGTAATAATTTTAGTAAATAATTTTATGATATTAGTTATTAGGCTATTATTTGCGGTCAGATAATTATCAATATATATTGAATTAATACATCAATTAAATTGAAGATGATAAACAGACGCAAATTTATTTGAAAATCAATAAAACTGATTTTTTGTACTCTATAAATATAATATATTACTATAATCTATGTAATATATTTAATATTGTCCAACTTTTTCGTAGTAGTTTTCAACTGTATTTACGACTTTTTCGAAATTTTCGCCACAAGAATATATTGTCGAAATATCAAGCAATATTGACAGTTTCTTGGAAGTCTTGATATGTCAATTTGGTGTCAAACTGTACGATGACGTAGGATGGTTCAATACTTGATACGTGACGCAAAAATACCATACAATTTTTTTGGTTTGGCTTTTTATGCTTCAGGCTTATTTGACGGCCCGCGTCACGCATTTGATGAACACTTACATTGCCATTATTCTCAGCCCGTATTCCATGAAGTTATATGGCAATACGACAGAAACTTCGTGGTGGTTTGTTTAGTATTTGAAACGTTGGGTCTGAGGCTGCTTACTTTGATGTCTTCTTATTTACACTGTTCTGACGACCCAAAATATTATATTAGCCACGAATTCTACTATAGGGTTTCGTAAATAGAAATGGTAAGGTTCATAGTTGGCTGTATTATTCACATTTTACTTCCCAGAGTTTCACATTTTTCTTGCAGAATTCCTATTAATTTTTTCTACGTTTTTGAGCAATGATTTCTCGTATTGAATAGTTTGACTGTCCATTTTTTCCGAAACGGAGGTATCATAGGCTTTTTTGCCGATGAACCGTGAAAAATTGTCAATACCTTATTTCACGATTTTACCTTACGGGTATTCAAGGCTAAATATTTAAAAGATCTTATTCTGTCAAGCTTATTATTACAGTCACCTCTTTTTCTTATTACTGTGGTGAGGCTGACGCACAAAAGAAGAGTTTTCACGATGTTATTATGAATAAGTACCTACCTATGTAACGTCTTGAATTATCAAGCTGTTACATAAGAAGCCCAAAACAAACCGTGAGCAGTCTGCCTAACGATTATACCAACTACCTAGCCTCGCAAGGGTTGAGCCGTGGTTCGATTAGAAACTACACGGCAGACATGTCTCGCTTCATGAAATGGTTCGAAACGACGACTGGTGAATCATTTGCTCCTGAGAAGCTTCGAAGCTACCACATAGACCAATATCGTCAAAATCTGGAAAACGAACAGATTCCCGCATCCACCGCCCGTCGGTATATCGCAAGTTTAAAAACTTTTTTGAAATGGTTGGATCCTCATGGAAATATTTTTTCAATCAACGGTCCAACGCCACCCCCTACAGCGGTAAAAGCTTTTTCATCGAATGAATCCTCTATAGATTTACTATCGGGTAACGAGGTATTAGCAGCGTATGCCGCATTTTTAGCAGCGCAGGGATTAAGTAAGAGTTCAGTACGAAACTACATCGCCGATATGGTGCGTTTCGTCCGCTGGTTCGAGGCGTCAGAGTCTCTTAAGTTTTCTCCGGAGAAAATTCAATCCTATCACCTTGAACGGTATCAAATGCACCTTCTGCGGGGAGGAGTGCCTGAGAGCACAATGAAGCGCTATATCGCGAGTCTTAAACAGTTTTTACGGTGGGTTCGTCCGCAGGTGCACCTGCAAGCGAAACCGCGACCGTTTGAGCTCACCCCTGCGCCGATATGGAAGGGAGTTCGTAAGCGTTTTGATCGTTTGCGCGGAGTAATTCCGCCGTTTCCAAGAAATTTTGTTAATCAGCTTGCGTTTCGTGCCGCAGTGATCGGCGTATTTTTTTTGATATCTATAGTAATAAACTTTGGGACTAACAGCGCGTCGCGAGCAATCGGCCTTATCCGAACAGTCAAGACGCATGTTGCTCAAAAAACGAACGAACCGGCCTTCGCTTTAGCCCAGCCAAAAGGTTCTGTGTTAGCCGGTGAGGTCGAGCGGGGGATTTTGGAAATTAACACCGGCGTCGGCATTTATGCCGAAGCTTCGGTTTCAGGACTTTTATCTGCATCAGGCGGTTTAACAACAACACAGGCGACTGTCTCACAAAGGCTCATTGTCGGCGCAGGCGGAGCATTTGTCGTTAACTCGGCAGGAAACATTGAATCGGCAACAGGCATCACCTCAAGCGGCGATATTACGTTTACCGGCCTTTCACCAGTGTCCGGCACCACGTATCAAAACGTCTGTATCGATGCAGACAATCGGCTCGTCACATGCGTTATCCCGACGCCTCCGCCGACACCGACGCCATTTGCCACACCAACACCGCAGCCCACTGTAACGCCACTTCCGCCGTCGGTGCTGGGCGGCACAGGTTCAACAGGATTTACCGGTCCCACCGGTTCAACGGGTTCAACAGGTGCAACCGGCGAAATCGGTCCGACGGGTTCAACAGGGTCAACAGGAGAAATCGGACCAACCGGAAGCACAGGTTCCACAGGGGCAACCGGAGATAATGGTCCAACGGGAAGTACGGGTTCCACGGGTGCAACGGGCGAAAATGGACCGACCGGAAGCACGGGTCCCACTGGTGATTTGGGCCCGACCGGAAATACAGGAGCAACGGGCGAAATTGGTCCTACGGGAACTACTGGCTCTACCGGCTCAACAGGGGATAACGGTCCGACAGGATCTACCGGTTCTACCGGTGCAACCGGTTCAACGGGTTCAACTGGTGCAACAGGTGAAAATGGCCCAACAGGTTCTACCGGTTCAACAGGCGCAACAGGCGATAATGGTCCTACTGGTTCTACCGGTTCAACCGGCGCAACAGGCGCAACAGGCATGACCGGAGGAACCGGTGTTACCGGTCCAACCGGTTCTACCGGCCCAACTGGCGAAACCGGTCCAACCGGTTCTACTGGTTCAACCGGCGCTTCTGGAGACAATGGCCCAACGGGTTCGACAGGTTCAACGGGTTCGACAGGTTCAACTGGTGCAACAGGTGAAGCAGGTCCGACCGGCGCAACCGGTGATTTTGGACCAACAGGCATGACCGGAGCAACGGGTATGACCGGTGCTACAGGGTCAACAGGAGACACCGGCCCAACGGGTTCTACCGGCGATTTTGGACCAACAGGATTTACCGGCGGAACAGGAGAACAGGGTGTAGGCGGACAACAGGGTCCGACAGGTTCAACCGGAGGAATTGGTCCAACAGGTGACACGGGAGCCACCGGTGCAACCGGTGAAAACGGTCCAACTGGAACTACAGGTGCTACTGGCCCAACCGGTGAAACCGGTCCTACAGGCGCTACTGGTTCAACGGGTGCTACCGGTCCAACCGGTTTTATTGGCCCAACCGGATCAACGGGTGCAACGGGTGGTACAGGAGTGACAGGACCCACAGGTTCAACCGGTTCTACAGGTTCAACCGGTTCTACAGGTTCCACCGGCGGCACTGGCGTTACCGGTCCAACCGGTTCAACCGGTGCTACGGGTCCAACGGGCGTTATTGGTCCAACAGGTACAACTGGTGCTACCGGCGGCACTGGTGTTACCGGTCCCACAGGTTCTACCGGTGCTACCGGTCCAACCGGCGAAACCGGTCCAACAGGTTCTACTGGATCAACCGGTTCTACTGGCGAAAATGGTCCAACAGGGAGCACGGGTTCAACTGGATGCAACCGGTGACAACTGGGCCCACGGGATTTACCGGTGCTACCGGCGCCACTGGTGTTACCGGTCCCACAGGTTCTACCGGTGCTACCGGTTCAACCGGCGAAACCGGTCCAACCGGTTCAACTGGTTCCACCGGAGCTACCGGTGTTACCGGTCCCACAGGTTCAACTGGTTCAACCGGCGCCACTGGTCCGACTGGTGTTACTGGTCCAACCGGTACCACAGGTGCAACAGGCCCTACTGGCGATACTGGTCCGACCGGATCTACTGGTGCAACAGGAGGCACCGGTGTTACCGGTCCCACAGGTTCAACTGGTTCTACCGGCCCACTGGTCCGACTGGCGTTACTGGCCCAACCGGAACAACCGGTTCAACAGGTGGGACTGGCGTTACCGGTCCAACCGGTTCAACTGGTTCAACAGGATCAACTGGTGCTACCGGTGTCAACGGGCCCAACAGGATCTACCGGTTCTACCGGCGGCACCGGTGTTACCGGTCCACTGGCTCAACAGGTTCTACTGGTGGTACCGGTGTCACGGGCCCAACAGGATCACCGGTTCAACCGGCGCCACCGGTGTTACCGGTCCAACTGGCTCAACAGGATCCACCGGCTCCAACCGGACCAACCGGTCCAACAGGTTCTACTGGTATCGACGGGTGGAACTGGTGTCACCGGCCCAACCGGTTCGACAGGTTCTACTGGAGCTACCGGTCCAACCGGCGTTACCGGTCCCACAGGTTCAACCGGTGCTACCGGCCCAACCGGCGAAACCGGTCCAACCGGTTCTACTGGTATCGACAGGTGGAACTGGTGTCACGGTCCAACCGGTTCACAGGTTCTACCGGTCCAACCGGTGTTACCGGTCCAACTGGATCAACAGGTTCTACGGGAGCAACTGGTGATACTGGTCCTACGGGTCAACCGGTGCAACCGGCGGCACCGGCGTCACCGGTCCCACAGGTTCAACCGGCTCAACCGGTCCCACAGGAGAAACTGGTCCAACCGGTTCTACAGGATCAACCGGAGGTACCGGAGTTACGGGTCCAACCGGATCAACAGGATCAACAGGATCTACCGGTTCCACCGGCGTACCGGCGTCACCGGTCCAACCGGTTCAACCGGCGCAACCGGTCCCACAGGAGCAACTGGCCCAACGGGTTCAACCGGATCAACCGGTGGAACTGGTGTTACCGGCCCAACCGGTTCAACAGGTGCTACAGGTTCCACCGGAGGTACCGGCGTCACCGGTCCCACGGGTTCCACTGGATCCACAGGTCCAACGGGCGATACTGGTCCAACCGGATCTACGGGTTCAACTGGCGCTACCGGCTTTACCGGTCCCACCGGTTCCACTGGCGCTACAGGTTCCACTGGTTCTACCGGTGGTACTGGCGTCACCGGTCCAACCGGCTCAACCGGAGCAACAGGTCCCACAGGAGAAACTGGTCCAACAGGATCAACAGGTTCCACCGGCGCCACCGGTGTTACCGGTCCTACAGGATCAACAGGATCACTGGTGCAACTGGTGTTACTGGTCCAACCGGTTCTACCGGTGCAACCGGTCCAACGGGTGAAACCGGTCCAACGGGCTCACAGGTTCCACAGGCGGCACTGGTGTTACTGGCCCAACCGGTTCTACCGGTTCTACCGGTGCAACCGGTGGTACCGGAGTTACCGGTCCAACCGGTTCAACCGGCGCAACAGGTCCAACAGGCGTTACCGGTCCGACTGGAACAACGGGTTCAACTGGAGGCACGGGTGTCACCGGTCCCACGGGTTCTACCGGTTCCACTGGTTCCAACCGGCGGCACTGGTGTTACCGGTCCAACCGGTTCCACCGGAGCAACCGGTGCAACAGGAGAAACTGGTCCAACGGGTTCAACCGGATCTA
This sequence comes from Candidatus Gottesmanbacteria bacterium, assembly GCA_963790805.1. Taxonomy (GTDB): domain Bacteria; phylum Patescibacteriota; class Microgenomatia; order UBA10105; family UBA927; genus DATKGN01. The sequence continues at coordinate 722,582 of CAWBPL010000002.1, forward strand.
CGGAGGTACTGGAGTTACGGGTCCAACCGGTTCTACAGGATCTACCGGTTCCACTGGTTCCACCGGCGCAACTGGTGTTACCGGTCCAACCGGTTCCACCGGCGCAACCGGTCCAACAGGTGAAACTGGTCCAACGGGTTCAACAGGATCACCGGTGGTACTGGTGTCACTGGACCAACCGGATCTACAGGTTCTACAGGCGCCACTGGCGTCACCGGACCACCGGATCAACCGGTGCTACTGGTCCAACCGGCGTCACTGGTCCGACAGGTTCCACTGGTTCAACAGGTGGAACTGGTGTTACCGGCCCAACCGGTTCAACTGGATCAACAGGATCAACAGGTGCTACTGGTGGCACCGGTGTTACCGGCCCAACCGGTTCTACCGGAGCTACCGGTCCAACTGGAGTCACCGGTCCTACGGGTTCAACCGGTTCCACCGGTGGAACAGGAGTAACTGGTCCAACCGGTTCAACCGGATCAACAGGCGCAACCGGTCCAACCGGCGTTACCGGTCCAACGGGTTCAACCGGCGCAACCGGTCCAACCGGAGAAACAGGTCCAACGGGTTCAACCGGTTCCACCGGAGGAACAGGAGTAACTGGTCCAACCGGTTCAACCGGCTCGACAGGCGCAACCGGTCCAACCGGAGTTACCGGTCCCACCGGCTCCACCGGCGCGACAGGCAGACAGGTGTTACCGGCCCAACGGGCTCAACTGGTTCTACCGGTGGTACAGGTGTTACCGGCCCAACGGGCTCAACTGGTTCTACCGGTGGTACCGGTGTTACCGGCCCAACTGGATTTACAGGCGCGACAGGTGGTACTGGTGTTACCGGCCCAACGGGTACAACTGGTTCCACCGGCGGAACCGGAGTTACTGGTCCAACTGGTTCAACTGGTTCTACGGGTTCGACCGGTGCCACCGGTCCAACAGGAGAAACAGGTCCCACGGGTTCAACGGGTTCCACCGGAGGAACCGGCGTCACTGGTCCGACAGGTTCAACAGGTTCCACCGGAGGAACAGGTGTTACCGGTCCTACTGGTTCAACTGGTTCTACGGGTTCAACCGGTGCTACCGGTCCAACTGGCGTCACTGGTCCGACAGGTTCAACCGGCGCAACCGGTGGTACCGGCGTCACCGGTCCAACCGGCGCTACTGGTTCGACAGGTGGAACCGGCGTCACCGGTCCAACCGGCGCTACTGGTTCGACCGGCGCTACCGGTTCCACCGGAGGTACCGGCGTCACTGGTCCAACCGGTTCGACAGGTGCCACTGGTCCAACAGGAGCAACCGGTCCAACTGGTTCTACCGGTTCCACCGGAGGAACTGGTGTTACCGGTCCAACCGGATCAACCGGATCAACAGGTTCCACCGGCGCTACCGGTCCAACAGGCGTCACTGGCCCTACCGGTTCCACCGGCGCTACCGGTCCAACAGGCGTCACAGGTCCCACAGGTACAACAGGTTCAACAGGTGGTACCGGTGTTACTGGTCCCACTGGATATACTGGATCAACCGGCGGCACCGGCGTCACCGGTCCCACTGGTTCTACCGGTGCTACGGGCCCAACTGGTCTTACCGGTCCAACCGGCGCTACTGGTTCAACAGGTGGTACGGAGTCACCGGTCCAACCGGTTCAACAGGTTCTACCGGTGCTACGGGTTCCACCGGCGGCACTGGCGTTACGGGTCCAACGGGTTCGACGGCGCTACCGGCCCAACCGGTGTTACCGGTCCTACTGGTTCAACTGGTTCAACTGGTGGAACAGGAGTAACCGGTCCAACTGGTTCTACTGGATCTACTGGTTCAACCGGTTCCACCGGAGGAACTGGTGTTACCGGTCCAACGGGTTCGACAGGTGCTACCGGTCCAACTGGTGAAACAGGACCAACGGGATCAACTGGTTCCACCGGTGGAACTGGTGTTACCGGTCCAACCGGATATACCGGTTCCACCGGTGGAACTGGCGTTACCGGTCCAACCGGTTCAACCGGTGCTACTGGTCCAACCGGCGTCACCGGTCCCACTGGTTCTACCGGTTCCACCGGAGGAACAGGCGTCACTGGCCCAACCGGATCAACAGGCTCTACGGTTCTACTGGAGGCACCGGCGTTACCGGCCCCACAGGTTCCACCGGTGCTACCGGTCCCACAGGAGAACAGGCCCAACCGGTTCAACTGGTTCCACTGGAGCAACAGGCGTCACCGGTCCAACTGGTTCTACTGGATCTACTGGTTCAACCGGCGGCACTGGCGTTACGGGTCCAACAGGTTCGACTGGAGCAACGGGTGCTACAGGTGTCACTGGTCCAACTGGATCTACTGGTTCAACAGGAGGCACTGGTGTCACTGGTCCAACAGGATATACCGGTTCCACCGGTGGCACTGGTGTCACCGGTCCCACGGGTTCGACAGGTGCCACTGGTCCAACAGGAGAAACAGGTCCAACCGGATCAACGGGATCAACAGGAGGTACTGGAGTTACGGGTCCAACCGGATCGACCGGAGGTACTGGTTCGACCGGTTCAACAGGTGGCACTGGTGTCACTGGTCCAACCGGTTCCACTGGCGCAACCGGTCCAACAGGAGAAACAGGCCCAACTGGTTCTACTGGCTCAACTGGAGGAACCGGTGTGACTGGTCCACAGGCTCTACCGGTTCGACAGGTTCTACTGGTGGAACTGGAGTCACGGGTCCAACTGGCTCAACTGGTTCAACTGGCGGTACTGGAGTGACCGGTCCAACTGGATCTACAGGTTCAACAGGTGGCACCGGTGTCACTGGTCCAACAGGGTTTACCGGCGCAACAGGTGGTACCGGTGTCACTGGTCCTACCGGTTCCACTGGCGCAACCGGTCCAACAGGAGAAACAGGTCCAACCGGCTCAACGGGTCCACCGGAGGAACAGGTGTTACTGGTCCGACAGGATCAACAGGCTCTACCGGTTCGACAGGTTCTACTGGTGGAACTGGAGTCACGGGTCCAACTGGCTCAACTGGTTCAACTGGCGGTACTGGAGTGACCGGTCCTACTGGATCTACAGGTTCAACAGGTGGCACCGGTGTCACTGGTCCAACAGGGTTTACCGGCGCAACAGGTGGTACCGGTGTCACTGGTCCTACCGGTTCCACTGGCGCAACCGGTCCAACAGGAGAAACAGGTCCAACCGGCTCAACGGGTTCCACCGGCGGTACCGGAGTTACCGGTCCCACCGGTTCCACCGGCGCCACCGGTTCCACGGTTCAACCGGAGGAACTGGCGTTACCGGTCCCACCGGTTCCACCGGCGCCACCGGTTCCACAGGAGAAACAGGTCCAACCGGTTCCACCGGCTCAACTGGCGGTACTGGAGTACGGTCCAACGGGTGCAACAGGGTCTACCGGTTCAACTGGAGGAACAGGAGTTACTGGTCCTACGGGTTCTACTGGTGCCACTGGTCCTACCGGCGTTACTGGACCAACCGGTTCCACTGGTTCAACTGGAGCCACTGGTGTTACAGGACCTACGGGTGCAACAGGCTCAACTGGCACAACTGGTGGTACGGGTGTGACCGGTCCCACTGGTTCGACCGGCGCAACTGGTCCCACAGGAGAAACAGGTCCAACCGGCTCAACGGGTTCCACCGGTGGTACAGGAGTTACCGGTCCCACGGGTTCTACTGGTTCTACGGGTTCAACGGGTTCCACTGGTGGAACCGGAGTTACAGGTCCAACCGGAGCTACCGGTTCAACCGGAGGAACAGGCGTCACGGTCAGGCAGGTTCAACCGGTAGTACGGGATTTACTGGTCCCACCGGTGCAACGGGTACAACTGGTGGTACTGGCGTTACCGGTCCAACTGGCGCTACTGGGTCTACCGGTTTTACCGGTCCAACTGGCGCTACAGGTACAACCGGAGCTACGGGCGCTACCGGAGATAATGGTCCAACTGGTTCAACTGGTTCAACCGGAGGAACAGGCGTCACTGGTCCCACAGGTTCAACAGGTTCAACAGGAAGTACTGGATTCACCGGTCCTACCGGTTCCACGGGTTCGACAGGCGCAACGGGCACAACAGGCGGTACTGGTGTTACCGGCCCTACCGGTTCAACAGGTTCAACTGGAGGAACAGGAGTAACTGGTCCAACCGGATCAACTGGTTCTACCGGTTCTACTGGAGAGGTCGGCCCAACCGGTTCAACCGGTTCTACTGGTGGAACAGGCGCTGAAGGTCCAACAGGATCTACAGGTTCTACGGGTGGCACCGGCGTTGCTGGTCCTACCGGTTCAACAGGTTCAACCGGTTCTACCGGCAGCACCGGTGTTGCTGGACCAACTGGAGCAACTGGGGCAACTGGTAGTACGGGCGCAACAGGCGCATTTGGTCCAACCGGATCAACAGGTTCCACCGGCGGTACCGGCGCAGTAGGCCCAACGGGTTCAACTGGATCTACTGGAGGCACAGGAGCAGTAGGTCCAACAGGATCTACGGGTTCTACCGGTGGTACCGGCGTTGCTGGTCCAACCGGATCAACTGGTTCTACCGGTTCTACTGGAGAGGTCGGTCCGACCGGTTCCACTGGTACAACCGGTTCAACCGGTGCTACCGGACAGGCTGGTCCTACGGGAGCTACGGGCACGACTGGAGCTACTGGTGGTACCGGTGCTATCGGACCCACGGGAGCTACCGGTACAACTGGTGGTACTGGTGCTTTTGGTCCAACCGGATCAACCGGATCAACAGGTTCCACCGGTTCAACCGGCGCGACAGGTTTTATCGGTCCAACAGGATCAACTGGTACTACAGGATCAACGGGAAGCAATGGTCCCACCGGCTCAACTGGTTCAACGGGTTCAACGGGAGTTATTGGTCCAACTGGTGCTACCGGCACAACTGGTGCTACAGGTGCAACAGGTCAAGCTGGTCCAACGGGTTCAACTGGATCTACGGGTTCTACAGGAGAGGTTGGCCCAACGGGCGCTACTGGTACAACCGGTTCAACCGGCGCAACCGGTGAACATGGTCCGACAGGTTCAACTGGATCTACGGGTTCTACTGGTACTATTGGTCCAACAGGTTCTACCGGTTCAACCGGCGCAACAGGCGCTGAAGGTCCAACCGGTTCAACCGGTTCAACGGGTGGCGTTGGTCCGACAGGTACAACTGGTACTACAGGAGGAACAGGAGTATTTGGTCCAACTGGTATGACCGGTACTACTGGTGGAACTGGTGTCTTTGGTCCCACCGGTTCAACCGGCACAACTGGCGCTACAGGCGCAACTGGTGGAAATGGTCCGACCGGAGAAACCGGTGCCACAGGATCTACGGGAGCGACTGGCCAAACAGGTCCCACCGGCTCAACCGGTTCCACAGGTGGCACTGGCGCCGGAGGTCCAACTGGCTCTACCGGCTCAACCGGTTCAACAGGTGGTACCGGTGCAGTAGGTCCCACGGGTTCGACAGGTTCAACCGGAGCGACCGGTGCAACTGGTCAAGCTGGTCCCACCGGTTCAACAGGTTCAACCGGTTCTACTGGTGCTACGGGTTCAGTTGGTCCAACCGGCGCCACCGGTACAACAGGATCCACGGGTGCAACAGGAGCAGTTGGTCCAACCGGTTCAACTGGTTCTACAGGATCTACCGGTTCAACCGGTGTTGAGGGTCCAACAGGTTCTACAGGATCTACCGGCGGAACGGGTCAAATTGGTCCAACCGGATCTACCGGATCAACGGGCGGCACTGGTGTTACGGGTCCGACTGGATCTACGGGATCTACTGGTCAATTTGGTCCCACCGGCTCAACCGGTTCCACAGGTTCAACGGGCGCTGGAGGTCCCACTGGTTCAACCGGTTCCACGGGATCCACCGGTGCAACAGGAGTTATTGGTCCAACGGGTTCCACTGGATCTACGGGGAGCACTGGCTTTATTGGTCCAACGGGTTCTACTGGATCTACGGGGAGCACTGGCTTTATTGGTCCAACCGGTTCAACAGGTTCAACAGGAAGCACTGGTGATTATGGTCCAACCGGTGCGACGGGTACGACCGGTTCAACCGGTGCGACGGGTACAGCAGGTCCAACCGGTTCAACTGGCGTTGGTGGTCCAACCGGCATGACTGGAGCAACCGGTACAGCTGGTCCCACCGGTGCTACTGGTTTGGCTGGTCCAACCGGTATGACAGGTGCAACAGGTGTCAATGGTCCCACCGGTGCAACCGGTATGGGTGGTCCAACTGGTTCAACAGGTTCAACAGGATCTACTGGTGAAGCCGGTCCAACAGGGTCAACTGGAAGTACGGGTTCTACCGGAGCAACTGGTGTTGCGGGTCCAACGGGTTCAACCGGTGTTGGTGGTCCAACCGGTATGACGGGCTCAACTGGTGGCACCGGTGTTAATGGTCCAACTGGCGCAACCGGTATGGGTGGACCAACCGGCATGACGGGTTCCACAGGGGCAAGCGGTGATTTTGGTCCCACTGGTGCAACAGGCGCAACTGGCATGACCGGCGCTACAGGACAGGGTGGTCCAACAGGTTCAACCGGTATGGGTGGACCAACCGGTATGACGGGTTCAACCGGAGGTACCGGTGTTAATGGTCCAACAGGTTCAACCGGTATGGGTGGGCCAACAGGTTCAACAGGTACAACAGGATCTACTGGTCAAGCTGGTCCAACCGGATCAACCGGAAGTACCGGTTCAACAGGCGCAACTGGCGTCAATGGTCCAACAGGTTCAACCGGTATGGGTGGGCCAACCGGTATGACGGGTTCAACAGGTGCAACTGGTGTCGCAGGACCGACAGGTGCAACAGGCGTTGGAGGTCCAACAGGTTCAACTGGAAGTACTGGTGCAAGTGGTGCCAACGGTCCAACCGGAGCAACAGGTGCTACAGGTATGACTGGGGCAACGGGTGCCAATGGTCCAACCGGTTCTACAGGCCAAACCGGTCCAACCGGTTCAACAGGAAGTACCGGTGCTACCGGCGCTTTTGGTCCAACCGGCGCTACTGGCCAACAGGGTCCCACGGGTTCAACTGGTTCAACAGGAGCGACAGGAGATTATGGTCCAACCGGTTCAACTGGTTCAACCGGTATGACTGGTGCTACCGGCGCTTTTGGTCCAACCGGCGCTACTGGCCAACAGGGTCCGACTGGTTCAACAGGAAGTACTGGTGTTGCAGGTCCAACAGGATCGACCGGTATGGGTGGTCCGACTGGTATGACAGGTTCAACCGGTGGTACTGGTGTTACCGGTCCCACCGGTTCTACGGGTTCCACAGGTTCAACAGGAAGTACCGGTGCAACTGGTGATAATGGCCCAACAGGTTCTACCGGCTCTACCGGTGCCACGGGGTTTACTGGTCCGACCGGAGCAACTGGGGCAACAGGAATAATAGGCCCAACCGGTTCAACAGGAACGACTGGTGGTACCGGTGTTACCGGTCCCACAGGCGCTACGGGTGTCAATGGTCCCACCGGCGCTACCGGTCAACAGGGTCCAACAGGTTCAACGGGAAGTACAGGTGTGGCAGGGCCTACTGGTTATACCGGTTCTACCGGTGCAACCGGAGTCGGTGGTCCAACCGGTTCAACTGGTTCTCAGGTACAACCGGAGCCACTGGTTATACCGGACCTACCGGCACAACGGGAGGAACCGGATTTGTCGGTCCCACTGGTTCTACAGGAGCCACAGGTGCAACAGGTATTGAAGGCCCAACCGGTTCAACAGGAACGACTGGTGGCACGGGTGTTACTGGCCCAACCGGCTCAACGGGAGCAACAGGTATTTTTGGTCCAACCGGATCAACCGGATCCACAGGTTCTACCGGCGCTTTTGGTCCAACCGGCGCCACCGGTCAACAGGGTCCAACCGGCTCGACAGGAAGCTCAGGGGAACTTGGCCCAACCGGTTCAACGGGCACGACCGGTGCGAGTGGTTTTACAGGTCCTACCGGTACAACCGGTTCAACAGGAGCTTTTGGTCCCACTGGTGCTACAGGATCCACTGGTTCAACAGGAAGTACTGGTGTTGAAGGTCCAACCGGCTCTACTGGCTCTACCGGTTCTACCGGAAGTACGGGCGCGGTTGGCCCGACCGGATCGACCGGAACTACGGGTGCCACCGGAGCTACTGGTTCAATAGGTCCTACGGGTTCGACTGGTAGTACGGGCATCACCGGTCCAACGGGTTCTACCGGCGGAACCGGTATTGAAGGTCCAACGGGAGGCACAGGAACTACCGGTGCTACCGGAGTTACAGGACCAACCGGATCAACAGGTGGAAGTGGAGTAACCGGTCCAACCGGAGCTACCGGTTCAACCGGAAGCACGGGATTAGCTGGTCCTACCGGTTCGACTGGATCAACGGGCTCTACAGGAGTAGGCGGTCCAACCGGTTCAACCGGATCTACAGGAGGAACAGGGGTTACGGGTCCTACCGGATCTACCGGAGGAACAGGTGTTACAGGACCAACGGGGTCAACAGGCTCAACAGGTGGAACAGGTGTTACCGGTCCAACCGGAGCAACAGGTGGAACTGGAATTGAGGGCCCAACCGGTTCAACCGGATCAACAGGAAGTACTGGCGTTGTTGGTCCGACTGGTTCAACAGGAACAACCGGCGGTACCGGAGTCACCGGTCCAACCGGTTCTACCGGCTCAACCGGAGCAACAGGTGCAACTGGAGTTGTCGGTCCAACCGGTTCTACAGGAACGACGGGTGGTACAGGTGTAACCGGCCCAACGGGATCAACCGGTTCAACAGGTGGAACTGGTGTCACTGGTCCAACAGGAACAACAGGCGGAACAGGCGTAACTGGACCAACTGGATCAACAGGCGGAACTGGAATTGAAGGTCCAACCGGTTCGACAGGAACGACAGGCGGAACAGGCGTCACCGGTCCAACCGGTTCGACAGGAACGACAGGCGGAACAGGCGTCACCGGTCCAACGGGTTCAACAGGAAGTACGGGTGCCAGCGGAGATAATGGTCCTACAGGAGGTACCGGTATATTTGGTCCAACCGGTTCTACTGGTCCAACTGGTATAGGCGGTCCAACCGGTTCAACCGGATCAACTGGCGGCACCGGTGTTACCGGTCCCACCGGTTCGACTGGAACTACAGGAGCAACCGGCGGTATCGGTCCAACCGGTTCAACAGGTTCAACAGGAGCCACTGGTATTGCCGGTCCAACCGGATATACCGGTTCCACAGGTGGCACCGGTGTTACCGGCCCAACCGGATCTACTGGAGCTACCGGTCCAACCGGTGTTACCGGTCCAACGGGATCAACCGGTTCTACGGGAGCAACAGGTATTGCAGGTCCAACAGGAGCTACGGGTGTTCAAGGTCCAACGGGTACAACCGGTGGCACCGGAGTAACCGGTCCAACCGGATCGACAGGAGCGACGGGTGCAACAGGTGTTCAGGGTCCGACCGGTATGACGGGTGGTACTGGTGTTACCGGCCCAACCGGTTCAACAGGAAGTACTGGTGCAACAGGTGGTATCGGCCCAACCGGTTCAACAGGAAGTACCGGTGCGACAGGTGACTTTGGTCCAACCGGACAAACGGGTGGCACAGGTGTCTTTGGTCCAACAGGAGCTACGGGTCAACAAGGTCCAAGTGGTGCTACAGGAACAACAGGTTTCACCGGTCCAACAGGAGCTACAGGATCAACAGGAACAACAGGGTCTACAGGTATAACCGGCCCGACTGGTTCAACCGGTGGAACCGGTATTATTGGTCCAACCGGATATACTGGTTCAACCGGTGCAACTGGAGTCACCGGCCCAACAGGATCAACAGGATCTACCGGTCCAACTGGAGTCACCGGTCCAACAGGATCGACAGGATCCACTGGTAGTACCGGAGTTGCGGGTCCCACTGGTTCAACCGGATCAACTGGTTCAACAGGTGCAACCGGTGTGAATGGTCCAACGGGAGCGACCGGTGTGGGTGGTCCGACAGGATCAACAGGGGGTACGGGTATTGTTGGTCCCACCGGAACAACGGGAAGCACCGGTGCAACAGGATCTTTTGGTCCAACGGGAGCTACAGGAAGTACCGGTGTTATTGGTCCAACGGGAACGACAGGAGCTACAGGATCAACAGGAGGTTTTGGCCCAACAGGTTCAACAGGTGACACTGGCGCAACAGGAGCATTCGGTCCAACCGGCTCAACAGGAGGCACTGGTGGTATAGGCCCGACCGGTTCAACAGGATCTACCGGCGGCACCGGTGTTACCGGTCCAACCGGTTCTACCGGTCCAACCGGTGTCACTGGTCCTACGGGTTCAACAGGATCTACCGGCGGTACCGGTGTTACCGGTCCAACCGGATCTACAGGCGCAACTGGTCCAACAGGTGTTACGGGTCCGACTGGTTCGACGGGAGGAACAGGTGTTACGGGTCCGACTGGTTCGACGGGATCGACCGGTTCTACCGGTCCAACAGGTGTTACTGGTCCAACCGGTTCAACTGGTTCAACAGGAATTACCGGTCCGACCGGCGCAACCGGCGGTACTGGCGTAAACGGTCCAACCGGATCTACTGGTGTTGGAGGTCCGACCGGTTCAACCGGATCTACTGGGTTTACTGGTCCTACGGGATCTACCGGTATAACTGGTGCAACCGGCGTGAATGGTCCTACCGGAGCAACAGGTATGACAGGTTCCACTGGTTCTACGGGTTCTAACGGTCCTACCGGTGCAACAGGTGGTGCAGGAGTCCCCGGACCAAGCGGTTCAACAGGCGCAACCGGTATGACCGGTGCAACGGGTGGTACAGGTATGATTGGTCCAACAGGAACAACCGGCGCTACTGGTCCAACCGGCGTTACCGGCCCAACAGGATCTACAGGAAGTACCGGTGCAAATGGTCCTACCGGATATACCGGAGCCACCGGTGGCACCGGCGTTACCGGCCCGACCGGTTCAACAGGATCTACCGGCGGCACCGGCGTTACCGGTCCAACCGGATATACCGGAGCAACCGGTGCAACCGGTGCAAATGGTCCTACCGGATATACCGGCGCAACCGGTGGCACCGGCGTTACCGGCCCAACCGGATCAACAGGTACAACAGGCGCAACCGGCGTTACCGGTCCTACCGGCGCAACCGGTATGACCGGTTCCACCGGTGCCAGCGGGTCCAATGGTCCAACAGGAGGAACAGGTGGAGCAGGTATATCCGGACCAAGCGGTTCAACAGGTTCGACCGGCTCTACCGGTAATACCGGAGCTACCGGCGTTACCGGTCCAACGGGTTCAACCGGCGGTACCGGCGCAACAGGTGCTACTGGAGGAACCGGTGTCACCGGTCCAACAGGTTCCACCGGCGGTACCGGCGCAACCGGCGCTACCGGAGGAACCGGCGTCACCGGTCCAACGGGATATACAGGTGCTACCGGAGCAACGGGTTCTTTTGGTCCAACTGGTGTAACCGGAGGCACCGGCGGCACCGGCGTTACCGGTCCAACCGGTCGCACTGGAGCTACTGGTAGCACTGGTATGACCGGTCCGACAGGTATGACTGGTAGTACTGGTATTACCGGTCCGACAGGATGGACCGGAGCTACCGGCGGCACCGGTGTTACCGGTCCAACAGGGTCTACCGGAGCTACCGGAGCGACAGGCGCTACCGGCATGACCGGTGGTACCGGCGTTACCGGACCTACCGGATATACCGGTGCGACGGCGCAACCGGAGCTACCGGCTCCACCGGCGCAACAGGCGGAACCGGTGTTACCGGACCTACCGGTAGAACGGGTGCTACCGGTTCTACCGGCTTCACCGGCCCAACCGGATATACCGGTTCAACCGGCGCAACCGGCGTTACCGGCCCAACCGGATCTACTGGATCAACCGGAGGTACCGGTGTCACCGGCCCGACAGGTTCAACCGGCGCAACCGGTGGTACTGGCGTCACCGGACCTACCGGATATACCGGAGCAACCGGTGCGACGGGCGCAAACGGTCCGACTGGATGGACCGGAGCTACCGGTTCGACTGGTTCAACCGGATCTACCGGTGCAACCGGTGCAAATGGTCCAACCGGATCTACAGGTTCAACAGGTTCAACCGGCGCAACCGGTGGTACTGGCGTCACCGGACCTACCGGATCAACAGGAAGCACTGGTTCTAACGGTCCGACTGGATGGACCGGTGCTACCGGCGGCACCGGCGTTACCGGTCCGACCGGTTCAAGCGGTGCTACCGGCTCAACAGGTATGACCGGTGCTACCGGTGTGAGCGGTCCGACAGGATCTACCGGTTTAGCCGGAGCCAACGGTCCAAGCGGTCAGGTTATATTTACCATGGCAAACGGACTTATTTATCCGTATCCGGTGAGTGATTTGTCTTTAGCGCTTGGCAGCACCGGCGCCGCGCCGCGTTCCGGCACTTCAACAGCATCAGCTTTGATTCTTTTGAACGGCAGAACGGGGAATATTGACGCAAACAATCTGACGCTAGGTTACAATAACGCATCCGCTCCAACGATTTCAACATATCAGAACAATCAGAATCTTAACATTGTGCCCAATGGAACAGGAGACGTGGTAATCGGAAGCGCCGGCAACACCTTTACTTTTGATCCGCAGGGAGGTCCGACGTATGCAGGTACGGCACGTCCCACCAAGACTATTACGCTTTCACCGGAGTATGCGGGAGCGGCTATCACCGCATCCGGAAGCGCCAGTACTATTGGAAACATGACCTCTGATGCGTCTCCGAGCGCGAGCTGGCGGACCTATTACCAGTGGGTGTCAAGTCAGACTTCGCTTCAGGATTACACGGTGGCGCTGCGGGTTACCCTGCCGAAAGATTTTGACAACTGGCAAAGTACTGCCATGACCGTTGATTACAACACGAATTTGGCAACCACGACGAGCAACAAACTCGATGTGACGATTTACAATACCGCCAATGCTCCATATGTGTATCAGCTTACTGGGCAGGCATCGGCAAGCAAGACGTGGACGACGATAAGCATTGCTAACACGTCGCTAACGAACGGCACGTCGTGGAATTCAACGAATGCAACCGCCATCATCCTTCTTCGCATGTACAGCGCCAACAACATGTCTGTGCAAATCGGAGATATTACGCTCAATTATTATGGGAAGTACTAGTATGCGGGATTGGGGATTTTGCGCCTTGTTTTGAAAAAATATATGGATACAAAACGATCAAAACGATACAAACGAATACTGAAAAAGCTTGGAATGTGCGGATTTATTCTTATTCTTAGCTTCGAACAGTTGCTGTTGCCATGGCAATCAGCGATGGCGCAGAGTGCTGCGCCAAGCGATACACCGATCGCGACTCCGGCGCCGCCCACCAGCCCGACACCGACGCCTATGGATTTGTTTGACGGCCCGCCGGCTACCAATTCAGCAACTCTGCCTACACCGACGCCCACACTCGTGTTGACTACGACGCCGACACCAACTCCGGCGCCGGTTATCACCATCCCGAATTATCCCTCTGCTACACCGACGCCGACGCCGACAGTTGCTCCGGATCTGGGGACTTCAACCACGCAGGCGTCAGCAAACATCGTGGCAACTGCCGTAGCAAAACAACTCGGGCGGCGTGATTTCCGAAGCAGCGATCCCATTGACGTGACAGTCATGAATATCATGGATCCGGCAGCGCAGGGTGTTCACGTATCGCTTTTTGATGTCCGAGGGAACGAAACGCCGGTGACTATTGACCCGCTTCCGACGGGAGACGGGACAACCATATTTCGTATCGTCCCACCGGACGAGATGAAGCCCCGGAAAATATACCGCAAAAGTATTTCAAAACAACGAACTTATCTCCACGCAGTCATTTACGTGGGGTGTTTTGGCAGTCAATACGAACAAATCCGTATTTTCCCGGGTGAAGTTGCCGAACTTGCCTTTGCGGTTCTCGATGATGATGGGAACATGGTATGTGATAATTCTGGTCTTGCAGTCACTATTACTGATCCCTCGGGCGTCAAGACAACCTTGAGTGTTGCCGATTCGACGATCACGTTAAACTCTGAATGTCAATTGCACCGTTATACGGAAAAACCCGATTATGAGGCAACATATCAAACCGGTGGTGCTGGCACGTACACGATGAATGTTTCAGTCGTCGTGAATGGCGCGGCGCATGCTATAACGGATACATTTGAAGTGCAAACGTCCGCGCCGTTTGACATTGAACGCGCGACGGCAACACGTATTTATCCGTACGAGCCGTATACGGTGAATCTTTCCGTTACGGCGAACGAAGATTTCTCCGGCACAGTAACCGATTTTGTCCCTGATACGTTTACTGTGACGCCCGCGACAGGCTACCGGTTGTTCGACGCGCTTACGGTTGTTCCTTTCGAGTCGGGTGCCGAGGCAAGCGGTTCGGGATACATATCACTTCGTTATCCGTTTGATGGACAATATGTGAAAACACTGGGTTTTGGGGAACAGCTCTACGATGCCGATGAAAAAAGCCTGTATCAGAAGTTTGGTCTTGCCGGTCATGACGGAGTGGATTTCGGTCTTCCTGAAGGGACAGCGGTTCTCGCGGCCGACAAAGGTACTGTTCTTTCTGCGGGACCGGGTGTGTACGGGAATACGGTCATCATTCAACACACATGGGGCCGGACGTATTACGGCCATTTTAGTCAAATTTCTGTTTCCGAAGGACAAACCGTTGCGCAGGGGGACACTCTCGGTCTTTCCGGCCATACGGGTCTTGCAACCGGTCCGCATTTGCACTTCGGCATGCGGTTAAACGCATTTGATCCGACGAACGGTTATTTCGGAAAAATTGATCCGATGGAATATCTCGGGAAGACAGTCCTTGAGACCCAGACATTTGTTCAGGCTGTGAGCTGGCAGGTGACAATGAAAGCCGGAGACCAGCTTGCTTTGGGGTATCGGTATAAAGCGCCGGAAGTTTCTCCCGCGCTCTACTTTTCAGGACCGGTTCAAATGACCACAGTGACTCCAACCTCGCTCGTTTTGGGGAGCGAGGAAGCATCTCCAAGTGCGCAGGCTTCGCCGAGCGCTCAGTTGTCAGAAAGTTCAGAGGCGTCTCAGAGCGGGCAACTATCTTCGATTGACCAGCTTATTCAGACGGATGAGGCATCAGCAAGCGCCCTTGCTTCGCCCAGCGCACAGATTGCCGCGCCCGAACCCACATCTCCTGCAACCGTAGTATTCAGCGAAGTGCGCAGGTGGCAAATCGCATCGGATCAAATTAATCGCCAAAGTAAAAAAGGCATGAACGTTGAGGCGGTAAACGCTGATACCCAGCCGAATGATTTTCTTGTGCAGGATCCGCAGGACAAAAAGCTCAAATCGTTCGTGGTGGACAATTCTTCAACGACAAAAAAAATCACGTATAAATCTTTGCGCGGGACTCAGCAGCAGGTATACGAAGACAACGATGTGACGGATTTGTATGATAACAAACAGTTGTCTGCAGTGGGCGCCATTAAGCCCCAATATTGGAATGATGTGACACAGGCGTGGGAAGATTATCCAAGGGTAAATGAATCGAAAGATGATTTCAAACAATCCAATACCGATAAAAAACGGGTTCGGTTTAACGGTAATATTCAAAGCAATCTTGGGTTGGGTGCGCAATTTACCCGGAAAATCCATACGATTAGTTCCGGCGATACGCCATCGATGAAAGAGGACTGGACTCTCACGGGTTCACAGAAAAAGCGCGTTGTCTGGGAAATTCAACTGAAACAATTTGTCCTTAGCCAGTCGCGGGAAAATATTACGGCGAAGGTGGAAGACGGTTCGATACGACCGATCAACAAAGCCACCTACGGAAATGTGGAAATCGTTGCGCCGTATAACGGAAACATGAGCTGGGATGAAGATGCCACGACCGATACGGTGCGCATCTATTTTGAGCCGGACGGCGTTACCGGCGATCTGGTTATAGATCCCACGATGTCCGCCACATCCACGTCGACGACCGTGACGGTATCATCAAGCGGGGTCTATAAAATCCGGTTTAACGCAGCACCCGGCATGGCGGATCAACTCTATTTGCCCGATACTGACACAACGAATAGATTGTCGGTTGTGTCAAGTGCTGATATGGGAATGTGTATCCGAGATTACAGCACATTTGATACTTTTACGACATTTACAACGTCCTCGGTAACTCTATCGGAGAGCTCTTCGGTACGGATCGTCGTTACAGGTACGTGGACCAATGCCACACAGGACGCGACGAACGTAAAATTTATTCTCTATCCTGACCGTATGACAGTTACCGAGCCTATCCATACCACGAGTGCAGCTACAGCACAATATAAACCGATTGTTTTTACCATGCTTGCTTCTCTTGCCTCGGAGTTTAAGCAATTTAACAATACGACTCTTGATGGGAGCTGGACGACGATACCGACAACCAGCACGTGGACGTATACCAATTTAGCCTACACAACTCAGGCTGCGGTGGTGAGAACGCACACAGCAACAGCGGATCCGAAATGGTATGTCGGGTATTGGACGTACACGCCTCGTGAAACGAGCGTGACGCAGTATCAAACGTATGGAGATGGCACGCTTGCCGTGTTGGCGCTTGGAAATACGAGTGTTTCCTTTACGGCCGGATCTACAAAAACAAACTACTATCAAGTCATATTTCAAAACGGAAGCGCACTGGATGCTACATTTCAGCATGAAGGGCAGGATTACTGGAATCCGTATTACACCATGGTCACAGGGACCAAAGTGACCTCCGATACCGGCGATGCCAATACCGATGGATTTAACGAGGGTCAGGGGTATTATTCCACGCAAGCTGACGGCAATAACACCGTTGAGGTTTCATTCAGCGATACACGCGGGGCCTCGACAGCCTATACGTACTACGATCCGGTTATCAAAATTACCAACTGGACATGGAGCGGTATGGCGGTTGTTGAAAAATCCACCGATAACGGTACGACATGGACGACCCTCACCGCCGGCACCGATTACAACATTACGTCAGACAGTGATGAAGCACAGGTCGGTGCCAGTACGCGCTATTTTCAGTATCTGGGTACCGTATCGGGATCAGGTTCGGCTACCACGCATTTTCGGATTACGTGGCAACCGGATATGGTGAACCTTATGCGTCACGGAAAAGCATATACCAATGGCGTGTATTATCCCTTTACTTTCTAAGGGGGTATTGCCGGTGGAAAAAGTGTGGTATAACATGGTTATACAATTGTTGACATATGGATAACGCAAATAATCAAAATAGCCCGTCACAATCGTCTTCACGGCGTTTTATCAAAGGCGTTCATAGAGCGTCGTTTTCGCCGGTTGCCGAAGATATTCCGGGCATCGTTGTGACACCGCCATCGTATCAACCTCCGCCATCCGCAGATCCAATACAACCTGCGCCTGCGGCACCAGTTGCTGCGGCGCCGCCACCTGTGTCTCAGCCGGTTCAGGCAGCGCCAGTCTCTGTGACACCCAAGACAACCAAACCAAAGCGAAAGGGGTCGGTGGCCCGCACGATATTTTTCATTCTTCTGGGGTTTGTGGTTGCCGGCGCATCGGGCTATAGCTTTTATATGTACTGGGTTTCGCAGCAGCAGCTGTCCAAACTTCAGGCAGCCTCGCCGCAGACGATTGCAGATATGCAATCGCAGGATCTGGTAACAAAAGTGGGCCGCCACATGCTGTTGCCTGATGAGATACCGCTCATCCAGACCGTCACCGATGTCGCGAGCTTCAAAAATCAGCCGTTTTTTGCGCACGCCAAAGACGGGGATAAAGTGCTGGTGTTTTCCCAGCGGGCAATTCTTTACGATCCGGTAGCGGATAAAATTATTGAAGTCGGCGCCGTACGTCCGGTGACTCCGACGCCGGTTGCTCAGGCGCCGGAGCAGGCAAGCGGTTCCGGTGTTCCGGCCGTGGCAGGCGTGTCAACAATCGCTGCCCCTACGCCCAAAATCCTTATTCAGAACGATAAGTAGGCTTGTTCGCTATGACATGCGGAGGCTTCGTTCGACGCTCTCGTCCAATATCTATGTATTAAAAGACAGAATCGGTCGTGCGGGTTTTCTCTGTTTGGGCTCCCGCTTACATTTTTTCGTCCTCACTAGTTGCGGGTCCTGTCAACTGTGTATTCCAGCGATATCCTCGTCCCGCACCGGATCTCAAATGGTGTATTATTTTATCTTCTGATCGCACAACGACCAGTTACAGTAAACAAAGAATCGAGAAGCATTCGTGCGGGATTCCGGATTCGCTGGAAGTCCTTCACAGTTGCCACCCGCTTCGTCAAAAAAAATGAATATTGAGGAGCGCGATACGTGCGAGCTAACAAAATTTTGTTCGGCTTCACTTTCTCTTTAGAAAAACGTGTCTGGACGGGTGAGCGCTTGAAACTGAAGACGAATCTAAATTTTCGTTTGCGAGCAACAGAAGAGCGCGACCGTTATGCGCGTTTCTGACAGGACCCATTTTCTTATTTCCTCGCCACCACCAAAAGCGTATCCCGCAAACTCGCCACCATAAGCATCAGGGCGTAGTTTGCGAATTTTCCGGCTTTTAACCAGATGGGGTCGGGAACCATCCGCCGTCTCATCGGCGTATAACTCACAAAATGGGCGGCACGTTCGACAGAAAAATTCGTATGACGCATTAATGTCGTTACTTCATTCAATGTATACTCCCGATTATGCCGGTGATAGATGTTGCTCCCTAATCCTTCGTTATCCAAGACCTGATGAAGGGGGTATGTGACGCTTTTTCCGAGTAATAATTTTGCGCGGTTAATGCTTCGGGCTATATTTGGGGTTGTCAAAAGAAGTTTTCCCTGAGGCTTCAGGACGCGATGCATTTCGTTGATTGCCCAAACAGGGGACTGCGGAAGATGTTCGAGGACCTCTGTACACAAGACAAAATCGAAAAAATTGTCGTCGAATGGAAATTTGTCGGTTTCAATGTTACAAATTTTGATTTTTTTACTTTTTATCGGTTCATGGGTGGAGGAAATTCCGTACACATTGTGTCCCAACATCTCCAGTGCCGCGCCGAAATGGTAGGGGAAACACCCGGCATCCAGAACCTTCCACTTTTTGTCGCCGGATAGCTCGACAATTTGTTCTAAGATATACCGGTATCGTGCCTCGTGAATAAGAAAGTACTCGTGTTCCTTGGGATTCGCGATTTTTGCTTCTACACTTCGAAGAATTTCCGTGACAGTCATGGAGTTAGTATATACCGCAAAAACTCAGGTATGCAACTCAGGTTTTTGAGTATAGACCAATCTAACCGGCTTAGCCGAAACTCAGCGAGGCGAGTAAGATTTTTGCAATTAATGCTATTTGTGATATACTTCACCTCCTATGACTATTAAAGGAAAAGCAACTGTATGGTCAGCACTCCTTGACGGACTTCGCAGAGTACCGGTAGACCTCGATTATAGAAGGGGTCTTCCTAACGGGGAAACTGGTAAGTTTTCTTTGGAGCAACAACGTGGAACTATTTATGACTTTACTCTCGTTGACGGGCCCGATGGAGGTCATTACGAAGCTGAAGGAAACACGGAGGTTCTTGTTGATGGTCAGATTGCTTCTATGGTTGGTGACCTTCGAGACGGACAAACGATTAATGCAAGCGTAAGGGGTCAGGGACAGTTAGAGGCAAAATACCAAAAACCCAGCTTGCGGGAAGGGTAAGCTTCGCTTCATCCTCAGGGCTAATTTCCTGCTTCGTGTTACAATACTCCCATGTCTTCTCAGGATCATATTCGTAACTTTGCCATAATCGCCCATATAGATCACGGGAAAAGTACCCTTGCGGACCGTTTGCTGGAAATTACCCATACGGTGGCTATGCGCGACATGCAGGCACAGATCCTTGACAGCAACCCTATCGAGCGCGAGCGGGGAATTACGATAAAGCTGGCGCCGGTACGGATGCATTACAGTCGCGGGGATAAGGGATTGGTATTAGGTATTACGCAGAAACCAAATGTAGTTTCCCCTAATACGAAATACGAAACCCCTAATACGATTGAGAATTATATTCTCAATCTTATAGATACTCCCGGACACGTTGATTTTGGCTATGAAGTGAGCCGGTCGCTTGCGGCTTGCGAAGGCGCCATACTCGTTGTTGACGCGACGCAGGGCGTGCAGGCGCAGACTTTAGCCAATCTCCATCAGGCACGGGCTCACAACCTTACGATTATTCCGGTTATCAATAAAATCGATATGCCGCACGCACGCATTTCGGAAACACGCGAAGAATTGCGGGCGCTGGATTTTCGCGATGAAGAGATGATAGAAATTTCCGCAAAAACCGGAGAAAATGTTGAAAAAGTATTGGAGGCAGTGATAGAAAAAATTCCTCCGCCGACCGGAAATTCTGAAAAACCGTTGCGGGCTCTGATATTTTCTTCACAGTATGATACCCATAAAGGAGTAGTTATTTTTGTACGAGTTGTTGATGGTACTTTACCTTTTGATACACATACGAGTATTCGCTTTATGTTTTCAAATGCCTCAATTACTCCGATAGAAGTTGGTTTTTTCATGCCTCAAATGTTGGCATCTGAGGCGATTAAAACTGGAGAAGTTGGTTACGTTGCAACCGGTTTGAAAGATGTCCGGTTCGCAAAAGTAGGCGACACGGTGACGGTAGGAAGGGTCGTCAACGCCACTGTACAGCCGCCTACGGCCCGCGAGCCGCTAGCGGGCTATAAGGAGCCTAAATCGATGGTATTTGTGAGCCTGTTTCCAATACAGACTGACGCATTCAGCCGTGCACGCGAAGCTATGGAGAAATTGCGCTTAAGCGACTCGGCATTTAACTTCCGGCCGATTTCGTCGCTCGCTTTAGGCAACGGTTTCCACTGCGGATTTTTGGGACTTCTGCATGCCGAAATCGTGCAGGAGCGCCTGTCGCGGGAATTTGATTTGAATATGATTGCAACCGCGCCGTCTGTCGAATATCATCTGACCATCAAATCCGGTGTGTCGCTTTCCAAATTAGGCCTGACGGCATCAAATATAATTGATGAAGCCATGCGGGAAGAAGGCGGGTCGCGGGTGACGCGGATTGAGGGGCTCCCGTCGAGCGCCCGCAGCCCCGCTGCTACAGGAGACACAGAGCAGGAAAATTCCGGTGTGAGTGCGAACGAAAAAACTCGACAAATCAAACAAAAGGAAACGGGCGAGGACGTCGGACGGGAGAAATCCGCGGCAGGACCCGACGTTCGCGCGGCTGAGGTCGTGAACGAACATTTAGATCCGTCTTCAGTTCTCTCGCGAAATCAGAGTGTCTCATCCATACAATCATTCTCGCTCGCAAATGAATCCGGACAAAATGTTGTTCACTCCCCGCCGCGTGGTACTACCGTTGCTATCCAATCGGCCGCAGAATATCCGGATCCGACCGTGATTGAGGGTGTCCGCGAACCCATTATGGAAGTGAAAATTTTTACGCCGAAACAATATGTCGGTGCCGTTATGCAACTATCTGAGGAAAAGCGGGGAGAGTATATTGATCTTAAATACGTCGGAGAGCAGGCGGAATTTACCTATCTTATCCCGCTTTCGGAAATGATTGTCGACTTTTTTGACAGGCTCAAGAGCGTTTCTGAAGGCTATGCCAGCCTTGATTATAATTTTTTTGAATATCAGGCGGTGAGCGTCGCGAAAGTCGACATACTGGTCAATAAAGAAAAAGTCGATGCACTCTCGTTTTTAGCGGTGGAAAGTCAGGCCCGCCATCGGGCGATTGCTATTGTAGAGCGCCTCGCCGACGTTATTCCACGCCAGCAATTCCAGATTCCGATACAGGGGGCGATCGGCGGACAGGTAATCGCCCGAAGCGACGTCAAAGCATTTAGGAAAGACGTCATCCAGAAGCTCTACGGCGGTGACCGTACGCGCAAAGACAAACTTCTCGAAGCGCAGAAAAAAGGAAAAGAACGAATGAAATTAGTCGGGCGCGTCGAAATTCCCCAATCTGCTTTCTTTGAGGTGTTAAAGAGAGAATAACGCGAGGATTTGTTCTGTGATATAATTATAGGATATGACTGTTGAGTCCGTGAGAGCTGATTTGACCGTTTCTTCAATGCCGGCATTTTCTGTAGAATCTGGTGAATCGGATTGGCAGGAGCGAACGGGCGTTTTATTAGAAGATACCCATTTTAGTCTCATGCTTCCGATTCATAACGAAGCAATAAGCATGCCCGGTGTCTTGCGCGGGCTTGCGGAAAATCGTCTGCCGCAGCAAGCCGATATTCAGATAATTTTTGTGACGAACAATTGTACTGATGCAAGCGCGCCAATTGTTGACAAATTTCTCTCGGATAACGGCCCCGTTGAAGATGTAAAGGATGAATCGCTTCTGGCCATAGATCCGAAAGTTCAAACTGTTAAACGGGTACAAGCCGGTGGTATGCAGCTATGGCACATTGATACGACAATGCAGAGTAAAGCAAATGCACTGAATCTCGGGATTGATGTGGCCATCAAGGCTGGTCATCAGATTGGCATTATCATGGATGCAGATGTACATCCGGATTCTGATGCTATAGCGCTCTTATTTGGTCAAGCATATGAGCATCTTGTTCGAAATCCCGATGATACGGCGTTATTAAATACAACCTTAAAAAATCTGAGCGATCATTCGCACTTGAAATTACCAAATGACCGTTTTGCAGGCGGTAGATTCCTCGCTTTCGATACAAACTGGATGAGTGAGACGGGAGGAGTGCCGCTTGTGGTAAATGAAGACATAGCGGTATCTAGGCTGGCAATACATGCTGGTAAAAAAATTACTCCGGTTCCGGAAGCAGCAGTGAGTGGATATTTACCCCAAACTATACGAGACATATTTGGTCAAAAAAAACGCACAATCATCAGTCACATGCAAATCGCATCTCTGTATAGTGAAACTATGCCTGATATTCGAGAATATGTCCTTCAGCCCCGTTACATGAGGCCCTTTCCGCAGCGGATTCGATTATTCGCTTCGACGTTTTTACGTCATCCCGATTCTATGTCAGACAGACTGTTGCAATATCTTGTTGAAGAAATAGCTCTGATTCAGGCAAGAAAAGAGTATCGCGGAAATCCTAATACTGCTACATGGTCCCCGTTGCCTTCGACAAAAAAAGCATTGTAGGTTTACACGGCTTTTTTCCCCGCGGTGTATCGGCTGGCGACAAAAATTATCACGCGGATATTTCGTCGGATTATTGGTGTTACACAATGCCTCAAATACCTGAATTTTGAAAACAAAGAATGGTCATCAGCAAATAAAGTTTGTTAAAGTGGGGCGATTGGGTAGTTTAAGTCCTCAATACATTGGATCGTATCAACAGCCCGAATATTATTTTTGTTGGAATTGTGACAAGAACCGCGTGGCAGGTTCTTATTAAAAATTATAGTTGGGCCGGAAAACTTCGCGGCGGATTTTTGAGGAATGAATGCTTTAGTACTACGTCTGATATGGTTGGAGTTTATACCACACGAAGCTTGAAAATCCGCTCAAATAATTTGGTAAGCAAAAGTGTGAGGATAAGAAGGATAACGTTAATACCGAGAACTATACCGATACTGTTTGTGAGCGTTGTCACTATTGTTGTTGCGATGGTAAGAGCCGTTCCGGCGAGGGCTAAGCGAATCCCCACGAAATAGAGAACAGCGATGATTATGGTAAGCGCAATGGCAAACGGCAAAAACCCTTTGAGATCAGTGGGTGAAGAAAACATGCTGTTACTGACGGCAAACATGAGATAGGCAGCTAGGATAAAAAAATATGTATTGGGGTTTTGAAACAGGGGAATATCTGATTGCTGTACGGAATGGATAAGCTGCGGCAAAAAGTACGAAACAGCGGTGAGCATAAGAATTCCCCAGAAAATCGGCGCCAGACCGATCGCATATTTCCGGAAGGGGTCGGTTTCAGCGATCTGAACGCTTCCGCTTTTGATGCGCTCATCGCGGATGCTTTCCGGTTCGAGCATCAATTTTCCCGTCCGGACGCCCAGAATTTCAGCAGTAAACAGGTGGGAAAGCTCGTGGACGACGGTTCCCGGAAACTCAAGAACCAGAAGAAGTGTTAAGGCAACGGTGCGGGACCGGAAAAGAAGGAGGAAAAACCGGAAAAGATCGCGGGTGAGCCATCGGGAGAGAAAGAAAAGGACAACAAGCTCGATGACGAGGATAAGAAAAAGCATGACTCCAGTATCGGTGATTACGGGCTAGTTGGCAAGTTTTTTGATGAAAAGAAACGGTAAGGGCAGAAGAATAAATCCGATCCACTCGAGGATTTGCGGCCAGAAAAAGATGTAGACAGTTGTTGGGGTGTTGGAAGCCGGTAAATTCCATCCGTTTGCCCAGTTATTGACGAGCACGTGGGTTCCTGCCGGCCGAATAAAGGGAAATGTGCGGTTTGGTACAAGAGCCAGCCAGTCTGAATCATATGATTGAGAGAGGATGAGCGTTGATGGTTCATTGACGCTTTTCGTTAATTGAACGCGATAATAGGCTGGGTTCGGATGACTGATTGTCGGCTGTGTCGTCTGGGATGATGGTTGGTCTTGGCGGGTAAATACCTTCATATTTACCATGAGATTGTACGGTATTTTGTATATTCGTATTCGTTTAATATCGTTGGTAGTTTCATATCTTCCGATGCTATCGTTGGTGAAGTAAACAGAATATCCCAACCCGTCAGAAGCAAGCGGCGGTAGCACAAAATAGGTTGTTTGCCACGTCGTATCCGTAGGAAGAAGCGTCTCAAGCTCTATATGTTTTGCCGTTTCATTAATAAGGGAAAAAAGCATGGGTTTGCCCGTTTCGTGCCTGCTTTCAACCGCCACGAGATAGCCTTCCCGATGCGTGAGGTTTCCGGTTTCAAATGAAAGACAGTTTCTCTGGTTGAGCGCATTGAACTCAAGAAAAGCCCCGTCCGGTCCTGCTTTATTTAACGCCTGTGTCGTACCTTCTTCCAGAAGTCCGCATTGAAGTACAAATTGCGATGAAAGGTTATTTGTGCCGTCAGAATCATACATCAAATCGTTTTTCTTTAAGATGCTTGCGGCGGTTGCAACACGTGTTGATGCAACAGTGATGGCCGTCGGAGTTTCCTGAATGGAGAATTCTCTTTCATTGACGGAGCGTTTGGTAAAAAGTGACCGGTAGGGATAGACAATGTCCGCCTCAGACCGATCCGGCACCGCGATATAATTCCCAAGCGTTTGATAGGCAACATCATTATCTGTCCATTGATATTGCGGATATACGGATGGAGCGTTCGTGATAAGAGAGATATAGGAGTTTGCCTCAATTCCGTTTCGTTCGTATAAAGAAAGCTGTCCGAATGTGCGAAGTAGTCTGATAGTCGGCATGGAAGCAAGAAGATCTTTCGTTTCCTCACTAAACAGTGCACGGCTATTATCCGTTGTTGTCTGATAATTATCGATGAGAATATACTGGATATCATATTTGGAGAAAACCGACAGAAGCGCTCCCTTATCTTTTGCGTATAGAGCGCGTGAAAGCTCCCAGTAGTAATTTTCATTGGTATTGCTCCACGGGTCAAAGGCGCGGTCCATCGTAGCCTGCGGTAAGCCCATCCAGAGGAACCCTGATCCGCGATATCCGAAACGATAAAACTTCCAGCTCCAGTAGTCGGGTTGTGGCAGTAATGCAATTCTGGCGTTCGGGTTTTGGTGCTGCATGTAATTCATAAGGGAAAAATAATCAGAGGGTATAGCAATGCGAAGGTTTGGGTAGAGAAAGTTGCCTTGAAATGCCGGAAAGCTGAGAAGCAAGACTGCAGCAATACATACTGTTATGAGAATGAGTTTTGCTCTATTGCTTTTCACCAAGCGGATAAGCGAAGTTATTCCGATAACAAAAAGTACGCTATAAGATAATGCAAACAAGAGGCTGAATTTGGTAAACGGAAATCTGAATGCATCGCGAAAAAATGGAATTATTTGTTGAAACCAAAACGTCACGTTCCGGACAACGGGAATATCGTTCCCTAACAGGATAAAACATGCGAGAAATACCACCGCAAATCCGATAAATTGTCTATTTTTCGACCGGAACGTTGCCGCAAGTCCGAAAAGACATATGAGCGCGATTACTCCCGAAACGATCAGTATGAGCGGATTATTTATGTAGCTTCGCCATGGAGCCATCATAAAGGAAAACGTGTCGTTTTTGCCCAGATCTTGATAATTCAAGCTGAATCCCCGCAGAAGCAGTACGTCTTTAAGGTCTCCAAACTCCTGATTACGCGCAAAAATGTCGTCATTGCTCATCTGATTGATTTTTGCGTTTGCAATAACCGGAGCGTTATGTGGTAATCCCGCGATATATGGTAGCATCCAGAACGCGTTGACCAAAATAAATCCGATCAATGCAACGGCGAGTCTGGGCGCTATATGGTGGTTTTGGATGAATTGAACAAGAGAAATAGCGCCTAAAAGAATAAACACGGGGAAGACAAACGGGGTTACAAAATATTGCGGTGTAGAAAGCAGAGCAATGCCCAAAAAGATGAAGAGTGATTTCCTTGTATTGTTTTTATAATATTTCATCAGGCTCCATGCGAGCCACGGAAGGCTGGCAAAATGGACGCTGAAGGCTTCAAGGGGAGCATAAAACATCTGTATGGTCATGAGATTGAGCATGTAGAACAGAGCTCCAAGAACGCTCAGAGTTTTACGATGGTTGGTGTGTAAGTCGTCGAGAAGTGATTGAATAAGCGCATAGACGCCGATGCCGCCCGCAAGGTGTGTCAGGAACGTAAATGTGTATCGAAGAAGTGTTGTCGGCAGCAAGACGGAAAGTCCCAAGATAACGAATGTGTGAATCAAATTGGCCACGTGCGACATGCCGTCAAAAAGTCCTGCCCCACGATATTCGACCCAGACGCCGGCGAGACTTCGTATGATAGCGGAAGGGAAATGGAGTTCGGGCATGATATTATCCCAGCCGGCCAGAATTGTGTTGGGTGTATAGTTTACGGCAAACAGGATAGTTTCGAGGACAAAAAGAATAGCAAGCGGCCAGTAACGTTTAAGAGCCTGTATAGCTGGTTTCATAACCGTATTTAGGCAACGAACCTGAAAGTTTGACGATGCCTTTCATATATAAGTATAACGGTAAAATAACCCGTTCGGGAAGAAGGGTAATAACAAGAGTTTGTGCAAGAGTAAACGCAATTCCTTTTATGGTTGGCACATATCCTGATGCAACAGCCTGAATACGGATATTGAGCGTGTTATAAAATCGTTCTTTCGGGTTAGTAAAGCTGTCATTGTCGCCATGCACGCGATAATCCAGCAATGCTTCGGGCAAATTGGCGAACGTCCCGAGATTGAGGAATTCGAAAAACGTAAACAGATCGTTGTTGGCGGAATACTTGATTTTGTAGAGGTAAGACCGTTTCGGCAGAAGCCGCTTACGGATCATGACCGACGGGTGGATGATCGGATGGAAGATACAATATGCATTGTATATATCTTGATGAGTGAAGGGTACATTTTTATCTCCGATGACGTCTCCTTCGCGGTTGATGACGCGTGCTTGTGAACCTAAAAGGAGAATATCTGGATGTTTTTGCATGTACGCGACCTGTTTGACTATCCGGTCAGGGTGGGACACATCATCCGCATCCATGCGGGCAATAAACTGCCCCTTGGCTCTGCGAAAGCCGATGTTGGCACATGCATCGCCCCCTTTGTTCAGGCGTTTTTTCAGCCGGATGGATTTGATGATGGCAGGGTAGCGTTTCTTGTATCGGGCGATAATTTTACCCGATCCATCGGTTGACGCATCGTTTACTATAATAAGTTCGATATTCTTATAGCTTTGCCGCACGATGCTTTCGATGGCTTCCACGAGAAAATCTCCGGCATTATAAACCGGCATGATGATGGATACTAATGGATACTTTTTCAGCTTCTTCATGTTTCGTCAACCTCGAACCATACGGTTCGGGATTGGCCTTAGTCAGCAACCTTCTTTATTAGAACCTGCCGTTTCTAAAAATTCGAGTTGCTGACTAGGGCGAGCACAGTGTTTTGTTGATAGATTTATCCTAAATAAGGATATTAAGCCCGTGAGGACTCTATCAAACAAAAACACTGTGCATCGCACATTCAAGCGGAGGAGCTCCGCGATAATTTGCGAAGCTCCTTTTGCTCGCATGTTGGGTCGAGGCGGACCAGTGTTGGGACACATGGTTGCCTCCTTCGCCTACGGTAATGTAGACGGGATGGACGCGCTGCCAGTCATGACGACGGTCTTGAACAGGCCGTTGTCTAACGTGGTCTGGTATTGCTTGTAGCCACCATTGTTCGCCTTGAGATTCAGACGATCAACGATGTGTACGGCTACATCCGCCAGCACCTGGTCAACGCTGCACGAGCCTGGATATTCCCAGACGTGCCCACCAGTAAATGCATAGTTCACGGTATAGCGGCCGGATGGAAATACAGACTCGTATTCCGGACCATTCGTGAACCATTCCGCTTGAATATAGCCACCAGGCGCTGTAGAGATCTCGGTGAGACCTTTCAGCTGGTAATCATTGATTACCTGACAGGTGGTTACATTGGCGGCTGTGGGCGTCGGCTGGATCGGTTCGGTGGTCGGCGTGCTACTCGGACCCACGGTTGGCGGGACTGCGGTTGGCGCGAGCGTTGCAGTCGGGGTAACCTGGCCCAAGAGTCTGGCCGCTTCGGCATTGGCATTCGCGATGGTCTGCGCATCCTCTTGCGATTGCGCTGTTCCTGTCGCATAAAACTGTGCCGTTGCCACGATTTCCGTCGCCTGCGACTGCGCTCCACTTGGAGTGGGTGCCGGTGCCAACGGATTATTGCATGCCGTCATGAGCATGCTAGCTATCATTAGGATAGCCGTGAGGGTGTAGATCTTTTTCATGATATTCTCCAGTCTGTTTGAATATGAGGTTGATTTGGAACTGAACATTGGAACATTTTGGAACTTTTGACTTTTTTTGGTGAGTTACCACCTCCTCTCTTATTTGGATTTATTTTCGGCGAAAAGCATGCCTATTACGATTCTGAACCGGTTCAGAACCATAATCGGCATGCTTAGCCGGAATCCAAGAAAGGATCAACCATTGGAGAGTACCGAAAGATCTTTCACCTTGCCGTTTTCCTAACCTAACCTAAACCTTTCCATCTAATAACCCAACAAATTGTGAATGTGCGACTATTGATCGGAACAGGCGTATGGGTAGTCGCTTCAGATGCAAATATCATGGCGGCTGCCAATCGTGTCCATTCGTCTCTCACCCGTTTCAAATGCTTCCCTTGACTTCGCTCGGGATACCTTATCCTGAGTTTGCTAGGGATGAACCCGGGAGTCAGGATTGCCAGTCGCAATCCTCACTTCCGAATTCGGCTTCCATTGGCCAAACAAAAACCGGCTTCCTTATTCGGGTCCGCCGGTCACATATTCTTTCGTATTAAATTTTAATTTCGTATTATTGGCCGGCAGACCAAAGGATCATATGTATTACGCTTTAGCCTTTCTTTTTTCCTTTCAAAAGTGCAAATCCGCCCAATGCTACGCCTGCAAACGGGATAAGCATGACCATGTCATCGTAGCCAGCAACCGGCAGGGTCGTGACTGCGCTGGCAGTTCCGTTTTGCAGACATGCCTGTGCGCTATCTGAGTCATCCCGATTTAACGCGGTGACTTCAGCAACGTTGGTGACGCAGAACAAGCTTGTTCCGGCAGGAAACTGAGTTGCCGGCGCCACCTGAAACCTGAGATCAAATGATCGCGTTTCACCGGCTATAAGATTCGATAATTGAAATGTAAGGATATGATTTGTTGAGTCAAAGCTGAACGTTCCCGGCTGTCCGCCGATGAATCCGGTGACATACGGGGGAAGCGTATCTTTGACATTGACGGGGTTAAATGTCTGACCGCTGTTGTTGGTAATGATCAGGCGGTAATCGATTTCAGCGCTCGGTGTAAACGTCGGATCTGTGGTTCCGAGATTTTCAACATAGACATTTGTTATAGGGTTTTTAACTTGTTTGTTTACCACCAGATCAGACGGTTGGCATGTCGTTGACCCGCCATATTGTGTGGTACACATGTCTGCGTTGACGCGAGGCGCCAGAACGAAAGCGCTTGCGAGAATTCCGATGACTGAAAAGATGATGCTTTGTTTGTTCATACTTTATAGATTGATATCTTTTTAGACAGTTTGAGGAGTTTACCACTATTCAAATACTTTGTCAAGTATTATGGGTCTTATAAATATTAAATATTCAATCCCTGCTCATCGACAAGGTTGGCAAAAATAAGAAGCCTTTGTGCTGTGCTTCCGGGCGGCCAGCAGGTTTCAAGAATCAGGTTCTTTTTACCGGCAGAGGGGACAAGGTATTGGGTTGCAGTTGAGGAGACCACCTGTTTATCGGTGATCTGGTAGGAATAGCGTACCCCTTTATATATAAGGATGACTAAATCGCCGTTATCGAGGTTTTTGACGAGGTAAAAGACGGCATTGAGATCCTTGACGAACCAGTCATAATTGGTCGAGTGGGAAAACAGGTAGACCGTCCCATTCTGGTCCGGTAGGAAGGATGTGGAAGCCTGCGCAACGCCGTTTAAGAGTGCCTTGTCATACTGGTCCGGCTTGGCAGGATCGACATTTGCAACAACAGGGGCGTTTATGCCT
Source organism: Candidatus Gottesmanbacteria bacterium (assembly GCA_963790805.1). Taxonomy (GTDB): domain Bacteria; phylum Patescibacteriota; class Microgenomatia; order UBA10105; family UBA927; genus DATKGN01. Next base: position 753,270 of record CAWBPL010000002.1, read on the forward strand.
ATTTTGGGTACGATAATCGAAAAGTCCTCGCTTGCCGGAGTTATCGTGCTCCCATCAGGGGCTTTAAGCGGCTCAAAAACCACAGGTACGGATTTGGGAAGTTCCGGCTTAGGGGTCTCAAGCGCCTCGGCAACAGCCAATTGTGCACGGCTGGCTATATACCCTGCCTCGAGCCGTATATTGGGCGTAAACGGTCCGACGATGCCGCCTAACCCCAATGCCAGAAGCATGAGTCCCAAAAATTGGGAAACCGGCACAGGCATGCGGAAGGTCATGCTTCTTGAATGGAGTTTAGAAATCCTTTTAGTGTTAAACAGCGTACGGGTGACGCGGGCAGAGGGGCTCCCAAGAAGGGGTCCCCTTGTGGGTGTTCTTGGGAGAAAGCCCGCGGCAGGACCCCAAGTGTGATTGGTAGGGAGTAAGTTGACGAACGGCACCTCGGGAATAGCCTGAATAAGCACGGTTTTCGTACACGCACTGTCCGTACAGTTTGTATGGTTGTAGCAGTATTCGTAAATGACCTGCCAAGAGTTCATAGTGTAGGGCGAAATTATACACTATAGGTCAAGAAAGAGCAAATAAGCCACGCTGATTTGTACGGCGCATATTGTATAGAATTGTGGACAGGTTTATACTATTGGTGATTATTTTTTGAATATATGGGAAGAAAGACAAAAGAAGACTTTCTTACATCCAGCGCGATGCAGTTGGGCTTTGATGTCAGCTCGGTTTCTCTGGCTCAGGATGGGACGAAAGAGCTTACGGTCGAAGACTTACCGGGTTTTTCTCGCAACGTTCCTGCGCACGTTCAGACCGCCATTACACAGCAGGCGGCCGATTGTGGTGTAGATGTTCGTCTATATCTTTTTGCATATCACAGGTACCCTACGACATTTGAAGCGTTTTTGGATGCATATAAAGAAAGCGGCGGTTCTATTTCGCAGGCGGTAAACATTATGTCGAAAGACGAGACTTCAAGAGCGTAGTCTATCCGTTATCTGTTTTTCCTGAACCTTCCCACGTAAGCTCCACGTCGCTGGATGCGGCTTTTTTCCCCAATTTTGCCGCGGCATCGTACTGACCCTGTTTGATAAGTTCGCGCACGGAATCGAGCGCCTGCCCTGTGATCGTTTTTTCATATTCGCGGACGTAGGGAAGTACGATAGTGGAAAGTTCCGACATTGTGTCATCGAGTTTCGCGATGGCTTTGTAGAGCGCTTCAAAGCTCATGCCGGGTTGAAGTATTTTGAGGACCTGTTCTGAAATCTGCTGGCTTCGCGCCTCGGTCATTTCACCGCTTTCAAGCTTTGCCTTGAGGAACTCAACAATTTCCAGTTCAACTTGTTCTCGCAGCTCATCGGGGGTCATACTTGTAGTATACAGGATATTGTAAGTAGATCGAAAGTAATATATACATAAACTATGGCACCCCGATCTTCACCACCGCCCGAAGCCGATTTATATTGGGGCGGGCTGGCGATTGCATTACTTGAAGGCGGGATTAGAAATAGCATACCGTTTGATATAATGTCAGATCATATTTCCATGGCTCACTTGGTGAGTGTTAATTATAAAATCGGATTGGATAAAGCTTTTTTAGAGAGACCAGATTGCAAGGAGTGGGCGCCTCAACTCGTGACGGATTTTCAGAAAGAATTTAAACGTAATCATCCTAATTGGCCTATTGATGTCACCAAAATAGACCGGGCAGAGTATATACAATCTCTTTCCGAAGCGGTGCAACAAACGTTAAGCGGAGCGTTACGTGAAGATCTTCGCAAGCGAGATTTGATTCAGCGTCTTGGTGGAAGTGAAGGCGACAGAAGATATTAATATAATTTCAAAGTGAAGCCCCAAACTGGCGAAAGACGTTTGGATTCCCATCTCGCTTTTTGGAGATACATTTGTTAGGATAGAACTCTCATGATTCAACCTTACAATAAAACCGTTCTTCCCAATGGTGTCCGGCTGATTCTTATCCCGATGGACGGCGTTGACAGCATAGCCACATCGGTGATGGTGGCGGTAGGGAGCCGCTACGAAACGCCCGCGATCAACGGTATTTCCCATTTTCTGGAGCACATGGTATTTAAAGGAACCAAAAAGTATCCGACGACGGATGATGTCAACGCGATCGAGCGCGCCGGCGGACTTCAAAACGCCTATACGGATATCGATATAACGAATTTTCATAACAAAGTATTAGCAGTCGACTGGGAGTTAGCGCTTGACATCAATAAAGAGCTTGCTCTGGCGCCCAAACTCGAACAAAAATATGTCGATATGGAGCGCGACGTCATTCTTGAGGAGATGAAACGGTATGAAGACGAGCCTTCGAGTAAAGTCGGCGAAAAATTTCACCAGATGATGTATCCAAATACGAAGCTTGGAATGCGGATTATCGGAGAGGTCCAATCCCTTCGTGCTTCAGATGCTTCGACGCTTCGCACCTATCACGACGCATGGTATAAACCGCCCCAGATGGTCATTACCTTAGCAGGAAAAGTTCAACCATACGAAAAAGCGATCCAGTCAAAAATAAAAGAATGGTTCGAAGATCTGAGCGGCAAACCCAAAAACGATTTTGACAAAATTTCGGATCCGGTTCAGAAAGAACCAAAACTGGAAGTGGTGACTAAACCTGACGCGCAGCAGGCGCATTTGACCATCGGCCTTCGAACATTTAAGCGCGGAAGCGATGACCGCTATGCATGGAATTTGTTTAACCTTATTATGGGAGTATCGTTTACATCCCGATTGTTTAAAGAAGTCCGCGAAAAACGCGGTCTTTGTTATCATGTGCGCAGTTCATCCGATAACTGGGCGGATGTGGGGTACTGGTCGATCTATGCCGGTGTTGCGACGGATAAAGTGACAGAAGCGACGCAGGCGATCATGACCGAGCTCAAGAAAGCATTAGACGGCGGCGTGACGGACAGCGAAGTGGCGGTTGCCAAAAAGCGGCTCAAAACCATGCTGGCATTTAATAAGGAAAATCCTGAATTTATGGGGGAGTATTACGGACGGCAGGAGCTTTTCCGCGAGCCGATTGTGACATTTGATGAATATATCAAAAAGCTGGATGTCATAACAAAAGATGACATTAACGTCCTCATTAAAAAATATTTCCGCACCAATACGCTCAACATGGCGCTTGTGTGGAGTAAGCCCAAAGACGAAAAGTTAGCGAACCTTCTTGCACTATAAGAACGTTACTTATTAGGTTCTGTGATTTTCGGCTGTACATATTTTCTATGCGTCAGCTTATCGAACATTTTTTCGCCGTCTACGCCTCCCCATTGACGAACCATAAACGGCATCCATGCATGAGGCAGGATATAGGTGCACAAAAAACAATAGTTCAGCTTCATCTTGAATAAGCCATTTCGGTTGGACGGAGATATCTCCCTGACCGCTCAGGGCGCCCAAGGGAGTCCATGATGCGTCGACGAGGCTTTGAATCGCCTGACGATCGGTGACTGCTTCTTTACCCATATGAGGTAAACCATAGTATACCGGCATCAGTCTGTACCGTCAAATGAAAAAGCAAATAATTTATAGGTCCATTTTTATCCTGTAGCAAACTTTGCATTTTTCCCGCATGATACATCATCGTGCTGCATTGACGGGATAAATTGATTTTGATACAGTGCTGGTGTCAAGAGGAAAACATATGCCTCCACCCAGCGAGTTGAACGTCATACGATTGATTAAAAACGAAGGGACAAAGCCTCGTAGATCCATTGAAGTCGCAAGCGATTCTAAATGGATGAAAGATGTTGTTGTGAATGCGCGTGATGTTTTGCCCAATGACATAGTAGAGCAGATTAAGGCACCAGCGTGGTTTTTGCTCGCAGAGGGTGGAACGAAATATTCTCAGCATGGTTCTCAATCGGATTTTGAATACAAAGTGCGCGTGGTGGTTGTGTGTCAGAATATAGCGATGGAGCACATTGGTGTCTGCGGCGAAGTGTCGCTTCACGATCTCAGAAAATCTCCTGACGAGTTATTCCGTAAGCTGGATGATCTTCTCACTCAGGGCGAGTATCAGGAATCGCTCGATTTTGCCTATATGCTGTTTACCGGCAACTGGCGCTTTGCCCGCGACGGCTTGTCTAGCCCTGTCGCGCCGCAGGAAGCGTAATTTATGTATTTTTAATTCGTGCGACGCCCTTTTTCCTTACGATACCGTGCTTTCGTTCGTATTTTCCCGCGGCATTCATTAATGTCCATCGAATTGTTTGACTATCTTTTAACATACTCTTTGGCTCTAAACCTAAACGCTCTTCCACGTCGGCAATGCGTACATTGAACGGAGCATCCCCGTAATATCCGTCTAAGTTAAACATCATGCGCATCCTCGTAGCGAGCTCAGTCCCAAGGTTTGAATAGATTTTCTCTTGTTCTTGGGCGGAGAACTTCAGGAAGGTTATAACATAATTGGCGAGGAGCGACTCATAATATACTGTAGTTCCATCTTTTTTCGTAATTCTGCTTGCTATCCATCTTTCGAGATTGTTTATGGCAAGGCTATGCTCCTCCATCTGAACGGCATGTTTTGATCGTTCAATGTGTGCAGCTAGTTCAGGGTTAATTTCTGTTATTTTATGGTTTATCAATCGATCCAAATGATATCGCAATATGAGATTTTCACGAGGCATCGGTGAAAGGCAATAGAGTAAAAGGATTTGATCGTTGAAGGGGAGCTTCATAAGTTTTTCCAATGTTGGTGGAAGCCCCCAGAGTTCCGGATGATCCGGCGACTTCTGTAATTCTCTTTGAATGTAGACAAGTATATTCGCGCTGAATGATCGAAATTGACCCAAATCGAATGTCGTAAGGAGGTATGCATCTTCTATCGGTCGGGTGTAGGGGATGCTGTCGGTACCGAAATTCAGATTGTAGCGGGCTATGATAATCTCGCGTTGTTCCGGCATCATGGCATCCAGAATTGCTTGTTGCCGCTCGATGGGAAGCGCAACAAAAGCAGTGATTTCTTCAGGAGGTAAGCTCGTATAAATGATTTTTTTCCCTTTGATTTCAGTTGCGCTTTGCCATGTTTTCTCGAGAAACGCGTATATATCGGCTAAATGCGCTTGCACCTTTGCGACAGACATCTTGAGTGTCTTGGCAACGACGGACAAATCCTTCATGGCTATCGTTTCTCCACGAAATATAATTGCCTCACTGGCCACCCGTTTTTCTAACGTGGGAAGCGATTGGATAAAGATATTCTGGAGTGTCGGAATGAACTTGCCGAGTTTTTCTATGGTCGGTGGGATTTCCGGCGGGTCCGCTTCGACTACTTTCTTTTTACCTTTTTTAGTTTTTGGTCGTGTTTCATCAGAGACGGCGTCAGGTGAGCCGGCTGAAATTGCAGAATCGGCTGAATGGCCTCGCAATTCATGCGGCGAGGAGTGCGTAAGTTTTGCCGCAATTTTATAAAGATGTTTGCGAAGACTCTCTATTTTTATTGATGTCGCGGCTTCAAGTTCTTTAAGTCCAACGGCATAACCAGTCGTTATTCCTGTTCGAAGTTCTAGAAGTTGTATTTCGGCAGGACTTATGCGGCAGGAGGAATACATGAGCAGTCGTTCTGACTCAATCATTGAAGCAATTGGCTGATTGTGATATGAAAACTCTTTGGGCTTCCGGCCGCTAAGCGCTTTTGGCTTCAGTTTATTCATATCAATAGCGAGTGTATCAGGAAGCGGTTTTCTGACAGTACTCTTTCGGATCGTTTTCGATTTCGCGTGCTCTTCCCGTTTAGCGGGGTGCGGTAGTTCTTTTGAGGCAACAAAGAGATACAAACCTGCTTCTTGCGTTCGTCGAATGATAGTACTCAGGGAATGTACTTTTTCACCGCCGTCTGTTACCACTACAAGATTGCCGTCTTTTTTCAAATTAAGCGTTAGATCAACATGGATTTTTTGATTGCTATTACCTGCACACTATCATCAGCTGACGGCTCCCCGACATATGGCTTCCCGATGATAACGCTGACGCTGTTGCCTTTCTGAATTTTAGGGAGAACCAGTAAACCGACCCATTCCATATGGTCAGGGTCAGAAGCTTCGCCGGGCATAACAGCTTTAAGAAGATGTATAGAAGACTGGTCGAGGCCATGTTCTGCCTGCCTCTTGGCTGTTTCTTGACCCATAGGTTCACGATTATAGGATAAGATAGGTATTTAATCAACCATGAAACGAAGTTGGATCTTGAGTTTTTTCTCTTCCTCATGCATACTAAACACGACAAAATTGAAAGGGGAGATATGCGCGAACAAACGGTTGTACTCATTAAACCTGACGGCGTCGAAAAGCACATTATCGGCAAAATCATTGACCGATTCGAATCCAAAGGACTGGTCGTCAAGGCACTCAAAATGGTTCAACTTACCCAGCCCATCCTAGACGTCTGGTATGCTCACCACAAAGATAAACCGTTTTTTGCCGATTTATCCAAGTTTATGATGTCAACTCCCGTTGTCGCGATGGTTCTTGAGGGTGAAGGGGCAATCCAAAAAGCATTTGCCATCTGCGGTCCGACCAATCCCAAAGACGCCGCTATCGGTACCATCCGGCGGGATTTTGCAGAAAGTAAGCAGAAAAACGTCGTCCACCGCTCCGACAGCGCTGAAGCCGCGAAAAAGGAAATCGGGCTTTTGTTTACAAAAGAAGAGATCTCTTAACCACTTATTGACGGCACTTCGCTTACAGTTGAAACTTGCGATAAAGAATCATTTACCGGGGCAAGCGTCCGTATTTCATCTTCCACAGAAAGCTCTACAAGTTCACCTGCTTTTAAGGTTTTGCTTACTGCGACGTTAAATGTCGAGTTAAATATGCGGCCCAGCATTGCTTTATGCATGATATCACCGCTATCTGTAGTATGAATTTTTGTAAATATCGAGAGCGATGGCGCAACGTCCTCACGAATTAACGACCACTTGATAATTGCGGTAGGAGGATTTTCATTCAGGGCGCCGGATCTCCGAGGGGTGAAACGTGTATATTTTGGTTTTGTATCGTCACGATATGATAATCTCGATCAGATTCCGGCGGCGCGGCATCAAGGATTCTGCAATATAATTCAAGCAAAGAGGCAGCAAACGCTGCTTCCTCATCAGCATCGGCAATTTCTTGCCGAAACAAGAGTTTATGTGGTGAATGTTCACTCGAAAATGATCCAACGGCTGCCATAGAGTATAGTGGGGATTATATCGATTGGACGACTTACTTGCAACGGGGTTTGATTAGATGATAATTTTCAGCTGTCGAAGGATGGGAAGGAGAATCTCAAACGGCAGTCCAATCACGTTCGTATAGCTTCCATCGATTTTGGTAACCAGATCCCACGGTGCTTCGTTCACGGCATATGCTGCGGCAAATCGGGTAAAGTCAAAGCGTGCGATGTAGCTTTCGATTTCAACGGTATTCATTTTGCGGAATGTCACTTTAGTGGTGACTGTTTTTTCCCACGTTTTTTTCACTTTGCCGTTTTGAACGAGCACGATGTTGACGGCGGTGACAAAGTTATGAGTTTTGCCCATGAGGGATTTGAGGATTTCGCGCGTATGTTCACGGTCATCGGATTTGCCGAATGCTTTGGAGCCTAAAACAGCCATGGAATCGGCGGCGACGATAAGCGACTCACGGTCTTCGGGGAAGCTATACACTCTCGGATGCGTTACCACTTCCTGCGCCTTGGCTGCCGCACGCTTTTTAACCATAATTTCCGGTTTTTTATCAACGATGGATTCCTCATCAACCCGCGCGACAACCACGCGGAAGCGGATTCCAAGCTTTTCCAGAAGCATTCTACGGCCGATAGACTGAGACGCAAGGATGACGTCGGGTTTGGGAGGTTCTTCAGGAAGGCTGTTTTTGGAAGCGAATGATAGCTTCATAATCGGGTATTTTACCACGTTTTGGGGAAAATTACTATCGGAAGATAGTGCGTATTATTTTGTCTTTAGTCGGGACGGGCAGATTTGAACTGCCGACCTCTCGGTCCCGAACCGAGCGTTCTACCAACTGAACTACGTCCCGCGTATTGGTATTCTAACACAAAAACCGATACAATAATCGCGCGCCCCTATAGCTCAACGGATAGAGCAGACCCGTCCTAAGGGTAAGATGAGGGTTCAATTCCTTCTAGGGGTACAAAGAGGTGGGTTTACCGTCCAAAAAGTTTCCCAAACGCTCTCAGTGCTCGCGCCCAAGGACTCATAGCTCCCTGAGGTTCAATAATAGGAGACGGTATTGAGGCGGTGGTAATTTTTGTGGCAGCTTTAATTGTTGTAAGACGGGCATTAAAAGTTTCTAGGATTTGACCTTTGTTTTTTTGAAGGTTGGCGGTGACTTCTTGAAGTTTTTCTGGTGGTATGGTTGCACCAGAACCTATCTGTGGTCCTCTTGGGTCTGTTCTGGGAGTACCCCCAACGACCTTTCCGTTTCCATCAATTATTGTTCCATCTGACACGAACCAGCTTTGTTGTTCGCGCGGAATTGTAGGGCTGGTTGATGGTGGTTCGCGAAAAGCCCCCTCTGGCTGGGATTGACCCTGATTGAGTTGGTTCATTGACCTATCTAACGTGACTGCGGGATGTTCAACAACGTGCTGCATCTCGTTTTCCGATAGTCGGAGATTTTGTGCAGGCCCAACGCCTGCGGCTGAGAATTGATCAGCCAATGCTTGAGTCGGATTTCGCACTATAGCGCTTGTTTCATTTGGAGTAAGTTTTAGGCTATCGAATGATTTCGGTTCTGTTGCTCCTGTTCCTGTGCTTGCCTCGGGTGATGTTTGTTGTCCGTCAGTCATAGTATTCTACTTCACTATAGTATTATGTAATCTTGTCGTCAATGAGTTTTTCGGTTAGCGTAAATTGACGGTATAAAGGTTGGGGAGCGTTGAAGCGCCTGGGTTTAAGTTGGTCATGATAATAATCCGGCTGCCGTTACTCCACGGCGCCACAAAGCCGTCTTCAAATGGTCCGGAATAGATTGTGACCCAATTGGTGCGGTCGTATTCCATGACGTCGATTTTCCCCGGAATCATAAGAAGAATATGATTACTTGTGGGAAACCAGTGAATTTTTTCTGCCAATGTGTTTGCTGGTGTCGGGGTGGGGGTGGGGGTTCCGGCTAACCGTCTTACTCTCGTTGCGGGTGTCGGGGTTGGTGTTGGCGTGGGTAGTTCATTTTGATCGAGTAACAGATAGTTTTTATCTTCTTTGCTATCGTAAACATATATTTTACCTGGTTTGATATTGCGGTCTTCTGCTGTTGAATCGGTACCGATAAGTGGAGGTGTTATGACTTGTGGAATCGTTGCTGAAGCGGTCGCCTCGTAGAGAATTTTTGTTTCGTCGGGAGAAAGCGAAATAATTTTAGCACTTGAGGTAGCCATATCGATAATCGGTTGTTTAAATGCCTGCAGCTGTTGCATGAGCTTGGTATTACTTTCATCGCTCCAGTCAGACAACAGCGAAGTATAGGTTGTCGTTACGTCCGTAAATGTTCCCGGCCTGTTGATCTGGTAAAGTCGGTATATGATACTGTTATCCGCGAGAATTTCGGTTGAATCCGGCGACCATGTGATATTCGCCGTTGTAATGTCAAATGTGGGGTCAATGCCCGTAAGTTGAATTGGATCCCTGTTTCTCCCAAGCGGCCCTTCAGCGAGCTCATAGACCCACAGGCCTGCCTTTTTGGCGACGCTGTCCTCAAGCTGCGTCGGCGGGATGATATATGCAATTCTGCTGCCATCCGGTGAAAGAACCGGTCGGGAGATCCCTAAATTGGTGAGCGGCGACAAGCTCGGGTTTGTGGGGAATAAAAACGCATCGGCGCGGGTTACTACTTCGCCTTGTACGCGGACTTTTTTTTGCCACGAAATATATCCCTCTTTGGATATAGTAATCGTGTACCATCCCGGATCGATGTTAAAAGAATTATTGGTTGCTGTTTTTAATGTTCCGTTTACAAACACCTGGGCACCGATCGGATCGCTAGTTGCGGAAACAATACCTGTCGGTTTAATGGAACTTTTTTGGATATCCAGCCGGTACCCCCGTCCGTAGGCGATGACGAGCATTGAAATGCCTAGAATAGAACATATAGTAACAAACGATATCAATATTGAGCGAAATTTGCGGTTGAACATAACTGGGTAGCGTGGGATATTATACTGCCAAGTGTGTTAAAATACCAATGCGATTTGTTATTCGTTATTGGTTCACAGTTCATTGAAAAAACCATCACCATGAGCATGTTTTCCCGCTTTACCAAACGTTTGGGTATTGACCTTGGCACCGCCAATAGTCTCGTGTGGCTGGCGGGCGAGGGGGTAGTCCTTAATGAGCCCACGGTGGTTGCAGTAACCGTTGATGACAACCGCGTGGTTGCCGTCGGCAACGAAGCCAAAGAAATGCTCGGGCGAACGCCCGGTAATATCGGCGTCTCGCGGCCAATGCGCGACGGCGTCATAGCGGATTATCGTATTACAGAAGCATTACTCTCTTATTTTATCGACCGTGTTGTCGGCCGGAACCGTTTTTTTAAGCCGGAAGTCATGATTTGTGTGCCGGCCGGTGTCACGCAGGTGGAACGAAGAGCTGTATTGGATGCGACGCTTTCGGCTGGCGCAAAAGTGGCGTACCTTATCGACGAACCGCTGGCTGCCGCAATCGGCGCCAAGATTCCGATTGCTCAGGCGTCGGGTCACATGGTTGTTGATATCGGCGGCGGGTCAACGGAGGCCGCAGTTGTGTCGTTGGGAGGCGTGGTTGTTCATAAAAGTGCGCGAGTTGCCGGAAACAAGGTCGATGAAGCGATCGCACTATATATAAAGAGAAACTACAACCTCATCATAGGTGAGCGGATGGCTGAAACGATAAAAATTACCATAGGAGATGCTACTGCTGGGCAGGAAGCTTCATTTTCCAAATCCGGACCGAAACATATGCCAGTTGTTAAGCCGCAGGAGGTACAGGGGTTGGCTCACTCGATAGAAGTTCGCGGCCGCGACGCAGTGACTGGTCTGCCGCGAATGATAGAGTTAACGCGCGAGGAAGTAAGTCAGGCAATTACGCCGACTCTACATCTTATTATTTCCGCGGTGAAAGCGGTACTTGAAGAAACCCCCCCCGAGTTGGCAGCTGACATTATCGATAAAGGAATTGTCATGGCAGGAGGAACGAGTTTACTTACTAACTTGGATAAACTGATGACGAGTATGACGGGAGTCGTTTGTCACGTCGCGGAAGAGCCGCTGTTATGTGTTGTTCGGGGGACCGGAGTGGCGATAGAAAATATCGAATTGTATAAAAGAAGTATAAACAGAAAATGACGTGATTTTTGAGGGTCTTTGGGGTTGCATTTATCTTGTATTGTTGATTATAGACTTATAGGATGTTAAAATCGACAAAATATATACAACATTAGGATATTGTCGTCAATTTTATAAAATAGCCTAGAACGCAATGTTTACAATAACGGTTTTGCATGTGAGGCGAGATTGTTTTAGCAAATAAATCGATCTTAATAATTTATTTGTTCATTCATTTTTGCCTGAAGTGTTTAACCGGTAAATTGATAACCTATTTTTTTAACTATGAGACTTCATGCGGTAAAAATGCTGAAAATAAACATAACAAATTCTTCAAAAAATGAAATCTTAGAGTTTTTTCGAAAAAGTCTACAAGAAAAAGGAAACATTAAAGTCTCACAAGGACAAACCGAGAAAAAAATCTTCACAATCGCAACGCCGAACCCCGAACAGATCATGTATGCGCAAAATCACGGACATTTTCGGGACACCCTTAATCGGGCCGATGTGACAATCCCAGATGGGGTAGGTGTCGTATGGGCAAATCGCATGTTATCGTCTCGAAGTGTCAAAAAGCATCAGGATTCGGTTACCAAGGTAATTTCCGGCATTGAGTTCATGGAAGACCTTGTCGATCTTGCTTCAAAAGAGAGCGTTGCTATCGCACTTATAGGAGGTACGAACAGTTTAGCAATCAAGGCTTTGGACTGCTTATCAGAAAAGCATCAGGGACTGCTTGTGACGCGAAAAAAATCAGGGAATTTGGGGCAAAGTTTTGCTGAAGACGGACCGAAAATAGTTGTTGAGAATGATGAGTTAAGAATAAAAAATGAAAACGAAAAAATCTATTTTCATGGGTTAGCAAAGAAAATTACAGACCAAAAGGTGCAGATGGTTTTTGTTGGACTTGGTGCACCAAAGCAGGAATATTTTATAGAAACTTTGACGCATCAATTACAAAACTTGCGCCCCAAATTTCCAATAGTTTGCATGTCAGTCGGCGGATCGTTTGATGAAATAGCAGGGGATATTCCTCGCGCCCCCCAATGGGTGATAGCACTCAGTTTGAAATGGTTTTGGCGGCTGGTTTTGGAGCCGTGGAGGATAAAACGCCAGTTTGCGTTGGTTCAGTTCGTCTTTCTGGTGCTTCAAGAACGATATAGTTCGAAATAGATTGATAGTAGTGGTTCTGCCATTTACGGAAAACGCGGAGAATCCATTCGACGCTCTCGTCCTATACCGGATCTATCCATCTGCTTCATCGCGTCTATTGTTCACACAACTGTCTTTTTTGGAACAATTCAACATTCGGGAAGCATTCGTATAGGACTCGACCGCGAATGGGAATCTCCGCTCCGTTTTTCACGTTTGCCACCCGTAAAAATAAAGCGGAGATTATTGAAAACCGTGCGCGTAACCATGTTGTGGACAACTTGAACCCCGCCGCTAGTCGTATTGAAATATAAAGACTGTAACGGCGGGGTTCATTTAGTGAGGATTGAAAATATCTTCATGATTCATTATGAGCATACCGAACGGGTCCCAACAACATGTTGTTACGCGTACGGTTTCGCAACACAAAATGGGGAGAGATCCGTATGCACGCGTTTATAACGATACAGTTTGAATCATATTGATATATTATAGGGCATCCGTGCTATAATGCTCCTATGACCACTCAACCCCGTAAAATTCTTTTTGTTTGTGCCGAGGTCGCACCGTTTGCATCTATCGGTGGTTTAGCGCAGGTGGCGTACTTTTTGCCAAAGGCGCTTAAAAAACTTGGTGCGGAGGTTGCCATATTTATGCCGCGTTACGGTACGATTGATGAGAAGAAATATCATATCAAACCATATCTTACCGGATTAAAAGTACCAACAGGGGAAACACACGGAGTGACTGAGCTTATCTGTAATGTGAAAGTGCGGGAGGGAACGAAGCGCGAACCGACGGTGTATTTTTTGGAAAACATGGAATATTACGAGAAACGGGCGAATGTGTATGGGTATAGTGATGACCATATCCGTTTTGCGCTTTTGTCCCGCGGGGCTCTGGAATTTATAAAAGCGACGGACATGCGCCCGACGATTGTCCACTGTAACGACTGGCATACCGGATATCTGGCAAATTACCTTCGGGGTGCCTATAAAAATGATCCGGCATTCAAAAGTGTTTCCACGGTGTTTACCATTCATAATATGCGCAATCAAGGTGTGTTTGATTTCCGCTTTGCCAGTCCTATGGATTTCGATGACGGGAAATCATCGCTCGCGTCATTTTTTGCGCCCCAACTCAGGAAACAGAATGCGCTGAAGCGCGGGATTATGTATAGCGATCTGGTAAATAGTGTATCAGACACATACAGCCGTGAGATTATGACACCCGAATACGGTGAAGGCTTGAACGAACTTCTCAAAGAACTTCGTACAAAAGTATTCGGGGTTTTGAACGGTCTGGATTATGCGGATTTTGATCCGACCATCGACCGGTTTATTAAAAAGAACTATTCGTGGCGGACGCTTGCGGACCGGCAGATTAACAAGCGGGATTTACAACGCTCGTTTAGCCTTACGGTAGACCCGAGAATTCCGATTCTGGCATATAGCGGAAGGCTTGATGATCAGAAAGGTCTGGATTTACTGGTAGAGGTATTGCCGACGCTTCTTATGGAATATCATGTGCAGTTTATCGTCATCGGTACCGGAAATCCCAAGTATCGCGATTTTTTCACGAAGCTGGAGCTTCAGTTTCCGGGGCTAGTCGGCACGCATTTAATGAGTGACTTTGTGTTGCCGCGTAGAGTGTTTGCCGGTGCGGATATGATGCTTCTTCCATCAAAATTTGAACCAGGGGGAATCGTCGTCATTGAAGGTATGCGATATGGAGCAGTACCGGTAGTGCGCAGCACCGGAGGATTAGCTGATATTGTGACCGATTTTGATCCGGAACATAACACTGGTAACGGGTTTACATTTCATAACTATAATAAACTATCTCTTTTTGGTGCAATTATCCGTGCGATACAGGTGTACCGCAACGATAAATTATGGAGCGATCTAACCCGCAGGGTCATGAAAGAAGATGTTTCTTGGGAAAAAGCCGCGCGCCAATATCAGGATCTCTACGACCGCGCGATTGAATTTCGCCGCGACCGCCAGTCGCCGGTTGCCGCAGTGGGGAAAAGAATCGAATAGCTGCCCCGTCTGTCTTGACTTTTCTTTCCATTGGAGTATAACGTAGCCATCCTGCTTAACAAAGGAGTATGTATGTCAGATGAATATGAAAAGAAACTAGATGTTCAAAAAGACTTTAAGTCGTTAAAAGAGAAAAAACAGAAAGTGCCATTGACCATAAGAAAGATAGGCGAAGAAGAACAGAAGAATCTGATGCGATTAATCCGAAGGGAAAAACTTATTACTCCGCCAGAGGGTGAATCAGGAGTTGAACTTGATGGTGTTGTGCTTAATGTTTCCGACCGCCCGCCACTCGTTATACTTGCGCCGAAGAAAGTTGCAAATACGCTTCAAGATCAGGGGAGAATAACCGGTGCGTCAGGTGATACGTCGTATAACGTGAAAATAAAAATGGACGGTATAAACCCCGATAACGAAAAACCTCTTGAGAGCGTCGAATTGTCCCTTGATTCATTTAGAGGAAGTCTGGAAAGAGTTCGGTATTATTTGTCTGCCGAGGATTATGACGTAGTTTTTGCAAAGGACGTCAGCCGTCCGGATTCGAGAAAATCGCCGCAATTTATTCTCGCTGTGGTAGGTGTTGGCGGACAAAAAGAACCGGTAGTCGCGGCGAATGTCGGGTAAAATAGCATCCGGCTTATATTTTATTACCCTTTAGGGTATAATGGCCTCAATGCGCATCATGTTTTTGTACATGTTCCCTCTGTGGGGCAATGGGTCAGGCGCCTGGCTTCGAGCTCTCGCTGCTGAAATGGTCAAAGACGGCAATGAGGTAGCCATTGTTTCCCCCGAACACCGCACGCTTCCCGGCATCAAACATTATCTCGTCACACCTCCGCAGATGGGCGTATTTGTCGGCAACCCCGAGCTTCCCGGTATTAAAAAGTATGAGGATATGAGCGGTGTTGAGCTTGGAAAAATTTATACGTCCTATGTGAACGCCACCCTTGCTGCGGTCAAAGATTTCCAGCCGGAGATTGTACACGCTTTCCATACGGCATTTTTGCCGCCGGTTGCCCGTATTGCCAAGATTATGTACGGTATTCATTTTGTGGTGACGACACACGGCAGTGACCTTCATTATTTATCCCGTGACAAACGTCTGATTGGTCTTATCCGCGATGCGTTGAACGTTTCCGCTTCCATTACAGCCAACAGCGCTTTCACCCGCAAGTGGTTTTTAGATATGTTCGGGCGTGAATATGACAGGAAGCTCCGGACGATCCCAGGCGGCGTGTATCTTGATGAATACAAGCATAATCATGAAGTGTGCAAACAAATTGATGAAAAGTACGGTTTGAAAGGCAAAAAAGTTATTCTTTTTACCGGTCGGCTGACTCCGCAGAAAGGCGTTGATTATCTTATTAAAGCGGCCCGCCAGATTCAGGGGGAAGTACTTATTTTGGGCGACGGACCCGAGCGGGAAAAGCTTCAGGCTCTTATCGACAGCTATAAACTGACAAACTGCAGGATTTTGGGCTATATGAAGCCCACCGATCAAATTAACTTCAAAGCGTTTTACGGCAGAGCGGATGTCTACGTGGCGCCCTCTACATGGAAAGAGCCGCTCGGGCTTGTCATTTTGGAAGCGATGGCGGCCAAAACGCCGGTTATCTCCACGCGCGCCGGCGGCATCATGTCTCTCGTCAAAGACGGGTATAACGGATACCTTGTCCACGTGCGAAATGCCAACGAAATAGCCACGCGCGTCAACGAGCTTCTGGCAAATGACGAATTATGCCAGAAAATGGGTGAGCGATCATACGAATTAGTTGTGAAGAAGTTCACATGGGGTAGGATTGCCGATCAATTTACGTCTATTTATCAAAACAACGCCTACACCGCCCGTGAGTATTTGCGGTTGGTCAAAGCAGCAATACCACCGAAGTCAAACAATCATTTGCCTGCTAAAACATAAGCATTTGGGGCGCCTGTTAACTTAGTTGTACCTCGACTCTTCTGTCCACTTCACTTTCCGGATCGTTCATCCAGACTTTCGTCGGTGTAAATTGATAGACACGGTACATTTTGTTTTTTACTAATTTCCTCATGCCCTTGAGAAATAGTTCAAATTTCCGGCCTACATAGGGCCATTTTCTAGTGAAATAGATTCTTACGGCATGAGGCAGACAAAGAAGTGAAACCGGTTTTGCTCTGCCCTCGATTTGCAGTCCGATTCCCTCGCCGTATGGTTGATGAGAATCAAATATAGCAGCGGTGACTCGGGGTGATGCACGAAAATTTTTTGCATGATTGCTATGGGGCAGTGAGACGAAATAAAAATTAAAGGTATCGTCATGGGCATATGCCACCGGAGACACCCACCCCAAGCGCCCCATTTGCCTGCTTCCTATGGTCATATATTGGTTCGTTTCAATAATTTTCCGTGCCAGATTTTGTAATTGTTTTTGGTTCATAGAAAAGATGTAGTAAATCTTACAGGTCTATTTGACATTTGTACAATTGTTGTGCAAAATATGAACAGATGTCATCGTTTACTGACGCTCAACAAGCAACGCTTATTTCTTATCTCGAAGATCTTGGGCTGGAAAAAGAAGGGGCTCGGGTATATCTTGCACTGGTTCAGCACGGTCCTATGACCATTTTGCAGGTTTCAAGAGCTGCACATGTTGAACGGACGCGCGTATACCGGTTTGTTGGCGGATGGGTTCAACAGGGATTTATTGAAGAACAGCTTGCGCATAAGACGAAAATTTTTCATGCAGCGCCGCTTGAACGGATAAAGTTACTGATGCAACAAAAGAAGGCAGCGATGAAGGCGCTGGAGGGATCATTTGCTTCATTCAGTGATCAGGTAACCTCGCTGTTGCAGCAAGCCACGGCTACGAAAGTGTTGTATTATAACGGTCGCGATGGGTTACGGCAGATGTTATGGAATACGATGCGAACAAATGGTGAACAATTAACCTATGTGCATACCGTTTGGGAAGAAGCTGTTGGCTACGATTTTTTTCGCAATTGGGAACGAGAGTATATCCATAGTGCAATAAAGAATCGAGAACTGCGCCACCCGAATTTATTACAAACACGGAATATAGCGAAGGGGCCGTTTATGGAGGAGTGGCCGAATCGGGAATGGAGAAGTATTTCACCAAAAATATTAAATATTACCCACGGGATGGAGATCTATAATGACGTTGTGGCTATTTCGTATTGGCATAATGACGAAGCAATGGGAATTGAAATATATAACCAATATATTGTTGCCATGCAGAGAAGCATATTCGACCATTATTGGAAATTGGCAGGAAAAGTGACGCACGGTAAAAAATGAATTGGATGAAAAAAAGATTGGCGTAATTTTCTTAAGAACATTGTTTTGGCTCAATGATTCGTGATTAAATGATAAGTAGGCTATGCTTCGGAAACTCGCATATTTTATCTACTCCAATGAGCTTCTTTTAGGGTCTTTTGGCTTAATAGCGACCTTTTATTACTACATCATTGTTCCCGGACCGGTCACTTTTATTCGATTGCTACCGGGAATTTTGAGCTGGATTTGCGTATTTTTAATTGGCGATGCTGTAAATAGGCACTTAGGCGAGGGATCGATCTTTCCCCATCGGGCGAACCAATTAAACAAGTTACGGCGTCTGGCTGCGGCGGCACTCATTATGAATATCATAGCTGACGTGAGCGGCGGATGGCTGTTAAAGCTTTGGTATTACCCTTCGCTCAATAATCCCTATTTATATATTTTCGTTTTTGCACCTGTTGGATATATTCTATACGGACTACTTCTCTATGTGTATTATCGTTTATTTAAACGCCACTGGGATCGTTTGGTCCGGCCGGGCAGGCCGAGTAAAAGTAAAAGGATCGTATTTTGGTGGCTCATTCACCTCGAACTGATAGTCGGAGCAATCGGTGTGGTCGTTAGCATCGTATATTATGAACATTTTATGAAATTGTACGGGATTGTGTGGTATGCGGTCAGCGTTCCCAGAGATGTATCCGTGAATATCTGGTACTTTTTTCTTTTATGGATGAGTTTATTCTTTCTTTTGGAATATGCGTGTTATTTTCTTAAGCGTGAGACGTTTACACGAGATTTGGTGCGCGGCAATATATTGCCGTTTATTTCTATCCTTTTGGCCAGCGCCGTTGTTATCGTATTTTTCGAGTTTTACAACGCCCCGTTTCACATGTGGATATATTCTAATTGGCCGGATCAGCAGATACAATTTTTAGGTATTCCGCTGGTTGCGTATATTTTGTGGCCGACACAATATTTATTACTATTGCCAATTATCCGGCTTTTTGACGGAAAAAATGAAGAAAACGTCTGGTAAGAAGCGCCCCTCCTATAGCGACCGGAAAAATGGATTAATGGTTAGGGGCTAGGGGACGGGACGAAGGGGTTCAGCGTAGTTTCTGTGATAGTTCGCACGGGAATGGTAGGGAATCCCTCAATAAGCGCCTCAACATCTCCACTTTTTTTATCGATGGCAACTCCACCGCTTGCAGAATTTGTCGTAGCGTAATTGATCACAACGACGGGAGCGCCCGACTCACTGATAGATGTGCCTAGTACCGTTGAACATTGAGCAAAGATTTTGCGTCCGACAGCGGTAGGGCCTTGGATCATAACCACGTCTTGGCCCTGATACATCGGCGTCCGGCTTATGGTTATGTTCTGTTTGGTAAGGCGTCCGACGTCTGGTGGTTTGTGGATAGGAATGGCTGTAATATTCGGCGTTAATTGTTGCAGTCCGACGGGAAGAATATACCACTGGTTGTTATCAATCGGTGGGCCTCCGGGAAGGCCCATATTTGGATTAAAGTCTATCGGGCTAAATTTCCCACCGGCGCTTTGTATTTCGAAGTCCTCCCACAGAGCTCCGGGATAAGCGACATGCTTGTCAGTAACAATTAAAACGGTGTCGTCAGTCTCTTCTATGATTAACCCCATTCCTTGAAAATCAGATTGCACTCCGCCTCCTTGAGGAGTTGACTCGATGCCTGTCCGCATATCTAAAAATACGATTGCATCCTGTACGGACTCAGGGACATATTGCATATCGCTCTCATTTCCTTGTTCGGCTTGTGCTGTTGCAGCCATTTGGACGAGTTCATCTGACGTTTTGAGCCCGGTATTACGCATGCTCATGAAAGCTGCAATAGTAAGAAATCCAAGCAACAGAATCGTTTCTTTTATGGGGAGACGGCGCGCAGTGCGGTGGGCAATGGCAGCGTCACTTGATCCAATGTAGACAGGTCCAGTTTCCCCCATGCAATTACTATAGCATGGGGCGGGCATTGCTAAGTCTTCTTTAGTAGTTTACTCTAATAGTAGATGATAAAAGCTTCTTGTGTGATGCCCGCGTTTCAGCGGGTAGATCAAACGTTGTTATCGCTTGACCTTATACTTCTTTCTGATGGGTTAGGCTCGTCGTTTGAGCTGGAAATTATCGTTGCCGACAGTACGCCGGATGATACGCTCAAAAATGCGATTGCGAAAAAATTCGGTACGCGCATCGTGTATGTGAAGTCTGAAAAGCACGGTATTGCTGCCAATAAGAATTCTGGTGCGAAAGCTGCAACCAATCCCATACTTATCTTTTGCGATTCCGACATGGAGGTCGAAAAAAGCACGTTTTTTTCCGCTGTCAATTCGCTTCAGAATCATCCAAAAACCGCAGCGCTTGGGGGCACTGTCTTGTGGCGCGGCGGCCCTGACAACGGCCAGAAAGACAGGCCGAGAATTGAAGACAGGTTGCTTATCAAAGACAACACTACGTTTATTGAAGCGTTGTATTCGCGGTTTTTGGCTACCTACAAAGACGTATTTTGGGCAGTCGGCGGGTACGATCAGGAAGTTTTTAATATGCGCGGGGAAGGATCGGATCTCTCATGCCGGTATTGGCGGGCGGGATTTCCTCTGGCATACGAAGAGGCTGTGGTCGTCAATCACGTCCATGACGTGCCGGATGCAGCTGCCGTACGCGTTGATCATCCCGAATGGGGAATAGCCAAGGACCTGCTTGTTTTGGGATATAAATACGACATGTTTAACAACGGATTTAAAAATTTTCCGGCAACGGTTGATATTAATTTCTCGCCGCTTGGGGCTGAGGGCTATTACCGGATGTTGCAGGGCATCGGGCGACATTATGAAGAGCTTATCGTCGCCAAACCGGCGTTAGACGCGTTCAGAGCACAAGATAAACCCGCATATGATTTCAAGTTTCTTGAAGTATTCTCCAATAACGAGATGTTTAATGCGTGTGTTGACGAAGCGGGTCCCAGACTTGCCGACATACGGACAAGCGCGTTTGGGAGCTAGTGGGTTCTGACCCAGTATTTCGTGCGCTGTTTCTTCGCAAACGAAAATTTAGATTCGTCTTCAGTTTCAAATTCATACCTTACCAGATACGCTACCCTAAAGAGAAAGTGAAGCCGAACAAAATTTTGTTTGCTCGCACACATCGCTCTTGTCCTCTGCGTATGTTTCGCGCGCTCGCTCCTTAATAAAGATTTGTGAAGAGCGCGAGGGGAATGTATTTTGAAAGACAACTTGCGCGTTTGCGCACGTATTATTGGGAGAGCTATATCGCAAACGCGCACTTAGCGAAGATGGGAATAATCTGCATAATTCATCCAAGAGCACACCGAACGGGTCTTTCAAAATACATTCCCGAACGCTCTAACACAAAAAAATTGAGAGTAGAAAGGTTGCCGGCAGGACCCGTGTTTTTTTATTCCATCGCCCGAATGGTCCAGAAATCGGAAGAAAGTTTGCTGTTGGTAAAATATCCGTAGGGCATAAAAAAGTAGCCTTTACTGCCCCAATTGCTCCCCCAGCTGTTTCGGACGATAAAATAGCCCTTTGTATCATCATAGCCCACCGCCATGACTGCGTGGCCGCCGACCACCCGCTCATTGGGCGCGGGCATGGGAACCATGCCGGTTGAAGACACTGACGGGGACTCAAAGCTTTCATAGACGGCAAAACCGAAGACAAAAGGGAATCCCAAGCTGAGCGTGTGTTTCATTTCATTTTGAGCGCTTAAGCGGTAGTATTTCGTAATTTCCATTCCCTGAGCCTCTTGGTAGGCCTTCAGTGGCGGTTTGACCGCAAATTTGGTTATATCATACGGCCATAAATTTTCCAGACAATCACCGGTTTTGACGAGCGTTTTTATGCCATCGCGAATTGACGAGCCGCTGTCGCTGTTTTGAGTGTGCCGGAGCACCCGTTCGTTGTAGTAGAGAAACAGCCGGCTGAAATTTATCGTCTGTTTGAGTTTCATCTTTTTAATAAACTCGAGGTTTCCGACCAGTGCACAGGCCGTACAGCATCCGAGCTGGCCCTGATTTTCAACCGGCGTACACTGAGTCCGTAAATCTATGGCGGCAGGTAGCGACGGAATTGCACGCGCGAGCTGCGCGTAGGGGAAATCCCGCTGATCCGGCAAATCAGGAATCCAGCCGTATTTCGGATTGCGGGGGATGGGGGTCGTAAACATACGATTATTGTATCACGTGACCCTTCGTTCTTGACACGCACTTGCTGACCCCCGATACTTAAATTGTGAGGTTTCTTCGCCTTGTTCACCTGCGATGATATGAAAATCGGATTACTGTTCCCATCTATTTACGCCTCGCCGGCCCTGTTTTCGGATAAAATCTTCGCGCCGCGTGAGCTTTTAACGGATTTATCCAGCGGCCTTGTCGATCGGGGCCATGAGGTAACGGTTTATAGCACCTCTGACGTGCCTACAAAGGCAAAAATTGTGTCATCAGACATAACACATATCCAGAAGCCGCTTCCATACTTTAAATTCCGGAATCTGGACGCAAACAAGCGGAAACTCCTTGAGGAAGAATTTGCCAAACACGAGTTTGAGATTGATTGCACTATGCGGGCGTTTGCCGCGGTAAAGGCCAAAGAAATCGACATTTTGCACTGTTATCACGATTCCAGCTTGTTTTATGGCCATTATATGAACGATATCGTGAGGGATGTGCCTGTTGTGTACACGCTTCATGATCCGTTGCCGCCGGAGGGAACATTCGAATTTGAAGAATTGAAAAAGTTTGCCGGTCACAGCTATATATCGATAAGTAATGCATTCCGCCGGTCTTTACCGCCTCTTAACTATATTGAGACGATTTATCACGGTATCAATCTCAACGCATTTACGTTTGAAAAAGAAGCAGCTGATTATGTGTTGTTTATGGGCAGACTGGTTCCTGATAAAGGTCTTCATAGCGCCATAGCTGCAGCAATTGCGACCAATATGCGCCTTGAAATCGGTACGCAATTCGGCGGTCACGAGGGCGATCCGTATTTTGAGACCAAAATCAAACCGTTTCTTGCGAATCCCTTTATCGGAGAACCGGGTATGGTGAATGATATAGAGAAAGTCAGGTTGTATGGAGGTGCCAAAGCGCTTTTGTTCCCGATAGAGTGGGAAGAACCGTTTGGAATGGTGCTTATCGAGGCTATGGCATGCGGTACGCCGGTTATTGCGTACAACCGCGGCTCGGTGCCTGAAATCGTCAAGGACGGCGTTACAGGCTTCATCATAGACCAAGATGATGCTGAGAGGTCCGGTAAAGGCACATGGACTATCAAAAAACAGGGTGTAGAGGGGATTATAGAGGCTATGGGTCTAATTTCTACGATTAGTCGCGATGCATGCCGCAAGCACATAGAAGAGCATTTTTCGGCGCAAAAAATGGTACTGGATCACGAAGCGTGTTACACAAAACTTCTTTCCCTACCCGCGGAATCGAAATAGTTTACGAAAAAATCCATTCTGTCGTCAAAAATTTCCATTGATTGCTTTTACGTTAATAAACGTAAAATATTCAATTTAACAATTTAGTTATAGCCCGTTATTTAGATCCGTTATACGAAGGCGCTGAGCTTGTTAACTTAGGGGAATTTTTGGCTATTTTGGCCGTATTTTTTGTTAATTCTTGTACTATTTTGTAAATACTTGTATTTTCTTCATTAACGCATAAAGAAGTATCCCAGTTTTTATCTGAAACGTCGACGTATATCGGTTTGTATATTTTCTTGGTGAATATTTTGATTATAGAAGAGTCATGGCACCTTACTATAAGCTAAAAGTATGTTCAAAGGAGCAAAATACTCCAAAACACTGTTTCGATATCTTGACAAATGGTAAAAAATTCGACAATATATGGATAGTGATTGTGAATGTCTATACAATGATGTAACAGTTTGATCTAAAGCTCTATGGCACGAAGGCGGCATAAACAACAAGACCTCTCTACGGACATAAAATTACCCAGTGATGAGACAATTATCGGCATCGCAAAGTCGTTGATCGATAAAATTTCGACAGAATCATCCACTGACACTAAATATGCTCCAGTTCGTCACATTTTGGCCCTCATCGGTGCCGGTCAAGCGGTCGATGTAACGACACTTTCACAGTACAATCCATACTATATTAAACGGACATTAAAAAGACTCAAACGGCAGCAACTCGTCGAGCAACAGGGGAGTATTTACCTTTTAACTATTCGCGGAAAACGATGGATTTTAAAGTATACGCTTGAGGATTTAGAGATTCCGAAACCCCGCGGGTGGGACGGGAAATGGAGAATGGTCATTTACGACGTTGCACGACACAAAGCAGCCCTTCGAAATATCTTCCGGACCACCCTTCGACGACTGGGTTTTTATAACGTACAGGAGAGTGTCTGGTTATACCCATACCCCTGTGAGAAAGAAATCGGATTTCTTCGTGATTATTGCGGTATGGGAGGGGATGTTATCTATGTTATTGCCCATAAGATAGAAAACGACGGGATATACCGCTCACACTTCGGTTTAAAGTAGCCAAATTCGACAAATATATTCTTCGATCGTCTATCAGTCATCTTTCGGAAGCGCCATTTTACTTGTGGCTGTCTCGGCGGGCCGATTACAGAAGAATTACACGGACAAAAGCGGAAAATTTAGTCGGTTTAACGGTTAAAGAGTTAGTATTCCTTCATTATATATCGCAGAAGTTGTTCCAAGGTTCTAGGATGACGTATGGCGGTCTTTTATGGTGTATGATGGTAAACATGCAGGTACTTTTTGTGACAAGCGAACTTGCAGGGGTTTTTAAACTCGGAGGGCTTGCGGATGTCAGCTCATCATTGCCGATAGCCCTTGCTAGGTTGGGGGTGGAGGTGACGATAGCGCTTCCGTTCTATAGGACGATCGACATTTCTGGGGCAAAAGGAGTGGGCGAACTGGCAGTAGACTTTGCCGGAAAACGGGAATTGGTGTTTATTTTTTCGAAACAATCGGACCATAAAAATATAACGCTTCTTCTTTTCCGTCATCCAAAACTTGAAGATTATCACGCAAAGCCTGTCGAGGAAACGTTTGCATTTTATTCCCGTGTTATTTCAACATTTTATTCATATAGTGTCAATTTGTCGAAACAGATTGACATCGTACACTGTCATGACTGGCATACAGCCCTTATACCCATGCTCATCGGTGAACAGAATAAACTTTTGCATGCAAAAGAGACAATACAGTCTAAACAGGTGAAGACTGTCATCACCATTCACAACCTCCTGTATCAGGGTGTCGTCGATGAACATATCGCAGATTATGTAAATGCCCCGCGTAACCAGTTCCATCAATTAGAGGGAAAAAGGAAAGGTAAAGTGAGTCTTTTTCGTGAGGGTTTGGAATACGCCGATTACATCACAACCGTGTCGCCGACATACGCCAAGGAAATTATAGAAGAATCGCATCATGATGCGCTGGGGGATGTATTAAAGCGGCGAAGAGAATCGGTTACAGGAATTCTCAACGGCATCGATACGCGTTTATGGAATCCTTTGACCGATGCCGCGCTGCCACACCGGTATGACGCTTCTTCTATATTTACTGTAAAACCGCAGCTTTCAAAATTGTTGCAAAAAGAAGTCGGGCTGCCGGAAAGTGCGGTACCGGTGTTTGGCTTCGTCGGGCGCATAGAGCCGCGCCAAAAGGGGATTGACATCGTTTTGGAGGCGCTGAAAAAATTATTGCCGACACTCTCTATGCAGGCTGTTTTTTTGGGTACCGGTGAGCCGAAGTCGGTTGCACTCCTTAAAAAACTCGCGAAAGAGCATCCTCAAAAAGTCGCATTCATCCATGCGTTTGACGAGGTACTGGCGCGGCGAATTTACGCGGGCTCTGATGCGCTTCTTGTGCCTTCGAAATTTGAGCCTTGCGGGCTGACACAGATGATTGCCATGCGCTATGGTACGGTGCCTGTGGTTAGGGCTACGGGCGGTCTTGCAGATAGCGTGAAAGACGGAATAAACGGCATTGTGTTTGGGCCGTACAGCGGTTATGCGCTTGCTCAGGCTATAGAGCGAACAAGTACGCTTTGGGCCGATACATCGATCTGGAAAAAGCTTGTTACTGCCGGTATGCGTGAGGATTTTTCATGGGACAAAAGTGCCAGACAATATCTCGCTCTTTATACAAAACTTCAAAATTCATAACGGCTATTCAGGCTGATTATTTATAACTTATAGTACATATCCGGACACAGTGGTAAAGAGTCTTGTACCAGCTTGTAAGAACTTGTAAATAATTGCTAAATATAGCGTATTAACGGTATAATTTATGTACTCGTTTACGCTCTCGTGTAGGAAATTGATCTCCCTTTCCCATGTGGAAATAATAGTCCCAGAGTATTTAGTTTCGCCAAATCGCGTGATGCAGTAATCTGGGAAACGCCGAAAAGGTGCTGGACTTTTTTGTTCGTCATTGATGTCGTGGGGTCCGTTAGATGCTGCAATACGGCTTTCTGTCTCTCGTTGAGTTCCCAAAACCTAGCCGGAAAGTCAGGATGGATTTTAGAATCCGCAATATCATTAAATCGTTCCTGCAGGTTGTCTTTCATGGCCTGAACGTAGAACATCAGCCAGTGGTTCAGGTTTCCCTGTTTTTGAAAGCTTTCTATGGCGAGAGTATAGGATGATTCATTGGAAAGCCAGTGTTTTTCTACGGTCAGAAGTCCTCTGATATCGTAGCCGTATTTCGCCAAAAACATAGAAGAAGTAAGTCTGGCGATAACGCCGGGATCAGATGGTATTGTCGCGCTGTTGGAAAGAAGACATAAGGCAATTCCAGCCTGAATGATGGGGTGATCCGTCTGATTTTCCAAATATTCAAGAAGCGTTTTGATAGTGGGCTGCGCCGATTCAAAAGCGCGGTCGATGAGATCAATGGGGCTGGTAAGCGCAATTTCGGCTAAAGTTCTGACGGTCGCAAATGTAACGGGTTTTGTGCTTGCAGTCCACGTTTCTTCTATATAATCCAGCGCCTTCTTATAGGCTAAAGCATCACGGTATTCGGTAGGGATGTGTTTTGTCTGGCTGGCAAGAATTTTTGCCACCTGCCCGCGGCTTAAGAGAGTATGGGAAAGCGCAAGAGAGCTGTAAATCCGCGTTGTTTTGGCCTCCCAGCGATATTTGCATTCCATGGCCGGTGACAGGGGAATACAGAGAATTTGTTGTCGCAACCGGTCAATTTCACGAATTTGCTCTTTGAGTTCGACCGATTCCGTATACGCAAGTGGTAGCATAGAAAAATTATTCCAATTTAGAAATTATTCCTCTAACACATTCTTATCATAACCTTATCATCGTTGTCAATGAATGAGCAATTGTTGTTTTTAGGGTAATTTTATAGGGAGATATATTACATTTGATAAGATTTTGATAAGATTATTCCCTTTGGCATTCTACCTCTTGACAGCGTATTTCACGCTTTTCATAGTAGATATAGTTTGTACTTATTTGTAATAACGAGGTCAGAATTTTTGTACAAACTAGTAAAAACTTGAAAAACTAAACCTGCCATGGCTGCCACATACACCGTCAAACAAGTTGCAGAAATATTAGGCTATTCCACCAATAGCATTTATACGTTTCTTAAGGAAAAACGGATTAAAGGAGTACGCGTGGGGAGAGGGAGATTTCGCATACCCCAGTCAGAGCTTGATCGGTTACTTTTGACGAAAGAAGGGAAATTAACGGTGCCACGGGAATATGGATTACCCATCCAGCCGGTGCCGGGTTTTACTCAGGCGCTGCCGACAGGTGTTATAGAACCTCCGCGCCAAACCATCATATCGCCCAATTATGTGACCAGTTCCCATAATCGGGTTGATGTGCCCAGTCTTTTCGACTGGTTCGTCGGTATCGGATCCATTGTGCTGGGGCTTGCCATGTTTTTATTTTCGCGGGTGAATGAAGAGTATTCTTTTCAACAGTTTGCCGCGATTTTGCCGGCTATTCGAATGACTCTCATTGCGGGAGGATTCGGGATACTGTTAACCGACATCGTAAGCCGGAAGTTAAGTATCTGGCATACCGTATTTCACTGGGCTTTAGTGTTTGCATACGCCTTCTATGTAGTTATTCTGGTTGAGATGGCCAATTGGGAGGGAGTTGTCGTATTCGGGGTTCTTATGGCCACGCTGATTTTGACGTTTTTTACGGGAATCGGCGGGATTGCCGGATTTGCAATCTATGTTGTCGGCCTTTTGGCGCTTTTGCCTTCTGTTGCGGTATTTGCACCACAGCATTCGACGCTTCTGCCCTTTATGTCGTATTTACCGCTTCCGACGGCTGCGCTTTCGTATGTTTGGGTGTTTCTCATTCTCGGGGTGGCTACGATGGTCTGGCTGGGGTATATGCGGGATCGCCGCGTGTTTTGGATCGGCATGATAGGGGTGAGCATACTTCTTATCGCTGTATCCATGCAGTATGCCATGTCACTCGCGTGGGGCCGGTCGCTTTTTATTCTTATTACCGCCATGTTGTCGCTTTTTGTACCGGTTTGGCAGTCGTTGACATTTACCCATAAGCACGATCGGGCCTTTATTTTCGGAGCATTCGGAACATTACTTGTCCTCTACGTTTTGGTTGTCGGGGTGTTGCGCATTATGCAGACGAACGTTATGCAGTATGCGGGTCAGGAACTGAATAACAAGGTTGCGTACGGAAAGTCTCTCGTTGAATCGACAATTATGTCCTCAAAAACATCTTTGTCTTCTGCTGCAACAAATCCATTGCTCGTAAGCGCGCTGGACAGCGGAAAAAAGGATGACCTTCAATCGCTCGCGCGGGCATTGTTTGAAGGCAATACGTTATTCCGCCGCGTATTGATATTAGGCAGTGACGGAGCTCCGCTTACGCTCTATCCCTATGCGGACGGGGAACAATCCTCGTACGCGCAAACTGATTATTTTATACAGGCGACAACGACAAAAAATACGGTAACATCAACGGTCTATGACGGTGCCACGGATTCAATGCAAAAGTCCGTCGTTATAGCGGTGCCCGTTTTAAACGGTAAAAATGAAGTAATCGGTGTTATCGCAGGATCGCTTGATCTTGCAACCTTGGGCAATAAGCTTCAGCAGATTGCCTCGACTTCAACCGGCGAATATTTCGTTGTCGTCGACAAAGCAGGGAAGCGTGTAATATTTCCGGATTTTCAACAGGTGGGTTCTGTCGTTGATTCCTCTGATACCATACGTTTGGGTCTTGCCGGTAATACCGGATTGACAGAGGGCAGTAATACTGAGGGCACTACAACGCTTATTTCCTACGATGCGATCAATACTGATACCGGCTGGGCGATAGCAATCTATGCGCCGGTAACAAAAATACTTCAGAGTACAAACGCCGCAAATATCATGATTTTCTCCGTACTGGTTTTGAGCATATTTATCGTCTCTGTCTTTTTGTTAAGTCACAGGACGAAGGTACAGGTGGGAGAAGCCGTAGTGGTTTCGGATGCCACTGATATTCCTCATGAAACGCGTGTGGGAAGAGCGATGCATCAGGCGGCAACCAAGAAACGTTTGAAGGGAGCATCGAAAGCAAAAAAGCCGGAGGACACTTCATGATAAACGGATTTACACATCCAAAATCCTACGTCCCGCCCCGTCGGGATTTTCGCGTTTTACATGGGGCTCATTTTTGGCCTCAAAAAGTCCAGAGTTTTACAAGTATTTACCAATTTGTACTAAAGAGTTTCACAGTTTGTACGGGTGCTTACGTATGAAGAGGGTATATCAATTTACAGCCGATCGCGGGTTTACTCCAGTGTTTATTGCACTGCTTGTTCTCATTGTGGGAGGGTTCGGGATATCCGTAAGTCAGGGGGCGGGATCATTGCTGACAGCGATGAGCGGTGCCGCAATACCGCAAACAAAGGCCGGAGATGTTGTTGAAGTGACAAAAATCGACAAACCTATCCTTGAGGCAAGTTCGTACCAAGGACCGTTTCTTATGTCGGTACTGCGAAGCGACGGATCGTTTTCGTATGCGATTATAACTCAGGCGGACCTCGTAAACGACCAGTTTGTCGGTGATGTTCAGTTGCAATACCCCAATGGAGATTACGGTGACATATCGGAAAATAACGGCACCACGGATCTTTTTTTCACAAAGAAGGGCGCGAAGGAAACGGTAAGTATCGTTGACCGGATGATTACCGGTATCCGGTTGCCTGATGATTCAATTTTGCCGGTAAAATTCCATGACGCTTCGATACGTGAAGGACGTCTGGTCGGGGATTTTGAATTTTTAGCATTTGCGGATAAAAAACAGGTAAACGGACAATTCAGCCCTCGGGGAGAGCTTACGGACTTGGTAGTACAACCGAGCTTGGTGTCGCCTGACACGACGTCGCTGCTTGTCATGCGGGAGCTATTAAAGCTTCTGTATTCAACTCGGGGCGAAGGGGAACAGAATGTTTTGGGCGCCCAGACAACCGTAACCGGCGGGTTTAACACCGTTGTAGGAAGTGATACGACAAAACCAACCGTGAGTTCTATTACGTCGTCAGTCATCGCTCGGCGATATGAAGATGAGGGTGTCATACGGTTGTTTCAGGAGGCAACGCCGCTTGCCGGCAGTATTACTAATATAGAAAGCTTGAGTCCTCAATTGGAAATTATACAAAACAATGGCATCACACAACTTAGACTGACCAATGTGCCGTTTGGCGTTGGAAGCGGTACATTTGGAGCAACTGGTGAGATGGGGCCTTCGGGTCCCGCTGGATCGGCTGGGCCATCGGGTGACGTGGGTCCTGCCGGACCTGCAGGAAATGGTGGAACGGGACCGACAGGAGCAACCGGCGGCGGGACGACCGGTCCGACCGGACAAACCGGAGCAACGGGAGTAGTAGGATCTTCTGGGCCTACGGGTTCCACGGGTGCCACAGGAGTAAATGGTCCGACTGGTTCAACCGGAGGAACAGGGAGTGTTGGTGTTACCGGTCCGACCGGCTCTACGGGAGCTACGGGTTCTACGGGTGTAGCGGGTGTTACCGGTCCGACGGGTAGTACCGGCGCAACTGGTTTTAATGGTCCAACAGGCTTTACCGGAGCGACAGGAAGTACTGGTGTCACCGGTCCATCCGGCTCTACTGGAGCAACCGGCGCCAATGGTCCGACAGGGGGAACAGGAACGAATGGTCCTACCGGAACGACAGGAACTACAGGTATATTGGGCCCCACCGGAGCTACCGGCGGTACAGGAATTGCTGGTGGTGGTGGAGCAGGTCCCACCGGCGCGACAGGTACAACGGGCGCGACAGGTACAACGGGCGCAACGGGCTTGCCGGGGCCAACTGGAACGACAGGTTCAACAGGAGCCAATGGTCCAACGGGCAGCACTGGTTCTACCGGTGCCACTGGTGTAACAGGACCGACAGGTGCAACAGGAGGAAATGGTCCGACTGGCGCGACCGGAGCTACAGGAACAAATGGTCCTACAGGATCAACAGGAGGAACGGGTTTAGTTGGTGAATCAGGTCCTACCGGAACAACGGGAACAACAGGAACTTTGGGTCCCACCGGAGCTACCGGCGGCACAGGAATTGCTGGTGGTGGTGGAGCAGGTCCCACCGGCGCAACGGGTACAACCGGTGCGACAGGAGGTACTGGTGCAGTTGGCCCCACAGGAGGAACGGGAACTACCGGAGCTACCGGTGTTGCAGGGCCGACCGGATCAACGGGTACAACCGGCTCTACAGGTGCAACGGGTGCGAATGGTCCCACTGGATTTACTGGTGCAACAGGGGGAACTGGTGTTACGGGTCCTACTGGTTCGACTGGTTCAACGGGAGGAACGGGAGAAGCCGGTCCGACCGGAACTACCGGTGCCACCGGTGCTACAGGAGGAAATGGTCCGACTGGATTTACCGGTTCAACAGGGTCAACGGGAGTCGCTGGTCCTACTGGAACAACCGGAGCTACCGGTGGAACTGGTTTTATTGGTCCTACCGGAAGTACGGGGTCAACCGGTTCGACCGGTTCAACGGGAAGTACTGGCGCCGCTGGTCCAACGGGTTCAACTGGCTCTACAGGCACAACGGGTATTGCCGGTCCTACCGGTTCAACCGGCGGAACCGGAGTTACCGGCCCAACGGGAACAACCGGATCTACAGGCGCAACGGGTGTCGCTGGTCCTACTGGAACAACCGGTTCTACCGGTTCAACGGGCGCTACAGGAAGCAATGGTCCAACAGGATATACAGGTGCAACAGGAGGTTCGGGTGTCCAAGGTCCTACAGGAACTACAGGAACTACGGGAACGCTTGGTCCAACCGGCGCAACAGGAGGAACAGGTGTCGCCGGCGGTGGCGGTATGGGTCCGACGGGAGCAACAGGAACAACAGGTGCAACAGGAAGTACTGGCGCCGTTGGTCCGACTGGATCAACCGGAGCTACCGGCGGAACAGGAGTAAATGGCCCCACGGGGAGTACAGGTTCAACGGGTTCTACCGGCGCAAGTGGATCAAATGGTCCCACTGGATTTACTGGTTCAACCGGAGGAACTGGTGTTACGGGTCCTACCGGAACTACTGGAGCAACTGGTGGAACGGGAGTCACTGGTCCTACGGGAACTACCGGTTCAACAGGTGCAACAGGAGGTAATGGTCCAACAGGCTATACAGGTGCAACGGGAGGAACGGGAGTCACTGGTCCTACGGGAACTACCGGTTCAACCGGAAGTACCGGCGTTACTGGTCCAACAGGTTCTACTGGCTCAACAGGTTCAACCGGTTCAACAGGAGCCAATGGTCCAACAGGGTATACCGGTTCAACCGGAAGTACCGGCGTTACTGGTCCAACAGGTTCTACTGGCTCAACAGGTTCAACCGGTTCAACAGGAGCCAATGGTCCAACAGGGTATACCGGTTCAACCGGAAGTACCGGCGTTACTGGTCCAACAGGTTCTACTGGCTCAACAGGTTCAACCGGTTCAACAGGAGCCAATGGTCCAACAGGGTATACCGGTTCAACCGGAAGTACCGGCGTTACTGGTCCAACAGGCTATACCGGCGCAACAGGAGGGACAGGTGTAACTGGTCCAACCGGAAGTACGGGTTCCACTGGTTCGACCGGATCTACGGGCGCTACTGGTGCCAACGGCCCAACAGGCTATACCGGTGCAACAGGAAGTACTGGCGTCACCGGCCCAACAGGCTATACCGGTTCAACGGGTGGAACAGGTGTTACCGGCCCAACAGGCTATACGGGAGCTACAGGTGCAACAGGATCTAATGGTCCAACCGGATATACCGGGGCAACAGGTGGTACTGGTGTTACGGGTCCCACCGGAACAACCGGAATCAACGGTCCAACTGGTGCTACTGGTGGCACTGGAACAGTTGGCGGCGGTGGTATGGGTCCAACGGGCGGGACAGGTACAACAGGAGCAACAGGAACAACGGGCGCAAACGGTCCTACAGGTTCAACGGGTTCAACCGGTGGCACAGGCGTCACAGGCCCCACTGGTTCTACAGGTTCAACGGGTTCAACCGGTGGCACAGGCGTCACAGGCCCCACTGGTTCTACAGGTTCAACGGGTTCAACCGGTGGCACAGGCGTGACTGGTCCGACAGGAGCTACCGGAATGACGGGTTCCACCGGCGCTACAGGAGTCACCGGTCCAACAGGTTATACGGGTGCAACCGGCGGAACAGGTGTTACGGGTCCAACAGGTTATACGGGAGCGACAGGTGCCACAGGTGCCAATGGTCCCACTGGGTTTACCGGAGCTACTGGTGGAACAGGTGTTACCGGTCCCACGGGATATACCGGTGCAACGGGTGGAACAGGAGTTACGGGTCCAACAGGTGCTACGGGTGTTACGGGCCCAACGGGGTATACCGGTGCCACGGGATCAACAGGTGTTACCGGTCCCACCGGCTATACCGGCGCAACAGGAGCAACAGGAGCCAATGGTCCAACAGGTTATACCGGTGCAACCGGAGGAACAGGAGTTACCGGTCCAACAGGTTATACCGGTGCAACCGGAGGAACAGGAGTTACCGGTCCCACGGGATATACCGGTGCAACGGGTGGAACAGGAGTCACAGGTCCAACAGGTGCTACAGGCGTTACCGGTCCCACCGGCTATACCGGCGCCACAGGAGCAACAGGAGCCAATGGTCCAACGGGCTATACAGGAGCAACCGGAGGAACAGGCGTTACCGGTCCCACCGGCTATACCGGCGCCACAGGAGCGACAGGAGCCAATGGTCCAACGGGTTATACTGGTGCAACCGGATCTACCGGCGTTACCGGTCCCACCGGATATACGGGGGCAACAGGGGGAACTGGTGTTACTGGTCCTACTGGTGCTACAGGTGTGACCGGTCCCACTGGCCATACCGGCGCAACGGGTTCCACTGGTTTCACCGGTCCCACCGGCTACACCGGTGCAACCGGATCTACGGGTGTTACCGGTCCAACAGGTTATACCGGTGCAACCGGAGGAACAGGAGTTACCGGTCCCACGGGATATACCGGTGCAACGGGTGGAACAGGAGTCACAGGTCCAACAGGTTATACCGGTGCAACCGGAGGAACAGGAGTTACCGGTCCAACAGGTGCTACAGGAGTAACCGGTCCAACCGGTTATACCGGTGCAACAGGAGGAACAGGAGTCACGGGTCCAACAGGTTGGACTGGCGCAACAGGATCTACTGGTGTTATCGGTCCCACCGGCTATACCGGCGCGACTGGTGGAACAGGAGCCAATGGTCCTACCGGTGCCACCGGTCCAACCGGTCAAACCAATGGTCCAACCGGAGCAACCGGCGGAACTGGTATTGTTGGTGTGACCGGCCCGACCGGTTCAACAGGTGGAACAGGAAGTGTCGGTGCAGCAGTCACCGGTCCCACCGGTGCTACCGGCGCAACCGGTATTACAGGTCCAACCGGCGCAACGGGTATTACAGGTCCAACCGGCGCAACCGGTATTACAGGTCCAACCGGCGCAACCGGAGCGAATTGTACGACGGGTGGTACGCTTTGTCTGGTTCAGGTGCCGACAGGCAATGGAGCTGGTGTTGCGAGTAATAACGTTATTTCGCCAACAGCTGCATCCGTAACCGGTTTGACGATTAATTCAACCACGAATACAACGACTGCTGCGACAGCTGCCATTATCAATCAAACAGACAATGCGAGCACTGCTTCTGTTGATATTTTAGACTTAAACGGAACAAATACTGCTAATACTATTGCAAACGGTATTAATCTTAATCAGTCCGGTGGTGGAGCAATGACGACTGGTATAGGAATTACTCAATCTGGTGCTGGCACGATGGCAACTGGTTTAAAAATCAGCCAATCTGCCGGTACCATGACCGCCGGTATTCTCTTCAACGGTACGATCGGAACGGATATTACAACCACAGCAACACAGGCGTTGTCGATTGATGCCGGTACGTCCGGTGCCGTAAATATTGGAAACGGTAGCACCGCCGGGAAAATAGTGAGCATCGGGACGGGCACTGGCGGAACTACTATAAATATCGGTACCGGAGCACAAACTGCGGCTGCAACCATTAATATCGGGTACTCCGGCGGCAGCCAAACAAATAACCCGCAAACCATCAATATCGGCAGTTCGTCTCAAACCAACAACGGCTTGGCTACCCGTATCTTTATCGGCAACGGCGCCAATAACACCAAAGTTATTTTTAAAGCTTTCTCCGGCACCGGATCGTCCGTTATGGATACCGACGGACAATTTGTTGTCGGATTTTCCGGTACGTCAGGCGGCACAAACGGTCGTTTGTGGTGGCGTGCAGGGGGTAACAATTACCGTGTCAATGCCAGCGGCGTTAACGGCGATTATTCCGAGTATCTGCAACAGGAAGACACATCTGAGCCGGGTGACGTTATGGTGTTTAGTTCCAGTCAAAGTGATTCAGTAAAACGTTCGACAAAAACCTATGACGCACAAAGTGTCGGTGTTATTACAATAAGCGGTACGGGAGGCAACAATGATTCAGATGAAGATGGTATAAATCGTGCAACGGATCCGCATTGGACTGATGTCGGTATGTTAGGCCACGTGTATACGAAGGTTTCAACAGAAAACGGCAATATTGCACTGGGAGATCCTCTCACGACATCGTCAACGAAGGGAACTGCGATGAAAGCGACACGGGCCGGCCGTATCATCGGGTACGCACTGGAGCCGTATAACGGCACGCCTCTTGGCGGGAAACCATCGTGGTTCTATTGGAATAGACCTGCACAAAATACGATTGTCGCCCTTATTCAGCCCGGCTGGTTTGATCCGGGGAGCCCGCCGCCTCCGTCGATTGCGGACGTGAACGTGACGCAACAAGGGAGTACTGCGCCTGACGGGTCGCAAGTCGGCGATTATGCGCTGACCGATACCAGCGGAAGGGTCTGGGATAATACATTTGCCGCGGGTCAGGGAGCATTTGCCAATCTCAAAGTCGGAGGACTGGAGGTCCAGAAGGTGGTTGGCAATGAAGCGGATCTGACAGCGCTTCAAGTTTCAGCCGGTGGAGTGAATCTCTCAGTGAAAGACGGTCAGATGGTTCTTGCAGATTCATCCGGTGCTCCACTCTTTAGCGTCGACAGTTCCGGCAATGCGATACTTAAAGGCACGCTTACGGCGGACGGCATTAAAGCAAATCAAATTCAGGGATTGGATATTCTGGCGCAAAATATTATTTCAAACACCTTGTCGACTCTCGCTCTTTCGACGCAATCAACCGGTTCTGCAACCCTCACTAATAACGCGAATGTGCTGGGTGTTCAGGGACTTGCGATTGACGGCGATCTCACCGCTTCCGGATCAAGCACATTCGTCGGTACATCATTCTTCCATGCGATTGCGACGTTCTTTAACGATATTGTCGTTAAAGGCAATGCGATTTTTCAGGGAAAGGTAACAGTTAACAGCGATACGGCTGGGATAGCCGTCATACCAAGTTCCGTTATGTCGGTCGACGTGCCGTTTGACAAAGCCTATGACAATCCGCCGATTGTAACCATATCGCTCGTGATTCCGCAGGCCTCAGACAGCTCGTTCCTCGCTGACGGAGTTAAAGCCGCAGTAACCAATATTACAACGAACGGATTCAGCATCATGCTTGATTCACCGGTTCCAAGGGATTTGACGTATAACTGGGTCGCGCTTGCGGTCAATAATCCGCGCCGCGTGGTGGGGCAGGGGCTTGGTATTACGATGACGCCAACGCCGACGCCTGTGGTTCTCGGGGCTCAAACCACGCCGACTTTGACACCTACACCCGGGCTTACTTTGACGCCGACACCCACAACAACTGCGACACCTACGCCAACGCCCGTTATTACACCGACCCCAACGCCGGTTGATACGCCAACGCCCACTCCGACGCCACTCGTAACTCCAACGCCGACTCCTGTGCCCGCGTCGGGAACATTAACCGTAGTATCCAGTGTCGGCTATGTAAACCTTCGTGATCAACCGTCGAGTTCCGGCACGCTTTTGGGACAGATACCAGATGGTACGAGTGTGCCCTATGATAACGTGCAATCAGGCTGGTACCACGTGACGTATCAATCATTGGTTGGTTGGATTTCCGGCACGTATGTCCACGTGAATTAAATACGTGCGCCCTTTGGCGTGTGCATTTTGTGCGCATCCGTCAAGAAGGCTTGAGTCTTTTGTGAAACTAAATGCGGTTCGCGTGGCGAGGAACAAAATTATTGCAGATCGCTTCCCGAGCTTAACACAACCATGTAACATTGGCGGATGGATTATTGCGAGCAGCGGATCAAAATAATTTTGTTACGAGCCAAAGCAAGTTTGTGAAGATCCTGCGCGTGACGGTGCTGGCAAAATGCACGCGCCGCGAGCGCAATAGTTTATTATGCGAGGTTTATATTTTTGGCGGGGAATAGGAATTTCACTTCTCATCGTCGGCATTTTCCTTTATAGCTTTATACTTCATATCGGCGAGCCGTTGTCACTCATCCATAACGATGCATTTCAGACGCAGTTTATCCTCAAACATTACGCTGATGTTGTAAAAACCGGTAACTGGAAGTCTATTACAAATCTGCCGATGCTGTACGGGTATCCCGACGCACTTTTATTAAACGAACATTTCATCGTTCAGGCCGTTATTGCAGTGCCGATCTATCTGTTAAGCGGCAACGTCAACCTTATGTATAGCGTTACGGCCATAGCGGTTCTTATATTTTCCTTTTGGGCGATGTATCTTCTGGCTTTGCATGTCACGCATAACGTGTGGGCGGCTATCGTATCTTCGATTGTGTATGTTCTGAACCCCTTTGTCTTTGCGCGGTTTCCGGATCATCTCAATCTCGTTACACTCGGGTTTATTCCTCTTATAATTCTGTTTATTGAAAAATCGTTTGAAAAGCCGACGGCAAAACGCGTGTTTTTAGTATTTTTGTTTATTACGTTCCAGATATTGTGCTCGTGGTATTACGCCGCGTTTTTGACGGTTGTCCTTCCTATTTACATTGTGATCCGTCTATATCAGCGCCGTAGCGCAATCCTGCCATATATAAACAGGGGACTCATTGCGGGTGTCATCCTTCTGGGTCTGGTAAGCTTCGGAACGTGGAAGCTCTATACTCCTTTGCTGAACGGATATAAAGAGAATAGTCAGCAGGAACAGCTGTTTTATACCGTGTTTGCGGCATGGCCGACGGATTGGCTCTTTACGGCTCCGAACAATGTGATTTACGGTCAGGTCCGCCAAACCGTTGCAAGTAAATATCCGAATTTGGTCCACAAAGGCAACGCTTCGGAGGAAAATCTTTTTTGGGGAATTGTGCCACTCATCCTGTTTCTTTTGAGTTTTTCAATCGTCCGTCAGTCAAAAAAATACCGGTCGATCTGGATTGTTGAGACGATCCTTCTTGTCTTGAGTTTCCTCCTTTCCTTCGGACCGGTCATTCGCTTCACATCTACCGTTTCGATCCCAAACATATATAATTTTTTTGAGCGGATTGATCCGATACTAAGCTTTACGCGTGTCACGGCACGCTGGGCTGTATTTGTATTTTTCTTTTTGGCGCTTATTGTCGGGGAAACGGTTGAAGTGCTCGTAAACAACAAGCGGGTGAAAAAAGCGTGGGCGGTGGGGGCGCTTGTTGTTGTTGCAATTCTTCTGGATTATTGGAATAGTCCGATGACATTTATGACTATTGGGCAAAGTACGGTACAGTTCTATAACAAGGTAAAGAATGATGCCGCGATTCACGTACTTCTTGACCTTCCGATCGGCAACAAACTGCCCGCAGGGTCGTCGGGAGCCCGCGCCGAGTATCTCGATGCGCACTATATGTTTTGGGCTTCCAGCTTGCACGGAAAAGCGCTTTTTAACGGATATACGGCATTTATGCCACTGACCTATTATGAAGTCGCCGATGAGCTTTCAACGGCTCCGCTGACCTCGGAATCTGTTTCTTGGCTGGCTTCAAACGGTATCGATGCGATTGTTCTTCATAGAGACGAATATCCCTATCAGGGAGACTATTTTACCCAGCGCGCGACGCTTCGTCTGCTTAAAGTTCCGATGAAATATTCAACAGACTCGCTTGCGCTTTTTGACATAACTTCGTACAAAGGGAAGTGAAAAGCATTTTTGTTAATCGGGTTTATACCTGTGCATTTTATGTTTGAATTGATCTTTTTGGTTGCACCAGAGCGATGACGTAAAATAGAATCACAAGTCCCGTGAGCGCCTGATAGCCTACCGCAAGCGACAGGTATTCCAGAAATCCTCCTGTAAGGGATCCCAAAAGATTTATGCCGAAGGCAATTTGCGGATGGTCAGAGGTTTTGAAGAGTTGAGAAAAAATAACATTTGCGAAGAATATCGGGCAAAAATAGAAAGAGCTTGCGGCAATGAGTCTGGGCCAAAAGGCAAGTTGTATGAACCACGACGGCGGGACGAACCATTGGAAGGCAAGCATGATGAATAAAAGTCCATAGAAGAGGGCAATACGGGTGATTTTATAGCGGGAATTAAGGAGGTTTGCGAGCAAAACAAATACAAGAAGCGTCGAGATAACAAGCGCATTGACGAGCCACGTTGACCCGAAAAAGAGTGCGAACGTCGCAAGACTTTTGGTTTCCAAAAGCAGGAAGCCAGCGCCAAAACAGAAGAACCGGAGATCAAATCTCAGATGTTTTTTGCCCCAATTGCTTATGGTGACCATGGCGATTGATGAGACAGCCAGAAGCGCGATGAATGAACTGTACAGCGGCGGGATCGAGGGTTGTTTGAGGTATAAAAACGGCCAGTTGTCGCTTGCGGGCGGGATGTTCGACTTCGGCGTGTATCGGGGAAATTCTCTTCCGAGTTCCTGCGTTTTCGGACCGGTCATGATGACGGCGGCGTTTTTGGGGCCGCCATAGCGCATAACAACGGGCGGGTTGCCGAAAACCTGCGTGGTCATCGCGGCTATTTTATCGATCAGCCAGTCTTCACGATAGTAATTGTAGAGTGCAAACAGGCCATGTCCGGTGAGATGATTTTTTACGAGGCGGAACGCGTCGGTGGTAAAAATAAAACTTTCCAAGCGGATGTTCGAGCTTTTGGCTGTGAGAGCCAGTGAATCTGTCAGCGCATAGACAATAAGATCGTAGTGCTCGTTGGAATTTTGCAGAAAACTTCTGCCGTCATCAATGTGCACGCTGACGCGCGGGTCGTCAAAGGGCTTATCAGGATTCAGCGTTTTACCGAGTTTTACCATAGCGGGATCAATTTCGACGGCGTCTATTTTTTGCACATCCGGATCCAGCCCCAACGCCGTTGCCGTATCGGCTCCCGTACCGGCGCCGATAATTAATATTTTTTTAAATGTTTGTGAGGGAAACAGCTGATACGGTACGTAGTAGAACGGTTCCCGCGTACTGTAACGACTTATATACTGGTTCGGGATATTGTTGACCTCGACGGCGTACGTTGGATTGAGCGATGCGTCCGCCCCGACGTTGGTTACGGTGATTTTATAATACGGGCTCCATACCGCCCCCTTTTCGGTAAACAGGACAAGGGCAAGACACCCGATACATGCAGCGATTCCTATGGCGAATCCAGTTGATTTATGAAACGTGAGATAGCTATAGACGGTAATAATAAGAAGAAACCAGATGATGGCTGAAACAGAGAGAAACGAAAGAGCGGTGAAAAGGACAATTCCGCTCAGACTTCCGAGAATATCAAAGGTGTATGCCTCAAGAGGAGGAATCGTTGCAAAAAGTTGTCCTAATCCTAGGGATAGCGGAATATTTACTAAAGCAACGAGAAGGAAAACAAGCGGCAGGATATATTGCGGTTCAACACGTACGAATGTATCCGAGACTGCAGTAAAAAAAACGGCGTCCGGTGATGAAACGGTAACTTCCAGTTTAAAAACAACGACGATGACGAGAAGACAAAGCAGAATATACGGAAAAAATGTTTGAAAACGATACCGGCGTCCTGCCAGCAGCATGCCGCACCCCATGCCTAAAAATGTGGCCAAAAGGATAATGTTGGAGAAATATCCGATGAATCTGATGTTGGCAGGGATAAACCGGATAAGGGAAAGTTCCAGAAACAGAATGAGGAAAC
This sequence comes from Candidatus Gottesmanbacteria bacterium, assembly GCA_963790805.1. Lineage (GTDB taxonomy): Bacteria > Patescibacteriota > Microgenomatia > UBA10105 > UBA927 > DATKGN01. The sequence continues at coordinate 794,739 of CAWBPL010000002.1, forward strand.
TGTATAAAAACAACCTGATGCGCGAATTTTTATGGCTCGGATGTAACGGCATTCTTCTTATGACTATATGATGAAAAACGGGACAGGACAAGCGATCATCCCATCGGGCTACAGGTGCGAAAGGAGTTTAGTGAGTTGCGTTTTTGCGTCCGTATCGACGGTATTTTTCACTCCCCGTTGCCAAAGCGCACGTACTTCATCACGTTTATCCGGTGACATCTCAAGTGTGAGTTGCCCGAGCCGGATATAAATAAGCCCGCGATCCGGAGCGAGGGAAAGCGCTTTTTGGTAGAGAGAAATAGCGGCGGGAATGTTTCCGTCATGTGCTGCAATTTCGCCAAGATTCATATAGGGAGATTCGAAGGTCGGATCTTCTGTCGTTGCTTCCACAAAACGACTTTTCGCCTGATCCAGATTGCCCTCAAGTTCATAAATATATCCCAGAGCATTGCTTGTACGGGCTGATTTGGCAATACCATCCATGCGCTCGTATTCAAATTGTGCCTGATCGACTTTGTCAGAAGGGAACGGATCGCGAAGATAGGGTGTAGCTGCTTTTGTTTCAAATTCTTTAATAACCCCGTCATTTTTCCCGTTCCTTCGGACAAATATCTCACTGTCATCATCCCAGAATACGAGTGCCCAGTTCGGATCGGTACTCAAAAGGCTGCCGATTCTTCGCATGACGACGTGTTTTTGAACACCAATAATAACAAAGTCGAATGCATATTTGTCCCAGAAGGTATTTAAAAACCGTCTGTATTGTGGATCTGGAAGATATTTGTGTGCGGAAAGCTGCAGGTAGTCGCGCATTTCGTGAAGATGATAGACCTCCGCGCGTCCGTCCAGAAAAATTTGCAGCTTCGGGTATACGCTGTAGAGCATATATCCGCCATAGGTATATTCATTAAACATCCGGCCGGTCAGATACTGTTTTGCGAATGCAGCCGCGTCGATTGGATAGTACAGCCGTTGGCCGTTCACGCTCTGGTGTTTGAGGGTATACAGGAACAGTTGAGAAGAAATAAGAAGAATGAAAAGGATTCCCCAGAGGGTTTTTTTTATCCGTGACGGGGTACGCGCGACAAGCTGCGGGATCACCCAGCCCAAAAGAAACATGCTGCTGTAGAGGCCTAAAAAAACGTTTCTGGTTGCGCTGAAGCCCACAAATGCTGTGATAAGGAAAGGGACGGTCCACAGGTTTTCTATCCATCGCCGGTTCTTTATGGATATCCACACGGCGCCGAGAGTGGACAGACCGACAAAGCCTGTATAGATAATGAATCCCATGAGGAAATTATCAAAGGGCGGTGCCCATTCCTGAATAAAATCAGCGAGGAATTTTCTGTCGAGGAAGAACGACCAGAGCAGCCGGTAATCGCGTATACCCATTGGCGGCAGGATTGTCACAACGGCACAAATGACGCCGGCAAGAACAAAATCCCTGATAATAGAGAGATACGTTTTGTTTTTTGTCACGAGATACTGGAAGCCGGCTATCACGGCATACGAAGCGAGCATGCCCCACGAGAGAAACGCGGTTGAATGAATATTGTTCCAAACGAGGACCAGAAGCGGAAAATACAATATCCAGCGTTTTCCTTTGAAAATTCTATATAAGATAAGAGAAAGTTCCAAAAATAAAAGGGTATATGCCGCCATATAAGGACGTGCGGTCATAAATTCGTAGCCGTTGACGATAAAAAGGAGGAGGGTACTGAGTCGGATGATAAGCGGTACTTTGAATATGTCTTTAAGCGTCCGCAGATATATATACGATATGGCAACGACAAATAGGCTGATAAACGGCGGAATAATCCAGAGTCCGATCCGCGAGAGTTCATAGGCAATAATCTGGAAGAGCCATTCAAACGCGATCCATTCGCGTCCCTGTGCGGCAAACGAGAACGGTTCAACGAATGTTAATCCGTGCTGGACGAAATATTCACCCGCTTTTATGTGGAACCAGATATCAAAGTCCCGAAGGGGGAGCTGCGTCGCCCAAAAAATTATAAAAAGAGAGAGCGGTTCCGAAAATTGTTCGAAGAGGCGTTTCATCTTGTTCATTTACCCCCATCATATCATGGGTGTTTTGTCTGAAGTAGAGAGATTTTGAGAAAGGGTTTTTCAATATATCGGTAGGTGAGTGCCGCAAGAAGCATGGTCAGTGTGAAGACGAGCGGGATTTTTATAAGCGCGGGAATTATCATGCCATGTTCGCCTGCGATATCAAACCAAAGAAATATGCTCATATGCCAGAGATAGGCACTGAAGCTGACGCGACCGACTATCCGTAAATACCTGTTTTCGAAGATTTTTGTCAGCGGGTTAGAAAGGTGAACAAGAATATAGATGATGAAAGACCAGAATGCGCTGTAAAGCATAAGCCAGAGATAGTAGCTCAATGTATAATCTCCAAACATAAATACATCGTAGCTCAATAGTGAAGACAGGAGAAACAGGAACAGGAGGGTAAAGAATAGTTCCATATGATATGTCTCGATCATGCGACGCCATCGCCCTTTAAGCTGCGGCACAAAGCTTGTCGCTGAACCCATGATAAATGCCGGTAAATAAAGCCAAATGCTCAATTCGTTGGTGAGTTGTCTTGGTGCGACAGCGGCCGAAATATTTTGGTACATAAAGCCATAGATAAGGAAAAAAAGGCAGAGGACAGCAAAGAACAACTGTCTGTTTTTCCTTACCAGTACATACAAGAGAAGCGCTACAAAAGGAAGGAGGGCGTAATATTTTAATTCAACGGCGATGCTCCAGAAATGCTCGAGACCAATTTGGAGCGAGAGGTGCTTCCATATAAGTTCAAGTGGTTTGCCGCTTTTCGTTATTGCCGGTAAGAAAAGGAGGGCGACTATATACATAGGGTATATCCGAAAAACTCGTCGGGTAACATAATTAATGATAACGAGCGGTTTGTCGGCATAGTGTTCCATGGAATAGACCAAGCTTTTGGTTACAAGATATCCTGAGAGAACAAAAAATAAAAATAGACCTTCTTTGCCGGATAATTGATACGGGGTGTTAACAAACTGGCTTGCGTGAGCGACAAAAACCAGTAAAAATGCAATTCCCCGCAATCCCTCAAGCGCAGCAATAAACGGCATAATTTATGATTATGATATCATGTCCATGATGATAAACAGGTGGCTTTTATTGGGCACAATCATTATTCTCCTCTGCCTTTTTATCCATCCCATTGACGTTGATGGTGATTTTTATCAGCATGTCAATATCGGACGATATGTCATAATCCATAATGCGCTTCCGCACGTTGACGATTTGACGTTTACGGCGGCTGGTAAGCCATATACAGCCTACGCATGGCTTGCCGGAGTCATTTTTTATTCTATTTATCGTACTGTTGGAGCCATCGGAATTAATGCACTCGTTATCGGGACGGCGATGATAACGTTTTGGCTGTTGTACCGGTATTTGCGATCCTTAAACATACCGTCCAAACTGTCGCTTCTTACTATTTGCCTTATTGCTCCAGTTGTTGCCACCCGCTGGCCGACGAGGCCGGAAATCTTTATGTACCCGATTTTTTTGGGCTTTCTTCTTATTGATGAAACAAAAAGAAAACGTCCGTGGATTGTGAGCCTGAATCCATTCCTTATGCTCATGCTTGTAAATCTCTACGGCTCCAGTTTTCCGATGGCGGCGGGAATTTTAGTTCTTCTTCTGGTGAAAAATCTGATGGCGGGGGACAGGTCGTGGCGCCAGTATGCGATTTCGGTTCTCGTAAGTTTATTTGCCGCTTTTTTCAACGGCTATGGCGTCCAATCGCTCTTTTTTATTATACGTATTCCCCATATGACGCAGTTGTGGGGTGACTGGATCGGCCTTTGGGACATCATACGAAGACCCGAGCTTCATTTTGCATGGGAAATCAGCATCATCTATTGTTTGTTTACCGGTTATGTACTTTTTCTTGCGCTTTGGCGCTTTAAAAAGCTAAAGATTTATCCCGTTTTCGTACTTTTAGCCTGTACGGTGTTTTTGCCGTTTGCGGCAGTCAGGATGCGTTCGCTTGCGGCTATCATTTCGGCGCCGCTCATTGCACTGCTATTAACGAATGTCCGATCGAGGTGGATTGTGTATCTTACCGGACTTATCGCAATCACTACAACGGTACTGTTTGTCGTTACCAATCCGCCGGCACTCGGAGAAAATACGGACATATTTCCGCCGGCGCTTATTCAATTTATTAAAACAAACAGACTTTCAGGAAACGTTTTCAATACGCCCCGTATCGGGTCATTCCTTTCTTATTATCTCTATCCGCAGGTGCGTACGTTTTCCGATACCAGAGATGATCTTTTTATCGGAACCGGCGTTTTGGAGGCGACCCAAGCCTTTCTTTCAGCGAACGCAAGTCCGCAATATCTTCTCAGGAGGTATCACGTTGACTTTGCCGTCATCAGTCTTGCCGATGGAAATTCCTTTCGGGATCTGATATATGATGACCAGTGGGCGCTGGTATATGTTAAAAACGGGTATTTGATTTTTGTTCCGAGGGCGGTTGCAGCAGCCAGACATGTGCCGACTTTTGATACTGTTGATCCGTATTCGCCGATGGGCGTTAAAACGAGTTTATGAATACCGTAATTCGCACTATACGTTCACATCCGTGGATACTTCCCTGTATTATCGCAGCGGTACTTGTTGTCGGCGCGGCGCACATGCATGAATTGTGGGGAGATGAAGCGGAAACTGCTCTGTTTGCCCGCAATATCCTCAAATACGGCGTACCGCGCGGATGGGATGGCGACAATATCATGGGGATAAATAATGGTGTCGTTCTTGACAAGAATCTTTTGAACCACACGTCTCCGTGGGCGCAATATTATATGGTTGCTGCGTCGTTTAAATTGTTTGGGCAGTCGAGTTTTACCGCACGGTTACCTTCTATTATATTATATATCATTTCAATTCCGCTCATGTATTATTTTGTCGTTTTTGTAACCGGAAAGAAGCGTGTCGGCACACTTACAGCCCTTATCGCGGCATTATCGGCGCAGGGAATATTGTACGGCTATCAGGCACGATATTACGAACTTACCAGCGTTGCGGGGCTTTTGTTTGCATGGGCCTCAGTATCGCTTGTCGATGGTGCAGTTATGCCGTCTGTTGTCTTTGTTCTTTCAGGGATCCTTTTTTATTATGCCAATTACGTCTCGTGGAGTGCGTTTTATGCGGCAACACTGGTGGCTGTGGGGGGTTATGTGCGGATGAGAAAGGGGGGTATTGCTTTCAAGCGATTTATCAGCCGGTTTTTTTTGCTGACAATACCTATCGTACTTGCTGCACTTCCATGGTATATACTCATGCAACCGTTCGGAGACAGAGGAGTTATTACGATTTATTCCATTTCGGAAACCCTTCTTTGGTTTCGGTATCTGAGTCTTAGCGCGTGGGGATCATTTAACACAAGCGGTGTATTTCCCGTCGGGCTGTTAGCGGTTCTCCTTGTCGTTATCGTGCGCCTGCGAGGGAAATGGGAGAGAATCCGGCCGCTTGTTGTATTCGGAGGTATTCCCGGCGTCTTTCTCATCATAATGGCGTTATACGCCACGCTTGCATATGTCGATACGATATTTTCAAGCCCCAGATATACGACGGCGGCAATTCCATTTTTTTTCATTGTTGTGGCGCTTCTTGTGGATGAAATACTGTCATGGCGGCGTTGGGTGGGGGTCGGGCTTCTCGTTATCTATCTTGCGACGAATCTGTTGACGTTTGGTCCGCCAAGAAGCCTCCTCGCGTCACTTTTTTATGAAATAGTCCATCCGTATCAGACGCCCGAGATATTGGTTGCGGATTTTCTTAAAGCCCACGCCGCAAAAGGGCAAACTGCTTTTGTAAACTTTGATCGTGAGCATGAACCGCTCATTTTTTTGCTGGGAGATCATACGCTTCATTTTGTGAATCGGGTGGATTTGGTAAATACCCACATTTTTCCGAAAAATCGTGCTATTATACCCCGGTACATCTATGATTTTCGTGATGAGCCGGATTGGGTCATACTGTACAGCAAGAGAACGCCAGACGGCACGTTATTTACCGTAGACTATAAACCGCTCTGGCCGGAGGTAGATTTGACGCATGATTACATAGAGCATGTAATTCCCGTCTTTTTTGCCGACATGTCCCGACCCGAAATTGAGTTACGATTATTTTACCCTGTCGCAAATCCTGCCCCCACAGATTATGTCTATATCTACCAGAAAAAGTAAGGTAACGATAGTAGCCATCTTACCCGCCTACAATGCTGCCAAAACGCTCACATCGGTCATTGAGAGCCTTCCAGCTGGCGTGTTTTCGGCGGTTATACTTTCTGATGACTGCTCGCGGGATAAAACCGTTGAAGTGGCCAAAAAGGTAAAAGGCGTGACGGTTATTCAAACTCCGAGGAATTTAGGGTACGGCGGAAATCTCAAGTATTCTTTATCCTTTGCAATGGAAATGGGTGCCGATATTATGGTGGAAATTCATCCGGACGGGGAGTATGGAGCAGATGGAATCCTGCCAGCATTGAGAGCGATACAAAACGGAGCACTTCTTGTACTCGGAAACAGGTTATCTTCACGAATTAACGGAATGTACTGGTGGAAGTATTTGGGCACCAGACTGCTCACGCGGTTTGACAATATAGCCTTGGAAACAAACATTCCTGACCTACATCAGGGGTTTCGGGTGTACACAAGAAAGCTGTTAACGACCGTCGATTACCGCAACACGAGTAACGGCTATCTTTTCAGTTTTGAAATAATAGTAAAAGCATGGTTTGCGGGACTTCCGATCGGTAGTGTGCCGGTATCGGCCTCGTATAAAGGCAAAAAGAGAGGAGCCCCAACTAGCGCGTCTTTACGCTACGTATTAGGCACTTTGGGAGTGCTTTATCGTTATTTTATAGCAAGTTTGGGTTTTAAAGTCGCTTTATTTGGCAAAAATAACGACAAAATACCTTCATGCCCAAGTTGTCGTGTCAATTGGTTATCAGTTTTACATTTTAAACAAGATAAGTGGAAATTATATCATTGCGGCATCTGTACTAATGACTATTTAGCTCCGATTTCCGGCAGCGTAAGCCGGCAGTATCGACAATCATATTACTTATCAAATACTGTCGCCGGAAAAGTCAAAAATTTTGTCTATAATTATTTTCAGAGCAGAAGAATGCGCTGGGTGCAACGATATTTTTCCGGTGGATTGGTACTTGATGTCGGTTCAGGGGAGGGGAATTTCGGCAAAAATATTGGCAAAAATTTTACCGTTGTCGACATCGAAGCACCATTTGCTCACATTGTAAATTCGCAGGTTGTAAAAACGGATTTTTTGTCGTGGAATACGAAAAAAAGGTTTGATTGCGCTGTGTTTTGGCAAAGCCTTGAACATGTACCGGATCCGAAGGCCTACATAGAGCACGCACGAGATCTACTAAAAAAACACGGGTATATTTTTGTCGAATTTCCGAGATTTTCCAGCTTCGAATCGAGGCTATTTGGAAAACACTGGTATCACCTCGATTTACCCCGTCATATTTCACAGTTTTCTGATAGCGGTTTAGCCCACTTATTTACATCAAGTAGCTTCACAATTGTTGAAACGCACTCTGTAGTGGCTTTGGAGTACCAGATTATCGGGGGAGCGGCCAACCTAATGAACGCACATGCTGATGAATTAGCACCTCACATGCGGTCTTTATGGTTTTGGGTGAGATTCATACCAGCGCTTTTTGTCTCTTGCCTCATGGAGGGGATATTTATTATAGTTGGTCAGTCACCTATTGGCATGATTGTTGCTCGAAAGAAATGAAAATTACTCATTGTAGGTATTGCGGGGCTAAATTACGGGAAATAATTTCTTTGGGAAATTTGCCTCTGGTTAATTATTTTCCGAAAAAATCAGCGGGTTTGCGGGAAAAACGCTACCCGCTTACCTTGGTTACATGTGACAGTTGCGGTTTAGCTCAAGTTGACTACATAGTGTCGCCCAAAGACATATTTTTGCATTATTACTATGTGACCGGCGCTTCCCAGCCGCTCGTTGATCAATTAAAAGAGCTGGCCAGTGATACGCTCAAGCGCTTCACACTCACGAACAAGCACCACGTGCTGGACATCGGCAGCAACGATGGCACGCTGCTTTCGAATTTTGCCAAGCGTCATATAGGCGTATTAGGCGTCGAACCATCCCGCTATCTTGCACGTGTCGCGGACCGGCGGGGCGTGCCGACGATAAAAGGCTTTTTTACACGCAAAATGGCACATAAAATTGTGCGGCGGTACGGTCAGTTTGACCTCGTTTTTGTAACGCACGTCCTTGCCAATATCGTCGATATCCGCGATTTTTTTCATGGTTTGAATGACGTTGTGGCTTCCGACGGCGTGTGTATTATTGAAGTAGGTTATTTGGGAAGCATGCTTGAAAAAGGCCAGTTTGACGCAATATATCACGAGCACTACTCGTATTTTTCGCTTACGGCACTTGCCCGAATTTGTGCTGATCATGGATTTTCCCTTATCGACGCGACGTTTCCGAGCACTCAAGGCGGGTCGCTTCGCATATACATCAAGCATTCCGAGGCGGTAAAACATCCGTTTACTATGCATGAGCATATTTCCAAAAGCGATTTTGCCGGTTTTGCGAAGAAAGTTGACGTTTTTCGCGATGAATTTAATAAAATTTTCGCTTCATACAAAGGGAAAACGATTGTCGGTTTCGGCGCGCCGGCAAAATGCATCACGCTGCTTTCGTACTGTAACATCCAAAGCGGTGCAATCGCCTATATTGTTGATTCCACACCGGTAAAGCAGGGGCGTGTATTGCCGTATATTGGCGTTCCGGTTGTTCCCGAGAGCCATATGAAGAAAAAGAAACCGGATGTCGTCGTTCTGTTAGCATGGAATTATCAGGAAGCCATACTTCCCCGATTGAAGCGGATTTTGCCTCGCGGGACGCCTGTTGTTATTCCATTTCCGTCGCTTAAGGTGAAGAAGACGTAAGTATCTGAGGTAAAAAATCAACTATGCCACCTTGTTGTCAGAGGGTGACCGGCTATCGATGGCGCGTGTTGTTTTAGGCATATAAACCCAGTATAGTAAAAGAAGAAAGATTGATCTATGTCGAACCTGCCTAAGCCGGCGAGGATTTTTTGCGTATTTGTCCTTGCCGCCGGATTTTTTGCGATTCACCCACAGGCGCGCGCCGCCATTGATTCCTGCACCGCGAGCGTCGATGCGCATTCTGTTGCACCCAACAGCACAAATTCGATGAATTTTACCGTAACAAACGGCGGACCGGATAGTGCGAGTTGGGTAAAAATTCACGTACCCCAGAATTTTACATTTGCTGCAGGAAGTCAATCGGCGCCGGATGGATGGTCGGCATCGATAAACGGTGATAACACGGAAATGACCGTGTCAGGCAGTTCTTTTGGCACAGGCACTGATCTTCCGGTTGGCGTTCAGGCAACATCGGCCAATGTTACAGCGGGATCGGCTAATTGGTCTATCCAGATTTCCGAGGATGGCGGGACTACAACTGTTGATTGTGGCGGTGATTCGCGGGGTACAGCCATTGAAGGAACAGTGTCCATGCCGCCGCCACAAATTTCCAACATTGTCGTATCGGGCATTTCGGATTCGCAGGCGACAGTTTCGTGGGACACTGATTTATCGACAAATTCCGTTATCAATTACGGCACAACGACCGATTATGGACAGAATAAATCCGATTCGTCGTATGTTCAGTCTCACAGTTTAACGATAAGCGGGCTTACTGCCAATACGACGTATCATTATGACGTTTCAGGCGCTGATTCATCGGGAAACGGATCAGACGCCGGAGATAATACATTTGTTACTGCAGCGGCAGGATCAACGACGACTTCAACGACCGGAACCGTTACGACGACAACAACACAGACTGTCATTGTTCGCATTCCGACGCCCGTGCCGGATACGAGTCCGCCGGAGCTAAGCGTTTCAACAAAATTTACGAAGCCATTCAGCGTTTCTCCGACAATTCAGGGATCAGCGTCTGACAAAAGCGGTGTGGCAACGATTGAATATTCGCTGGATGACGGGAAAACATGGCTGCCGGTCGATGCGCTTTCATCGCCCGGGGCTAAATCAACAACATTTGAATTTACCCCTCCGCCGCTTCTTGATGACAATTATACCCTGCGTATGCGGTCAACCGATATAAAGGGAAATACGGGAACGGTTGCCATAGGGACACTCATTATCGACCGCCTGCCCCCGAGAATCGGCGGCACTATGGCTTCGATCGGGCCGCAGGTACTCTCACCGTCTCAGGACGGTTCCTATATTATTCCGACGGGAATCGACGTGAAGTTGACAATATCTGCAGTTGGAGGACCGACAAACATTGACCTCGGGTATACCAATAAGCACGGAGTTTTCCAAAAAGTTTCCTTAGATAAAAATACGGATAACGGATTATGGTCGACAATGTTTAATTTCGATACTCCCGGAACGTATACGTTGAGCGCCCATGCGGTCGACGGAGCGAATAACGTTGCAGATCGGGATATCGGATCATTCATCGTGGTGCCCAACGGGTCTGTTACAAGCGGGAAGTCCGTCGTCAATCATGGTACTGTAACCGCGTATTATCTGGACAGCGTTTTACAAAAATTTGTCCTGTGGAACGGGGAAACGTACGGTCAAACAAATCCACAGCCGATCGATGCCAACGGCAGCTATGCTTTCTATCTTCCGTCCGGAACGTATTACCTGAATGTGACGTCTGGAGGATATAAATCGCTGAAAACTTCAATTTTTACGCTTACTGATGCGCGTCCGATTGTTACGAATTTTTTACTTGTTCGGGCGCGTGCGATCAAATTTGGCCCATGGATTATACCGCTTCCGGATTTTCGCCAGACGACAGCCCGCGTGAACATAGATACATCCTTGTCATCATCTCAAAGCATCATCTCGCCTCTTGTCGGGAAAGAAGTACCGTATTTCAGTTTGCTTTCAGAGGGCAAGCCGGTTACGAGTTTTGATTTGATGGGGAAGCCATCCGTCATTACGTTTCTGAACACTTGGCTTCCGACGGCGACCGTACAATTATCGATCCTTAATGAGTTAGCCAAAAACACATCGCTTAACGTTCTCGTCATTATCCCGCAGGAGACGGTTTCCAGCGTGGCGATATATAAAGCCAGAGGGGGGTATACGATCCCAATCGTTGCGGATCCTGACGGCAACCTCGTTGATCCTCTCAATCTCCACTCGCTGCCTATTCATGTGATTGTCGACAGAAAAGGCACAATACAGTCCATTCGTTCAGGGGTATTTAATAATAGTGAGTTGTTCGATATGATAATACCGTAAGCGTTTTTATTCTGCCCATATGTGGTTACAGTTTTTATTAGAGAATGCACACTTTGCGATAAACCTCTTTTTCGCACTGGTGCTTTTTGCCGTATTCTGGCTGTATTACGACGCGTGGACACAACGGAAACACGCCAAAGACGTTATTAAGCTCGCGGGATATTTTTTCCTTTCGGTGTCATTTGTTGTTCAGGCGATATATATAGAGAGTTCTATTTTAACGACGTCATTTATAAATGCATCCGTCCAGACATGGGCGCTGGCGAGCCTACGGATAGCGGGGTTTGTCTGTATAATCATCGGCCTTCTTACCGAACGCATTGAGCCCACTCCGACGCGACAAGCCGGCACTGCGCCTCAATCGTTGGCCCTCCTTCCGGTCGTTGCCGTACCGGTTATCATCTGGCCGAGTCTTTTGTATCCGATTTTGGCGGCAGTCATTGCTCTTTTGTATTTACGGCGGGCAACGGTAGGTCTTGAGGACCATTTAAAACCGGTGGCATGGTCGTTTTATTTACTGGCAATCGGAGAATTTATCGCGATGGCGGCACTGTTCCGGCAAAGCGATAACGTGACGGTGTATCAGCTGGTAGCCCCGTTCGGACCATTCTGGATAGCAGAACACGCGTTTTATCTTTTTTCCGCTTGTATATTCGGGCGTTGGGTGTTTGGCTACCTTCTCAAGCAGTTTGAAACGCAGATGTTTATGATTTTTACCGTGACGACGCTCATTATCTTTCTTATTACGACGGTTTCGTTTACCGGATTGCTTCTTAAAAATATGCAGGATGAAACGCTAAGGCAACTGGGAACCGACGTCAATGTGCTGGATTTTTCGATAAAAAGTAAGAAATCGGAATTACTTTCCGATGCAAGCGTTATCGCCCAGAACCCGCAGGTTGTGGCGGCAGTAGGAAGTGGCACGCGAAATGATCTTACTACCATTGCCCAAACATTTCTTTTAACCAAAAAAGAAAGCAGCCTTATTATCACAAGCGACGCCGGTCAGGTTTTGATGCGCGGGGAGGATAAAGACAGGGCAGGAGATTCACTGTCGGATAATCCCCTTATACGGCGGGCGCTTTTAGGTGGTGCCACTGCATCAGTCGTCACCAAAGACGGCGTATTGGCGCCGGAAATTTCAGTGCAGGCCGCAACGCCGATTCAGGATCAGGGGAAAGTCATTGGTACTGTACTTGTAGGGAGCGTTATTGATAACGCATTTGTGGACGGTCTCAAGGTGACGACAGGGCTTGAAAGCTCCATTTACGGCAATAATCAGGTGTCCGCAAGCACCCTCACGTCGCCCGACGGCAAGTCGCGGCTTATCGGTATCAAAGAGGAAAATGCGGCGATAAAATCAACTGTTCTGGGTCAGGGGGAAAGTTACAGCGGGTCGGTGACTCTTCTTCAAACGCCGTATTTCGGTGCCTATGTGCCGCTTACCAACGTGGATAACAATCCCGTCGGCATGCTTTTTGTCGGACGGCCGCAGTATTCGGTTATCGCGGCGGCAGGGAAATCCATCGAATTAACGTTTGTTATCACAGCCCTGCTTCTTGTTCTTTCCGTCATCCCTTCGTATTTTATTGCGAAATATATCACGTCCCAATTATAACGCTATGTCGATTAGAACAAGAACGTTACTCATGGCAGGTGTTACCATCCTCGGTCTTCTGTTGACGGTGTCCTTTATTTCCGCTCGGATCCTACTGGATGGTGTCAACAGGTTAGAAGCGAAATGGGTTGAAACGAATACACAACGAGTGAATGAAGCGATACGTTCTCAATTAGAGTATTTTCGGACGAAAACGGCGGATTGGGCCTATTGGGACGATTCGTATAACTTTATACTCACCCATGATCCGACATACGTTTCGACAAATCTAGTGCCGGTTTCATTTGTGAACATGAAAGTTGACAGCATTATCTATCTCGATAATAAAAATCGTACTGTGTATGCAAAATCATATGATCCGGAAACACAATCTACGTCCACAGTGTCGGCCAATTTAATTGAGGATGCGCGGCAAATAAACAACCAGTTGTTGGCGGCTCCCATGGGGACCGATGTGACGGGGCTTATTCTTCTTCCTGAAGGACCCACGTATATTTCAGCGCGCCAGATATTACATAGCGACAACACAGGGCCAGCCGTCGGGATCTTATTGTTCTCTGAAAGTATAGATAAAGAAGAAATAAAGCGTCTTGCCAGTGTAACCAAGACACAACTTGAAGCATACCGGCTGGATGAACCGATGCCTCCTTCTGATCAGCACATGGTTCAGGTATTGAAGAGTAAACCATTTGCTTTAATGGATCTCAGTGGGACTCAGGTTGCCGGTTTTACCATGCAAAAAGATGTAAACAGTAAAAACATAATGCTTTTAGACGTTATCCAGAGCCGTGATTACTACACGGAAGGCGTCCGTGATGTAAAAATTTTACTGGTTGGATTCGGGGCTGTCGGCTTGGTCTTTTTGATCATTGTATTGATTGCGCTTGAGCGTTTTGTTCTTTCGCCTCTCGTGAGACTTCGGGTTGATGTTGATCGAATATCGGAAAGCGGAGATTTGCGCGAGCGGCTCACGGATGAAGGATCAAACGATGAATTTGGGGTGCTCACGCGGGACCTCAATAAAATGCTTCAATCGCTGGAATATTCCCAGCGGTTACTGAAAACCGAACGCGAACGTTCGAAGACGTATGTGAACGTTGTTGGGGTCATTATGATAACACTTTCACCCTCAGGTACTGTGACATTTATAAACAAACGGGCATCAGAGGTTCTTGAAGTATCCCAAACTGATGCGATGGGGAAAAACTGGTTTGATACATTTATTCCTGAAAACGAGCGGGCAAAGATGAAAGACATTTTTGCTCATGTGCTGCAGACGAAAACCGATGAGTATATCCTGCATGAAAATGAAGTCATCACCAAAAGCGGGAAACTGCGCCTGATTCCTTGGCGCAACGTCGTGATCCGAAATGAAAGCGGAGTGGTTATTGAGGTCTTAAGTAGCGGCGAGGACATCACGGATACGAAAGAGTCTCGGGAAAAAGCTTTTGCGCATGCACAGGAACTGGAACAACTGAACCAGATGATGGTCGGCCGCGAGCTGAAGATGACGGAGCTTAAAAGTCAGATTAGCGCAAAGGAGAAAGAGATCAGTGAATTAAAAGCAAAACTGGGAATTACATCATAAGTATGGATACCGTTCGATTTCAGGAAATTATTGCTCACATTCCGGATGTCATAACGATCATAAGTCCCGAAGGAAAAATTTTGTTTGACAGCGATGCTGTCACGGCTGTATACGGGTATGCAAAAGATGAACAGCTTGGAAAAAACGTATTAAACTATGTTCATCCTCTTGATTTGCCGAACATCGTAACGCTCCTTTCCGAAGTGCTGCAAAATCCCGCCAAGGTATATACCGTACAGTTGCGGTATAAACACAAAAACGGTTCGTGGCTACTTATCGAGATTAACGCATCGTATTTGTCGAGTATAGCCGGTTTTAACGGACTTTTGATTGTTTCGCGCGACATTTCTTCGACCCGGCGCGTTGACAACACAACGCTGATGCTTGAAAAAGCTGTTGAATCGGCAGGGGAAGTCATATTTATTACGGATGTCAAGGGCACATTTACGTACGTCAATCCGCAATTCAGCGCAGTGTACGGGTTTACGTCAGAAGAGGTCTGCGGCAAGGTTACCCCTCGCGTCATAAAAAGCGGGAAGCATGCGAAAGAAGTATACGAACAATTTTGGAAAACGCTCCTCAACAAAAAAATTGTTTCGGGAGAAATTGTGAACAAACAGAAATCCGGAACGCTTGTGACGGTTGAAGGATCATCAAGTGCGATCGTAGATGATAAAGGCAATATATTAGGGTTTTTAGCCATCCAACGGGATATTTCAGCCCGCAAAAAACTGGAGCAGGATTTGATGACGTATAAATTGGCTCTTGAACATGCGACGAATCATATTGTAATTACCGATCCAGACGGGACGATTCTGTTCGCCAACAAAGGTGTTGAGAACATTACGGGATTTTCCAAGGAGGAAGTGATTGGTAAGACGCCGCGGTTGTGGGGCCGTCAGATGGATAAAGAGTTTTATGAAGCTTTCTGGCACATGATCAAAGACGAGCGCAAACCGTTTACAGGGGAGCTGCGCAATAAAAGGAAAAACGGAGAAGTGTATTGGGCCACCGCTTCGGTGTCTCCGATTGTAGACAACGGTGAGCTTAAGGGATTTGTCGGCGTTGAAGAGGACATTACTGAGCGAAAAAATGCCCTAAAAGCGCTTGAGGACAGCGAAGAGCGATTTGAGGCTTTCATGCAAAAAAGTCCTTCACATGCATGGATGAAAGATACAACATCCCGGCATGTTTATGTCAATGAAACATACTGTAAATTTTTTCAAGTCACTCCTGAATATATGAAAACGAAAACAGATTATGATCTCTATCCAAAAGATACTGCAGACATTCTGCACGCGCATGATTTACAGGTTATTGCAGCCGGTAAGCCGATGGAATTTGAGGAATGGAAGCCGTCTCCAAGCGGCGAAAAGCACGTATGGTCGGTGTATAAATTTCCCTTTACGGATGCTTCAGGACAGGAAATGGTGGGTGGTTTGGCAATAGATATCACAGAGAGAAAGAAATCAGAGCAGGCGTTTCAGGAACACAGGGAGGAATTAGAGAAGATGAATGCGCTTATGGTCGGACGTGAATTGAAGATGGTAGAACTCAAAAATCAGATGGAAGCCCAAGCCAAAGAAATCAGCGAGTTGAAATCGAAGCTTCGGCAGACGTAACGCAGCATAGACAATATGGATACACTACTCAACATTTTTCCTAACCCCTACGCAATCGTATTTTTTGCGATATTCGTCGCCAATGTCCTCTTTGCGGGTTACGTGTATTCCAAGAGAGGATCATCTAACGAACGCACTATTTTCTGGTTTTCATTCATGATGCTTGTAAGCAGCGGTTGGGCGCTCGGGCAATTCGGCATGTCTTTTGCAACAACCGCAGCACCATACGGACTTTGGTATTCGTTCACGGAATTAGCGGTGGCCTTTCTTATGCCGGTGTATGTGTGTTTTGTGCTGTCGTTCGTCGGAAAGGGAAAGGTGATCGCGCGGTTTGATTTTATGGCATTCGTTTTAGGGACGACTGCCGCGTTACTCTATGTCTATTGGAGAACTGACATTATCACCATCCACAATTTTGCGCTTGCTATCAAAATGCCGTGGGGGTATGAGTACCCGCGCGGTCCGGTTCCATGGGATCTCTTCGTTATCGGGTCGTATGTCTGTTATATGCTTTTTGAACTTTTCTCCTATTACGCCGGCGTGAAAGATCCGGTAAAAAAGCATCAGATCGGGCTTATCACCTTGGCGATCATGATTCCCAGTGTTGGTGGTATTATTTTTCAGGGAGTCCTCCCTGTGTTTTTTAAAGTCGCGGAGTTACCGGTTACGCCGCCACTTATTTTTCTGACAAGTATTATTGTGGGGTATACGCTTATTCGCTATGGTACAGGAGTTTTTTCTCTCACTGAAGCGTCCGTGGATATATTGCAAATGATTCCGGATTCGCTTTTCATATTGGATCCTTCCTTGCATATTCAGATGGCAAATCCCTCAGCTGCGAAACTTTTGGGGGTTCGCGTTGAAGAACTCAGCGGAAGAACGCTTGATAGTTTTCTCGGTTCTGATGCTGATAAAGTTTTTTGGCGGGAAAAAATTGTTGATCCGCTGACCCACTGGCGTGAGGTCAAAAACGTAGAAATAACGTTTCCGGGTGCGGCAGGCGTCACCTCTCCGGTGAGAATTCATGCTATTGCCCATCGTGAGAAAGATAAAGTTGTGAGCATTATTATGCTTCTTACTGATATTTCCGTCATAAAAGAAAATGAACAGAAAGTGTTAACAACGGTGCAGCGTACGCAGGAGCAAAACGTGCTTTTGGAGCAAAACAAAAAAGCGATGCTTAATCTTCTTGAGGATTCGCGGGAGCTTGAGGGCGAACTAAAGTCGGAGCGCGATCGGGCCAATACAATTGTTAACTCTATGAGTGAGGGGCTGTTTGTGGTTGACAAGAATTACCGCATTACACTGATCAATCCGACGGCGGAGAGAATTTTTGAACTATCTGGTAAAAATGCGGTCGGTCAGACTCTACCGTCTGTTACGACTGTTTTAAAGGAAGGAAAAGTATTGCCAGATGCGGAGCGGCCGGTCATGCGGACGCTTACCACAGGAGAGTCCATGGTTCTCGGTCTGGAGGATGATTACCAGCTTAAGTCCGTAAGCGGAAGGGTGTTTCCTGCGTCTATATCGACCGCCGCACTCAAGCAGGGAGATAAAATAATCGGTGCGCTTGTGACATTTCACGATATTTCAAAAGACAAAGAGGTGAAAGAGACTATAGAAAAAACCGTCGATGAGCGTACCCGCGAGCTGAAAGAGGAACAGGCGCGGCTCACGGCTTCCATCAACAGCTTGGAGCTCGGATTTATGCTGACAGACGCGAGCGGCCGTATTTTCTCGAAAAATCCGGCTCTCGGGAGCATCCTCAACTTACCGTGGGGTGTCAAAACTCTGGAAGAGATAGATGCATCTCTAAAAGCCTCGTTTTCATTTACGGCAATGTACAATCAGGCGCGCAACGAGCATCGACCTGTTGATTTAAAAAACTTAGCGTTCGAAGCGAAAAATATCGCCGTATTCGCGGCACCGATTTATGTGGGCGGAAGAGATGAAGACTTCATCGGTTTGGTTATTCTTGTTCAGGATCAGACTGAGGCAAAGGTATTGGAGCGTTCGCGCGATGAATTTTTCTCTATAGCGTCGCATGAATTGCGAACGCCTTTAACCGCCATCCGCGGCAACACGTCGCTTATTCAGGAGCACTACAGCGATAAACTGGATCCCGAGCTCAAGGAGATGGTAAACGACATTTATGAAAGCAGCGTCAGGCTTATCGATATCGTGAACGACTTTTTGAATATGGGTAGGCTTGAGCAGCAGCGGTTTACCTTTAAAAATGAAGCGTTCGGTATGGAAGATCTCATTTCTGATGCTCTGAAAGAATATCAGGTGACGGGATCCCGGCAACACCTGTCACTCGATTTTGAGAAACCTTCTGAGTCGCTTCCGAAGGCATTCGCTGATAAAGAGCGCATCCGGCAAGTTGTTGTGAATCTTATCGGAAACAGTCTGAAGTTTACCGAGAACGGCGGAGTGAAGGTTAAAACAAAGCAGAATAACGGGATGATTGAGGTGTATGTATCCGATACCGGTCGGGGAATACCATTGCAAAATCAGTCGCTCTTATTTCATAAATTCCAGCAGGCGGGAGAGAGTCTATTCACCCGTGACACAACAAGAGGAACGGGTCTGGGGTTATATATTTCAAAACTCATGATAGAGGCTATGGGCGGAAAAATCTGGTTAGTGAGTTCCGAGGAAGGTAAAGGATCAACGTTCGCATTTAGTATACCGGTTGCCCGATAAAGGGTAAGGGCCCTTGCAAGAGGGGGCGGAAGGTATTAATGTAGGATTATACAATGAATAAAACACTTCTTATCATCGAAGACGATCCGTATGTTCAGCGGTATTTTAAGCGGTTGTTTGAAGCAGAGCATTATGTATTTGAGATTGTCGGCAGTGGAGAAGAGGGGATAACCCGTGCCAAAGCGCTGCAACCGGCTCTGATTCTTTTGGATGTTATGATGCCGGTCGTGAACGGTTTTCAGGTACTTGCGATGCTGAAAAACAATCCGAATACCAAGGATTTACACATTGTGATGTTGTCTAATTTTGGTGATGATGAAGCTGTTGCCAAGGCAAAAGCGCTTGGAGCGCGTGATTTTCTTATCAAATCCGATACTCCGCCGGAAGAACTGGTGCGCCGAATTGAAACATACTTGAAGGAGTCCGACAAGAACGATATACTCAAGACAGCAGAGAATTCATAATTATTTTTTATGGCAAAAACAATTCTCATCGTCGAAGATGATCCCCTGATGAACAGGATGTATCAGAAAATTTTTAAGTTTGAACAGTATGACGTTCAGACAGCAACAAACGGGGAAGAGGGCTTAGATAAGGTTCGACAGCTAAAGCCAACCGTTATACTTCTTGACATCATGATGCCCAAAATGAACGGTCTTCAGGTTTTGGATAAGCTTAAAAGCGATCCGGAAGTTAAAAATATTCCTGTTATCATGCTTACCAACTTAGCCGGCGAAAAAGATGCTGAGACGGCGCTTCTCAAAGGTGCGGTAAAGTATATCGTCAAAAGCGAGCACGACCCTAAACAGGTTGTCAACGTGGTTAAAGAGATTATAGCGGCACACTCCAGGGATGATGTGCCGGGGAGTTAGATATTCATGCCTGCCAAAGCACCATCCAAGAAGTCATCCAAGCGAACGGTTAAAAAGATTGTTAAACCGCAGCCGGAGGTATCAGTACAGCCGGAAACACAAGCTCCTCAACCTCCTCCAGTGGAAGCCGCTCCTTCGCCTCATGTCGTAGAGCCGCCTCACCCGCCGGTCGCTGCGCCGGTAGCGGTTACGTCGACCGCGCAGGATCTGGAGCAATTTTTAGCCAGTGAACCGGAAGATGAAAAAGCAAATCGCGCCAACACAGTTCTTTTAGTTTTTGGAGCTCTTTTTGCCGGCATTATCATCGTTGCCTCCATTGCGGTTTTTATTATTTACACGCATTCATCAACGATTTTTGTTCCGACGCTTTCCAACAAACCGGTGCCTACTCTCAGCCCGACGCCAACTGTATCGAAGTCGTCGATAACATTTGAAGTATTTAATGCAACCGGAGTATCGGGTCTCGCGGCAAAGGATGCGCAAGAGCTGACCAGTGCAGGGTATACCGTGTTAACTGTCGGGAGCAAAAAAAGACAGACTGCGACACAATTATTTGTTGCGGGTTCAGTTCCGGCGGCTTCGCTGAACGAGCTGCTTGCTGACACGAGCTCTCTCTTTTCGATCGCGAGCGTTACCGGAGTCCTCACGGATTCCACTGCCTCTGCCCGACTCATTTTGGGTGCCAAGTAACAAGATGCCCCAAACAGAGTATACTAGCCACATGATGAAGCGGATCATTTATGTTTTACAAAATGGATATGCACGGTTAAAGAAAGTAAGCTATTTCGTCGGCAACCTTGTCTCGACCGTCATTTTTTCTTTGATATATATCCTCATTCTTCCGTGGTTTGCCTTTTTTGCAAAAAAATCCAAGCGGTCGAAGTTGACAAATTGGCACGCATGGTCGTTTCGGGAAGATACGGTTGAGGATTTGAGGAAACAATATTGAGTTTGGTGCGCGGGAAGCTTTGCATTTTGCCCAGCACCGTCATTGCGCCGATCGCAATGAAATTGTTTTGTTCCGCTGCTCGCAATAGGCTGAACTGTTATTCGCCATATATTGTTTAGCTCGATCAAGCGAACTGCAACAATTTCACTCCGCTCGTCGCTGGAAGCACTGACGGATGCGCACAAACTGCAAAGCGACCAAAGCGCACCAAGTAAAAGAGAAGTATATGAACATTTTGGGAATTTCCTGCCACTATCATGAGGCCGCGGCAGCTCTTCTTACCGACGGAAAAATCGTCGCGGCGGCGGCCGAGGAGCGGTTCACCCGAAAGAAACACGACCCTTCGTTTCCCGACCGAGCGATAGATTTTTGTTTAGCTCAGGCGAAACTTAGTGCAAAAGACACTGATTACGTCGCTTTTTATGAAAAGCCGCTCATCAAGTTTGAGCGCACTCTCACAGTCAGCATGACCGAATTTCCCCGCGGCCTCGGATTTTTTGTTGAGGGGATGAAAAACGCATTCGCGGAAAAATTATGGATTCAATCGGCGATTATCAATAAACTGGATATACCGGCCCAGCGGATTTTTTTTGTTCCGCAGCACCTTTCACACGCAGCCGCCGCGTATTACCCTTCGCCGTTTCGCAAAAGTGCGTATGTGACGCTTGATGCGGTCGGAGAATGGACGACGGGAAGTTGGGGAGTGGGTAACGGTATAAAACTTACTCCCAAAGCAGAGCTCAGATTTCCTCATTCCGTGGGGCTCCTGTACTCGACGTTCACTGCATATCTGGGGTTTGAAGTAAACGACGGAGAATTTAAAGTCATGGGCATGGCGGCCTATGGCAGACCAAAATACGCCGATCGCATTAAAAAACTGTACCGTCAATTCCCCGACGGATCGATTGAACTCAATCTTCGTTATTTTGCATTTCACCATAGCAACAAACGCATGTATACGAAAGACTTTGAAGATCTGTTTGCCGGTTGCGACCGGTACGATTTGGGAGCCAGCATTCAGAAATGCACCGAGGAAATCATTCTTCGCATGATGCGATATGTTCATACGCAAACGCATGAAGATAATCTGGTTTTTGGCGGAGGAGTGGCGTTAAACAGCGTTGTGAATGGCTTAGTGACGCGGGAAACGCCGTTTAAACATCTGTTTATTTTTCCGGCTGCGGGGGATGACGGCGGGTCGGCCGGCGCCGCACTGTATGCGTATCACCACGTGTTGGAGAATGTCAATCGATGCCCGTTAACGCATGTATTTTTCGGGCCTCACTATACCAACGATACGATTCGTCAATATCTGGAAAATACGCACCTTCGCTATCGGCGCATGAGTGACACGATCCTTATAGATTTCATAGCAAACCAGTTAGCGCACGGAAAGATTGTCGGATGGTTTGAGGGACGATCGGAATTTGGTCCCAGAGCGCTTGGACACCGGTCGATTCTTGCTGATCCAAGAACCAAAGAAATGAAGGATATCGTGAATGCCCGGATAAAATTTCGGGAGGAATTTCGCCCGTTTGCACCGGTCGTATTGTCGCGATTTGCAAAGAAGTATTTTGATGTTACGGAAGATGCTCTTTCGCCCTATATGGTCGGGACATTTAATGCCCTGCCAATCGCCCGAAAACAGGCGCCGGCAGTCGTTCATGAAGACGGAACGAGCCGGATTCAAACGGTAGACAAAAAAAAATACCCAGGCAGATATGCCAGACTTCTTGAGTCGTTTTACAAAAAAACCCGAGTTCCTGTTCTTTTGAATACTTCATTTAACCTGAAAGGCGAGCCGATCGTCGAGACGCCTCATGATGCAATTTCAACCTTCGTGAGAAGCGGGCTGGATATACTTGTACTTGAAAATTTTATTCTGTCGAAGTAGTCTTCAAGTATGAAGAAATTTGTGGCATCCTTAAAAAGCAAAGGCGGCACCATCAATGAGCTGTTCGCTTTTTTGTGGGAAAACAGGCTGTGGTGGATTATTCCGTTCGTCGTCATCATTATTGCCGTTGGTATCCTTGTTGTATTAGCCCAAGCGTCACCAGTATCACCGTTTATTTATGCATTATTTTAAGAAGAGTCGTATAGCCACTTGCGTGACAGTCCAAACTGGCTATAATTGAATTCTATGGCACTTGAAGCACCTGAAATGCCCAATGTATCGAATAAAAAAGTTCAATATATTATTGGTGCCGCGTTTGTAGTTCTCGCAATTATTCCTTCAATATATTTTTATAGTCAGTATCAGCAGGCGCAGGCCCGCTTAAATAACCCGACATTGTTTGCGGCTCAGGAGGCGAAAAAATATATCGATGAAGTGGGTAAACTTATGGTGCTGCCTTCTGATGAAACACCGACTGTGGCAACGGTAAACGATAAGGACAAACTCAAAAATCAGCCGTTTTTTGCCAACGCCGAAAATGGCGATAAAGTGCTCATCTACACGAGTGCCAAAAAAGCCATTCTCTTCCGGCCGTCGATAGACAAAATTATCGAAGTGGCGCCTATCAATATCGGATCGACCGCGACCGCTTCTGCGACACAGGCTTCTGCAAGCCCGACACCGGCACAGATTACTTTTGTCCTTCGAAACGGAACAAGCACGATCGGTTTGACGAGAAAATACGAGGTAGAACTTAAGTCGAAAGTGCAGGGAGCTACCGTTGTCGATGCGGATAATGCGAAAAATAAGGATTACACCAAATCGTTTCTTGTTGATGTAACAGGTACCAAGGCGGATCAGGCTTCACAAATCGCTCAAGAACTTGGCCTTACGGTAAGTCCGCTTCCCTCAGGAGAATCCACGCCATCGGCCGATTTCCTCATCATTCTAGGTGCGGATAAGAAATAACGATTAGACAAATATGATTCTTCCTGAGCCCTCTGTTTGGAATAGTGCCCGATAGCGCTCATCAGCCATTCTAAACATTTCATCCAGCTCATTGCGCGGACGATTCAAGAGCGGTTGAATACCTCTATATACCGGTTGAATGAATGCTAACAAACCACGTATCGGATGCTCTGGCGCTCCGGCAAAATAGGATTTCATCGAGTCTATAAGTTTTCCTTCTATTATCATCTCTTTCGTGTTCCCCAATGTTCCGGAAGAAGTTAATCGTACAGGAATGCGCGTATCAATAACGGTATGCCTGATATCATCGTCAACACAGTCTAGGGCTCCGGCAACATCAAGTACGTGATTGCCCTCCCTATCAATAAGATCATTTGCCGTTTTTTCATTGAACCATTTGAAGGTATAGGAAAGCTTGATGTCAGATATCAACCGGATTGCTCGTCTGCATTTCGTCGGAATCACCGTAACGACAGAGTTCCATTGGGTGACCCGTTCGCCTGACAACGCCATCATGAGAGAAAACGCATCAGTCAGGCTTTTTGGCTTTTCGATGATTTTGTCTCTGTGGTGTAACGTTGTATCGGCTGCAATGGTCGTCATTGTTGTAATACCATCACCCATTTTCCCTTCAGCAACACGCCACCCGTAGTCTTCTTGGCTGTCACCGTCCGCCAACCTGCCGATTCCAAGTTTTATGTCTGCTTCATCTTCCATAGGGTATTCTGGGTGAGGCGAGAGTCTGGCTTCATTAATCAGGTTAACAATAATATCTCGCCTTCGTCGGGCACTCGTAACAACTTTGATGTCCATAACGGTATTTTTTCTGCGTGGTCCCTTTTGGTCACGCGATTCAATTCTGGCTAATTCGCCGTGATTATAAATAAAATCACATTTCCAGAGATCAGCTTCATATTGAAGTTTTTTAAGCATCGCGTCTGGGTTGTGAATTTGGAAAAGGTCGTTGAGCGCGCTATCCGCATCTCCCGTTATGAGGATCGGTTTTTCGCGTTCCAATTCGTTCGTGATCATAGCAAAAGGCCATTATACTGCACTGGTGCGAAATTCTCTTGTTCAACAGCTCTCACCGTGATAGAGTGTATCTTATGTCACAAACTTCACCACTGGTCATGGTAATCTTCGGCGCAACCGGCGACCTTATGCACCGGAAGCTCATGCCGGCGCTCTATCATCTTATCCGCGACGGGGCGGTATCGAAGGATATATATATAGTAGGTGTAGGACGGCGGGAAATTACGACCGACCAGTTCCGCGAGCTTATGGCCCGCTCGATTCACGAGATGCTGGACGGCGAATTTGACCTTACGCTTTGGAAGCACATTATCGAGCGCATGCACTATAGTCAGGGAAAATTTGAAGATGCGGCGCTTTACAACAATTTGACAAAGCTCCTTGAAGAGTTTGATGAAGAAATTCACGCGTGCGTCCCAAGATTTTTTTACCTTGCGACGCCGCCTGCTCATTACGAAACAATTCTCACGCATTTGCAAAAAAGCAAACTGTCTGAAGGGTGCCTGCCCGCCAGCGCGTACGCGCAGGCGTTGCGGGCGGGCGGGCAGGGGTTTGCGCAATACACCCGTCTTCTTATCGAAAAGCCGTTCGGGAAAGATCTGACGACCGCGCGAAGTCTCGATGTATTATTAGGGAAAATTTTTGAAGAGCGCCAGATTTACCGGATAGACCATTATTTAGGGAAAGAAACGGTGCAAAACCTTTTGAGTTTCCGCTTTGCCAACGGAATATTCGAGCCGACGTGGAATAAAGAGTTTATCGATCACATCCAGTTTACCCTCGCCGAAGACGTGGGGGTTGGTACACGCGGTGAGTTTTATGACGGCGTCGGAACTCTTCGCGATGTCGTGCAAAATCACATGCTGGAAATGCTCTCCGTTACCGCCATGGGTCAGCCGCGCGCGTTTGATGCCCAGTCGATCCGGGACCAGCGGGTAAAAGTGGCAGAGGCGATTAATTGTATTGAGCCCGCCGACGTCGGCAAGATGGTCGTTCGCGGGCAGTATGAAGGCTATACCAAAGAGCGCAATGTGGATGTGCATTCGACAACGGAAACATTCGTGGCACTGAAACTTACCCTGAATACGCCGCGCTGGCGGGGCGTGCCGTTTTATCTGCGGGCCGGTAAAATGCTCGGTAAAAAAACGACGGAAATTTCCATCCATTATAAAAAGCCGATTGTCTGTACCGGAGACGTGTGCCTGTTTCCCGAGCCGGACGTCATGCGAAATGTTTTGGCGATTAGGATTGATCCCCATGAAGGGATTGCGCTTAGGCTTATGGCTAAAAAACCCGGGTTTGGGATGAAGCTGGCGCCGGTTACGATGAATTTTACCTACAAAGAGTCGTTTGCAGATGAAGACCAGCCTATGGCCTATGAACGCTTGCTTCTGGATGCCATTCGCGGTGATCAGACGCTCTTTTCCCGTACGGATGAAATTGAAGCATCATGGTCGTTTGTCACGAAAATTCTTGAGGGATGGAGGGATCATGCGAAAAAAACGCCTCTTCATATTTATACAAAAGGTACGTGGGGACCGATAGAATCAGATGGATTCATGAAAAAGGACGGCAGGCATTGGTATTTGGAAGAAGATTAAGGTACAATAAAAAAACTATTTTCGGAAAAAGGAGATTCTATGGCAACATTTCATGACGATAAGCTTTGGCAGGAAGCATATACGGCTATTTTGGACCTCTGTGATGCCGCAGGAGACGATGATATACTCGCACGCGCAAAGAGGATGGGCCTCAAAGCGCTCGCGACGATTGCCGACGGTGTTTCACGCCGTGACCGACGGGAGAGGGATATGAAACTTCGCGATGCAATGGGCCAAGTGGCTGGAGTGCGAAGTCTCCTTTCCGTTGCGTGGGCGCAGGAAGCGCTTGATGATGATACGTTTGCCAAACTCGATGGCGCGTATGAGACATTGTTTAATAAGCTTCCACGATAAATTTGGGCTGAAATCCCGCGTAATCGCCGGATGAGGCCTTGTTTAATACGTTGCCCCGATAATTCGCTCTAGCTATATTTCCAAGAATACAGTATGATAGGGTACATATCGTTTCTTTCCGTGTTTACGCGGAGAGTTTTTATAGGAGGGTGAGTCTATGGCAGCTAAGTTATTTGTAGGAAGCTTATCATGGGATACGACCGATGCGTCGCTTCATGATTTTTTTGCGACTGTCGGAACGGTAGTTTCCGCAACAGTCATTAAAGATAAATACACGGGTAGATCACGTGGATTTGGATTTGTCGAAATGTCATCTGATCAGGAAGCTGCAGATGCCATAACCAAATTAAACGGTCAGACACTCGATGGAAGACCAATTGTAGTGAATGAAGCCAAACCGATGGCACCCCGAGATAACTCTTTCGGTGGTGGCGGCGGCGGATTCCGAGGCGGCGGTCGCGGTGACCGGCGTGGAGGATTCGGCGGCGGACATGGCGGTCACGATCGGGATCGTGGAGACCGTGGAGATCGCTATTAAACTTTGCAAAAAAGTATATAAAAAAAGCTCTGCAGCAATGCGGAGCTTTTTTATGGGATAACAGGCCCTTGATTGTTCCAGTGAATTTCTCTACGATAAATAAATGAACCATCAGATTGGATTTGTGGGTCTTGGTCGCATGGGGAGTAATATGGTGCTTCATGCGCTTGAGGCCGGCATAAACGTCGTAGCATATAATCGCACGCGAGGAAAACTGGATGATTTGATTACTGAAGTAGGCTCACTTTCAAAAAATACATCTTTAGGAACTCTCACTCCTGCATATGATATTGAATCTCTCGTTTCTACTTTGAAGCCTCCCCGCATTATCTGGCTTATGATTCCGAACGGCCAGCCGATTGATGATATTCTCAAACAGCTGATATCGTTTGGTATTGAAATCGGTGATATTGTTATAGATGGAGGCAATACTTACTACAAAGATACTGTTAAGCGCTACTCTGATCTCCTTTCGAAAAAAATTCATTACATCGACTGCGGCACAAGCGGCGGACTTACGGGAGCCAGAAACGGCGCGTGTCTGATGATTGGCGGGGAGGAATCAGTGGTAAAAAGCCTTGAATGGCTCTGGAACGCATTTGCCGTTCCCGACGGATGGGCTCATTTCGGGCCCTCCGGCGCCGGACATTTTGTGAAAATGGTTCATAACGGCATTGAGTATGGCATGAACGAGGCAATCGGCGAGGGGTTTGAAATTTTATCCAAAGGTCCGTATTTGCTGAATTTTGCCAAGATCGCGCATACGTGGACTCATGGAAGCGTCGTCCGAAGCTGGCTTGTGGAATTGTTAGCCAAAGCGTTTGATAACGATCCGAAACTTGATGCATTTACCGGCCGCGTGGGCGGAGGAGAAACAGGGAAATGGACGACGTCTGCGGCACAGGAATTCGGCGTCGATGCCGTGGTAATAGAAGACTCGATAAAAGCGCGTGAACACTCTATGGATCACCCGACGTTTAAAGGCAAGGTCGTCAGCGCCTTACGCGCCGGATACGGTGGTCATAAAGAACCAAAATAGATCGACAAATGTTGACATATTTATATGGTAAACGTACATACATATTCTGATACAGCTACTGCCCAGAGGATGGCCGCGGAGGCCGTGCAGCAAACGTTATCCGAATTTAATTCGGTTCCAATCCTGTTTATGGTATCCGGCGGATCGGCGCTTCATGTATTAAATGCGCTTCCGGGTGAACTTTTTGGCTCGCGGTTTACTCTTTCCGTCGTTGATGAGCGTTTTACCACAGATCCAGCAATTAATAATTACCTGCAACTTACCAATACCGATTTTTACCATAAGGCTGTTGCTCAGGGCGTATCGGTTATTGAAACGGTTCCGCAGGAGAAAGAAGCGATTGAAGAATTGGCAAAACGGTTTGAAGGGGAACTTAAAGCGTGGCGCATGAGTCATCCCGATGGCGTCATTGTCACCCTTATCGGTATCGGAAAAGACGGGCATACGGCAGGTATGATGGGCTATCCTGATGATGTGCGGACATTTCAATTTATGTTTGAAGATGCGGATGTTTGGGTAGCGGGATACGATGCAAAATGGAGAAACATGTACCCCTTACGGGTTACCGTGACTATGCCGTTTTTGCGGAAAGCAAATGCAACGATTGTGTATGCAGTAGGCGGTGAAAAAAAGAAAGCCATAAATTTGATTTTGGCGCCGTCAGGTGAATTGTACCGGACTCCCGGACGCATCATTAATGAGCTGCAACATTGCCACTTGTACACCGATCAGTCAGTTGATACAGTTGGGGTATAGTGAAAGGATGTCATTGCGAGACCGTTCTGACGGCGAAGCAATCTTAATTTCATAGGGATTGCCGCGTCGTCCGACGAAACGTCGAGATTCCTCACAATGACAATAAAAATATGACAATCTACATAGGTGCGGATCACAGGGGGTTTCATCTCAAAGAAAAACTGACTACGTGGCTTCGCGAACAGAACCATGAAGTAACAGATTGCGGCAACACCTACTATGCAGAAGATGACGATTTCCCTGACTTTTCTTTCGCGGTTGCCGATAAAGTAGCCGAAGATCCGGGTAGTCGTGGTATCGTGATATGCGGATCTGGCGGTGGAGTAGCGATTGCCGCAAACAAAGTAAAGGGCGTCCGCTGCGCGACCGCTGTTCATGTTGCTGATGTCAAGCATAACCGGCAGAATAACGATATCAATGTTATTGCGTTGTCTTCAGATTTTACGGATTTTGATGAGGCCAAAGAACTTCTTCAGGCGTTTATGGAGACGGAGTTTCAGGGGGAAGAGCGTTGTGTTCGCAGGCTCAATAAGATTGCGGCAAGAGATCACTGAAGATCTATGATTGATATCATTCCCGGCATACTGGACAAAGAGTGGGTTCCTATTGACGAGAAAGTGCGCCAAGTAGCGCCGTTGACGCAGTGGATACAAATAGACGTTGCTGATAATACACTGGTTCCCAATGTAACGCTTCTTGATTTTAAACAGTTTGCTCCCTATGAAAAAGAGTTTCCCGAACTTTCTTTTGAAGCGCACCTGATGGTTGCCAAACCGGAAATGTATATAAAACCGCTCGTTGACGCAGGGTTTAAGCGGCTCATCGCCCATGTTGAGGCCCATGACCCGCGTGTTTTTCTTGATCAGGCGCAGTATGAGCATGTCGAGGTAGGCTTGGCTATCGACGGAGCTACGGAGTTTGATCAGATTGAACCATTTTTAGAGGAGATTGATATGGTGCTGGTCATGACGATCGAAGCGGGATTCAGCGGTCAGCCGTTTTTACCGGAAACCATGGAAAAAGTGAAGCTGATCCACCAGAATTTTCCCGATTTGCCGATTGAAGTGGACGGCGGGATTAACGATAAGACAGCCAAAATCGCCGTTGAAGCAGGGGCAACTCGGTTAGTGTCAACCTCATATATTTTTAAATCCGCCGACGGGATTGCGCAGGCAGTTGAACGGTTGAAAAACGGGTGATCTATGGGGAAATATGTCCGGCTTTTGCGCCTCGAGGACCAGTTTTTTCAGAGCGGCGCTGCATTTACCGCCGGCATATTTTTACATCTTCGCAGCTGGTCGATTGTCTGGTGGGCGGTTGCCTCCACCTGTATTTCGTTAACTGCATATATTCTGAATGAAGTCGCCGACAGGAAGGATGTTGACAGGTACAGCTGGAATCCCATTCATGCGGCGGCGCGTGATCGCCTCAATCTGTGGATCGTAGGCGTGGTGTTTGCTTTTTTCTCTCTTGCTGGCTTAGGAATAAGTATGTCTTTAGGATACTTTTGGTGGGGGTTGGCGATGTACATCATCGGTATTTTGTATTCTACTCCTCCGATACGATTAAAACGGAGGGTGGTTCTGGACATTTTTTCACAATTACTTATCTGGTGGATCATTCCGTTTCTTACACCCGTGTGGGGTGTTGCGAATCAAAGCTTGACGCTCACATTTGTTATTGTCACAAGTTTGGCCATATGGTCTGTGGTTTTCCCGTATCAAATTGCGGATTTTAGAGCCGATCAAAAAGCAGGATTATTGAGCACCCATGTCGTTTTAGGGATACAAAAAAGCCTTTGGCTCGGCGCTCTTACTGGCGCCGCGGGGATAATCTTCTATGGTATATTTGGCGTGTTTCGGTGGGCTGTGTGGAGTATTCCACCGCTTTTTGTGGTACCGTTCGCATTGTATTTTTATTTTCAATGGCTCAAAACGACGTCCCTTTCCAAACAACTTTCATCCATGCAGCGGTATGTCGGGATTTTTAAACCACTTGGTCTTTGGGTTTGTCTCGTCTACGCTGTTTCGGTTTGGATTATTATATAAGGATCTGGACGAGTAAGGATTCAAGGAGTATTATTGCTTCATGGGCAAAAAAGCTTCACTTGCGAAACTTGCAACACTCATCCGGTATTACATTCTCATAAGTACCACAACCGCAGGGAGCGGACATCCCACTTCTTCTCTTTCCGCAGTGGAACTGATGACGGTATTGTTTTTTAAGTACCTTCGGTATGATCTCTCTGATCCGAAAAATCCGGGGAACGACCGCGTGATTTTCAGCAAAGGTCATGCCTCGCCCTTATATTATTCTCTTTATGCGGCGGCGGGAGCTATCACTGAAGCGGATCTTTTAAAATACCGCACATTTAACAGCGTCCTTGAAGGCCACCCGACTGAACGGTTCCGCTATACGGAGGCGGCCACGGGAAGTTTGGGGCAGGGGCTAAGTATCGGCCTTGGCGAAGCACTGGCACTCAACATTCGTGAAGGAAAAACAAACCTTCCCCGTGTATTCGTTCTTGCCGGCGACGGTGAAGTGGCAGAGGGCTCAGTGTGGGAAGCGGCAGCGGCCGCAAGTATTCGTAAGGTTTCAAACCTCGTTCTTATTGTCGATATTAATGGGTTGGGCCAGTCGGATCCCACGATGTACGGACGCGATATGGATGTGTATAAAAAGCGGTTTGAATCATTCGGCTGGCGGGCCGTCGTTGTTGAAAGCGGGAATGATCTGACAGCCGTTGATGCGGGATTTGAAAGCGCACTGACCGCAGCCGGACCCGTAGTAATACTTGCAAAAACCATTAAGGGCAAAGGCGTATCGTTTCTTGAAAATGCACTCGGCTGGCATGGTAAGCCGCTATCCAAAGATGAGTTACCCAAAGCATTACTCGAACTTGGGGAAGTTGATAAGACGATGAAAGGAACAGTGCAAAAACCACCGAGCGAAAAAGTCTCAGTGATTCTTGATAAAACCGAAG
This sequence comes from Candidatus Gottesmanbacteria bacterium, assembly GCA_963790805.1. GTDB lineage: Bacteria > Patescibacteriota > Microgenomatia > UBA10105 > UBA927 > DATKGN01. The sequence goes on from CAWBPL010000002.1 coordinate 826,647, forward strand.
CTCCTCCCCCGAGTTATGATCCGTCCAAACCTGTGGCTACCCGAAAAGCATTCGGCAATGCGCTCAAACGCTTGGGGGCATATGATCCGCGTCTCACTGTTATCGACGGAGATGTTAAAAATTCAACGTATACGGAGTTTTTCGGTAAGGAATTTCCCCAACGGTTTTTTGAATTGTTTATCGCCGAGCAGAATATGGTAGGAGTGGCGGTTGGGTTATCCGCCCGCGGATTTCACCCGGTCGTCTCGTCATTTGCCTGCTTTTTGTCGCGCGCCGCTGATCAACTGCGCATGGCGGCATTTAGTGGCGCGAACGTCATTGTTAACGGTTCCCATGCCGGCGTCTCCATCGGAGAGGATGGGCCGTCGCAAATGGGACTTGAAGATCTGGCACTTTTTCGCGCCGTCCACGGCTCGACAGTGTTATACCCTTCCGACGCCGTTTCGACGGAACGGCTGGTTGAAGATGCACTTTCCAAAAACGGAATCTGTTACATCCGCACGACTCGTCCTGAAACAGCGATTCTTTACAGCGTGAAAGAAAAATTTCCGGTCGGCGGCAGCAAAACGCATCATTCCAAAAACAAAGAAAAGGTTACGGTGGTTGCCGCTGGAATTACCCTCTATGAAGCCCTTAAAGTCCAGAAACAGCTGGACGAAGAAGGCGTCGGCGTTCGCGTGATTGACGCATATTCGGTTAAACCCATTGACAGAAAGACTCTGGAACTAGCTGCGAAAGAAACAAAAGCCATCCTCGTCGTTGAAGATCATTATCCCGAAGGGGGACTGGGTGAAGCGGTTTCTTCTGCCCTTATTGGAAGATATAAAATTCCGTTTATCCATCTTGCTGTGACTAAAACTCCAAGGTCCGGCAAATCCGCCGAACTATTGGCGTACGAAGGAATTGATGCGGAAAATATTAAAAAAACAGTCCGTGTATTGTTACGAAAGGAGTAACTATGAAGTTGCCATCCAATATTTACATTGACGGCGGAGATCCAGCTGAAACCAAAATGGCCGATACCATGCTCAAAAAAGCAGGGTATCACGGACTTGACGGGCAGACGACCAATCCGACGCTCATTGCAAAAAACTTTGCCGCCAAAAACGGCGGGAAAAAAGTATCAATGAAAGATGCGTTCGGTGAGTATAAACGGGTGGTTACCGAGATGAGCAAGATTATTCCGAAAGGGAAAATTTCCATACAGGTGATCGGCGATCCTGCAAACCTTACGGCTGATGAGATGCTTTCACAGGCCAGAGACCGCGTCCGGTGGATCCCCAACGGCGTTGTTAAATTTCCCTGTACGACTCAAGGGTTGACGGCTGTGGAAACATTTTGCGAAGAAGGACCGGTCAATATTACGCTGAATTTTTCACAGGATCAGGCGGCAGCAGTATATATCGCGACAAAATCGCATAATTATGACGTGTTTATTTCGCCGTTTGTCGGCAGGCTTGATGATAAAGGGGAAAACGGCATGGACGTCGTTGCCAATGAGCTTGAAATGTATAAAGCGTTTGGAGACGGGCATGTAAATGTGCTTACTGCAAGCGTACGTAATATCAAACACTTATCGTATGCATTATGGCTGAAAAGTCCCGTCATTACGATCCCTTTTAAAGTCTTTAAAGAGTGGGCCCTTCCTTCGTCAGGGCAAGCGGGATTTATTGTTCCAACTGGCGATTTTGTGTATGACGTGCCGGGATTAGCGGAGATTCCGTATAAAGAGTTGACGCTTGACGGCAACTGGAAAGATTTTGATTTGAACCATGATTTGACCGCTTCCGGAGTGGCGAAATTCTGGGAAGATTGGCAAAGTATTGTTGCGTAGGTGCTTTGGTCGGTGTACGTTTTGTGCCCTTCGAAGCTCAGGATAAACGCATCGGTCAAGAAGGCTTGAGACTTTTTTGAAACTCAAGAGGACACGCGTAGCGAGTGACAAAATTATTGCAGATCGCTTCCCGAGCTTAGCACTATCCTGATATATCAAGAAGTTGACTATTGCGAGCAGCGGATCAAAATAATTTTGTTACGAGCTAAAGCGCGCTTAGTGAGACCCTGCGCATGACGGTACTGACAAAACGTACACCTCCTCGCGCTCTATGATAGGATGAGCTCATGCGACGCCAAATTTGGATTCTATTTTTAATTTTCGTTTCTCTTCGCCTCGTTTTTGCCTTCCATCTTCCGATTTTTAACGATGAAGCCATTTACATGCGCTGGGGCATGGGGTTTTTACAAAATCCAAGCCACTGGTGGGCGTGGACCTTAGACGGAAAACAGCCGGCGGTTGCCGTATCGTTCGGGCTTGCGCAATTATTGCCGTTGGATCCTCTTGTGGCCATGCGGCTTGTCAGCATCGCGTGGTCTGCGGTCACATTCTGGACGGTCTATTTTTTATTGCAGTATGTATCAGGCAGTTTAAAAATAAAGTCAAACAATCTGGTTGTCTATGGTTTATTGTTTCTCGCTGTCTGTCCCTATCTCATTTTTTATGACGCGCTGGCGCTTGCCGAAAGCCCCGTAACGGCGTGTTTTGCACTCGCACTCCTTCTTACTCTTTTTTCGTGCGCAGGCCCTCGATTCTCATTTCTTTGGCTTTAGGATTCGCGGTGGCTTTAGGCTGGTGGTATAAGTCGACAATGCTTCTTGCCGTCCCGTTGATTTTTATCACCATCGCGCTGTATTGGAAAAGTTGGCAAAAGAAATGGCGTTATGTCGGCCTTTGTATCACGTTAGGGGTGTTTTTGGGAGGTAATCTTATGGTACCGGTACTTTTGAATCCGGACATGCCCTACGTTAAAACCATGAGCGCGATCCCGCGCATCTTAACCATACATCAGCTTTTGGCGCTTCCGATTGGGTATTGGGCAGGTAACTGGGTGGCGATTTGCGAGTGGTTTATCGGATACACGGGGATCATTCCGTTTCTGCTTTTTATCCCTGCCTGCTTCGCGTTGAGAAACAAACGGGAAGCGCAAATACTTATAATCTGGGTACTCTTTCCCGTGCTATTTGAAGCGTTTTTGCTGCCGAGTGTCAGTGGAAGACTTCTGGTTATTTCCGTTGTGCTGCTTCTTCTCGTTTCGAGTATCTGGTTGGCGTCGCGCCGCAACGCGTTTCTTACATGGTTATCGTTTGTTGTCGTCGGGTTTACTGCCATTCTTTTATCGTTCCGGCCGCTTGCGTATTACAAAATTGTGTCTATATTGCCTGCGATGAGCTCCGATGTCGGGCAATATATGACCGGCTGGACTTCAGGGTGGGGGATAAAGGAAGCGACAAATTTTCTTGTGAGAGAAAATGCCAAGCAGCCGATCGTCGTTTTTGTACGCTTTGACAGCGGCAATCCGGAAGATGCCGTTATAGCCGCCATGATGCGGTTCAATATACCGATTTTTTACCTTTCTGAAATGAAGGATGTCGGAAAGATTCCAGAGTTTAGCTCACACCCGTGGTATTTTGTCTCACGCGGATTGCAATTTGGAAATCTTCGCGACCAGATGCGCCAAGTTATTCTTTTTCATAAACCGTTGGGTAGTGAATTTGTCGGCGTCTATAGAATTTTGCCGCAATAAGGCACATGGTACCGGTATCTTTACTCTTCTTACGTGACGCATTACCATAAGCCTATGTATACGCACGTCGTCGTCGGTGGAACGTTTGATGGACTTCACAGCGGGCACATTCATCTTCTTGATAAAGCGTTTAAGGAAGGCGTTCACATAACCATAGGCCTCACGAGTGAAGCATATATCCGCCGTTTTAAAAAAGATACGGGCGTCGCGCCTTTTAGTTTGCGGTATCAGGCGCTTACCAAGTGGCTTCGGGCGAATGGACTTGCCAATCGCACCACCATAGTGCCTCTTGATAACCGGTGGGGACCGGCGCTTTTGGGTGACTTTGACGCGATTATCGTAACGGCTGACAATAAAGCGACGGCAGAAGAAATCAACACGCTTCGGGGCGAACGGGGATTGCCGGAACTTTCTCTTGTCGAAGTATCGCTTATCGCAGCCCGCGACCGGCACCCTATTTCTTCAACGCGGGTAAGATCGGGAGAAATTGACAAAAAGGGACGGCTTCTTATGCCCGACAGCCTGCGGCCGGAGCTTCAGAAAGCATTCGGAAGGATCATTAAAAATGAGGATATCGTCCGTGAGGTACCGCACAATCGTGACAACATCGTTATTAGTGTCGGAGATGTGACGACGCAGGCGATATTTTTAACGGGCGTTAAACCGGCACTCGTCATTATCGATTTATATGTCGAACGGCGTCCGTATCAGTCGTTTGACGCGTTTAAATTTCCGAAACAATACGAAATCGTCCATGTCGCAAGCGGACCCGGCTATATATCCCGCGATGCCATTGAGGTTATTAAGGGATGGAGTAAAACCGTTCGCCGCCGCCGGCGGGTAGTTATGGTAGTCGACGGAGAAGAGGATTTGCTTACAATTCCCGCTATCATCCATGCACCGGTCGGGAGTTTTGTCTATTACGGCCAGCCGCCGAAAGGGGATAAAGAATTCGGGACATATAAAGAAGGACTGGTCGAAGTGAAAGTGACGAAGGAAAAAAAGAAAGAAGCCATTGAGCTGTTAAGTAAATTTATATAAACTGGTTGTATGGCAAAATACGTTCCTGATGTTAAAACGCAGCGCTGGGTTATTATTTCGCCCGCGCGCACCAAACGCCCAGACTCAGCAAGCTCATCGCAAGCTTCGCCCGCTAAATCCAGCGACAAGGCGCCCGCACTAAGAAGCGAAGTTTCGAAGTGCCCGTTTTGCGCGGGCAACGAATCAGCAACGCCTCCGGAAGTCTATCGCATCGGTGCAGGAGATAAAGATGGTCCTGGGTGGCAGGTGCGGGTCGTGCCGAACAAATACGCCATTACCGATACCCACGAAGTTTTTATCCACAGCACCAGCCATACTGATGACGTTAACAAAATGCCGCTTGCGCAGGTAACGCGGATTCTTACCGCGTACCGTGATCGCTATCGGGCGCATGACCCCGACGGTCAGGTTCTTATTTTCTGCAATCATGGTGTACATGCAGGGGCGAGTCTGGCCCATCCGCATTCGCAGCTTGTGGTTGTACCGAAGCAAATAAACCTTGATTCGCTGTCGCGGGAGCCGATTAACAATGTCGTTGAAAGCGGTACCTATTTTGTCACGTATTGTCCTGATTTTTCCCAATGGCCGTATGAAGTATGGATAACGCCCAAGACAGAAGGGGATAAATTCGGCGACATCGAAGAAAAAACGATTGCGGATTTGGCAGGGGTGCTTCAACGTGCGCTTCAAAAAATTGAACATATCTGGCTGGATTCGCCGATTCGTCCGAAAGACCGTCAAAACGAGCCGTTTATGTACAACTATTACATATCCCATGGGCAGAACTGGTTTATCCGCATTGTGCCGCGGTTTATCCATCGTGCCGGATTTGAGCTCGGGACCGGACTTAACGTCAACATCATTGATCCCGTTTCCGCCGCCGAAGAACTGCAAAAAGTGAGATAGCATATAATTGATGTATGTTAGAAGCCTTAGGAATGCTTTCCGGAGTACTTGGTTTTATTTGTTGCATCCCATATATTCGGGACATTCTTTTAAAGAAAACGAAGCCAGAACGCGCTTCTTGGTTTATTTGGACTATTCTTGGAAGTATTTCGTTTTTTTCACAGTTAGCAAAAGGAGCAACAAATTCATTATGGATGACCGGTGCGGATACTCTTGGAGTAGTAATAACTTTTATTATGGCTATTCGTTACGGTACAGGCGGTTTGAATTCGAAGGATATTAAAGCACTCCTTGTCGCCGTGTTTGGACTTATTTTATGGTATTTCACCCACGAACCCGCATTTGCATTGGCTATAGTAATCCTTGTAGATGGATCCGGAGCTATTCTCACCATTATGAAAGCATATGAAGATCCGGGCAGTGAAACCATGAGTGCGTGGTTTTTATCAGGCTTAGCAGGTTTTGTCGCGGCACTATCGGTTGGATCATTTAACTGGATACTTTTAAGTTATCCGATCTATATTGGACTGGCAAACTGGGGAGTTATTGCTGCGATGGTGGCGGGAATGAGAAAGATGCGTAAATAGAGTTATATGGAGGAGCGGCGACCATCATGCCTGACGGATTATTCCGGAGCTGGATCCGCGATCCTATCGATTACCTTGATTTGGTTTTCTAAATACTCCTTCTTCCGTTCTCTTGGTTCAAGGTTTATGAGTGTTATCGTATAATCCTGTGTAAGCAGCTCGCGGACAGCTTGAATGGCAAAATTATATCGTTCAGGCGTTAACTCCAAAGTAGAGGATTGCATTGCCATGAGCTGTTGCGAAAGTGTGACCGCCTGTTCGTCAGTAGGCCGGTGAATAGTGGTAGCACACCATTTTTTTATAGAGGGCTCATCTTTTTGATCTACAAGATAGACAATTCCAAAACGGCCATCATTACCGAGAAACAGTATGTGTGCCAGTCCCGGTGCGGCATTCTCAGGTGTTACGGGCATGGCAATATATGTTTTTCCGACGTGAAGCGTTGTGATCTCTGCGAGTTCTTCTGTAACTGATTGAATAGGATCTTCAACTTCTAATCCCGACCCTGTTGCTGAGTCATCCGGGATTATGTATTCGCCCATATATGCTTTAAACCTGCCCTTTTTGCTGCAAGCCGAGGAGCTCCCTCGAATGACTCGGGACTTCCTCGCTAGCGCTCGGTCGCACTAAACTTGACCTTTCTGTTGTAACCCGAGTAGCCAAAGTACTGCTTCCTTTTTGTATCTTCGGTCGCCGCGGGAATTTATGCGGATAGCCGGTAACTTTCCGCGTTTGCCCCAACGCTTAATGGTAAGCGGCGAGACACGAAGAATTTTTGCGACTTCTCTTACTGTTAACAAATCTGGCCATTCATCACCAAGTGCCATATATCCTCCTTAAAAAAATAAATAATGCGGGCAAGGGGAAAAAATAAATGATTGTAAATCATTCACAACAATACAACTGTGATCAAACCTTGTCAAGTGGTATCAAAGAGGTGCAGATAGAATGATATAGATATATTGTAGTGTGTTATTAAAAATTGTGCGAGTCCTGCCTGCCTAGATAAAATACAAATGCGGGGCCATCTGACATTTTCGATAAAGCGCATCCGAGCTATACACGGAATGGTTTGGATTCTCGACAGCTGAACCCTCGGTCGTAAGACCGTGGATGAAGCGAAGTCGAAACCAAGGAGCAATTGTTTATCAAAAGACTATTGCGAGTTGCGATTTGAGAAAATGTTAGTCGCCCCGCTGGTAGTCCCATAATTTGATTTTTCCAAAAAACATTTTTCCTGACAAATTTTTCATAAAAAATCGGCCACACGTAAAATAGAACATAAAATGTATTCAATATACCGGTTGATGGCATATGGGTATAACTTGTGGATATGTTTACATGATTTGCATGAGTTTTAAGAAATCGGGGATTCGTCTATCTATATCAAACTATATTATCCCGTAGTAAACACTAATTACAGGACTATTGGCAACAAATCAAAAAGAGTGCTTGTGCGTTTTAATGTAGTGCGTCAAAGCTTCGGGAAATAGGACTTAAGGAGCTTTGGCACTTATTACCCTCCTTTGCTAAACCGATTTTTTGGTTTAGCCTTAAGGAGAGTTATCCGCCGTAGTCCCGAGTCTATCGAGGGACGAAGGTGGATCTCGTCACGGTTGTAGTTACGCCACGATTTTATCGTAAGCCCGTGTAATGACTGTAGATGACCGAAAAGAGTTACCCCACCACAATTGTGCATTGGTTGTACTTAACTGAAGTGATAAGAATTGTAAGGAGATACCAAAAATCCCCCTTGCGGAGGATTTTTGAGTTTATATGCTTTAGAATCTTACTTTAAGTCAATCCCGATTCGTAAAACTCATCGGGATGTCGAATTCTATTTTATTTGAGCTCCACTTTCGCTCCAGCTGCTTCGAGTTTTTTCTTTGCCTCTTCTGCTGTCGCTTTGTTTACTGCTGTTAAGACTTCTTTTGGCGCGCTCTCAACGAGCGTTTTTGCTTCCTGAAGACCTAACGTCGGAACTAACTCTCGGACTGCTTTAATAGCGCCGATTTTGTTTGCTCCAGCGGCTGCAAGAATAACGTTAAATACAGTCTGTTCTTCTTTGGGTTCACCAGAATCCCCAGCGGCCGGTGCGGCACCAGCAACAGCTACGGGAGCGGCGGTGACACCAAATTTTTCTTCCAATGCTTTGACGAGGTCAGCAAGCTCCAAAACAGTCATTTCACCTACTGCCGCCAATATTTCATCTTTTGTAAGTTTTGCCATATATGTGTGTCACCTCCCTTCGAAAATTGTCATTGCGAGGAGAGAAGCGACGAAGCAATCTTGTTTGAGATCGCCACGCTTCGCTCGCGATGACGTTACGATGCTTTTTTCTCCTTTACGGCGTTTAACGCCCATGCCAATTTATTGAGATTCCATTGCAATGCGGAGTGGATGCCCTGAATCGGCGCATTGAGTTGTCGCGCCAATGAGCCAAGGAGCACTTCCCGCGCGGGAAGGGTTGCAAGACGCGTTACGTCTTCTTCCGAAAGCGTGACGGTACCCAAGAGTCCACCTTTGGCTTTGCCAAACCCTACTGCTTTAAAAAACTTTATGAGTTCTTTCAGGGGCGCAACCTCGTCGCCGTAGGCAAAAAGAGAAGCATTTGGTTGCTCTAAAAGGGGTTCGATTGCCTTGATAGAATCTGCCGAGGGTTTACCCTGAGCGCTTTGAGAAGCGTGAAGGGCCCGTTTCAAAAGACGATTTTTGGCAACGACGAATTCCGCGTCTGTTTTTTTGAGCTTCCGGCGGAGTTCTTCGAGCTGTTTGTGTTTGACACCCTGATACTCGGCCAAAACGATGGATTTGGCGCGTGCGACTTTATCCGTCAGCGCCGTAACGGTTTCAGCTTTTTTCGGCGTTCCTTTGGAAACATGTTTTTTGTCCATATATAAAAATAAACCTCGCCATAAAGCGAGGGTTGATAGTTTCTTGTTAATCGTTCATTGTTCAAAAGTAAATGCTCTGAACGATGAACTAATAACTATGAACTACTGTTTTCCCTCGGTAGGCTTCTTTCGAATTTATGATGTACCGACTTGGTACGTCACCTACGGTCTTTAGGATGAGTAAATTATAGCAAAAGAACGATTGATTAGCAAGGATACCGTTTTATGTAGGTTGCGGACAAATTGAGGTTTTTTTTAGAGATTCTGCCTTCTTGATTGAAGTCTTTGATTTCTATTAGCACTCTCTATTTCTTCCTTTTGTTGAGTTTCTCTGACTGCTTTACTTAGGGAAGCTTGAAGGTCAGTAGCAAGTTGTTCCTTGTTTGGGCCTTGGATCCGTAAGCCAATATACCCATTCACCTCGATCATAGTAACTTTACTCCAATCGCCGCCGTTCTCACGGTATGCATCTTGCCATGAACTTATCCTATCACTTTCGACCTGATTTTCGGAGAACACCGTGATGTCACCGCCAAAATTCCCATAGCTCCCACTACTAAAGCGGTCAGAATATCGAATATTATTTTGTGGTCTTAACCAATTTTCAAGCATAGAGTTCCCATTGCACGCATGGTGTGCCAAGAAGTTTTTATTATAGGATATTCTTGTAAAGAATACAAGATAAGCGGTTTACTTAAATATCATGCCGAGGACGTCGCCGGCGACTTTACCGATGGCTGCGCCGATCTTTCTGGTGGCTGCCAATGTTGCCTGAAGCACCGCTGCGAGATTGCGGGACTTTTCGTAGGACGCTTGCTGTTGTAGTTGTTCAGCTGATAGCTCTGCCATAAAAAACGGGTGTATGTAACTGCGTATAGAATAACATAAACTGATAAAGGAGTCGATAAAAATGCTTAAAATAAAGCGTCAGGTAATACGTCAGTTCCTTATCCGTTACGGCTTTGGGGTCGTTAAAATAATCGCCCATAAAATCCTCTATTTGCCGCTTTTGACCGTATTGGTGCTGTGCTTCGACAAATTTCTGGCTCCAGTGCGTCTGGTGATTTTCGAGCGTCGTCATATAGGAAGGGGTATTCGTGAAAAAATCCTTCTCTCTCACGAGCTCACTCCCGTAAAGAATAAGCCGTGTGACGAGGGCGGAATCAAAGCCGAATGCGGTGGCTTTTCGCAGTTGAGCCACAAATTCGGGGGTGGGTACTTCCGGAACATTCATATTGAGCTCTGCCGTGATATAGACTTTACTCAATTCCTCCATCCAGTGTTTTTCACTTCGGGTGAGTCCGCATTTTTGGGGATTGTTGATACACGCGCCGATGAATTCGCGTGCGGCATCTTTTAAGGATTGGACAAGAGATAACGAGGACATACCTTCTTTATTACTATAGCCGATGGGGGTGTGTGAGACAAGATGAGTGTTAAGAAGCTTGGTGTAAGAGACTATTTTCGGGTAACGGAGGGAGGTGCCATCTTGAAATCACGGGGCGGGAATAAATCGTTCATTAGATCAATTAATTCTTGAGGGTTATTATCATAGAAGTGGGTCGCAAGCATATTTTCAAATTCACTCATTGCAGTAACATTGTCTGCTAGACGTACTCGTATTGATTCAAAGGGGTCTACAGGTTGTCCTTCATCTGCTCCCATAATTTTAATATACCATCGATATTTGAGCTGTCAATTAAGAAGGATTTTAACGCCCGGTCCCATGGAAGCGGCAATTGTGGCTTTCGCAATTTTGCTTGTGCCGATGGCGGTAAGTGCCGCCTCAACATTTTCAACAAGCTGTTTTTCTTCAAAAGATACTTTGCCGACGCTTAAATGGATAAGCGGCTGATCCGGTTCGGTTTTAAAGTTTACCTGCCCGTGAGAAAGCTCTTTGGCGCGCTTTTCGGGATCCGGCGTGACCGTGCCGTTTTTAGGATTTGGCATAAGTCCTTTGGGACCTAAAATTCGTGCGACTTTGGCGAGCTTCGGCATCATGCTGGGGTGGGCAACTAGAATGTCAAAATCGATTTTGCCCGCCGTGACTGCGTCCAAGACGGCATCATCAGCGATAACAACGCGTACCTGCTGGCCCGTGCCGTGCGGAAAGTTGATGCTGCCGCGCATGTCTTTTTTTTCTCCTAACATCTGCGGGTTGAGGTTGATGTGAAGTTCAACCGTGCCATCGAATTTCGTCAGACTTGTTTGTTTGATCAGTGATACAGCCTGTGAAAGGGAATACAATTTGGTTTTATCGACCAGCGCGGCTTTTTCCGCGTACTTTTTGGAGTGGACATGAACTTTTTTCTCTTTTTTGGCTTTTTTGGCTTCTTTTGATGCTCCTTCGGTGGCTTCGACTTCCTCAATCAGTTTTTTAAATTCCGGACGGATATCGGTGCCTTCAACCACATTTACACGCTCTCCGCCTTTCATGCCGACGCCTTCGACTTTGGCTTTTTTACTTTCCTTGGTCTGCCGGCGTGCTTCTGCGCGGCGTTTCTGTTCTTTTTCTTCTGATACATCGCCCAATGCGGCGACCCGTATTTTTCCCATATTATCCTTCCACCTCAATGCCCATGCTGCGGGCTGTTCCTGCGACTACTTTTATAGCCGCTTCTACATTGTCTGTATTTAAATCGGGCAATTTATCTTTTGCAATTTGTTCAATCTGAGCTTTCGTAAGCTTGGCTGCTACTTCGCGGCCTGCTTTGCCGCCGCCTTTATCAATCGCCAGAATCTTTAAAATCATGGCGGATACGGGCGGAAGTTTAGTGATAAAGGTAAACGTGCGGTCTTCAAATACGGTGATAACTGCCGGTATAATCTGACCTTTAAGCTTCATCGTTTTTTCGTTGTAGGCTTTGACAAACTCCATGATCGGAAGTCCGTGCTGTCCGAGAGCTGGACCCACAGGTGGAGCGGCTGTGGCTTCGCCGGCTTTGAGGTTGAGTTTGATAATGGTTTTAACTTTTTTGGCTGCCATACGTAAGTTAGGTTTAAGAATACGTGAAGAAGATAGGAGGAAACGAATAGTTGCTCGAAATCTTCTTCAGATTTCTCCCTCACCCGCCATCTGGCGGACGAAGTAAAGAGTATTATAGCAGGAGATCCGCGTTGCGTAAAGAGAGCGGCTGCGGGGAATGAGACTTGGCCCTTGAATTATCTTCGGATTTGTCTGATTATAGAGAGTGAATTGTATGGCAAAAAAAGTGAAGCGAAATACCCGAAGAATATCTGAAAGACGGCGAACCGCAAAATCTGCATCGCCTTTCATCTGGACAATTGTGTTACTTGTGGGGTTGCTCTTTGGCATCGTTGTCACGATGATTGCCGTGTCACGTCCCACACCGGCTCCACCTCATGCATCAGCATGTAATGATTCAGGCTGTGCCAATGTTGTTTGGCAGCATAACCCCCCTGTCTATCAAATTACCAATTGTGATCCAAGTGTGACAGTATGCGACGCCAACGGTGATCAGCAGATTTGTATCAGTAATAAAATCGGTATGTGCGGGGGTAAGCAATATTGCTGTCCCGGAGCCGGTCAACAATGGACCACCAACATGTCTGCCTGTGCGGGTTTACCTCCCTATGTAAGCGCGTGTGTGACGCAAACGCAGACTCAGACGCCGGCTGCCACCAATACACCGACCTATACACCCACGCCTACAACCACTACGGCACCCAGTCAAAATACCGTTCCGACGTGCAGCGGTTTGACAACAAACGTAAGTTCCTCAGTTACCGCGCCGGCCACCATAACTCTTACGTGTTTGGGTGTTGATCCGGATGGATATGTAAACGGTGCACAGTTTACGTTCGGCGACGGATCATCTCAAACTCTCACACGAAATGTCGGGAGTCCCGGATCGATTTCAATTTCCCACACATACAATTCTGCCGGTACGGAAAGCTTGACGTGCATGGTGGAAGATAACAACAGTGCATGGTCTAACTCGTGTCAGGCAACCATCACGGTTAATTCGGCTATCACGGCGGCACCTACCTATACATACGTTACGTATAACACGCCTACCAATACGCCTCTTCCGACGCCCACGCCGACGTATTATATTTTAAGCTACTGCAATCAGTCCTGTACCAATAATCTGGATTGTCCCGGAGGACTTATTTGTGTGCCTACAGGAAATTCGACTCAAGGATGCCGGAATGCATTTTGCTCGAGTGCGTCATCGTGTTTGTGCAGTGAAGAGTCCGGCATGGGTAGTTTAGCGGTTGTTCCGACCATAGCCGAGGCGAATCCGCCGGGAAGCGGGCGTCAGATTCCGCTTTCTGTTTCATCATTTTTCGATAAAAATGGCAATACGAACAGTAAGCCGAATATCTGTGGTATAAGCGAAGCCGGAGCGACGATAGATATTTCCATATTTCCGGATGCAGTCAATGGGGAAGTTACCGCGGATACGAGTGGAAAATGGTGTTATCAACCGCCAAAACCTCTTTCTGCCGGCAAAAAGAGTCTTCTTGTTGTTGCGAAAAAAGCGGATGGTCAGGGACAGCTGTCACTGACGTTTAACGTGATTGCGCCGACAACCAGTGGTATATCATACGGCTGGATTATCCTCATCCTCATTCTTATTGCCGTCGGATTCGGAGGGTATGTGTATTATAAATCGATGTAGATTTGTCGTTGCGAGACCGTTCTTACGGCATGGTATCCTCAAAGGATAGAAGAGATTGCTTCACCCACGACTTTGTCGGGATTTACAATGACAATGAGAAAAAGTTTACAGTTTACTTACTTGCAAAAAATCTAGCTCTACCGGAGTTTCCCGTCCGAATATAGAAACGAGCACTTTGACTTTGCCTTTTTCTTCATCAATGGCATCAATCGTACCCAAGAAATCAGCAAACGGCCCGTCGACAATTTTGACGGCTTCGCCCATCGAAAACGTCGTTTTGTATTTAGGCGCTTCCATGGCCATAAACTTCAAAATCGTTCCGACTTCCGTTTCAGAGATTGGCGTCGGCTTATTGCCGGCTCCCACAAACGCGGTGACGCCCTGCGTGGTGCGAACGGCCAGCCACGATTCATCATCCAGAACCATTTTTACGAGGATGTAGCCGGGAAAAATCTTTTCTTTCTGTTCTTCTTTTTTGCCGTGCTTAACGGTCACGATATTGCGGGTAGGGACGACGATGTCAAAGATTTTATCAGCAAGCTTCATCGTCTCGATCCGTTGTTTGAGGTTCGCCGAGACCTTATTTTCGTGGCCGGAATACGTGTGAACGACATACCATTTGGCGTTCGGCGGTGCGACGCGTTTGGGTTCCTCAACGACAACCGGAGGTACGGCTTGCACCGGAGTTTTTTTCACTTCTTTCACTTCTTCTTTTTTAGGTTCATTTTGATCGCTCATAAGTTTACCTTCCTAATAATAATTTTTGTCCCTGTAAAAAGACCGCATCCAGTCCGCCGATAAACGCACCAACGACGACTGATAAAACGATGACGACAGCCGTCAATTTAATGGTTTCATCGCGTGTGGGCCATGTAACGCGCTTCAATTCTGCAATCACCTCGTTTATGAACTGAACCGGCGCGACATTGGGCATTTTTGGCGTATTTGGTTTTTCCATGGCACTTTTCAATGATATCACGCGTTTCTTTCCTAAACAAAACCCCCTCCCAGGGGTTACCGTGATAGTGTAGCAAAATGAGGGTACGTTGTAAAGAGGAGCTCTGTTTAGGGGGTAGGGCTTGTTGTTGGATTGTTGGTTATCTGGCAGGACGCTGATTCCTGTTGCGATAAAAATCCGTACCAGAATTGTATATCTGGGGGAAAATCGGGGTTTAGGGTATATGCGCTTGTTGCCGGCGTATTGCACATATATCCGTTTGCCTCATCTTCTCCGGCATATTGGCACATAAAATGAGAAAAGGGCGTTAAATTTTTTGCAAGCGACGCAGCACATTGGACCTGTGAAGACATGAAACTTTGATCGCTGCCGGAGCCGCCAGCGCTTGAACCGCACGATAATCCATTGATTCCGGCTGACTCTTCGATCCAAAGAGCCAGAGCGAGCGTCGGATTCATGCCGTCTGCGGCGGCCTGTGCTTGGACGTATTTTGCATTCAAATTAAGATTTTTTGTGCCGGTTTGCCAGTCCATTCCTGAATAATATAAACGCATTTCGCTTTCAGCCTGGCAAATCATTTGATCGGATACGACACAAGCAGTGTTTTGATATGGCAATGAATAGGTGAGCGTATTTGTGTTTGTTGTCTGGGGAGTACCGACGGTAACCGGCTGGTTGGGGTCACAGCTTAACGGTGCCGGAGGGGTTGGCGTCAGTGTCGGAGTCGGGGAACACCGGTCCTGTTGCAGGACGGCAAGCGTTACGGCATCGCAGAGATAGTTGTATCCCGCCTGAACGAGGTTATCCATTTGCGTTGTTGTCGTAAGTGTATCAAACGATCCCTGCATGGGATTGTCAACGACCCGCGCATTTATTTGACTTGGGCGATAGTCGACCACCTTGTAAGACTCAATGAATCCTGATGATTTTTGCGTATACAGATTTTTTTCTTTGCCGGTAACCGGTGAATTTAAAAAGTCTGCCTGTATGCAGCCCGGTCCCCAGCAGGTATACTGCTCGGATTTAGGCGTACGCGTTGAATTTTCTATAACGGCATGTGACTTGATGCTGTCTGCGAGGTGCCAGACATATTGCAGGAGCTGGTATAGGTCAAATATGACTATTCCCTCGGATTTTATGGGGTTAACCGCGCTTTCGGTACCCAACGAGACAAAACCGCAGCCGTATAGTGCAGCCTTTTTAACGTATTCCGTGGCTTGTTCGAAATTGAGGTTATCATTTTTAAACAGGCCTAATTCGCTTGCTAAGTTTTTGCTGTGTTGAACGAGAGGATTTACCCACGGAAGAGATATGCGGTATTTTGAGTTACTGAGAGACTGCCACACGAGATTACCGCGGTCATCGTAATAACAGGTTCTGCCCATATCTGTTTCATATTGCGGGTTCGTGAAGGGAGTTGTGTTTGTCTGGATCGTTGCCGGAGTCATATATGGATCCTCGTTTGTGTCCCAGTCAGCCCAGTGGGTGAAATCCGGTCGCGTGTAGCCGGGCGCCGGTTTGTAATTAATGTCATATGTGTGGGTAATTGCTGTACCGACAGGATCGAACCACGTTCTTGTTACTGGCGGCTTGCCTGTGGTTTCTGTGTGTTTCGTAGCAGTGGATTGGCCTATTGATGTGTGCTCGCCCATGTCCGGTGCTTCGTGGCAAATGGCGCCGACAGGGGCGATACCGCTACAGAGGCCCTGAAATGCGTCGGGCTGTGATTCATCATCGATAAAATCGCCGTTTGGCGCAGGAGTTGGCGAAGTCGGCGGAGTGTCTGCATAGACATGTCGAACACCAGCGGTACCAAGAGAAAGAAAAAGCGCGGTGGCAAAAACTATAGCACCCACAAAATATAAAGCACGCGACTTCATATGTCCATCATAGCAAATTGACAAATGGTTCGAAAGCGGAATACAATTGCTTCAATTGCCCGAGTTGAAACGATTCCGCCGGCAACGCCATATGTTAAAGACGATATCAAAAGTGAGAAAAGCAGTCATACCAGCCGCCGGATTCGGCACGCGATTTCTTCCCCAGACGAAAGCAATGCCCAAAGAGATGCTCCCCATCGTTGACAAGCCGGTTATTCAATATGTGGTTGAGGAACTTGTCGCATCGGGTATAACCGATATTGTTATCGTCACCGGCTGGCATAAACGGTCGATTGAGGATCACTTTGATTACCCGTATGAGCTTATCAAAACCCTCGAGCAGCAAAAGAAAGAAGATTTATTGGATGAAGTCAAACGGACCGCATCGCTTGCCAATTTTATTTATATCCGGCAAAAAGGTCCGTATGGCAACGGAACGCCGGTACTTTGCGCCAAATCAATCATGGGTGATGAGCCGTTTGTCGCGATCTGGGGCGATGAATTTATTTATGCTACCCCGCCGAGGACCAAGCAATGCATAGAAGTGTTTGAAAAATACGGGGACCCCGTTATATCCGCCGTACGGGTGCCCAAAGAGGACGTTTCGCGTTACGGCATAGTCGAGGCGACCAATGTAGAAAAAAATATCTGGCAGATTCAAAAATTGTTGGAAAAGCCGTCTCAGGAAGAAGCTCCGTCCAATCTGGCAGCTCACGGATGCTATATACTGACGCCGGATATTTTCCCTATTCTCGAATCAGTAGCTCCCGGAAGAAGCGGTGAAATCTGGCTTACGGATGCTCTAAAACAACTTATGAAGACGCGCCCGATTTATGCATGTGAAGTGAAAAATGCGAAATATTATGACACAGGGAATAAGCTCGAATACCTCAAAACCGTTGTGGAATTTGCGCTCACCCATAAAGAATTAAACGGAGAATTCAGAAAGTACCTCAAGAGCCTTAAGATTTAATTTGCGTAGGCTCCTCATTTCTCTTATTATATGGGTATGCGACGAAGTTTCAGAAGAATTAAAGGGGCAGGTTTTTTCCTCTGGCAAGCCAAACATGAACTTTTCCACGTACTTTTAGGACTCATGTGGGCGTGGGTGCTAAGGGAGGTTTGGAATGAATTTAATGTAAAGTGGATATTAACCGCGGCATTCGGGAGCCTCCTTCCGGACGCAGAACACTTTGTCTATTTTTTAACCTATGGGAAAAAGGATCCTTATACGCAGGCGGTGGTTACATTTTTGAAAAACAAAGAGTGGAGAGTGCTGGTAAAATTTGTGTCCAAAGGTCACAAGTATCAAACAAGTCTTGCATTTCATAATTATTATGTTATCGTCGCTTTTTTGAGCGTGAGCGCGTTATCGTATATATACGACTGGCGATTCGGCGTTGTTCTGTTTGGTGCCATGGCTATTCATTATCTCTACGATCTTGTCGATGACGTTTTTCTTTTAGGATATATCAACCCCAACTGGAAACGTTTTGGCCGTACAAAATCCCGCGCCACATCCAACAGATCCACAGAAGACGTATTGTAACGTTTACACTTGTGACTACACACTTTATTACCAGACAAATTAAGGGGAAAGGCAGAGGAAAATTTCTAGGATTCCCGACGATAAACATGGAAATTCCTAAAAATTTTGTTTTACAGGATGGAATTTATGCAGTTTGGGTGACGCTAAACGGGACCAAATTTCGCGGAGCCCTGCATTGGGGGCCGATCCCGACATTTGACGAAAAAGAAAAAAGTCTTGAAGTTTTTTTATTAGGTGTCGGGGAGCACGAGCTTTCTCATGCGAATATTGGCTCAATTTTGGTAGAACCGGTTGAACGCATGAGGGATGTCATAAAATTTCCCTCCGTCGATACACTGACGCAGCAGATGGAAAAAGACGTTCTGGAAGTAAGAAGAATTTTGACGGAGTAAAAAAGCGTTATTTAATCCTGCAAATTCTGCGGGCTTGTTACATCCGTCGGCGGATTCATCGGGGGAATCGACTGCGGTGTTGGCGGACTTCCTCGCCGGATGAGTAAAAACGCCACTATGACGGCAATAATGCCTCCAATCACCCACCATAAACTGCCGTTTCCGCTTGATCGTTTTGATGGCATTGGTGTCGGGGTAGGAGTCGGCGTCGGCGTCGGGGATGGCGTTTCAGAAATGAGTGAAACGACGATCGGAGACGGCGTAATGCGCAGGCCGCTTATTAACGTGGTTTGCGACAAAGGGGTGGGGGTTGGCGTGGGACTTATCGAGATGGTTTGTTTGCAGGTATTTGAAAAATTAGAATACGCATTGTTATTATCCACTACAAGACAAGAAGCCCCGAATGCCCCTATGTTCGTATAGGTATGCGTTGTCGTGATAAATCCGGGACTTCCGACGTTTTTTTGTATTGTTTGGTAGGTGCCGTCGCCGAATAGAAATTCTATGCCATTGATATACCCGTCGGTATCAACGCCGGTGCAGGTAAATGTAACGGTCAGCGGCTCGCCGACCGCACTTGAAACGTTGGTACTTAAGCTTGCACAGACGGGTAGAGTGTTTTGTCCGGGAACAGGTGTAGGTGTGGGGGTGGGAGTTGAGGTCGGGGAAGCGCCGGGAATGGGTGTGGGTGTTGGACTTACTCCACTTGAATATGTTACACCGACTTGATTTACCTCTGAACAAGCAAGAATATTTTGTCCGGAGGTTGTCAAAATATTGGTAGTCGTGGTGCCGCTCGTGCATGCAAATGAAATCGCGCTGCTTCCTGAATCTTTCTTTGCGGTCAACCCGATTATTGCCATCGTTCCGTTTCCAGTGATAGTAGAATTTCCCGCCGTCGTATACCCGTGAATTTCTATAACTCCCGACGTATCTTTGGAGAAACTTAATTCCGGAAAAAACCCGCCATTTGTAACATATGCTACGTCAAAATCAGCGCTTGCGTAATTTACTATGGCGTCGCTGCTTAAAACATTATTTGAATCAACGTTGATGTTTATTTTGACGGTAAATGTGGTGTTCTGGACGGAGGTAACCGCAGTTGGACTGAATTGTAAATCCGTTGTCGCATATGCATGGGCAACCGGAAACGCATACGCCCCGAGACAGAGTAAGAAAAACGCTACGCAATTGACAAAAAATTTATTCATCATATCGCTGTGTCCGTGCTGTTTGCATCAGCAAGAATAAATCGTATCCATTGATGACTCCGTCGTAATTCAGATCTCCGGTAACAAGATCCTGAGCAGTTAAGCCGGAGGCCGGTTTAGACAGAAGATTTACCATGCGATTGATATCCGTTTGGTCGACCTGCCCATCCTGCGGATAGATGTCACCGGGCGGCAAAGGTCTGCCGGTAAAATCAAATCCATAGGTAAGCGGTATCGGATCGGGAACCGTTATGTAGGTGCCCCCTGCGCACGGGGCGTCTTGTCCGGTTTGCTGACAGAAGCGGACCGCGAGATGTTTTTCGCCTTTGACTGATACGGTGAATGCGGTGCCAGAGGGAAAGGGGTTCGTTAATACCGCTGTCGCCTGATATATCCCGTTTCCGGTATATGTAAGTGAAAGGGGTTGATTGAACTGGAGAATAGCCCCCTCCCGCGTTAAAAATTTGACCGCAATTTTGGCGCCCTGCGCCGAATCGCCCGTAACTCCCCCTAACTTTACGTTGAATGTTACCGTTTGAGGGTTGGATAGCACAGTGTATGAAGCGGTGGCACTGGCTGCCAGCGAAGATCTTGCGTTTTTGACACTGACGCTTACCGGCACGACGGTGCCGTTTGAAATGTTTGAGGGAGACGTAACCGTGAGATTTGTCGTAGCGGTTTTGCCGGGAGAAAGAGTGAGTATTGACGGTGAGAATGACCAGCCCCAACCAGCTGCACCAGCCTGAACAGTAAGGGCAAATTCAGATGATTGGCACGCGGGGCCGTCGGTATTGGTAACGGTGATGGTATACGGTTTTGCACCTCCGGCAGAACCGGTCTGGCTTTGCGGCGTTATGGTTAACGTTGGAGTATTGGATGCACAAAACGGTGTTGGCGTCGGCGTTACGGTGGGAGTTGGCGGTGCGGTTATGGTCGGCGCGGGTGTTGAGGTTACTGAAGTTTCACAGCCGGTGATATATGGTTTCCCCAGAGCAATCCATTGGTTATATTGAGTCACTTCATCAGAAGTCAGTGGAATCAATATCTGTGTGCAAACCAGATCCGTGCGCGGATTTCCCTTACAGGAATTCGGCCATTGAAGCGCGTTATTAACGCTGGTCACCCGATTCCAGCAGATTTGCGTGGGTTCGCTTGTTGCGGCACGTTTTCGAAGTTCAATCCGTTGTGTAAGGACTGCCCAGACAAAGAGTGGAAGGGCCAATAGCATAAAAGCCAACAACAGCCAGCGTACAAAATGGCTTCGCTCATTCGCCAAAAAATCTGAGCGGTTTCGGAATGTGCTCACGTGTTCATCGTATGCTTGATCATAGTTCGTCGTCAAGAGAGCTATCTTACAACGGTATATGTGTATACTAAAGATATATGGGAAATGTGTTTGCCGTTTGGATCGGGCTTTTACCGTTTGTCATGCTTTTTGGCGCATATGAAGGTCCAAAAGTGTATTGGATGTGGATCGGCGGGTTTTTCCTCGCATTGTATTGGATCATACGACTTATCCGGTTTCGTCTCCTGACGTTATGTCAATCGAGTCTGTGGTTTTTGGTGTGGATATTCGTGCTGGGAGTTGCGAGCATTACGGGCGTTCACCCAGTTGATTCCATTATCGGCGGAAGCTATCGTCATCAGGGCGTTTTGCTGTTTTTTACGTTGTTTCTGATTTCAGAGACGTTACTTTTGATTTCAGCGCAACAAAAGCAAATACTTCGAATCTTTTTAACGATGTCGGTCGTTATCGAAAGTGCGCTTGTTATTGAACAGAAATTGCTGGATTGGGGTAGTAGGCCGCTGGGTACGTTTGGCGAGCCAAATGCGATTGCGGGGTTTCTTGCCATCGGGCTACTGTGGATTATTATTGCCCCGCGGTTGCAGGTGTGGATGCGAAGCCTTTTGTATTTGTTGGTTTTGATGGCGGTGGCTGCGACCGGCTCGCGGACGGGGATAGCTGTAGCAACGCTTATGACTATTGCAGTAGAGGTTAAAGGCATTATGTGTTATCGCGTGAGCGCATTGAGAGTAGGCGTTCTATTAGCGGGTGTGTTTGCCGTGATGATAGGGAGTTATGTTTTTATTCGGGTCGCAGGGATTACGCGCGTTCCCTCCCTACTTGATGACCGAAAGGTATTTTGGAGTTTAGGAGTGGACGCTTTCACCAAACGGCCGCTTTTGGGGTATGGAGCGGAATCGGAGGAATGGGTCTACGAACAGGAATATAAATCGTTAAATATTCAACTTGTCGATTTTATGGTTGATAGGTCACACAATATTTTTTTGGATGTGACTCTTTGGTCCGGCATCATCGGGCTTGGCGTATTTATCGGATGGTTAACAAGCATTGCTAAAATAATTCGTCAAAAATACGACCCGATTCGACTGGTTGCCATTGCAGCGTGGATACTCTTCGCATGTCTTCAGCCGGTAGGAGTTGTCCAGTGGGTACAGTTGATACTCCTTGCCGGTGTTTAAACGGTGGTTTATTTCGCGGTAAATTGTTTTATAATGTCTTTAACCGCGTGCATCTCTTCTTTGGTTCCTATAGATATTCGTACAAAGCGTTCGTCAAGCCCGACGTTACTATGACCATTTCCGTGGCTGATGATACATTTGTGCGCAAGAAGATGTTTCGCAAACTTGGTTCCCTCTTCACGTGTTTGAAACTGAATAAGGACCGCGTTTATATTGGAGGGTAAGATAGTAAAGCCGAGGTTTTTGAGAAATACGATAAAGCTGTTCCGTTCGCTGATGATATTGGCGATAATATTTTTAAAATACGTTTCGTGATCAAGTGCGGTCATTGCCGCACCGACAGAAAGATATGAAACATTCGCCCATTGGGTTTTGTTACGTATCATTTGGAGAATATCGGGATTGGAGACAACATAGCCTATCCGCGCTCCCGCCATGCCGTAACTTTTTGAAAAACTTCGGATGACTGCGAGATTAGAATATTTTTTGGTTTCTTCAATGACAGAAAGATGAGCAAATTCTGCATATACTTCGTCGATTACAACGAGCGCATGCTGATTATTTTTAATCAGTTCAATCACTTTTTCTTTCGGGGTAAAGCCGCAGGGATTGTTGGGGTTTGCAAGCAGTATGAGTGTAGCGTTCGGAATGGTTTGTGTGGGTATACTATAATCGCCGTTCTGTAAAGCGTTGATCGCAGTTACTTGTGCATAAAAATCTTTCATACCGGCATAGACAATATAGGTGGGAGTAAATATATATGCGCTTTTTCCGTATCCAAGAGCGAATGCGTTGATCGCTTCATCCGCGCCGGCCGTGAGACCGATCATCTCTTTTGGAAAGTTTAATTTGGTTGCCAACCGGTCGATAAGTATCTGTGGTTGAGGCCGGTACCCGTTTGCGTTTCGACAATATTCTTTTAATCCTTCCCAGACGAAATCAGGAAGGGTGGTGGTTAAGGTTGTAAACTGTAAGTTAATGATGGTATCGCTCATGGGGCCATTATATCAGAACTCATCCAGTATTCTGTTGGGATCTGGATTTTCCGACGGGTTTGGAGAAGTCTGATTATTGCTAAATATGGTGGCCGTAAATCAAATCCCCCCCGAGTATTTATAAACTTATAGTATCATTTTTATATTCAGTTATGCTATATTTCGCGTATGTCACAAGAAGTGTTTGTAGCAATCGGTCATATATCGAATGATATCAATCCAAAGCCTCATTTAGGCGGCGGTGTTTCGTATAGTGCGATTACAGCAAGTCGACTTGGTTTGGATGCCCAAATTTATATAAAGTGCGGTGAAAATAATCCATATATAGATGAATTAGAAAGTTTTGGCGTTACCGTGCATGTTTTTCCTTCACAAATCCATACGACGACATCTTTTGATAACCATTACGATAAAAAAGGAAACCGAACGCAAATAGTCGCGGACATTCAGGAATCCATCACTATTCAGGAGATTGATAAATTGAAAGATATACCAAAAGGCGCAAGCATCTTGGTGGCTCCGATTATTGGAGAAGTAGACATGAATCTTTTTGCGCCTCTTGCCGAAATCGGAAAGCTTAGTATTACACCACAGGGATTTTTTAGGCGCAAAGAACCGGATGGAACAGTAAAACAAATACGATGGGAAGGTTTTGAGGAGCCTTTATCAAAAGCGAAAGGTGCGATAACCGTGTTAAGCACGGAGGATATAACGATTGAAGGTCAGGTAGATACATCACTACGAAACGAAATAGCGAAAGCATCCTCTATAGTTGCGCTGACGCAGGGCGATAAAGGAGTGACAGTTTACGAACATGGAAAAGAGCCCTTTCATACAGGAGCCTTTCCACTTTCTGAAGAGGAAACCGTTGATTTTACCGGTGCCGGTGATGTTTTTGCTACTGTTTTTATAACAGAAATGGCCAAAAATGACGGGAACGTTAAAGCGGCTTCTGTTGCAGCGTGTCTTTTTGCGGCATTAAAAATAAAGGGAATCACCGGAGGCGTTGGTATACAGTCTATTCCAACAACGAAAGAAGTTCAGACGTTTTTGCACGAAAACCAGAGAAGAGTCGGTGATTATTTACGAAAAGAAGGTGTTGCTGTTTCCGATATTTCATTTTTCAAAAAAGAATAAAACTCCATGTTGGAGCGCACTGTCAATCCAACCTTCTATACGCTTTTTTTAATCAACGTAAACCGTATTTTTCTCAGATTCCGATGGTATTGATGTTACTGCAATAATCATTTCATCTTTTGAGTCATTGACGAATTCATGTATTTTCCCTGATCGGTAAAAATACCATCGACCCTGTTTGTGAGTTTTACTATTTCCTTTGATAACATGTACGATCTCAATATATGTATGGTAATGCTGTTTTTCCCTTCCTCCTACCTTTGTTTTATATACATCGTATGAAAATAATCCAGGGAGAGATATGTGCCGGATTGAGGTAAATATATTTTCAACCATATTTTATGGCAGACATTGGTAAGCTACGTTGATTTTTATATTTTTCAATGAGTTACCAAAATGGAATCTTTATTACAATAGAATTATCTCCTTCTACGACAACTTTAAGCATATCTTGAGGATCATAAACGAACATGTCGTAATTTTGAGTTTCGGTTCTTACTTCTTCGCCATCATTTTTTATATGAACGAACCGACCTAATAAACTTGGTACGAATCTATAGCCGCATTTTTTATAAAATTCAAAATTATCTTTATATGTATTACCTACTCCCGCTAAATTATTTTCCTCAAGGTATTTAGTTATCTGCCGCATAAGGGAGCTTCCAAACCTTTTACTTTTCTCTATAGCAATTACATTAGCAATACCCATAATTTGATAAGGTTTATCATCATAATAGAGTGTAATTGGTTTGAGCATACCAAAGGCTTTTGTATAATTTCCTTCTTTTAAGAAGAAAAATGTTGACTCCTGTTCATTATTTTTAAAATCTTTTGTATTTTCTCCATATTCCTTAATCCTCTGACTATTCATCATATCTATATAGCCTTCAGACAGGTCTTTACCCAAAATTACTTCAGTTCTTAAGGAAGACGACTTTATTTTTCCGCCCATAATTCAATTCTAAAATATTTTATGAGAAAATTATACCAAGAGTTGATAGAGAGTTAGAGTAGGAGATACAGGGCCAGAGGGAATCGGACCCCCAATGGGGGTTTTGTCCCAAAACTTACGGCAAATTTTTTGCAGGGCCAGAGGGAATCGGACCCCCAATGGAGGTTTTGGAGACCTCTGTTATACCGTTTAACTATGGCCCTAAAAGACCAATTTTTATTATACCAGAGTGGGTGATCGGGTCCAAAAAGACTAGTGAGTAAGCTTCACCGTTTGTATGATCTGATTGAACGTATCGCCGAAGCCTGCGATAAAAACATCTAAGGTTGTATCGGGAATTCTGAATATGAATGCATCGATCTGGGAGCCGTTTGTGCCCGATGAGTCGTGATACAGCGTAGCTTCCGCGCTTGCCGATTTGGCGTCGTTTGTGACGACGGTTGTTTGGATATTTGAGGAAGATGTAGCAGGTCTTGGAATATTATTCTTACATGCTATCGCAATGATTTGTTGACCGCCGGCGGAGTTTAATGAGACGCTGCTTGTTGAAGCATCTTCCTGTTTGGTAAGCGTGAGCGGATATTCAAGTGAGAATCCACAACGCGTATTTGTATATACACCCCATGCGTCTGCTGGTATCGGTGTTGGCGCCGAATGTGCGGTTGTGGTAGCTGGTTGTTCCCGTGTTTTGGCAGTAGTGAAA
This sequence comes from Candidatus Gottesmanbacteria bacterium, assembly GCA_963790805.1. Classification (GTDB taxonomy): domain Bacteria; phylum Patescibacteriota; class Microgenomatia; order UBA10105; family UBA927; genus DATKGN01. The sequence continues at coordinate 852,563 of CAWBPL010000002.1, forward strand.
AATCTATAGAGATTAATGGTGACTATTAATGCGGCAAAAACCGCCAAGAAGACGATAAGCAGATACGTATTGCGATGCATACGATGGACTTAATCGAGTTTGTTCGTTTCTTTATGTTCTGTGTGTTTGCGGCAATGCCGGCAATATTTTTTCATCACCAGTTTTTCAGGCGTATTTATTTTATTCCGTTTGGTGATGTAATTTTGCGCTTTACAAACAGAGCATATAAGCGCGATTAATTCACGTTGTTCTTTTTTTGCCATGAAGTGATTATACCCTAGATTGGGTTTATAGCCAAGAGGGTTTCGCCGAAGAGGTGATTTGCGAGTATGGTATCAACAAGCGTTTGGGCAAAGAGCACTTGGCCCTCTTGGGAATAGTGGATGTGATCACTGCTATTTATATACTGGAGGCGCCCGTTTCCAAGAATATCGAGGCTGGCATGATAGACGTCGGCAAGCGGTAAATGTTTGTTTTGAGCAAAACGGATTGCATTTTCCAGATATTGTTTAATCGTTGCCGTTTGCTCAATTTTTTCAAAGAAATTCAGCGATATGCCCGGTGCCCCGTTTCCGAAGACGAAACTGTTGGGCGCAATGGTTGCTGCGATGACAATTTTTACTCCCGGAATATCGGATTTCAGCGTATCGACTATTGTTGCAAGAGCGTTCCAATGCCGCTTAAGGGCCCCGTCAGATGAAGAATAGGGATTGTATGCGAATGACTCCACAACGACGACATCAGGTTGTGTTGATACCAGCGGTGGAATATCGCGACCAAGATACGTATATGAGTTAGTAAGACGCTTTATTCCATAATCTATATTTGTCGCGCCCACGCCGTAGTTGAGAATTGTAAATGTGGTGTTCGGAAACCGACTTATCAGTTGTGAATTTACCAGCGGTGCATCGGGCCCCAATGTGTCAATCATTGAATCTCCCAGAAGCGCTATCGTATAGTGACGTTTCCTCGTTTGGTAGGTAGGTGGCGGCGGTGGCTTTGTAGGAACGGGCGGGGGCGAACGAAGGGAGCCAAACGTTTTTAAAGGCATCAATACATTTTGTTGTTTGAGGGTGATGGTATTGGGCAGCGGTGAGATGACAGCTTTTGCGGCAAATACGATAGTTGCGAAAAGCGACAGGAGATTCATATATTATTACAATACACGATTTGAGCCTGGAGCGGGAATTGGACCCGCGACCTAGTTCTTACCAAGAACTCGCTCTACCACTGAGCCATCCAGGCGTTCTTTGATTCTATACCGCAATAACTCGGGATTGCAACTAAGGTTATTGAGTATAAACCCATCTAGTCAGATTTTTCACTTAAGAAAGTTGCAAATCTGAGTAAGATGGGCATATCAAATTGGCTGTGTCAGAGGCAACGACACCTTTGACGTGGTAGACTAAAAGGGTATATGCGAAGGAATATTCTTATCGCGATTGTTTTTTTTCTTGCCGGCGCGGCATGTACATATCTTATTTTTGTCCGATCGGCATCGTCAACAATTCTTTCGCCGATCGGGAAGATAAATGAAAAGCCTTTTGAAAAATATACGATCCTTCATTTATCCTCACGTAAATATTCTTCTTCGCAGATAGTCTTAGATGCGCCGACTGCAACGACATCCGCGTATACCGTCTATACATTTCATTTTATGAGCGATGGAAAAAAAGTTACCGGTGTCGCACATATTCCAAATAGCGCTACTGCGCAAAATAAGAAACCGGTTATTGTTCAGTTTCGGGGATATGTTGATAAAGATAAATATTTTCCCGGTGAAGAAACAGAACCGAGTGCGAAAGTATACGCTGCCAACGGATTCATATCTCTGGCTCCTGATTTTTTGGGATATGGTGGATCGGACAAGTCGTCGACCGATGCGTTTGAAGACCGCTTTTTAACCTACACGACGGCGCTTAACCTATTGGCGTCAGTGGGCACTCTTTCTATGGCGGACGTCGCTCACGTGGGTATATGGGGACATAGTAACGGCGGACAAATTGCGCTTACTGTTTCTGAAATTATAGGAAGACCAATTCCTGTGGTTTTGTGGGCTCCTGTTTCGGCGCCGTTTCCGTATTCAATTTTGTATTATTCGGATGAAGCGGATGATCACGGAAAATTATTACGTAAGGAATTGGCAGATTTTGAACAGAATTACGACGCTGATCTTTATTCTCTTACCAATTATTTAAACCGCGTGGGAGGTCCGGTGCAAGTGCATCAGGGGACTGCTGACGATGCGGTGCCGGTGATATGGTCAGACCAGTTCGTACAAACGCTGAAAAGTGAAGGGGTTAGCGTTCAGTATTTTGTGTATCCCGGCGCGGATCACAATATGTCGGGTGTATGGGATACTGTAGTTTCCCGCGATGTAGCGTTTTTTCAGAAAAATTTAAAGTAAGATGTATAGCATGGGCTCCCGCTTTCCATTTTTTCGTCCTCACCGCATCTATCCTTCTGACTTATCTCATCTTCTTTTCCCATTATTACCTTGTGGAAACCTCCAATGACTTGGGTAGCATTCGTGAGCGACGAAAAAACGTAAATCGGGATCCCTTTCAGTTGCGGTGTCACGAAAGACTATTGAAGAGCGCGAGGGAAACCATGTTGTGGACAACCTGCGCGTTTGCGGGAAACATAAAACAGTCAGCCTGCATCGCAAACGCGCAATTAGTGAGGAGGGGGACGACTTGGTGATTCACCCAAGCACACACCGAACGGGTCCCAACAACATGTCGTTTCCCTCGTGCTCTGATAAAATAGCGGTGGTAAAAAACGCGGCGGGCAGGACCTGCAAAAAACATGCAACCCCTCCGTGATCTAATAAGAAATAATAAAAAACCGCGGGGTTAACCGCGGCTTTTTTATATTATTTTTATCACGTTAAGATTTTGGCAGTGAGAATACTGCGCTGCATGTTGCTTTTGCTCCCTGATCATCCTTCAGTACAACATTGATTGTTGTCGGGATTGTCGGCTGTGCGGCAATACCCTGCGATGTACACTTAAATACATCTCCGTTTCTTTCCGGCTTCGCTGTCAGGGGGGACGTTACGTCTTCGCTCCCGACGACTTTGTTTTCCTGCATAACAGTCATGCTGCAGGTAACTGATGTCGGACCGGTTGGGTCGACACCTTCGACGGTAAAGTAATATTTAGGAAATCCTAAGACCGGATTATAATATCGATTCTCACACGACAATCGCGTAATTGGTCCCGGCGTTGGAGTCGGTGCCGGTGTCATAGTGACGCCTCCAGCACCCGGTGTTGTCGATGGTTTCGGGCGCAAAAGATATCCTGCTCCAATGACGGCAACTAATACGAGAGCACCGAGAACATAATACATAGAACTATTAGTACTGGTTGAGTTTTCCATTGTTTCTTCTTCCATATGCTTTTACTATAACCATATTTTTTGGGGAATGCAAGGGGTCAATTTTCTCTATGGGATTATTGAATAAATAGGATATAAATATATATTTTTTTGGGGACTTTATGTTGAATTACGGATCGTTATAACAATATAATCGAATAATGTCAACAACATAATACTCAACAATATATTTGTCGATATGTCAAATCCGCGCAAAAAATATTCAACGAATTTTTATGAAATGAAATTGAAAAAAATTATCTGCACGTTTTGTGATTTCTCGTTAATAATTATTTATGAATAGGAGTGTATGGAAAGAAATAGAAAACAGTTAGGGGATTTTTTTGTTGGTGCCAAGGCTAGGATTCGAACCTAGGTAGCCCGTTAAGGCGTCAGATTTACAGTCTGATACGATTGACCGCTCCGCCACCTTGGCAATAATCTTTCAATACAGTGCTTATTATAGCGAATTTTTCCCAGTTTGAATACGAGAACCCTTGACGCATGTTTTCGTTGCGTATACAGTAATGATATATGAAAGCATTCCTCGCGGGTGTTTTGTTTCTTGTTCTTCTTGGCGTTGTGGGATTTTTTGCACTCCGGCATTTCAGTAAGACAGATAATAACCAGCAAACATTTAAAACCGCTGCAATTACGCGAACCGGAGTTCTTCAAAAATCAACAGTTAACGGCGCTGATTTTTCGCATGTCATCATGAGTGGTGGTCAATCGTGGGGCGTTACGTCGTATTCAGTCAATTTGGATCAATATGTAGGAAAAAAAGTTGAGGCCACCGGTCAAAATTCCGGTACCACACTCTATATCGATACGATCAAAGAGGTTCCCTAAGAGGTATCTATGCTTACCCGCGCGCGATTAAAAGAACGAGTAAAACCAGTAAGCCGCCGCATCAGAGGTATTGCCCAGTTGTATCGGATAGGGATTTTATATCTTCTGGCTCATGAGGCCATGGAAGTACATGATATAACGGATAACTTGGGATTGGCGGAAAATCTGGTTTCCCACCATTTGAAACAACTGTATTTGAGCGGGTGGGTATTGAAAACGAGAAAAGGGAGAGTTGTAACGTATCGACTGAACGAGAAAGCGTTTTTCGAATTTAACCGCCTTTTTGAAGATACCCCGTTTGACCGCGACGTGCTTTCGAAATATAGAAAATAAGTTTTCTAGCTTCTACTAAAATATTATTGAGCCGAGACGGGGATTCGGACCCCGGACCTACTGTTTACAAAACAGTTGCTCTACCACTGAGCTATCTCGGCACGCAATCAATTCTATCAAACGCCTTAGGGAACAGCAATCTGTCAGGGGTGTCCAATTGAAGAAGAAATACGCTAAATCATTTCGCCCGGTGGCCTTGAAGCAAATTTCCCCGATCTATTCAATCGGATGGACTGGTCCTGATACACTCGGTATCGGGAACACATAGTCCTGTTGCTCCTTAGAAATTAAGGAACTACCTCAAATGTTGTGAACTTGTAGAGGAAATTTTCCTTCAAGTTCGCCACACGAGCATAATTATCGTAAAACAGCTCATTCGGGATTGTCAAGTCTCAATTTGTTACGTTGTCGCTTTTTTCTCTGCAGCATCTTGAGAGACGAGCTTAAATTTAGTTTTTGCGAGAAGACTTTGAGCAGCATCATTGGTCGCTTCGTCTTCTTGTCGCTTCCTTCGGGCTTCTTCGTTTGCTTTGATCGATTTTACTTTGGTTTCCTTCGCTTCCGCATCTGTCTTTCGGGCACTTTCAGCGGCTTTTAGAACTCTTTCTTGATGTGTAAGTTCATCATGAACAAGACGAACAAATTGATTCCGCGCCGTGGTTCGTATGAGAGAGGTTAACATTCTGTAATCAGAAAGAGATTGAATTTCTGCTCTCTGTTCTTCAGTATTTTCCGAGGTGGCGAGAACGGTTAATGCTTTCGCCTCATTTTCTGCAGAAATCTCTTTGGGAAGTGCTATGGGCATCACGAGAATGGCTTCGTCCATGGTTTTTTTCTCGTCTGGCTTGTCAGCGGCGCCTGATTGTAGGAAGGAGTTGGATATGTTCGCGTTGGTAGGTTCTGTGACTACTCGTTCTACAGCGTGATCAAATGCGGCTTGAGTGCTTAGGTTTTGAACTATGTGCTCCATATGCGCCACGAGGACACTTTGCGCCTTTTCAAAAAGACCGGGACGTACCGCTTTGTATTTTTTGTTTGTTCTTTCATGAAGGAGTGAGACAATGATTGCTGTTTGGCGTTGTACTGCGTTATCCGGATGAGAGAGGAGCATTTCTAAATTATCATAGACCTCAGGAAGTATCACATCGCCTTCATGACCGGCTGTTGGATTGTCTCTCAAAATGGTGAGGGCAAGGTCTCTTCGGTTTGGATTGGGTGAGCTCAAAAGGTACGTGAGCGTTTCCGGGTAAACTTTTAATGTTTGTCGCCGCAGCAAGTTTTCCGCCCGCGCCGCTACGCTGCCGTCCGGAAAGTCTAGATTCTCGGCAATAACGTGTTGTGTGGCGGGATGATCGATATTACCTAATCCGTTGAGTATGTCACAAGCGGCGTACGGTTGATAAACGTTTCTGTCCACTTGGAATGCGACAGGATTACTTAAGGCAGTTAGCTGTTTAGAGGCTTCTTGGGCAATGTCGACTTCTGTTCCGGCGAGGTTACGCTCATGGAGGGTAATAGAGTCGACGAAATCAATAGAGGCTTGTCGAGGAGATTGGAGATCTAGATTTTCGAGTATGCCACAGGGTAAACAGTCCTGAAGCCGGACTCGATAATCGACACTCATTCGTTGTTTTTCGTAAACTACAGCCATATGCTAAATGAAAAACATGAGATATTGTCCATATTATTTTTTCAGTAAAAAATACTCGAGGAGCGTTAAGACCGCGATCGTCTGTGAGACAAATGCGATCCACGCGAGTTTGGTACCAAAAGGCATGGGATTCCAAACCTCCCAAAATGTGTGTTTCCAAAGCTGGATGTTTGTTTTAATCACATTTTTCATAGTTACGGTTACAAGATGTTCCCAGTCCGCATGAGTAGATGTTAGAGATTCGCAGGCTATAGGTTAACAACTTTACGAAGGAGGGAACATCGTACGTGACGGCATTATTGTAAGTTGATATATAATTTAGGGCAATGCATCACGGTGATGCATCGAGGCTATTTTGGAAGCTTATTTTTAATATGTTGTTCTATAAGCTTACGAAGGTAGACGGATTTGGGCATTTTTTCCTTTTTTGATACCTTTTCAAGGTATGCTGCTATCTGGGGCGTTACAAAGAAGGTAAATCGGGTATCGGCCGCCCCTCGGACAAATGTAATGAATTCATCAATGATTTCCTCTACCGTATCGAAGGTGTATTTTTCGCATACAATTTTTTCGTCGCTGTGGTACGCAAACAGACTTGGCGGGTCGCCCACGCTGTAGAGTATAAGAACAGGCTTGCGATATTGAAGAGCGAGCGATATTTCATAGCCCACTGAGATGCTTGGGAATGAGCTTTCTACCACCATAAAGTCGCTGTGTTGAATCCACGTTTCAAGCTTCCGGTGAAAACGTAGCCGCTCTTCGCGCGTTTTCATGTGGATTTCAGGCTCGGTTGTGTTAATGATATGTTCTGACTGAACAATATAATTTTTTGATGTTAATACGCTGATGATTTTCTGATAATTTGGTAAAAAGTCTTTTTTACCGACGATAGAAGCGGTGAAGTAGACATTCATAGATTGATGTGTGATCTATTATACAGCGCCGTAACAAGAAATCCAATAAATGCCCCCCTATAGGCTGTTAAATAAGTTGTGCCCCCGGAATAAGAAGTTGAAGGATAAAATTAATGGCAGGGGTAATAAACCGGCTGATTGGCGATACTCCGCCGAAGAGCGGTAATACTAAAAATAAGAGAAAAATGAGCCCGTACGGTTCAAGTTCGTGCCATTGCCGCGCGTACTCATCGGGCAGCAGACCCTCAACGATTTTAAATCCGTCTAAGGGGTGGATGGGCACTAAATTAAATATCCCCAAGGCCACGTTAAGCACAATAATAGGTTGTAATAGCGCTCCGACAAGATATGTGATGAATCCTATAATGCCGTTCGATAAAAGCGTAAGATGGGTATTAAAAAGAATCCGAAGGAGTATTGCACAAACAATTGCACAGACGAAATTAGAGATCGGACCGGCGATGGAGATAATTGCCGCGTCGCGGCGGGGGTTTCTGAGGTTATACGGGTCGAATTGAACAGGCTTTCCCCAGCCGAACGATACTAAAAGCAGCATGATCGTGCCGATCGGATCCAAATGCGCTATGGGATTTAACGTTAAACGCCCCTGTAGCCTCGGTGTCGGGTCGCCAAGCCGGTCTGCCGCGTACGCATGGGAAAACTCGTGTATCGTGATGGCAACGAGTAGTGAGATGACCCAGAAGACAAATGCAACGGGATTGTTGAATAATTGGGTGATCATGTGGTATAGTATACCATCCTATTATGGCATATCAATGTGACATTTGTTCAAAGAAAACGCACGCAGGACGACAACATACGCATCATACCGGTGTTGCCGGCGGACAGTGGAAAAAGCGTGCCCAAAAGACGAACCGCAGTTTCGCGCCGAATCTTCACTGGGTATCGCTTCCCATCGGCGGTGTTGTGACGCGGGTGCGGGCATGTGCACGATGTATTAAACGCGTACGATTTGACCTCAAGAAAGCTTCAAAAGTAGCAGTAGCTTCGTAATTTTTAGAATTATTAGCCCCCATTATTTCGCAGGTGTTGGTGTTGGAGCTTCGCACACAAATGTCGGACAGCCGTTGGTGACGTCTCGTATGTATTTCCATCCGGTTGAACAGTCTTCGGCTCTGGGCAAGCTGACTGTTGGACAGACGAGTCCGGCTTTGCTTCGGATGTCGTTGGCAACGCCGGTTATGTTGTTTAGAAGTGTCACCAATAAGATAAATGCGAGCGTCAGAAACAGGATGAAATTCCACGATTTAAAATCATACGCTTTGGTACTTAACGTTGAGGTTTTTCGTTTAGCCATAGAAACACTCCTTATATTTACCGTACGGTTTATAGATTGTTGTGTCAAGAGGTGAATGGGCGGGTGTTTCTTTATACGCCGTATGCCTTGGCAAATTGTTCGTAGGATACCGGATTTTTTCCTTCAAGTTGGACGACTTCAAGAATCAGTTTATGGCCGGAGGTTGAAAGTTTAAGGAGTTTTAATCGCTTTTCTTCGTTGTGGAGAGTGATTTTGGTCCAGAGTCCGGGCCACGGAGTGAGCGCGCGCTGCGCCCGAACTAACGCTTCGGGGTAATCCGTTATGTTCAGTTTCTGAAAAATCTGGGGAATCGAAGCTTCGGGCGGCTTGAGTTGGCGAAGTATTGCCGTAAGAAATTCCCATGATACGTATCCATCCTCTCGGGTGAATTTCGGGGCATATACTGCAGTTTTGGCATCTTGAACGCTACCTTTGAGTTTTCCCTCAAGATAGTCGGAAAGAAGCTCGGCAATCAGATCTGCTCCCAGTTGAAACAGTTCGGTCCGGATCGGGTCAGCGGTTTGCTTATCGTCCATGGGGATTTTTTTCTGACCGATTATTTTGCCATTGTCAAAAGAATCAGCAAGCGTTACCACGCTGACTCCGATCTGGTGATCACCGGCCAATATGGCCCACGGGACAGGATCTGCACCTCTCCAGCGGGGTAAAATCGATGGGTGTACGTTTAATCCGCCGAATCGGGCGTGACTAACGGTTTCAGATGGAATTTTTTGGCCATACGATGCGCTGAGTATGAGATCCGCTTTAAAGGGTTCTAGGGTATCGATAACGGTTTGTTCACTTTCATACAGCCATGGATGATCGTTATTTGACGGAAATGAAAGAAAAGGGATTTTGTGATCTTGAGCCCACGCTTGAACGGGGGTCGGTGTAATAATTTGCTTCCTGCCGACGGGTTTCGGCGGTTGAGTGACGACTGCGGCAATTGCGAGGAGAGTTTGTCCAAGGGTTAGGTGCGAAATATTTTCAAGAACGATCGTTGAATCGCTTGTTGAGCCAAAAAAAAGTATCTTCATGGTGGAAATTTATTTCAATTCTATTTCTTCCAGGATTTCCTTGCCGTTTTCGTCTTTTCCTGATTGATAAAACTTGCCTTGTGATTCCAATACGCGTTGAGTGAAAAGAGTACCGTTAATATGATCGGTTTCGTGCTGGACGATGGTTGCTAAGAATCCCGATATTTCTTCTTCGTGTTTTTTGCCGGTTTCATCCATAAACCGTATCGTTACCGATGAGGATCGCTTCACGCGGCCCCAGATTGCGGGAATGGAAAGGCATCCTTCCAGTTTGTTTTCGCGCTCGGGCACGCCATCCGTTTGGCCGGTTCGTGCGGTAATTTCCGGATTAATAAATACGCGAATCGTGTCTTTTTCACTGCGCCGTGTCACGAACACTGCATACGGTTCTCCGATTTGCGGAGCAGCAAGACCCACCCCTTTGGGATTACGCGTCGCGACCAGCGTCGATTTGAGATCAGAAATAAGCCGCTTGAGGCGTTTATCAAACTTGACGATTGGTTTTGCAGGCGTTATCAGTATGTTATTGGGCACCTTAACAATTGGTTTCATGGTGCTCATTATACAAAACGTTGAGCTTTTTGCCTACCAAGAAGGGAAAGGTCGTTCATCCAAAGAGATAGCGCGGCGCGGATAAGATAATAGAAATGTATATAAAGAAACGCCGTCATAATTCTGTCTTTGGGTATCCATAACCCTTTCAGAAGAAGAAATATGATAGAGAGATAGAGAAGCCGTTTCGTTTTGCTGTCGTTTGAAAGATCGAGGTAGAAAAAAATTAAAGGGATGCTATAGAGAATTCTGTAATCATACGACCACGCTGTAACCGTAAGCATAATGAAATAACACATGGTAAAAAGTAAGAGCCAGAACGAAAAGGGTGCTGTGCGTTTGCGGATCATTGCAACAAGCGGTTTATACTTCTTTATTACCCACGAAACCGCATGTTGGTCAAACCATGGTTTGACGAATACGGCAAGAGTCAAGAATAAACTTAATATATTGGTCAGCACCTGATGGGCAACAAGCGGAATTTTATGCGTATCAAATGCCTGAAGAACGTTGGATACGTAGGGTATGATGGCGTTGTTGCCGTAATTGACTTGGAGGTATGTCCAGTGACCTATTGCGTCGTTGGTACCAAGTCCTAACAAAAATACGTCGAGTAACCCTGCGCGTACACCAAAAAGCTGTGGCCACAGCGCAGCGGCCGCGAAGCTTATCAAAAACGACAGGATGAGTAATCCATTCAATCCCGTGGCTGCGATTGTTACGACAACAATAAGAAGTAAAAATGCTTTCATATTAAGATAGAGGCCCAAAAACACTCCAAAACCCGCAAGCAGTACGGGAGATTTCTTTTTTTTGCGAAGAATACAAAGAATCACGCCAAAGAAAAGTGAAAGAAAGAGATCTGGATTGCCGGAAGATAAGGCTTTGTTCATCGAGACGCCTAAGAGAAATGTGATAAAGACAAGAAACGCGAGCAATCGTTTTTTTGAATCATGAATTACCCCAAGAAGAAGCAGCAAAAATCCGAGACAGCTGCCGACTATTTCCAGCTGGTAGAGAAGGACGCTACAGGAAGTTGAATTATCCGGAAGACAGAAATGGAACAAATTGAATAACTGAATAATGATACCCGCTATAGCGACGGAACCATATCCATAGGTCGCGGGCGTTTTACCCTGTTCAATGGTATACCATGCATCCGTGACATAGGATCGTAAATCCCACCCGAGTGTTGTCCCAGTAAAGTTAGTTTCCGGAGCACGAAGCTGGCCGTTTGCGGATAAATAGGTAGCTGCCACCCGCGTGCCCACCATAACAAACAACGCCATACAAAAAATTTCGAGGGTCCGACCCGTTATACAACGGTTCGCTTTATGTAACCACTTCATACGGGCGCGCTTTGAGGCAGGTTATTTTGTTTTTCCAAGAAGCTGTAGGAATTGCGTATCGCCGGGATTAATATGTTGTAAATAATCCTGCAGTATCGCTTTTCCTTCGTCCGGCTTTTTCATCTCAAGATCAAAGACATAGAGCGCATAATACGCATCCCGATAATCGCGTTTTTCGTCGACCGCTTTTTTCAGGAGTTCAACCGCTTTATCGTTTTCCGATTGCCGGCCATAGAGTATCGCCAAATTGTAATAAATTTTCGGATCATTCGGCGAAAGGACAAGTGCTTGTTCCAGAGCCTTAATTGCCTCGCTATTGAGCTTCGGATCATATGCCGAAAGGGTATAAAATAATTTGGTCCGTGTTTTCCAGAAATTTACATTTTCCGGCGACATTTGGATCGACTGGTCGCTTTGGGCAATTGCGCGATTGGCAAGTTGTCCGCCGATAGTGGCATCCTGCTGTTCAAACGAAGCCATGGCAAGCGCTGTTAATGTCGATGTCATTTCATCATGATAAATGGATTCTTGGGGGTTTAGGAATGTTGCTTTTTCGATAAATAGTTCCGCCTGCGTATATTGACCAACGCGCGCGAGTTGATACGATTTTGCGTAGAGCGTATCGGCGTACCAGAGGGTAGCGATAAGCGCGATAACCACCGCGCCGACTGTCGCAAATCCGACAGTCAGGACAATATCGGGAATGTCTTGTTTCAGATTTTTCCGATAGAAACCGGCCGTCGCATTGGCGGATATGGCGAAGGAGAACGCGGGAAACAGAAATAAAAACAGCTGAATGATGACAACAGAAAATCCGAAGAAATTGGTAATAAGAATGGATATCCATCCGGCAAAAAGTGCGATATTCACGTTTGAGTCATCACCGGTGAGTCGCAAGCGCTGATCGCCTGAGATTTCTGTCCACTTGGAGTGCGTTTTTTTGCCAAACCAGAAGATAAATGTTCCCAAAACGAGAAGGTAACTTACCAACCCGAACGTTCCCGTGGTGGCAAGGTAATTGAGGTACTCATTGTGCGCTTTGTTATAGAGAAAATCCCATTCGCTGGTCATGTTGTGGCCGGCAGGGCGGAAGCGATAAAACGCAAAGGTGAATGTTTCCGTTCCGGTGCCGATAAGCCACGTTTTCGTTGTGCTTTCCCATGCATATACCGCTGCCTCCCAGACATATTTTCGGATGGTTCCTGATTCAGTGCCGCCTGATTCCAGCGCGGGGGCCACATAGCCGCCTTGGGTTGGGGCTTGAGGTTGAACGGTTTGATGATGCGAAAGTTCGTCTCTGATTGTAGAAAACGAAACGTATTTATCAAGTTCCGCGATATTGGATCCGTTTATGAATATGATAAGAGCAAATGCCGCGTGGAGAATCACAAAGGTCGGCAACAGCTCTGTTTTATCGCGGGTTTTGAAATACAAAAGCACCCAAAGGGCGGCATCAGCTACAGCAAGCCCCAGTAACCCTGACCGCGATCGTGTAAAAAGAAGGACGAGGAAAAAGAGAATTGTCGTGACGGCCCAGAACACGTGTTTTAACAGCGTCGGGGTAGCCGTAAGCTTGTGATCTTTGGTGAGCGGGGGATACTTGAGCGCAAAGACGATTGAGATTGGAATAAGAGCGACGAGGTACGCGGCGAGCCAATTGGGTTGTCCGAGCGTTGAAAATACGCGCGTTTGTACGTCCTGCACCCAAAGATGTTTGTCGATTCCCAATCGTTCAGCGACGCCGTAGAGGGCAACGACAACAGCGGTGAATAACGATACGCGAAGAAACGGAAAAATATCGCCTTTGGTGATTATCTGAGTAATCGTTGGTTTTGCTTTTTTGGACACCTTTAAATCGGTTTCATTCTGTGTGGCAGAAGCGGGGGAGACCATGGTACTCACGAACGCGTAGTAGAGAATGACGTAGGAAAAAATCGACCACAAGCCGCCGTTAAAACGGGAATAATATCCGAACCATGAAACGTGCGGGTCGATGGAAAAAACAGTACTTACCACTTGTGATGTAACGAACAGGCCGATGGGAATATCAAGCGGCGTTTTTGTAATCCGGATTTCCCGCTCTGCAATCATTTTTATGATCCACAAAACGACTATGGCAGTCGTTATTATGTAGGTAACGATCATTTTATTGAATTCGAAAAGTTCGTAATTAAATGGAGTAAGGATGACGGGTACAAGTGCAAAAAGGAGGTAGAATAACCAGCGCATAACGCGCGTATACCACGAAGTTTCGTTCATGGGGATAAGTATATCATACGGAAAAAATTAATACCCTCGAGTGAGCAAATTGCTTATTTTTTTGTGGATCTCATCTATTTGATACCTAATGAAGCCACTTTGTTCTATTGTGAGGTCCGGATTACTATCAAGCTGGTTCAGTAACCCTTTCTGTACGCCTAAATATTCGCGTAATTCCGTTGATTGTGTGTCGGAGAGCGCGTTGATTTGTTCAGCGTGTTCGAAGTTGTGTGTATCCCCATCGGGTTTTTGGGTTGGGCTTTGTTTGGGCGCTACGGGCATGCTGCTCGTTTCATTCGGATCGTGAGGTTGACCGAGGTGGCGATGTGAATGTAAACGTCGAGCTTCTTCAGCATTATTTTTTTCTTGAAGATCATGGACTCCTTTCATGAGAAATCCGGTCGCGGTAAGTGCTCCGGTCGCAATGGCTGCCGGAATTGTCCACGGCGGGAGGGTAATCGGCGCCGGAACGGACGGTTTGTTCGCGCTCATCAGTTCCTGTGTCGTACGTGTTGGAGTATCGGCAACAATAGGCGTTGATGTTGCTGTATCGGTTGGTGTATCGGTTGGCGTGTAAGTCGGCGTGTCTGTATCAGTGGGTGTGAAGGTCGGCGTCGGTGTACTCGTCGGGTATGAGGCATAAAGTTTTTGTACTAGGCTATTGGATGTCGGTGTCAACGTATCCTCTGCGGTAGCACCCGGTGTTCCTTGCGCCTTTATGCTATTGGCCGACTGCGTTTCAGTCGCAACGGTATCTGAACCGATTCTATTTACTGCCAGATCCATAACATCAACCCATGTTTTTGTAAAAAGACGCGCAACATCATTCTCACTGTCAACTATGAGCGCGAGCACGCGTCCATCCGGAAGTTGATTAAGCGCTGCGATTTGTGGCTTTGTGCCCATCGGGAGACGAAACTTCTGTTCGTTTCCGTCCGCGTCGTAGGTGGCGACAGAAAGTTTTGATTGGGAAATCCCTTTATTTTGTGCAATTTGATTGATATCCCACAGTGCAGTATCTACGGAATCTCCGCTTTTAAGTGCGCTGTCTACGTCGGCAAAATATTCGTGCGGGATGAGGGTCACCTCAAGTACGGAGTCGGGATTTGTTAAAAATCCCTCGTGAGCAACATTCCAACCTACACTGGTCACAACATCCGCCACGTGTCGGGTTGTCGTCTGATCTTTGCAAAGCGGGGAGGCAATAAAATTGGAATACCAATCTTCACTGCCGTCGACGGAAATAGCCAGCACAGTATGGTGTTCCGGTCCGTTAACAAGTAAACCGTTCAGTACGGGCGGCGCATTGGTTTCTACAAGGAGGAGTGTCGGGCCCATGCCTTTTCGACTGAAGCGTACGGAGTAACCAAGCATTGGTTGGGTAAGGATTGATTTCACCCGCGCCTTGTCTGGATTATTGTATTTAAAAAAGTGCCACCATTGTTCAGAGGTATAATCAGGAGTGATGCCCACCGTATTGAGCATACCTTCTATGTGAGACGTTACAGGGTCCTCGCTCATAAACGCTTGGTTCATGATGGTCCATCCTGTGGCGCTATTGGCAAGGTAGAGCGTCGCTTCGCGAATGTTCAATGAGCCGGGTTCCACCCCGATGCCGCATCCAACATCGGTGAGTTGAGGAGACAGATTGAAAGGGTGTTCCTCTTGCGTTGGTTTAAGGGCGCATGAAGCTGTTGTCAGGACTAATGTGCCAAAGATAAACAACCTTTCTACATTATTTGCAGGCATAATCCTGCAATTATACACTTTTTGACGGGAGAAGACAATTGCTATAGGATATAACGGAGGCGTTCAGTATCATCCTATGGTATCGCGCTTGTGATAGAATGAACCCACGATGCTGGACTTTCTGTTCGGGTTGCTTTCCCATGATTTAGGCATTGATTTGGGTACTGCCAATACGCTCGTTTATGTGCGCGGTAAGGGAATTGTGATTCGTGAACCATCGGTTGTAGCCCAACACAAAAAAACGAAACAAATCGTTGCAATCGGGCGCGAAGCCAAACGCATGATGGGAAAAACTCCTACGACCATTGAAGCGTTCCGTCCGCTCAAGGACGGCGTGATAGCGGATTTTGATGCGACGGCTGCCATGCTTCGTTATTACGTACAGCTTGTTCATCAGCAGCCCACGAGATCATTCATTCCCAAAATTCCCCGGCCGAAAGTTGTTGTGGGCATACCGTCGGGAGTTACAGAAGTGGAACGAAGAGCAGTGCAGGAAGTTGTGATTATGGCAGGCGCCCGCGAAGCGTATCTTATCGAAGAGCCGATGGCGGCGGCAATCGGTGCCAATCTTCCGATTCAGGAATCAAGCGGGAGTTTTATTTGTGATATCGGCGGGGGGACAAGCGAAATCGCGGTGCTTTCGCTGGGAGGAATTGTCGTCAACAGAAGTATCCGCATAGCCGGTGATGAAATGGATGAAGCAATTACCAGTTTTATCCGGCTTAAATATTCGCTTCTTATCGGTGAACAGACTGCTGAAGATGTCAAAATTGCCATCGGGAGCGCGTATCCTGTGGAAAAATCAGAACGCCAGACGGTGATCCGTGGGCGCGATATAGAAACCGGATTGCCGAAGTCGCTGCGCATCGGAGAAACCGAGATCCGTGAGGCGCTTTCCCCCGTCATTCATGAAATTATTGAAGGAATATCCGAAACTATAGAGGAAACGCCGCCGGAACTTCTTGGCGCGATCATGGAACAGGGTATTGTTTTAGCTGGTGGTGGAGCGCTTCTTCGGGGCATGGACAAATTGATTGCAACTGAGGTAAAAATGCCGGTTTGGGTAACCGATGATCCGCAGACGGCAGTTGTTCGTGGTTGCGGTAAATTGTTAGATGATGCAGCGCTTCTTCACAAAGTAAAAGTGGCGGCAGGAAAATTGTAAACAGTTCATGGTTATTAGTTCATGGTCCATTGAAAATTAAGAAGAATGTACATGCGATGAACTGTGAACTATGAACTATCAACAGCATTTCGCAACGATCATCTCGCGGATATTTGATCCGTTCCTTGTGATGTTGGTGGTGACGCTTATTGCTATCCGGTTCAGCACGCTCACACCGACCGCGCAAATTATTTTTTTTCTCGCTGTAATGGTTCTCATGATCGGTTTGCCGGCAGGGCTTGTGGTTTTCTTCATTAAGAAAAAGTGGATTACAGATTGGGATATGAGTGAGAGAAGTGAACGTCCGCGTGCGCTTCTTGCATTATTTACAATAGAAACCGTAAGCATGTTTGTGCTTGGGCGTGCTGCGGATTCTTCATTATTTTTTTACTTTCTCTTATTTATCTCATGGATGGTCGGATTTATAGTGATCACATATTTTTGGAAAATATCAGGACATAGCGGTATCAGCGCACTTGCAACTGGGTATGTAGTTATGAAGTTTGGGATGGCATGGTGGCCGCTTTTATTCATTGTTGCGCTGGTCTCGTGGTCGAGAGTCGTGCGGAAAAATCACACGGTAGCGCAGGTGATTGCAGGAGCTCTCTATTCGTGGAGTCTGATCATCGCGTTTGGTACTTTTTTAAAACTATGAAACTCGGTAAAGCATTTTCTGATAATCTTGTTGAAGAAAAACGTAAAACGGTCTTGCGATCGGAGCGTAGTGAAGGTGAATCGTGGTGGTTAGGCGTGGGCCGGCTTCTCATGTTTTTTACCCTCCTTTGTCTTGCTTTTTTTGTATTGCTCTGGCGGTTGTTTGATTTGACGCTTATACAAGGACATCACTTCAGAGAACTTGCAGATAACAATCGTACACGCGATCTAGTGCGTCATGCACCGAGGGGAATTTTGTTGGACAGAACCGGTAAGCCGCTCGTTACCAATGTGCCGTATTATCGGCTTTTAAAACCCTGCAGCGGTGGATCGGGCACAGATTGCGTGACGCCTATTTCCGAGCAGGCCGGAGATGCGCTTTCCCGACAGGGGTTGCCCGCTGGAACGTTTTTAGAGGTAGATTACCAACGCAACTATTTGTATCCTGAGATATTAAGCCACGTGCTGGGTTATACGGGAGAATTAAGTCCCAGTGAGCTGCAGGATAACTACTACAAAATGCGTAATTACGGCAGCGGTGACCGTATCGGACGGACTGGAGCGGAAGCAGTGTTTGAAGATAGGTTGCGCGGCAGGGACGGTAAGGATCTGGTTGAAGTGAATGCACAGGGAAACATTCTTCGAACGCTCGGGCGCGACGAAGAATTAGCAGGCGAAGATGTGACGCTTTCTATCGATGTGGCTTTGCAGCAGGTGGCCGCTGATGCATTTCCGAAAGGTGAAAAGGGAGCTGTTATTGTAACCAAACCTTCAACCGGTGAGGTGCTCGCTCTGTATTCAAGTCCTACATACAATATCAATGAATTCATGAGCGGTATGAGTGAAAGTGATTACGAAGCGCTTGTGAATGATCCAAATCTTCCGATGTTTGACAGAGCAATCGGCGGAGAATATCCGCCGGGATCTACGTTTAAACTCGTTCTTTCGGTGGCAGCCCTCGAATCTGGCGCGGTAACCAAAGATACAACGGTTGACGATACGGGTGTTATCACGATCGGCCCGTTTACCTTTTCAAACTGGTATTTTACGCAGTACGGTAAAACAGACGGGATTGTCAATATTGTGAAAGCGCTGCAGCGAAGTAATGACATATTTTTCTATAAAGTCGGGGAGATGCTGGGAATTACGAAACTGGATGTATGGGCGAAAAAAATGGGACTTGGAAAACCGTTAGGGATTGAATTGCCGGGCGAAGCAAGCGGTCTCATGCCGGATCCTGCATGGAAAAAAGCGCAGTTCACGAGCGCTGAGGATAAGGCTGCTCACAATGACGAATGGTATTTGGGCGACACGTATCATGTAGCAATCGGGCAGGGATATTTGCTTGTGACGCCGCTTCAGGTGAACGCATGGACAAACCTTATTGCGAACAACGGAATTTTATGCAAGCCCACCATTCAAAAAGCATTCAGCGGATTTTTATTCGGGAACAACACGTCATGCCGCGACGTCAACATTAAAAAGGATACCATTAACCTCATTACAGAGGGCATGTATGAAGCATGCCAAACTGGAGGAACGGGTTGGCCGCTTTTTAACTTTCAGGTATCAAAACCCGGATTATCCGACGGGGGCAATGCATCTTCTTCGGCGTCTATGGTGCGGGTACCGGTGGCGTGTAAAACAGGAACCGCAGAGTTTGGCGATCCCGATAACCGAACACACGCGTGGTTTACGGCGTTTGCGCCGGTGCCTGCCCAATATGCGACGGAGGAAGCGCCCAATACGCCCGTCATTACCGGCGACCCTGAAATTTCGGTTACCGTACTGGTTGAGGGGGCTGGAGAAGGAAGTAACGTTGCAGCTCCTATTGCAAAAAAAATATTTGAAGCGTGGTTTACACGGTAAAATTCTATTGGCCATTCTCCGGCATGGTAAAGTCAAGAAGAAGCATCCGATGATCAGATCCGTACATATCTTTCGCAATTTCAGAATGGATAACGATTGCATTTTTGGGTGTAAGTATGTGGTCAAGTTGCAGGAGCGGCTTACGGAAAAACATCGTTGACTGTCCGTGAAAAACATTCACAAGGTGCGCATCCTTGTACAGAGACTCAAAAGCCTGCCGCTCATTGATTTTGTAATCATGTGAATCAAATCCGCGTAGCCATCCCGTGATTCGATTAAACCAGTTACTGTCGACGACATTAAAGTCCCCGCAAAATATCGTTGGAATTTCCTGATAATGGATATGTTGTTTCATCGTTTCAAATTCGAGTAACCTGTCGCTCGTACCGACCGCACAGGAGAGTCGCGTGTTGACTATCTGGAGTTTTCCTTTTGGCGTGTTAATATCAATAATAAGGGCAGTATGACGTTCTATTTTGTGAGTTATCATAAAATAAAGAACTCGGCTTAAGAGTGAAGAATATGTGTTTTTGTCATACACAACCTCAGACACGTCATAAGGTTTTACACGGGTAACCGTACAGATATACCCGTTTTTATTGGGATTTCGCAGGTGTGTAAAATCATAACTTGCATTTACATAATACCCCTGCAATTCGCGTAACCAAGCCAACGTTTGTTGCGGAACTTCCTGAAGACAGAGAAGATCCGGTTTGTATTCTAAAGCGCTTTGAACCGCTTCTATTGTTCGCTTGTTATCGTATCGTACGTTCCATGTAATAATCCGCATAGATAAATTATACCGTATTGCACATTTTGTGAAATTTTGCAATTCTTGTGCTACGCTAATTTGTAATGGATGACGAAACGAAATGCTCGGTTGCATTTAGTATTTTTCCGGGAATCGGTCCTATCCGATATAAACACTTGGTCGGGTATTTTGGATCAGCGCGCGAGGCATGGAAAGCGCCGGTTGGAGAGTTGAAAAAGATACACCTCGGAGACAAATTGTCAGATGATTTTGATCATTTTCGAAAGACCTATGACCTTGATAAATATATCGGAATGCTTCATGAGCAACGGGTTTCAGTCCTGACGATGACAAATCCCAAATATCCCGCTTTATTAAAACAAATCTCCGATGCGCCGTTTATCCTGTATGTGAAAGGAAAAAAGACGGATGAACCGATCGATCTTGCGCGGACAATTGCCGTCGTGGGTACGCGAAAAATCACAAATTACGGAAAAGAGGTTACTCAAAATATTGTTCAGGGGCTTGTGGCATACGGCTTTACGATCGTGTCGGGATTAGCTTACGGCGTCGATGCGGTGGCGCATCAGAGTGCTATAGATTCAGGAGGTAAAACGATTGCAGTATTGGGTTGCGGGATTGACATTATAGCCCCTCCCTGTAATGCTAGACTGTATAACGAAATCGCCGGAGGGTCCGGCGCCATTGTTTCGGAAATGCCATTGGGTTTGAGGCCGAACAAAGGGTTATTTCCGGCGCGAAACCGCATAATAAGCGGATTGAGTTTAGGAGTAGTAGTCACTGAAGGAGCTGACGATAGCGGCGCTTTAATTACAGCCAGAAATGCGGCAGAACAGGGGCGGGAAGTATTTGCGGTGCCGGGCCCGATAACGAGTTTGTTAAGCCGCGGTCCATCTCGGCTTTTAAAAAGCGGAGCGACACTCGTTGAATCGGCAGAGGACGTACTTGAAGGTTTGGGGTTAGATAGAGGGTCATTGCGGCGAAAAGAAGCGAAAAAACAATATACGGGCGACACAAAAGAGGAGAAAAAATTATTGGAATTATTGGGAGATAGTCACATGCACATTGATGAACTGGTCAGGGGGAGCGGCTTGACAATACAGGCAGTTGGCGCTACCCTCACGGTTCTTGAAATGAAAGGAATAGTGAAAGATACTGGTGATAAAGTATATACATTAGTATAAGAGGTAGTTTATGCAGCTTATTATTGTCGAATCACCGACAAAAGCAAAAACATTATCCCGATTCTTGGGCGATAGCTATACCGTGATCGCGACCATGGGACACGTGCGTGATTTACCCAAAGCGGAACTGGGGGTTGATGTGGAGAAGAATTTTGCTCCCCGCTATATCGTTCCCCGAGACAAAGCCAAGCGGGCAAGTGAACTGAAAGAGCTTGCAGCTAATGCGGATACCATCATTTTAGCGACTGATCCTGACCGTGAAGGAGAAGCGATCGCATGGCACGTGCGCGAACTTTTCCAACAGAAGACGTCAAAAAAATCCGTACCCTCTACAACGCCCTTTAAACGAATTGCATTTCACGAGATTACCGAGGGAGCGATTAAAGACGCGCTTGCCAATCCGCGCGAGATAGATTTGAAGCTTGTTGATGCACAGCAGGCGCGCCGCATTCTGGACCGGCTGGTCGGTTACAAACTTTCACCGCTTCTCTGGAAAAAATTATCGAAACGATGGCTTAGTGCTGGTCGCGTGCAATCGGTTGCAGTTCGCCTTATCGTTGAACGCGAGCGCGAGATTGAAAAATTTACCAAACAGGAATACTGGACCATCGAGGGAATTTTTAATGCCCACAATCAGGCGATTGTGGCAGAACTTTCGGCAAAGGACGGAGTGAAATATGAAGAAACTCTGACGTTTAATTTATTTGACGGCACGTATACGACGACGAAAACATCCATCACTGATCACGCTATGGCTGGCGGAATCATCAACGACCTGAAGCCGCCGTTTACGGTATCGGCCGTTGATAAAAAAGAGATCAAACGAAGTCCTGCCCCTCCATTTACGACGAGCACTTTGCAGCAGGATGCGGGCCGCAGGTTGTATTTTTCCGCCAAAAAAACCATGCAGCTTGCGCAAAAACTGTATGAGGAAGGGTACATTACATATCACCGCACCGACAGCGTCAATCTTTCAGAAAAATTTTTGGCGGAGGCGCAAACATTCATCAGCAAAACATACGGAAAAGAATATCTTCCCGACGCCCCGCGCCGGTTTCAGACGAAATCCAAAGTGGCTCAGGAAGCGCATGAAGCCATACGTCCGACAAACGTGGCGCTTACCGGCGACCAGCTTGACGGAAGCGGGGAAATAAACCGTGATCACCACAGGCTCTATGAACTTATCTGGAAACGCGCGATGGCAAGTCAGGTGAAAGAGGCGATTTTTGATTCAACGACGGTTGATATTACATCATCAAACGGATACCTGTTCGAAGCGCAGGGATCCGTCGTCAAATTCGACGGATTTTTACGGATCATGGGCCGTGACACGGATGAAGTCGTTATCCCCAGTGTTGCAGTCGGCGATACGCTTGCCTTAAATACCGCGACCCCGACGCAGCATTTTACCAATCCGCCGCCGCGATACACTGAGGCGAGCTTGGTCAAAACGCTTGAAGAAAAAGATATCGGCAGACCTTCCACGTATGCCCCGATTATTTCAACCATTCAGGAACGCCAGTATGTGGTGCGTGAGGAAAAAAAGCTGGTGCCCACCGATTTAGGCAAATCGGTTACTGATTTTCTTGTCCAGTATTTTCCCAACATTATGGATTTACCCTTCACGGCGCGCCTTGAGGACGAACTGGACGCGATAGCCAATGGAGATCGCGAATGGCCGCCGGTTATCGCCGAATTTTACGAACCGTTTGAAAAAGATTTAACGACCAGTTATGACACTGCCGAAAAAGTGAAAGTGGCAGTTGAGGAGTTGGGGGAGCCCTGTCCGACGTGCGGTCATCCGCTCGTCATCCGCGTCGGACGCTATGGAAAATTCGTCGCGTGCAGCACGTTTCCGGCGTGTAAATATACGCGCCAGTATGCCGAAAAAATCGACATGAAATGTCCGCGCTGCGGGGGAGACATCGTCATCAAAAAAAGTAGAAGAGGTAAAACATTTTACGGCTGTAGCAACTATCCCACCTGCAACTTCGCCGCGTGGAAAAAAGAAGATATAAAATAACAGGCTTCCATATTTGACTATTGTTATCACTCGAGGCTAAGATAAAGGTATGGACGATCGCAAGCGGACGCTGGCGGCAATAACTGTCATTTTCGGTGTTCTTATTCTTGTTGCTGTGATAGTCGGAATTTTGGTGACGCAAAAGCAGGTGCTTTCTCCCGTCCCTGAGGATAACGCCATAAAAATTATTTTCGTCTCTCCGTCTCCGGTGGAGTCTATCTCACCGTCGACAACCCCAACTCCCACTACAACGGCGAAAGCATCCTCCACGAAAACACAGTAAACTATATCTATGTCACTTCTTCAATCTCTTGATATCTCTCTTTTTTTAGCGATTAACCATTTGCCGCACCCCTCAATCGTTAACGATCTTGCAAGATTTTTATCCGGCATCGGACAATGGGGAGCGATATGGTTTATCCTCGCCGTTATCCTTTTTTTCCGCGAGGAAAAGCGTGACCACTGGTTTTTTGCGCCGTTTATCTTTTCGAGCATCATCGGATGGGTAGTATCGGAAGTGATACTTAAATGGCTTGTCCGGCGTCCGAGACCCTCTGTGGATATCGGTGCAATTATTCTGACTAAGCCCGGAAATTTTTCATTCCCCTCGACCCATGCGACGCTTGCATGGGCTATGGCGTATTTACTTTCGCGGGAAGAACCGCGCCTCCGGTGGCTTTTTTATACGTTGGCCATTTGTATTTGTCTGTCGCGGATTTATCTGGGTGTTCATTTTCCGACGGACATTATAGCCGGTGGTTTGATCGGTTGGGGAATCGGCTGGAGTGCCGTACAATTGGATCATATATTGAATGTAAAGAAAAAAAGGGCGCGGCGCTGATATATAATACGCAAATGATAAAACTTAATGCCAAAGAACTCCGCACGTTGCCGGTAGATCCCGAAGCGGCCAAGTCTATCAAAAAAAATCCAGTTACGATCATTCTTGATAATGTACTGGATACGTATAATGTAGGTTCGATTTTCCGGTTGGCCGATGCCATCGCTGCTGAAAAGGTCATCCTTTGCGGGGCTACGTTAACTCCTCCAAATTCACGGATTAAGAAAGCATCAATTAACACATGGCAATGGGTTACTTGGGAATATTGTCCGACTGCCAAAGAGGCAGTTGGAAAACTCAAAATTCAAAATCCAAAAATCAAAATAATTGCTGTGGAACAGGATAAGAGAAGCAAACCGTTTAATCAGGCGACGTATGAATTACCGTTGGCAATTGTTGTAGGCAATGAAACAAACGGTGTTTCTTCCGATGTTCTTGATGTATCCGATTTGATCGTTGAAATGCCCATGTGGGGAGTAAATAAAAGTTTAAATGTTATGGTGAGCTGCGGAATAATTCTCTACGAAATTATGAAGCAAAAACGTTGACAGTATGTCTATGAAGCCGTGGTTTAAAATTATTTTAGTTTCCCTTGTTGCAGTGGAATGTTTACTACTATTTGTTGTTGTCAAAATGATCCATCAGCGATCCAACGTGTTAGGTGCACAAAGCATCATTCATTTAAATAAAAAAGATTATGTTTTTCCTCAAAATTATAGCGCGTTAACGCATTACTTTGAACCAAAACCGGGCGAATCGGCAGCCAATTATGCACCATGGACTCCGGAAAAAGCATACGCCTCTATAAATAATGACGGACTAAATAGTGTAAACAATTACACGACGGATAAACCGCCAAAAACGTTCCGGATTATTGCTTTAGGTGACTCTTTTACCTATGGTATGTATGTCAATACGAAAGATACTTGGCCGTCTGATTTAGAGAATCTGTTGCGTACCACCGTTCAATGCCCCTCGTATGATAATTTTGACGTGATTAATCTGGGTGTTCCTGCGTATGATTTGTTATATGAAAAAACCAGACTGATTCGTAAAGGATTAAAATATGATCCTGATCTTGTATTATGGATGGTCGTTTCCAATGATTTTAATGAAGTCTATGAATTAATGGCAGATACGCGAGATGATATAGCAAAAAAAGAGTTTCCTGCAGATATTTATGACCTTCCTGACGGATATGGTAAAGTAATGGAGCGTGTGGTACAGGAATTTCAAAAAACTCATTCGGCGAAGTGGTGGAATTCGTATTATACGAATGTCCTGAACGATTACTACGGTGCGTATAAGGGAAAAACCGTGTTTCTGGGTTTAGCGGGTTTTGATACATATGAATCTACGCTGCAAGCGCTTGTATCGAAGAGACCTCAAACAACCATCGATACTGAATTAGATTCAATTTATCAAGATACCACAAACCAATTTCTTGACGGCCATCCCGATAAAAAGGGAAATCAATTATTCGCACAGTCCATTGTTAATTATTTAATGACAAACCACATTATTCCATGCAACTAACACGTTTATTTAAGGTTGTATTTATGAAAAGACTGATCATAATAGTTTCGATTGTTTGTTTAGTATTGTTTTATTTTTTTAGCCGTGAAGTGAAACGCGGTTTTTTGCATCAGGCGGATTTCAACACGACGGTACGGATTCAGGATGAGATTGACCGGTCGACCCGATTGCGGCTGGCCGCTCTTATAAACAATGTGTTTGAGGGGTCAACCGTGTCGGCGAGCCCGCAGGTTTCGGCCGCGTTTGTGGGATTACTGACAATAGCCGCTCTGTACGATTGGAAAAAGAAGCAGATCCGATGGCGCGCGCTTGCGATACCGGTGTTTTTTGCCCTGCTGACTCTCGGGGAGGTCTACGGCAAAAGCGTCGTGACCCATCCGGCTCCGCCGTTTTTTATGATCAAACACCCGACGACGATATTTCCGCAGTTTTACATCAATGAACAATATTCCTATCCCTCCGGTCACACCGCGCGGGCAACGTTTGTGGGAATTGTTTTCCTGCCCGTTGTTGCCGGCTATATATCACGTACGAGAAAGAACCTGAAGAAATGGTTTACGCTCGCGGGGATCGTGTGTCTTTATGTTTTGGTTGTTGCTACGGGAAAAATTTATCTCGGGGAACATTGGCTGAGCGACATTATCGGCGGAGGCTTGCTTGGAACATCACTGGGATTGATAGCTGTCGCTTTTCGTTAACCCGTTTTTTTGACGAGTCCCAGATATATTTCTTCCAGTTTGTGAAGAACCGTCGGTTTATGATGGTTTAAACTTATTTTGCGGCTTTCTTCGCCGAATTTTTTCCGGAGTTTTTCATCTTTGGCCATGAGATCCATTTTTTGAGCAAATCCGTTTACGTCATCAGCTTTGATGAGAAATCCGTTTTCATTATCGTGGACCAGCTCGGGCAGTGCTCCGGCATTGGCGGCGATAACCGGCAGGCCTATGGCTAGTGCCTGAAGCGTCACGATGCTTTGGCTTTCAACCGGCGAGGGAATGACAAAACAGTCAACCGAACGGTAGACTTGAATCATTTCCGCTTCGGTAAGTTTGCCGATAAATGTAACTTTTTCTTCCACTCCCAGCTGTTTTGCCAATTTCACGAGTACCGATTGTTCTTTGCCGAATCCGGCGATGACAAGATGTATGTTCGGGCCGGTTTTTGTCATTGCGCGGATGGCGATATCGATATGTTTGTCTTTATCAATCCGCCCGAGATAGGCAAACAGAATTTTATGCGACGGAAGCGAATACGTTTTTTTTGCGTTTTTATCCGGTGGCTTCGGAAAAAAAGTATTCGTATCTATGCCGTTTGAGATTGCATACACCGGCACATGGATGCCTTCACTTCTAAGATATTTCACCATGGTTTCAGTCGGCGTCATAACCGAATCGTAAAAGTTATATACCGCACGCGTAATGCCGATGGCGACAAGCATGCCAATTTTGAAAAAAGGACCGAAAAACGTTGCAACCTGTTGGGGCATGGTGTGTTGAGCCCCGACCGTCGGAATATGCATCATTTTGGCGATAATAAGAGCGGTTATGCCTATTGATCCCGGTTCCTGAATGTGGATGATATCAAATCGATTGGTATGGAGCGTTTTCCAGATCGTTGGAAAACCGAGAGGGAATATTGACATGGGTTTATCTGCAAAGATCGGATCTTTGACTGAGGGAGTTGTGATAACGCGAAGTCCAGGAATAAGCTCTACTTTTCCTTTTATAACGGGGTGCGGAGCAATAATTGTAACAGTGTGTCCTTCCGATATCATGTATCGTGCAATAGAATCCGTGGAATTGGCAACGCCCGAGATGGTCGGAAAATACGTTTCGGTGACGATAAGGATATTCATGATTATATCTACAATACTATAAATTGGTAAATTCTGCTCGTTTTCGTTGTACAATGTGCATTATGAATAGAACGATCCTGTTTTTTCGCCACGGCGAAACGCAGTTTCCCATTGATGAGAAGACCAAACAAACGCTCAATTATGGTCCGGAAGATCCTTTAACACAGGCGGGTGAGGCCGATGTTTCTCTCGTGGGTGAAAGAGTCGCAACGTTGTTACCCGATATGCCAAAACACATGTTTGTCAGTCCATATCGCCGTGCGAAACAGTCTGCAACTATCCTTCAACGTTGGCTTCAATTTCCTGAAATCCATTATGATTCGGACTTGCGGGAAGTTGATACACCTACATTTGTCGGGAAGGTGGCAGGGTCAAACCCAAAAAATATTTATCAGGAACCGCTTCCACCGGGACATGAGTCATTAGCGCAGGTTGCCAAGAGGGGATCGCGTGCATTCCATAGAATACTCGATGAATATTCAGCTGAGCCTGTTATCGCGGTAGTCGGTCACCGCGATCCGATTCTTACGATGGTTTATGAAATGGTGCATCCCGATGCTCCAATTCCGCTATCGAGAGAGGGTTTACTTCCCGATCTGGGTTTTGAGCGAGGAGATGCACTCCTTTTTGTTGAAAAACAGGGCCGGTATCTTTTGGAAGCGCATATCGTTGTTGATGAAATACGTCGTTTACTCCAAGAAGGCCAATCATCAGCGAATGGTCCAGAAAATATCAAATAATTATTCCGGAGAAAACAATGAAATGCATCGGACGCCATTCGTTGCCGGAGGGCCTATTGACTCTCAATATAATCTCCCGTATAATCTAAATCAATGAGTGACTAGAGCTGACCATTGGTATTTGGGACTCGAGACCCCGACCGATTGGTCGGGTTTTTTGTCCCTTAGTTACTTCGCTCCTCAGGGCAAGCTCCTTGAATATCAAGAGGTTTACCCTGAGCAAATTCTTATTTGCGAAGAGCACTTTAACAATTTCATAAGCAGCTAAATTATATTTGACAATTGAATGGTGATAGGAATCCACTCCGATCAAATCGGAGAATTTTTTTGAGAGTTTGATCCTGGCTCAGGATGAACGCTGGCGGCGTGCCTTAAGCATGCAAGTCGAACGGAGATTGTGCTTAGCACTAAGATAATTAGTGTCTACGTTATTCTCTTTCTCTTGTTATGCGCTAGAGCACATTTAGTCAGTATTTTTGGCGTATAACGAGTGGTAAGTTGGAATAACGATTCATATAATTATTTTCGTGCTAAGCATGAAATCAGTGGCGGACGGGTGAGTATAAGCAAGGAACGTACCCTCTACTGTGACATAGCTCGTCGAAAGACGGGGTAATATCGCATGACCCCTTACGGGGAAAGCGCTTAACCGCGCGGTGGTGGAGCGGCCTTGTGCCTATCAGCTAGTTGGTGGGGTAAAAGCCTACCAAGGCTACGACGGGTAGGGGGTGTGAGAGCACGACCCCCCACAATGGCACTGAGATACGGGCCATACATCTACGGATGGCAGCAACTGGGAATCGTTGGCAATGGGCGAAAGCCTGACCA
Source organism: Candidatus Gottesmanbacteria bacterium (assembly GCA_963790805.1). GTDB lineage: Bacteria > Patescibacteriota > Microgenomatia > UBA10105 > UBA927 > DATKGN01. The sequence goes on from CAWBPL010000002.1 coordinate 881,419, forward strand.
CGCGACGCCGCGTGAGGGATGAAGGCCTTCGGGTCGTAAACCTCTTTTGACACCTCATGAAGGGGTGTAGAATAAGCATCTACAAACTACGTGCCAGCAGTCGCGGTAATACGTAGGATGCAAGCGTTATCCGGATTCACTGGGCGTAAAGAGTCGTGTAGGTGGTTTGCCGCATCGTACTTGAAAGCCCGAGGCTTAACCTCGGCGTTGGGTACGAGATGGGTAGACTTGAGGGTAAGAGAGGCAAGGGGAACTGACGGTGAAGCAGTGAAATGCGTTGATATCGTCAGGAACACCAAAGGCGAAGGCACCTTGCTGGCTTACTTCTGACACTGAGACACGAAAGCTAGGGGAGCGAAGCAGATTAGAGACCTGCGTAGTCCTAGCCCTAAACGCATGTCTGCTAGATGGTTCTCGCAAGAGGACTGTCGTAAGCTAACGCGTTAAGCAGACCGCCTGGGGAGTACGATCGCAAGATTAAAACTCAAAGGAATTGACGGGGACCCGCACAACCGGTGGAGCGTGTGGTTCAATTCGATACAAAGCGAAGGACCTCACCAGGTTTTGACATATTACCGTTTTAAGATCCTGGAAACAGGAACCTATCCGCAAGGATGGTAGTACAGCAGCTGCATGGCTGTCGTCAGCTCGTGCCGTGGGGTGTTTCCTTAAGTGGAAGAACGAGCGCAACCCGTATCCAATGTTATATGTTTCATTGGAGACTGCTCTGATAACTATCAGGGAGGAAGGAACGGACGACGTCAAGTCAGCACGGCGCTTATAACCTGGGTAACACACACCCTACAATGGCGAATAACAATGGGAAGCAAGTAGGCAACTATACGCAAATCCCCTTTAAATTTCGCCTCAGTTCAGATTGGGGTCTGCAACCCGACCCCATGAAGTCGGAATCGGTAGTAATCGCGGATCAGCAAGCCGCGGTGAATACGTTCTCGGGTCTTGTACACACCGCCCGTCAAGCCAACAAAGTTGGAGGCGGCCGAAGAGCCCCGCAAGGGGAGCTAAGCCGAATTCAGCGATGGGGACTAAGTCGTAACAAGGTATCCCTAGCCGAAGCTGGGGATGGATCACCTCCTTTCTATTTTTTAAAAATCAGTGTCATTAAGAAAATACACACCGCAAGGTACAAGGTTTTCAAGATGGGGCTGATATCCACGTCTCTTGAGAGAGACGTATATAAATAAAATCGCATTTTAGATCCCTCATTCTGATGTACAGATGAGGTAGCGATTCTCTCAAATTTTTGGTTTTTCTATCACCATTGAGTTGTCAAACAAATCTTCCCTCCGCAAGCGGAGGGATTTTTGTGGCTATTTCACCATTTCTTTTCTGTGGTATACTCGTCATACATCAGTATGAAATTTTGGCAATCGGTCGTACGTGTTTTGGCGTTCGTTGCCATTGGATTTGCATTGGGATTTGTATATTCCCAGTGGCGAGCAGGAAAACCTATCGTTATAAGTTCAAAAGAAGTGCGCCAGGGCGGCTATCACTTTATAAGCCCGCTGTTGGAATGTGAAGATTCTCAAGAACTCGCTCCGTCACTTAACTCCGTAAAAAATACGGTGAATGATATCGTTTCTTCCCATATAAAGTCCGGCGATGCAACAGTCGTATCCGTCTATTTTCGGGATTTGAATAACGGGCCGTGGTTTGGGGTCAATATGGATGCTCCCTTTTCTCCGGCGAGTCTTCTCAAATTACCGCTTCTTATGTCTTATCTTCAGCAGAATGAATCGGATCCGACATTCCTCACCAAAACTGTCACGTTTAAGACGGATCAGGATTATGATGCAAGTGAAACGGTTATCGACGGACCGGATTTAGCACAGGGAAAACAATACACAATCGAACAATTACTGGAATATATGGTGGAATATTCGAGCAATAATGCAGCGTATTTTCTGTTTAACTATTTGAATCAAAATCAGATTAATCAAGTTTACCGCGACTTAAATCTGCCCATTTTGAGCGGATCGGTGACAACCTATACCATGACCGTCAGAGATTATTCGTCATTTCTCCGGATTCTCTATAACGCATCGTATTTATCAAAACAGTCCTCGGAGCGAGCCCTCGAACTTTTGTCTCATGCATCGTATACCGACGGACTGGTTGCCGGTGTACCAAAAAACACTGTAGTGGCGCATAAATTCGGAGAGCGGATATTTCAGAATGCGACAGAGCGGGAACTTCATGATTGCGGTATCGTATATTATCCCGGCCAACCGTATCTTCTGTGTGTCATGACACAGGGAACTGATTCCTCACGTTTAACCAAAACGATTGCGGATATATCCACAGTTGTATATAGAGAAGTGAAGAAGCTGGCGAGTAACTGAGTTTTGATAAATCATGCGTAATCCGGTATTATTAGAACCACCTATGGATGGCTTCAATTTACGTATCCCCGGACCGACACCGCTGCCACCCGAAGTTATCAAAGCTCTCACAACTCCAATGATTTCGCACCGCGGCAGTGAATACGTAGCACTTCACAATGAGACGGTCTCGATGGCAAAAAAGTTTTTCCAAACTCAAAACGATCTGTTTTTATTTACCTGTTCGGGGACCGGCATGATGGAAGCGAGTATCGTAAATACGCTTTCGCCGGCTGATAAGGTTTTGGGGGTATCGATCGGATTGTTCGGCGACCGGTTTATGAACGTAGCAAAAGCTATGGGGATGGATTTGACGGAATTGTCCTTTCCGATGGGAGAAGCGGCGGACCCCAAAGAAGTCGCCAGAGCATATAAAGATATCAGAGGTTGTAAAGCGGTAATCATTACTCATAATGAAACGTCAACTGCGATTACCAACGATATTGCCGTAATTACAAAAGAAGTACGCAAATACGGTGATCCGCTTTTTTTAGTCGATTCGGTTTCCGGCATGGGAAATATAGATTTGCCCGTTGATACGCTAAAACTCGACGTCGTTTTTACGTCATCCCAGAAAGCGTGGATGACCCCGCCGGGACTGGCGCTGGTCGCAGTCAGTAAAAAAGCGTGGGAGGCAGGTAAATCCGCGAAATGTCGCCGATATTATTTCGATTTTGCCCACATGAAAAAGTATGCCGGTCGCGGCCAAACACCGGAAACACCCGCCGTATCAACGATTTTCGCCCTCAACGCGGCGCTTAAAACCATGCTCGCGCGCGGTGTTGCTGAGACGTTTGACTATTATAAAGAAATGGCCGCGTATACACGAAGGTCTCTTATCGAAAACGGATTTACCTTATTTGGAGATCAGAAGCACGCGAGCAATACCGTGAGCGCCTGTTTGGTGCCGGAGGGTGTTATGGATAAGGATTTTCGAGGCTTGATCAAAAAGAAATACGGCGTTGTTTTATCCGGCGGTAAAGGTGAAATGGAAGGGAAAATTGTACGTGTCGCCCATATGGGGTGGGTAACCCGCGAAGACATCGATGAGGTTGTTGAAGCAATGGTTATGGCAAGACGCGATCTTGCAAAATAAAATGTATGGAAAGCATGAATGTTCTTATCGCTGATGAAATCGGACAAAATGGAATAACATATTTGACGTCCAATGGATGCAGTGTTGATACCCGGTTTTCCATTTCCGACAAAGAATTAGTTTCAGCGATTGCTTTGTATGATGCACTTATCGTACGCGGCCGCACTATAGTAACCAGCCAGATTATTGATGCCGGAAAGCGGCTGAAAGTTATCGCCCGTGCAGGGTCGGGCGTCGACAATATCGACATGGATGCCGCACGCGCGAGAAATATTCCCGTTGTCAATGCGCGTGGAGCCAACGCCGAGGCGGTTGCCGAACATGCTTTTGCCTTTATCCTTATGTTGGCACGCAACATGTTTCCTGCTGTTCGCGCTCTCTCAAAAGGCGAGTGGACGAAAAAAACATTTACCGCCATGGAGCTGGAAGGAAAAACATTGGGTATTGTGGGGCTTGGAGCAATCGGCAATCGCGTTGCTCAGTTGGGGCGTGCGTTTGGCATGGCTGTCGTTGCCTATACTCGTACCACGGAGGGTGAGAAGTATAAACAGATTCAGATATTAGGTGGCCGGTTTGTGGGTCTCGATGAGCTTCTCCGGCTTTCGGATGTGGTGAGCCTCCATGTTCCGTCGACTCCGGAAACTAAACATTTGATCGGAAAAAATGAATTCTCGCTCATGAAAAAGTCCGCATATCTTGTAAATACATCGCGGGGCGATGTCGTAGATGAGATAGCGCTTATGGAAGCGTTGCGGTCCAATATCATCGCAGGTGCGGCACTTGATGTGTTTAGTGAGGAACCGTTACCACAAAATAGTGGTTTTGTAGGATTAAAAAATGTTATATTGACGCCCCACGTAGCATCCGTAAGCCACGAGGGAGCTGCTCGTATAAGTCAAATGGTGGTAGAAGATGTGGTACGTGTTTTGAAAGGTGAGCCCCCGAAACGGTTAGTATCACATGTATGAGTTATCCTATTTTTTACCCTGATCTTCGAATAGTTCCCATAGCGGATATAAAGCTTCAGGAATACGTGCAAAAACCCAGAGTGACGCCGCTTGCCGAGGCGATCAAAAAAGAAGGATTTCTTCGAAATCCGCCGATTGTTACCAATTTTTATGAGGGGAAATACCTCCAGCTCGACGGTGCAAACCGCTTAACCGCCATGACCGAGTTAGGATACACCAATTGCTGCGTGCAAATTATCGATTATAGCGATCCTGCTCACGTGCATCTTTTAAGCTGGAGTCACGTTATTCTCGTTGATAAAAATGAATTTCTTTCAAAGGTGAAGGCGATTGCCGGCGTAACGCTACAAAAAGTGCGGGTGTTTGATCATGAGTCGTTACTACGGCCCGAGGTGGTAAGTGTTTTTGTATTTACAGATCAGACAGTCTATCAAGTTCTAACAGATTTGTCGTTAGAGTCATTAGTGAAAAGCGCGAATGCAATTGTTGATCTCTACAAAGATCAGGAGGTGGAACGGGTGTTTTCCGGTTCGCCGTGGACGACGCAGTCGATAGCTGAGCGTTTTCGCCGGTATGCTGAAGATAATCTGTTTGTCGTATTTCCGAATTATTCTCCAGCGCAGGTGATGAAGATCATCCACAAGGGAATTCTTATGCCCGCCGGCGTTACCCGTCATGTCGTGTACAGACGGAAGCTGAACGTCAATGTGCCGCTTTCGTATTTTGCGATTTCAAAAATGGATGAAGCTAACGAAAAACTCCAGAAGTTTCTTCAGCACCGGCAGGTGCGCCTCTACGAAGAACCAGTGATTTATTTTGAATAGCGGGTGGGTGACCATGGAGTCGCCCGCCTGCAACGCTTTGCGTAGCAATGCGGGCAGGGACCATGCGCCTCTTTCTTAATGCGAACATTTACCAACGTGAGCAGCAAGAAAGTTAACAGATAACGAACCGAACCTTAATCACCTCTATGGAGTGGGTGACCATGGAGTCGGACCATGCGCCTCTTTCTTATCAGGAAAGCGTTCTACCGCTGAACTAGTCACCCAAACACACTGATTATATCAAAATGTGAGGCGCGGAAGGGAATCGAACCCTTGCATAGAAGTTTTGCAGACTCCCGCGTTACCTCTTCGCCACCGCGCCATACTGTTTAATTGTTAATATGCTCTCGCGTTATACCACTCGCTTGCGCTTCGGGTATTGATCGGCATCTAAGCTCATTTCGAAGACTCGATTCGCTAAGTTGCCATCAACCTCTTCGCCACCGCGCCATTAGTGAGATTTTATCACAAAAGAAGCGTTGCTCGCTAGAAACGTACATTAAAACAATCCGATTTGTCTTGACGCTTCAATCACTTCTTTCGGGTACGAAAAATCCACGGGAATGTCGCGCACGGTATTCCATTTATCCCTATATTTCAGTTTTTTCTCACGGACGCCGAAATCATAAAGTTCTTTCGTAATGAGCACATCGGCTTCACAATACGATTTGAGTTTTGCGAGGCTTTCGGCGTCGTGCTTGTTCCAGTAGACAACGGCATTGGTTCCGACGTCGGTTTTATGCCTGCCCAACGTCTGGCTGGCCAGATGATCAAGTCCGATAGAAAATCCCAAACGGTCACGCACCATTTTCATGATGTCGAAGTGGGGAAATGTTTTAAAATCACTTGGCGCAAAGGGGGCGAGTGCCGGTACATCAAATTTAATGCTGTTAAATCCGATAATGCGTTTTGCATTGCGGAAATGCTCCCACATGATAGGGATTTCGTTGTCCCAAAAGCTTAATAGTTTTCCTGTTAGTTCGCGCTGCGTTTCATCAACTGTCCGCACGTAGAGAGAAACCAGAGAAACGCCCAAATCTGCGGGATCGGTTGAGCTTATGTCGGAAAACAGCTTTTTCGTTTCGCAGTCGAATATTACTTCCGTAATCATAAAATTATCGTCGTAGGAGTATTATTATAGCGCGAACTGTTGGTGCGAGCTATAATGAGATCCATATATGGGTGAAATAATGACATTTAAATCTGTTGATAATCATAATTTCACGCCAGGGGCGTATGAGAAGCGTGCAGGGAAACCGGGAAACTTTGAATCTTTGAGTAATTTCTGTGATGGAAAAAATCAAGATACATCAGAATCTGATGTACACGAAAAATTAATCGGAACGCCATGGAATGATCCCGGCACCGTCATGGTTACCGTGATGAAACCGATATCCATGATTGGCGGTACGCAGAGGATCCAACTTGAATCTCACCTTTCTAATGGTTTCCTCTATATGGAGGTAGGCAATTGGGGAGTGGGCGAGTCGCGTCCTTCTTGTGATATTCGGATCGGATCTGAGGGGAACCTGCCGAACACAACGGCTGTTCCGATATTTACTTCCATGATTGAAGCATTTCGTACCCTTCTTGGTGAAAAATTTACTGAGGAATTTCCTCCATGTGAAGTTGTCGCATCGAAAGATGGATTTGACATAGTGCAAATATGAAAAACGATACATCTTGGCACAGCGTAGGTAAGTGGTATAACAAACTCGTTGACCAAAAAGGCCATTATTATCATCAGCACGTTGTGATTCCTGGGGTTTTACGATTGCTGTCTCTCGACGTAAGTTCGAGACTCCTTGACGTCGCCTGCGGACAGGGGGTTTTGGGGCGGTCGATTCCCAAAAATATTCACTATACCGGTTTTGATATTGCACGGTCTCTTGTTGAGGAAGCGACACGATTGGACCATAATCCCAACCACACGTATTTGCTGGGTGACGCAACGAAAGAATTGCCGCTTGGGCAATGGCAGTTTACCCCGATTCAATCGGGGTTTACCCATGCGGCCGTTGTCCTTGCTCTTCAAAATATCGAGGACACTACAAGCGTCATAACGAATATTCATAAAAATCTTGCGCCAAACGGTAAACTCGTTATCGTTCTTAACCACCCTGCATTCCGGATCCCGAGGCAATCGAGCTGGGGGATAGATGAGCAAAACAAGCTCCAGTACAGGCGGGTAAACATCTACATGTCTTCCTTAAAAATTCCCATAACGATGCATCCGGGAAAGCCGGGTTCACGGGTTACTTGGTCGTTTCATCACCCGATAAGCTATTACGTGGACGCACTCACGAAAAACGGATTTGTGGTTGACGCGCTTGAGGAATGGACGAGCGATAAAGAATCGGAAGGGTCGGCTCGGCGTATGGAAAACAGGAGTAGAAGCGAATTTCCTCTCTTTTTAGCCTTAAGAGCCTCGAAGGTTGACAGCTAAATAATCCTATAGTATAATAACTCTTAATTCTTATGGCGGAATCTCATGAAGGTTTTAATACTGCTGAATCATACGTAGCGCTGAAAAAAGAACTTGGCGAGCCGGATATTAACGTACTTATCGTGCTGGGGACCGGACCGGAAAAAAGTGTGCTTTTTCCTGGTGAGGTTAGTAAGGATCAACGAAAACAGTGGGAAGAGTTTAAGGAAGATCCGCTCCATACGAACGAACCGAATTTCTACGTTGTTGAGGGTAACGCGTATCGCTCAGAAATTCAGGATATCCGAAATCTTTCTATTTCTCGCGCAAAAAAAAGAGAACTGATAGATGCCGTACGATTGAAATGGCAGAATAATCCAAGATTTACGTGTAACCGTTGGGAACGCTTAAATGTGGTTGCGACTGGTGACCTCATGTTATCCGGTGCAGTAAAAGAGGTGGTATTTAGCGGTGGCACTACGACGTTGCCTGTCCGTGAGAATGCTTTAGGTAAGCAGTTTCGTCGATCCAAGTTGCTGAAAGAAGGATTGCATTCCGAGGCTGAGCTCATGCGTGACCTTCTTATCCAAATATACGGACGCCGGCTATTTGATAAAGATCATCCGAAAGAACAATTGACAGAGGAATTCGAAGCGTTAAAAAATCGGGAACAGTCACTCAAGTATCTGGATTATGACGCATATTATGAATCGCAATATAATCGTTATCTTGTTGAAGAGTTGCCCAAAAAAGTGCACGTTGAGACGAAATCGGTTAATACGCTCCAGAATTTTGCATTCACAAGAAATGCGCTTCCCGATATGGAAAATGCAGGTGTGTTGTCTCCCAATTTTCAACTACGACGCGCACTTAAGCTCGCGGATCTTTATCGTACACCGCTTGGTGATAAGCCGGGATTTGATGCGCAGCATTCGTTGAACCGGTTCGCCGAGATTCGGAGGAAAGACGCATTTGGAGAGATGCTTTCATATCTTTCCGATCCATATGTAAATCCTGATCTTATGGGGCGTCTGCGGTCGGACCTCCGGTGGCTTGTCGCGCATACGGATTTCAGGTATGCCGTCGGATTTAATATCGGATACGTTTTTGATATAGATGATTTGTCCGTCGTTGGGGAGATTTTACATGACATGTCACGGACTGGATGGATTGAATATGCACATAAAGTATTTGACGATGTCGGGCTGGATTTTGATACGATCGAACAGACCGATTTGGTGGAGTTGGGTAAAAATCAGCCTGAAAAAATACAGGAGATAAAGGACGCGTTATTGGCATATAAAAAAGAATATAAAGGCGCAGGTGGAGGTAAGCGGGAAAATTATGTGCCTCCTGCATTTGATACGTTGAGCTCCAGTCAAATCGCTTTCCTTTTGCCGCAGTTCAATTTCGGCGCTTCAGAGGCTAAGTGATCCATTGCGAACAACTCCTAAACTTACTACGATAAAGGTATGCCTGCCACAAACGGGAGTATTGCTGCATGGTGGTCGCTTGCCACCGATGGACTTACCCGCGAACTCGGTTCCTCGCCGCGCGGATTGTCTTCCGCGGACGCCCAGAAACGACTCGTTACGGTTGGGCCAAATGAACTTGCGCCGCAAAAGCGGATGGGATTAGTACACGTATTGCTTACAAAATTTTCAAATCCCCTTATATTGCTTCTTCTTATTGCCGGAGCTCTTTCGGCGGCGTTAGGGCAGGTATCCGATTTTATTATTATCCTCGTTATTACCCTTATCAGCGTCGCTATCGATGCGTATCAGGAACATACTGCGCAAAACGCAGCGGATAAATTGCGAAAATCCGTTTCCATCACTGCAACGGTTATACGCGACGGCGGGAAAAAGGAAGTTCCGTTTTCCCATATCGTGCCGGGCGATGTCGTGTATTTATCCTCGGGCGATATTGTGCCTGCCGACGGAAAACTTATCGAATGCGATGACCTTATGGTTGATCAATCGATGTTGACCGGTGAATCGTATCCGCAACACAAACATATTGAAGAAGCAGTATCGGCAGATGCCACGGTGGGTGAGCGAAAATCGAGTGCGTTTATGGGAACGCACGTGGTAAGCGGTGAGGGAACTATGCTAGTGGTAGCAACAGGTAGCAGCACTGAAATCGGACGTATCGCGAAATCTCTGGTTGCCGTACGCCCCAAGACGGAGTTTGAGCGGGGAATCCGCGCGTACGGATTTTTTCTCATGAGAATTATGCTTATTATTGCCGTTCTCGTATTTTTCGTGCATGTGGGTCTTGCGCATGATGTTTTAAAATCGCTTCTTTTCGTGCTTGCGCTTGCCGTCGGGTTTGCGCCGGAACTACTTCCTGCAATTGTTACCATCAACCTTTCCGAAGGAGCGATACGGATGTCGAAAAAAGGTGTAATAGTCAAAAGCTTGCCGGCAATCGAAAATTTCGGGAGCATGGACACGTTGTGTACGGATAAAACCGGTACGCTAACGGAAAATTCCATAGAGCTTTCCTCGTGGGAGGATTTTCATCAAAAGCAGTCTGATATCGTTTTGACCTATGCGTATTTGACCAGCCATTTTGAGCGGGGGCTCGAGAATCCGCTGGAGAAGGCAATATTGAAAAAAGGAAAACAGGATCTCACGCACGGATATAAAAAAATCTACGAACTGCCGTTTGATTTTTATAGAAAACGGATGTCAATAGTTGTTGGTCACGATAAAGAGCATCTTCTTATCTCCAAAGGAGCTCCGGAAAAAGTACTTCTCCATACCCAGCGCGTAAACGACGGCGGAGAGATTCGCCACATGACTCACCAAATGCGGGAGGAAATTCATAAGCGGTATTTGGAATTAAGCGCCTCGGGGTATCGGGTGCTTGCTATTGCATATCGGCCGATATCGTCAGAGGTTAAATATAAAACAACTGATGAAGTGGACCTTATCTTTTTAGGATTTTTGTCATTTTTGGATCCGCCAAAGAAAACCGCCAAAGCCGCATTGCAATTACTGGAAAATCGGGGAATCAAAATAAAAATATTAACCGGCGATAACGAGCTCGTGACACAAAAAGTTACAAGTGAATTAGGGCTTCCGGTCGGCGGCGTGTTAACGCATAAAGAAATAGGAAGGTTGTCGGATGTGGCGCTGGCGCGGGCAGTTGAGCAGGCAACTATTTTTTCACGTCTTGATCCTGAGAGCAAAAAACGCGTAATTGAGGCGCTGCGGAAAAACGGGCACGTGGTCGGCTTTATCGGCGATGGTGTCAACGATGCCCCGTCGCTTCGAGCCAGCGATATCGGTATATCGGTCAATAACGCGGTGGATGTGGCAAAGGAATCAGCAGATCTTATACTCCTTCATAAAGATCTTCATGTGCTTATTGATGGCGTGACTGAGGGGCGGAAAACATTTGCGAATGTCATGAAGTACATTATGATGGGTACAAGTTCCAACTTCGGCAATATGTTTAGCGTTGCGATCGCATCGCTGTTTCTGCCATTTTTACCGATGCTTCCCGTACAAATATTATTTAACGATTTACTCTATGACGTGTCGCAGCTGTTTCTTGCCAGCGACACAGTGGATCCTGAATCCATTCAGAAACCGAGAAAATGGGATATCAAATTTATCCGGCGGTTTATGGTGGTGTTCGGGCCCATCAGTTCGCTTTTTGACTGCATAACGTTCGGCGTCCTGTTGTGGATGCTGCACGCAAGCCCGCAGCTTTTTCAGACAGGCTGGTTTTTGGAATCGATCGCCACCCAGACGCTCATTATCTTTGCCATACGCACAGCCCGTGTGCCGTTTTTCCGCAGTCACCCGAATAAATGGTTTGCGCTCGGGCTTTATGCGGTGGTTGCGTTTGCACTTCTTTTCCCGCTGTTGCCTTTGGGACCATTCCTTTCGTTTGTTGTTCCGCCGCCATCGTTATATCTTGTACTGCTTCTCATCGTCGGAGCGTATGTCCTTATCGTGGAGCTGGTCAAAAAGTGGTTTTACGGGCGCTTCGCATATACAACAGACCGTTAATTAACTTCTTGGTTACTGTATCTCATTGAGGGATTGCACGGGCGAATACGAGAAGTCGTTTACTTGTGGTTCCCGGCGGCCAGCAGGTTTGTAAGACTATTGTTTCCATAGGATATGTACGATGGAGAAAAGACAAATCATTTGGGTCCGTAATCTGTTTCGTATATACCTGATAATCATACCGCTGACCGTCGTGGAAAATATATATTTCGTCTCCAAGAGCAAGTTTGTCCAACAGATAAAATACGGCATTAAACTGTTTGACGAATGCTGGAGTCGATGAATGTGCGAAATAATATCCCAAGCCCCCGTGACCGGGAAATGCCGTTCCTGATGCGTGGGCAATACCTTTTTTGAGTGCCGCCAAGTATGCAGTTTCGTTATTGGGATCGACATTGTAAATAACCGGTTCATCGATGAAAAGCGATGGGATAGTGATGCCGTCGGTTGTATACGTACTTGTATATCCTTTAAGATCGAGCCGGAATTGCGGCAAAACGAGTCCCCGGATATCCGAAACGTGGAACGTGTCGGCCATGATTTTGCGATATTGATAATTGATTTCGATGAAGGTGATGGGGAGTAAAACAGTGAGCATCCAAAAAAGAAATACAGCAAATAGCACGGTGCCCACCAACAGGAAATGCAACGGGTTGAAATGAAGATTTCGTTTCATGAACGATGTGCGCGTTTTTTGTGGTTTACTTTTGCCGCCTTCGGACTTAACGTAACCGAGACGATCATGCTTGCGCCAATAAGTCCGCTTGCGAGGGCTATGATCGTAAACCACGTTGGTGTGCCGGTTCCCGGTTGTTGTGTAAGCGTCTGAGTTGTCGCGTAGGCAACCTGCGTGCAGGAATCTGCCGTAAGCCATCGGTTCTGGGTATCCAGAACGTACCCGCGAGCGACATACGTTCCGGCAGTTGCGTATTGATAGGAAAAGGTATTACTCGTTTGCGTCAGCGTCTGGCCGTTGCCGAAGTCCATTTTATATTGGCTGATTGCACCTTTATTATCATATCCCGTTACCTCAAATGTCATGGTGGTCGGCGCCTTGGTGTAATTCCCCTGAGTGATAAATACGTTGGAGCAGGCCGATTGTTGCGTTTCAACAGGGAGTCCGGCAACAGTCGCATGAGCTTCACACGAAGGTGACGTCACCCAGCTGCCATTTATATCCTTAACGAATGCGCGTGCGATAAACTGGCCTGAAGCCTGATATTGATGGGATGCCTGAGGAGAAGCTGTTTCAATAAACGTCCCGTCACCGAAATAATATCTGTATGCGCCGACAGCGCCTGATGTATTTGCGGCAAATGTCAGAGTGGCGGGGATAAGTCCGTTGTTGCCGTTTGTAATTGTGAGTGAATTGCAGGTAGTGGTTTGGGCGGGCGTTATAGTCGGCGTCGGATTATTTGGTGAAGTTCCTGTACAGTCGCCGGAGTACCAGACCATATAATCTGTTTTATCATTGTCGCCACAGAACCATCCGAATAGCGTCTGACACTTTTTCGTATACACATCTATTTCGACCGTTTTCCCGCACGTTGCGCTTGCCAGACTTTGCGATTTGGCGAAATCCGACATGTTGTTGCGGCATTGCGTGGAGGCCCCGTCACAGGTGAATTTCACCACGTTTGTCGCCTTACACTGGCCGGTGGTGGGGTCGCACCCCTGATTGCATGTGTCGCCAGTCGCGGCCGTACTTGTTCCGCAGAGATTGGTGTAGTAACCGGTTTGAAATGTTGTTGCGGCATGTGTCGAAGAAAATAATGGAGTGAGAAGAAAATATACAAATATCAACAGGGGGAGCATGAGTTTTTTCATAATCATCACTTGCTTTGATTATACCGGCCTGCTGATTTGTTTTCAATAAAATTGCGTGCACTTGTATACCATCAGGTTCTTTCGTATACTGCAAGCCATGATATTGTCTGACGGCGACATAAAGAAAGCCATGGCAAGCGGCCGCATCAAAATTACGCCGAAGCCGGATTTGGCTGTCCAACTGGGGAGTTGCATGATTGATCTGCGGCTTGGGGACGTCTATCGGGTATTTAATCACAGCAAGACTCCGTATATTGATCCGTTAAACCCAAAAACGCTTATTGATATCACGACGGAAATTCGGATTCCTAAAGGAGAAGCATTTACGCTTCATCCGGGAGAGTTTATTTTGGCCGTCACGAAAGAATATATCGTTATGCCCGATGATCTGACCGGACGGTTGGAAGGCAGATCCTCGATCGGACGGCTCGGCGTTGTCATCCATTCAACTGCGGCAAATATAGAGTGCGGATTCCGCGGAAACATAACGCTGGAGCTTGCCAACATGGGACCCATTCCGGTGATGCTGTATCCCGGCATGCGCATTTGTTCGCTTTCATTTGAGGAGCTCACGAGTCCGGCTCTTATACCGTATTACAAAAAAAAGTCGGCAAAATATGTCGGTCAGAAAGTGCCCGAAACGAGTAAAATCGGTGATGAAAAGTAACCAAAGTTACTGTTTGGCAGCAGATCGCAGTGTATGAAAAACATACGGCATCCGCACATAGGCTTCATGGGTGATTTAACCGCAGACGTTTACGTTGATCAAAAGAAAGCGCAACTCGGCGGTGCCGCACTCAACGGTGCGATGTGGGCTAAACGATTGGATGTTTCCATTTCCGTTTTATCAGCGGTGGGTGACGATGATAACGGGAAAAAGTTTTGTGAGAAATTGCAGAAAGAGAATTTCGATGAAATGTACGTTGAAAAACTTTCAGGCAGGACTTCTTCAATAGATATTTTTTTAAACTCCAAAGGAGAAAAATCGTACGGGATTTGGAAACCCGGAATTTTACGCTCCTATCATTTGTCTTCCCGCTTTTGTAAACAAATTCGGAAATTTGATGCGCTGGCTGTCACACTTTATCCGTATTACGCTCACCTCATTCATGAGCTCGGCGCCGTGAAGCCGGCGGCCGGTATGCATAAAAAACCATTCATAGTTTTTAATTTAGGAGATCTGAGGAAATTTGAACGCGATACCAGCATTGTTTACAACGTACTACCGAGAGCTGATATGCTTGTTTTTGGATTGGATAAAGATGAGGACGAATCACGCATTAATGCAATCCGCGATATTGTGCCGAAACGAACGCTTCTCGTTATTACGCTGGGGGCTTACGGGTCTATTGCATACTATAAAGGGGTTTCTTATGTTCAACCGGCCGGACAGGTTCAGGTCGTTGATACAACAGGTGCGGGTGACGCATTTTTAGCCGGATTTTTAGCGTCGTATTTGCAAACAAAAGATATTCAAAAATCCCTCCAAAGCGGGGCCGATCTCGCCTCGCGCGCGGTTCAGAGAATCGGGGCGTATTAAAATTCCGTTTATTTTTTCACAGAGGTTGTCTGAACTGTCTTTACCGTCTTGCCTGTTGACACTGTTTTATTACTTTGTCGTGATCCAAGGCTAATGAAAAATATCGATATCACAGCAAAAATGATCCCCCATGTTTGGAGCACTGTCATATTATCCTTAAGAAATATGACGGCGAGGATAGCTACAACGACTGATTGCATGCCCGTTGATATGGCGAGAACCAAGCCTGCATTTGGTGCGACCGCCGAGGCCTGATACGCCACTAAATTAGCAAAAGCGCTTAATAGTCCAATCACCAGAATGATCATGATGCCGAGGGGAGTGACGTGCAAAACAGCGTGAGAAAATACAAAGGTTTGGAGTGAATAATAGATCAAAAAAGCTACTCCGACCCCCAGCAAAATAAAGGAGACCGGATACCCTTTTTTCGCCATGACAACAATAAGAAATGACATGAGGGAATAGCCGACTAACGCGATGAGCGAAAGAGAGAACCAATCAAGTTTAGTCATATTTGGGCCGAGTATATCACAGTTTAATTAATCGCGCAGTGGGCCTTTTGAGGCCTGATCATTAAACGCCGAGTACACTTGAATTCGTCGTGGAAGCAATGCACTCACCCTATACATAAAAGGGTAGTATGGCATCCCCGAGGGGGACTCATGTCGAAGACGCGGGCATTGTTATTTAACCGTTACGCTCTTTGCCAAGTTTCTCGGCATATCCGGATCAAATCCTCGCGCAAGCGTTAAATAATATGCCAGAAGTTGGGCGACCACAACGTTGGGTATGATCGTTGCTTCTTTTGCATCTTCGACGTGTATATATTCGTCAAAGATTCCGTGCGGCGTATGCGAAATTCCGATTATATATCCGCCCCGCGCTTTCATTTCCATGACACCCGCGAGATTTGCCCCGTACGTTTCATCATCGGGCAAAAACGCGATACACGGTGTGCCGCTCGTAACAAGCGCGAGCGGGCCGTGTTTCAGTTCTCCCGCCGCAAGTCCTTCCGCATGGATATAGCTGATTTCTTTGATCTTAAGCGCTGTCTCCAGAGCCGTCGGATAGGAAAGTCCGCGTCCGATGACATAGATATGCTCTTTGGATTTGAGTGTCTGGGCGAGATTTTTCAGCTGCTTCACGCTTTTATCTGAAAGCACCGACTTCATGGACTTGACTGCCATCGTAAGCACACGGGATCCCTCAGCTGGATTCCCTGCGAGCGCATATGCAAGCATCGTCAGGTGGGCGAGCATGCCGGTAAATACTTTGGTTGACGCAACGCCTTTTTCCGGTCCCGCACCGATAAGCATTTTTTTATCCGCCTCACGATACAGCGTAGACCCGAGGACATTGACGAGCGCCACAATAACTGCCTTTTTTTCCTTCGCTTTTTTTACGGACTCAAGTATATCCATGGTTTCACCGGATTGCGAAATGGCGACTACAAGACTTTGCTGTGTCAAAAAATCCAGATGATATCCAAATTCGCTGCCGATGGCCACGTTTACGTGTTCACCCGCGATTTTGGAGAATAAATATTCTCCTGCAATTGCCGCATACGACGCCGTGCCGCATCCGACGAGATAAATGTGTTTTAACGTTTTCATGACATCCGCCATTTTTTGGGCCTGTCCTAGAGCTGATGCTGCAATATCAGCAACGACTCCGGGTTGCTCGTATATTTCTTTGAGCATGAAATACGGGTAATCTCCTTTTTCCACCTGCGTCTGCGACCACGTCAACAATTGTTTTTTGGGCCGGATGCGCTCGCCGGTTCTGGCATTGAAAATCATGACACCTTTTTGCGAGACTAAGGCCATCTCATCGTCTTCAAGAAAATGAACCTGCTTTGTATATGGTAAAAGGGCTGCAGCATCGCTTGCCAGAAAATTCTCAGTATCACCAAATCCGACAACGAGCGGTGACCCGTTTCTGACCGCGACAAATTGCTTATTCGTGGTATTCATGACTATGAACGCGTTTAATCCCTTCATTTCATTAAAAGCTTTTTGTACTGCTTTGCTAAAGAGCATGGTTTTGGCGTATTCCTCGATAAGGTGTACGGCCACTTCAGTATCGGTTTGGGATATAAATTTGTGCCCCTTCTTAAGGAGTCTCGCCTTAAGTTCCTGATAATTTTCTAAGATTCCGTTATGAATAATGGCAATTTTGCCGGTACAGTCGAGGTGCGGATGAGCGTTGATATCACTGACACCTCCATGGGTAGCCCAACGGGTGTGCCCGAATGCAAATGTGCTTTTGGGCATATCCAATACAGACGCTGTACCGATTTTGCCGGTCATTTTCTTTACGACAATTTTTACTTCTTCTTTGCCCTTCACTTCGGGAACAGCCGCGATGCCCCAGCTGTCATAACCCCGATACTCGAGATCTTTAAGACCGGCAAGCACGATCGATGTTGCCTTATTTGACGGGCCGACGTATCCAAAAATACCACACATAGAAGACTCCTTAATGAATTAAGATGAAAGAATGTATTTGAACCTAAGAGGCGAACTCAGCTCCTGACGATTTGTGTCCTGTTTTTCAAGGTTTTTCTCGTCCGGATTGCGGTAGAGAGTGCTACCGAAGGGTACCCGCAGATTATCCGATAAACCCTTTCCTCGTATCCCCGATTTAATCGGGGCCACACGCTTAACTTTTCCAATTTCGCTTCTTGTTAAAGACCTCCGCATGCGTATAGTACGGCGCTTCAGTATGACTGTCAAGTTACGTTAAAGCGGGATAACAATTGGGAGGATTCGTGCTTTTTTCCGGCTCGTTACAAAATTATTTTGCTCCGCTGCTCGCAATAGATTTTTTCTCCATATATCATCTTCGTGTTTAGCTCGGGAAGCGAGCTGCAATAATTTTGTCACTCGCCGGACAAATTTGGTTCGTAAAAACTTTGTGGAGTTTAATATTTAATAATAAATTCTTTGAGGAGTTTCTTTTCGGTTTTTCCTTTGATAAATGCATTGATTTCAAAATATTGTTCTATGCCTGAGTGTTCCATTTTTTCTTTGAGAAGCTCATCGACCTGAAAAACGCCTGCGGAGTTATTCATGGAAATATTGATAAGTATAGGTCTGTCTTTTCCTTCGACGATTTCAATATTTTCGACGGCGTATGCAGAAAGCGAGTGAATGTTAACTTTTCCCGCCTCGTACGGGATACGGGACCTTCCCTGCGTCATATCCAATGCGTCGGCAATTCGCACAATGCCGGCTTCAACAGTTAACGGTCTTCCGTCACTCCTATGGCTTATGATGGCGTGAAGCGTTTCGGATATGACGATGGTGCGCTCTTTGGTGGGAAGAAACGAAAGTGCTTCGCGAAGCATCGTATTTGCCAGAAACAAGCTGTATTCTTCGTGATTAACCCTATGGATCGACATGCCCATGTCATGAAGAATACTCGCCAGAACGACGATGACCTCCGCGTGATCTTCGGTGAGTTTAAAATCTTTCACAACCGACATTTCGACATGATGTTTGTGGAGTATCCGCATAAGCCGGAGCGCTATATTTGCAACGATTTGAAAATGTACGGGTCCGTGATCGGTGATACCCAGCCGGTCAATGGCGTTAACGTTTAATATGGTCCACAGCGTTTGTATTTCCTCACTTCCGTTGATGCGAAGAAGAGTTTCCTCCAGAAGTTTATTGCCGTTTAAAGGTACGTGGATTGTTTGCGGGAGGAGAGATGTTTTTTTCTGTATATCCTTCATGTGAGTATTTTCTACACCAGTAGTATAACAGAAATGTCGAATTATAGGCGATTGTTCTTCGTATAACAATCGCTTGAGTAGTTGAATCGACTGTGGTACAACAACGGGTATGAAAAAACACCTGTATATTTCCGTGATGGGAACAATGGGCAGCGGTAAAACGACAGCCGCCCGGCTTCTTGCCAAAGAACTCGGATTTAAACTTCTTGAGGAAAATTTCGGTGAAAATGCATTTCTGCCGCGGTTTTATCAGGATATGAAGCGTTGGGCTTTCCATTCGCAAACGTTTTTTTTGATGGAAAAAATTACGCAGATGCTCGAAACGCCGAAATTACTTCTTAAAGAATCCGTTGTGCAGGATACGCCGATCCAGCAGGATGCACTTTCCTATGCAAAAGCCCAGCACGTTTTGGGTCACATTGATGATGCCGAGTGGAAGCTGTACCAGAAAATTTATAAATCATTTGAACCATACTTTCCTGCGCCTGATCTTATCGTCTATCTGGAAACGTCGCTTGATGAAATTATGGAACGCATTGAAAGCCGCGGCAGGGGATATGAACAGCAGATTCCGCAAAGTTATGTGGAGCTTCTGGATATGCTTAACCATCGCTGGATTTCGGAAAATAAAATAATTCCTATGTTGACCATCCAAACCGACGGGCTCAACATTGTCCGAAGTAAGACGGCACAGCGCCAACTTATTCAGACAATTACAAAGCGATTGCGATAAACTCATTGTATGCAAACATCCCTTTCAAACATAAATGTTATTATCTGGGATATTGACGGGACGCTGTATCCATTGAATGAAACGATTTCCAATGAGGTTCTTGAGTCGGCGTATAAAACGATCGCAGAATATACCGGCTGGCCGCGCCACAAAGTTTTGGATGAATTTAATAAAGTCCACGAAAAGATTACGCCAAGCTCGACCGAGGCAACGGCGCTTCTTTGCAATATCACGATTGCGCAGGCCGCTGCCAAAACTGATGAATACTTAAACCGTCTTCAGTTTCTGAAACATGATGACAAACTTGTTACGCTTTTTGAACAGCTGGAAGGATACAAACATTTCATTTTAGGAAACGGCGCAAAAAAACATATTGCCGAGGCTGTTGAAGTGTTAGGAATTCCGGCTTCTACGTTTGATGAAATCGTTACGTCAGAAATAGTCGGCGTCAATAAGCCCGAGGATAACGGATTTCGCTACATCATGGAAAAAACCGGTTTGCCCGCCGCTGAGCATCTGATGGTGGGCGACCGCGAGCGCGTGGATCTTTTGCCCGCCAAAAAGTTAGGAATGAAAACGTGTCTGGTGTGGGCGCTTAAACCCAGCATGGTTGCCGATATTACGCTTCCTAACGTCTACGAGCTTCCGCAGATACTCATTTAAGCTGCGTGTATATCTCTTGAAATAAGAAAACGAAATGTTCAAGAGGTCGAGGTGGCGCTCCGGCAAAATACGGATCAATTGAAGGATCGAGTACGTCTTGGTTTCCCGTAACGGTGAATTGTTTTCGTTTGCCTAAAAAATCGATACTTGAAATAACCATCGGAACCGACGGGTCAATATACAAAGCGCGTGTCAGAGACGTAGAAAGGTTGAGGCTGCCTGCAATATCGCGTACATTCGGTGTATTTGCTACGTACGCTGCGGCGTCTTTTTGGGAAATGTGTTGCATTTTATATGACATATCCACTTGGGTATATAGCTGGATCCAACGGCCCCAACGACTGGATTGTATAGGGACTTTCGCGACAATTCCGGTTATGGCGGTGACTCGTTTATCACTAAGACGCGCTATCATTGTTATTGCTTCGGCTTGGTTTTTCGGCTTTTCTCGGGGCATTGATTCCCCATCTATCCAAGTTACCGTGTCCATAGTCACCATGGGTATTGGCGCTGTTAGTCCTGTTGTACTGGGTTGTTTGTCATATGCGACAAGGACAGGGTAACTTGTTGAAGAAAGTGGAAGTTCCCGAATTTTTTGGTGAATGATAGTTTCATCTTTGTCCGGATTGCGTTGGTTCGGTATCAATCCGGCTCGGCGTATAATATCTGCGCTCATCAGCCACTTTTGCTGCGATGTTGTCAGGATGTCTACCTGTGTAATACATGTTTCTTTCCACGAGCCGTCGCCTTTTGTGGACCACATCAGAGAATGTCCATACAACGCGGAAGTTGACTTTTCTGCCCATTCGTTTTCAAGGAGTCGTTGAAGACTCCCAAGGTCTTTGTAATTTTGAAACAATTCATCCGGCCAAAAAAATCGGTTCAGGGTATCTGAGAACGAAGATGCGTCAATTTGATTATCCTGACCGGATTCCGAGAGTGCCATATTGGATAGCCATTATATCGCAATACAGCAAGATCGGTGTGTGATATGATAATTTTATGACATTAGGTAAACTCATCGTATTTGAAGGCACGGACGGATCAGGCAAGGGGACGCAGCACCGGCTCCTTATTGAAGAATTTAAAAAACGTGCGATTCCGTTTGAAACTCTGGATTTTCCCCGCTATGGAGTATCGTTTTTCGGCGATCTCGCCGGTGAAATGCTCAAAGGTGAATTCGGAGGGATCGATGCGGTGCCATCGAAACTCGCCGTTTTACCCTATGCCTGCGATCGCTGGCTTATAAAATCGGATCTTGAGCGCTGGTTGAATGAAGGGAAAATAGTGTTCAGCAACCGCTATACGGCTTCAAGCGCCGTGTATCAGGCGGCAAAGTTACCGGCTGACAAACAATCCGAATTCATAGATTGGGTGTATAAACTCGAACAGGAAGTGATAGGGCTTCCGCATGAGGATCTGGTTTTCTTTTTGCATTTGCCTATCGAAATTGCCGAGACGCTTGTTACCCAAAAAGTTTCCCGCAAATATTTGGGGGAGAAAAAGAAGGATATTTATGAAGAAAGCGGATCTATTCAAAGCGCTGTCAATACGCTCTACCAGACGCTTGCGCAAAAGAACCAAAACTGGAAAACCATTGAATGTGTTGCCGGCGGAGTGCTTAAAAATCCAACAGAGATACATAATGATATACTTGACGAATTGGTGCGAAACGGAGTACTTTGAGAGTAAATAGTCGTTCTTGCCCACCAAAACATCCACATGAAGAAAATGAGCCGATCCAAACGAGGACGTTTAACCGTTATAGCGGGTCCAATGTTCAGCGGAAAAACGAGTAAACTCGTTGCCATGGTTGAAGTATTCACCCGCATGGGGCACAAAGTGCTCACCGTCAAACCGAAACTCGATAACCGCTATGGCGGCAAGGAAGAAATTCATTCCCATGATCATAAAAAGACTCCCGCTATCATTGTTGATGGCGAGAAGCCGGAAGATATAATCGATAAAATCATTGCATCGGGTGCCGATAAAGTGATTTTTGACGAGGTACAGTTTTTCGACAAAAAGAAAGTTCTTAAGGTCATTGAAGCCCTACGCAACAGAGGAATTCATGTCATTGCTGCAGGTCTTTTATACGATTATCAGAGAAAACCCTTTGGCGCAACGCCTGATCTGATGGGTCTTGCCGATGAGAGGCTCGAGCTTTTTGCCATCTGCCAGCGGTGCGGGAGTCTGGCTCGTCAGACAGAGCGCGTTTCAGGAGGCAAAGGACAGATTGTTGTGGGAGCCGCCGGTATGTATATCGCTTCGTGCGACAAATGCCACAAAATATACAAATAATGCTAAAATAGCTCCATGCGCACCATCATTTATCTTGTCCGCCACGGCGACGTTCACAATCCCGATCAGGTTGTTTACGGCAGGTTGCCGAATTTCCCGTTAAGTGAAGAAGGGAAAAAACAGGCCCACAAATTAGGGAAACATCTTTCAACAAAAAAAATAGCAGCCATCTACGCCAGCCCGCTTGAGCGCACCCACGAAACCGCATCAATTGTTGCATCGTATCACCCTGATTTGACCGTTTTTCACGATGAGCGGCTCCTTGAGGTTTGGGCTCCTCACTTTGAGGGGAAACCCGTTAAAGAGGCGGAAAAAGTCCATTGGGATTTCTACAGGCCGGAATTTACCATGACCGGTGACGAGAAGCTTGAAGATATTTGGGAACGGATGAGCGAGTTTATCGATGACGCAATACGGAAGCATAAAGGCAAAGAAATTGTTATTGTTTCTCATGGAGATCCCATCATGGTCTCAATGGTCAAATATAAAGGGAAACGTTTGCATTTGCCGGCCATCCGCGGAGAAGAATATGTTGAAAAAGCAAACGGATTTATCCTCGTTTTTGATGGATTTAGAGCTATAGAAGTTGCTAAATTAGGCCTATAAGATTTGACACATCACTTCAAAAAGAGTATACTGGAATATGGTTCAGAAAACTCCTTCGTACCTCACCGATTTAGTTGATTTACACCTCCATTTGGGTTCCGCCTCTACGCCGCACTTTCTTTGGGAACTTGCCCATGAACAGGGCATCCGGTTATCGCAAAAGGACTACTGGACGTTTATACACTCCATCACCATCAAGGAACAAACCACTTACGACAATTACCTCTCGTTTTTTACTATAACAGAACTTATTCAATCGTCAACGTATGCCATTGAACGCTGTGCCCACAAAGCGGTGTCCCGCGCGTATCGAAAGGGCAATATTGGAACTCTTGAAATCCGGTTTAATCCGATGCTACGGAATAAAAGCGGGGAACAGGATCTTGATAAAATTATTTTCGGCGCACTTGTGGGCATGAAGCGCGCCTGCATGGAATATCCGGTGCAAGCAGGGCTCATCCTTATGATGGACCGGCGGTTTACCAAAGCGCAAAATGACATTATAGCCGGCAAAGCTGCGCGGTTTGCGCGTGAGGGAGTGGTGGGACTGGATATCGCAGGACCAATTAATAAGGATTTTCATGTAAAAGATCTTGTGGATGCCGTCGCAATTGCGCGCGAAGCCGGACTTAAAATAACGATCCATACGGGGGAAGTGACGCCGGTATCGGAGATGTGGGAAGTCGTACGGCTCCTTGCTCCTGATCGAATCGGCCACGGCATCCGCGCAGTTGACGATCCGAAACTTATGAAGTATTTGGGCGAGCACAGAATTGCGCTTGAAGTGTGTCCGACATCCAATGTACAGACGAGCGCCGTGAAAAACTGGGACGAAATTGGCGCCATTATCAAAACGCTGAAAAAATATGAAGTGCCGTTTACCATAAATTCCGACGGTCCGGAATTACTCGCTACCAACGTGAAGGAAGAATTTATGCGCCTCGTGGAAAAAAAGATTCTGACGGAAAATGACGTCTTTACCTGCACGAAAACAGCCAAGGATGTTTCGTTTCTTGTGAGATAGGAGGGAAAGGTATATGGATAATGAAAATAAAATTGTTATGGAAGGTATAACATTTGATGATATTTTGCTTACCCCCGGTTTTACGGATTTTAAGCGTGCAGACGTTGATCTGACGACCATTTTAAGTCCCTCGATTACGTTAAAGCTTCCGATTGTTTCCTCGCCCATGGACACAGTAACGGAAGAGCCGATGGCGAGAGCAATCGCGAAAGCCGGAGGAATCGGAATTATTCATAGAAATTTATCGATTCACGATCAGGCGCAGGTGGTCGCTCATATTAAAAAAGATGGGCTCATGGTTGGAGCCGCAGTCGGCGCCGGATCGGATTTTGAAGAGCGCGTTAAAGCGCTTGTCGGGGCGGGAGTCACGCTTATCGTTGTTGATTCAGGTCACGGAAATACCAAATTCGTCATTGATTCGGTTCGCTTTATCAAAAAAAATTATCCGTCGATGGTTATCATGGCCGGAAATGTTGCGACCTTTGACGGGGCAGCGCGGCTTATTGAAGCGGGCGCCAATATTCTTCGCGTCGGCATGGGGCCGGGAAGTATTTGCACTACGAGAATTATAAGCGGTATGGGAGTTCCGCAGATTACTGCGATTATTGAGGCGGTCAAGGCTGCGAAGGGCAAGAACGTTACGATTGTTGCAGACGGCGGCATCAGGCAAATCGGTGATATGGCTAAGGCATTCGGCGTGGGAGCACATGCCGTCATGCTCGGTAGTTTGCTTGCCGGATTTGATGAATCGCCGGGTAGCGTAGTCTTTATGAACGGTAAAAAATACAAACACTATCGCGGCATGGGATCAGTTGCCGCCATGAAAAAGGGGAGCGCAGAGCGCTATGGCCAATCAAAAGAAACAGTTGAAAAAAAGCTCATTTCAGAAGGCGTTGAGGGCTTGGTAAAATACCGCGGATCGGTCGACGAGTATTTGGATCAGGTTGCAGGGAGCCTGCGATCTTCTTTTTACTACGTCGGCGCCAAAACATTTCCTGAATTTCAGAAGAAGGCGCGGTTTGTCAGGATTACTCCCGCAAGTCTTATTGAAAGCCATCCGCATAGCATCATCGTTGCCGATGCCGGCACAAACTACACTCTCTGACATTTCTTTCTTGCAAACGCAAAAGAGATCCACTATTATGGGTATAAATCTATGATCTGACAACTTCTCGTTATCCTCTGTTCTTGTTCTTTCTCATCTGCCCGTGGTATTTTTAATAAAGGAGACTACCTATGAAAACGTTACAACAAACAGATCCGGAGATCGCGAACCTTATTCAGTCTGAGAGTAAAAGACAGCAAGATGTTTTGGAAATGATTCCGAGCGAGAATTATGCATCACCGGCGGTGCGCGAAGCTGTGGGAAGTATTCTCATGAATAAGTATTCAGAAGGGTATGCGAATAGACGCTACTATCAGGGCAACAAGTTTATTGATACGGTCGAAGAATTCGCCATTGAACGGACGAAAAAACTTTTTAAAGTTCCGTTTGCGAACGTCCAGCCGTATTCCGGATCTCCGGCCAATGCGGCGGTATATTTTGCGCTTCTCCAACCCTGTGACAAAATTATGGGACTTAAACTTTCGGGCGGGGGACACTTGACCCATGGCCACCCGAATGTCTCATTTTCCGGTAAATATTTTACGTCCGTGCAATTTGACGTTGAACCCGACGGATGGATTGATATGGATAAGGTGGCGGCACTGGCGAAACAGGAAAAACCCCGGATCCTCGCGATCGGAACAACGGCATATCCGCGGTTTTTAGAATGGAAGAAATTTAAAGCAATCGCCGATTCCGTCGGAGCCTTTCTTTTGGCAGATATTTCTCATGTTGCCGGCATGGTTGTCGCCGGCGCATATCCGTCACCTGTTCCATACGTTGATGTGGTCATGTTCACCACACATAAGACGATGCGGGGACCTCGCGGAGCGGTACTATTGGTGACCGATTTGGGGTTAAAAAAAGATCCCGACATGGGTAAAAAAATTGACCGTGCCGTGTTTCCCGGTTTGCAGGGGGGGCCACATGACAACGTCACTGCCGCAATCGCCGTTGCCATGAAAGAGGCAGATACTGCGAAATTCAAGGCATATGGCCAACAGATTACAAAAAACGCAAAAGCTCTTGCCAGTGAGCTCCAGAAAAGAGGATTGACGCTTACGACAGGGGGCACCGATAGTCATCTTGTCGTTTTGGATTTGCGAAAGGAAGGCGTGATCGGCAATATTGTGGCTGAAGGCTTGGAAGTTGCTCATATCGTTGCCAATTACAATACCGTACCGCATGATATCAATCCGCCGATGTATCCATCGGGGGTCAGGTTAGGTACGCCCATTGTGACAACCCGCGGCATGAAGGAAAAAGATATGGAAGCGATCGCGGATTGGATTGGTGCTGTGGTAAAAGAGGTGTCACATTACCGACTGCCGGGGCCCAAAGAGGAGCGCGGTCCGTTTCTCAAAAAGGTCAAGGGCGAGTTATGGAAAAACACTAAGCTTCTTTCCATTGCGCGCGAAGTTTCAGCGTTTTGTAAAAAATTTCCGGTGCCATAACGATTTGTATAGGTTGTTATCCCTGCGGCATGGCGAGGCGCTCTTGGAAATACGATTTAAACGGTTCGGGAGTCGGTTTTCCGATTTTATTCAAATAATCCGTCATGCGCAGGACAATATACATATTGCGTTCCTCAAGTGCCTGATTGTAGGAGCCGTTTTTAAATCCAGTGACCATATCCGATAAGAGAATGCGTATTTTTTCTTCATCAATTGTTCCGTTTTGGTTTTCTCCCCGTTCTAGGAGCGCCCGTTTTTCTTCTACTTCTTGGATTAAATGAGATTTTTGCTTGTTTTGATCGTCTTTTGCCCAATCGGTACACCACTCATTCATGAGTTGAACAACAGCCGTGTTAATGCGATCGCGGCCGGGCGGAATAGCTAACAGAGACTCGGTTTTCAGCCGCTGGGGAATATCATCAAAACTTAGAGCGTCAATAAAGGCATTATGGACGGTATTGAAATCCGTTAAATTTGCCATGCCAACCTTGTTCCTTTGTATATATTATACACTATAAGGATAAAAAAAGTCACATTTGTTACAGTATGCGTACAGAATGCCGTATTGTTTGTAATGTAGCTTACAGATAATATTTGTATAAAGAGGTTAACTTGTTATATATGGTAACAAAATTTAATTCCCACATAAATCCTATAAAAATTGCCCTGTTTGTTGCGTTCGGAATAATAGCGCTGGCGGTAGCGTATAAAGCGATGAGTACGCAAACGAATACAAAATCTAATGCATATAGTCCAACGGACTACACAAAATGCGGTCCCATGGTAAACGGGAAACAACTCTGTGTATCTTCATCAAATCCGAAGATAACACAGACGTTAAAATCAACTTTTCAGGTAATAACGCCGGCTCCTGCCAAATCACGTTACGTACCCTCTTCAAAGAGGAAAAAATAAAAACTCTCTTATCCTCGTATTTTAGAGCGTATTGCAAACTGTTTGATTTGACGGTATAATACCCGTATTATTCGCACTCAATAAGCTATCTCTTGTCCGAGTGAGATCGGACCATTGAGTGTTTGTTTAAAGAGATACGCATAAAGGTCTTTTTAGCACCGGCGTATCGGTGCTTTTTTTATTTTTTACATTATGGAACAGATCACGTTGCAGGCATTATTGGAAGCAGGTTGTCATTTCGGGCACAAATCAGAGCGCTGGCACCCGAAGGCCTCACAATTTATTTATACGGAAAAAGACGGTATTCACATTATTGATCTTGCGAAAACGAAAGCAGGATTAGAAACGGCCGGTGAATACATTAGAACAACGGTAGCAAGGGGCGGAGAAGTTTTGTTCGTCGGCACCAAGCGTCAGGCGCGTGCAATTCTAAAACAGGAAGCCGAGGCCGTGGGAGCTCCATATTTTTCCGAGCGGTGGATCGGCGGGTTTTTAACAAACTGGGATCAGGTCCGGAAAAATATCGAAAAGATCAATAGAATGACCGAAGAACAGGCGCACGACGGCTGGAAAAAATTTCCTAAACATGAAAGAACCAAAATGGCCCGTTACCTTGCCCGAATAAAGACGTATTACGGCGGAGTCCTCAAACTTACCGATATTCCGACAGCAGTATTTGTCGTTGACGTGAAGAAAGAAATAGCGTCCGTTCGCGAGGCTATGCGTCGCGGAGTGCCGATTGTCGGCGTTGTGGATACCAATTCAGATCCAACGGGTATAGATTACGTCATTCCGGCAAATGATGATGCTGTGGGATCCGTGACTCTTATCGTTCACTATATAACTCAGGCATATAAAGAGGGGAAAGAATCATGGGCGAAACAAAACGAAGAGCTTCGAATGAAAAATGAAGAAGCTAAAAAGAAACAGGAAGCAGAAGCTGCCGCCAAAATGACTGTACAGTCAGAAGAAAAGCGGCTCGCTGAAGAAAAAGCAAAACAAAAAAATACGGTTGTTGAGAAGAAACCAGAAGACGTACAATCAAAGAAAGCGAAAAAATAATATGGTGCAGGTTTCATTGGAACAGTTGAAAAAGCTCCGCGCGGAAACATCGGCCGGCGTTTCTGATTGCCGACAGGCTCTTGAAGATGCCAATGGAGATTACGCGAAGGCGAAAAAACTTCTTATTGAGCGTGGAGTTGAAAAAGCCGCAAAGCGGAAAGATCGCGTCGCTTCTCAAGGCGTCGTCGAATCGTATGTGCATGCAAATGGCAAAGTCGGCGTACTCGTGGTACTCAATTGCGAGACGGATTTTGTGGCGCGCACCGACGAATTCAAAAAACTTGCACATGAATTAGCGCTTCAGGTAGCTGCGATGAATCCGAAAGATGTCAAAGCGCTACTCGCGAGTCCCTATATCCGCGATCAAGCGGTTACTATAGAAAATCTCGTGAAACAGACGATTGCAAAAACCGGCGAGAATATTACCATCGGACGATTTACGCGTCTGGCGCTCGGCGAATAAAAATCCCGTAAGTTCTTCTTGACGGAACTGGCGCGGTATCCTAAGATAGGTCCAACAATGATCGATTCAGTTATAAACAAAGCGCGTGACCATATGAAAAAAGCTCTCGAGGTCACGAGTCAGGATATCGCAGGCATTCGTTCCGGCCGCGCCACCCCCGCACTTGTAGAAAATATTGTGATTGCGTGTTATGGCGGTAGTCAGCATCTCAAACTTATGGAAATGGCAACGATAACGACTATGGATGCAAAGACCATCGTCATCGCGCCGTATGACCCCTCTGTTATTGATGAAATTGAAAAAGGCATTATGGAGGCAAACCGCGGACTTACCCCTGTCGTTGACGGAGAACTTATCAGGATTTCCATACCGCCGCTTTCTGAAGAACGGCGTCAGGAATACATTAAGCTTGCCAAGGTTAAACTGGAAGCGGGCCGCGTCATGATCCGGCAGATTCGTCATGAAGCCATGCACACGCTCAAAAAGCTTTCCGACGATAAAACAATTTCCGAAGACGAACAAAAGCACGGTGAACGTCTCACTCAGGAATTGACGGACGAAATGATTGCCGAAATCGACAGTTTTGGAGCCAAAAAAGAGGCGGAGCTCCTGCAGGTATAATCTCCCTTGTGCATTTATTCCATTATTCGTAAACTAAATCTATGTTCACATTGCTGGTATTTTTCCTTATTTTAAGCATCCTCGTGTTTGTCCATGAGCTCGGGCATTTTGTAGTCGCGCGCTGGGTTGGTGTGAACGTCGAAGAATTCGGGTTCGGACTTCCCCCGCGCATTTGGGGGAAAAGAATTGGTAATACGATATATTCGATTAACTGGCTCCCGATTGGGGGATTTGTTAAATTATCCGGAGAAGATGAAGAAGAACTTCATAGAAAGACCGCGCTCAATAAGAAAAAATATTTCTGGGCCAGAAGTAAAAAAGAACGGGCAGCGATACTATTGGCCGGAGTTTTTATGAATTTCCTCGTTGCCGTTGGAATTACCAGTTACCTGCTTACGCAGGGAATTTACGAAACCTCAGGGCACGTTCACATAGAAAAGGTTTTAGCCGGTTCTCCGGCGGCAGCCGCGGGTTTGCGGGTAAATGATATTGTTTTATCAGCGAAAGAAGAAATAATTGGCGCATCCGAAAAGAATATTGTTGTTCCGCAGGATCTTATCGACTTAAGCCGTACGGATGCCGGTACGCCTATCGTTCTTGCGGTTAAGCGCGGATCCGAGATGGATTCAATAGTTTTAACACCACGAAAACAGTTTCCGAAAGGAGAGGGGCCGATCGGAATCGCGATCTCGGATTTGGAGTTGAAAAAATACCCTTTGTGGCAGACCCCGTATATGGCCACGAAAATAAATCTCGGTCGCGCGAAAGACATGATTGTCGGCATCGTGCAATTGGTGGGAAGGCTTATCCGATTGCAGCCGGTCGGTCAGGATGTTGCGGGTCCGATAGGCATCGAGCAGGTTACCGGTCAGGCGGTAAAATTCGGATTTAGTGCTGTTTTGGAGTTTATGAGCATACTCTCCCTTAATTTGGCGGTACTCAATGTTCTTCCCATTCCGGCGCTTGACGGGGGAAGGTTGTTGTTTGTCATACTTGAAAAGTTTTTCGGTCATCGCATTAAACCGGCTTTTGAACGTTCTACCCATCAGATCGGTATGCTCGTTCTTTTAGTTCTTGTGGTTATCATTTCCATTAACGATATTCTTCGTTTCGCACACGGCGGTTGACGGCGAATGTTGCATGTCATACTGTAGTAAGTAATGCGGAATAATTTTGTCGATAACCTCATTTGGATTATTCTTTTTATTCTGTTAGTGCCCAGCGGTCTCGTCATTGCCTCATGGAATAGTCTCCCTGGAAGCCATTTGTATGCCATGAAAATTGCAGCGGAAAATGTATTATTGGCGCTCGCCCCGACTCAGCAGGCGAAAGGAGAACTAGAAGTAGCCTATACCGAGCGCCGTTTTTCAGAGGCAACGACGCTTCTTAACAACGGTTCTTCGGTTGAGGGATTAGCGAATTTTAGGTCGCAGGCAGAGGCCGCGAAAGAAGCTATACAAAAAGCGCCGCCGGGAGCAGCGAGAAACCAATTGGCGCAAAAATATATTTTATCTCTTGAAAACGCTTCCGCACAACTGGAACAACAAAAACAAACGTACGCATATAATCGGACAACCGGCGTAAATAGTCAGCAGCCGGCAACCAATCAGGCGCCAACGAATAATCAGGCGCCTGTCATTAACGAACAGCGGGTTGTACAGGTTATAAACAATAATACGACAACATATATCTATGTGACCCCGACACCTGCGCAAAATACCACAGATTCGTCAAGCAACGTTAGCTCTGCAATCGATCAGACCCAAGGGGATATAAATACGATTATAGGTGACCTTAACGGAACAGATTCAACACAATCAATCCCGTCAGTACCTACGATAACGGCACCACCCCCAGTGATGCCAACGGTCTCTGCGGGTGGCCACAAACCATCAAATTACATACTAAAGACGTATGATTATGATTTAAATAACACGGGAAAACATAATTGAACGGATAATTCCAGAACGGGAAATTGACAGATTCGTGCGTTGTGACTATACTAATATCGAAAAGCGTTAAGAGTTCCGAATACCGAACGGAACGAGCTTCCCGATTAAGAATCGGGACGGGTAAGCCCGTAACAGCAGTAAACGAGAAAAAAGTAAGGTGGTACCGCGAGTATCCCTCGCCCTTACATATTAACGTGAGTTGATATGTGACGGGAGGGATTTTTTTATGGCAACATATGATGATTTTAAAAAAGTTGATATCCGTGTAGGAAAAATTATTGCTGTTGATGATTTTCCAGAGGCACGAAAACCCGCGTATAAATTAACGATAGATTTCGGGATTGAGATTGGTGAGAAACGAAGTAGCGCTCAGTTGGTTAAACAGTACAAAAAAGAAGAGCTTGTTGGAAAACTGGTTTTGGGCGTTGTCAATTTCCCGCCGCGGCAAATCGGCCCGTTTTTGTCCGAAGTCCTGACATTGGGCGTGCCGGACGCGGATGGTGAGTGCATCCTCATCGTCCCCGATACGAAAGATGCTATTATTGGAGGGAGACTTTATTAAAAGGAGATCTATGCAACAACAATTTAACAAAAAGGAATTAAAGAAAAAAAGTGAAAACCTTTCGGAGTGGTATACCGACGTTATTCTCAAAGCTGAGCTTGCGGATTACGCCCCAGTCAAAGGAACTATGGTCATTAGGCCGTACGGGTATGCGATCTGGGAAAAAGTACAGGAAGCCTTTAACGCGATGATTCATGCCAAAGGCGTTGAAAATGCGTATTTTCCTCTGTTTATCCCGCATTCGCTTCTTGAGAAGGAAAAAGAGCATGTCGAGGGATTTTCGCCGGAACTTGCCATTGTTACAATCGGCGGCGGTGAGAAACTGAAAGATCCTCTGGTCGTCCGGCCCACGAGCGAAACCATCATGTATGCGATGTACGCCAAATGGGTGCATTCGTGGCGTGATTTACCTATCCTTATCAATCAGTGGAATAACGTCGTCCGATGGGAAAAACGGACGTACCTATTTCTTAGGACGACGGAGTTTTTGTGGCAGGAAGGACACACCGTGCACGCGACGGAGGCGGACGATATTGATCTTGCTATGGATGCGATGGACTGGTACCGGCAGATTCTGGAGGACTATCTGGCAGTGCCCGTGTATCAGGGAATGAAAAGCGTGACAGAAAAATTTGCCGGAGCTAAAACTACTTTTACCAACGAAGCGCTCATGCCGGATGGAAAAGCGCTGCAGGGTGCGACATCCCACAATCTCGGGCAGAATTTTTCCAAAGTTTTCGGCATACAGTTCCAAAATAAAGAAGGAAAGACGGAATACGCATGGCAGACATCGTGGGGACTCTCGACACGAAGCCTCGGCGCAATGTTTCTGGTACACGGTGACGACAGCGGACTTATCATGCCGCCCAAGATTGCACCTATTCAGGTTGTGATTATGCCGATTTTGAAATCCGGCGTTGATGATAAAGCGCTGCAAGCGTATTGCGGTGAAATGAAAGAGGCGCTCACAAATGGCGGAGTCAGGGTCAAATTGGACAATCGCGAAGAGCCGAGCATCGGCAGGAGATTCAATGAATGGGAAGTGAAAGGCGTGCCGGTTCGCTTTGAAGTCGGGTCTAAAGAACTGGCTGACAGAAGCGTGACGATTGTGCGCCGTGATACCGGCGAAAAAACGGTCATGGGCAGACAGGAGATGCTCACGGAAACCGAGAAAATTCTTAAAAATATTCAGGAGTCGCTTTTTGCGAAAGCAAAAAAATACCTTGCTGATAATACACGTGACGCCAAGACGTATGAGGAGTTAAAACATATTATGGCAACGACGCGAGGGTTTATCAGGGCTTTCTGGTGTGAAGATGCTGAATGTGAAGCGAAAATTAAAGAAGAAACGAAAGCGACGACGCGGTGTCTGCCGTTTGGCACAAAAGAAGAGAAGGGTGTCTGTATTCACTGCGGCAAGCCGGCCACGCACAAATGGATGTTTGCTCAGGCATATTAACGCGCACCCATCAACTTGTGTAAAGAATATCGAGGCGATATACTTCAAAAGCCTATGAAAACGATCGTTGCCCACATCGGCCCTGATCTTGACGCCATAACAAGCATCTGGCTGGTGAAAATGTTTTTCGCCGGTTGGGAAGAAGCTTCTTTGGCCTTTGTGCCTGCCGGCAAAACGCTTGAAGGCAAGCCGCCTGACGATAATCCCGAGATACTGCATGTGGATACGGGATTCGGGAAATTTGATCATCACCAGACCGATGCCGACACCTGTGCATCGCTTCTTGTCTATGAGGAGATTAAAAAAACGCGGGGCACAGATCATGCGCTTGAGCGTCTCGTCATGATTGTCAACGACGTCGATCATTTCCGCGAAGTGTTTTATCCTAATCCTGTTGCGGATTTCTGGGACTTCGGATTGGTTTCCCAAATCGACGGATGGCGTCTTATGTACGCCGACAACCCCATTAAAATTGTTGAGCTTGGTATGCAGGCGCTGGACGGCATTTACAAAATGTTTCAAAATAAAGTCTGGGCGGAAAAAGAGTTGAAGGAAAAAGGCGTGGCGTTTGAAACGAAGTGGGGTAAAGGAATCGGTGTGGAAACGCCGAACGATGAAGTCGTCCACCTCGCGCAAAAAATGGGCTATGTGGTAGCCGTTCGCAAAGATCCGAAAAAAGGATATCTTCGCATTAAAGCCCTGCCCAAAAAAGAGATAGATCTTGAGCCGGTCTACAATGAGCTGAAAAAACAGGAGCCCGATGCGACATGGTTTTTGCACGCAAGCCACCACATGGTGTTAAATGGCAGCAGTAAAAATCCCGACATGCGTCCGACAAAGAAAACATTGCAACAAATTATTGATGTTATAAAAAAAGTATGCATATAAACGATTGTATTTTTTGCCAAATAATTGCGGGGAAAATTCCCGGTGACTTTGTCTATCAGGATCGGGATTTTATCGTGATCAACGACATCCATCCGCAGGCGCCGGTGCATATGCTTTTTATTCCCAAAAAACACATCAAGGATCTCACGGATGCTGACATAAAACTCGTAAGCAAACTGTTTACGCTGATGAAAAAAATAATCGGCGAAAAGCATATACGCGATTTCCGCTTCATCCATAACGGCGAAGGGGCAGCATACGTCAAACACATGCACGTTCATCTATTGGGATCAGTCGCTGTAGATCGTACTTTATAGCCTCAAACGTATCAATTTTTGTCATCGAAATGCACCCCTCACCGTGATATAATCATTGCGGTCTTAAGTGTGAGGAGGTGTTTTCATGTATGGTATTTGTTAAAGCACAACCAGGAGATTCATCAGATTCGCTCATTCGAAAATTTACCCGCAAAGTACTTGCGGAGGGGATTTTGCAGGATCTTAAAAAACGGGAATTTTATCAGAAGCCGGCCGAAGTCCGTAAGGAAAAAAAGCGCGAACTGGCACGTCGTCTTCGACACCCAAACAGAATTTAATTGATTTGACCGTATGAACCTATCGCAATTTCAGGTCGATTTGAATGCATCCCTCAAAGCGGGGAAGACGATGCGCGTGGGTACGATCAGATTTCTCATATCTGCAATCCGAAATTTCGCCATAGCCAAATACGCTGCAGCATGGGAATCTTCTTTAACCGAAGCGGATATTCTTGAAGTCGTAAAAAAGCAGGTGAAGACCCATAAGGAATCTATTGAGGCATTCGAAAAAGCCAATAGGGCGGAATTAGCCGCCAAGGAAAAAGAAGAGCTTGCGGTACTTGAAGAGTTTGCGCCGAAAGAAATGTCCGATGAGGATCTTAAGAAATTGCTTGCACCAATTGCCGCCTCCGGCGAACAAAATTTCGGGCTTCTCATGAAGAACGCAATGGCGGCGGTCAAAGGTCAGGCAGATGGGGGAAGAGTAGCTGCCACACTCAAACAGATGCTTGCCAAGTAATGCATGCAATCTGGTTCTTGCAATCTCACTCGTTATCGGATAATTTGTTGGTTGGATAATTATGATAACCGTACTTTTTCAAACCGAATCGCATTTTCCTGTCGACCGGAAAAAAATAATTGATGCAATAACGCGCGAGCTGGAATCAAAGATGAAAAGCAACACTGAAGTGAGCGTAACGATTGTCGGCGACCGAAGGATGAAAGACCTGAACAAGAGATACCGGAATATTGATTCGACTACCGACGTGCTTTCGTTTCCTCTTAACGATCCCAACGAAGTTCATGAAGCGCCGTTTGTGGAACCGCCGGACGGAATATTGCGCTTAGGTGATATTATCGTTTCATTCCCGCAGGCGGTCGCTGAAGCGGCGGAAGAAAATAAACTTGTTGATGATCAAATTGCATTTCTTGCCTTACACGGATTAAATCATTTATTGGGCATTCATCATCCGGAATAATATGTCATTTTACAGAACGTATCGGCCGCAGGTTATTGATGAAATTGATAATGTTGCGGTGCATGACGCACTTCTTCGATTACTCGATAAACCAAAAAAAGATCTTCCGCATGCATTTTTGTTTAGCGGTCCCAGAGGTGCCGGTAAAACTACGGCGGCCCGCGTGATAGCAAAAATGTTTAATTGTCTGAAACCCACCAAATCAGGCCCGTGCGGAGTATGTGAGCAATGCCGTTCTGTTTCCGAAGGACGGAATCTGGATATTCTTGAGATTGACGCCGCAAGTAACCGCGGAATTGATGAAATACGGGCGCTTCGTGACGGCATCAATCTGGCTCCTTCCGGCGCCTCATTTAAGATATATATTATTGATGAAGTGCACATGCTGACAACCGAAGCATTCAATGCGCTTTTGAAAACTCTCGAGGAGCCGCCGGCGCATGCGGTTTTCGTCCTTGCCACGACTGATCTACAAAAAGTGCCGGTTACTATTCAATCGCGCTGTGTTTCTTTAATCTTCGGTAAGGCCACGACAGAAGAATTGACCCGCGCGCTTAAACGGATAGTAACTAAAGAAAAAATTGAAATTGACGGTGAAGCACTTGGGCTTATTACCCAAAGTGTTGACGGGTCGTTTCGTGATGCAGTTAAGTTTTTGGAGCAGGTCAGTTTTCACAAGGGAAAAATTACGCCTGACGTGGTTCGCTCGATGCTGTCTATTACGGAAGAAAAAACCCGTACAATGTTTTTATCGCATTTAGCTTCTTCTCATACCAAAGAAGCATTTGCGATCATTGAACAGCTCGCCCACGAAGGGAAGGATATTAAAACATTTGTAAAAGACTGTTTAGGGGATTTGGAACAACTCCTTGTGGGTTACGTTCAGGGAAACCCCTTAGATGGTTGGACGCCTGAGCAGTTGCGTCGGGCCGTCCACAAACTATCGCAAGCGTATGCTGAGATCAAAGGCGCTGCCATTGTCGAGCTTCCGCTGGAACTTGCGGTTGTGGAGTTTTGCGATGAATTCCCTCACGCACAGGAGGTTCAGGTAAAACGCCCAATATCTCAACCAAAAGAGGAAATAAACGCTCCAAACTCCGGATCGTTATTGCGCATCGAACAGTTGACGGAGCACTGGCCGGATGTTATTGCGGAGCTTAAGCCGTATAATCATTCTGTAGCAGGTGTTATGCGTTCTACTAGACCGAAGTCGGTGACAGATGGTATAGTAACGATCGAAGCGTTTTATACGTTTCATAAAGACAAATTATCAGAGGTTAAAACAAGAGAAACTATCGGATTGGTTTTAAAAAAACTGTTTGGGGAAAAAGTAAAAGTAGAAATTGTGTTAGGAAAGAAATAAAATTATTCTAATTAACCTAATTGATCTAATTTCTACGTTAAAATCATAGATAAAGAGAAATTAGAATAATTAGAAATTTAGGAGGCATCATGATGAATCCA
Organism: Candidatus Gottesmanbacteria bacterium; assembly: GCA_963790805.1. Taxonomy (GTDB): domain Bacteria; phylum Patescibacteriota; class Microgenomatia; order UBA10105; family UBA927; genus DATKGN01. The sequence continues at coordinate 919,049 of CAWBPL010000002.1, forward strand.
TTTAAGATGTTGGGTGATATGAATTCGATGAGAAAACAGGCGATGGCGATACAACAGGCGCTTGAAAAAGAGGAATTTGAAGTTGTTTCCGGCAACGTACGAATTGTCATTTCAGGAAATCAGAATGTGAAAGTTGTCGAAATTGACGGCACACCCAATGAAGACGTTAAACGCGCAATCAATGATGCGATTAAAAAATCCCAGCAGGCTGCCGCCGGCAAACTCGCAGAACTCTCCAAGTCCATGGGACAGTAAAAACTTGTATGAAGCAGGGTGCTATTATTAAAACCTTCAAAAGTAAAAAGGGGAACGCGGTTGTTTTCCGCAGCCTCAGGAGCCGTGATCTTAATGATATGCTGGCCTTTGCGAATGCTCTTATCCGTGAAGATACGTTTATCGGATTAAGCGGACAACCGCTAACCCGTGCAGAAGAGCAAAAACATTTGGATGATGCACTGAAACGTATGAAGTCCGGCGATTTGATGCACGTAGTTGTAGAGATAAATGGAGTGTTTGCCGGAAGCGCAGAGTTGAGACGAAACCCCATGCGGCGCAAAAAGCACGTCGGGGAAATAGGTATTTCTCTTTTAGCGGCATATAGAAACGAAGGGATCGGTAGAGAGTTGATGAATACGCTTATTCACGAGGCGAAGAAAAAGGATTTCCGGCTTGTAGAATTGACGTGTTTTGAAAACAACCCCCGAGCGCTTCATCTGTACGAAAAGATAGGATTCCGTCGGGTCGGGATTATTCCAGAGGCTATTTTGTACAAAAACGAATACGTCAATGAAATAGTTCTCTATTTACCTCTCGTTGAGGCTTGAGATCCCGCCGCCCGTCATTGAAATATCTTCGATAGTACGATAAAATTCCACAAAATGAACGTATCTCGTGATTATTGGGTTAAAGACATCGGACTTGCCAGTGCCGGGGCTTTATATAGTAAAGAAGCTCTGAAAGACATGGAGGGTCTGGTTTCATTGCGGAGAGAATATCTTCACTCAAAACCCCTGAAAGATATTCATATTGTCGGATCTGTATTGGTAAGCTACGAGACCGCAAATTTTATCCTGTTGTTAAAGGACCTCGGTGCAGATCTTCGCTGGTGTTCAGACAGTCTGCATTATTCTCTCGATGAGGCGTGCGCATACGTTGCGTCAAATGGGGTACCAATTTTTGCCAAACGCGGGATGACGTTGAAAGAATATTATTGGGTGTTTAACGAGGCGGTGAAATTTAAAAATAGTCGCGGGGAGATGATATCACCGGATTATATTTTAGACGACGGCGCCGAGTTTACCGAGTATATGCTTAAAAATCACCCTGAAAAGATTCAAGGCGTGAAGGGAGCGTGCGAGCAAACCACGAGCGGTATTACACTTCTGTATACCCAATTTATCAATAAAGGACGATTGCCCTTTCCCGTCATTGATGTCAATAATTCGGTCACAAAAGCGAAGTTTGATAACGTGTACGGAAGCAGAGAATCGCTTATTGAGGGTATACAAAACGCAATGAATGTTCAGTTGGGCGGTAAACGGGTTGTTATTTTCGGATTTGGCGAAGTGGGAAAGGGATGTGCCGAAGTTATGCGGGGAGTAGGAGCAAATGTTTCTATCGTAGAAGTAGATCCGATTATGGCGATGCAGGCCATAATGGAGGGATACAACGTATTGGAGAAGAAGAAAGCATGTGCGTGGGGAACAATTTTTATTACTACGACCGGCTGCATTAAGACAATTGATAAAGAAGAAATTGCTCATATGCGAAGCGGCGCATTTGTTATGAATATGAGTGAGCACGACATGGAAGTAAACAGCCATTTTTTTAGAGAAAACACCCAACTAACAAAAATAAAAATCAACGATTACCTCGATAAATACGTATTCCCTGATGGTAAGGAAATATACTTACTGTGCGATGGGTTTATCGTGAATTTATACGCAGGTAAAGGGCACCCTCCAAAAGTAATGGGCATTACTTTTACCAATATGGCTATCGCACTATTGGATATGGTAGAGCACCCAAAAAAATACAAAGATCGAAAAATTTACAGACTGACGAGAGAGTTAGATGAAAAAGCAGCTCTGCTTAGTTTTCCGGAATTAAAGCAAAGTCTTAGCAAGTTAACGAAAGACCAGTGTGAGTATCTCGGTGTCGGTGCAAATGGGCCGTTTAAACGGGATGATTATCGGTATTAAGAGCTAAGAACTGTTTAGTATATGGTTTAATCCGTTGAAATCGTAAGGACATTGCGAGTTTAAGGGAGTATTGGTACAATAGGCAAGCAATGAGCGAAGAACCGTCGCTAATTCAACTGATAGCTGACTACGGTACCGGTGACCCCTCTTTCGGGGAGGTTATCCAAAAGCTCACCTCTCTCTATCGATCCGCCCGCGTAGTACGCACAAGCGTTCCCGCATTTAGTACGATTGCAACAGGCTTCTGGACAGCGCAGTACGCGCTTGTTAACCCCGTGCCGGACATGATCATCTATACCAATACTGCGCCGCGCAAAGACAATGAGGGTTCTCGTATAGAAAATGAAGGTGAACATTTGGCCTACGCGCTTCTTGATAATGGCGTGAAAGTCATCGGTGTAAATGCCGGGCACTGTTTTACCTTTGTAAAATCTCACATAAAAGAATTTTACTCGGTTGAGGTCGCCAACCGCGGATCGCAATTCAGATCGCGTGATTTTTATCCGGAAGCAGTAATAGGAATTGCCAATGGTGAAACAAAGTATATCGGTCAGAAACTCGACCCCAGCCGTTTATATGAAATACCCCAGCGCCGAATTGCGTGGATCGACGGTTATGGCAATATGAAAACGACGGTTCGTGAAAGTGATATGAAGAAATATAAATCGGGTACTCCGCTTCTTATAACGATTGGAGATATGAAACGCACGGCATGGTATACAAATGGTACGTTTAGTGTTCGCGAAGGCGAGCTGGCGTTTGCTCCGGGATCATCCGGCGGAGAGGACCGGTTTATGGAATTATTTTTACGGGGTCTTTCAGCATGGAAAGAATTAGGGAAACCGGACGTTGAAGAAGAATTTTCGATCGATGTGGAATAATATATGACGGCTGTTTCAAAAAGATTTTTAAGCGTTCCTTCGTCCCCGATGCGCAAACTTGCGCCACTTGCCCTTGAAATTAAAATGAAAGGCGTAAAAGTGTACCATCTGAATATCGGTGACCCCGATATCAAAACGCCCGAAGTCATGATGAGGGTGCTTAAGAATTGGAATATCGACCCCATCGGATATAGCCAATCGCAGGGAGAACCGGTTTTTATTGAGTCACTTCTGTCATACTACCATAAGCTCGGTGCGACTTTTTTAACACCCCCCAGTATTCAGGTGACAAGCGGCGGATCTGAAGGAATCTCGATGGCAATGTTTGCTATTTGCGAAGCGGGAGATGAAATTATCGTCTTCGAACCGTTTTACGCAAACTACAATACATATGCTGCCGTCAACGGCGTCAAGCTGGTGCCTATTAGAACATCGATAACCAACGGATTCCATCTGCCGAAACAGTCGGTCATCGAATCGAAAATAACGAGGAAAACGAAAGGGATTCTCATTTGTTCACCCGGAAATCCCACAGGAACGGTTTATACAAAAGATGAAACCGACATGCTCGTTGCCGTCGTCAAAAAACACGGGTTATATCTTTTATCTGATGAAGTCTATCGTGAATATGCCTACGACGGCAGGAAACAGACGTCGATATTAACCTATATGAAGGAAATTCCGAAGCAGGCGGTTATGCTCGATAGCATGTCCAAACGATATAATTTGTGTGGTGTGCGATTGGGAGTTCTTGTATCTTTAAATACTGAAATTATGGCAGGCGCTTTGCGGATGGGACAGGGAAGACTTTCAAGCGGTCTTGTGGATCAGATGATTGCTTCAAAACTCACTGAAGTTCCGGTGTCATGGTTTCGCACGACGCATGATGAATGGGCAAAGCGCCGCGATGTTCTTTACGAAGGAATGAAAAAAATTCCCGGAGTTGTGATTCCAAAACCAGAGGGTGCGTTTTACAGTATCGTCGGGTTGCCTGTAACTGATAGCGAAGATTTCTGCAAGTGGCTTCTTACTGATTTTCGGGATCCTTCGGCAAGCTCAGGACAAGCCGAGACGGTTATGATCGCACCAGCCGCAGGTTTTTATGCAACCAAAGGGTTGGGGAAAAATGAAGTGCGCATAGCCTATGTTCTTAATACGAAAGCATTAACGCGAAGCATCGAGCTTCTGTCGAAGGCCCTTGTAGAATATAATAGAAAGTAATGTTGTAATCCTCGGCTTTGACCCGAGGATCTGTTTTTCTTCGCTGAATACCAATACTGATTCGTGCATTCGCAAGATGACATATATGAATACGAAATTAGTGTTATTCGACATTGACGGGACACTTATTTATCACATCGGCGTCCGTAAATGGGAGGAGCAGTATTACGAGGGGCTTAGCAAAGTATACGGAATCACCGGAGACTACGATGTCATGCAATATAACGGAACGGTCGAACGCCTTTTGGCGTGGGAGCTAGTAAAGCAACAACGAAAGATGTCTCGCGATGAATTTCTGAAAAAATTTCCGGATTACGTCGATGTGATGCACGGATTTTTGGAGCACTGGGGAAAGAATACAAAACTATTTCATATTATTCCTGATGCAATTACGTTTGTGCAATTGCTCAAAAAAAAGCAACCGAATGTCGTGCGGGGAATACTTTCTGGAAACGCGCGAAAAATTGCGCAGTGGAAATTGTCTCATACCGGATTATTAGAATATTTTTCATTTGGTCTTTACGGTGATGAAGCAGATGACCGAGTCGAACTGGCCGGTCAGGTATTTGCCAAAGCAAAAACGCGCTTTGCATTAGATTTGAAGCCGAAGGACATTGTTGTCATTGGAGATACCGTGTTTGATATCCGTTGCGGTAAAGCAATAGGGGCGACAACTATTGCAGTAACAACTGGAATGCACGGAAGCCCGGATGAGCTGGCGAAAGAAAAGCCCGATTATTTAGTAAATTCTCTTATGGATCCCATGATCCTTAACCTCTTTTCATTGCAATAACATTGCGGTAGTATAGTCGTATATGAAAGACTATCTTCTGTTTTCCGGTTCCAGTAATTTACCTCTTGCACATGAAGTTGCCAAAAATTTGAATATATCGCTCGGTCGGGTTGAACTGACCCGTTTTGCTGACGGGGAGCTGCGGCCGTGGATTCAGGATGATTTGCGAGATAAAACAGTGATTGTCCTCGAATCGTTTTCATTCCCCATGGACGAACACATCATGGAAATGGTGCTTATGGGAGATGCGATCCGCCGGTGCGCCCCGAAAGAGGTTATCGCCGTCATTCCGTATTTCGGCTATGCCAGACAGGATAAACTGCACAGAATCGGAGAGCCGATTTCCGCGCGGGTCATTGCGAAATTTTTGGAAATCAGCCAGTTTAATGAGATCATCGCCGTTGATCTACATAACGATGCGATCGTCGGATTTTTTCAGATTCCCGTTACGCATGTTTCGGCCCTCAGCGTTTTAGCCAAAGAGGTAAAAAAACTGAATATTACTAACGGAGTCATTATCTCGCCGGACGTCGGCGGAGTGAAGCGGGCGCGAAACCTCGCATATCTGTTGGATTTACCGATGGTTGTTATGGAAAAACGGCGGTTGCTCGATAAACATGACACCAGCGAAACCTACCAGATTATCGGTGACGTGAATGACAAAACGGCGATTATCATCGATGACATCATTTCAACCGGCGGTACAACCGTGCAGGCAGCCGATTCGCTTAAAGAAGCGGGGGCAACGAGCGTTATTGCGCTTGCAACACATGGAATACTAGCGGGCGAAGCGGTGGAAAAACTGTCGCACGCGCCGATAGAGCGAATTATCTGCACAAATTCCATCAACATCGTTGACGACAAAAAGTTCGACAAACTGCATGTTGTGTCTATCGCAACAGTTATTGCCGATGCAATTTCAATGTTAGTGCGGTAATATACGACGGTATGGCAATTCTTCCAAAAGCGGTTTCCCGTGTCATTGAGTCTTTCGAACGCTTACCGGGCATCGGTCCTAAAACTGCGCAACGTCTGGCGTTTTATTTACTCCACGTGCCGCAGGAAGAACTTGACCTTTTTGCAAAAAGTGTTTCGGACCTCAAAAAAGATACCGTGCTGTGCTCAGTTTGTAAAAATGTTGCAGAGGGAGATCCGTGTACGATTTGCGGCAGCAGTACCCGCGACCACACCATGATTTGCGTTGTGGAACAGCCAACCGACGTTTTGTCTATCGAGCGCACCGGTCAGTACCACGGTGTCTATCACGTATTGCACGGGTCGATTGATCCCTTAAATAACATCGGCCCCGATGAGCTTTTTATCTACGATCTCGTGAAACGGGTAAAAGAGAGTAAGAGTTCGACGAAGGAAATTATTTTAGCCATGAACCCCAACATGGAGGGAGAGGCCACCGCCATGTATATAACCAAACAAATGAAACAGCAAAATCCAAGTGTTACAATAACCAGACTTGCGCATGGATTGCCCGTTGGGGCGGATATCGAATATGCAGATGAAGTCACGCTTCGGCGTGCGCTGGAAGGGAGGCGGGAATATTAGTATGGTCACCAAAAAACAGGTCGAAACAGCTTTAAATGAAGTTTTGGATCCCGAGCTTGGGATCTCGATTTGGCAGTTGGGGCTTATTTATAAGGTAAAAGTTGACAAAAAGGGGAATGTGCGTATACTTATGACCTTAACAACGATCGGCTGCCCGTTACTTGATCAAATAGCCGATCCCATACGGCAGGAAGTAGGCAAAATTAAGGGTGTTAAAGATGTCCAAGTGGATCTCACATTTGAGCCACCGTGGACACCTGATACAATGAGTAAAGAGGCGAAAATGCAGTTAGGTTTTTCGTAAAACAGTATGGGAGATACGGTTGGCGGTCAAATTATCAGTGAGTTGGGTCAATTGGGAAAAAAAGTCGGTGGTGAAGTTGCCAAAGTTCCCAAAGATATAGCCGGTAAGGCTCTCGAAAGCTTGGGGAGTTCAAGCGGAAAGAAACAAACCGGTCAGGCGTCAACCACGCCGCAGGTCACACCGGGTGAAAAACCCAAGACGGCGTGGGAACAGATTGACGTTGAACAAAATGAAAAAGTGAAGCGTCAGATAGCAAGAAGAGCGCTTGAGGAACTGATGAAGGGTGATCTGAAGCGGCCGAAAGAACCGTCCATCTGGGAACGTCTCCAGATGGAGGCTGACCAGAAAAAAAAGGAGTCGGCAGCTCAGAGTGCTGCGGCAGCGCAACAGATTTCAATGCCCTCGAGTAAACGGGCACGGGGAGATTTATATGGCACAAAAGCAAAACAAACTGCAACGGAAAACCGTAATGTCAGGCAAGACTGATGTGCCGCATGTTGCCGCAAAAAGCCAAACGCTCGGGCGAGTACTTTTTATTTGTCTCCTTTTTGTAGTATTTATCATTCAGACGGTGGTATTCAAAACTGGAATTCTTCATCGATTGACAGTGGTGTATCCAATAGCGTATCTCGGGCTTCTCATTCGGGATATTCTCCATAGCAAGCTCATCCGTCCTATCGAAATGTGGCTTGCCGTGAATGCAACGTGGGTTACACTGATCGCATGGCCGCATTCACTGATAGTTTCCGTACCGATGTTTGGTATCGTCATCTGGGTGATGCGCAAAACTTTCTGGGCGTGGTGGTCTGTTTTTCTCTTTCTTCTTATGTGCTACGCCACCGTGTTATATCAGAGGTAAACTGTGCTTCGTCGTTGAAAATTTGCCGATTTAATAGTAAGCTAACCCCATGCTGAAGCTGTTTAATTCTTTGGGAAAAAAAGTAGAAGATTTTACGCCCATTAACCCAAAACTCGTTTTGCTCTATTGTTGCGGCCCGACCGTATATGATTTTGCCCACATCGGAAATTTCCGTACGTACACCATGACGGATTTGCTTGTCAGAACCCTGAAATATCTCGGGTATCCGGTCAAATACGTTTCCAATATCACGGACGTGGGTCACATGACGTCCAATAGCGATACGGGCGAGGATAAAATGGAAAAAGGGGCGCGCCGTGAAGGGAAAACCGCATGGGATATCGCGAAATTCTATACGGAAGCGTTTTTGGCCGACAGCAAAAAATTAAACTTACGTGCTCCCGATGTCCGGCCCAAACCGACGGATCATATAAAGGAGCAGATCGACATGGTAGCGACGCTTCTTAAAAAAGGTTTTGCATATACCATTGATGACGGCATATATTTTGATACGAGCAAATTTAAGGATTATGGCAAACTCACGGGTCAAAGTCTTGACGAGCTAAAAGAGGGCGCGCGCGTCGAACCAAACTTGCAGAAACGGAATCCGACGGATTTTGCACTATGGAAATTTTCGCCTCCGCCGGCTGACGGGAAAAAGCGCGACATGGAGTGGGAGAGTCCGTGGGGAACGGGTTTTCCGGGCTGGCACATCGAATGCAGCGCTATGAGCCGGAAACACTTGGGCGAACAGATAGATATTCATACGGGTGGCGCGGATCTCATCCCTATCCATCACACCAATGAGATTGCCCAGTCGGAAGCGGCTTCAGGCAAATCGCCGTTTGTCCGCTATTGGGTACACGGGCAATTTATGATGGTCGATGGCGTTAAAATGGCAAAAAGCAAAGGAAATTTTTACCGTCTCGCTGATATTGAATCCAAAGGATATGATTCTTTGGATTTGCGATATTTTTATCTTACCTCACACTATCGTGCATTTTTGAATTTTACATGGAAGGGATTGGATTCTGCACGTAAAGCGCGTTTGGAACTTAATGATGAAATGAAACAGTTTGCCTCTGCCGACAAGGAAGAGACGGGCGGAAGGGTCCGAAAAGAAGAAGGCACGAAGTTGCTCAAAAATAAATTTCAGTCAGCATTAGAAAACGACCTGAATATTCCGCAGGCACTTGCTGTTGTCTGGGAAACGGTGAGATCAAACAAAATAACCCCGAAAGATAAATATACTCTTCTTATTCAGTTTGATCAGGTGTTGGGGCTTGGTTTGGACGCCATAGATACGTCGGCGGAAGAGATTCCGAAGGAAATTCTTGAGATAGTGCAAAAACGGGAAGCATTCCGGAAAGAGAAAAAGTTTGCCGAGTCAGACGATATGCGAAAACAGATAGAAGAAAAAGGATATATCCTTGAGGATACCCCGACGGGTTACCGCGTAAAAAAAAAGACTATTTGACCCGTCATAGAGCCCCGCGTGGCACTCAAGGAATGATAGTGCTATTCGGCTCCGGCGAAATGTCTCCGACGGGCGGTACCATTCACGAAAAGGTGTTAAAAATGATGGGCGTTGGAGCTCCTGCCCGCATCGGAATTCTTGAGACGCCGACGGGATTTGAAGTCAATGCACTCCACGCATGGCCCGCGCGGATGGAGGATTTTTTTGCCAAACGACTTGTCAATTACAAACCGGTCATTACGCGGATTCACGCGTGGAAAAAAGATGCGACGCCGCGCGGCACGAATAACGCCTCCAACGCGCAAAAAATTGAAGGATTGGATTATCTGTATTGCGGAGCCGGATCGCCAAGCTATACCGTGCGGCATCTTCACGACTCGCGCGTGTATAACGCGATGGTTGATGCGCTACACCGCGGCACGACATTGTGTCTGGGGTCGGCAAGCGCAATTGCAGCAGGCAAATACGCCCTTCCCGTGTACGAAATTTATAAGTCCGGTGAAGATCTTCGCTGGATAGGCGGTCTTGATCTTTTTTCATCTTTGGGCATAGATGGGTTGGTTATCGTCCCGCACTGGAACAATCAGGAAGGCGAGGATTTTGATACGACGCATTGCTGGATGGGTAAAGACCGGTTCAATCATCTTGAAAAATTATTACCCAACGAAACGACGATGGTAGGTATCGACGAAGAAACAGCATGCATTGTCGATATCGTTCAAAAACAGGTTGAGGTCGTGGGAGTGGGAGAAGTGCATCTTCGGAAAAACGGCGTTGAACACTCGTTTGCTTCAGGGCAATCATTTTCCCTCATCTAAGCGAAGTTTACTTCGTCTGGACGATGGTGATCGCCGTCAGCGTGTGGGAGGAAGCCAGAAAAGTCGCGGGATCGATGCCGATAACAACGTTTATGCCTGGTCCGAATGATGCTAAATTCACGCTTGCGGGTGCCGTTACCGTCCAAGTTCCGAGATTTTTTGCATCGCTTGAGCGGCTGTTATCGGCAAAATATAAATTGCTGACGACCATTGTTCCTTTCATTTGATTTACCGATGTAACTGTGGCGTTTACCTCGAGGGTTTTGGTAACGGCAGCACGCGCCCGTACGTCACCTGTCGATATCGTTGAGCTTGTTGCGCGGTCTAATATGGAGACAAGCCCGATAGCAAGTACAATAAGCCCGACGCTGCCAAAAAGAAGAATGTTTTTATTGCGCATCATACGTGTTTATTGTTCCACGCGAGGTTCATCTTGTCAATCTTCTTGTATTATAGGTATTTCTTGGGCATGAAGTCTTCTTTCCATGAGTTTCGGCTCAGTCGTTAAACGTGGTACCATGAGGCTATGACGCTCCATAGGAACATTAAACTTCTTGCGTGGTTTAATTTTTTCATAGATTTTATTTTTTACGCACCGGTTGCGATACTGTATTTTGCTAAAGTTGCCGGATCCTATACGTTGGGCATGAGCGTGTTTTCCGTTGTAGAAATTTCCTCTGCGGCGTTTGAAATTCCGACCGGCGTATTTTCGGACATGATCGGGCGGAAAAATACCGTTGTCGCCGGCGCGTTAAGTTGTCTTTTCGCCGTTGTCTGTTACGCTGTAGGCGGTACGTATTGGATGTTGTTTATCGGCGCACTTCTTGAAGGTCTGGGCCGTTCATTTTACAGCGGCAATAATGATGCGCTTCTTCATGACAGTTTGGTAGAGTCGGGAAGCGAAAGCGAATATCACCGATACTTCGGTCGGCTTCAATCGTTTGATCAAATCGGTCTTGCCGTCGTTGCCGTCGTGGGAAGTCTTATGGCGAGCGTATCGTTTCGTTTAGTCATGTGGACATCCGTTATACCTCGCATCATATTAGTTATTCTTGCGCTTCAGATGGTCGAGCCGAAAATCCATCTTGAAAAAAGTACCAATATATTTTCGCATCTCAGAGAATCATTCATGCTGTTTAAGCAAAATGAAAAATTGCAGCTTCTTACAATTATTGATGCGGTCCGTTTTGCACTCGGAGAAGGTGCGTTTGTGTTCCGGTCGGCGTTTGTCGCAACGCTGTGGCCTTTATGGGCGGTCGGGTTTTCGAGCATGATCTCTTTTATCGGCGGCGCTGTGGGATTTTCGCTGAGCGGAGTGATTATAGATTCGCTTGGGTATAAAACAGTTCTCATATCCGAAATAATCGGCAATCGTATTATCAATTTTATTGCACTTCTTTTTCCCTCTGTGGCATCTCCGGCGCTTGTCGGATTGACCTCAGTGGGATATGGTCCCAGCACTGTCGCTATAAATACGCTGTTTCAAAAAGAGTTTACCCAGCGGGAGCGCGCGACGTTGGGGTCGCTAAGCTCGCTTTTCGGCAGCATGACCTTTGGCGTCGTTGCCGTCGGTTTGGGATTTTTGGGCGATCGCGTGGGTCCGGTGAATACGCTTATTACAGTTAATATTCTTCTTTTGTCGCTTCTTTTTCTATATCAGCGGTTGTTTTCCCGAAAGCGTCCGGTTTAAGCTCTTTACAGAAAATCATAAATCCCTGTATAGTAGTCTTATATATGAAATTTATCCGCCCGATTTTTCTATTTATCTTATTTCTCCTTGTTCTTCAAAGAGTACCCGCAATCTTTGCATTTGAAGTGCAAAGCGGCAAATCGGTTCAAATAGACAGGAGTCAATCGGTAATCGGGTCCCTTTTTGTCAGCGGCACGAATGTGGCTGTCGACGGCGCTGTGCATGGAGATGTGTATTGCGCAGGGGATCAGGTGACGATATCGAGTCTTGTTGACGGCGACGTGATTTGTGCGGCTCAATCGATTCATATCACCGGCGTCGTTTTGGGAAACGTCCGGCTTGCCGCCAAAACTGTTGATATTGCAGGAACTGTCAAAGAAAACGGTACGATTTTGGCCCAGACCTTGACGGTACCGGAATCAGGAAGGGTAAACGGGGAATTATTTACCGCCGTGCAGACGTTGGATGTGAACGGTCTTATCGGCAACACGATCGGCGGGTATGCCCAAGATTCTTCAATAGGCGGACGGGTAAACAACGATATTGACCTCTCGACGCAATCGCTTGATATCGGGCCAAAAGCGGTTATAGCGGGCGATCTTCGCTATACGAGCGATACTGATGCGGTGATAGCAAAAGGCGCTTCGATTTCAGGGAAAGTGACAAAAACGACACCTAAAGAACAAACAAATACGTCTTCACCCGCCGTGACGAGTGCCCGTCGGTGGCCGGCCAACGCGATTCCCTCCATTCTCTGGAATTTAATTATCGGCATCCTTATTGTCCAGTTTTTCCCCACCATCACGGATTTGATCGGCAAACATATAAAAGAATCGCCTGTCCGAACGGCGCTCGTTGGTTTGTTTGCACTTGTTGTCGTTCCCATGGTCGGGATAATCTTTGTTTTCACTCTCCTTGGAATTCCGATCGCGCTTCTTATATTTTTATTGTATGCGCTTGCGCTGGTCGTGTGCCGTGTATTTCTGGCGGTTCTCGTCGGAGAATATATCGTCGACAGTTTTTCGCCGAAGGCGAGTAGCAATAAATTTATCAATATGCTTATCGGCGTTCCGGTGCTCTGGTTTATTTTTAAAGCGCCGTATGTCGGCGGACTATTGAGTTTCATTGCCGTCATTTTAGGTTTAGGCGGCATGGTGCAGACGTACCGCTTTTCCAAACGTCGGGCGAAATAAGGCTGCCACTTATTTGACTTTAGCTTGGTTGCTTCGTACAATCCCGCCATATGCCTTTAACGGAAATAGGCGCCGGCAATGGTGCACGTCTTGGAGGAATTTATTGTCTCGGTAGCGGAGAAGCTGAACATCAGCCAGACACGTTACCCAACGGCCAGCCGGCAGCAGCAGAACCCGCGATTATGATGGATGCGCGGTATGCACAACAACAGGCGGTACTTCATATACAGGATGATCCTTCGCACACGGCCGTCGTGTTTTATTTTGATGCGAAGCATCCATTAACGGCAGAGGAATTAGCGGAAGCTCAAACTCTTGGAGTACCTGAGGGTGCAATACCTCTTTGCAGGCCTGAAGGTGCGCTTACTTATTAACCTTCGCCCTTTTGGAAAGGCGCATGAGAAGAAACATTGCGGCAAATGCCGACAATCCCATAACAGGAAACGTGACGTAGCCGATTTCAACCGGAAAATGCTGGGTACACGAGACGCCGCTGACGCCGCACGGCAGAAAATTTGCGCCTCCGCGCTGGATGTAAAAATGATAGAGCGCGACGATGAATCCGGCGGCCGATAGTCCCATGCTGTAATCAGCGACCTCTTTGTCGTTTTTTACGATTCCTAGGGCAATAAGGAGGGTCTGGGGGTACATGAAGATCCGCTGCCACCAGCAGAGCAAGCACGGCGCGAAGTGCCCGACGTTTTCATAAAACAGGCTTCCGCCCATGGCCGACAGGGCGATAATGAATGTAAGTATCCGTGCGTAGGGCAAAACGGCGTTCATGACGAAATTCCGAAGGTCGCGGACGGGTTTGACGCCCAAGCCGATAAGCCAGCCCAAGAAGTACGCCGCAAGGCCGATATCGGTCGCGATGGTAAATCCGGTTATGACATAGGCAACGGGCATGAGAATCGGGTTCATGAAAGATAATTATATCAAATCCGGAGATTTATTCCCTGTAGCTATTGAGTTTATTGGCAAGGTCGGTCATTTCGCTCTGAAGGGCGGCGTCCTGTTTGAGATAGGCGGTCTGGTCGTTGTTGAGCCAGACGTTTTTATCCATCGCGTAAACGATACCGGTAATATTCTGGATCCGTGTATTTATGATGTCGTTGATGCGGTCCACCTCGCTTTTGTGATCGGTGTAAAATTGCCCGTAGGTTGTGAGTTTCGCCCAGCTGGGCTGGACATTTTGGAGGCTGGTGAGCGCGTTTTTCCATGAGTTGACGACATCCTTCGTGTAATTGGGCGGCACCCAGCCGGCAAAATGGAGAACTACTACCTGCGCGGGGCAATTATTGAGCGACCCCTGTACTTCGGCAATACCCATGTCACTGAAGTCTTTATCCGTCAGAAATGCCTTGCTGGAAGGCGATTCGAACATGTTGTCCAGAAGCTCACCCGCCTCGTAATACCCCAATACCGCTGATTCGCCGTAGACGATATTACTGTATCCGGCATCCGCAACCGCCCGTTCCATCGTATAGCCGCTTCGCGTTGCGTCGAATGAAAAGTCATCGTACTCTAAAATGACCTTGCCGCGCGCGGTTGCCGACACTTCGAGTTTGGGCTGGTACTCAAGCGCCTGTTCCCCGAGCGTCCGGCGCTTGTTGTTTAAGAGCTTCATGAAGTCGATCTTATCGAGCGCAATTTTTGCGGATTCGGAAAAATCGTTGGTGGTGTCGCGCCAGTTTTTCGTCAGCGTTCCTTTCTGCGCCGCGAGGGGCAGGACATATTGAATGTCAGCGTTGTCAACCAGTCCCACATCCTGGCGCGAATCGCCGCTTGCTTTCCTGTTGTCGCCCATGATGAAGTATTTGTGCGGCGGGATGGTGATGGTCTGGCAATCCGGCAAAAAACTGCCGCCGAAGGTCGAGCGGGCACGCGCGGTGTAGGGTTCCTTCTGCGGCTGGCCGTTTATGGAGACAATGCCGTCGCGGATTTCGATCGTGTCGCCGGGGATCGCGATGACGCGTTTAACCAATCCCGATGCTTTTCCGTACAGCTGTTCGGTTAAGGCATCGATTTTTTTATTCTCCACAACGACGATATCGCCGTGGCCGATGACATCGTTAAAATATCTTTTTCCGAATAAAACTATCCCATTTGGGTACCGGAACATACCCGGCGTTGACACAATCTGTTTTGAGAGCGCTTTTTGATCCTGCCCGACGCCTTTGGGAAACGTCGGATACATGGATCCTGTCCCCGAAATATCAATCTCCTGCGCTATGTAGCCGGCTTTGTACATGATCGCATATCCGGCGGCGCCGTAGAGAGCCGCCCAAACGGGGAAGAGGACGAGACACGTGAGGAGAATGCCGACGATCCGGCGGGTGGGGGAATATTCGGATGCGGGACTTATGTGTTCCCGAAAGACGAAAAGCGGTAGGAAGAGAACGTATAAAAGGAAGAAGAAAATATTCCGTGATTTTTTCGGCGCGGTTTTCACAATTAAAATTTCTTAAGATGATTATATACCTTACCGGGATTTTCACTTTATGTCTATTGACTTGTAAGATACATTACAATTATGATTGTCGTACCTTAAGGAGGTACCCATATGTTGTCATTTAATTCTTTACTGGTTTTTTCCGAAGATCCGAAGAAGCTCTCCGCGTTTTACAAAAAAGTGTTTAACGTCGATGCCGGCTGGCAGCAGGGCGGCTATACGGGATTTCAGGTCGGAAACGGATTTTTCATGGTCGGACCGCATGATAAAGTAAAAGGCAAAAACAAACAGCCCGAGCGCATGATGTTTAACCTCCAGACGAAAGATGTCGACGGAGAATTCAAACGCATCAAAGGCTATGGCACCAAAGTGGTTGCCAATCCGTATCATCCGGGAGAAGACAGCAAAATGACTTTAGCCACGTTCGAAGATCCGGACGGAAACTATTTCCAGCTGGCAACGCCGATGGAGTAGAAAACGGTAGATCTTTCTAAACAGCGAGGCGGTCCCGCATGGCTTTGCGAAGAATTCCCCGTATGTCCGGTGGAGGGGGAGCAAACGGATCATCCTTTTGATGGCGCACTAATTCCGTACCCTGCGAATCCGTTACAAGATATTCATACGGATAGTCGTGCGGGGATGGCGGGTCGCGAAAAAATCGCGTTTCACGGCTGACGCCCCGCATGCTTGTGATTTGACGTTCGAGTCTTGCCAGATAGGACGCATTTGCATGCGTTTCAAAATCCAGCCGCATCATATACCTGCCGTTTAATAGATAATGCCATGTCGTAACGTCGAGCGCTTTGCGGCCCCGTTCCACATCAAATGTCGCGCGCATAATCGGGAGCGACTGTGCATTAACGTATGTAAGGCGTTCAAGGTATCTGTTGCCATACGGATGAAATATCTGCGCTTCAGAGGCTTTCAGGCCATCGTAATCGTCAAGCGGGGAGGGCACGTGAAGGATTCGCAACGCCGTAGGTCTCACGAGATTTTCTATCTGTGTCAGTGTCGGCGCAGGTCTAACGGCCATTTCCGCAAGTACATCCTGTGGTATCGGTAGCGTTTCGGTGACGAGTGCCGGTGCGAGAGAGTCAATAAACGAATCGGTAAAAACGGTGACTGTTTCGGTGTCTGCCATACGTTACGCTACTTCAAATTGTCCTCGGATCGAGAATTTCGGGAAGACCCAAGATGGTGGTATGGCAAGCGGATGCGTTTGGTCGATCGTTTTCGATATTTCCTCGATCAATGCCCGTACTAATTCGCCGTTGTCCCCACCGTGCTTTTTCGCTTCCTCAACCACCGCATCATGTCCGACATCTTCGCTTTCAACGCCGACTATGTCGGTTGGAAGTCCCAAAATAAGAAGAGGAAATTCCTGTTCGCCGTATTTTTCGTGTCCATCAAGCTGTTCGCGCAGTTGCAGCATCCTAAGCATGTTCACGTCAAATGCGACGGCCATGTCAAAGAGCAGTGATGCCTTCGATCCTTCGCCAAGCGTTTCGACTGCTAATGTGTCAAGTTTTGCGCGGGCACGTTCAAACAGCACCTGTCCATCTGCCTGATCCATCGGATCCTGAAACTTCGGTGTATCAGCGGTTCCCACGGCTGCGACGGCACCGACTTTAATAGCGAATATATCCGCGAACCATTTCAGTTTCTTCGCAAGAACCGTGTCAGATCCGCGCCGGAGTTTCGGCTGGAACCGGATACCTTCCACCTTGTCCCATATGTCGTGCGGTCCGGCTCCTGCCGCCAGCACACCGCGTCCGCCGGCCCGTTCGGTGTACGACACGGCAACACCGATGTCACCTTTCTGAAGTTCGGTGGTTTCATCGGCGCCGGTTAAGTACGTGAGGATGACGGCACACTGTTTCCCGCGCTCCCTTTGGCGTCGCATCAGTTCTTTGATGACGTTTAACGGCCGTCCGTAGAGCATTTCACCGAATTTATCTCCAACGCCGGAGTATGCATGCGCCCGTCCGTTAAAAATCATTGCCGTATGGGTATTGTCTATTTTGAGCGCTCCGGCGACTCCCATATGCCCGCCAATGTCCGCGTGAAGGAGGTTTTGTAACGGTCCGGTACCGTACGGGGCTATTTCTGTGGCGTCATTCGGCGCTTCAAATCCTGCCGTATAGACGACGAATACGTTGGGCAATGCTATCCCTCTATTGTTGAAGTCCGCTTCGATAAGATCTGCCGTTTCGCGCACAAGATGGAGTTCCTGAAGTTGTGCTGCGGTTTTTATTTCATCCTGAAAGTTCGCATCAAGTTCACGCGAAGCGGCGTCAAATGCGTCGGCTGCGGGGAGTACGGCATCGGGGCCTAAAACGGCCTGTGCAAACTCTTTGCTGATTACTCCTATTCGTCGATCCGCTTCTTCAGCCATATGATGTTTTGTGCAGGGTACTTGGAGATCCTACTGCAACGCCCCGCCGACGTCAAGAAAGAAGGGAATTTGGTAGTGGGTCAATTTGATATGAGAACAAAAACCCCGCCAAAAGCGGGGCTATCTATACTTTAAACCGATTTATTAAATACCCTTAACTGTTGTTTCAGAAGAGCGAATCATGTTTCCCCTTTCTGTATTAAAATTTTTTAGCACCACTAATACTATACCACCAATGACAAGTAGTACAAAAGCAGTAGTTAATAATCTATTCTTTACGGTAACATGATTATTATCAGAAGATATTGATGTTATATATTCATCTCTAATATATTCTTTAAATTCCATTGCATTTTTATATTTTAGTTCTTTATGTTCTTTAAAATCAGTAGGTATATCCCAGTTAACTGGTCGAACTGCAATCATCAATAACGAGATTGCTATAATATATAAAGCTAGACCCAGCCAATAAAAAATTTTACCGTAGTTTTGAGCAGGAATAAACAGATCGCCATTACCATATAAAAAAGCTAAAATTCCGAGTGAACCCGCAAGGAATGTTAAAATTCTATTTTTAGTATTTGTATAATTTTCACATATCTCATCATACATTCTGTGAAGTTCTTCAATGCTTAGTTGGAGGGCGATGTTTTTCTCATCTGAGTTCATCGAGAGGATAATAGCACCATATCCTCAATTTTCCAAATTGAAATTGTACGTCATTAATTTGTGTTACAATTTGCTTCATGAATGGAGAAATTCAGACGATAAAACTCAAAGACGGGCGGAGGCTTGCGTTTGTTGAGTATGGTGATCCGAAAGGGAAACCGCTCATGTATTTCCACGGTTGGCCGGCGTCGCACTTAAGCGCTGCAAAATATGACGCGCTTGCCAAAAAAATGCACATTCGCGTGATCGCACCGGACAGGTCCGGATACGGGTTGTCGGATTTCAAAAAGGGAAGGACGATTCTTGACTGGCCGCGCGATGTGGTGGAATTGGCAAATTTTTTAAAGATACAAAAGTTTGCCGTTTTGGGAGTCAGCGGCGGGGGACCGTATGCCGCCGTGTGCGGTTATGCTATCCCCAAGCGACTTACCAATGTAGGAATCGCCGTCGGGCTGTCGCCGATTATCGGACCCCATATGTTTGACGGCATGATGTGGATGTCGCGAGTGGGATGGATGACATACGGCAAAGCTCCCGTTGTGCGGTTTCTGGCGGCGTGGATACAGTATATTAATTCGCGCTGGGGCCCCACGTGGGGCATTTACGGACATCTCTTCGGAGCCAAAGCGGATAAGAAATTCTATGAAGACCGCGAAACGCGTCTTGCCACCAAAGAGATTTTCCGCGAAGCATTCCGGCAGGGATGGCGTGGGCCGGAACTGGATTTGAAATTATATACGACGGACTGGGGATTTGAGGTTGGTGCCATCACATCCAAAACATATCTCTGGTATGGCGCGAGTGACCAGAACGTGTCCCTTAACATGGGTAAGTATTATGCAAACCATATTAAAGGAAGTAAACTGACGGTGTTTGCAGGCGGAGGCCACATGATTTCCGTGACGCACGCGCCGGAAATTTTTAAAACTTTGATACAATAATTTTATGAGTGTACAAAGCGATCTTCAAAAATTGGCGGATAAAAAGAAAGGGGAATTTCTTGGGCGGTATTTTAAAACCGGCAAAGGTGAGTATGGTGAAGGGGATATTTTTATCGGCGTGACTGTCCCTAACATTCGGACAATTGCCAAGAAATATAAAGATCTTTCGCCTTCTGAAATTGAATTATTGCTGAAAAACAAAATTCATGAATACCGGTTGACCGGACTTATTATCCTTACCTATCAATTTGAGAGGGGGGATGATGCCAAAAAGAAATTAATTTACGACTTTTACCTCTCCCATACCAAATATATAAACAATTGGGATCTCGTGGATTTGTCATCACATGAAATAGTCGGCACCTATCTTTTAGAACATCCCAAAGATCGAAAGCTGTTGCTTTCGCTTGCAAAATCCAAAAGCCTGTGGGAACGGCGTATCGCAATGGTGGCGTGCTATGCGCTTCTTCGCAAAAAACAATTTGACGAGACGTTTGCTGTCGCCCAAATTCTTTTACATGACGAACATGACTTAATTCATAAAGCCGTGGGCTGGATGCTGCGGGAGTTGGGGAAGATGGACCAAGATGCGCTGGAAGAATTCCTGAAAAAACATTATAAAACCATGCCGCGGACCATGCTTCGCTACGCGATCGAAAAGTTCCCCGAGAGCAAACGGAAGTTTTATATGAGCTGAGTGGGTCCTGTCAGCTGCGTATTCCAGCGATATCCTCATCCCGCACCGAATCAGTGATAGTGTCTTATCTCGTCTTTTGACCACACACTACCTTTCTAAACATTACGTAGCGATTTGAGAAGCATTCGTGCGGGATTCCGGACTCGCTGGCAGCTTTCGCAGCTGCCACCCACAAAATTAAAAAAATAATATATTGTTTCCCTCGCGCTCTTTGTAAAGCGGGCAGGACCCGCGAAGTTTTACGGTTTAATAATTATTCCCACCACAATAAACAGCTGCATGAAGGCAAGCGTAGTGTTAAGAAACATAATGGATTTCGAGCGGTGGACGAATCCGTAAAATATCCAGAACAGCGAACTTAGGAAAAACGCGCCCCATGAAATAAGCGATACACCTGCGGAGTTATGATTAATCCATATTTCAATAAGCTGGGGAAGGTTTGCAGCGATCGATAAAAATGAGGCGGCATAAATAAACCCGTCGAGCATCCGTTTGGTTTTCGCCGAATGCATTTCATTACCATTTGAATGGCTCTTGTGCTGGCGCTGGTGCCAGTGATGATATCCGTATGCCATACATACACTATATCATGGAAACGGCTTCCAGACTTCGCAAAATCCGCTCACATGATTCATTCTCAAACTACTATGTTTGTGATACCCTAAGAAATAGAAAGACTGCCCTATGAATGTCGCGATTCGCATTCAGCCTGAATATGTCCTTCGACTTTTTGGGTTGCCGGTAACCAACACGCTTTTGACAAGCGTGCTTGTTACCGTCGTTTTAGCCGCTATCGCCGTTACTTTTTCCCGACAGGTGCATAAGCCCAAAAGTCTCATCGTCGGAAGCCTTATTCTTCTTCTTCGCGAATGGCTTAACCGTGTTGACGCCGTCACCCATGACAGGACCATGTCGAAGCGGATTTTTCCGCTTACTGCGACATTTTTTCTTTTTATTTTTGCGGCAAACGTCTTGGCGCTTCTGCCCGGATTCTTAGGATCGTTTTATGTCGCAAGCGGGAGCGCCCGCATGCCGCTTCTTCGTTCGCCCAATACAGATCTGTCAACGACGCTGGCGCTTGCCCTTATTTCGGTTGGCGCGACCCAGTATTATTCGCTCAAACGCCTGGGGGTTAGCCGGTTCCTCGGCCGGTTTTTTAACTTCAAAAGCCCCTTAAAAGCGACGATCGGATTTTTTGAACTCTTAAGCGAAATCACGCGAATCGTCTCGTTTTCCTTCCGATTATTCGGCAACATGTTTGCCGGCGAAGTGCTTCTGCTCATTACGGCATTTTTACTTCCGTACGTCGTGCCGCTGCCGTTTATGGTCCTTGAACTGTTCGTCGGATTTATACAGGCGTTTATTTTTGCGACACTGACACTGGCGTTTATTTCGATGAGTACACAAGCGGCAGAGATTGAATCTGGAAGGAGGTGAGTGCCTAATATGGGAAATGCAACTGCATTTGCTATGGGGGTGGGCACGATTGGACCGGCACTCGCAATCGGTATTATTGGAGCAGCGGCTCTTATGGGGATTGCAAGAAATCCGCAGCATGCTGACAAAATCCAGACGACGATGATTATCGCAATCGCGTTTGCGGAAGCTATCGCTATTTATGCTTTGGTGGTAGCGCTTCTTTTGAAGTTTATCGCATAAGAGTTTATGGAAGTATTAGGAAAACTCGGTATCGATGTGTGGTTAATAGTTGCACAAATTATCAATTTTGTGCTTTTGTTGTGGATTCTTAAAAAATACGTTTACAAGCCGCTTCTTACCCGTTTGGAGCGGGAGGAAAAAGAACGGAAGCAACTTATTGACGATGCCGAGAAAATTTCTCAGGATAAAAAAAATATTGATACGGATCGGGAAGCAGCGGTTGCCGAGGCGAAAAAGAAGTCGGAAGAAATTCTTGAGGAGGCCGAGCGCATTGCCGACGAAGTAAAACGGACGATCCGAACGGAAGCCGAGGATTCCAAAAAATTTCTGCTCGCGCAGGCTGCCGAACAGGTAAAAGCCGAAATATCAGCGGTCCGCGATGAGGAAAAAAGAAAATTGCTTGAAACGGTGCGCGGACGGCTCGGCGACACCATTGCAAAAATGCGTGAAAGCGGGGTAGTGAAGGAACTGCAAAGAAAATACGTTGATGCGATGATATCGGAAATTGCTTCGCTAACGCTTGCCAACAGCCAAAACGTGCAAAGCGTCGTTCTCGAATGCGGGGCTGCGGCCGACGGCGGCGACATTGAGCGAATAAAAAACGCGCTCAGGGACAAACTCGGGCACGATATACATCTTGAAACGAAAGAGCGCGAGGATTTGATCGCGGGATTTCGCATAGAAATTGACGGGTATCAGTTAAACCACAATCTTTTGGAAGATATCACGTATGCCACACACAACGAGACACCGTAAGGAAGTCGGACACATTGAAACTCTTTTTGCCGGTGTGGCAACAGTGTCGGGGTTACCTCACGTTTTTACCAACGAAGTCCTCGTTGATGCTGACGGACAGGGCGTCGGGTTGGTGGTCGGATTTGATGTGAATGTAGTTGAAGTCCTTTTATTTCATGAGCGCATATCGCCGAGTGCATCGCTTTATAGAAGCGAGAAAGAAATTTCGATTCCCATAAGCGACGCGTATATCGGGCGTGTCGTCAACGGATTTGGTCAGGCCATAGACGGGCTGGCGCCGATCAACGGTGATGAGAAGTCGTTGTTTTCCCCAGCCGTGCCTATTATTGACCGCGAACCGGTGACCATGCCCGTGACCACAGGAATAAAAATTATCGATACGACGCTGCCGATCGGACGGGGGCAGCGGGAACTTCTGATCGGTGACCGGAAATTGGGGAAAAGTACGCTGGCCCAAGATATGGTTTTACATCAGCGCCGGGCGGATCCGGCCGTTTATTGCATATATACGCTTATCGGCCAGCCGGCGCGCAAACTCGAGGAGATGATTCGCCTCTTTGAAGAGCGCGGAGCATTCCGGTACTCAATGATCGTGGCGGCTCCAGCAAGCGACAGTTATGCGGCGCAGTATCTGGCTCCGTTTGTGGCATGTACGATTGCCGAACATATCCGAGGGAAAGGGCAGGATGCGCTTGTTGTTTATGATGATCTCACGCGCCACGCGAACGTGTACCGCGATACCGCGCTTCTTTTTGGCAGAGCTCCCGGCCGCGAGGCGTATCCGGGTGATGTGTTTTCTCTTCATGCCCAGCTTCTGGAACGGGCCGGGTAAACGCGCAGCAGGTAAAGGCGGGGGATCTGTAACTGCCATTCCCATTGTCGAGACGCAGGAAGGAGATATCAC
The DNA here is from genome assembly GCA_963790805.1 of Candidatus Gottesmanbacteria bacterium. Classification (GTDB taxonomy): domain Bacteria; phylum Patescibacteriota; class Microgenomatia; order UBA10105; family UBA927; genus DATKGN01. The sequence continues at coordinate 942,519 of CAWBPL010000002.1, forward strand.
ATCATTCATTGCGACGAACATCATTTCCATAACCGACGGACAGATTTATCTGGAACGGGGACTGTATCAGAAAGGATACATTCCGGCTATAAACGTCGGCCTGTCGGTTTCGCGCGTCGGATCTCAGGCGCAGCATAAGGCGCTCAAAGAGGTGACCTCAGGCTTCGTTTAGCCCTTGCGCAGCAAAAAGAGCTTCAAAAGCTGACGCAGCTTGAGACCGTGATAAGCCGTCAGTCCCAGAAAAAAATTTATCGCGGAGAGCTTATTCTTGAGCTTCTTAAGCAGAATAAACACGAAACGATTCCGTGGGCTGAACAGGTGGTGCTTTTTTATCTGGTCGAAGAAGGATATTTTGATGACCTCAAACACGATGAGTGGAGCGATTTCGAACGGCATCTGCGGGAGCTTATGAGAAGCCGATATAGCGACGTACTTTCTTCAATCCACAGTAAAGATTTTAACGATGAATTGAAAAAACGGATTGTAGACATAGCGACCGATGTAAAACAGGAATTTTTAACGAGTGAACGGGGTGGCGAGACCGTATGAAAACGTATAATCAATTTACACAATCGGAGCTCATGGTTGCGGGCGTCGGCGAGATGGTGCGCACAATCGAAAAAATTGCGGCTTCACGGCTCCATCAATTAAACATTGAGGTAAAACGCCTGCAGGCGTATGCGGCAGAACTCGAGCGGGTATTAAACTATCTTTCAACCGTACGCGATGTATCAGGTCTTCCCTTGTTGGCGAAACACGATACGGGAAAATCCGTCCTTGTGATTGTGGGAGGCAATAAAGGCTTGGTTGGTGGGCTTAATAACCGGCTTATGAATTTGTTTATTGATCACCGGTCTGAGTATACGCACATTGTTGCTGTGGGCCGTCGGGTTAACCAGCTTCTTGAAGAAGAGCACATAACGGCGGACAAGTATTTTGAGGGATATGACGATGATATTGATCAAACGAAACTTATCGATATAACGGAATATCTTTTTACTTCCTATCCGACAAGCGGCTGGAAAAAAGTCGACCTTCTATATGCGAAGTACGTTTCACTTTCCAGTCAGGAGCCGGTCATTGAGCCGTATCTGCCGTTTACGTTTGCTCTTCCTCATCCCAAAGAGGACAGTGATTCCATAACACCTCTTGAATCGGCTTTACCCATCTATGAACCGTCGCGGGAACGCGTTTTTGAGAAATTTCTGGATTTCTACATTCGCGTGCGGTTTTATCAGGTGTATATCGAGGCAAAATTATCGGAACTTTCGGCGCGGACAATCGAGATGGAACATGCGGCGGTGAAAGCCGACGAAATGCTCGTAAAAATCCGTCATGATTACATTAAACAGCGGCGTATGAATGCGACGCTCAAGCAATTATCGAGTTTTGCGGTTTCACGGATGATATGACAGCAAGAGGCACAATTATTTCTATTATTGGTGGGGTCGTCAAAATACAATGGACAGGCGCCCTGCCTCCCATCCACCGGATGCTCAAAACCGTTGGCGACCGGCCGGTTTATTTTGAAGTGAATGAATATGAAAAGCACGGCATACTTCGCGCGATAGCACTTTCATCCATCAACACCATCGAACGGGGGAGCGAAGTTGAAGACTGCGGCAAAGACGTATCCGTCACAGTCGGGGAAGGCATATTGGGTCGTATGTTTGATATGTTTGGCAACTCTCTGGACGGAAAAGACCGCATTCACGGAAAAGAGATGCCCATATTTAATGAGATACCCGAGAGGTCAAAGGAAATCAAAGACCGATCGATCGTCGAGACGGGGATAAAAGTCATCGATCTTTTTACACCGTTTCGTCATGGCGATAAAATCGGGCTTTTCGGCGGAGCCGGTGTCGGCAAGACGATTCTTATTACCGAGCTCATGCACAATATCTCGATGAAAAAACTGGGGTACTCGGTGTTTGCCGGTATCGGCGAGCGCATCCGCGAGGGCAATGATTTGTATCGGGCGCTCGAATCTTTAGGGGTACTCGGGTCAACGGCGTTGTATTTTGGCGAAATGGATAAATCGCCGGGCGTTCGTTCACGCGTGGGATTATCGGCTGTCACCGCAGTTGAATACCTTCGTGAGACGACCGGCAAATCGGTTCTTTTCTTTGTGGATAATATTTACCGCTACGTCATGGCCGGTATGGAGCTTTCTGCCATGGCGGGCAAAGTGCCATCCGAGCTTGGCTATCAGGCGACGCTTGAGCGTGAACTGGCGCAGCTTGAGGAACGGGTGAGCGAAAATGCGAAGGGTTCGGTAACGTCGGTTCAGGCGGTATACGTGCCGGCTGACGATCTTACCGATCCGGCTGTCGTTGCCATTTTTACGCATCTTGATGCCGCCATCGTATTATCGCGTGCGATTTCCGAGAAGGGCATCTATCCGGCGTTTGACGTTCTTCGTTCCACGTCCTTATCACTCGATGCCGAAATAGTAGGCGCAAGACATTTTGCGGTTGCCTCGGAGGTAAAAAAATTATTTCAGACATATGAAGATTTATCCCACATAATTGCCATATTGGGTATTGACGAGCTGTCCCGTCAGGACAGGGTTACTGCCAAGCGCGCCGAGCGGCTCCAGCGATTTTTGACGCAGCCTTTGTTTGTTACGCAATCATATAACGCAGGGAAGGGGGTCTATATCCCCCTTGAGCAAACGCTCGCGGGCTGTGAGCGGATACTTGCGGGTGAATTTGATGATGTCGATGTTGAGAAATTTTATATGATCGGTTCTATTGACGATATACACGTATGAGCGATATCGAGTGTTTGGTTTTTTTGCCCCAGAAACAGGAAACCTACCAGTCGGTTGTTCATGTACTTGTCCCAACTGAGAGCGGTGAAATGGACATATACCCTGATCATGCCGATTGTTTCGCAACATTGACAGATGCTGATGTGAGAATTGCAAAGTCTGACAAGACCACTGTAACCGTACATGTTGCTGAAGGGGGCTGTTATTTCTCAAAAAACAAATTTGTCCTGTTTGTGGCCACGCCGTAATTGTCTTCGTTTAATCTTTGGAGCATAATAAAGGGATGAAATCGATTTGGCAGACGCTTCCCAAGCCTGTTTTTATTCTGGCTCCGATGGAAGATGTCACCGACACGGTGTTCCGGCAGATTGTGGCTTCCTGCGCGCGCCCCGACGTGTTTTTTACCGAGTTTACCAATGTCGACGGTATGCAGTCTGTGGGGAAAGAGGTCGTCTCGCACAGGCTGCGGTTTACTAAAATGGAACACCCGCTTATCGCCCAACTCTGGGGAAGTAAACCGGAAAATTATTTGAAGACGGCAAAACTTCTCGTTGAAGTGGGAATTGATGGCATTGACATCAATATGGGGTGCCCGCAAAAGAAAGTCACGTCTCATGGCGGGTGTGCGGCGCTTATCAACAATCCCTCGCTTGCGAAAGAAATCATTCTGGCCGCAAAAGAGGGAGTAGGAGGCAAGATTCCGGTGAGCGTCAAAACGCGGATAGGATTTAAAACAATTATCACCGAAGAGTGGATTTCGTTTCTTTTATCCTCCGGCATCGACGCGTTGACTGTCCACGGAAGAACGGTCGCCGAAATGTCCAAAGTTCCGGCTCACTGGGATGAAATCGGTAAAGCCGTAGATATTCGGAATCGTATGAACGTTAAAACTGTTATTATCGGCAACGGGGATGTTGTTGATGTTGCCGACGGGATAAGAAAGGTGAATGAGTATGGCGTTGACGGCGTTATGATCGGACGGGGGATATTTGAAAACCCGTGGGCATTTGATCGATCCGGTCATAACCCTACAATTCATGAATTATTGATGCTTATGAAAAAGCACATTGAACTTTTTGAAAAAACGTGGGGGAAAGAAAAAAGTTTTGTGATACTTCGAAAATTCTTTAAAATTTATATTAAGGGATTTGACGGAGCCTCAGAATATCGCGCGCGCGTCATGACAGCACGGTCGTCCTCTGACGTATATCCGGTCATTGACGAATTACTGACCCATTTTTGACCTATTTTTCTTCTTCGTTTTGGATGATACAATTTTGAGATATGAATACAACTGATGGTTCGTCTGTTCCTGATGAGAAGTGTCCGAAATGCGGAAGCGCGCTTGGCGAGGTGGTTACGACCCCGACGGGGAAAAAACTTCGAAGATGTACGGCCGGCACATGGAATGCCGAAATGCACAAAACAGAAGGGTGCGATTACATCAAATGGCTCCCCGTTGAGCCTCAAACGCTTGATGAGAAATGTCCGAAATGCGGCTCACCTTTACTTCTTGTTGTGACACGGTTCGGCAAAAAGATGAAAAAGTGCAGTACGAACGTGTGGGATCCGGCTGCAAAAAAAGCCAGCGGCTGTGATTATGTTGAATGGATAAACGGTACCACCGTGCCGCTGGATGAGGAATGTCCTGAATGCGGATCCAAGCTTGTCCTCTATACCACGGCCGCAGGGAAACGGATGAAAAAATGCAGTACTGCCGGATGGGACAGGGAGAAACGTGTTGCAACGGGCTGCACGTACGTCCAGTGGCTCAAGGCCGGCGAACAGCTTGAGCAGCCGCCACCGCCCGAAGAATAAGTTATGAATCCAGTCATAGACGCGCTTTTCCGCCAGACTGTCAAATGGCGAAATACCATTGTTAAACTATTCCGGATATTTTACGCACTCCAGCTGGTACTGCTGTTTTTTGAATACCGTGTGTTTGTACTTGGGCAGGGAAACTACGATCTGTTTTATGAAATCGGTAAAAAATGCGCTGAGGCAGCGATACTTTTATTTATTGCGACAGTTATTCCCGGCATGGCGCGACGCTTCGGCATTTCTCACAAGCTCGTCTCGATTCTCATGACGTTTCGCAGGTATTCAGGTATCGCGTGTTTTATGTTTGTCGTTAACCACTTGTCGGCGGTCTGGCTTTTTCCGTCAATCGGCAGCGGCGGGTTGTTTATTCCTACGCGTGGATTTGAGCTGTTCGGGGTGATTGCCGCCATTCTTTTATTTTTTCTTTTTGTAACATCCAACGACGTCAGCGTAAAGTTGTTAGGTGACTGGTGGACACGAATTCATAAGCTCACGTATATTGTTATGTGGGTTGTTTTACTCCACGTTATGTTTCAGGGGCGGGGCGCGTGGGCATTCCTCATCGGAATCACGAGCGTTGTGGAGGTTATCTCATTCGTCGCTGTGAAAAACAGACGGGCGCGCCTATAGGTAATTGTGTATGGATATAATCGCCGAAAAAGAAATTCTTCGAAAACGCATGATGGAATTGCGAAATTTCCTGTTGCCGGTTGAACGCGAAGCGGCAAGTAAAAAAATAGAAGAAACCGTTCTTGCGCATGCGGAAATAAAAGAGGCGGCCATTATATCGACCTACGTTTCACTTCCCGAGGAAGTTGACACACGCTCGTTGATCCGAAAACTTCTGGAGATGGATAAAACAGTCATGGTGCCGAAAATGATAGGTCAGCGCACAATGGTGCTTCAGAAAATTTCAACACTCGCCGATCTGGTCAAAGGACCATTTGGTATACTGGAACCCAAAAAAACATGTCCAGTCGTTGATCCGTTGTCTGTCCAGCTTTTTATTGTGCCGGGTGTGGCGTTTGATGCGTCAGGACATCGGCTCGGCCGCGGGCGGGGGTATTACGATTCGCTTCTTGCCAATCTTGGAGCTCCAAGAATAGCGCTTGCATTTCGTTGCCAGCTGGTTGCGCAAGTTCCCGTAACATCGTATGATATTTCGATGACGGCGATTATTACGGAAGAAGAAACTATAATCATGCGATAAGGAGGACCATGATATCAACAAACGATCACACACATCCCGAATACCAATATTTGGATCTCATGAAGGAAATCATGGATCACGGTCAGTGGAAAATAAGCCACTCGACCGGAGTGAAATTAAAAAGCGTGTTCGGCCGCATATGCCGCTACGATTTGTCCAAAGGATTTCCGGTACTGACTACCAAGAAAGTATTTACGAGGGGAATCATCCATGAGCTTCTGTGGTTTTTATCGGGTTCCAGTAACATCAAATATCTGGTTGATAACAACGTTCACATCTGGGACGAGTGGGCATATAAAAAATATACGTGGGCGGTAGCCGAAAAAAAGGCCAAGCCAATGACATATGAATTGTTTATGCAAAATGCGCAGACCGATCCGAAATTTCTGAAAAAATGGGGGGAGTTGGGGCCGGTTTACGGCGTCCAGTGGAGGAAGTGGCCGGTTGACCATAAACGGACAGTCGATCAGCTCGGGTGGGCGATTGAGAAAATTAAAAAGTATCCGATGAAAAAACATTACATTATCTCCGCGTGGAATGCCGGATGCATTTACGAAATGTCAGGGAGCCACAGCGCCAGCATGGTGATAGCGCCCTGTCATACGATGTATCACATCAATATCACGGGCGATAAATTATCCTTATTACTGTATCAGCGAAGCGCAGATTTATTTCTTGGGGTTCCGTTTAACATCGCGTCCTATGCATTGCTAACGATGATGCTGGCTCAGGTGACAGGGTATAAAGCCGGCGAATTTGTGCACGTATTCGGCGACGTGCACATCTATGAAAACCATTATGACCAGTGCAAGGAACAGCTCTCGCGAACTCCGCGGCAGTTTCCGACGATGAAGATCAATCCAAAAGTGAAAAATATCGACGATTTCAAATTTGAAGATTTTGAACTCGTCGGCTATGATCCGCATCCGCCGATTAAAGGAGAAATCACCGTTGTTGGAGGATTTTAATGCTGTCGATTATTGCCGTTATCGGAAAAAACAGGGAGCTCGGGGAAAAAAATCAACTCCTGTGGCACGTGCCCGGCGACCTGCCGAGATTTAAAAAATTAACAATGGGCCATCCCGTTATCATGGGCAGGAAAACGCATTCCACGTTTCAATATAAAGGGGGACCGCTTCCCGGAAGAACGAACATTGTCATAACCCATGACCTTCAATATAAGAAAGAGGGATTTGTTATTGTTCATTCGTTTGAAGAAGCACTTGAAATAGCGAAAAAATCTCAGGGTTCTGAAGAAATATTTATTATTGGCGGGGGACAGATATATGCCCAAGCGATAAATAAAGCGGACAGGATTTATCTTACCGTCGTCGATGCCCGCGCATCCAGCGCTGATACTTTTTTCCCTGATTATTCACGGTTTTCAAAAGTTATTTTCCAAGAACTACATGAAGAGGAAGGAATTAAATTCACGTATTTGACATTAGAGCGAACTATTTAACGCTTTTTCCACTCCTCAACGGCTCCGACGAGATAGAGCGAACCGGTAATAAGTAAAGGTTCCTTCGTATTGAGGTTTGATAAAAATTCGGGAAATTTCGGGACTGCGGTTACCTGTTTATTGCCGTCGACTTTTTTAATCACTTCAACTAATTGGGGTATATCGTACATAACGCGTTTGCCCCAATCAGTCTGTCGCTCGAGCGTCGTCGCATACCAATGTGACACGTGCGGCGCAAGAATAGAAATCATCTCTTTTACTTTTTTATCTTTTTTTACGGCAAGAAGTGCCGGAAATTGTATGGCAGGAAAATGATCAGTAAGCGCCTGGGAAAGTGCCGCCATTTTCATCGGATTGTGTGCTCCATCGATAAGAACCGGAGCATTATGAATGGTTGCGATTTCAAGTCTGCCGATGTAATCGATGGAGAAGATGGCGCTTCGGATTGCCGGTTCGGTAACTTTCAGTCCCGAGTGGAGAACCGCAGTGATAGCAACTGCTGCGTTTGTTGCCTGATGACGACCGAAAAGAGAAAGTTTAAGATTTTTCAATGTTATCTCATCGGAAACGTAATCAAATGTTATTGGAGCGTCGTGTTTGCCTGTCGGAACGGATTTAAAAACGAGCGGGCGGATATTTTTTACGAAAAAATCCCTTTCAAGTAAATAAAGCGGCGTTTTTAGTTCTTTGCATTTTTCAATTATTATTTTTTTGACTGTCGGCTGAGTAACACCGGAAACCGCAGGATGGCCGGCTTTAATAATTTCGCGTTTATCCTTTGCGATTTTTTCTACCGTATCGCCCAAAATTTCAGTATGGTCTAAGCCAACATTGTTAACGACCGACACAACCGGTGTAAGCACATTCGTTCCGTCGAGTTTGCCGCCCAGTCCCACCTCGATAACGGCGGCATCCACTTTTTCATCGGCAAAATATTTAAACATCATGGCAACGGTAATTTCGTAATAGGTTGGCGCTCCGTCGGGATTCGACTTACTCACTTCGTTAATTGCCGGAATAATGTCATGTAAGAGTTTTACGAATTTTTCTTCCGGAATGGGGGATCGGTTAATCATCAATCGTTCGGTAATCGATATCATGTGCGGTGACATGTGGAGGCCTATTTTATATCCGGCCTTTTCCAGAATTGAAGCGGCTATATAGCTTGTTGATCCTTTTCCTGCGGTTCCGCCGATGTGGATAATGGGGATTTTGCGCTCGGGGTGTCCGAGGAGGGCAACCAGCTGGTTCATCCGTCCCAATGTGTACGTCCACTTGGATGAAAGAAATTGGTTGAGATATTCTTCCGCATCATGTAATGTTTTTATAGTTGGTTTGTTTTCCACTTCGGCAATTATACAATAAAAGATCGCAGGCATCTTACGTATGGATCGAAAACATTTTGTCATTATCGTGCCGGGACTTGGTGATGAAATCCGCGCAACGAAGTTTCTTACGTGGCACTTTCGAAGAAATGGTTTGGAGCCAGTCGTTCATCGAGTCGGGTGGCAAAATGAAGAACAGGAATTTAAACCGAAGCTTGACCGGTTTGTTCGCTACATAGATGAACTATCGAAAAAAGGAACAGTTTCGCTTATCGGTTGCAGTGCAGGCGGGAGTGCCGTACTTAATGCGTTTCTTGTCCGTCCGAAGGCCATAGAAAAAGTAGTTACGGTTTGTGCGAGGCTCCGTACGGGTCCGACAACCGGTTGGCGATCGTTTGCCGCGAAAACGAAATCAAGTAACGCGTTTGCCCAGTCGGTGAAACTGTTTGAAAGCAGAGAACGGGAACTCACACGGTCTTATAGAAAGCGCATTTTGACAGTTCATGCCATGTTTGGCGACGAGCTCGTACCTCCTGAGACAGCCACCGTTGAGGGTGCATATACTATAAAGGTACCTACCATGGAGCATGTCGCCTCAATTGCGGCAGCGCTCTCGGTTTTTTCGGGAGAAATCATACGTTTTATTTTGAAATAAATTGAAGTGTGCGGTGTTGTATTACTCGGAGATAAATTTTTCAACCGAAGCTTTGGCCTCGTGATCATTCATCTGCCGAGGAGGAGACTTCATAAAGTACGAGGACGGGCCTTCAAGCGGACCTTTTATGCCCCGGTCGAGTGCAATTTTGCAACAACGGATTGCGTCAATGACGACTCCTGCTGAGTTTGGTGAATCTTCAACGGATAGACGGACTTCAATTTCCATAGGAATATCGCCGAAATGTCTGCTTTCGATACGGATAAATGCGACTTTATTGTCTTTGAGCCACGGTACGTGATCGCTGGGACCGATATGGACGTCGTCATCGGCGATAGAAAGCTCACGAAGTTTTAATTGCGACGTGACGGAACGGGTTTTTGACAATTTCTTGCTTTTCAACCTGCTTCTTTCCAGCATATTGAGAAAATCGGTATTCCCGCCGACATTTAATTGATATGTATGATCAATCGGCATTCCGCGATCTAAGAATAGATTGACGAGTGTCCGGTGAAGTATGGTCGCTCCGACCTGAGATTTGATGTCGTCGCCGACTATGGGAATTCCTGCATCGGCAAATTTTTTCGCCCACGTCGGATCGGAAGCGATAAATACCGGAATACAGTTCACCATGGCGACTTTCGCCCGAAGACATATGTTTGCCCAATATTCTGTGGCTTTTTGGCTGCCGACGGGTAAATAACTTACTAAAATATCCGCTTTGGATTTTTTGAGGATTTCGACAGGGTCGGGGATTGCTTTGGCGCTCGGTTTGACGACGTCTTGAATATATTCACCGATACCGTCGAGTACTTTGCCGTTTTGTACGATAACGCCGGTTTTGGGGACATCGGAAAACTTTTTTGTATTATTGGGGTGGGCGAAAATTGCATCGGCGACGTCTTTTCCGACTTTCGTCGCATTGACGTCAAACGCCGCTACCACCTGTATGTCGCCGATTTTATATCCCCCGATAACGTTATGCATCACTCCGACTACTTTGGAATTACCCTGAATATTTTTATAGTACGTCAGTCCCTGCACAAGGGATGATGCGCAGTTTCCGACGCCGACGATTGCGATGCGGACGGATTTTTGTGTCATACGTTACAAAGGGCAGAACAATTTCTCTATCCTACGACAACGAAAGACAATAATCAATGCCGTTGAGAGTATACACTTGATCTTTTCTTGCGGGGGAGTACTCTAAGAAGAGGGAAGGAGAATTTCTATGAAAAATCGCGTAAATCCATATCAGGTAGGATTGATTTTGGGAATATTGACGGCATCATGGTATCTTATTTGGTCGGTTATCGTGTTGGCGGGATTCGCGAAGCCCGTCCTTGACTGGGTTTTGGCACTGCAATTTCTTTCCGATCCGTTTGAGGTACAGCAATTTAACCTGACCACCGCATGTATTTTACTGGTCGTAAATTTCGTCATCGGATTTCTCGTGGGATGGGCAGGGGCGTGGCTTTGGAACTGGAAAACGAAAAAGAAGTAACAGTAGACGGTACAAGATAAATACGTAATGTATACATATACATAACATATATCCTGAAAATAGCGTTTGTAGTAAGCTAAATAAAGTAATACAATACGTAATTGACTATTTACGTAAAAAAGATATTAACGTATTAGGAATGGATATATGAAAAAAGTTGTTGATTTGTTACACAATCTTGGCCTTTCCGAAGCTGAGATCAAAATCTACATCAAATTGCTCGAACTCGGCCGTTGTTCCGTAACCGAACTTGCCCATTCGCTGGGTATGAACAGAGTCACTGCTCATTTTAATATCCAGAGTCTTATCGATATAGGGCTTATTACTCACATGAAACAGGGAAGGTCCCGTGAGCTTACCGCCCAGCCGCCCGAAGCGCTTCAGTATCTTATTGATCAAAAAGACAGGCAGATGAAAGAGATTCACGAGGAATTTACAAGTGCCCTTCCGGTATTAAGCGCTCTTATGCCGACAGTCGGCCCGGATCGTTCGAAGTTTGATTTGAAGTTTTATAGAGGAGTGACCGGTGTGCGATCGGTTTATCATGAAGTATTGAAGGCGAAAGAGTTACGATCGTACGTAAATACGAAAAATACATTTGACATTTTTCCGGAAAATCCGAAATTATTTCTTGAGGCACAGGACAAAAATAATCTGAAAATGTGGGAGATTACTGATTCTTCGCCGGAATCTTTTGGATACATTAAGCATGCGGATCCCAAAAAATATTTTTATCGATTTTTTCCGTCATCGTGGAATACCAGTGTTTTCGATTACATGATTTTTGAGGGAAAAATTGCCATGGTGGCCGGAAAAGAAGAACCCAACGGAATACTCATCGTGAACGAGGATATGTATCAAAATGCGGTAGCACTGTTTGAGATGGTTTGGAAACTTCTACCCGTTCCGTCACAAGAGGCGGCGCTTACTTAACGATGTTGGTGACGTCAAACACGTCGTACGGTTTATTCAAATTAGTTTGAGCAAAATTTTTGTCAGGCAGAAGCGGCAAGTTTTCCCCCAGATAAAGATTCAGTACGACGCGGAAGGTGTTGACCGGGGAAATTGAAGGGTAGAGTGTATCTGTCGGCTTGCCGGGTAAATAATACGAATTCAATATTCTGATTTTTTTACGTATCTCTTCGGTTGTAGCACGGTGCCAGTTAAAATTATCAAGGTTAGCCCGAAACCGTTGGGGATACGGACCTTCATCCGATTGAAATATGATAATCGGCGGGGTTTTTGAGCTCTGGATTATCGAATCGATGACGGTAAGCCAGAGTGTGTTGGCAAATTGGAGTTGGCTTAAATAAAGATAGTTGTTATACCCTTTAATGTTTGTTGCATGACGGTTGTAGAATAAGCCATTCTTATCAAAAACATATGGATCGTGAGTTAACAGTGAATGCACAAAAACGAATTTGGGTCCTGGTTGCGACACAATTTTTGTGAGCTCCAGCAATTGTTCAATGCGATAGTTCGCGTTTGCTTGAGGAAGACTCAGTAAAAATCCCGTGAGTCCGTATGAATGATTATGAAGATATTGTCCTAAATAATTGGACGGAATTTGGTTTAGCGCAATAAGTTCTAACGCAGTTTCGTTTAGGGTCTGCTGTTTATAGGTGAATTGATAGTCGGCATTGTTATTTGTCGATGTGACCCATTCCGCACCGAAATGATAATATTTGTAGCCGCGTGATTTGAGATACCGGATTGCCTCGTTATTTTCCAAGAGATTTAATATGGGAGTCATATCGTCTGAATTTTTACTCATTTTGTTGTAGAGATCGTCAAGATAATTAAAGTTCAGCGATGAAGCGAGAGACGGCTCAGTAAAAGGGTAATTCGCGGCACTATTATCTGCGACGTAAAATCCTCGGTTTCGTAATGCTGTTATAAAACTTGAATTATCAAAGCTGTAATAATCAGAAAGCGTTTGACCGTTGGCGTAGCGGTCGGAAATAATGTAATAAATATCAGGAAGATTTGAAGTTTTAACGTTTTTTTCCTGATAGTGAGGAGGTTGCAGCCGAAGAAACGCGTAGCGGATTCTATCTCCTTCGGCGCGAAGAATTATAAACAGAGGAACCGCGACGAACGAAACAGCGAAAATATTAAACAGCAGCGTGGCTTTTGAGACATTGATTTTAACGAACCTAAGGATGATTGCGCAAACAAGCGAAAAACCCGCCAACCAGAGAATCGGATCTTTATATATTATGAGTAGTTGAATGGGCGGTATGTTGCCGTTGAGAAAATCAATGTTTGAAAACGGCCTGAAAATAAAAAAAGCGAGCGACAGAATAAGCGAAGATTTCAGTATATTTTTCAGTATCGCCACATCAAGAACAAACCAAAGGACGAGGACAAAGAAAAGTACGTACCCGATGGACGTGAGTATCTGATACGGGAACAATTCGCGGATGTTATATGAAATAAGCGCAAGCGTCGGGAAAAGCGGCAACAGAAAAACATGAAAAGGCGTTCGGAATAATTTTTTCATACAGAGTGTTTGTTTTGTAAAAGATAAAGGACGCGCACTGAGTCAACAACGGGTTTGATATGACGGATGGTAAATAGCTTGTTACATTCCCGTTCGAATTCCTTTTGAGAGTAGCGGCTAAATATGTCTTCTCGGTTTGAAAGCATCGTCTGCACTTCAGCGTCCTGTTTTGGCACGAATTCGACGATGACGTAGGTGCCCAAACGACTGAACAGTCGGATGATGTTGGAAAGCGGAATATTTCGTTCAATCGCGATGTGATGGATGATGGCAAGCGCTAAAACAAGGTCGAACGGCCCGCGGTCGACAAACGATAACCGCTCCTCATTGGCCCATCCGATGGCGGGGGAGGGATTCGTAATATCCAAAACCAAGGGGAGGCAGTTTGCGGTTGTTTGCGTGTTTGATTGATAGAGCCGTTCGACGGAAATGTGATCATTGTCTATGGCAACCGTGCGTATATTTTTTCCTGTGCAAATGGCCGTAAACTCTCCGGTATTTGCACCGATATCTAACGCAGTTTTTGCTGATGTTTGTTTGATAAAGTCGTTGACGGTACGTTTTTTGTCGATGAACGACTCCCTGCCATACACATGAAGCTCGCTATATTCACTCCAATAACTTTTGTTAGTCGGAAGCCGTAATTGCTGTATGGTTTTCGTAAGATTATCGAGCATTGCTATAAAACTTTCTTTCTTCATTCCTCGTAACTGGCGCGATCCCTTTTTACCGGAAAATTTCTTTTCCATAAACGCGTGAAGATGAATATGCGTCAAAAGCGAGGGATTCATATACGTCATTTTTGGGAGGAGCGCACTTACCAGCGGCAATGGTATGCCATCCAGAAAATACAGAAGAAGCTTGTTCAGGTCCGGATTTTTTTGACTCATCAAAAGAAGAGGTGCCAAAAAGTGCATGCAGAATTGCCGGTACGCTATCCAGAGCGAATTTTCCACATAGCGTTCAAAGGAGAGCGTATCGATAAAGACAGGTTTCCCGTTTTGCCATTGGATGTTATAGGCGCTGGCATCTTTGAGGGTGAATCCGTACGAAAGAGCTGTTTTTTCTATTTTAAGCGTGGTTATGGCGGCATCCTTCAGTTCGCCGAAACACCATTCATATGGGTATGAGAGAAACGGAATATATTCGGGTTGAATAATGATATTTGCAGAATTTTTTTTCTTCGTAATTTCCTGATGGGGGATTAAGAGCGAATCTTTGACAAGACGTTCATAGAGACCGGATGCCATGAAGTTCTGGTATGTTTGTTGATAGGACGGATTGACAGCCCGAAATAACGTTCCGTTTTCCGTATACACTTCGCCGCTCGGGTCGCGAAAAGAGCTTCCGACCGGAATTCTAGTGAGCGCTTTCCTTTTCTTGTGATTTGCCATGATGAAATAAATGAGAAAAAAATGCCCGTATCTGTTTCCAGAACACTTTTATGCTGATGGCAACGCCCAAGAACCCGCCGAAGATAAGTTGGATAATGTAGCTTCCGCTTCCGGGATCCAAGTATGCGTGAACGTGGGCGGGAAGGACAAAAAGAAACACATAAAAAAATACAGAGAGTGGAAGCATAAAGACATATAAACAGATGGGCTTTGTATTGTCAAGAAATTAATGTGGCACTTATCCCTTCAAGGCAGGTAACTATCCTCAAAGAATGTATTCCTTGTGAAGAGTTAGCTCGATAATTCAACTTATTGTACTTACTATAAATATGAAGCTAAACACTTTCGCTGTATTATGGTATATTATTTCTATATGGACCCCACGCCAAGTCAAACGACCAATACAGTTCCAACTGCTACCCAAATCCATCACTCGCCCACAAAGATCATTGTATATATCCTTATTTTTCTGGTTTACACAGCTGTCGTTAGTCTTGTGTCTGCCGGTCTCCACCGAAATCCGTCTGTAACCCAAACCAACACCCCATCTTCAGGCCAAGCTAACGTCACACCGACTCCTGATTTACAGTTGCAGGTTATGGCAGAAGATTTGGCTGCTGCTAAAGGTTCATTTACTGAAAATGTTTTGACGAAAAATGCCACGATCAAAAGTCAATTCGAAAATCTTAACATCGATAAAATTGTTTGGGATGGAAGCAGTATTCCGTCGTTCTATGTCGTGAGCGTTACTGACAGTACCAACAGTGCTAAAGACAAAATATATGCTGTAACTGCCGACTATTCCAAAGTCATTAATGATACAAATACTTTGGCTGTGTCTCAACTTATGGATGCCAAAATTTTTAATAATCGCGCAGTGGTTGATACCGCATCAGGTGAAGGTCTTGACTCTTTTATATTACTAGATAGAACAACTGGAAATATCATAAAATTTTCCGATCCAAAGAAACTATTATCTACCGACCCATCGTTCAGTAGTTTAGCGTCGATAGATGGTACAGGTCTTTTTTTCCAAGTTAGTGAAGCAATTCAATATAGTGTTTTTGGAGGCAAAATATACTTTTTCCAAAATACTGCAGATTTGGTTACCGCTTATCCCAGACACTATTTTACCTATATTTTTGACGCAACAACGGGTGAATTGGTTAGCGTAGAACCGTACACGCTCAACAAATAATTTAAAAGGAGTTATTAATCGCCAACTGGGCGCATCCTCTATTCGAACGTACCGAAGCCATTTTTCTTCATTTTATTCTTCACACGGGTTCGTTGGTCTTAAGCAATTATTATCGTTAAATCCGGTAAATGGAATCAAGTCTGGGGTGTCAACAGGATCATTAAATTTCCAATAGGCAACGTCGTTAAGATAAATTGACGGATAAAGCTCACCCGTACCCATCGCTCTGTTTTTAACTGAGAGAGTAAACCTGTGGTGTTTTCAACACATTAGTTTGCTTCGTATAGCCCGACAAAGACTCTTTGGATGAACACGATGCAGATGCCGGCACAAGTTTGCCTCCGACTGCTACCATCTCAATTTTTTTGGCTAAAGTTAATATGGTCCCGTTTAATTTCCATGTTCCCGCCTCCGCAAAAGTTGTCCTGTCGCATTTCACTTGACTGGGAACAAATGCGTATGCGCCAGAATTATAGAACTGATAACGGTCATTCCAACCGGAAGCAAGCGATGGGCTCACCTGCCAAACACCAACCAAATCCAAAAGCGGATTTTTCGGCAAGTAATTTTTATATACAAAATACCCCACCACACCTAAAGTCGCGATTATTAGAATAAAAAATAGTGGCGTAAAACCATTTTTCTTCATTTTGTAAATTTAAAGGTCGAGAGAATCTGATCGAATAGTTGTTTATTTTTCCAATCTGCCGGAGTAATTACCCCCACACCTTTTTGAGATTCCTCATAAGTTAGAGTGTATTTCATACTGTTATGCGTAAAAACAACTACATATTGCCATCTTGTTCCGATGTAATTGCCCTGAAAATAGTTAAAACCAATTGCCGATTCGCCATCGACCGTTAGATTAATTTGATTTTGGGTTTTATCTGCAGAGCCAATAATAAAACTGGGACTAAATTTGTCTCCCGAACCTTTTGGATCATATTTATCTGAAGATATAAACATTTGTAAACACCTATCACCCTTATCGTAATTACAAGGAGAATCAAATACCGGTTCGGGAATATCTTCAGGGGAGGCTCCACCTGGTGCACCGACAGTCCAACCAACCGGATATTTAATCGAATATTCGTAACTTGAATTGAACGATTTCCAATTAGATATGTCAGCAGGCTCGTGGGGTGATGGCATTATGCTAGACGTAGGGTTTGTAGTAGCCAGTCTTTGTTGATAATTTATATACACAAAATACCCAACCACGCTCAAAATGGCGATTATTAAAACTATTAGAGTTGGTGCAAAACCGTTTTTCTTCACTTCTCTAACTATGAATTATATTAAATTGGAAGTCAATAAAGCCATATTTAAGTGAGGGTTATGTATTTTTTCCATGCCAAAATAAATATTCTAAGTACAATTAACTTAGGCTGAATAATCAACTGAGGAAACGGTAATCCAGCCTGTTGACGCTGCGTTATTTTCTTTCCGCTTATACACTTGGTTTCTGGTTGCAAAAAGAAACATCAGTTTTTTGCCATAGTATTCTTCAAGAAACGAAGAGAGGAGTCGTTTAAGATAAATAATCACCATATGGTTTGGGCAAATGAAATAAAACTGCAGGGATTGGATATTCTCATCCTCCCAATTTTCCTCATCAAGCACAGTAAAGATACGTTTCAGATAGTTGCGAAGCATCATCCGGGGGATATAGGCATCCAGAATATAAAACAGTGCATGATCTATACCTTTGGATTTTTTGCTATACCCGTATCCATCCGGTTTGAGATGGGGAAGTAACGCAAAATCCAGCCCTTCATAGAATGCCGGAGTAAATAACTGGAGCTGATTGGATCGTAACGTTATGCCGTCTCTGAACCATTTCGTTAGGAGATCAGGATATTGAGCGCCTTGAGTATTCAACCACAGAAGGTAACATTCGGCAAGCGTTTGGCAACGGATGCGAAAGGCTTTTGACCGTTTCTTGTCTTCCCGGAGTCGTGCAAGATATGCTTCTTGCCACCCACCATATACGTCTCGAATATAGTCTCTGCCTTTTCTGGCAAGAAAGTAGATCGCAGGTTTTGTAAGAGTTCCAAAGACAGGGTGAAAATCCCGTTCTACATACCGTTTCTCCACTAAGTCTTTGAGCCAACTATTGATCCGTCGATGATCTTTATGATTCAGGAATATCTGTATTTGTTTACTGTTGATAAATCTGAATGTATAGATCAGGGTGAGTATTGTGTTTTGTTTTTGAGTTATTATTTTTTTAGCCATATGAATATATATGTATACGGCAGGAGATTTTGATTATTACTTGATTACGTAGAGAAGAGCAGTAGGTCTATGTGGTTTGTAACGCCAGGGAACCCCTTTCCCTATTAGTTAAAGGATAATACCACTGTTATTTGTGTAAAATCAAGGCTACTTGAGTTAAATAATTGTCCCAGAAGGGTGGGACAAAAATGATGACTTGCTGATACTAATAATACGGTGAAATATCACCTGTTTGTTGTCGTAAGTTTGTCCTATTCGAAAAGTCTTGCTATAGTATTGGCATGGGAAAACAGCAAAGCTTAACATTAAAACGAGTACTCAAAAGACATAAGAAAAATCCACAAGACAAAAGGCTACATGAGGTTATCGAAAAGGGAGAAATAGCACAAAGCGAGTTTTTGGGGTTGTTGAAAAAAGCCATTAGCACAAAACCTCAAAAATATACCAAGTAAGTGCTTCGTCAGTGCTTACACTTTGACATATCTCACTCCAGCGAGTTGTTGAAGGAGAAGATTAAACATCATCCCATTCTTCCGGTGGTTATACCGAAACGTATATTCATCGACATACGCTTGGAGATATTTCTTGGAGACAATCCGATAGACGCCGTACACCCCACGTTTGACAATTGACCATATCCCTTCGATATTCTGGGTATGGATATCACCATAAACATACTGACTTGCACTATGGTTGACGAATTGATGCATATAGCCATATTTTGAAAGCTGTGCATAGCCACCCCACTCATCCGTGAGGACACGTGCCGTCGGACTGACATGTTCCTGAATCTGTTTGAGAAGAATCCATTTCCCTACGCCTTCGATGTGTTTGAGATATGCATGCCCTCCGCGTTTGACCATGCCCATCACAACCTCTTTTGGTTTCTCGTTAAAGTTCGGGACATAGGCTCTGTTCTTTGCCTTGCCTCCCATAAAGGTTTCATCAACTTCAACATCCCCATCAAAGGGAGCACCATCTTGGGCCATGAGCATACGAATCTGCTTAAACATACGCCATGCTGTTTTGTACGTCACCCCCAATTCCCGCTGGAGTTGTTTCGCTGACACGCCTGAGCGGGTAGCGGAGATAATATACATAGCGTAGAACCAGTATTGCAGGGGTGTGGTTGTTTTTTCTAGGATAGTCCCAGCAAGCGGGGCAATCTGATATCCACAGGAACATTGGTAGACCTGCCTGCCTTCAATTTTGTAGAATTCCTTGATTTTGTTGCACCGCTGACAAAAGATTCCTTGAGGGCATCGAAGATGCTTGAGAACATCTAAACACTTATCATTAGTACCGTATTTCTGTAAAAACTTTCCGAGGCTAAGTTTCTTTATCATAGCCTCAGTATACAAGATTAATCACCTGTTGTCAAGGGATAAGTGCCATTAATGTGATCTGTTTAACAATTTGTGTTAATCGTATCCAAAGCGCCTGATATACCAGATTTTGACGATTTGCGTGAGGATAATATACAACATGAGGATTCCGATAAGATACATCCAGTAGGCCGAGGGTAGAAGCACAAACCCCAAGAATCGTCCGACCGGCGACAGGGTAAGAAGAATTCCCGCTATCATAACAGCACCCGTGGTTATGAGCATCGGCGTGCTTGCGCGGGTTTCTACGAAGGCGATTTTCGAGCTTCGTATCATGTGGACAATCAGCGTCTGGCTTAAGAGCGATTCAACAAACCAGCCTGTCTGAAAAAGCGCCGGATTTTTCCACGCGTGAAAGATATACAGCATCAAAAAATACGTCGCGTAATCAAAGATTGAACTGATGGGTCCGATAAAGATGACAAATTTTGCTATTTTATCAATATTCCATTTTCTGGGTTTTTCGAGATATTCCTTATCGACGTTATCGGTTGGTATTCCGGTTTGGGATATGTCGTAGAGAAGATTATTAGTAAGCACCTGAATCGGGGCCATGGGGAGAAACGGTAAAAATACGCTTGCACCCAAGACGCTGAACATATTTCCGAAATTAGAACTCGCACCCATTTTTATATATTTGATGATATTTCCGAATACTTTTCTGCCGAGCGTCACGCCGTCGGCGAGTACCGTCAGGCTTTTTTCAAGAAGTATAATGTCCGCCGATTCTTTGGCGATATCAACCGCCTCGTCGACAGAAATTCCGACGTCGGCGGTCCGAAGCGCCGGTGCGTCGTTCACGCCGTCTCCAAGGAATCCGACGACATGGTTACGCCTCTGGAGCGCCAAAACAATCCGTTTTTTATGCTCAGGCGACAGCCTGGCAAATATTCCTGTTCCGTCGACACGCTTCGTTAATTCTTCATCACTCATGGATTCAATCTCAGGTCCAAGCAGCATATGTGTATTTTTCAGTTTTACGTCGGAGCAGATTTTTTTCGACACCAGTTCATTGTCGCCGGTTAATACTTTTACCGTTATTCCGTACGCGTTGAGCGTATTAATGGACGGCAGTGCGGATTCCTTCGGCGGGTCTAAAAATGTTACAAGACCCAAAAAAGTCAGTCTTGATTCGTCTTCATAGGTATAGCGCTTTTTCTCAAGTATATTCGGCTTATACGCAACGGCGATGACGCGAAAACCTTCTCTGGAATAGGTATCGCTCAGTGTTTGAATTTTACGGATTACGGCAGGGGTTAAGGATTTTTGAAGTTTGTTCATTTCAATTTGTGTACATGTTGCCAATACTTCCTCAACAGCGCCTTTGCAGACCATAAACCGTTTTTTCTTTTCATCTTCAACAACTACGGAGAGCCGCTTCCGTTTAAAATCAAACGGTATCTCGTCAAGTTTCGACGTTGCGGCCCCAAGGCTTTCCTGATAATTTTCCTTCGTTCCGTGAGAAATAATGGCGCTGTCCATGAGATTTCTGAATCCCGTTTGATGAAAGCTGTTGAGAAATGAATATTGAAAAACGCGTTCGTCTTCTTCGTCCCTAAGATTTACATGTTTCATAAGAACGATATGGTTTTGTGTGAGCGTTCCTGTTTTATCGGTGCAAAGAACATCCATGGCTCCGAAATTCTGAATGGAATTGAGGCGTTTTACGATGACTTTTTTCTTTGATAAATTTACAGCGCCCTGCGACAGGTTTATCGCCACTATTGCCGGCAGCATTTCAGGAGTCAAGCCGACGGCGACGGAAATAGCAAACAGGAATGCCTGCCACCAGTTGCCTTTCGTCATCCCGTTTATGATAAAAACAGTCGGTACCATAAACGCCATAAACAGAATCATGAGCCATGTAAACTTCGTGATGCCTTTGTCAAAGCTCGTCGCGCTGCGGGTTCCCATAATGCTTTTGGCAATCGTTCCGAAATAGGTATTTGAACCCGTGTCAATAACTATGCCTATGGCCGAACCGGTTTCGACGTTCGTGCCGGCAAATACAAGGTTCGTCAGCTCCAGCGGGTTCGTGGTTTCTACATCGTTCATTTCGGCATGTTTTTCAACCGGTAACGATTCGCCGGTCAGAAGCGATTGATTGATAAAGAGATCTTTGCTCTGGATAAGCCGGATATCGGCCGGTACGATGTCACCGGCTGAGAGCTGTATGATGTCGCCCGGAACGACGTTAATAATATTGATTTCATGCGATTTTTCGTTTCGTATGATGGTGCATGTGGTTTTAATGAATGACCGCAGTTTTTCCGCTGCGTTATACGCCTGTTCCTCCTGATAGAATTTTAAAATAACGCTTAAAAGTACGATGGAACCGATAACGACGACAGAGCGCATGTCGCCGGTTACGTACGAAACAAGAACAAGACACAGAAGCAGTATCGTCAGTGCATTATAAAACGTTAAAAGAAAACGGATAAGCGCGGGTTCGCGCACTTCATGGACGATTTCATTGGTGCCGTAGATTTTATCCAGAAGATTTTTCGCATCTTCTTCGGAAAGTCCGTGTATTGAGGAATTCAGATCGGTAAGAAGCGTCCGGATTTGTTTTTTCGATGCATTTACGAGCTGGTCGAGAATCTCTTCACGGGAACGAACGACGCCGACCGGCGCCTTAAATATTTCGGGCGGTCGGATGTCGTAATATTCTTTCAGCAATAATCCGAGTTTCATATATGAAATGCGATTTGAATGAGAATCCGCATGACGGTCAGAATAACCGCTGCGCCAATCAGTATGAGCGCTCCGTTATGAATTGCATCGTTTTTGTATCGACCCATAAGCGATACATCGTTGGAAAAAATATAGAGAAACCGCATTTCAACGATGAGAAAAAGACTTTGAATGACGCCTATAAGAAGTGCGGTCTGGAAGAAATTAATATGTACGTAAAGGGTAATGAGAAATGCCGGAATTGTAAGAAGAGCAAGAAATATACTATTCGTTGTTGAAAAATGTTTAGTCTCCTCATTCACATGCTCCAGACCGAAGAGTTCGTTGAACATGTGAGTGGTAGAAAGCACTATCGCGACAAGAGTTGTGAGGGCGATAAAGAATAGTCCTAAGGCGACAAATACTTCTCCTAATTTTGAGTGAATAAATACCGGCAATTTCGCGAGACCCTCATGAGTAACAGTGACCAGCGAGCCGTGAGGAAATAAATATCCCATGACGATGACAAAGACGCACGCGAACAAAAAAGACAACAGAGAAATCGTCCTGTTTTCCATGACGTGATATTCGAGCTTATCCACATTAATTTTACGGCGGTACGTGTACCGGCTGATAAGAAGCTGGCTCCATGCCGTGACGGTGGCGCCCAGTAGCGCGAAGATGTAAAAAAAGCTGCTTCTTGACGCAAGCGGTGTCCAGTAACTTTTCCACGCAAGAAGAGACCTTCCGATATCGGCGCCATGTACCGCTACGTGCGCAATAATGACGGTGTAAAAGATTAAGATCCATAGAATCATGTATCCGAATCTTTTGGGGAGCCGCAGTAAAAAAAGTGCGGCGAGATAACAAAGGAGAAAGAGAATGACGAAAAGATAATTCATATCCAGAAGCCTTCCGACAATGCGAATGACTGAAAATATCTGTACGACTGACAGGAGGTTGAGAAGTAAAACGACCACAAAGAGAAAAAGAGATGTGCGGACGCCGAAATATTGCCGGATAAGTTCGACCGGACCTCGATTGGATACAACGACAATCCTGCCCATGATGCCGTTTATGAGGTGATTGATAAGAAATACGATAATAAGAATCCCCAAGCTTTTGATGCCGAAAAGAGATCCGACCACCGCATATGCGCCAAACATGGCGACGTCAAAGTCGACGAGCGACGTAATGACGCCTGGAACTAGGATCGAAATGATAAGCGAAATAAATTCAGATCTGCTGATCTTGTCTTTCACTGTATAAGTATAGTACAGGCATGCAACCGCATGGGTTTTTCCTGCTCGTGATACAATAAACGGCATGAATCCGGAAATGAACAAGAAGTTAGGATTTATCTCGCTTCTGGGCACGGCGCTTGTGTTCGGCTCGACGGGTGTCTGGATACGGATACTCAATACCCACCTCACGGTCTACCAACAGCTATTCCTCAGAAACACCGCAGGCACAGCCATTAGCTTAATGATTCTTTTAGTGGGCGGGACACTGATTAAACTAGCGAAAAAGAAGCTTCCGATTGCCGGCTTATTGGCTCTTGCCGTGACCGTGCCGCTTTCTATTCTTTTTAACGCAATAGCCGTACTTCACCTCAAAATAGGTGTCGCCACCTTCATGTATTATGCGGGCGAAATCGTACTGTCGTATATATTCGGCGTGACGTTTTTTCAGGAAAAAATCACCAAAAGAAAAATGTTCATGCTTTTGTTGGCTATGATTGGGTTGTCATGTTTTCTCTATCCGTTTTCATGGTCACTTATCAACTGGTCGATTCTCTGGGGTCTGGCATCCGGCGGAGTAGGGGCGGTTGCGAACATTTTCCGTAAAAGCCTGTCCGGTACGGTGGACCGGATGTTTCTCGTATGTCTGGGCCTTTTCAGCGGGATTGTCCTTTCCGTCATTATGTTACTGGTCAATCACGAGCCGACGCCATTCAGTTTGGCGGTACCGACGTACATATGGCTTGTTGGCATCGGATTCGGAGCACTGTTGGTCCTTTCAAACTTCTGGATCATGACGGGATTTAAAAACTTCGACCTCGGTTTAGGCGGCCTCGTCCTTTCCGCCGAACTTTTCTTTGCGACGATCTTCGGATTTCTGTTTCTCCACGAAACGCCGTTGCCTCACGAGTTGTTAGGCGGCACCCTCATCTCCCTCGCGGTGATATTTTCAAATGAGGGACTACTTAAAACTCGGCGCTTGCTCAAGAATAATAATCCATCTGCCGGGTGAATTTGGACGAAAAAGGGCTACGGCAGGTATCAGTGAGAAGATATATAATGTGTTATCCTCACCCCCACCCATTATTATTACTAGTAGTTGTCGGCTTTGGATCGGGATGTTGCCAAGCGTCGGGGTTAACGGGTTTTTCGCCACCATGTTCTTCATAGTGTTCAAGGGCTTCCCGGTATCTAGTCTGCGATGTGCTATCGTATCCGCGGTATCCTGTCGAACGAAGAGCCTTTTCGATATTTTCTTTAGGTAGTGGCGCCATATGAATGTTCCGTAACATACCACATATAGTGCGTTTTTTCAAATTAACGATATTGAGTCTGGTGCATAATTACACATAGCGCACTCCAGATGCGCTATGTAATGAGGCACAAAGGGTACTACAATCAGAAACTCAAGCAGACATAAAGAAGCTGGTTCAGGATATAATTGATAAAGTAACTATTTTTGAAGGAGGAAAGGTGAGGGTAGAGGGGCACATGCCTAACTTTACCCAATACTTGGGATATGAACTTAAAAATCGGCATCGTGGGAATGGCAAATGTAGGAAAAAGCACGCTGTTTAATGCGCTTTTGAAAAAGCAGGTCGCCCTTGCGGCCAATTATCCGTTTGCGACGATTGAACCAAACGTCGGGGTAGTTCCTGTTCCCGACGACCGCCTTGGGCGGTTAGCGGAAATCACGAAAGACGAAGAAAAGATGGACGCGCTGCCGCCGCTCGTCCCCGCAATTGTCGAATTTGTGGATATTGCAGGTTTAGTCAAAGGCGCGTCGGAAGGGCAGGGGCTGGGGAATAAATTTTTGTCCCATATCCGCGAGGTTAATATTATCTGCGAGGTTCTGCGGTTTTTCGAAGATCCCAACATCGTCCACGTCGACGGTGCGCCGGATGCCGACCGTGACCGCGTGACGGTTGAAACCGAACTTATCCTCGCTGATTTGCAAACCCTTGAAAAACAGGGGGAGCCAAAAATGAATGCGACAAAAGATGATGTGAAACGCTGGGAACTTATCAAGCGGATAAAACCGCTAATGGACGGGGGAAAGCTTGCCCGCGACGTCGTCACTGATCCTGAGGAGCGCGTACTTTTGCGCGAACTGCAGCTTCTGACCATGAAACCGATTCTCTACATCGGCAATGTGTCGGAAGCACAGTTAGCGAATCACCCGAAGACGGATGTTTCACCCGTTGTCTTTATCTGTGCCCAGACGGAATCGGAGCTCGCCGCACTCGCGCCTGATGAACAGGCAGAATACCTCAAGTCTTTAGGGGTTGAATCGTCGGGTCTGGATTTACTTATTCAAAAAGCGTACGAACAGCTGGGACTTATTTCATTTCTTACGTGCGGCCCGATCGAAGCGCGTGCGTGGACCATAGAAAAGGGGACGAAAGCGCCTGCCGCCGCAGGTACGATTCATACGGATTTCGAAAAGAAATTCATTAAATCCGATACCGTTTCGTATGAAGAGTTTGTTTCATTGGGAGGCTGGAAAAAGGCCAGAGACGCCGGAAAAGTGCGTAGCGAGGGCAAAGAATACGAAATGAAAGACGGAGACGTTGTGGAGTTTAAAATCGGCACGTGAGGCTACGTTTAAACCTGTTCAACAGACTGATATGGTTTGATATCGTTCTGCGGCATTGATATAATCTGCCCATGACACACAATCCTGAACATTCCCTCAGCAAATTGGCAGCGCAATATAATATTCATGTTGATGGAGACGCAAAAACCGATTCAGGACTGACCCCGCGCCTCGCAGCGTTTGATGATGAGGGGACAACGGTACAACATATAGAGAAAGATGGCGCCGACTACCTCAGTTTCCAGATTGACTATTATCATAGCCGTGACATACGGGCGAGTAGGACCGTAGCCGTTATTTCGCAGGGGAAGCGTACCGAGCTTGCCTATTGGACAAAGGGAGCACGGTCAAAGATTCTTGATATCCATGAGGGACAGGGAAGTTTAATTCTTGGCGATCCAAGCGAGAGAATTACGCGAATTTTCCCGTTTGATAGTAAAACTATGAAACAAATACTTCTTCCGGCCGGTTACTTTTATACAATTCAGGCGGCTTCAGATAGCGTTGAACCGCTGGTAGTTTCAGGTTTTTATGAGCCGCCACCGGATTGGGACGCTTTAGAAATTCCGCTTTCACCCGGACAGAGAATTGTCGAAGCTCCTGAGGGTAATATCATAGTGCCGTCTGATTTTATGACTGTCTGCGGGGCGGCGTAAGCCATCTCTTGCCTCAAAAAGAGCGTCGTGGTATCATAAGAACCTTATGACGAGATCCTACGAACTGATGCTTGCGGTCCGGCCCGATATAGAGGTGACGGACAAATCTGCAGGCGAATTGGTGAAAAAGCTTATCGGCGATGCCGCCAAAGTGGTCGAAGTGTCGCTTCTTGGTAAAAAAACACTCGCATATCCCATTCAAAAGCAAAAAGAAGCAACGTATATCGTTGCGACGTTATCGGGATTACTCATCATTAATGATGTCGAAAAACGGATACAATTAGGCGCGGAGGTGTTGCGGTTCTTGCTCACCGTAAAGAAATAATATGTCGAGCCGAAGTTTAAATAAAGTGCAGCTTATCGGGAATTTGACGCGGGATCCTGAACTTCGCTATACGCCGACCGGCGCCGCCGTTTGCACAATAGGACTTGCAACAAACAGAACGTGGACGACGGAATCAGGCGAAAAGAAAGAAGAAACGGAATTTCACCGCGTCGTCGCGTGGAATAAACTTGCCGAGCTTTGCAGCCAGCTTTTGACCAAAGGTCGAAAGATCTATGTTGAAGGAAGACTGCGGACCAACAGCTGGACGGCGCAGGACGGCACGCAGCGGACAACGACGGAAGTAGTTATAGAAGACATGATTATTCTGGATTCGCGAAGACCGGTAACGAATGTTGAAGGGGAAAGCGCTGAATCGCATGAAAGCGCTTCGGTCGTCGCTCAACCGGCTGTTGCGGCCGCGCCCGCTTCAAAGAAAAAGACAGATGAGAAAAAGTCAGAGCAGCCGTCGCAATCCGAAGACGTCAATCCTGACGATATACCGTTTTAACAATGTAAAGGAGCAGTATGAGACCAAACAGATTTAACAAAAAAGTACGACCGGTAGCCAGAAACTGCCATTATTGCAATAACAAAATCGAACCGGACTATAAAGATATTACGCTTTTGGGCAAATATCTTACCGAGCGCGGCAAAATTTTGGGAAGAGCCAAGACAGGCGTTTGCAGCAAACATCAGCGCGAACTTGAAGCGGCAATTAAGCGTGCGCGTCATATGGCACTTCTGCCATTTTTGGTCCGCGCGTAAAGATTTGAACTTATTTTCTCCATTTACTTGACCGGTCATTTGCTGGTAGTATTTATACTATCGACGTGTTATGAAACAGGTTCCATTTTCAAAATTTCGATCGTATATTCTTATTGCCGCCCTCGTTATTTTATCGGTTGGCATAGGCTACCAGTTGGGCGAGCGAAAGCTGGAGTTGAGCATCACTCCGGATAAGCGTGTTGTCGTAGGGACCCAACCTCCCGCATCACTCAATGTTGATTTTTCGCTTTTTTGGGTCGTATGGCAGAAACTTACCAGTACCTATATTGATCATACGTCGATTGATCCGCAAAAGATGGTGTGGGGAGCGATTTCCGGTATGGTAAATTCTCTCGGCGATCCCTATACGGTTTTTTTGCCTCCGACGGATAACAAAAGTTTTAAAGACGAATTAGGGGGCGAATTTGAGGGGATCGGCGCGCAACTGGATATGAAAGACGGGTATATTATGGTCGTCGCACCGCTTAAGGATACGCCGGCGGAAAAAGCGGGTATAAAGCCCGGTGATTACATTTTGAAAGTAAACAATGAAAGCACGACCGGCTGGACCATAGATCAGGCGGTCGCGAAAATCCGCGGACCGGTGGGAACGACGGTTAAACTTTCTATTCTTCACGAAAAAGCATCAAAGCCCGTTGACATGACGATTACGCGGGCAACCATCACTGTTTCCTCTGTAACGAGCTGGATTAAAACGCCGGAAGAAATTAAAGAAATTTCCGACGTGCCGTCCTACACAACCTTAAGCCAGAATTCAGATAAAATCGCATATATTCAATTATCACGCTTCGGTGATACGACGAACGATGACTGGACAAAAGCGGTAAATACGATAGCTGCAGCCTATCAGGCAAACTCCGGCGTGAAGGGACTTATTTTTGACCTTCGCAATAATCCGGGAGGATATCTGGAAAGCGCAGTATTTATCGCAAGCGAATTTATTAAATCAGGAACTGTCGTTTCGCAGGTCAACAGCGACGGCACAAGACAGGATTATCCTGTTGAACATGTTGGTAAGTTGTTGAATATACCGGTTGTGGTTCTTATAAATCAAGGAAGCGCGTCGGCTGCTGAAATAGTCGCAGGAGCGCTTCGGGATTATAAACGGGCGACGCTCGTCGGCGTCACATCGTTTGGCAAAGGATCTGTGCAGACGCCGGAAGATTTGCCGGACGGCTCAGGACTTCATATAACGACGGGAAAGTGGCTATTGCCGAAGGGTGATTCAATTAATAAAAAAGGTGTCACGCCGGATGTCGTTATAGAACAGCCTGATACTGTAACGGCAACAAATGACGCGCAACTTGCAAAAGCCATTGAAATTTTATTACAATAAATAATTATTTTCATTGATCTCTGCCATGCAGCCGCAAAAGTTGACAGTGCAACGAGTTCTTCTTCTTGGCGCCATCGTTATTTTGGCGATCGGCGGGCTCGTCAGTTCAGGAATTTTCGGTTTGAACTGGAGCAGGATCGGCAACTTTTTGCATGTTCCGGCCGCGATGCCTGAAAACACGGCAAGCGCTCCCACAAATGTGAGAATCGTGAGCGAAGAATCTGTCGTTATTGACGCTGTCGATAAAGTGTCGCCGGCTGTCGTTACGGTAGGTATAACAAATCCGCCATCTTCGTCCGGCGATTCATTTATCTTTGATCCATTTAACCCGAATTCATTTTTCCAGCCTCAACCCCAACCGACGCAGGGGTCGCAAAATACCGAACAGGATATCGGAAGCGGATTTATCGTTTCAACGGACGGGCTCATTGTTACGAATAAACACGTTGTAAGTGACTCCCAGTCAACGTACCGCGTGATTACCAAGGATAATAAATCATATGACGTGACAAAAATTTACCGTGATCCGGTGAACGATCTGGCAATTTTAAAGATTAATGCTTCAAATTTACCGGTCGTTGAAATGGGGGATTCGGGCAAAATTAAAGTGGGACAGCTTGCTATCGCGATCGGTACGGCGCTCGGAGAATTCAGGAATACCGTAACAACCGGCGTTGTTTCCGGCATCGGAAGAGGCATTACTGCCGGAAGCCCTTTAGAAGGTGAGGCGGAAACCCTTGATAATGTAATCCAGACGAGTGCCGCCATCAATCCCGGCAATTCCGGAGGCCCGCTGGTAAACAGCAGCGGGCAGGTCGTCGGGATCAATACTGCAGTATCGCAGGAAGGCCAGAATATCGGGTTTGCGCTTCCTATTAACGTCGTTCGGGATGCGATCAATAACTTTAACCAGACCGGCCAGTTTAACCGGCCGTATTTAGGCGTGCGGTACAAAACGATAACCAAAGACGTCGGGATTATGAATGACGTGCCTGAGGGCGCATATATTATCGATGTCGTTGCGGGTTCGCCGGCTGATCAGGCGGGATTAAAGCCGGATGACATAATAACAACGGTAGACGGAACGAAATTATCCTCAAATAATACGGAGCTTTCAACTGTCATTGCCGGCAGAAAAGTGGGGGATACGCTTACTTTGGGTGTTTATCGCAATGGAAACACGTTAACGCTTCATGTAAAACTGGGGAATCAGGCGGATCAGTAAATTGTAAAAAACCTTCAGCATTACGCCTGAGATGTTATCATGGCATCCGTCACTTTTTGAAGTTTCCCTTCCATAATATCTTCAAGATTGTGCCATGATTTGTTGATCCTGTGGTCAGTCACCCGATTTTGCGGATAATTGTAGGTGCGGATTTTTTCGGCCCGCATGCCGCGCCCGATAACGCTTCTTGCGGCGCCCATGGTGGCGACTGCTTTCATTTCTTCGCGTTCCCAGAGTTTGGCCCGAAGCATCGAAAGCGCGACCTGGCGGTTCTGATACTGATCGCGCTCGGTCTGGCATGAAACGACGATACCGGTCGGCTTGTGATAGATGCGTGCCGCAGAACTAACCTTATTGACGTTTTGGCCGCCTTTGCCGCCGCTTCGGAAAAATTCCCACTGGATGTCTTCCGGCCGGATGTATACTTCCGTTTCAGGTATTTCCGGTAATACGGCAACGGTTGCGGTTGACGTGTGGATTCTCCCTTGGCGCTCTGTGGTCGGTACACGCTGGACCCTGTGCGTTCCGGCTTCATATTGAAGCTTGGTAAACGCACCCGCGCCTTTTATCCGAATTGCGGCGTCTGCGATTTGTTCGACTTTCCATCCCAAGATATTGGCGTAGCGCGTGTACATGCGCATAAGGTCCTGCGCCCACAGGCGCGCCTCTTCGCCACCCGGTCCGGGTCTGAATTCCAATATGGCTATATCAGTATTCATAAAAATGCTTAATGATAAATGCTAAATGATAAATAAATACACCGGAGTTTTACAATTTAGCATTGGCCATTTGGCATTTAGTATTGAGTTTGCTATTTAAGCCCCATCAGCATTTCTTTGAGGGATTTCTGGTTACGAAGCGCGGAAACGCGTTCTTCCTTCTTTTTCTTTTTTTCCGCAAGCATAGCAGACTTGGCTGCCGCTTCTTTCTGTTTTTTCTGGAATTTCTCGACGCGGCCCAAGGTATCGACAAATTTCATCTCACCGGTAAAAAACGGGTGGCATTTGGAACATATTTCCACGCGAAGCTCCGGTTTGGTGGCTCCGACGGTAAACACGTTGCCGCATGCGCAAACAACGCGCGCTTCGGGATACCAAGTGGGATGTGTATTTGCTTTCATAATAAGACAATTATTATACCATTCGGGCGATCTCTCTGTCTAGGATACATGTTTCATGCCTTTTTCTCGTAAATCTCGGCGATGACGTTGTGGACATCTTTTTCACCTGAATCGGTTTGTACGGCGGGTGCCGCAGGAGGTGTTGAAGCGGCAACAGGAGGAGTTGTAGCGGGTTGAGTAGCTGGTTGAGCAGCGGGCTGGAATTTATGAAACGGATGATAGTGAAGCCTGTTTTCCGCCACAAAGATGCCTCCGAAGATGAGGACCGACCCGATTAAAAAGTAGTTTGTAATCGGTTCCTTGAGGAAGAAAAAGCTGAGCGCGCTTCCTATCACCGGATCAATGTAGGTAAAGAGTGCGGCATCTGATGCGCTTACGACGGACAAACCCCATGCATAGAGTCCGTAGGCGGCGGCGCTTGAGAGGATTGCTCCGAATGCGATGCCCATGTAGCCTCGGATGTCGAGCGAGCTATACAGGTGCGGATTTCGAACAAATTCATAGACGGCGGCAGGGAAAAACGTGGCCGCTCCGACGATAAATGACCAGAACGTATAGGCGTACGGCTCAAATTTATGAAACACATCTTTGCCGATAATATTTTGAAACACCGCGCCTAAAGTCGCGATGACGAGAAACGTATTGCCTAAGATCGACGCATGGAGTCCTGTTTTAATAAGTGGTTCTAACACAATAAGGATTATGCCAAGAAATCCGATGACCATGCCGGTCATTTTTTTCCAGCGAAATCCTTCGTGAAGGTAAACCATAGCCAGAAGGTAGGTGAGAATCGGGGCGGCGGACGCGATGACCGGTGCATTGATGGAATAGGTCAAAAGGAGTCCCCAGAAGAAAAAGATGATGTTGACGGTGATGCCGGAAAGAGAATACCCCAGAAGCAATAATAAATCTTTCTGAGACATGGTCGGGAGAACTGTTTTTTTCCGAAGGAATGCCAAAAGAATTAAAGCACCGAGAAAAAACCGCCAGAAAGCCAGCGTAAATGTGGGGACGTTGGTAAGACTTACCTTAAAAATAGCAGGAGCCGCCCCCCAGATGATATTTGCGATGACGATCGCAATAACGGCTTTTTGGACAGTGCTAAGTTTCATGTTATTCGCGTTGTCATTGCGAGGAGCAAAGCGACGCGGCAATCTTTTTTAATCTGGTTTTTTCAGCTTATCTATTAATTGTTCTATTGTGAGCTCTACCTGTTCTTTCGTTGCCATGTTTTTAAGTTTTACGACCCCTCGTGCCGCTTCATCCGGTCCTTGAATGACGACAAACGGAATACTCTTACGGTCTGCGTATTTGAGCTGCTTTTCCAATTTGCTGTCTGTATCCATATAGATTTCTGCGTTTATTCCCTTATTACGAAGTGCAGAAGTAAGAGTTAACGCTGAACCTAATTTATCGGCGGAAAAAATAGTGACAAGAATTTGTGCGGAGGTTTTAATTTCCGGCAAAAGCCTGAGTGCCGCCATAGCATCTATCATGCGGTCAAAACCGAATGCAATTCCTACCGCCGGCATGGATTGACCAATGAATTGTCCGATAAGGTTGTCATACCTGCCGCCACCCGCCAGAGATCCCGCGGCATAGTCCTTTGATTTGAGTTCAAAAATCGTACTGGTGTAATAATCGAGGCCCCGTGCCAGAAACGGATCAAACATAATATCAATTCCTTCTTTGTATCCAAACAGTTTGAGCGCTTCAAAGATTTTCTGGAGACGTTCCGTTTTTGGCGATACCTCTATTGCAGTAAAGAGTTTCTCGGCTTCATCAATATTTTTTGCGCGCAACTCATTGAGTACTCCGTCTTTGCCGATCTTTTCCAGCTTATCTATAGTAATGATTGCTGATTTTGATAATCCGATTTGATCAAATATTTGCCGATCATTAATTTTCATTGTTACGTTTTTAAATCCCAATTCTTTGCATACGGAAAGTGTGCATGCAATAATTTCTACGTCAGCAAGAGGGGATTGTGTGCCTACAGTATCAATATCACACTGGAGAAATTCCCGAAATCTTCCTTTTTGAGTGTTTTCCGCCCGCCAAACGGGTTGAATCTGATACCGTTTAAATGGTTTTGGAAGTTCCGGATATTGCGCTACAACGCGGGCAAGCGGAACCGTCTGATCATAGCGGAGTCCGACTTTCCGTTTGCCATTGTCTTCAAATATATACAGTAATTTATCGGCCTCTGATCCGTATTTCCCCATGAGTGTTTCCGCATATTCAAGCGCAGGAGTCTCAATAGGATCGAACCCGAATCGTTCAAAGATTATTTTAATTTTATTGATGACGATCTGACGGGCGATTGTGGTTTCCGGTAAAAAATCCCGGAATCCTTTGAGTGTTTGTGGTTTAATCATATGTGTAATACCTCCAATGCTTTTTTCTTATCTTTCGCCGCTACATATACCATAATACCATTCGTGAGCGGAGGATACATGCCTCCCGCGTCATCGCCGGAAATAAACGAGGGTATATGCTCGGATTTCAGCATTCCCTGTATCATTTCCGCCTCAGCCCGCAAGCGGAATGAAGCCACACATACGGCGTCATGTATTTGTTTATCCATTGTTATTTCAGTACCGTAATTTCTTTTGATGAAGTTGTCAGTACCTCGATATCATTATTACCGATTAAGACGGTATCTTCAATTCGTATTCCATACGCGCCCTCTTTGTAGACGCCGGGTTCAATGGTCACGACCATGTTTGGTTTGAGCGTTGCGTCCTGTTTTATGCTTAACCGCGGGCTTTCGTGTATATCAAGTCCCACCGCATGCCCGAGGCTGTGGGAATAGCTCGGCAGGCCGTATTTTTTAATAGTTTTTTGCGCAACGGCATCGAGCTGTTTTCCTGACCGGACACCTTTTGATAAATGATGTAATGCCGTCAGCTGGGCATCCAGTACGGCAGCGTATGCCATGACCCATTCATCTTTCGGCCTGCCCAAGAAAACTACGCGCGTCATGTCGGAGCAGTATCCGTTGACCTTTGCGCCGAAATCCAGAAGAATAAGACTTTGTGGCGTTAAAACCGTGTTACCGGTGAAGTAATGCGGCATAGATGCGTTGTTATTAAATGCAACAATGGGGGAGAATGCGCTTTGGGCTTCATGTTTTTGAAAGAACGTTTCCATATCCCATGCGATATCCGATTCTTTCATTCCCTGTTTGAGTTTTGAAACAATAAAATGAAAACAGTCATTTGTTAGTTGAGACGCTTTTTGTATTGACGCAATTTCATCACTTCGTTTAATCTCGCGGGCTTTTTCAATTACATCGCGGGCCGGCAGAAAGGAAACATTTTTTACTGATGATTTCAGTTTTGTCAATTCCGCAACGGTCAGGTTAACATCTTCAAAGCCGATTTTTTTACAATGCAATTTTTCAAAAAGCGATGCAAGTTTTTTGGAGAGCGGGAATTCCGTTGAGATTTTAATAACCTCGCATGGTAGTTTTGACGCCTGTTCCAAATACAAACTACTGGTAAATATATACATTTCTTTTCTGGTCAACAGAAGATACGCTTCACGTTCTTGGGGGGAGACGCCGATAAACCCACTAAGATAGCGGATGTTTGTGGGATTCGTAACAAGAAGTGCATCCAACGATGATGGAATCTGGAAGTATTTTTTCGGGGCGTTCATTTCTTTACGATGCCACGCTTGGCGTCGGCGTCGCTTCGGGTGTCGCTTTCGGCGTTGGTTTTTTCGTGGCGCTTCCGGTTGCCGTCGCTGATTGATCCGGCGTAGGTGTTGGAGTAATTCCCGTTATGTTTCCAAGATCCAATACCCGAAGGCCGCTCAACTGATTAACTTTTTTGGGCTCGACGGTGCCTACAACCGCAACCGAGTCGCCAATTTCCACTTTCGAAAATCCTCCCTTACCAATACCGTTTACTGAATCATATGCGAACATAATGGTAGTTTTTTCTATATCAATCACATACGATTGTCCTTCAGATGTTTCAACGCTAACGGTATAATTTTTCTTATCCACATCCGTTATGGCGCCGGACACGCGCGCGGGGAGCGGATCCTGAATAATAATTACTTTGGCGTTAAGAACGTCCAAAGTCGTATCATAGTCCCCAAACACAACGATCATGTCACCTTGGCTAATATCGTCGGTCGTCAGTGCCGTGCGTTTACCTTTGATATTTTGGAATACTTTTATTTGATCAGCTAATTCGATTTTCACGTCACTGGTTTTGGTCTCGACGGTAATGGTTGAAACGGATATGTCTTTAACTGTTCCAACGATCGCTTTTTTCTGCACCTGTCGAAGTTCCGCGACTTTGGTTGCGAGGCGTTCCTTCATTGAATCGATGACCTGCTGTTTGGGGGTTTCTTCAACCGTTGCCGAAGGTGATGCCGCCGGTGTGGTTGAGGGAGTAGCGCCATAGACGGACGTTATAGTGAAGAGGCCCAAGAGTATTTGAATAATGCGCTGGTACATATGATTAAAATTGTTCCTGTGTATAAAATACCGTTACTGTTTGATTTTGTGATTTATCTTTTAAGATACTCGTTACGGTAATATCATTTTCTCCTTCGGTAAGCGTTATTTTTCCTGCGAATTTTCCATCCTGCTTTACCTCTGTTACTGCATCGTCAGTATTTCCCTGCACAACGACCGTTGCTCCTGCTGTTGCACTTCCTGATACCAGAAGAGTATTTTCTGATTCAATCGATTGATCAAGCGGACTTTCGATGGAGAATGCTGACGGCTTAGCGGTCGGCGTAGGCTTCGGCGTCGGCTTGCCGCTCATGAGTGTAAGGGTTGGTATTTTGAAATTCATTTTTGGCAAAAATGTTGCGATTCGAGGCCCTACCAAGAGGAGTGCCGTTATAATAAGTCCGATCACAAAACCGATGACTGTTGCTAAAATTGCATCTTTATTCATAATGAAAAATAAGACCGGAGCAGGAAGGCCCGCCCGCAACTCCTTTGAGCAAGCAGCGCCCGCTATTCGGGCTGGGTGTTGCTAAGCATAGCCAAATCTGTTATAAATTGCAAGCACCGTAATCTTTTTTAATTTTTATGGATATTACCTATTTAGGTCATGCATCGTTTCGTATTCGCGGTAAATCCGCTTCCGTCGTTACTGATCCGTTTGATCCGGATATGATCGGGTTAAAGTTTCCCAAACATGTGGAGGCGGATATTGTAACCGTTTCTCACGAACATAAAGATCACAACAGTGTTTCTCAAATAGAAGGTTCGCCGTTTGTCATTCACGGTCCGGGAGAGTACGAAATAAAGGGTATCGGCGTTGTCGGCACGTCTTCGTTTCATGATGATAAAAAGGGAGCAGAACGGGGTAAGAATACTATTTATCGCATTGAAGTCGATGGCGTAAGTATCGTCCACTTAGGAGACTTAGGTCATATACTGAGTGCCGATCAGGTCGATGAGCTTGACGGGGTAAACATCCTTATGGTTCCGGTTGGCGGATTTTATACCATTTCGGCTTCACAGGCAGTGCAGGTCATTAACGACATTGATCCTTCTATCGTTATTCCGATGCATTATGGGCGGCCTGACATGCAGGGGAAGGGATTGTCCCAGCTGGCGCCGTGCAGTGTATTTTTGAAAGAAATCGGGAAAGAATCAGTTATTCCTCAACCGAAATTGGTTATTTCGAAAGACAAACTGCCTGCGGAAATGCAGGTAGTGGTATTAGAATAAGATAAACCTATTCATTTATTACGATGATATGGCAGACCCCAAAGTTCCACCGCATGATGACGTAGCCGAACAATCGGTGCTCGGCGCAATTTTACTCGATAAAGACGCGATGGTTGACGTCGCGGAATTTTTGCGCCCGAATCATTTTTACAAGGAAGCGCATGAAAAAATTTTCGCGGCCATGCTCACCCTTTATGAATCACATGAACCTATCGATGTTGTATCCGTCACAGCACAGCTGAAAAGCGACGGAACACTCAAAGCAGTCGGGGGCGCTTCATATCTTTCGGATCTTCTCAATATTGTGCCCACCAGTGCTCACGCGGAGCGCTATGGCAGGATAATTCAGGAAAACAATACGAAACGGCAGCTTGTGGAAGTGGGCGCGAGGATTACGGAGTTTGCGTTTAAAGATGAAGGAAGTGCGGCGTCCATTGTCGATGAAGCCGAGCAGCAGATTTTTGCCATCTCGCAGCAGGCGACGCGGCGTGATTTTATACCGATTAAAGACGCTCTGGCTTCTTCGTTTGACCGGTTGGATGAGCTGCACAAACGGGCAGGAGGCTTACGAGGAGTGCCGACTGGGTTTGCGGATTTGGATTTCAGGCTTGCCGGCATGCAGGACAGCAACCTTATCATTCTTGCCGCCCGTCCCGGTACCGGCAAAACCGCCATGATTCTTAACATGGCGCAGTATGCGGCGGTTAAAATGAAAATTCCCGTCGGTATTTTTTCGCTTGAAATGAGCAAGGAAGAATTGGTTGACCGGCTTCTGGTGTCTCAGGCGGATATTGATGCGTGGAAGTTAAAAACCGGTAAGCTGTCGGATGATGACTTTACCCGGTTGTCAGAAGCGATGGGCGAGCTGGCCGAGGCGCCTATATTTATCGATGATACGCCTGGCATGAATATCATTGAAATGCGCACCAAAGCGCGACGTTTGCAGGTGGAGCAGGGTGTCAGACTTATTCTTGTCGACTACCTGCAGCTTGCGGATTCCGGCCGCCACTATGATAACCGCGTGCAGGAGGTTTCGATTATTTCCCAGAGCCTCAAAAATCTTGCCCGCGAACTGCGGCTTCCGGTACTGGCATGTTCGCAATTATCACGGGCCGTGGAAGCCCGCGGCACCAAAGTGCCGGAACTTTCCGATCTTCGGGAGTCGGGATCCATCGAGCAGGATGCAGATGTCGTTATGTTTCTCTACCGGCAGGATTCGGATCAAACCCAGTGGGGGGAACAGATTCCGACCAAACTGCGTATCGCCAAACACAGAAACGGACCGTTAGGTGAAATTGACCTTATCTTCCGCGGCGACCGCATCCGCTTTTACGGCGTAGAGCGAACGCCTACTCCGGCTAGTAAATAACCTCCTTCTACGGTAAAATACCATTGTTGCGTTTTTTTTACCCAAAATCCGTTTAGGATTTTGGAAAGGAAGCGCCGCCGAACGGAAAGGTCATTTATTGACCGGTAAGAGAGGCGCGCGCTGACGCGCGCCTGGGTGGCGGAATTGGTATACGCGTAGGTCTCAAAAACCTATGAAGATAACACTTCATGAGGGTTCAAGTCCCTCCCTAGGCACCCGTTCGTCGCTTCGCTCCTTTCAGGGCAAGCTGCGAGGCAGGAAATATACATTAATAAGGAGGTATCTATGATGACATTGGGTGATATTTACAAAAAAGCTGTCGAGATGGGGATTAAGGCCGATCCGCGTGGCGAGGCAGGTGTTAAAAAACTTTTGGCCCGCCGGAAAAAAGAATTTGAAGAATTGCCGAAGTCGAAGCAGGCGGAATTTGATAAAGAAGATTTAGTAAACCCCTACACCGATTCGCGGATTTTTTTGGGCGATAGAAGTTTGAAAGTCGATAAAATTCTTGCCGGCATCGACATCAACGCCAGTGAAGTTCTTCTTGCCGATCGCTTAAATCAAAAAGGCGAGGGGATAGACCTTCTTTTATCCCATCACCCTGAAGGCGGATCGCTTGCGGCGCTTCACGAAGTCATGGATGTACAAGCTGATATTTGGGCTAAATACGGGGTTCCTATTAATATTGCCGAAGGCGTTATGCACGAGAGGATCGGCGAGGTGCAGCGAAGATTCAGCCCAGCCAATCATAATCAGGCGGTGGACGCAGCGCGGCTTCTGGGATTTGCATTTATAGGTACGCACACGATTACGGATAATCTTGTGCATACCTACATGGAAGAATTATTTCTGAAAGCAAAACCGGAGACGGTCGGGGAAGTTCTTGAAGTTCTTAAGAATGAACCGGAATATCAGGAAGCCATGAAGGGAAAAGCAGGTCCCATGATTTTTGCCGGCGATCCCAAAAATCGTGCCGGAAAAATCGCGCCGATTGAGTTTACCGGAGGCACTGAGCCCTCACACATTATTTATGAAAAGCTTGCTATGGCGGGAGTGGGGACGGTTATCGGCATGCATGCAGGCGAAGAACACCGGAAAGAAGCAATCAAATACCACATCAATCTCGTTATCGCCGGTCACATGAGTTCCGACAGTTTGGGTATGAATTTGCTTTTGGATGAAATTGAAAAGCATGGCGTCAAAATCGTGCCGTGTTCAGGTCTTATACGGGTGAAGCGATCTTCGTAAGCTTAACGGTGGAGTAGGAGGATGAAAAACCCGACGGTCACAACTTGGGTGATAAGTCCCAACGGATATTGTGCTTTTGCGTGAAAAACGTTTTCCGTTTTATAAATCCCATAGGTCAGCCGTTCCCAAAAACCCGCATCTTTTTTTGGTCCGCTTCCTTTATTTTTTGCAAAAAATATGTAGTACGGGGCTTCGAACCAGTCGGGCAGGTTGCCTAAAATCATGGCGGCAAGTAATATAAGTAGCGGTACCTTTCCTCCAAACACGAAATATGTTACTGTAAACCCGAGGACGGTATCAAGAATTGCTATTGATCCGGTTGTGAATTTCGAACGCATACGCCAGTTGGTTCCGAAATCCCAGTGAGGAACCGCATCCATAATAAAATGGGATGTAAATGCAAGCGGAAGGGCGAGTTCGGGATGATTCGGTAGAGCAGCGACGATAGCGCCGGCAACCAATGCATGAGCTGTAGCCGTCATTTGTTTATTGTATCGCACTATGGAAACGCAAGCAAACAGCGAGCCAACTCAATCAACATATGCTCAGGTGCTGGGAATTCCGTCGTTTAGGTTTTTGTGGTTCGGCCAGATCTGTTCACAGCTTGCCGTCAATTCGCTTCTTTTTGTTCTCGCGCTTCGTGTCTATCGGTTAACGGGAAGTAATACTGCGGTATCAGCATTATTTCTTGCGTATGGCATTCCTGCCGTACTTTTTGGTTTGGTGGCAGGTACCGTCGTTGACCGGCTTGATAAACGACGCATATTGGTTTCATGCGATATTATCCGGTCATTTTTTGTTATCGGGCTTTTATTTTTATCTCACCAGATTTTTATCGTATACTTTCTCACGTTTTTAAATGCGGTTATCACGCAATTTTATGTTCCCTCTGAAGCGCCGCTTATCCCCAAGATCGTCCCGAAACATCTCTTAGTATCCGCAAACAGTCTTTTTTCACTGACATTCTATTCGAGTCTGGCTATCGGATCCGTTCTGGCAGGTCCGCTTCTTCGGGTTTTCGGTACCCATTATGTGTTTTTACTTATCGCAGTTTTCTTTTTAAGCGCCTCGGCGCTGTCGTCCCGTATACACTCGCAAAGCGAAGGAACAGTCGGGTTCCGGTATTTACTTCGTTATAGCCCTGCATACCTTTTGGCGCGCATATGGTATCAATTGCGGGAAGGCGTTCAATACGTGAGTCGCTCCAAAGAATTATTCGACTCTATTATGCTGTTAACCGGTACGCAGATTATTATGGTACTTTTAGGAACGCTCGGGCCGGGGTTTGCCGATAAGGTATTACATATCGATATACGTGATGCATCGTTATACATCGTTGCACCGGCTGTACTTGGTATTCTTCTTGGCGCGTTGTGGGTGGGAACCGTCGGATACAAGTTTACCAAGGCGAAATTAATCAATATCGGGGTTAATGCAGCAGGATGGATTCTTCTTGTTATCGCTGGAACCGCGCAGCTTTTACACGTCCGGCAGTTTTATTGGCTGTATCACGCGCGTGTCATATTTCCCATCGAATTTTTTCTGTTTTTTTTATTGGGTGTTGCCAACAGCTTTCTGGATGTTCCGGCAAACGCGAGGCTTCAGGAAAAAACACATGGAGCCTTGCGCGGGCGCGTGTATGGAGTACTCGCCGCATTCGTGGGAGGCGTCGGGATATTGCCTGTTATCGTCGGCGGAGTATTAGCCGACACCGTTGGGATTGGAAACGTTTTACTTATCCTTGGTCTTGCTCTTGCGGGGTATGGCATATTTCGCTTACGATATAATACAGTTTAACCGTTATGATGCCAGTATTTTTTCACATCGGGTCGATCCATATCTATAGCTTCAGCGTGCTGTTGGTTCTCTCGTGGTGCGTTTTTTCATTTTTATTCTGGCGGATGCTTCGATCCAACGGAGTGGACGAGGATAAAATATTTGATCTGACGTTTTATGCAACGCTCGTTTCATTCATTTGTTCACGCGTCGGCTTCGTGCTTTTGAATTGGCAATTATTTTCAACAACATGGCTCAAAATTTTTGCACTTTGGGTCCAGCCGGGATTATCGCTCTACGGAGCGTTTATCGGCGGACTATTAACGCTCGTTTTTTTAAGCAGGCGCGAAAAAGTCCGTTTAGGTCACGTACTTGATGCGTTTGCATCATCATTTCCGGCGGCGCTTATCATAGGACTCGTAGGATCTTTTCTTGGAGGTGTAACGGTGGGGAGGGGAGCGAACGTTCCATGGGCCACCCGCGTTGTCGGTCATATCGGAAGACGCCATCCGGTCGACCTTTATGAAGTTATTATGCTTATCGGTATGATTCTTGTTTTAAGCTATATCGAAAAACGAAGCGCAAAAGAAAAGTGGCCGTATGGAGTCGTGGGCGTGTGGTTTTTTATTTTGTACAGTTTGTTTATGTTTGTACTTGAATTTTTTAAAGAAAGTCGTGTATACTGGATTTCCCTAAGCGCCAATCAGTGGGTGCTTATTGCATTATTTGCAGAAGCACTTGGCGCTTTTTACGTACGGGGAGGAGGAAGGGAATTGGTTCGTCCGATTCTCGTTAAACTTAAAACATCACCAGGTAGTATACTAGGAGGTATCTATGCAAAGCTTTCCAAGCGACATACTCAATAAATTACGGGAACATCTCGAAGAAGAGAAAAAGCGTACCAATGACC
Organism: Candidatus Gottesmanbacteria bacterium; assembly: GCA_963790805.1. Classification (GTDB taxonomy): domain Bacteria; phylum Patescibacteriota; class Microgenomatia; order UBA10105; family UBA927; genus DATKGN01. Next base: position 984,955 of record CAWBPL010000002.1, read on the forward strand.
ATATTGCGCAGTTATCCGCACAGGATCCGTTTTCCGACCCTGATCGGGTGAATGATAATGCGGCTTCGGACAGCGAAGCGAGTGAAGAGTCCAGTCACGACCGCTTTGCCGCAATGGTAGAAGAGCTTAAAAACAGATTAGCGGACATTGATGCCGCGCTTGGGCGAATAGGCGACGGGACGTACGGGTATTGCAGTAACTGTCAAAAGATGATTGATACCGACAGGCTGGCAATTTTGCCTACTGCAACGCTTTGTTCCGACTGCGAGCACGCGAAAAAAATAGTGGTGCAGGTAAAATAACTTCATGGACATACCCATTCTTTTTGAAGACAGCGACATGGTCGTCGTTGATAAACCCGCCGGCATTGTCGTTAACCGCGCTTTGTCGGTGAAGGGTGAAACAGTACAGGACTGGGCAGAAAAGAAACTTGGACTTCCGGCAAGCACTCAGTCGTGGGGAGATACGTTTGAAAGCAGGGCTGGCATCGTTCATCGGATTGATAAGGAAACGTCAGGTGTTTTGGTTATCGCTAAAAATCCCACGTCGTTTGCCGTACTCCAGCAGCAATTTAAGGATCGAACGACGCAAAAAACATATCTTGCGCTTGTGCACGGCGATGTGCTTCCTGCCGAAGGGGAAATTAAGGCACCGGTGGGCAGGCTTCCGTGGAACAGAGAACGCTTCGGCGTGTTGCCGGACGGGAAAGAAGCAGTGACCGCATATAAAAAAGTTTCAACGGGACAGCACGGCGCTGCCAATGAAGTTGTTTCCCTTGTTGAACTTCACCCGCATACCGGCCGGACGCACCAGATCCGCGTCCACATGCAATATATCCGGCACCCTCTTGTAGGGGATTTGGTATATGCAGGTCGCAAAACCAGCCGCTTGGACAGGACGTGGGTACCACGCACAATGCTCCATGCATGGAAACTGACGATACACCATCCGGTTAGCGGTACTCCTCTTGCTTTTGAGGCACCGATACCGGATGATATGAGAAGAGCCATCCATGGATTTTCATAGCATCGCCCTCATCGAGACTTTATTTCTCGTTTTTCTCTCCGCGATTGTCGGAGGAATCATTGCCAAAAAACTGCACCAGCCGCCGCTTATCGGTTATGTGGCATTAGGCGTATTATTCGGAAATCTGTTTGCCTCTTCCACAAACTCCTCTTTTTTACAGCAGATAGCAGATGCCGGAGTGACGCTTTTATTGTTTACGATCGGGCTGGAATTTTCTTTCCACCGGCTCAGGAAGGTGCTGGGTACGCTTGTGTGGGCCGTAACGACACAAATACTCGTGACCATTCTCGCCTGTTATTTTCTTTTCCTTTGGTTGGGGTTTGATCCGCTGCCGTCTCTCTACATTGCTGTAGCGTGTTCGCTTTCCTCGACGGCAATTGTTGTGAAAATACTTTCTGAACGCGGGGAACTGGAAACGGTTCCGGGTGAGTTATCGACAGGGTGGCTGGTTATTCAGGATTTATCCGTCATTCCCATTATGATAATTCTGCCGACACTTGTTGCCGTTTCGCGGGTCGGAAACGTGGCGTTTTCAGCTGTCGTTATCGCCATCTTATTGAGTTTATTAAAATCCGGTTTGGCCATCCTTGTAATTTTGTATCTCGGGCGAAAAGGGATTCCGGCTCTTTTGAATTTGGCAGCAGCAATAGATAGCAGGGAAATATTTCTTCTGTTTACGGTCGGCATCGTATTTTTATCCGCCATCACGACGTACGCCCTCGGGTTATCAGGAGCACTTGGCGCATTTATTGCAGGGCTTCTCATATCGGAAACAAGCCAGAATCATGCGATATTTGCAGAAATCCGGCCGCTTCGGGACCTTTTTGCCGTCGTGTTTTTCGTGTCGCTCGGCATGGTCTTGCCGATCGGCCAAGTATTGCCGATCATTCCGCTTCTTTTGGGAATCGTCGTCGTTGTTATGGTCATTAAATGGTTTTTGACGTTCGGACTCACGCGCTACCTCGGTAATCATAGGAAAACCTCATTTCTGGTGGCGCTTGCCGTCACGCAGATGAGCGAATTCGGGTTCATCATTGCAAAGGAGGGGATGGATGCGAAAGTTTTGAATAACGAGCGCTACGTTTTTCTGGTTGCTCTGACGTTTTTGACGATGTTTGCGGGGAGTTCATTGGTCTCGTACGGTCACCGGCTGTATTACTGGTTTTACCGGACGATCGGGAAAGCCATGCCGCACATATTTTCCAATAAAGCGGAGTTATCACCGAACCGCGAAGAGCTGCCTATCAAAGATCATATTGTCATCTGTGGTTACGGGAGAGTAGGGAAGTATATCGGGCGCGCTCTTGATATGGCGGGGATTCCGTACCTTGTCGTTGATTATAACTATGCGACGGTGGCGCTCCTTCGTTCAAAAGGGGTGCAGGTGGTCTACGGCGATCCGGCGGACAAAGACGTCTTGGACTATGCGCAGGTGGATTTTGCCAAAGCCGTCATTATCGCGATTCCTGACCGGCACACGCAGGAAATGATCATAAGTAACGCCCAGACCTTAAATCGCCACATCAAAATCATCTGCCGCACCCATCACGAAGAGGACCAGCCGCGCTTGAAGTCGTTAGGCGTCACGACCATCGTGCAACCGGAATTTGAAGCATCGCTATCGATTATCGAGCGGTTATTACCTGAATTCGGGGTATCACAGGATGATATAGCGGGGAAAATCACACGGCTCAAAATTGAGCACGGGTTGGGGTAAGGGATGTTATTTAGTCGCTGCTGTCACTTCGGGGCATTTTACGTCTTTACTGGGTGTGTATATTGTTCGACTGCTTTCATGCCCCGGAGGCCCATATAAAATTTCTGCCCACATAGAAATAGGATTTTGCTGTCCTGCTTCTGGTACCGGATCTGCCTCTCCTCCTTGTTTTCGTGAAAAATCTAAATTTACTTGGCAATGTATTTTGAGAGTTCCCTTTGTCGCGTCTGCGTCATGAAGGTCATCTTTGTTTTCCTTTAACTTTTGTTGCGCAAACCTTTCGGCAGCAGTGCACGTTAGGCACTGTTTAAAATACCACGGAACAGTAATTTCGACATTTTTCGTTTCTATAGCCATAAAATTACATGACAAAAAATTGAACACGGACTTGGTTAAGGAGATGTTAAAATTGCGATCTTCCGAAATCCCGAGTTTAATTTATTTCATTGTTACTGGTTTTAAAATATCTCGTATATCTTCTTTATAGGACGATTTTGGGACATAATCGTTTGCTCCGGCCGTCATAACATCGCGGGCACGCCGCCATGTGGGTGAAGCGGTGGTAACAACAAGCCTTGCTTCGGGCGCAAGTTGTCGCAGTTTCTGCACGGATTCTCCCAAACTGTGTTCTACATAATATGCATCTATGAGAATTAACGGATAATCAGTTGTTTTGAATGTTTCGTCATTTATCTCTGAGAACGGAAGTACATCTATGGTGACACCTTGTAACGTTGCTTCATCGAACAAAGTGCCCAACCATCCTGAATACGTGCTGGGTCCTTCCTTTTGTTGGCCGGTTACCATAAGAACTATTGGTCGTTGGTTTTTTAATTTTTCTTCGTTTGCCATATGTCTTCTTATGTTTTTTCTGTATGTCCGTTTGTTCCACTCTTCCAAATCCTCGTGGCTAGCTGATTGTGTTATTACCTTATCGCTCGGTTTCTTTAAATTGCCAGCCTTTTTGTTGCAGATGTCCGGCTAAATCAAAATTTTTATCAAACTCTTTACCCGCCACCCTAATATTTAAGTAAGATTCTCCTTCAGAATAGCTTGTTGAATATGCGGGGTCGCCTGATTGCAAGTCCCACCGACTAAAGGTAATCGTTACCCCCAATCGCTCAAAAATATCTCCCTTATTGCCTTCTTCTCCTTTTGCAATATGCATAGAAGTGCAGTTGTATGTTGCAAGATCATGAAATTTTTCGGATTCTATAGGAATGAGTATCGTTTTGCCGATTACTGATACTTCTTCTACGGTCTTAATTGATATTCCCGACGGTGACGTGGTTTCAAAAAAACGGAGTTTATCTTTTTCAGGACCACCCACTGCGATACCCGATTCAAACTTTTTTATCTTTAATAGTTCAGCTAACATATTGTTATTTTGTGGTCGCGACAGGCTTTGTCCACACTATATGAGCAGATCCGAATAAATCATCACGGTCTTCGTATTTGGAACTTTCCCCGAACCATATTTCAAATATTTGGCCTTCATGTACCTCCCACGTTTTTTCGCTCGTATCCTCAGCTGCAATACGCTCTTCTTTATTGTTTAATTTCGCGTGAAGTTGAGGAATGCCGAGCGGTTTTTCCTTTTGATTGAGCGTAACGACCGCCCGATCCGCGTAATTGGTTACATCTAAGAAAATATTTCCTTCGGGATAGAGTGCTCCACCGGATTGAAACAAACTAATAAGCCGCATCGTGTCAAAATTGCGGGGCATGCCCACAAACGGCTCATCACCATAATTATTTAGTATCACTTCATCTATGTGATACAGTTGATATGGAGAGGACGACATATTTAGTGATTCAAATCTCGTTGTCATACTATTTTCCTCTGAATGTTGTTGTTTTATATACTTTGTATAGGTTTGATGCTTGACGGACAATCCTGACGGAAACTTGTCAATTTGACAATTCTGTGCTATGCTCCTCTCCTCCTGCCGGATTGAACGTATGGTGAAGCCAAAACTCTATTCGGATGCGTATTCAGAGGAAGAATTTCAGGCACTTCTTGCTTCATGGAGCCATATCTCCAAGTTTCAGGAGTCGGGGAGCGTGTACGTTTACCACAAAGGAATCACCCTGCGGCGCCACGAAGCTCTTTGCAACAGAGAGGATCTCATCGCCAAGTATTTTCACGGGAATTTACCCGTCCTCATAGACATCGATACCGGGCACTTGGAAGATCCTGACGTGCTTGAGGCTGAATTTCAAAAACACGAGAAATCGAATAAAACGCCGATTTATTGGATTTGCGGTCTTGACCGGTTTCTTATAGGCAAGTCTGATTCGCTGTTTCACTTTTTGCGCAAGCGTCAGGCCGCACGGTCCACCATTTCCTACGTACTTTTTTTTAATATAAATTTTCTTCATCCGACCGTAAGCTCCATCCTTACATATACGTCAACGTTTTTACAAAATACCCGCATTGACAGTCTACCTGACGAGGCCGCGAGCAGGTATTTTTTGGAGTCGTGGGTACAAGCATGGAGAGTCAACATGGATGAATCGACAAAGCGAAAAATCGTTCTTGAAACCAAATGTCATTTTACTCCGCTTAAGCAGGCCGTGCGCTACGTTCGGGACACCGGCTCGACCGACATTCGAAAAATACTGGGTCATGACATGATGCACATTAAGATGAAAAGCATATTTGACGGACTGTTGCCCTGCGAACAGTCAGCGCTTTTGAAAATCACCATTGGCGCAAATGACTTTACGTCGGATGAGGCGATAAGTATCAAGTTTCTGAAGGATACGGGCTGGCTTGAAGCTCGCGGGCACCATCTTTACATCACAATACCGATTTTTGGCCGCTATGTGGAATCCCTTCAGCGTCCGGCGAAAAATATTGATCTGACCCAGAGTCATATTCTCTTAGGAGACGTTCCCATTGATTCGTTTTTATCGTCAAAGGAGCGGTCTGTTTTACGTCTTCTGGTAGAAAAATCGGGAACGCTCGTAGATCGCGATGATATAGCCAAGGCTCTCTGGGGTGACGGTTGGGAAGATGTATATTCTGACTGGGCAATTGACCAATTGATTTCCCGCCTTCGCAAAAAGTGCGTAGATTTGAATATATCAAAAAGAGCGATTCTGGCAGTGAAAGGGAAAGGATTTTTATATGATAAATGTTGAAACTGGGGTGAATGCGCCGGTTGCATTTTGGATATTGCCCGAAGAGCGATATGCTGCGTCTTCTCAAACTGGCGACCAGTTGCAATTTCTGGCAGAAGGGGAAAGCAGTCTTGTGTACGCACCGCTACAAGATGAGTTGCGGACGTATTTTAACCACATGGCACTGGAGATTGATTTGGGGTATGGAAACAAAAAATTCGATCATATGGTAGATGATGCATTGTTTTTGAATACATTACTTGATCTGGCGATACTCAAATCGAAACCGCGATGGAACTCGCGCTTACTTACACAGTTTGAAACTCCGATGCTTGAGGCAAATAATTTGGAGTTTACCGGCTGGGGGAACGGGGGAAGTTTTCGCGCTGCAATATCAGGTCCTGAACAATATACAGTGGTAGCAAAGCTCCATAAAAAACTTTTTCGCGATTTGCCGGATATGATGGATATCGACCGGAAGCTGCCACTGTCCGAGCCGCTTGGATCGCTTCTTGAGAATAGAGTATTACCTGCATTACTCAATGAAAATATGTTAGCAGGGCACATATTTGAGAAGGTATCGATAAAGAGTAACGATAAAGACATAGTTTTTTGCGGGATAATGGAATTAGACGATGAAGATAAACCGCAAACGATGGTTACTGTCCGTCATGTCAGGTATGTCCATAAGTCCGTTCTGGAAATCCGTTTGTCTGATATAAGTGATGACCCTTTGAAGCTTCCGGATTTTACGATTCATCTTACCGATTATGAGCGGGATTTTCGGGTCGGCCCTCAGATGTCAGATTCAATGAATGGTCTCATTCCGACATATTTTTATCCGGAAGCAACGGAGGGATATACCGGATTACCTCGGGTAAAATCATTTCGTTCATCGCAGTGGATTGCTCTGCCTATACAAACGTATTTACATATGCAGGCAGATTTTGTACATCCCGAGAATATTAAAGAGCCAAAATATCAAACGATAGAAGAGGCCGTCCATGCAGGACTTCGGGCAATAGCTGAAAAAACTCAACATTTAGGTGCGTACAGAAAAACAAATCAACAAGTGCCGCTTGGTGAATTGTTGTATGGAGATTGGTGGGTAAAATATAAAACAGAACTTTTATCATTATTTCAGGAAAAAAAGACGGAACAAGCGGTGTTCGGTCGGGAAAACAAATTTTTGACGTCGGAAATTGTACGGTTGTTTACGAGACTGAATGATTATGACAGCCAATTATTTCTCCGTATGGCTGTCCCTTTGGGTATTATGGACGTTCTTGTGCCTGAATTCGGTTCATGCGTTGAAGGATTCGGGAAACTGATATTCGGAGAAAATTTTTCAATACATAACACTGTAATGACGGATGTCGCCGTTACCGTATTTTATATGCGATATCCTTCACCGAGGGCGCGCGTTGAGCATGAATTATATACGATAAAGGAACCTAATCTTTTGGGTAGTCAGGTTTTACTGCAGGTTCTTGATGCGTATCGTAAGCAAAACCACAGTACATCTGAAACGCCTCTTTCCTATATAATGACGTGGTTATTTTCAGCCGGCCCGTATAAAATAGAACGATGAGCTTTTCTTTTGAGATTTTTCATAAAGATTCCAAATCCCGCGCCAGAACAGGCGTTATCCATACGCCGCACGGTGACATCCAAACGCCTTCGTTTGTGCCCGTTGGGACGCAGGCGACGGTAAAAAGCCTCACCCCCGAAGAATTGCATACACTTGGTGTTCAATTGTTTTTCGTCAACACGTATCACGCCTATTTACGGCCGGGAATAGACGTTATTCAAAAGTTTGGCGGACTCCACTCATTTATGCACTGGAACAAGCCGCTTATAACCGACAGCGGTGGATTTCAGGTGTTTTCGTTGGGACAAAAGCGATACGTCAATATAGCTATTTCTGAATCTGCAGTTTTGGATCGGGAAAAATTTACAAAAAACGTCAGCAAACACGTGGCGGTAAAAGAACATGTGTATCCTGATGATTATCGTCCGGTAGGGGAGCTTGTCCGGATAGATGATGATGGCGTCACATTTACGTCGCATTGGGACGGTTCAGAGCATCGCTTTACACCGGAGAAATCCATGGAAATTCAGCATATCCTTGGTTCTGACATACATATTTCATTTGATGAATGTACACCATACCCCACGACGCATGCATATGCGAAAAAGGCTATGGAACGCACACACGTGTGGGCAAAGCAAAGTCTTGCAGCTCATGTGTCATTGTCAGAAAAGTCCCGCAAGGGCAACTATCAGGCGCTCTATGGCGTTATTCAGGGCAGTGTCTATGAGGATTTACGAAAAGAGTCTGCAAAATTCATACGCTCTATGGATTTTGACGGAATCGCAATCGGTGGCGTTTCGGTCGGAGAAAGTAAAAAGGAGATGGTTGACGTTCTTCACTGGATTTCTCCGCTTTTGCCTGAGGACAAACCCCGCCATCTTTTAGGAGTAGGGGAGATCGATGACATTTTTGCTCTGGTTGAAGCGGGGGTTGATACGTTTGATTGTGTCCAGCCGACCCGATTGGCGCGGATGGGAAAGTTATACGTGCGGCAGATAAACCCGAACACAAAAAGATATGAACTTGATATTAGTAAAACTCAATGTACACAGGATACAAAACCCATTGAAGAAGATTGTGCCTGTTATACGTGTCAACATTTCTCCCGAGCGTACATTCACCATCTTTTCCACGTACGCGAGCTCTTAGCCTACCGGCTTGCGACGATTCATAATATTTATTTTATACAGAGGCTGGTGAATGAAATTCGTGACAGCATTGCGAAAAATTCATTTCTTGATTGTAAAAAACAATGGCTTTACAATAGCTGAAGGAGGGACATATGGCATTTGGCGGTTTCTATAAAGGGGAAAGTAAAAAAATAAAGAAAAAAGATTTGGAAAAACGTGCACAAAAACAAATTGGGAGCACTTCGTGGTCGCCCCCGCAGGTAGAGATCATTAAAAAAGGCAAAAAAGATTGGTAATGAAGAGAGCCCGTTTAGGACGCCGATTGGGCAATCGATTCGGTACCACCGTTATCATTTGTGCGCTTATTTTCCTTTTGATAGTCATCATGGGTATCGTGAGTGGATTGCACCATTCATTCTATCCGCGTGAGACAGTGGTCATCGCAAGTTCTCCCGTATCCGTCTGGTCGTACGATAGGGAAGACCACACGTTAACAGTTCTTATCATTCCCTCTGATTACTTTATTGACGCGATTCACGGTTATGGTGAGTATTCTCTGGAATCGCTTTGGAAACTGGGATTTATCGACACGACAGAACGTTCGCTTATGAGCGAAAGCGTCGGGGACACGCTCGGTCTGTCAATTCCATGGTATATCGGCGAAAACTCAGAGGAATTGCCTCACGTGCACGACAGCGTTGCGTACGGGAAGAGCATTTTTTCGCTGGCATCGGTAGGGAAGTTATTTTCCGGATTGTACCGTTCTAATATGCCGATTACTTCATTTATTTCATTTATGCGAAACATCACTTCGGTGTCTTTGGACAATATGACCGTTATCGATCTTTCCCAAAAAGATATTACCGAGGAACAGGTGTTGCCTGACCAAACAACGAGAGAACATATCGATCCTGATCAGGTCGATTTGGTCCTGAAAGGTGTTTTTGAAGACGAAACGATCCGCAAAGAACGCGTGAGTGTAGCCCTCTATAATACGACACAGGTGCCGGATCTGGCCAATCGAGCCGCTCGATTAGTTTCGGCAATGGGTGTTCTTGTCGTCGCGGTAAGCAACGAAGAACCTGCCGTATCACGGTGTCAACTGTATGGAACTGCGCCTGTTCTTTCATCAAAAACTGCGCACATGATTGCGGACCTGTTTAAATGTCAAACGAATATCTCGTCTTCCCAAAATCGTGCGGATTTAATGGTATTAATAGGCACTGAGTACGCTGCGCGGTTTCAACCGTAACGAAGCGTTTTCAGGAATCTTGAGATTCTTCAGTGGCATCCGCATCGCCGTCTTCACCGGTCGGCGTCATATCGGGGCCTTCCAGATTTGATGAGCCGCCCCGTGCAAACGGAATGTAGCTTGTTGTGCTGGTAAATGATGGTTGATTGGCAAATCGTTTCCCTCGGGTAAGCTCACGGATCAAAACTTTGAGTGAATTTTTATCGACGCTTTTTACGACCACTTGATACGTATTGCCGGCGGATAATAATTTATTTAACTTAAAAGACATGTCATCAGGAAGTGCCCCCAGATAGACGTTTTGATGGGTCCGTATTTCCACACAATGATTTTTAGCTTTCAATAATACTTCCTGACCGGCGGAAAGCGAAGAAAGTGTTGGAGCCGCCGAAAGATCAATGCATTCAACAATTTTTGTTTTTCCCGGTTCTTCCAAGAAAATCATAGGTGAAACATGGGTGTTGGTTCCTGCGATGATGTTCTTTTTTTTGAGGGTCGAAAGTTTTTTGATATTTTTTTGGGCGATATGATTATACTGGTCAACCGCGAGAACTTTTTCATATGTTTTTTTTGCGAGCAATAATTGGCCGGTTTTACTATATGCATACGCGAGCCTGAGGAGCGATTCCACATCATCTTTGCGGGATTTCAGGATCGTTGTATTTATGCGGATTGCCTCTTTCCAATTTTGTGAGAGGGCAGCGGTTACTGCTGAAGCCGGCAGGGACGTATCGGTCATGGGGGAAAGTGTAACGATTTCTTGAGAAAAGTCAAGAGAGCAAGTACAATAAGAATTTATGTCGGGACATTCAAAATGGTCAAAGGTTAAACATCAGAAGGCGACGACAGACGTTATAAAAGCCATGGCGTTTACCAAAGCGGCGCGTGCAATAACGATCGCCGTTCGCGAAGGCGGCGGCGGTAACCCAGCGCATAATTTTCGGCTTCGTCTTGCCATCGAAAAAGCTCATGAAGTCAATATGCCAAAAGACAATATTGAGCGGGCGATTGAAAAGGGCGCCGGCGGCGGGGGAGCGAGTATGGAACAAATTCTCTACGAAGGGTATGCACCTCATGGAGTGGCGATGATTATAGAAGCGGCAACCGATAACCGTCAACGTACCGTTTCGGCAATTAAGAATCTTCTTGATCGGACGGGAGGAACCATCGCAAGTCCCGGTGCCGTATCCTATCTTTTTGAGCGGGTGGGAATTTTGACCGTTCCGAAAGAAAATCTTACGTATGACGCATTGTTTGAAGCGGCGCTTGAGGCCGGCGCCAACGACGTTGTTGAAACAACCGATATGTTTGAAGTCTATACAACCGTTGCCGCACTCCTTACAGTGAAACAGGGACTGGTAAACAAAAACATTATCATAGACAATACGGAGATAATTATGAAACCAGTGACGGTCGTCCCGCTTGACGATGCCAAGATGACGAAACTGGAGCAGCTTGTTGATGAACTTGAATCTCTCGATGATGTGCAACACGTTTTTACGAATGCGCAAAACTAAATGAAACCTATTACTGAATTGCAACGAAAATTAGTCAGGTGGGATCACCGGTTGGCGCTCACCAAACGCCAGCAGTTTGTCGTCGCGACGATAGTTTTGGCGTTCGGTTTACTCTTGTCGCAACTGGTCCCCGTTGAGACGCGCTATCCGATTACGCTCGCATTATCGGTATTCGCCTACGTCGTATCTGCGATAGCACTGAGAGAAGATTTAAGAGGTATCGAATGGTTTACATTATTACTTCTGCCGACTTTATTTACGGCGGCGGTCGCTCTTTTTTATTTTTTATTGCCGGTCCGCTGGCTTACGCGCATCCCGTTTGTCGTTTTGTACGCGGTCGGTATGTATGCACTTCTTTTGACTGAAAATATTTATAACGTTGCTGCCGACAGAACAATTGCACTTCTTCGTGCGGCCCACTCTGTCGGGTATCTTCTGACTTTGACGACGTATTTTTTGCTGGTTCAGACTGTTATGGCATTTCGGTTTCCTTTTTATATCAATGCGCTATTTATTGGACTCATCAGTTTTTTTCTTGTATTTCAATCGCTCTGGTCGGTTGTTCTTGAGGAACAGGTGAGTAGGCGAGTGTGGGCATTAACGATTGCCATAACCGTTGTGCTTTCTGAGCTTGGGTGGTTATTTTCATTTTTACCGACCCCGTCGACCCTAATGGTTCTTTTTTTAACCACCAGCTTCTATGGCATGGTCGGCATGGCACAGCAGTATCTTGTCGAAAAACTGTATAAAAAAACCGTCATTGAATTTTTTTCTTTGTGCAGTATTGTTTTTGTTATTGTTTTGTTAGCGACTCATTGGCGGGGAAATTTTTAAGGACATGAAAGTAGAGGAGAGGGAAGTAGTTCACCCTGAGCGAAGCCGAAGGGTGATATAGTTTGATGTAGTAAAACTATAGGGTATATATGTGGCCTATAATAGTCCTATAGTTTGATGTGTACATGCTTGGCGAAGCGGATGTGGATAATATTTTTCACGAAATAAGGCTGTTCATTTCACGCTGCCCTTCGTGGTAGCGCAGCGTACCCCCCCTGTGTTTGACGGGTACCATACGGTATCCGTCTCTCTTGAGTACACAATGTGTGCGTATTTATATCATTCCGGATTGTCACTACGCTCTAAACAAAACTATACGGCAGAAATGTTTTGTCGATTATCAGCCTCAAAATACACCGTTTGGCGCATATGAAAGCCCTAAAAACACCCGAAAAGCAAACTCTTACATTCTGTGTGGGTATGTGCAAGAACGTATTGAAACATAGCCTGCATGATTGAGGGTAGAATAGACGTTTAGCTTGCTCTTATGCCCTAAATAGCGACGTCTTTCATATCAATACATAGCGTTAGTTAGCCTCAAAAATAGTCGTTTAGAACGTATCAATGCGCTAAATTAAACTCCAATGAATATCGCATCATATTCACATCTCGGGTATAGCATAATAGTCAGCCTTAAAATCGCTGTTTTAGATTATTAATATGCTCTAAACACTACATTCTAGTGGTTTGGGGGCTATGATAAAAACGTGATATTTAGCCTCAGAATTAATCATATAGAGCGTAATAATGCGCTAACTGTGACCTCGTCGATAAAACCCGAAAGAGGGGTTATAAAGACTCTCTTGGGCTGCACCATTGGCCCTTAACATTGAAAGAATTGATAAATAACAGGAGAAGACCCTTTTTTGCCGGAAGCTCGGGGTGAGGCTCGCTGTATTCCCTTGAGAATACACGCCATAAAAGTGTTTTCGATTATTGTCAAAAATTAGCACCCAAGGACGGCAGGGCGCTTATTACCATAATGTCGTACAATAATACTTTTACGACGTCTGGTGAGGCTAACACCGGAAGTGGTCTCATTTTGCTTGCTTCATGTCGTGCATTCCATACAACAAACAATTCGCATCATTATTGTGAATATATATCGGTATCATTTCCCTCAATTTTGTCCCACATATTTTTCTTCAGTACGTATGGATGAAATGCTTGTTTCTGTTTGCCGGTTTTTATGAAAAAGCCACTTTTATCGGTTTGCTCATTTTTCCTCTATAACAGAGATGATGAACTATATAGCTAGGCCGCAATTAAGTCATTCTAGGTCATTACAGGGGCTCACAATTGAGGCTAGGTTTTTCGGCTTGGACAGTCGGTGATTTATAAACGTTCCGCCAAAGAGATGAGTTCTTTGGCTAAAAAATAGTTGGTTTCATGGCGGTCTTTTGGTTCCACCAATATGAAGATATCATTGCGGTTTTTGAAAAGCTTCAAAAGTTCAATCATTTGTTTTTTATTTGGAACGGCCTTTGAGGTTTCAAGAATCGGATTATCGAGTGAGTTGTGGTTATCGGTGCCGTTATACGGCGGCATAACAAACCCGAGATGAATAAGACGCGTTTTGGGAGCCAAGAGCTCGGTAGTGCCTCTTAAGAAGGTCCACACGGCGTCAGAATCATTGCTGATAACGTTTGCCGCCGTATGACAAAAGTCGTTGGCTACAAAGAGGCCGGATTGTGAAGCTTGAATGATCGCTCTTGCCGGTAGTTCATAGGCGTTTTTGGGTTTGAGGCGTGCCTTGGCATTATACCAGCCATCAGTGATGCGGGCAGGGACCGTTTCAACGGTCAAAATGACACCCTTGGTTTTTGCGTATTCATGGATTTTGATCGCATGTTCGAGGAATGTTTGGATTGCCACATCAGTCTCAACCGGATTTTGAACAACATCAAACTGTTGCGTATCATAGTTGACGTGAAGCACAGCTGCGGATCCGGGATGAATGTTTACGTATGAGCATTTCCGCTGGGCGGCGATATCTAGAGTTTGGCGCATAAGGTCCATACTTTTTTTAGCTATATCAGAATCCGGATATGCAATATTCGGCGATATGTTGTTAGGAAGAAGTCCCCAGAAATGAAGTCCGATTTTCGCGCGCCTGCGGTTTAGCTCTTCAAACAGCGCTTCATACCGGCGATAATCGTTTACGTTAAACCAGATTTCGGCAAACGGCGCGTTCGTTTTGGCTAAACGCGTGAAGGACGCCGCGTCGGCATTGAGTTTAATACCAAGTTTCATACAATAAGTATATCAACTCTCAAGTATTGTACACTAAACGTATGAAACGACTCTGGTGGTATGCAATATATGTATGTATCGGCATAGTGGCTTTGGTGTATTTAGGGCGTCAGATTAACGCAAATTCCCCGCCTTTTGTGGCAGATGAGATGTACTGGATAGGTACCGCCCGTATCGTACCGTTTTTTTTACAAGGCAAATGGAAAGATCCTTTTTGGGATGAGTTTGGCGGTTATGCAAATTTTAACGGTGCGAAATGGATCTATGGCGTCTCGCTGGCAATTCTCGGGCATCACGACTTTTCGTTTCTCGCATATCCGCCGTATATTTATTATCATTACCGGCCGCTTGAAGGAAAACCCATGCCGACGACTCTTAAAGAGTACAGCTATCTTCATGATGCGCGGTTGACATCAGCCGTTTTCGGATCGCTCAGTATTGTCGCTATGTCTGTTGTGGCATATGAAGTAACCTCAAGCGGTATCGCCGGGTTCTTTGCAGGTATATTCTTGGGTCTAAATCCGGTTGTGCAAAACGTAAGCGTGATAGCATTTGCTGATACCATGTTTTTGTTTTTTCAGCTTACGTCGATGTTTCTTATGGCCCGCTATGAGAAGCAAAAGTCGCATACGCAAAATATCGGTTTATTGGTGTTGTGGGGCGCCAGTTGTGCCATGGTGACGGCGGTGAAATTAAACGGACTTTGGTTTGCGGTTTTAGCTGTTTTATCCATCATAGTGCGTGGTTTCAGTGTACCGAAACAAAAACGCGGAGGAATATTTATTTCGGTTTTATATGTAGCTGCGGCTTTCGCGATCGTGTTTGATCTCTTGCATCCGAATTTCTTTTTCTATCCATCCCACGGGCCATTTCAGATTATTACCGAACGTTTATCTATAACGCAGTATCACATGATGTATTTTTCCCACGCGATGCCTCCTTTAGTGTTATGGACGTTGAACGCGCGGCTGGCGTCATTTTGGCGGCACGTTCTTTTTGGTTCCGATATCCTCCTTATTGCTGTCGGAGCATTGCTTCTTGCGAGTGTTGGTTTGCGGTTTATAACCACAAAAACTTCGTTCGGACGCATGACCATTTGGGGTCTTGTGACATTCGGAAGTCTCATGGGATATGTCGTATTTGACGAAGTGAGGTATTTCATCCCAATTTTGCCGTTTCTTATTATCTTTATTGTCGGCTTCGTCGTTCAATTAACGAAGATAAAACGCCGTGTTGACAAATCCGATGATGTCGCACATTATGGATTGTAGAGACGTTTATGAAAGCGTCTCACAATCCGAACTGCATTTTACGACGCCACTTTGTCATCGTAAAATGCAGTCAAATTCATTCACGTTATGGATTTAGCAGCCCTTATCAAAGACTTTCTTGAATACCTTGAAATTGAACGGAATGTTTCCCAGCTGACAATTCGCAACTATGCGCACTATTTGGAGAGGTTTCGGGCCTTTCTGGCGTGCTATCCCCCCTCCCCTGCCGGTGTGAAAACCGTGAAAACTATTGGGCCCTCGGACATAACGTCAGAATCGATCCGGCAATACCGCCTTTACCTTTCGCGTTATGTCGATGAGCATGATATGACGCTTAAACGCGTAACACAAAATTATCATCTTATCGCCATCAGAAGTTTTCTTAAGTACCTTCTCAAACGGGATATTGCCGTCGTGGCGCCGGAAAAAATCGATTTGCCCAAAGCCGAAAGCCATTCGATAAAATTTCTGGAGCGCGAGCAGATTGACCGGCTTTTGAACATGCCGGAGATTTCAACTGCCGACGGACTGAGAGATAAGGCCATATTGGAAGTGCTTTTTTCGACCGGCCTTCGCGTCTCGGAACTGGTCGGATTGAATCGCGATGTAATCAATTTTGAACGCAAGGAATTCGGCGTTATCGGAAAAGGACGCAGGGCCCGTGTGGTATTTCTTTCCGAATCCGCAGCAAGCTGGCTCAAGCGGTATATTGATAGTCGTGAGGACGACGCACCGGCGCTTTTCATCCGCTATGCCGGCAAAAAAGCGGATCCTGGTCAAAATGAAGCGGAGTCGCTTCGGCTTACCGCCCGAAGCGTGCAGCGGCTGGTGGAAAAATACGTCAAAAAAGCCCGTCTACCCGTAAAAATTACGCCGCACGGGCTTCGCCACAGTTTTGCAACTGATCTTCTTAGCGGCGGGGCTGATCTTCGGGCCATTCAGGAGATGCTGGGGCACAAAAACGTGTCGACCACGCAGATTTATACGCACGTCACCAATCCGCAACTGAAAGAAATCCACGCAAAATTTCACCACAAAACGACGTAAGCGCTGATTTATCCTATAGCAAGGGCCTATAATTTGATGTTTTTCCCTATAATTCTCGCGTGGGTTCAAAGGTACCTGTATTCCTCAGCGTTTCATCACTTCATGATATGCAAAAAGGTACATTGACATGTTCCATGTTTGCAGCGGAATGCCCATAGGAGTACCGAGCTGTCCGTGAAGATATTCGTTGAATTCCCAGTTATTGAGGGCGTTCGCTCGCGCGAGATTACTAAGTTCCTGTTTTGCCCTTTTTCTATCAATTCTTGCTAACAACGCGACCCAGAAACCGCCGATATAAGGCCAAATGCCGCCGTTGTGGTACTGCCAAGGATAATTTTGGCGCCCCTTGGCCATGTAGGGTCGCCAGTCGGGTTCTCCCGGATAGATAGGCGGATACATTGCTTTTACCGGATACGGCATATTTGCTCCCGAGCGGATGATAAAATCGACAATTTGTTCCTGTTTTTTGTCATCGGCGAGACCCGAAAGGCACGCTAAAATGTTGCCGTAGACGTCGCAGCGCATTTCAAAGGATTTGTGGGAAAGGTATCCGAGGTAATACGGTAAATATACGGCGTGGGTATTGGTGTATTCAATCATATTAACGGCAAACGGATGCGTTCTCGTATATGCGTTATCTGGAAAGTACGCGATGGTTGAATCGCCTTTTTTATGCACCCACAGCATGGTATTGACGCCTTCGTAAATGCGTTCTTTTACCTCTTTGAGGTCGTTTCGTTTCTCCACTTCAATGCGAAGCCGTACGAGCCAGTACCAGAGCGCATTCGTATAAAGGACGATACCGAATCTGGGCATTTCATCTGCCCAATCCGACGATTCTCCCTGTTCGAGAAGATAATCATTATTCGTATCCTGATAGGTAAGCCAGACAAATGCCTTTTCCAGTTGTTCTTTATAGCGGGAATAAAATGACGTGTTTCCTGTATATTTGAGATGCTCAAGGATCGCAATGGCCCACCAGAGCGTACTGTCAATCGTTCCGGGCATCCACCACTGGATGAGATTTTCCTGCGGGCGGATGTGGAACGGGAGCTGGCCTCGGGGAGATTGGGCATTTGCGAGGTTTGCAAGGGATTGTTCGAGAGCGTGAAGAAGCGTCGTATCGCCTGATGTCAAAATACCGAGAGAGCTTACGCCCACATCTCGGCTAAAAAGAGAGGTGTAGAGTTTGGCTTGACTTTCGGCGTCTCCGGGAGATGCTGCGAGCAATCCTTCCTCAGCGGTATTTTCTTTTAAGCCGGCTAAAGAACGTTTGTAACATTGTTCCACGAGCGTTGATTTCATAGGTATTCTTTTTGGGTGATATCTTTCAAGGCAGACATACAATTTGTTTTCATGACTTTGGCATACCACAGCGCGCTTTGTTTGGGGGTGCGCTTCATGGTTTTTCGATCCACATACACCATGCCGAATGCGGATTTGGGTCTGTATCCTTCAGCCCACTCGAAGTTATCCATAAGCGTCCATGCAAAATATCCCAAAACCGGAATTCCCCGTTGAATCGCTTTATAGACCTGAGCAAGATGTTGTCGGAAATATGCTATGCGCGGTGCGTCGTTTATGACTTTTTCGTTTCCACTTCGTTTCGATTCCAGCGCCATACCGTTTTCCGTAATATAGAGCCGTTTGAGGCCGCTGGATCGATAGGAAAAATATACCTGCTGAAGTATGTCGTAGAGTCCTTCGGGGTAATACGGAGGAACAAAAATAGGCCATCCCAGATCGTTGGTTGGTGCACCGGATGTATTTTTCGCCGAATATCCAAGCAGGGATTTGGAATCAGCGCGGTTTAACCGTCCGCAATAATAATTGACGCCGAGCGTGAAAAGTTTACTTCCGATTGCTATTGTTTTCATGTCCGCGGAAGTTACCTTTGGCATATCTTTGCCGTAGAGATCTACCATGTCTTTTGGATATTTTCCTAAGAATAACGGATCCAGAAACCACCGGTTAAAATATCCATCGGCTTTTCGTGCAGCATCAATATCTTTTGGATCCAAAGAGTTTGCATAGGAAGTTTCGACGTTGACGACGGTACTTATTTTTGCCTGCGTATCAATTTGTCTGAGCGCTTCGTATGCCGATCCCTGAGAAAGAAGAAGGTTGTGGGCTGCCAAAAGCGCTCGACAGAGATTTTGTTCGCCCGGCGCATGTATACCAAGATGATACGACAGCATGGAGGCGCACCATGGTTCATTGAGGATAAAATATTCATCGATATACTCCCCCAGATTATTCGCAACGGCAGCGGCGTGCTGTGTAAATACGTCGACCGATTTACGATTCGTCCACCCGCCGATTGCCGAAAGATATTGCGGTAACTCCCAGTGATATAAGGTTGCGTAAATGGTTATTCCGGCTTTTTTTAACGATTTAAGATACGTTCTGTACCATTTGACCGCTTTTGCATTTACCTGCCCGTTTTCTTTGAGCATCCGCGACATCGAGATGCTCGTTCTATAGTGTTTCACTCCCAGCGATTGCATGAGTGCGACATCTTCCCGCCACCGGTGATAGCGGTCAACGCCGACGCCGGGGCGTGTGTTGTGATAGCATTTACCAGATGTTGCGGTAAAGGTATCCCACATGGTCTGTTGAGATTTTTCTATCGTTCTGGGGTATGTTTCGCCAACGACCTGCAAATCAGCATCGGCTATGCCAAAAATAAACGACGGAGGAAAGGTATACGTGGCCATACAATGTTACGTGACCAGTTTGGCGGCGCCGATGATGCCGCAGTCTTTGATTTCTTCAAACTGTATGCTGTATTTCGTCAACTGGGAGACGTATTTTTCCACCATTGATTTATACTGCCAGCCGACCCAGAAAAGACTTCCTTCCATGACAAATGTCATGTCGCATTTTTTGAATTCTGCCATTCCCGCAACCTGACATGCGACAAGAGACGCCGAGTGTTCAAATAATCCTCTTGCTAAAGCTGAAACCATTTGAATATTTCCTCGCGCGAGCCGATCGAGTTGCTCGGTATTTTCAATGGTAGGGTGTTTAATCTGATTCTTAGCAAGAAGAATATTAAAATGATGATACAGGTAGCCGCCTGAAACTTCCTTTTCAAACAGATGTTCAGTTGGTGTAATTGACTGCATATCAATTTGTTTCCCTTCGTCCGATTGCGAAAATTTATTAAAGTTCGCCGCTTCCAGATTTACAAGATGTGTTTTATCCAAAAACACGGCAAAGTTCATGCCGGTACCGACAATGCCCCCTGCGATAGTGTTTGCGGGATATTTTGTAAGTCCTGCAAGAGTTAAACAGATTGTATCATTTGCGATGGAAACGCGGATTACCCTCCCATATTTGCTTTGAATATAGCGTTCGATTGTTTCTCCCACCAGCTGACCGACTAATCCCTGAAACGCATGTTCTTTTACTCCCCTGTCTAATTCACCATCGAGTTTACCGTTTGAGAAGATCGGTTTTAAGGGATAGGCAAAGTTAAGAGCCAATACTGTTGTTTTCGGACTGATATTTTTATCGATCACGGAAAGGAATACGTCTTTGGTTGTCATGACCGGAAGATGTTCTTCTTCGAGTGTTTTAATGATAATAGCGTTATTGTCGGAATATACATTTGATTTTTGAAGGATCGATCCGCCGATTTTGATGACCTGAAACACTTCCCTTTCCTTCACAAGCGGTTTGTTTGACAGTTGATGGACGATAAACGGAAGACTCGTTTTTTTACCGGCATCCGCATCGCGTAGTTCTTTTGCGAAATTATCGGTAATTGTTTTCAGCATTTTTATATCCATAGGTAATGATTCAAACTCTACTGATTATTCCCCCTTTTGTCAACAAAAACCCTGTCTCCCTTTAGTATTTTTCTATTTTGTAGATAATGCTTCCGGTATGTTTTTTGCCTTTCGGAATGACGATGAGGTGTGATTCCTTTTTCAATCCTTTCGCCCACAGGTTATGTGCGTCGGTCGAGCAGGTTTGATTTTCAATGCAGACCGCTTTCGGGTGACCTGTATAGACCACGACATGGGTAAAGTCGTTGGTGGTTATAAGGTGAACTTTCAGCTGTTTTGTCTGGTAATCGATGTACGGGAACTGTTTCGGTATTAATCCCGTATAGACGTGGTCAAGTGTTAACGATCCGACGGCCGCGGGTTTTCGTATGTCATACGGTTTTTGGGCCACGTCAATGAGTTTCCCCGATGGCAATAAGGTAGCTTTCGGCGACTCCATCCAATATCTGGCCGGAACGCATACAAACGTTTTGTCGTTGCCGGATAGCCGGTTAAAATACGGGTGAAGTGCAAACCCAAACGGAAGAGAACTGTTTTCTTTATTTACCACAGTGTATTTTACCTGAATTCTATTTGAGTATAAAATATACTCAAGGCTCAGTTTACAAGCGTACGGATAAGCTTCATAGAGTGGTGATTTTTTCGTAATTTCAATGAATGTCGCGAAGGTGACGGAATTTTTTCCTACTTTGGGAGGAAGATAGTTCCATGGTTCGTCAAACACCAGCCCATGAAGTTCAATAATGTGTCCCCTCTTTTTAAGAAGCGTCTGTTTCCCCTGCCACGTATAGGTAAAATCTTTTACCCGATTCGGCGTTGGAAACAACGGAAAATTGCCGGTGAATCCGCATGACTCAAGAAGCTTCTTTTCGAACAGAATAATATCCTCTTTGCCGTAGGTCAGAGAGAACAGATTGCTTCCTAATTCCGGAGCTATTTTGGTGACGATGGATTTTTCCGGATGTCCAGACGGTTTATAGAAAAGCGTGACGACCGAATATTTCTTTTTTGTTTTTTCGATAGTAGAGCCAAACGGTGATTTGTTCATAGAAACCTCCTTAGTGTTGCTGCTGCCTCCTCAGGGCTGATATCGCGTTGGGCTTCCGCCATCATTTCATAGCCCACATAATGTTTTTTTATTGTAGCACTGCGAAGAAGCGGCGGATAAAAATGAATATGCATCTGCCACTCAGTATGATTTTTTTTATCCGTCGGCGCCTGATGAATGCCCATGGAATACGGAAAAGAGGTATGAAACAGACGGTCATACAGGCGGGTCAGTTTGCTGAGCGTTTCTGCCAGATTTTGACTCTCGGGAGTATTGAGATCGCGAAGTGACGTTTTGTGCTCTTTGGGGATAATCATCGTTTCATAGGGCCATACTGCCCAAAACGGAATGAGCATGATAAACGAGTTATTTTCAAATACGATGCGCTTATTTTCTTTTCGCTCCTTTTCCAGATAGGTTAGAAGAAGATTTTTTTTGTGTTTGGACACATAGGTTTTTTGGGCCTCCTGTTCTTTGGCAGGTATCGTTGGAATATGTTCATTGGCCCAGATTTGGCTGTGCGGATGGGGACTGCTTGCGCCCATAAGCGATCCTTTATTTTCGAATATCTGAACATACGAAATAAACGGTTTATTGCCGATAGTCTCGTATTCTTTTGTCCACGTGGCAATGAGGTTGGTGATTTCACTCTCTTTCATTTCAGACATGGTTTTGTTATGAAGCGGTGTATAACAGACGACGCGGCAAATTCCGCGTTCCTGCTCTGAGATGAATAAATCATCAATAATGCTCTTGCCTTCTGGTGCTTCGGGGAGCATTGCGGCATGATCGTTTGTAAAGACAAATGTTTTTTCGTATGCGGGATTGGTTTCTCCGTTTGCACGTACATTTCCGGGACAAAGATAACAGGTTGGATCAAAGCTGGGTCTATCGGTCGGGTTTACCGACTCCATGCTCCCCTGCCATGGTCGTTTGGACCTATGGGGTGAGACCAACAGCCAGTCGCCCGTTAAGGGATTATACCGTCGATGTGGGAGGTTAAAATCTATCATATAAGTTTTGTATCGCGGGGAGTGTGCGCATTTTTGAGCATCGTCATGCAGGGTATGGCGTAATAGCGTGACCTAAATTATATTGCCTGACGAGCGCAAAAAATGCACACCGACCAAAGCGATATTTACTATTGATATACTATCTCAGCTCCTTCGCTGGGCGTAAACTCGATAAACTCAAGGACTCTATGAAATTGTGTATGATAAAGTGCGGCGAGCGTTTTTTTAAAGGAAGGAAGCGATCGATTTATAACGAGCGCGAGCGCTATCGCCGAAAAACCACCGCCCATGTTGCGCATTCCCAGAACGCCCGGCAACTCTCTTCCTTTTGTTACTAAAAATGTGAGTTGCGGCGTGTTCTCATCAAGTTCGTAGAGTTCAAGGGAGCTTTTCCCCGCTTCCGTTAAAAGTTTTCCAAACGTGACAACGTCCTTGTTTTTCAGTGCTTTAATGGCGTCTAGGACGCGGACGTTTTCCGTTATGATATGCTCTACGCGTTTTCGCATGACGGGATTTTTCCGTTGCAACTCATTCCTGTGAGCTACAAATTCTTTGAGGGTTACGTCTCTTAGACTTCCCACCTTTTTTCCCAATACTTTTGCCCAAAACGGCAGGCTTTCTTCGCACATTTTTCTTCGTGCCACATAGCCGGTTTCACCGAGTTGACGCTCGAGTGTCGGGTCAACTGGGATAATAAATGAAGCAGGGATCGGGAATTTTGACGGGATCACCTTGATATCTGAAACGGGAGAATTGCCCCTCGGCAAAAAATCCAAAAGCACCATCGCATCTTTTTTGGCGAATGTAACAGATCCCTGATCCAAAAATCCGCACGGGCTTTTAACAATCGGGCTGTTTTCTGCGGTTTTGCAAAGGAGCGCGACGCGTATCCGATCAATAGGTTGTTTATACAGTGTCAATAACGCCAAAGCTACGGCAACTTCCAAAGCGGCGCTACTTGAAACGCCGCCGGATTTAGGAACCGTGCTGTCGATAAGAATATTTGCGCCATAAACCGCATACTTCGCTTTGAGTAATTCTTTGACGACTGCCCGAATATAATTGGTCCATGTGACGGACTCGTCACGGGTTACACCGGTTAGAGAAAATTCAGTTGGCTTTTCTGTTGGAAACGCAGATGAATACACGCATATTTTTTTATCGCTCCGTTTATTGATGAAACAGAATGTATCGCGCGAGATCCCTGCTGCCAGCGCAAATCCGTAGTTATAATCGGTGTGGCATCCGAGTATTTCCGCTCGGCCGGGAGCTCGGGAAACGACTTCTGGTAAAGCTCCAAACAGATCCTGAAATTTCTTTTTTCCAACGGCTATTCTCGTATGAGGTTCCGGTTTTTTCTGTTTCATAGGAATAATATCTGCGAATGTACTGTTTATTGCTGCGAAAGTCAACTTATGGTTGGGATAGACAATATCGCGGTTATTTGGCAGGTGACTGGGCATTCATGAATGCAAAGATTTCTTCTTCGGAGTGAGGAATTTTTTGGTCCTTGCCGATTCTCGTACAGCTTAATGCGGCTGCGGCACATGCAAACTGTGCAGTTTTTGTTATGGGCCATGATTGGCACAACCCATAGGTAAACGTGCCTAAGAAAACGTCACCTGCACCGTTGGTATCGACTGCCTTCACCGGAAAAGAGGGTTGGTAAAATATTTTTTGCTGTTGTTGTCCTACCATGCAACCTTTTTCTTCCATCGTATGTACAACAAGATTAGGTCCGAATTTCAGAACTTTTTGTATAATCGATTCAGGACTCATTTTCGGCCATGACACCGATGAGTATGCTTGAGGAACGATAACGATATCGGCGTATGAGATGAGCCGCTCCATCTGTTTTTTGGGGCTGCCGAGATCTAACAATGTTGTAGTGCCGGATTTACGCGCCTTCTTCATAAGTTCAAACGTCGCCTCATTATTGTGTCCGTCAACGAGAAGAAATTGCGGTTTTGTACCGAACGTGTTCGCAAACGCATCGTGCTTGATGTTTGAAAAACTTCCGGTAGTGTAAAAACTGGTGCGATTCCCTGTTTTTTCATGGATGACGACGAACGCGAGCGGCGTTTCCGTTTCTGGAACTTTTATTATATGACCGATCCCGACACGCTCTTTTTTAAATATTGTCATAAGTGCTTCACCGAAAAGGTCATCACCAATGGTTGTATATATTTCAGTCGTCACTCCGAGCCGTGACAGAACAATCAGCGCGGTTGGCACGACGCCACCGAGTTGAATTGCCTGATGCGCGACACGGTTTTTATGATACGTCCGAATATGGTCGGTCATCATGAGAATATCAACAACGACTAAACCGCACCCTGTGACTTGAATCGTAGGACCCGCCGATTTGGATTGTTTCATAGGAGAATTCTTATTATATCGCATTTTTGGCCCGCTCGTTACTGGCAAGCGCGTATAAAGTACGCTACAATACATTTATGAATGCTATCGGGCCATTTCTGCAAAACGATCGGATATTGATGCTCGCGCTTGATCACCGCGGAAGTATGGAAAAGATGCTGCCTGCCTCAATTCCTCAGAAGGAGCGAAACAAAGCAATTATTGATCTCAAACAAACGCTTATAGAAACGCTCGCGCCGATCTACAGCGGGGTTTTATTGGATCCTGAATTCGGTCTTTTGGCGTATAAGAAAAGTGCAGTGTCGGCTGTAAAAAAGAGGCCCTTTCTTTTATGTATTGAAAAAACCGGCTATACGGATACGAATCATGAGCGGTTGACCGAGCTACAGTATTCTGTGAATGAACTAAAGCAATTGGGGGCTAAGGGCGTCAAACTGCTTCTTTTTTTCCATCCTGACGCAATAACCGCAGGGCAACAGGTAACCCTTACGAAGCGCGTTTTTGAGGATTGCCGGAAAAACGGATTGCCATTTTTCCTGGAGATTCTTAATTATCCGTTGAACGGTTCGGGCTATGACCCTTCGGTGCTGGTTCCTCAGTCCGTCAAGATTTTTTTGGACAGCGGAATTACGGCTGACGTTTTTAAACTGGAGTTTCCCGGTACCGCTTCCTCCTGCGAGCAGGTAACGAAGCTTTTGGGTCAAACTCCATGGATTCTGCTTACAAAAGGCGCTTCGTATGATGCATTCGTTGAGGGATTGCGGATTGCGATTGAAAACGGGGCGCGCGGGTTTCTTGCCGGTCGGTCTATTTGGCAGGATTTCGTGAAATTACCGCAGCAAGAATGGAAGAATTTTATTGAGACGACGGTGAATCAGCGGTTTAATGAGATCTGTGAAATTGCATGTCAACGAAGAGTTTAATAGTTTCTACGCGTTACTCGTAAAAATTTCATGTGATTTTACGTTCATTATTTGTTCAGCCTGCCCTATACTTTGATCAATTCCCTCTACCGTGTCGATAACCGCCAGTATAGTCGGTCTGGTAGCAAGAAAACCCCGTTGTCCTTTTGATGATTGGCTTCGTGCATCAACCGCTTTGAATGCTTCTTCGGAACAATTATGGACAGCAACGAAATATACCTCGTCCGCTCCTTCGTTCGGCTCACCCTTACCTGTTTTTTCTGTTGGAGGTATATCCATCACGGAGTCTCCGTCTAAGACAATAACCACTTCGTCGCGCGCATATCCCATTTCCTCCATAGCCCTCATGACGCCGGATATTTTATTTTGGTCTTCATGAAAAATATCTACAAATCCCACGGTTTTGTTTAGTTGCACTTTTAGTTTACGGTCCATAAGTCGTATGACTTCTAGGTCATCGTGAATATGGCGTATTTCCCCTTGTCGGTAGCTTGCAAGATCTTTTGCATCTTCTTCAAAGCGATCAAGGATTTCTTTACTTATATCGTCTTTGGTACCTTCTTTTCCATCCAAACCGGCTTTACCGACCCTTTTTAGCGTACGTTTAATTAATCTCCCAGTATCTGTTTTTTTGTCTCTAATATCTTTTTTTAGTTCGCTTAATCGTTTTTGTAGTATTTTTTCGCTCATATGCAAATATTCTTTCGTTTTTTCAGCAATCCATTTTTCTGTAACCAAACTTTTGTCATCAGCTGTATGTAAATAAGTGAGCCCTTGTTCTGATGGTTGTGCAATTTTGATCGATAACATAGATTCTTTTGGCTCCCAACTGACGTCTTGTTCAGGGATAAGGCTGAAAATATACGTACGCAACGCATCGAGGTGACGTTGCCACACGTGTGGGTTTTCTACAGCGACGCGTTTTTTCATGTTTGGACCGTCCCATGTAGCGATGACTCCACCACCTTCACTGAACCCGAGCTCCCGCTCTGCGGTAGCGGGTAATGCATCCATGAAGGCTCGGAGATAGTCTGCAGGGCGGCCTGTTGAGAAAGAAACAATAATTTTTTTTTCGGGAAAAACTTTCTGGAAACGGACAATCATCCTCTGAACTTTCTCCATAGCGCGCTCCATATCCTGCATGCTGGCATATGCCTCTTTTTCATTCCACGTCCCATTAATATCAAACATAACAACGAGAACTTTAGCATTTGGGTCCATCAGACGTTTCACAAAATCTGGACCCAGATCTATACCAGCCATAGATTCCATATATTCCCTGAGTGACTTATCTCGTAATTCTTTGAATACTATCTGACGATCGTGAGTGATTGCTACAGGTATATCGTCTGGTATCTGATCAACCGTCGGATTTGAAAGGCAGAGCGCCATCTGATGTTTTGCGATATTCATAAGAGATATAAAGCGCGGATAGCCTGCATCACCTTCCGTCGCTTTTGAACGCAGGTGTGAAAGTGATCCGATGTGATTTGTTGTTGTGTGTTCCATGCCTGCTTTTAGGGTATTGAGTCCGTCTTGTAATATAAAAAGCGCTTTAGCAGCTGATAGTTTCAGGGTGGAGTTATCGTTTTCTGTTGCCCAATCATATATCTGTCTGACAGCAGGGAGAAATCCCGGTGGTATGAGTCCATTTGCAAAGACTTTATGACCTGCTTTTGCTCCCTCATGATTATCTTTCATATTATGCCACTCACGATACTCCTCAACGACTTTATTAACAGCATCTGGCGTCATTTGCGCAATGACATCTACTTTTCTCCATACTTCTATACGATCCCAAATAAGAAGTAAATTTGGGTTATTCAGTTGGTCTGGAGGAAACTCGATAATCCGACCCTCTGTATCAGGGAACAGCTGGTCTATAAAACCTGGGCTGATGACATATCTGTCGCTTTCAGTAGCGCTCGGCATAATATTAAGAGGAAGATTTTGTTAATCGTACAAGATATTTTGCATGTTTTTTGTATTGCTCAAAGAGTTTAGCGTATATTTTGACGTTTTTTTCGTTCGGGTACAGGTAGTCGGTCGTTTGGATGGTTTCTCGGTAAAACTCCGGTAGTTTGTCAAAGCCCTCTTCGGCGAACTTTGCCAAAATTGCCGCCCCGAACGGCGAATGATCCTGAACATTAATGATGGTTGTGGGCCTGTTGATACAGTCAGTTATAATCTGACGCCAAACGGGATCCTTGACTCCCCCGCCGCTTAAAATAATGCGCTTCATCGGAAGTTGCATTTCTTCAAACACATCGAAACAATCGCGGATGGAAAATGCGACGCCCTCAATAACAGCCCGTATCAGGTGTGAGCGCGTGTGGGAGTGGGAAAGTCCGATAAATGCTCCCCGCAGCTTCGGGTTAAAGTAGGGCGTCCGTTCTCCGGCAAGATATGGCATATAAAAAAGCCCGTCGGCGCCGGGAGAAATTTGGTTTATGTGTTTGAGAAACTCTGGGTATGGGGTATCTTTAAAACCCGTAACCTCGTTTTTAAACCATTTGAGCGAAAAACCGGCAGACAGCGTGGCTGCCATATACATGCCGATGTTGGGGAGAGCGTGGTTTAGCGTATGAAGACGCCGCTTCGGGTCGATGTGTCCTTTTTTCCCGATGACGAGAAATTGCCCTCCAGTGGATATGGCTATCGCTGCGTCGCCCTCCTCAATAAGGCCGTTTCCCAGTGCCGCCATGCTTTGGTCGCTCCCTCCGAATACCGGCGTACCGACAGGAAGTCCGGTAATTTTGGCAGTGTGTTTCGTTACCGCGCCATAGGAATCAGTTGTTGGAATAATTTCGGGAAAAAAAGAAGGCGTGATACCCAATGCGATTTAAAATTTTTGATGACCACACACCTTTTTTGTAATCAAAACATACGGTAGCGAGCGCGTCTGTAGGCTCTGTTTTTAATGATCCCGTGAGTTTATATGCCAGATAATCTTTGGGAGATGATAGTTTGAAGATTTGTTTATAGATGGCAGGCTCGTGGCGTTTGACCCATAAAAGCGATGGTAATAAAAATCCGGTAAAAACCGGATTTCCAGTGATTTTATATAAAGAAACGTTGCCAATGATTTTAAGAATATCCTCAACTTCCTGAAATGACCGTTTATCCATCCAGACGATTGCGCGCCGAAGGGGCGAGAATTTATTATCATATAGAACTACGCCATGCATCTGACCGGATAATCCTATGCCTTTTACGTCTTTCAGGTCGACTTTGGTGCCCAGAAGATTCAATATTTCCAGCGTCATACTCCACCAAAGCTCTGGACTTTGTTCCGCCCATGTGGGCTG
The DNA here is from genome assembly GCA_963790805.1 of Candidatus Gottesmanbacteria bacterium. Classification (GTDB taxonomy): domain Bacteria; phylum Patescibacteriota; class Microgenomatia; order UBA10105; family UBA927; genus DATKGN01. The sequence continues at coordinate 1,014,187 of CAWBPL010000002.1, forward strand.
GCGTGAAATCATGGGGCTCTCTTTGGCAAAAGATGCAAGAATTTTACCATGGTCGTTCATGGCAAAACCTTTGAGCATCGTAGTACCAAGATCAATTCCGATATATATATTCACGGTTGTATAGTGGGCAAGAAGTTATAGGCTATATTATAATTCCCTTATTCTTTTTAGCTTGACTACTGGGCGATTTTCCTCTGACAAACGAGTGACATGCGAATCTGCTTGAGAATTTGCCTCTAAGTCAGTACAATACAACCCATATGAAACGGGTAATCGAATCGGAATACCCCATTAGCTTCAGAAAGCGCGAAGCGGCAGAACTCGGAGCGCATTTGCAAAATTATCATTCAGTCGTCCTCGTCGGGATGAAGCGCGTGGGTATTAGTAACTTCCTCAGATTTTTCATGTATCAGGATGATGTGATAAAAACGTATATTGGAGAAGGACGCAAACAGCTCTTTGTCCACGTCGATCTCAATGATCTTATTGAACGCAACATTTCGGCATTTTGGACTCTTCTTCTCACACGGCTTGTCGACAGTGTGCAGCGCTCCTCGCTTTCGGAATCAGAAAAGCGCCACTGCAGAAGATTATTTGTTCAGAGTATTCAGTTGAAAGATCAATTTTTTACGGTCGATAGTGTGCGAAAAGTATTGGAAACGCTTGTAGCCGGCGATCTGCATCCGACGCTCTTTTTTATTCGATTTGACCGGATGGAAAACGCGGTCACTCCGGAGTTTTTCAGCAACCTTTTAGGGCTTGGCGAAGCGGTAGGAAAGAAGTTGTCGTATGTATTTACAAGCTACCGTCCGCTTCCGGATTTGTCTCCGGACGTATTTCTAAAGGCACACGTATCGGTATTTTCTCATGATATGTATCTTCGGCCAGCGACAATGGATGATATGCGTACAATATTGCAGACACTCGAATTACAATATCATGTGGCGCTCGATAAAAAAACACAGGAATCCCTTATCACTCTTTCCGGCGGGTATGTTCAGTATCTCCAATTGGGAATTATCCGATTACGCGAGGAAAAAGTACTTCCGGAATCCGTTGAGCGTTTGTTTGCCGTTTTATCGAAAGATGAACAGATTGTTTTTCAGTCCGAAGAACTTTTTGAAAGCTTAACGAAAAAAGAAAAGGAAATTCTTCTTCATATTAAACAGGGGAACCGCGTATCACCCGAAGAGCGCGAGACGGGAAAATATTTATGGAATACGGGTATCGTTCAAGACGAGGACGGTACATCAGTATTTTTTAGTCCCCTTTTTGATTATTATGTCGGCACGCTTTCAATGACGAGCCATAACGGGAATGAATTTACCAAGAAAGAACACCTTCTGTATACCTATCTTAAGTCGCACGAAGGCGAATTATGCGAGCGGGAGGCAATTATTCAATCCGTCTGGTCTGAAAATAAGGATTTCGGGGTGTCGGATTGGGCAATTGACAGGCTTGTGGCGCGGCTTCGCAATAAATTAAAAGCGCATAACAGTCCCTACCAAATAGTCACCGTCGTTACGCGCGGATATAAACTCGTGAAGCTCTAAACATTTACGTTTAGTTAATTGTTGGCACGCGGTTCCACGAGGGCGATATCATTTTCGCGGTTGGAATTCTGAATTTGGGCAAATGATCGGCATCAGTGGAAACGACGATCATCAGTTGATTTTCGGATTTATGGATCAGACGAAATTTGTTCCCTCTTTTTCCTACCTTTCGCCTCCGTAAATTTTTGTCCACCCAGCGCCTACGGAAATCAGACCAGTCGTATGACGTTTTTTGTCCGGTGTAACTATCCAAAAGGACAATCCTGCTTGTACTCGGTTTGTAGGAAGAAACTACCGCCCAGTGACCTGAATTGGGTTTAGGATTATCATCATCGTCAGTGTCATAAAGATAGCTTACCAGTACGGCACGTTTTTGAATGCGTGATTTTTTCAGCGCACTTAACAAATGATTGAGTGTTGTTTTTTCAACGATAAGCGCGGGAAGCCCGAGTTTTTTAATCGCACGGATCATGTTTTTTGTCGTCGTTCCGCTGCTGTTTGTCTGGCAGAGGTCTATCATTTTTGCGACAGAAGTCCGTTTCCCCAAAATTGCAAGCGCCATCTTAAGCGCGGTCGGTCCGCAGGAATCTTCATCGGGTTGTTTGACGGGACAAATACGGCTTCGGGACATAGGATGCCCATTCTATCGCGTCGTAGTAGCGTGTTCAAGACCTATAGTAGGTTCGTTTTAACGGATTTCGTAACTTAACGACACGTCAACCGTGATTTCCGAAGATCCGGGCTCAACTTGAGTTGTTGATTTTTGATCAGTTACCGGTCCGCCTCCCGCGAGAGGAATTTGCATCATCGGTCGAGGTGTGCCGCCATCGTCCTCAGAGTAGTTTATAACCCGTCCGAGTGTAAACCCTGCTGCTTGAGCCGCAGCTTGGGCTTTATTTTTGGCTTCAGTTACCGCTTTCGATCTTGCTTCATTTTCAACTTTTGTTTTGTCTGAAACGTCAAAAGTTACGCCGCCCACATTGTTGGCACCGTTGGCAGTCGCGGCATCAACAACGGCATTGGCGCGGTCCATGACACGTACTTTAATCGTAAGATTTGTATTTGCCTGATAGCCGGTAATCCGCTGTGTCGGTAAACTATAATCGTATGTTGGCGTTATGCTGTAGTTTGTGGTCTGAATATCATTGGCGTCGATTCCCAGTTTTTTCACTGCTTCAATCACCTTGTTCATTTTCGTATTCATTTCCTGCTGCACGGCATTTGCAGTAAGGCCCTGCGTTTGAACGCCCACGTTTACAACGGCAATATCCGGTATAGCCACAGCTTTCCCCTCCCCCGTGACGGTGAATGTGTCGGTTTTATTGGTAACGACACTGTTAAGTGACAAGGGAATTGGTCCGACGAGTTTAACAAATGCAAACAGAAGAACAAAGAAAACAACTATGGCAGCAGATAAATTTTTCATATACATTCAGTATATCATACGGTTTTCCCTTGACACCGTGAAGCCCCGTGCTATACTAGCCGCTAATGAAGAGATTTATTGGGATTGTACCTCTTCTTGCCCTTGTTTTTTTTGCCGCCGCCCCGCAGGTTTTGGCATGTCCGTGGTATGATCCGCTTTGTGCGACGCCAACGTCGACTCCGACCGCTACGCCTACTCCAACATCGCCTCTGAAACAGCTTGCTAATCCGAATCTTATTAAGAATATCCAACTTGTGGGGACGAACACGCCGACCGCGACCCCGACCGTGTCGCCAACACCCACTTTTACTCCGACGCCAACAATAACTGTGACAGAAACGCCAAGCGTATCGCTTACAACGACGCCGGTTGCATCCCCCTCACTGACAGCGACGGGTACGATGGCGCCGACTCCAACCACCGTTCAACCAAAAACGCTGGTTGCCGGTTTTACCAATAAAGAATTAGCATACGCTGGAGTCGTCGTTGTTCTTGTGCTGTTTATTATTTTCCAAGCCAACTGGGAGAAAATAAAAACGTGGCTTCACAATAAAACCTCATAACAGTTATCGAGATTTCGGTATTGTAAGAAGTGTGGCATCAACAAGATTGTGCATAAGGCACGCAACGTTGACCGGTCCAACGCCACCCGGGGTTGGGGTATAGAAAGAAGCTATGCTTTCGATTTCCTTTTCAGCATAATCTCCGTGGAGTTTACCGTCTTTTCCTCGCGAGAGCCCGACCGAAATGAGGATAACTCCGGAGCTGATATTGTGTTTATGGATTACGTGTTCTTTTCCGGCACAGCTTATGACAACGGTTGCCGCGCGAAGAATTTTTTCGGGGTGTGACGTTTTGGAATGGATGATCGAAGGCATACAGCCGTAAGTGATCAAATCATGAGCAATCGGCTTTCCGGCCGTTTGACCCCGCCCTATAACGGCTACGGATTGACTGTTGAGCCATTTTTTAAACTCTGTACGGACAAGGCCAGCTGAGCTGAGTTTTGCATGGACATCCTCAAGAAGTGTTATGACCGCCCGTGCAATCGGGACTTCAAATGGAGAATTCGGAATAAATCCGTCAACGTCTTTGGCTGGGGCGACGGAATTAAGTATCTCTTCTATTACGTCGGCAGTATTCGGGATAGGTCGTTGGACAATAAGACCGTGAATGGAGGAGTCATTATTATAATGGGCAATCGCAGAACGAAGCGTTTCGGGTTGAATTGTTGCCGGTAATTGCTCAAAGATGACTTTGGCGCCGATTCGACTAGCCGCCTTTTGTTTTTGTTTGATGTAGGAGAGTGACCCAGAATCATCACCTACTAAAATGACGGCCATCGTTGGCGTAATTCCTCCTTTTTTAAGGGTTGCTACTGTTTCACTCAACTTTTCTAAAATGGAATCCGCAAGTCCCTTGCCGTCGATAATCATATGCGCGTTAGAGTAATGAGTTATCCGTATTCCTAATACTACACTATTCAGGGAATAAACGGGTATATCATATTGTCGTGCTTGGAGGTCTTTACTTTGTTAAGCACGTTGCGGCGGCTATGGTGTCGCCGCGATCGGTGAAGCGCATGAGGATGACGCCGCTTGTGGCCCGTCCTAATCGCGGGACAGAGTTAACGGGAAGTTTAACGACTTGGCCTTTGGTTGATGTGAGAATAACGCTATCCGTATCAGAGGGCACGATTTGCGACACGACGACTTTACCTGTTTTATCTTTTACCTCGGCCACTTTTACTCCCTGTCCGCCGCGTTTTTGTTTGGGGAAGTCCTTAATTGCTGTTTTTTTGCCGATGCCGCGTTCCATGACTGTTAAAAAATCGCCTTTCTTCATTTCGGTGTTTATGACATCAACGCTAACGACGAAGTCTGGGGCTTTAAGAAGTATGCCGCGTACACCCATGGTGTCGCGCGCGGTCGGTCGGACTTCGCTTTCAGAGAATCGGATTGATTTTCCTTCGTGGGAAACGAGCAGAAGATCATCGGCGCCGCTTGTCAATTTTGCCCAAGCCAGCTCGTCTCCTTTTTCAAGCTTGATGGCGACAATTCCGCTTCGTCGGATGTTTTCGTATTCCGTGAGCTTGGATTTTTTCACGGTTCCGTTTTTTGTCGCCATGAGAATAAACCCGAGACCCTGCGCTTTTTGTTCGTCCCGCTTGAGGGAATACGTAAGAACCGAAGTTACTTTTTCTCCCTGTTCGGTGTTGATGAGATTTACAACAGCCTGACCTTTGGCCTGACGAGTGGTTTCGGGTATATCCCAGACGCGTACCTGATACACGCGGCCGCGGTCGGTTATAAAGAGCATATTGTCGTGCGTCTGTGCCGTTATAATCTTGTCGATTGTGTCTTCCTCTTTCGTGGTCATGCCGATGACTCCCTTGCCGCCTCGCTCCTGCATCTTAAAAGTGCCTCTTGGCAGACGTTTGATGTAGCCGCTTTCACTCATGGTAATGATAACGTCTTCGTTGGCGATGAGCTGTTCATCGCTGAATTCGCCGACTTTGCTTTTATATACTTTCGTTTTCCGGTCATCGCCGTACTTTTCTTTCAGTTTTGCGAGTTCATCTTTCACGACTTTTAATATTTTTGCGGGGTGAGCCAGCAAATCCTCAAGATAACTTATTGTTTCGCGAACCATAGCAAGCTCGTCTTCAATTTTTTGGCGCTCCAAAGCGGCAAGGCGACGAAGCTGCATGTCGAGGATTGCGGTTGTCTGGATGTCAGAAAGTTTAAACTTGGTCATCAATTTTACTTTTGCTTCATCCGCATCCTTACTTCGTTTAATAATTGCGATGACTTCATCGATGTGATCGACCGCAATTTTTAAGCCCTCAAGAATATGTTCGCGGGCACGGGCCTCTTTCAGTTCGTATTCGCTTCTTCGGCGGACGACGTCATGACGGTGTTTCACGTATTCCTCAAGAATAAGCTTGAGGGAACAGGTTTGCGGCGTATTATCGACAAGCGCAACCATGTTGACGGGGAATGTTGTTTGAAGGGCCGTGTATTTAAATAAATTGTTTAATACCTGCTTCGGCCTCGCATCCCGCTTCAGCTCTACGTACACCCGTATGCCGCGGCGGTCTGACTCATCGCGTAAATCGCTTATGCCTTCGAGCTTTTTTCTTTGACGAGGTCCGCGATTTTAGCGACCAGTTGGGCTTTATTAACTTGGTACGGGAGTTCGGTAATAATAATCGCGGATTTTCCCTGACCAATGTCTTCGATTTCTGCACGACCCCGCATGACGATTTTACCCCGACCTGTCGTGTAAGCGGCTTTAATTTCGTTAATATCATAGATGGCACCGCCTGTCGGAAAATCCGGTCCCTGAATATACTCCATGAGTTCATCGGTTGTGATATTAAATTCAAACTGCGTATCTGTTTTAACTTCCGAAACCCCCTCAACTGCTTGTTTTTTCGCTAACGTTGCATGGTCAATGAGCGCGCTGATGGCGTTGGCGACCTCTGTCAGGTTGTGGGGAGGAATTTTAGTGGCCATGCCGACGGCAATTCCTTCGCTCCCCATCAGAAGAAGATTCGGGAGCTTGGCCGGTAAATAGGTTGGTTCATTTATTGTTCCGTCAAAGTTCGGGGTAAATACTACGGTATCTTTTTCGATATCAAGAAGCATCTCATCTGAGATTGAACTTAAACGGCACTCCGTGTAACGCATGGCGGCCGGCGGGTCACCGTCGATGGAGCCGTAGTTTCCCTGTCCGTCAACGAGCGTGTAGCGCATGGAAAAACTTTGCGCTAACCGAACCAATGCCTCATAAACAGGCGCGTCGCCATGAGGGTGGTATTTACCGAGAACTTCTCCGACAACTGTTGCGCTTTTTTTATATTTTGCGCTATGGTGTAACCCCATCTGATGCATGGCAAAAAGGATTCGCCGGTGAACCGGCTTCATCCCGTCTCGGACATCCGGAAGTGCGCGGGCCACAATGACTGACATTGCATAGTCCAAATAGGACTTCTGCATTTCACTGACCACCTCCGATTGTTGAATTTTGCCGATATCAGCCATATGGTGTTATCTGCCGACGAATTTAACCACAAAGGGTGCGATAAGAAGCGCCACAATTTGGATGATCTTCATCATCGGATTGAGGGCTGGTCCTGCGGTATCCTTTAGGGGATCGCCGACCGTATCTCCGACGACTGCGGCTTTATGCGTATCGCTGCCTTTTCCGCCGAATGCACCGTCTTCAATATATTTTTTCGCATTATCCCACGCTCCTCCGGATGTGCACATGAAAAGCGCCAAACCCAGGCCTGATGCGACAATACCGCCCAAGAATCCACCCAAACTTTCTGCGCCCAAAAGGCTGACCAGAATCGGTGACCCTACGACGATGATGGCTGGGACGACGAGTTCCCGTTGTGCTGCCGCCGTGACGATTTCCACTGCTTTGGAATAATCAGGAAGCGTTTTACCTTCCATGATACCTTTAATCGTTCTGAATTGCCGGCGGACTTCCTCAACTACCTCAAATGCCGCCCGCCCGACCGACCCGATGAGTCGTGAACTGAATAAGTACGGGAGTGCCGCTCCGATCAATACACCAACAAACACTTTCGGATTGGCAATGTTGACGGATTTAAGTCCTGTCACTTCAAAATATGTCGCAAATAACGAACAGGCCGCTACTGCTGCCGATCCGACCGCAAAGCCTTTTGTCAGTGCCTTTGTCGTATTTCCGACGGCATCAAGACTGTTTGTGACTTCAACGGCTTTCCCTTTGAGCCCTGCCATTTCAACCATTCCTTGGGCGTTGTCGGCAATTGGGCCGAAGGTATCCAAAGACATAATGATACCGGTGGTAGCCAGCATACCCATGCCCGCTAACGAAATTCCATAAAATCCAAGGAACGCGTAGCCGACATATACTGTAACCGCCACGATGATAACATTGAAAAATGTTGACTCCATGCCGACCGAAATACCGCTTATAAGGTTAGTTCCTGCACCGGTTTTGGATGCGGTTGCTATACTGACAACAGGTTTTTCTCCCGGTCCTGTATAGTATTTTGTGACAAACAGAAGCACAAGCATGGACATGATACCTGCGACGGCAGCATATCCTGCTCTTGGTTCGTTTAAGAGATATACGGCAAGACCCATGAAAATAATGATTGCCGATACAGCGGACACAACAAATCCGCGGATAAGCGGATTAATCGGGTTTTCCTTATCGTTTTTCGCCTTGACAAAAAACGTTCCGAGAATTGATGTGATAATTGCCGCGGCTCTGGCAAGCAGCGGAAACACGACGCCCTTCAGTCCGAACATAGCTCCACCTAAAATCATGGATGCAACAACAGTTACTTCATACGATTCAAAGACGTCAGCTGCCATGCCGGCACAGTCTCCGACATTGTCCCCGACGTTGTCCGCGATCGTTGCGGGATTTCGAGGGTCATCTTCAGGGATGCCAACTTCGACTTTTCCCACGAGATCCGCGCCAACATCAGCTGCTTTCGTAAAAATTCCGCCGCCTACCCGCATGAAGAGTGTTAACAAAGCTGCTCCAAAGCCGTATCCTACTAATACGCCTGTGGCGTGTTGTGCCACAGCCGCCGGTCCCTGTGAAATGAAACTAAAATAGCTCCACATGTAAATGAGTGATACGCCCATAAGTCCTACACCAACAACCAGCATACCGTTCACCGTTCCTGCTCCGAATGCGACACGAAGCGCCGGATTAAGTCCTTTTTGCGCATTGTTTGCAGTTCTGACATTTGCCCGTACGGCAATCCACATACCAAAATAACCGATAAGAGCGCTTCCTATGGCACCTAAAAGAAAAGTTGTTCCCGTCCCCACTCCCAAGGTGAGGCTGATAACGATGGCAAGAACAATCATGATGGGGATAACAAGTTTAAATTGACGTGCCAGATATGCCATTGCACCTTCACGCACTGCTTTGGCAATTGCCTGTAATTTCGGACTTCCTTCTTCTTCTTTGAGAACCTGTCGCGTGAGAATATAACCGTAAACGAGCGCAAGGATTGCGGTGAGTGGTGCGACAAAAAGTGCGACGAGTTGTATATCCATAGAATGAGTCCTCCTTACAATAAATTCTTTCTATTATATATCTAAAGTGGCTGACTTTGCATGGGTCTGAATAAAGCGCTTCCTTGGAGGCACTTCATCGCCCATCAGCATACTAAATACGCCGTCAGCCGCAACTGCATCCGCAATCATAACCTGTCTCATGACGCGGTTTTTGGGATTCATGGTTGTTTCCCATAACTGTTCTGGGTTCATTTCTCCTAACCCTTTGTATCGTTGAATATTCGGGATTCCCTTAATATCTTTTGCATTGGTTTTAAGGATAGTATCACGTTCTTCGTCGGAATATGCATAAAATATCTGTTTGCCGACGGTTATTTTGAAAAGCGGCGGTTGAGCGATATACAGATGCCCCTTTTCTATAATATAGGGCAAATGTCGGAAAAAGAATGTAAGAAGAAGCGTCATGATGTGTTCGCCGTCAACATCCGCATCGGTCATGATGATGATCCGATGATAGCGGAGTTTTTCGGGATTCAGGCTTTCTGCGATTCCCATACCCAGTGCAATGACCAGCGCTTTGAGCTCTTCGAACTCGACGATTTTATCCAATCGTGCCCGTTCTGTATTGAGTACTTTTCCGCGAAGCGGGAGAATTGCCTGAAACTTGCGGTCCCTTCCCTGTTTGGCGCTGCCTCCGGCTGAATCTCCTTCAACGATAAATAATTCTGATACAGACGGGTCTTTTTCCTGACAGTCGGCAAGTTTGCCCGGCAGTGACGACCCCTCCAGAGCCCCTTTTCGAATGATGGCGTCTTTGGCGGCTTTCGCAGCAAGCCGGGCTTTTGCAGCTAAATACACTTTCTCGAGTATCTTTCTTCCTTCTGCGGGATTTTCTTCAAAATAGGTATCGAGACCTTCTTTGACTGCTGTTTGGACGAATGGCTGAATTTCGGCATTCCCGAGTTTCCCTTTTGTCTGGCCTTCAAATTGAAGATTTTGGGATGGCATCTTGACGTAAACGACAGCTGTCAATCCCTCACGCGTATCATCGCCGGTTATGCTGTCGTCTCCATTTTTATTTGCGCCTATTTTTTTAGCGTAGTCATTTACTGCACGGGTTAATGCCATGCGGAAGCCGGTCAAATGCGTGCCTCCCTCAACGGTATAGATGACGTTCACGTAGGATTCAACGGTTTCAGAAAATCCGTCATTATATTGTATGGTCACCTCAACCTCAGTTGATCCGTCATCAGATGTTTTTTTAATGGTAATGGGGTCATGAAGGACGATTTTATTGCGGTTTAGTGCTTTTACCAGTGAGGATATGCCGCCTTCAAAATAGTAATGCGCAACTTCGTCTGTCCTTTCGTCGACAAGATGAAATGCGAGCCGTGCAATGAGGTACGCCCGATCGCGAACCTGCTTTTTTACCATATCAAAATTGAGCGAAATGCCCTCTTTAAAAATTTCCGTATCCGGCAGAAATGTAACGATCGTGCCGGTATCCTTCGAGGTTCCGGTTTTTTTTACAGGGCCTTGCGGCACTCCCCGCTTGTGCGTTTGTTCAAATATGCCGCCATCGCGGTGGACTTCGACGTGTAAAGAACTCGAAAGTGCGTTGACCACAGATGCGCCGACGCCATGAAGACCGCCGGAAACTTTATATGCCTTGCCTTCAAATTTACCGCCGGCGTGGAGTTTGGTTAACACCAGTTGCATCGCGGGGACGTTATATTTAGGAACCTTATCAACGGGAATTCCCCGCCCGTCATCCCGAACGGTAGCGCTATCGTCTTTGTGAATGGTTATCCAGACGTTTTTGGCAAATCCCGCTAGTGCTTCGTCGATCGAGTTATCTATGATCTCATTTAAGCAGTGGTGAACGCCCGCCAAAGACGTCGTTCCGATATACATGGCCGGCCGTTTTCTGACCGGTTCCAGACCTTCCAATACGACAATTTGTTCGCCTGTATAATCTGATGTTTTAGCCATTGCGTTTTGAAGAGCGCTTATATTTCTATCTCTTTCTAGAAAAAAAAGAAGCCTTAAAGCTCTAAAACCATTCTACACTATCGATATATAGTTGTCTAGACGGTTAAGACCATCTTTTTGGTCGATTATAAAGAGATTGATCTGACGATATAAAATGAATTCTTTGCACGATTTGCCGTTCTTTTTATGCTCTTGTCAGAATCCTGTCGCGCGAATACTACCTCGCCCGCAATTGAGCATTGAAAAACGGTTCCCACTCGTCGTAGGATACGAGTAATGGATACTTCGTACGGCATATTGGTGTTGGTTCGTCACGGCGAATCGAAGTGGAACGCAAAAAACGTTTGGACAGGGTTAACCGATATCGGATTGACACAAAAAGGCGAGGATGAGGCACGGGAAGCGGCACGAGAGCTGAAAGACATCCATTTTGATCAGGCGTTTACGTCGCTTCTTACGCGTGCTTCCGAAACACTCCGGATAATTCTTGAAACGTTGGGTATCCCTCATCTTCCCGTGACAAGCGATTCAGCGCTCAACGAACGGGATTACGGGGTCTATACCGGTAAAAATAAATTTGAAATAAAAGCCAGTTTGGGTGACGGGGAATTTTTAAAGCTTCGGCGCGGGTGGGATTATCCCATCAAAGAGGGCGAGAGCCTTAAACAGGTGTACGGACGCGTTATCCCCTACTTTGACTCTGTTATTGCGCCATTATTGCGCGAAGGGAAACATATTCTTGTTGTTGCTCATGGAAACAGCCTGCGGGCGCTGATGAAGAAACTGGATAACGTGTCGGATGAGCAGATAGCCAACGTTGAGCTTGTTACCGGAGAAATTGTCGTCTATCACATAAACTCCGAGGGCCGGGTCATTTTTCAGGAAAAACGTCGTACGGCGGGTGGATAGAAAGAAATACTGTGTCAAGGACGAGTTTCGGATTGACGTTCAGTTCTAATTCCTTTTGCGCACCAAGAAGAAGCCTCAAGAGTTTGGTAAGCGTTTTGCGTTTTTCGTTTCCTTTGGCGTCCAAAGCGGCAGATGCGAGTAACTGTGTTGCGGCTTCAATCGCCTGAGCGGTCCATTCTTTTGCCTGCAGTCTGTCTTTGGCAATCGTTTCAATATATATAAGTTTTTGACCGTTGGAGCCGGCCAGCAGCTGTTTTAACGCCGTATTCATTTCCGGAATCGCCGGCGCCCTATCGCTGGAGCGGCAATTTACCAGTTCACAGCGAGATACGATTGTCGGCAGAAGCGAAGCCGTAGAGGGAGCTTCACAAAGTACGAAGACATGTTTTGGCGGCTCTTCCAATAACTTAAGAAGTGCGTTTTGTGCTTCTTGGGTTAGGCGATCGGCCCGTCTGATTATGCCGACGCTTTGCGGTGATTGCATTGGGGCGAGGGACAGCCGTTGTTGAAAAAGTCTGACTGCGTCAATGCCGACGCGTTCCTCTTCTTCTCCAAGCATTACTTGATCGACTTGTGCAGTCTTCCATTTGGTAAGATATTCTTCGATTGTTGTTTCCCGAAGTTTAGCGGTCCCTCCAGTAATGAGATATGCATGCATAGTAGATAATCTTGCAATATTATGAATAACCATCAATAATAGATGGTAGCGACGTTTCGTCGTTTATTGTAAATTGGTTTGAGGTAAATGTAAATTATCGTTATGCCAGGAACTGCCCAAGAGGTATTAGCCATACTCGTTGCTGATCATCACATTAGTCAGTCGGAAGCTGATCTGGTGACGACTGAATCGTTGTCGAGCGGCGAGCCTATAGATGAAATATTAAAAAAGAAACACCTCGTTGCCGATATCGATTTTGCAAAAGCGAAAGCAAAATCGTTGGGTATCCCCTTTGTGACGTTGGAAGGACGTCCAATTTCGCCTGATGTAGTGAAATATCTGCCTGAGCCGGTTGTTCGCCGGTATACCGTTTTGCCATTTCAGTTTGACAGCCAGACGAATGAACTTTCGGTTGCGATGGAAGACCCCTTAGATTTTCAGGTGATAGAATTTTTGGAGAAAAAAGCTGGTAAGTCTATTCGGGCGTATATGGCCCTTAAAGACGATATATTATTGGCTCTTGAGACCGCCTATACGGAAAATTTGGGTGAAGACGTAACGGCCGCCCTCAAAGAGACCGAGACCTCCGAAATAAAAACCTATGAAGCCGGTCGTCTGGGAGAAGTTATCCGTGAAGCACCTATTGCCCAAATAGTGTCCGCAACGCTCGAGCAGGCTATGCACCTTCGTGCATCGGATGTGCATATAGAGCCTCAAGACGGCGATACGCGAATTCGATATCGCGTTGATGGCATTTTACAGGAACGGCTGGTGCTGCCGAAACGCCTCCATGATGCAGTGGTATCGCGTATAAAAATTTTGGCGAATATGAAAATAGATGAAAAACGGATTCCGCAGGACGGGCGGTTTAATTTTAAAATGGGTGATTCTGAAGTGGATCTTCGTGTTTCAACGCTTCCGACTGTTCACGGCGAAAAAATCGTCATGCGGCTTCTTAAGAAATCAGGTGGCATTCCAACGCTTCCGGAATTAGGGCTTCGCGGATTAGCATTGAAAAATCTTGAAACGACGATAGCGAAACCGCACGGCATTATATTGGTAACTGGGCCTACGGGTTCCGGTAAAACGACCACTCTCTACGCGGTATTATCGAAACTCAACAACTCGAAGGTGAACATAATGACGCTTGAGGATCCTGTCGAGTATCAGATATCCGGCGTCAATCAGGTGCAAATAAATCCGCAGGCGGGTCTTACGTTTGCCACCGGTCTTCGGTCTTTTTTACGGCAGGACCCCAATATTATTCTGGTCGGCGAAATTCGCGATCGAGAAACGACTGAGCTTGCAATTCAGGCAGCCCTGACAGGTCATCTCGTATTTTCGACACTGCATACTAATGATGCGGCAGGCGCAATTCCGCGGCTTCTTGATTTGGGTGCAGAACCGTTTTTGGTGACTTCAGCTCTGAACGGTGTAGTGGGTCAGCGAATAGCAAGAAGAATTTGTCCGCAGTGTAAGGAAGAATATGAGCCGGATGAGGTGGTCGCAAAAGACATCCGATTGGTACTCGGCAGTTTAATTCCTGAGGGTAAAGCAATGAAGCTCTATCGTGGGAAGGGAACAGTCAATGATCAACCGTGTCAAACGTGTAACGGCGCGACGTTTTGGGGACGCATCGGTATATTTGAGGTATTCCCTGTTTTGGATAGCATTGGTAAACTGGTATTAAAGAGGGCGGCGGTTAATGAAATTCAAGAGCAGGCGGTGAAGGAAGGCATGATCACCATGAAGCAAGACGGATATCTCAAAGCATTAGAAGGTGTTACTACAGTTGAGGAGGTATTGCGCGTCGCGCAAGATTAACTATGGATATTTTTCAATTATTCTCTGAAGCAATTCGTTTAAAAGCATCTGATTTACATATCATTGCCGGTTATCCGCCCATGTTGAGAGTTGATGGCAAGTTAGCGCCCGTCGAAGGCACGGCAGTTTTGACTCCCGAAGATACCGCGCAATATATAAATCGGATATTGACGAGCACTCAAAAAGAGCTTTTCCAAACAAATAAAGAGATTGATTTTTCTATCGGGGTGCAAGGAGGAAGATTTCGCGTCAACGTCTATAACCAGAAAAGTTCGGTCGGAGCTGACTTTCGATTAATTCCGAATGTTATTCGGTCAATAGACCAATTGGGGTTACCTCCCATTTGTCACGATTTCGCGAAACTTCGGCAGGGGTTTGTTCTTGTTACAGGGCCAACCGGTCATGGAAAATCAACGACTTTAGCCGCCATGATAAATAAAATAAACGAGACGCATGCGCATCACATTGTTACCATCGAAGATCCGATTGAGTACATATACCCGCGAGGTCTTTCAATTATTTCCCAGAGGGAGATGCACCAAGATAGCCATTCATGGAGTGTTGCGCTTCGCAGTGTTCTTCGGGAAGATCCCGATGTTGTTCTTGTCGGTGAGATGCGGGATCTTGAGACTATTCAGGCCGCGCTGACGATTGCGGAAACCGGTCATTTGGTGTTTGCGACTCTTCATACCAATTCGGCAGCGCAAACGGTGGACAGAATTGTTGACGTGTTTCCTGAAAATCAACAGGTTCAGGTGCGACTGCAGCTGGCTGCAGTTATTGAGGGAGTATTATCGCTTCGTCTTGTTCCAGCGGCATCGGGAGGCCGCATCGTCGTTGCTGAAATTATGACAGGAACGCCGGCAATCCGAACGACCATCCGAGACGGCAAGACACACCTCATCGATAATATTATCCAAACATCTGCTGAGCTTGGCATGATGCCTTTGGAGACCGCTCTTGCAAATGCCGTAAAGCAGGGAAAAATTAGCGTGGAAACGGCCACTTCATATGCCGTACATCCGGAAGAGTTAGGCAGAATTTTGAAACTCTAACTGATACAGTATGGCGCTCTTTCAATATAAAGCACGAAATCCTGAGGGAAAAATTATTACGGGGCTCGTTGAAGCCCCAAGCGAATCGATCGCCTCCAGATTGCTTCACGATAAACAACTGTTTGTTATTGGCGTATCCCGCTCCTCGGAACAGTTTTCATTTGCCAGTTTCAGGCAACAATTCGAGCGGATAGGATTTAATGATATAGTCAATTTTACGCGGCAGCTTGCGACGATGATGACTGCAGGATTGTCGCTACCAGAGGCTTTAACCATTCTTCGTTCGCAAACTACAAATAAAGTATTCGCGGCGATGCTTCAGGATGTCGAACATCAGGTGGTGAGCGGTGGATCATTGGCTGATTCTCTGGCGAAGTATCCCAAAATATTTTCCAATACCTATATTGCGTTGGTTCGGGCCGGTGAGTCCTCAGGTACAATGGACCGGGTTCTTATGCGGCTTGCGGATATTCTTGAGTCTCAACGGGAATTTCGAAGCCGTGTTCAGGGAGCCATGGTATATCCAATTATTATCATTATTGCGATGGTTGCGGTTGTTTTCATTATGATGACAGTGGTTGTACCGAAGCTTACCGACCTCTACAAGGATTTTAATATGAAATTGCCGCTTTCAACAAGGATGCTTATGGGCGTTTCGTCGTTTTTTGTCCATTGGTGGTGGCTGATGATTCTGACGATTGTCGGTGTGGTTGTCTTCTTCCAGCGCTGGCGCAAAACACCAGAAGGTGAACTGGTTGTTGACACGCTTATACTCAAAATTCCCCTTTTCGGTGATCTTCAAAAAAAGATTATGCTTGTGGAATTTACGCGTACTCTTGGTATGCTTATTGCCTCCGGCATTCATATTCTTGAGGGCTTACGAATTCTTCGTGAGTCTCTTGATAATGTCATTTTTCGTAATGCGATAACTGAAATTGCCAAAAAAGTCGAAAAAGGATTTCCTTTGGGTGACACGTTTTCGCAATATGAAGTATTCCCTCCCATTGTTTCTCAAATGATGAAAGTCGGTGAGGAGACCGGTAAGCTTGATGATACGCTTCTTCGGTTATCCACGTATTTTGAAACAGAATCAGATCACCTTGTGAAGGGCCTCACAACCGCCATTGAACCGCTTATTATGGTAGTTTTGGGAGTGGGTGTGGGATTTATCGTTATATCCGTTATTACTCCCATATATAACTTAACAAGTTCCTTTCAATAAAAGGGTCGGGGCCAGTGCTTGACAACGGTGAAGTCAAGATGATACACCATATACAGAGGTACAAATATGAAACATACTGCCCTTCTTTGGTCATCTCGTAGAGGTTTTACGCTTATCGAGCTTCTCATCGTCATTGCACTTTTGGGAGCACTTGCTGTAGGGCTTCTTGCTACGATTGATCCGTTTGAACAACTGAAAAAAGGCCGCGACACCTCGACAAGAAATACAGTATCAGAGTTTTATGATGCGACGCTTCGGTATCATTCCACGAAAGGTCAATTGCCATGGGCCACAGCATCGCCGGCCACGTTTCAGGGAGTTCCAATATATCCGACTGCCGACGGAGGGGGTAATTTAACTGCCTATGCACAGAATCTGGTTGATACCGGTGAATTAAAAGACAAGTTTGTTGAATTGGCAGGTACGGGAAATCTGGCAAAAATTTTTGTTTCATCAACAGCTCCGGAACAGGTAGCAGTGTGTTTTATGCCTGAATCAAAGAGTTTCCAGATGGATCCGGCCACTATATATACCCAACAAGGGTATAGCGGAGATCAGGGGGATCCCAACTGTAAATCACTGAAGAATTCCCTGACCGGAGATAATTGTTATTTCTGTGTGCAATAAAGCAGCTGCCTAGACATCCTTTGCGCATATCTGTTTCATGAGCAGCATACTTGCTATTTTTAGCTTCATTCTGTTTGTATGTTTTCAGGCGCAGCACATCACTCCAGGTGACGGCGGCGATCTTTTAACGGCGGCGGCAACCCGTGGCGTCCCCCACCCTCCGGGGTATCCACTCTATACGATGCTCGGTTGGTTATTAAGTCATATCCCAGCCGGTACGATTGTATGGCGCATTGGATTATTGTCTTCAATCCCTCACGCGCTCGTCGTGGGATTGATGTACGTTATTGTTCTGCGATTAACGCGGCGTAGGAGCGCAGGGGTATTCGCCTCTTTGCTTCTTATCGGAAATTATCTGTTTTTTCTCTACAGCGTAACGCCGGAAGTATTCGCGCTGTTGGATTTTTTTGTCATTGTACTAACGTATTTAGCCCTTCGCTGGCAAAAATCGCACGACATGCGTTTTCTCGATGGCATTTTTTTATTGCGGGATTGTCGCTTACCCATCATCAGGTGATTTTCTTTTTCTTTCCGGCACTTGCAGTATTTTTTTGGCTGCAAAAACGATATATACATTTTTCGACAATACTCATTCCTTCTATCGGATCGTTTCTGTTGGGGTTACTACCCTATATGTATATCCCTCTGGCGGCGCGCGGGAATTCGATCATTAATTGGGATCGCGCGACGACGTGGACGAATTTTATTCGACTGCTCACGCGGATGGATTACGGTACGTTTCATTCCGGAATCGCGATGGGACAGTTGCCTTTGCAGCGATTGATTCAGGTGCAAACATATGTACAGTATGTGATTCTAGATTTTACATGGGTAGGTATTTTTCTTCTCTTGATTGGATTTATTGGATTATGGCGATTGAATAAACACATGTTTTGGTTGCTTCTTGTTGCCGCGTTTAGTTTGGGACCTGCATTTATGTTTTACGCAAGTTTCCCGCTTGTTAGTCGATTTTCACTTGCTACATATGAGCGATTTTTATTGCCTTCGTATGTGCTTGTTGTTGTCGTTATCGGATTTGGATTTTCCGTTGTTTTAGGTTGGGTACAACGGCGAGTACGTAAGCTCGCAGCGTCGCCTACCATGGTAGCCCGTACGTTTTTAGCAATATGTTTTTTGTACCCTTTGACGATGAGCGCGCTCTCAGTCTGGAAATTAGCGGGCTTCAGCGAGGACCGGTCGGCTGAAAATTTAGCTATGGATGTATTGACGAGTTTACCCAAAGGCAGTGTTTTGCTTTTGGATCGCGATACAGAGTTATTTACATCTCAATATATGCGGTATGTCGAGCATGTGCGCGACGATGTCGTTCTTCTTCATGCCATTCGGTTATCATCACCTGATTATCAACAGGTGGTTGGGCGCGTATATCCCACCCTGCCGCTGCCTAAAAAAATCGACGAACAATCGTTTGCAACATTTCTACAACTCATGGCGACACGGTCTCATGTGTTTTCCACCACAAAATATACGGTAGAAGATTCATGGCAATGGATGCCGTACGGATTGGTATATCAATTGGTTAAGAAAAATGATGCGTTAACAATTGCTTCAATGAACGATAAAAACGCCCACATTTGGGCTACCGTGCATAATCCGGCTTCCGATCGACTGGCAAAATACGATTTAATGCTTACCGATGTTGGAGACATCTATGCGTCAGCGCGACTCGAATTTGGTAAAAGCCTTCTTACGTCCAACGATTTTTCCGGTGCAAAAGAGCAAATCACCAAAGCGATCGCGTACAACGGTGATACGGATATTGCGGATGCATATATGTACCGAGGTGTAAGCGAATATTTTCTTAAAGAATGCGGGAGCGCGCTTGTAGATTTTGAAACATCACAAAACATCGCGTATTCACCGAATAAACAGATATTTTTATATGAAGCTATGACCTACCGTGACTGTGTGGGCGACTTGAAGCGCGCCCAACAGCTTTTCGATCGTTATTCGTCAGAGCAAGTAGATACTCAAACTCCATTGCAAAAATTGTAATACCCAACGAGATGACGCTTATCCATGCACCCAATAGAAAACT
Source organism: Candidatus Gottesmanbacteria bacterium (assembly GCA_963790805.1). Taxonomy (GTDB): domain Bacteria; phylum Patescibacteriota; class Microgenomatia; order UBA10105; family UBA927; genus DATKGN01. The sequence continues at coordinate 1,033,550 of CAWBPL010000002.1, forward strand.
TTTTGGTAAATAATAGATTTTGACCGTATGTGAGCCTTTAGGGAGTAAGACACCGATATGCTTGATATTTACAGGAAACACTTCAATTTCTTTTCCATCAATCGTTGCGTGCCAACCGGGATAATACGTTTGGGTGAGTACAAGTATTGATTTTTCTCCGGTCGTTCGCGTTTTAATTGAGTATTCCCCTTCGTGTGAGGCGACAATTGTTGCAGCGCCATCTCCTGAGGTTGATAGTACATCGCGATCATTTTCAACAAGAACCGTTTTGCCTGGCACAAACGCCTCTTCCTGTATTGCGTTAACGGCATCGTTAATGGTGGTGACCTTCATTGTTTGAGTAGCTATATAGACAGACGCAGCTGCCTGACTATTTTCAAAAAGGAGGATTCTATGCGACGGGTCGGTAAGTTCCACTTTTTGCCGTAATCCGGTATTTTGTACCGACAGGGTGCTAATGACGTTGTCAACGGCGAGCATATTGAGTAATTTACTGCCTGTTGCGCTTATGGTCGCGTAAGAATCATCCGTCGTAATGGTTTGATCCAATAAATCATTAAATACTTGGGATCTTCTCAGTGTTCGCCCAACATAATCCTTGATTTGAGAAACCTGCCAAAGCATATTTTTGTCCGGTGTCAGGGTATTGCGAAGGATAAACGACGGATCAACATTGGCTTTCGATAAGGACCAGCCTTTTAGCTGATAGGTATTGTTATAGAGAAGTTCCCCGCCGATTGTCAGCGTATAGCCGGGAAGCATGTATGGAATAAATGACGGCGGTTTCAACCATTCTGAGGCTTGTTCTATGGCATGATACGGAGACCAGATGAGAAATATAGTCAAAATTTGGATAACTATGGCAAATATCGCACAAAGCCACGTTATCCGTTTTTGAATATAAGTCATAAAAAGCGCATGAAGGGAATGAACGCTTATGACGATAAGAGCGATAATGAAAAGCCAGATAAAGCGCGACGGGACGCGAAATATCGTAAACGGCCAGAACGAGAAAATAAAATACAGCGGTGAGTTTCGTCCTGTCATAAGAAGGAACGACGCGATGAGGATAAGCAGAAAAAATACAATTGAAGATGTTGCTGAACTGCGACGTATTTTTTTGCCGCCATGCCATAAACGGATGGCAACAAAGCCGAGGATACTAAGGAGCGGAACAATGCCGATATATGCCGTGTTTTCCCAAAAAATACTTCCGTTAAATACAACATAATTCGGATATGTGCCTGTTGCCGGATTACCGAGGAGGTACGGATCTATAAGTGTCAGAAGGTGTTTAAAGGGGTATGAAAATATTGTCGCCTGATCAGGTAAAAATTGATTGGTAGTAATGTTCGAAAGAAATTCGACTGATGGAACTATCTGTATTGCGGCTATTGCCATTGCCATTATACCTGCCACGACGAGTTTGGTCGTTGTGAAAAATTTATGAGAGGCGGATTTCAGAAGCCACGCCCAATAGGCCGCGATGAAAAGAAGCGTGATAAACGTACTCTGAGGAAATCCGATAAGTATTTGTTGCGCAAGTACTAATGTAAGCCAGCCCGCATATTTCCACTGTCTTGATGTTGCGAGTTTATGCGTGAGAACCGCAATAAGGGGAAACAGCGAAAGACTTTGAATAAGTGTTAGATGAGTAAGCTGAACAATGCTGTACCCTGATAATGCCATTGTTATAGATCCGAAGAGTGATGGCAATGGATGGTAGTTGAGACTGCGTAACCACCAGTACATACCCCACCCTATGATACAAAGCGTGAGAACGATAGAAATATTGTATGCATATATTGTTGGCAGAAATCGAAAGAGAATGAGATTCGGGAGGTAGAACGTTCCCATTTCTCCTGTTGCGTATAAGGGAACGCCGCCGCCGATTTGCGAATCCCAGAGTGGCAAATGACCGCTTTTTAATTCATTCGCATAAAAATATTTCGTCGCATAGCTAAATACGGCATCGCTTTCTCCAAAGTCCGGCGTAATTATAAGTCTGGGAGCAGGAATAAATAGTCGAAGAAAAAACAATGCGACGACGACCGCAATGGTTATCAATGCATAACGATCGAGCATTCTTTGATTGTTCATGGTTGAAAGTGTATAGATTTTCCTATGAGTTCGCAAGGCACTAATCTCTTGACAACAGTGGCATTGCAGCTGACACTAGAAGTATGGTTGTTTTCGTTAGCATCTTAGGCCTACTTATAGGATCATTCTTAAATGTGCTTATTGATCGGTTGCCCAAAGGCCAAAATGTTTTCTGGGGAAGGTCACACTGTGATTATTGTAAACGGACGCTTCGATGGTATGAACTCATCCCCTTGGTTTCGTTTTTCTGGCAACGGGGAAAATGTGTACGGTGCCACCGCTCGCTTTCTTGGCAATATCCTCTTATTGAAGCGATGACGGGAATCGGATATTTTTTGATCTGGGGTATGTTTAATCAATCTACAACTTTACTTGTCGCTTCGCTCATCCTATTCAGTTCCCTGCTTGTCATTACGATTTCCGATTTAAAATACCAAATCATTCCCGACAGCATGATCATAACGGGAGGTATCGGTACGATTCTCCTTTTTTTGAACAACGTATCGTATGCTTTTATTGCCGAACACGTTCTTACCGGACTCGCGACGTCTGTATTTTTTCTGTTTCTCTGGCTTCTCACGAAAAAGCGCGGCATAGGACTGGGTGATGTAAAAATTTCCTTTTTATTGGGCCTCTTGCTAGGGTATCCAGAGATTATCATGGCGCTCTATATAGCATTCTTGACTGGGGCAATCGTGGGTGTCATACTGATTTTAGGGGGTAAAAAGAAACTCAAAAGCAAAATTGCTTTTGGTCCGTTTCTTATTCTTGGCGTAGCCGGAACGCTCTGTTTCAACCCGATTTTATTATCATTATGGCACACAATATTCTAAATAAACGTGCGGGTTTTACGCTTTTGGAGCTTCTCATCGTAATAGCCATTATCGGTATTCTTATTTCTGTCGGCGTTGTTTCCTATTCACAGGCGCAAAAGAAGTCGAGAAACAGCAGAAGGCGAAGCGATATTAAAGCGCTTCAAAATGCGTGGGAGCAATATTACGCAGACCATAACAGTACGTACCCCAACGTCAATGGCGGTTGTCCCGATGCGAGCGCCATGTCAACGTATCTGCCGGCGGGGTTTCCAACCGATCCCAAGGACGGATCATCATATATTGTCTCCTGCGGCACTCAACTTGCGCCATCCTACATATTTTGTGCTGCCCTAGAAGGAGAGACGGGAAACGCGGACGGAACGGGAAATTATAATCCCTCCGCTCCTGCGGTCAAAGATCATTTTTGTGCATCAAATTTGCAATAACATGACAAAACAAACGCACAGCCTCGGATTTACTCTTTTGGAGTTATTGGTGACCGTCACGATTATTGCGATTCTGACGTTGATAGGTATTGTATCGTATGCTTCCGTAAACAGACGGTCGCGCGACGTGAAGCGGAAAAGCGATTTAGAGGAAATTCGATCAGCTCTTGAAATGTACCGTTCAGATAACGTGAATGGAGGTGTTTACCCATCGGAGGGAAACGGAAGTTGGACGCCAGCCGGCAGTCTGAAAGCTGATTTGGTGTCGACGTATATTCCTGCGGTACCTGACGATCCTAACGGTACTAATCATTATCAGTATATGGGTATCCAGACAAATAACGTGTACAGTTCTTATTGTTTGTGCGCTTGTCTCGAAAGTAATAATTGCGACGGTACGAATCCGGCAAATATCGTTTCAAATACATGCCCAAATACAGTCAGTACGAGGGTAGATTGTAATTATTACCTCAAAAATCCATGAAAGGGTTTACCCTTATCGAAGTGATGGTATCCGTAGCGGTTGCTCTGTTGGTTACGGGATTCATCATTGCGAATTATAATTCGTATAACGACGTTCAGGTGTTAAAACAGGCCGCGTTAACACTTAAAAATAACCTGCGGTTTGCGCAATCAAAAGCGATGAACGGGCAAATACCGACTCCCACACCCATGAATGCACCGCCGATTTGTTCCACGTTGGTTGGATATACCGTCACGTTTACTCCGCCATCTTCTTATACGATTCAGGCTTTTTGTGATCCAGAGGGTTTGCAGGGAGATAAACTATTGATACCACTACCGGGTGGCGTTACATTTTCAACCTCTACTCCGCCTCCGGCTCTGATAACATTTAACGTATTGTCACGAGGTACCACCTTACCCAGCGTGACAACAATAACGCTGACGGGATTTAATAAAACATATTCGTTACAGGTAAGCCCGAGCGGCGATGTCAGCGATTTGGGATTGAAGTAATCGTATATGAAAAACTACAGAACGAGAGGTCAAACAATTATTGAGGTAATCGTTGTTATCGGTATCGTTGTTGTTTTGACAACGGGACTCATTGCGGGAACAACATCCTCTTTAAAGTCAGCACAAAGCGATCGATCCCGCAGCGAAGCCGTCAAGTACGCGCAGGAGGGAATTGAGGTTGCGCGACAGTTGCGTGACGAGAATTGGGATACGTTTTTTAGTTATGGCGGTTCGGTGTATTGCTTAGGGAGTGATGCAAAGGGGAATACGAATTTTGTTGTTTCAACAGGTGGTCAATGTCCAACCAACATAATGATGCAAGATGGAACGCTGAGTATTTTTACGAGGAGCGTGCAGTTTGCGTGGCAAGGAAACAGCGGTATGCAGATTGTCGTAACCGTTTCATATCCTGAGAATTCTCAAACAAAAAATGTACAGCTGACAACATATTTAACGCAATGGCGATAATTGTATGATGAGAAGGAAAATTGTTCGTCAATCAGGTGGTTTTACCTTATTGGAAACTCTTGTAGCCATTAGTGCTATAGCAACAGTTGGTATATTAATAACGCAGGTGTTTTTTACGACTACCCGTTCAAATACAAAGGCTGAATTATTAAAAGATGTAAAACAGAACGGTGATTATGCAATGGAGATTATGAGTCGAACGATACGAAATTCGGTGGCGGTCATTTCCGATTGTGCGGCGACGGGAACGGCGCTTGATGCGCTGGAATTAGAAAATTTCGACGGCAATAATACGCAGTTTAGCTGTTTTTTTGATGGCAAAGAGACCCGTATCGCTTCTACAAGTGCAACAACCGGAAGTTCAGAGTACTTAACGAGTTCAAACGTGACCTTAGGCGGTGCGTCCTGTGACGATACCGCAAATACGCTAAAATTTACCTGCACGTCATATGCAGATCAGCCGCCAAAAATTACTATTCAGTTTCAACTCGCTCAAAGTACTATTGCGAGCGGTCAATTTGAACAGGCAAACATCTCTTTCCAAACGACAGTATCGCCAAGGAATTAGTCTTGTAAATGGTATCGTATATTTATTACAATAGTATAAGCTGGTATGAAACAGAGATTTTCTTCTGGTCAGGTGGTGCTTATCACTCTTCTTGTTTTAACGATCGCAACGACGGTTGCGCTATCCCTGATCGCCCGCACGACTACCGATACGACGATTACGAATCAGGTCGAAGAGTCTTCCAAGGCGTTTAGTGCTGCAGAGGCAGGAGTTGAAGAAGCCCTCAAGACAGGGAATCCAAGCACCCAAGTGTTATCCTCGGGTGTATCGTATAACGTGAATGTTGGATCGGTTGGGGGTGCGACGGGTGTCTATGCTTTTCCTAAAATTACTCAAAAAGGCACGACGGAAACGCTTTGGCTTGTTGAGCATAATCAAACCACAGGAGCGCTTGATGAAACGACTCCATATCGGGGTTCTTCGATAGATGTTTGCTGGAGTAGCGGGGATGTTATACCGGCGCTTCTGGTGACGATTTTATACAAAGACCACATATCTCAAACATATCGCGTAGTAAAGCAGGCGTACGATCCGGACCCAGTGCGTGCGGCAACTGATAAATTTAGCTCAACCTATATTCCGGGAGGATGCAGCGATACAAACACAACGTACAAAGAAACAATCACATTTGCGCCGGCGATAGATCCTGCAAATGACACGCTTATTGCGCTTCGAATTCGACCGCTCTTTAACGATACGAGGATAGAAATTGATAGCGGCGATATTCAACTAGCCAAACAAGGTGACCGGATTGAATCAACGGGTACAACAACAGAGGGGATAAACAGGAAAATAATCGTGTATCAGCAGTATCGTGCACCTGCAAGTGTATTTGATGCCGCTTTGTATAGTGAAAATTCATTAAGTTATTAAAGAAAGGTGCATAACATTTAAGAGTACAGAATACGCAAAGCTGCCCATATGAATACTACAGTCGGTCTGGATATAGGTTCCCACAGTATTAAGCTTATTGAAATTGCGAAAGAAGGCAACCAAATCGCATTATTAGCTGCAGGAAGCATGCCGACTCCTCCAAAGTCTATGACGTCTTCCTTGCAGGTGGATCTGGAAGCGGCTGCAATTGCGATCAAACAGCTCGTTCGCGATACTGGGACAAAATCCCATGAGGTTTCTATCGCTCTGCCTGAATCCAAAGTGTTTACCCGTGTTATAGAGGTTCCCCAACTCTCGACGCGTGAGCTTACAAGCGCTATTAAATGGGAGGCCGAGCAATATATCCCGTTACCGCTCGATCAAGTGAATGTTGACTTTACAGTACTTCGAGACAGTCAGGTTACTGGAACCAATAAAATGGAGGTTTTACTTGTCGCGGCACCCAAATCATTAATGGATAAATATTTAACCATCCTTGAGTTTGCAGGACTTACCGCGGTGGGAGCTGAAACTGAGATTATCGCGACTTCACGCGCAATCGCCCGCTCCATTCCCAATGTGCGGAACGTTATGGTAGCATCACTCGGCGCGCAAACGACAGATATAGCAATATTAAACAATGGTATTTTGACATTTACTCGATCCGTGAGTGCCGGAGGGGAAGCGATTACTCGGGCAATTGCCCAGAGCTTAGATTTTAATCTCACGCAGGCGGAAGAGTATAAGCGGACATACGGGTTACAAAAAGATAAACTTGAAGGAAAAATAGTGAATGCCACGAAACCCATTATGGATACCATCGTCAACGAAATGAAACGGTCAGTGGCATTTTATGAGGAAAAATATAAAGATCAGCATATCGAAACGATTATGTTAAGCGGCGGGACTTCTCGGTTGCCTGGCATGGTTATTTATTTGGCAGAAAGCATGAATTTCGAAGTACAGTTAGCAAATCCATGGATTGGCATCGCGCGCGATTCCCGATTTAATGTGTTAAACGCCGAAGGACCTAATTTTTGTATTGCGGTTGGTCTCGCGTTGCGATAAATATTATTATGGCATCCTCACAGAACACGATTAATCTTATTCGTACTAAAACCAGCTCGTCTCCCCAACTGGAGGCTATTGAGGCAAGTTTGAAAAAGACCGGTTATGTAGGTTTGATCGGTTTTTTGAGCGTAAGTTTCGTTCTTGTCGTCGTGTATCTCTTTTTTTTCCAGGAAAAAAACCGTTTGCAGACAATCCATGAGAGTCTTACGAATCAATTGATCGCTAACTCCCAAAAAGAGGCAATGTACGTTTCCATAAAGGATAGGACAAATATCGTGTCAAAAGCATTAACGAGTCAAAGGCCATGGACGCAATTGTTAGACCAAATAACTTCATTTGTACAGCCTCCGACACTGTCGGATATATCCGTAGATGATCAGGGTAAAATTACCATGAGTATAAAAGCGGATTCGGTTGATTCGATGCTTCAAGTTATTAACGGGATTATTGCAGAAACGCAAAATAACGAAATTGTTAATCCACAACTTGTTTCGTTTCAGCTTGGTAAAAACGACAGCATTCAATCAACGATATCTTTTTTTGGTGTATTTTGACGCGTATGAAAGAAGTAAATAAATTTTTTCAAACATATCGGGAACTCATTATAGCCGTTTCGATGATCGCGGTAACCATTGTCGGAATCATTTTTGGTATCATACCAGCAGTCGATAAAACGATTGCACTTCGTGATGAAACTCAAAGTCTTTCGACGAGTAATAATACACTTCAAACAAAACTCAATTTATTAAATGCCAACGACGAATCTGTATATCGAGACCAACTTCAAGAATTAATCGCAGCCGTTCCTACCGATAAATCTTTAACAACGCTTTTTTCAACAATCGATGGGGTCAGCGCGTTAAGCGGTATTACTGTTTCAGATTTGACGCTCTCAAATCCAGGTTCTCTTGCTACCGGATCAGCGACGAAGCAATCAAACGAAGAAAAGCAAATAGGCAGCAACCTCTTACCGTTTACGGTCACGGTTGTAGGAAGTTATGATCAGGTACATTCTTTTTTGTTGCAAGTTGTTCAGGTACGAAGATTTTTTAGAGTCAGAAACTTTGAGATATCATTTGAAGATATGGCGAATATTATAGTTCATATTGGTATGGATGCATATTACTTTCCTTTATCATCGAGCATTGTGTCGGCTGATACTCCTTTGGCCCCAATGACACAAAAAGAGCTCGATGTTATTGCAACCATTCAAAAAATGCCCGTTGTAGGACAAAACACCCTCACCCCCTCCGGCGCCGCACCAACTATCGGATCACCGCGGGCAGATCTTTTTTCTCCTTAAGTTGCCTTTTTGCGGTTTGAGAGTAAGTCGGGCCTGCGAAGTTTTGTACGCTTGTGAGCTTGAGCGGTTCTCCAATGAAGAATTTTTATTATGATCACCCGACAACAGTATTGACGGCACTTTCAGCGTTTTGTATATTTCGGGTCTGGTGAATTGAGGGTATTCCAAAAAGTTTTCGAGAAAACGATTCATCTTCTGTGGCGACAGGTTGTTTGAGTACGCCATGCAGTAACCGTACGACGCTATCGACAATGACCATGGCTGCTATTTCACCGCCGGTGAGAATGTAGTCTCCAATGGAAATTTCATCGTCAACGAGCGAGCGCACGCGATCATCGATCGTTTCGTAATGGCCGCAAAGAAGAATGAGGTGCTCATATGCGCTTAATTGTTTTGCTTTCGATTGTTTATACGCTTCGCCCTGAGGGTCCAAAAGGATCGTTCTGGTTTTACTGTGCGGATGCATTTGTTTGGCATATTCCAGAGCTTTATCAAGGATGTCGACGCGCATGATCATACCGTGTCCCCCGCCATACGGACGGTCGTCAACACTTTTATACTGGTCGTCTGAAAAATCGCGGATATTTATATAGTTTACACGTACAAGATGTTGGTCGGTTGCTCGTTTGATAATTGATTGATCAAAGGGGCCGCGAAACATTTCGGGGAATAGCGTACAAATGACTTATATGAAGCATACAAGATTATTATTCAGCCGGTTGTTTTTCTTCCGCAAGAACTACGTCAACGAAGAGATTTTCTTTCGTCGCCATGAGCTTCATAAGGTCACGAAGGGCCTTGATGATTCTGCCGCTTTTTCCGATGATTTTGCCGAAATCTTCTTCGTGCGCATGAATGGTCAGAAGTACTCTAGAATCCTCTTTTTCTTCGTCAACGACGATTGATTCGGGGTGATCAACGATATTTTCCAACAAAAACTGCAACGTTTTTTTCATGGATTATTTCAACAGGTTCGCGACAGCCGGTGTTATCTGGGCTCCGTTTTTCTGCCAATATTCAATACGGTCTTTTTTTAGCTGAATCTGAGGAGGTTTCACAAGTGGATTATAATACCCCAATATCTCAACCTCTCTTCCCGTTTCGTCGTTTGCCCTCTTCAATGGCAACGATCCGGTACGTTTTTCGATTTGTGGCACCTGTCTGCGCGAGTCGAATTTTTAGCATAGGAAGCTATTTTATCATGCTTTTCCCATCTTCTCAAGCGCGTCGTATGCTGCTGCCTGTTCTGCTTCCTGTTTAGATTTTCCTGATCCGGATCCCAAAGGTGATCCGTTTGCCGTTGCCTGCACCCAGAATGTCTTTGCATGATCAGGCCCTTCGCTTTTTATTACTTGGTACGTGGGAGAAATTCTTGATTCCTGCTGGATAATTTCCTGAAGAAGGCTTTTATAATCGACATACGCTTTGGTATTTACAATTTCTTTCGTCTTTGGAAACAAATACGTGAGAAGAAACAACCTGACCGTGTCGACGCCCTTATCAAGAAACATGGCGCCTAAAAGCGCCTCAAATACATCTGCAAGGAGGGACGGGTTATTTCTGCCTCCTGAGGCTTCTTCGCCATGACTTAACAGCAGAAGCTCTCCGAGATGCAGCGTGCGCGCGACGTCCGCAAGACTATTTGTTTTTACAAGACTTGAGCGGATGTTGGTAAGTGTTCCTTCAGGATAATCGGGATATTGCTCATAAAGGAAATGGGACGTTAAAAACGATAAAACGGAGTCACCCAAAAATTCCAGCCGTTCGTTTGAAACGCGTTTGCTTTTAACCTCATTCAAATGTGATCGGTGCACAAAGGCACGCTCGAGTAAGCTTTTGTCGTTAAATGAGACGTTAATCGTTTTTTGTAAATCATCAAACGTCATGTTTGTTCTTTTAGAATTGATCCCAATACGCCGTTCACAAATTTTGCGCTGTTATCGTTGCCGTAGGCTTTGGCAAGCTCGACCGCTTCATCTATAACGACTTTGGACGGCTCTTTATGCGCGGATAATTCAAATGCCGCGAGCCGTAAGATCGCCAAATCGATGTGCGCAATTTTGGGAAGTGGCCACTGCTGAGCAGCTTTCTGAATTTGCGTATCGAGTGTGGGAAGCATTTTTACAATATCAGCAATCTCGGGATCTGATTGGGGTTGAAAACTGAGAGCAAATAATTTTTGCATCCGCTCTATGCGTTTCTGGTGTCTGGGATCATTGGGGGTTTTCATGAATACACGCCTCATGAATTACGAATCATGAATTAAAACAGTATTGAAAAGTTTTAATTCCTCATTCTTAACTCTGTGTTTTTTTTGCTTTTTTAACTTTTTGTTTTACACGTTCCTGTCCGTTGTATGTTCCGCAATTTGGGCATACGCGATGCGGGAGTTTAAGGGCACCGCACTGAGGGCATTTTATGAGTCCCAGAAGCCCAAGTTTAATCGCGGCTTTGCGTTTGCCGCCTCTTCGTGTACTGTGTCGTCTTTTTGGTAATGGAGCCATAGGATAATCTTATTTAATCCTGCGTAATAGCCCTTATTGTACCTTTTCTGGCTTTCTCTCTCAAGAGGGGAAATGCAGCAAGGCTCGGATCGGCGGTTTTTAACGCCGTAAGGGCGGTTTGGGTTTCCTCGATTGTTTTCATGTCGGTGAGGCTGGCAATTTTCAGATTTGGAATTCCATGCTGTCGGGTTCCTAAAAGTTCGCCGGCTCCCCGCAGTTTCAAATCAATTTCCGCAAGTTCAGGTCCGCTATAGACATGTTCCAATGATTTAAGCCGTTCGATCGTATGGGGATCTTCATTGTTCGTGAACAAAAGGCAACAGGATGATAGTGTCCCTCTTCCGACCCTGCCGCGCAGCTGGTGGAGCTGACCCAAGCCGAATCGGTCAGCGGCCTCGACCATCATGATGGTCGCGTTTGGAATGTCGATGCCGACTTCAACAACGGGAGTGGCGACGAGGATTACAGTTTTTTTATCACGGAACGCATCCAGCGCTTTCGATTTTTCCTGCGGTTTCAGACGACCATGAAGAAGACCAAGTGAAAATTTCGGGAATATTGATAACAGTTTTTTATACTCCTCGGTTACCGCTTTCACGGAAACAAGGCTTTCCGATTCCGACTCCTCAATAAGAGGACAGATGATAAATGCCTGTCCGCCGGTTTTTTCCAGTTGTTCCGTAATCCATGCATACGCGGATTTGCGCTTTTCCTGCGGAACGACCCACGTTTTTACTTTCATCCTTCCCTTGGGCATTTGGGTCAGCGTTGAAAGATCCATGTGGCCTAACATGGTTTTGGCGACAGTTCTTGGAATTGGGGTTGCCGTCATGGTAAGTAAATGCGGTATTTTCCCGCTTTCGTTTTTTTCCGTAAGCTTGCTTCGCTGCGATACGCCGAACCGGTGCTGTTCGTCAATGATCACCAGCCCCAAGCGGTTAAACGTAAGGGATTCTGAGAGAAGCGCATGAGTTCCGATAACGACAGACAGTTCATCTGTCATCGCCGGTTCAATCTTCGTCTGATGTTTTGTGCGGGTTTTAGGGAGCGATTTAATATTTCCCGTCATAAGATCGACGCGAATATGAAGTGGCGTCAGTAACTTCGAGATGGTTTCATAATGCTGTTCGGCCAGTATTTGCGTCGGCGCCATGAGAACGGATTGGAAGCCATTTCTGTACGCGACATACATGGCGATAGCTGCAACGACCGTTTTTCCTGAACCCACATCTCCCTCAAGTAATCGGTTCATCGGAAAAGTCTTCGTAAGATCAGCACATATGTGTTCAAGTGCGTTTTTTTGATCGCCCGTGAGCTCAAAAGGCAATGAATCAACGAGTGACGCGACATCTTCTTCAGGAATCGAAAACTGGTACGCCGACTGTTCTTTCTGGCGGGTATAGCGCTGTTCATACGCCCTCGCTTGGAGAATGAGCAATTCATCAAACGAAAGTCTTCGTCTGGCGTTTTGGGCTGCTTCAAGGGCTTCAGGAAAATGAATCGTTTGAAGAGCACTTCCCAGTGGCATAAGGTGTTGAGACGCTAAAATATTTGACGGTACGAATTCTTCTACGGTCGGTACGACTTGTTCCAGTAAAAACGCAATCCTTCCCCGCATCCATTTTGACGATACGCCTTCAGTTTCAGGATATACCGGAACGAGTCTGCCGGTGTGAAGTGATACGCCGGAATCTTCATCCGCGAGAACTTCATACTGCGGTGAATTCATGACCATTTTGTGGCCGAACCACGAAATTTCTCCGGACAGCCGAATGGTGAGTCCTTCGCGAATGACACTTCGCAAATACGGTTGATTAAACCAGATGACCGATAAACTTCCCGTATCGTCGGAAACTCTGGCTTCCTGTAAACGTTTTCCGGTTTTGGTAATAAACGCGCTGAACTTTTCGACCAATCCTTTTATCGTGACCGTTTCGCCGGGCTGGACTTCTGCAATTGTTGAGACCAGTGAAAAATCATCGTATCGAAACGGCACGTGATACAAAAGGTCCTGTACGGTTTCGATACCCAGCCGTGACAAGCGTGATGCCATAGTCGGGCCGATGCGCGGGACAAAACGGATGGGAGTATCAAGAGAAATATCCATGATGTGATTATACATTGATGCGTCTACCTGCCGAGTGTGAGAAGCGGTAAAAATGCCGATGCGATAAGCGCGAGGGATGAAATGACGACAATGACTTTCCAGAATTTTTCGTGTTTGCGAAAAAAGTTCATATCACTTACCGATTTTAACAGCTTTTCGGCCCACCTTAAAGATGTCGTTTGCTTTTAATGAAAGTGGTTCCTTCGGATTAGTAATTGTGACGTCATTAATACTCACTGATCCTTGAGTTACGAGTCGGCGGGCATCTGAATTGCTTTGTGCAAGTTTAAGGGCCGTTAAATAGTCAATTGCCCCTACAGTTGAAGGTAATGCGCTTAAGGAAACTGTTGGCAGGTTGGATTCCTGCAAGTTACCCTTTTGAAATCTCATTTCAAACTCTTTTTGCGCGCTTTGTGCAGATCCTTCGTCATTAAATTGTTTCGTCAGCTCCAACGCGAGCATTTTTTTGTAAACCATCGGGTTTCCGCCTTCGCTCATCCGTTTTTCCATATCTTTAATGGTTTCTGTTGGCGTGTCGGTTAACAGCGTAAAACACGGAACAATTGCGTCATCTCCGAGCGACATGATTTTGGCATAAAATTCATTTGGGAGGTCGGTAAGACCAATGACGTTCCCTTCGGTTTTCCCGATTTTAACGCCCTTGGAATCCGTAAGAAGCGGCACAGTCATGACGAATTTTTCCTTGCCGAGCATATTTTTCACCAGCGTTCGTCCGGCTAACATATTAAACATCTGATCTGATCCGCCCAATTCCAAATCCACTTTCATTGCGACAGAATCATACCCTTGTAGTAATGGATACAAAAATTCCCGTAAATTAATCGGGTCCCCCGCTTTCATACGGACTTGGTACATGTCCCGTTCAATCATTTGCTGAACAGTGAAGTGCTCCGCAAGTCCTAAAATATCTTCTAGTTTTAACTGGGTGAGCCAGTCGCCGTTATAGCGGATCTCCGCAGCATTCGGCCCGTCGAAGCGGACAATTTTTGCAGCCTGCATGACGTAATCCTTTGCATTCGCACGAAGTTCGTCACGTGATAGAAATTTTTCCCGTGCTCTTGTTTTTCCGGACGGATCCCCCGCCTGACCGGTACCATCCCCTATTAAAAATATTACGTGATGACCAAGCTCCTGCCATTGTTTCAATTTCCGAAGTCCCACCGCGTGCCCGATGTGGAACTGCATGCCTGTGGGATCAAATCCCTGATAGAGCGTCAGTTTTTTGTCGCTTCTTAGCACCTTTTCCAGCGCCTCTCGCGACGGATAGATTGAATCGACGCCTCTTGTTAATAAATGTTCGATTGGGTCCATAATACTTTCTTAACTATAGCATAACTTCGTATTGCTATCCATAAATAGCGTCGTCTATTTGTCAAAATCCGCAAAGGTGGATAGAATGAAGTTATGGTCGAAATGTTCTCTCTGTTTCACGAGCGACAGCTTCGTCGCCGTTTTAATTTCCGCCGTGTTCGGACACGCACGTGGGCGACGATCGCGATGTACGCGTTTGGCGCATTGGTTGTATTGTCGCTTTTTATCGGCATTTTATTTGCATGGTACGCAAAAGACTTGCCGCGACCCGATAAGGTGCAACGGACAAACGGACTCTCAACGGTTATTTTAGACCGCAACGGCCAGACGCTCTATGATATTTACCAAAATCAAAACAGGCTTCCCGTACAATTTGCGGATATTCCGACGTATTTGAAAGAAGGAACAATATCGGTTGAGGATAAAGATTTTTACAAGCATCCGGGGATTTCAGTGACTGGTATACTTCGTTCAATATTAAGCATTATTACGTTTCAGGGTGTCGAAGGCGGATCCACGCTGACGCAACAACTTGTAAAAAACGTTTTATTGACCAATGAGCGTACGCTTCCCAGAAAAATCAAAGAAGCAATACTCGCCATCCAAATTGAGCATAAATATACCAAGGACGAAATTCTTCAAATGTATTTGAATGAAGCTCCCTACGGTGGAACTGCGTTTGGTGTGGAATCCGCGGCGGAATATTATTTCAGTAAATCCGTCAAAGATCTGAATCTTGTCGAATGCGCCATTTTAGCCGGTTTACCGCAATCCCCGTCCGCCTATTCCCCGTTCACCGGTCAACCAAAAGCATATGTTTGGAGGACCCAGCAGGTGTTGCGGCGCATGCAGGAAGACGGATATATTACCTCCATTCAGGAGACGGAAGCGGACAAGGCCCTTAATACAGTACAGTTTGCCGAGGATAACGGGAGTCTGCGTGCTCCCCATTTTGTTGCCTATGTGAAAGATCAGCTTGTTGAAAAATTCGGGACGCAGACGGTTGAGGGCGGCGGGCTCAAAGTAACAACGACGCTTGACTGGAATTTACAGGATAAAGCGCAGCAAATCGTAAAGGATGAAGTGACGAAAGCAAAATACTTAAAAGTATCAAACGGCGCTGCGGTTGTTATCGATCCGCAAACCGGAGAAATACTGGCTATGGTCGGGTCAAAAGATTATACGGCCACAGATAGCGGCGGGTACAAATTTAACGTAGCGGTTCAGGGGCTACGTCAGCCGGGAAGTTCCATAAAACCGTTTACGTACGCAACGGCATTCAAAAAAGGCTATACGGCGGCAACGGTACTTACTGATGTTGATACAAAATATCCCTCAGGCGATCCGAAAATACCCGAGTATGAGCCAAAAAATTATGACGGAAAGTTTCGGGGTCCTATGCAACTGCGATATGCACTTGGTAATTCAATAAATACAATCGCGGTGAAAGTAAGCGCGCTTGTCGGAGTTAAGGACGCGTTGCAAACTGCGTATGACATGGGCATAACAACGCTTGAACCAACGGCGGATAATTTAAAACGCTTGGGACTTTCGATGACCTTAGGGGGAGGTGAAGTGACGCTTCTGGATTTGACGAGCGCCTATGGAGCGTTCGCAACCGGAGGGATGCGGCAACCTCCCGTTTCTATTTTGAAAGTTGAAGACCCCAACGGTAAAGTGTTGTATCAATATACGCCTGTCGCTCCGACACGGGTGCTTCCCCAAGACGTCGCGTACATGATTTCGGATGTACTTTCCGACAACGATGCCAGAAAAGATGAATTCGGTTCACACTCCTATCTGTATGTGCCAGGGCATACTGTTGCCGCAAAAACCGGTACCACCGACGATAAGCGGGATAACTGGACAGAGGGATACACTCCGACCGTTGTCGTCGGAGCTTGGGTTGGCAACAATGACAATTCGCCGATGAATCCGGCTTTGGCTTCGGGTATTACGGGAGCGGCGCCGATTTGGAACCGCATCATGACGGCAGCGCTCGCCGGAAAAAAAGATGAGCCGTTTGTAAGGCCCAGCGATATCGTCGAGATGGATGTAGATGCCTATGGCGGAGGTCTTCCGATTTCCGGTCAGCCGACGCGGAAGGAACGCTTTATTAAAGGAACAGAGCCGACCGGTCCGTCTCCTATTTATGATAATGTAAAAATTTCCCGTCACGACAGCAGTAAACTTGCTAATTCCGTAGAAATAGCTCAGGGGAATTATGATACGAAACTGTACGTTGTTATTAAAGAAAATGATCCGGTTTCCTCGGATGGCCAGAACAGATGGCAGCAGGCCATTGATGCATGGATTGCCGGTCAATCGGATCCAAAATTTCATCCGCCGACGGATACCTATCAGGGTTCGGATGCTGTTGCCGTATCGATTAAGGATCCGACCGATATGGAACAGGTTAATACAAATGATGTTTCGGTCCGCGTGGAGTCGGCAAGCACCAATACGATTACGAAGGTTGATATTTATGTTGACGGAACACAAGTAGCTGAGCAATCAAGCGGGAATTTTACCGTCACCGTTCACATAGCCAATGGTTCGCATTCCTTGGGAGCCCGCGCGTATGATAATAAAGGAAACAGTACAGAGCAGGATATTCATATTGGCGTGAATCAGGCGTATGCGACTCCGACCCCAACGCCGACCTTGACCCCAACGCCGACGCCTTCTATTTAAGGTGTTTGATCATTTCCGTAACAATGACGCCTGCTATGATTGTTTTCGGTGCACGCGGGATATGTTTGTTCTGACCATCTGAATGAATAACATGTACCTCGTTATAATCCGAACCGATTCCCTGATTTGCCTTTCCGACATCGTTGGCGACGATCATGTCTGCATGAGCCCTGTGTAGACGCTTCGAAGCAACACCTATAAGCGTTTTGTCAGATAAGCGGTATTCAGCTTTGAATGCAACAAGAAACACGTTCGGGTTTATGGTTTTCACGGCATCAAGAATTTTTGTTTGCGGCTCAAGTTCAAGCGACAGCGGCGTCTCGCTTGATGACTTCCCCGCCTGCGAGTTTTTGACTTTGAAATCCGATACGGCTGCGGCATGAATGAAAATATCGCAATGCGAAAGATTTGTTTTTATTAATTGGCGAAGGCTTTCGGCTGTTGTAAATGATTGTTCCTTGATACCATATCGTGAGTGGGCAGCACTGTCGGATCGAAGAAGGAGTACGTCGGCTCCGCGCAGAAAACATTCGTCGGCGATCGCAATGCCCATCTTGCCCGAGCTTCGATTCGTTATAACGCGTACGTCATCAATAGGCTCAATGGTGCCGCCCGCCGTTATGATGACTCTTTTTCCTTTTAAATCGGAAGTTGTTTTTATGAACCGGAAAACTTCCTCTTCAATGGAAGCAAGCGTCGGCAGTCTTCCTTCCCCTTCATAGCCGCATGCGAGCATCCCCTTATCAGGACCAAATGTATGGATGCCAAGCGTGTGAAGCGTCTCTATATTTCGCTGCGTTGCGGGATTATTCCACATAAAGACGTTCATGGATGGACAAACGAGAATGGGACAGGTCGCGGCAAGTGCAGTCGTCGTTACGTAATCATCCGCAATGCCTGCGGCAATTTTGGCGATTACGTTGGCGGTAGCCGGTACGACAACAAAGAGGCTTGCGCGGTTGGCTAAATCAATATGCTCGACGTGCCGGTTCGCGAGGATTTCTGTTGCTTTAAATGAATCGTCAAAAAGCTGCGTGTACACACGATGTTCGCTTGCGCTTTTCAATTCGTTGGCGTCGACAATGCGGGTAGCCGAAGGAGTCATGATGACCCTGACGTCGAAGTTTCGTTTGCTAAGATTTGTGACGAGTTCGGGAGTTTTGACTGCCGCAATGCCGCCGGTTATACCGATGAGAATCATTTGTTTCATGGGAAGCTATTGTATCAGCCGAAACCGATTGAGACAAACATGGTTATGCAGTTTTAAGTGTTGCACCGAATTTACTTTCCACCATGGCAATCAGTTTTTCTCTAATCGGCCGTACGTCAATGTCGGTTAAATTCCGCTTAAGGTCCTGGTAGGTGACATGAAATGTCCGTGTGTTCTCATGTGCATCCAGAAGCCTTACATCAACGACAAGCGGATGTATTTTTTTGCATGATTCAATGACCGGCCCGACCGTAAATCCAAGCGGGACGATAAAGGCTAAATCCTCAACAGCCGGCGGAAATTTCGGAATCGGATGATATATGCTTACCGGATTTGCCTGTGCGAATAAGGTATCCAGACGTAACTCAAGTACAGTTACCGGTTTTTTTATACCGGCCGTTTGTAAAAGTACTGTATCAATAGCTCCGACTATCCCCAAGTCACCAAAGCCGAACTGCTCTTCGGCATACTGTTCATTTATTTTGCCTTGAGATGATGTCGGGAATTTTATACCTAAATGCTGAAATATTGCCTGTGCCAACCCTTTGAGACGGGCGAGTTCGTTTCCGGTTACGGCGACCATAAGTAGCGGTCGTTCTTTGGGTAAATCATTTGGGCGCCATTCATACACAATGGAAAGTTCAAAAAGAGACAATGAATCGCGCGTATGCAAATTCTGACCAACCGCGGAAAGCATACTCGGTAATACGCTCGGTCTCATATAGACCCAGTCCTGTGAGAGCGGATTTTCAATGGTATATGCGCGGTTCGTCGGTAAATGAAACATCTCCATGAGTTTTTTGGAAATCATGGAATAGGTATATGTTTCCGTGTATCCCCAGTCGCGTAACCGGTGTTTTAATTCTTCTTCCCGTGAAAGATTAACGTTCGGCATGACGACCGGAGGTTCCCGCTGGGGCAAATGGGTTTCTATTTTGTGGTAACCGTATATACGCGCCACTTCTTCGATAACATCAACGTCAAGCGTTACGTCGCGTCTGAAACTTGGCACGATGACGGAAACATCTCTTGCTGTTGTGGAAGTACGAAATCCGAGTGACTCCAGAATCGATACGATTTCCACATCCGGCAACGTGGTACCGATATAGGACACGAGTTTTTCTTTGGTTACTGAAACGGTATATGGTTTATAGGGTTTCGGATAGAGATCATAGAGCTCGCTTGCGATGATGCCTTTTGTGAGCTTCATCATGAGATCTATACCCGTTATTATGGCGGGAAGCACGAGTTCAGGATCCAGCGATTTTTCGAAAAGAGCTCCGGCTTCGGTTCTGTGGGCGAGACTCATTGACGTTCGCCGGATATTAACAGGATTGTACGTTTGCATGAAAAGAATGACCGTTTTTGTCTTATCGCTGATATCGGAGTTTTCTCCTCCCATAATGCCACAGAGGTCAATAAGGCGACCGGAGCTGTCCTCTATAACGATGTCGCCGCCGGGAAGCGCATGTGTTTTTCCATCAAGCGTGGTCAGTTTTTCGCCTTTTTTGGAAGCGCGAAGTTTCATGACCGCTTTGGCGCCGATTGGCCTGATCTTGTCAAAATCAAACGCATGAACGGGTTGTCCGTACATTTTCATTATGTAGTTGGTGACGTCAACGACGTTATTGATGGACCGTATTCCTGTTTCTTCTAGACGTTTTGCCATCCATGACGGTGAAGAAGAAACGGTAACATGTTCAATAACAATTGCGGTAAATCGCGGATTAAGAATGGGATCCGTCGTGATTGCAAGCACCTTATCGTTTGATTTGGGTAAATGGGCAACGGCTTTTTTTGTATCAATACGATATGGATCTTTTTCGAGCTGCGCTTTTTTTCCAAAGCGAGGCAATATCGCTGCAGCTTCCCGTGCGACGCCGACTATCGACATGCTGTCGGGCCTGTTCGTCGTGATTTCAACGTCATAGACGGTTTCTCGGCCGACTTGGTTCATGCGCTCGACAGAGGGGCCGCAGAGCGAAAGATACTCCTTTATTTCCTTTGGCGTCGCATCGGTTTTTAAAAAGTCGCGTAACCAGTTGTCAGGAACCAATATATTCATATTTTTTTTGTCATCGCGAGACCGTTCTAACGGCGTGGCGATCTCATTAAATAGATTGTCGCGTCGCTTGCGCTCCTCGCAATGACATTGTCTATTTTAAAATTGCTCCAGAAATCTGACATCATTATTGTAAAGAAGCCGGATATCATCAAGCTTGGTGCCGGCTTTCATCATAAACGTGCGTTCCACTCCCCAACCGAATGCAAAACCATTGTAAAGAGACGTATCAATCCCCCCGTTTTTGAGTACATTCGGGTGCACCATACCGGCTCCGCCCAGCTCAAGCCAACCCTCTTTACAAAGTTTACAGCCGCGCCCCAAACATACGCCGCAGCTGATATCGACTTCAAAAGACGGTTCGGTAAACTGAAAGTGAAAAGGCCGGATGCGGGCTTTCCGCTCGGGACCAAAAAATTGTTTGACGAAATAATCCAATACGCCTTTCAGATGGCCGATGGAAACTTGTTTATCGATATAGAGTCCTTCAAACTGATGAAACATCGGCGTGTGAGATACATCAATCTGCCGGCGGTAGCATTTTGCGATATTGATCATTCGAATCGGCAATTTACCCTTTTCCATTTCGCGTACCTGACCGTTACTGGTATGAGGTGTTAATACAATGGTTTGTTTTTTGGGATCATTGACTGGCCTGCCGGCTAAAGCTCTAGCGGAGGCCGGATATTCGATAAAAAACGTTTCCCACTCATCGCGCGCCGCATGTTCCTTTGGCATATTGAGTGATTCAAACGCATACCAGTCCCAGTCCACTTCGGGGTGACGTACGCGGGTAAAGCTTATGCGTTCAAATATCCGCGTTATTTCTTCGATGGCCTGAGACACGATGTGCAGATGGCCCATTGGAGGCAAAATTCCCGGCATGGTTACATCGAGATTCTGCGATTGAACGGCTTGATTTGCTGTGCTCTGTTGTCCTTGATGGTCCCGCAGCGCGGTTTCAATGGTTCCTTTCACCTGATTGAGCATCGTACCGACTTGTGAGCGCTCTTGGGGCGTCACGTCTTTAATTTTTCTTCCGATGCGCGAAAATTCACTTTTATTGCCTAAGAGTTCGATTCGCAATATTTCTGAGGATTTGTTGCTCTTTTTTATGGTTTCAACCGCTTCGCCGCCGACTTCCAGAATAAGCCCGATGAGAGCTGAAGATGGAAGTTGGGCTTCTGTATTTGGTTGTTGTGAATCCATATTCTTTTATATGTATTGTACGTTTTGTAATTATGCGTTACAAGATTGCTTATTCTTACAAAAAAACCTCCGGTTGGAGGTTTTTGTTTTATTCTTCTTTACGACAAAAACCTCACGATTTGGAGGCTGCAAAAAAGAATGCAAAAAATTGATTTTTTGTCATAGATTTAGTTTACTGTTTTAACTTTTTCAAGTATTGCGGCAAATGCTTCCGGATTTTCTACGATAAGGTTTGCAAGAATTTTCCGGTCGACCTCAACGTTACTGGCCTTCAGCTTGCTGATGAATGCGCTATAGGAAAGCCCGTTTTGTTTCACGGTTTCCGATATGCGGGTGATCCAGAGCTGCCGGAAATCGCGCTTTCTGAGTTTTCGCCCTGTGTGTGCATGTTCTCCGGCATGGAGGTATGCTTGCTTGGCCACGCGTATGAGCCGGCGTTTCGTCATCCGGTAGCCTTTATTGGCTTCGAATATTTTCTTATGTTTTGCGTGTGATGGTACTCCTCTTTTTACTCTCATATATACCTTTCTTTTTTAGGTTTGTTTATCAAACCAAACTAAAATCAATTATACCCATGCAATTCTGATTGCAGTGGGTAGATCTCCTTTACCCCGATTAAATCGGGGTTTATGTTTTTAAATATTGCTTAATCATTCGTTTATACCGTGTGTTTGTGATTTCCTGCGGTGCATCCTGTCTTCGTTGCCGCGCCTTGTTTTTGCGACTTCGCAAATGTCTCGCGCCCTGTGTGCGATGCATCACTTTACCGCCTTTGGTAATTTTGAACCGTCTTCGCACTATTTTTTTAGTTTTCATTTTCGGCATAATTATTCTTTCTTTTTTTCAGAAACGATCATGGCAGCGAGCGTTCTTCCCTCAAAATGAGGTTCACGGACAGTTCTCACCGAGTTAGCCGCTTTTATAAACCGATTCATGACATCAAATCCGAATTCTTTCCGTGTAATTTCCCTGCCTCTAAAAAATACGACTATTTTTACCTGATTCCCGTCTTTTAAAAACTCCTGTGCTTGGGCAACCCGCGTATCAAAGTCATGCTGGCCGATAAAGGGTCGTAAACGAATTTCCTTTACGCCGACATTTTTTTGACTTTTCCTCGACTCCCGCTCTTTTTTCGCTTCCTGATATTTAAATTTTTTAAAATCGATGAGCTTGGCTACCGGCGGGTTGGCATTGGCGGCAATTTCAACAACATCAATACCCAATTCTTTGGCCCGTTGCAGGGCTTCAATTTTACTTACCACGCCAATCTGCTTTCCGTTCTCGTCAAGCAATCGTAATTGCTGACTGGCGATCTGGTAATTTAGGCGATAATGTCTAATGTTTGTGCTCAATCTCACTCCCAAGACGGTTGGCGAAAGTCTCAAGATTTTGAGTTTTGAGGTCTTCGCCTTTCCGAGTTCTGACACTTATACTGTCAGAACCAGCTTCTCGATCCCCTATTATACCTAAATACGGGACTTTTTGTAAAGTATGGAAGCGGATTTTCGCCTGCATGGACTCGTTTCTGTCATCTACTTCGACCCGAATTCCCTTTTCTTTCAGGAATGCTGCCGCCTTTGCCGCCGCCTCGTTATGGCGTTCTGCAATAGGAATAACCACAACCTGCGTCGGGCTTAACCACAGCGGGAATGCGCCGGCATATTTTTCGATAAGAAATGCCATCGTTCGCTCAACGGCACCGAGCGATGACCTGTGAACGACTACCGGCTCTTTTTCTTTGCCGTCGCTATCGATATATTTCAGTTCAAAGCGTTTCGGCATGACAAAATCGTACTGCACGGTAAATGCCGTTTCCTCTTTGCCCATCACGTTTTTCACCTGCACGTCGATTTTCGGTCCGTAAAAAGCCGCTTCATTCGGTGCTTCATAAAACGGAGCTTTCGTCTCAACCAGTACGTTTCGTAATACCTCTTCCGCGTGATCCCATGCCGCGTCATCTTTATAATATTTTTTTGTGTCCGAGCGGTCGCCGAGAGACAAGCGGTAGCGGTAATCCTCGCCCTTTTTCATACCAAGCGTTTCATTCACAAAATCAATAAGATCCAGAACTTTCTTTACCTCATCGCTGGCCTGATCAGGCTTACACACGATGTGTGCATCGGCCAGACAAAACATCCTCACGCGCATAAGTCCCGTGAGTTCTCCGCTTTTTTCATAACGGTACTGCGGTGAAAGCTCAGCAAATCTGATCGGGAGGTTCCGGTAACTTCGGGGCTCCGATTTATAGAGCATGAAATGGTGCGGGCACGTCATCGGGCGTAAGATAAGCTCTTCTTCATCGACTTTCATCGGCGGATACATCGTATCTTTATAATACGGATAGTGGCCCGAGGTTCTGTATAAATCCACTTTGGCGAGGGGCGGCGTAACGACATGGTCATATCCGCGTTTGAGCTCTTCATCCACGATAAACCGTTCAAGTTCGCGCCGGATTGTTGCTCCTTTGGCCGTAAACATCGGCAACCCTTTGCCGACAAGGTCAGCGAACACGAAAAGACCTAAATCGCGGCCGATTTTCCTGTGATCGCGCTTCTTAGCTTCTTCGATGAGGTTGAGGTATGCATCGAGTGCTTTCTTGTTGGGAAAGCACGTTCCGTAAATCCTCGTCAGCATTTTGTTTTTCTCGCTCCCGTGCCAGTACGCGCCGGCAATAGAGAGAAGTTTAAACGGTCCGACTTTACCTGTAGATTCGACATGGGGGCCGCTGCAAAGATCTAAATCCATGTCCCCGATTTTGTAGATGGAAACTTTTTCGCCGCGTTTTTCTATGTCAGTTATCCATTCCATTTTATACGGGTTATCTTTGAATAATTCCTTGGCTTTCGCAGGCGTTATATATTCCTGCTGCATCGCCAGATTTGCGCCGATTAATCTGTTCATTTCCTTTTCGATTTTGGGGAAATCCTCCTCCGATATCTTTTCGTCGAGGTCAAAATCAAAATAAAATCCGTCAGCAGTGGCCGGACCCATGGCTTTTTTCAGCTTGGGGTACAGATTTTGCATTGCCGTGTGAAGTACATGCTCTGCCGTATGGCGCATGCTCCAAAGACGATAGTCTTCTTTTGATAATTGCTGTAATTTTTCATCAAGTACTTGTGACATATGCCTCCTTGAGCCATCAAAAAACCGTTCTTCGTTGCGCCTCCGATATGATCAGAGAGTTTCCAGCGCAAATTGAACGGTACTTAATTTTTTCTATCTTTTCGCCGATAGAGCGCTTCTCTTTGAGGTTGGTTAAGTCTCATGTTTATCCCGATTTGATCGGGATTGCGAGAAGTACATGTATCGTATCATAACGGGTAATAATGTCAATGAAGGTTCATTATTAAGCATCGCGTTGCCCTTTAGGTTTGACAACGAACGGCTTAATGTTGGATACGTCAGCCGGCGTATTTTTAAAGGTGAAAATGATTTTATCAATGTAATTGATGAGATCTTCAAAGTAATAAACGTCAGTGACGCGGACATCTTCATTGCCTGTTAGCGCCTCTACGTCAATGGTTCCGATTTTCAGCGCTCGAAAGAGCATATTGGGTGCGTAGGCTTTAGCTTTGAGCGCTACGTTCCAGAAAAGGACACGCTGGGTGCTGAAAAACGGCGAGGTAACCTCAAAGCGGATAATCCGGCGGTCTGTAATGAACGTTTTTGATTTGTTGTGGACGGTAACATTCCACCAGATTCCGATAACCAAAAGAAGAAGCGATACGATGAGTCCGACTATATGCAGTGCTGAAGCCGCCGCAGGGACAATAGTGCCGATGACAAATAAAACGGCAAAAAAGAAAACCGCTAAGAAAATGATACGGGCAATTGCGAGACGCTCTGCAATCGGATGCGGATGTATGGTATAGAGTACCCGCTCGCCCTCCTGCTGGCCGTTAAAGACGGTTTCGTTCATACCCCCTATTGTACAGTTTTTTTGGACAGGATCAATCAGGGCGCAGGCGTTGCGTACACGACTCTCCGTTTCTGGTCAAAAGTTCCGGCGCAGGTGTACATGGTTAACTGGTTATTATTGCTTAACACGGCCTGCACATCGTGCTGGTCTACATCGCGCGATTGGCTCACGACGTAGCGCTTCCACGTATTTTGGTATTGAATCTCGACAGCATCGCCGGGTTTAAGAAGATAAAGATCGCGCCAGAGCGTTCTCCAGTCGTGGGCATAGAGAATAACGTTCCCCTGCCCCGGCAAGGCTGATGTTGAAAGCCACGCCACGGCATCGCCGAAGAGATCCCACGTGTTGCCGTTGATGTGGGCACTCCTAATCGGTAGATTTTTGTTGATTTTCGGGATATTAATAGCAGTGGGAACGTTTGTTGACGAGTAGGACGGCTGTTTTGTCACCGCGGAAGTTAACTTGGCGGAAGCTGTGGCAGTTGACGTAAGACTCACCTGATGCGGCTGCGCGTTACGTGATATCCAGCTTTGAATTGAAACAATGGCTGTGGTTGCGAAGTAGACAGTAAGTCCCGTCACGACAGAAACGATCACTAAAAACACGGAGGTGTTTTGCGGTTTAGGAATTTTCATGAGCCCGCATGAGCCCTTCGCCCAGCAGGAAAATAACCAGAGATGCAGTGGCCGACAGCATAATCTTTATAAACTGATCGTTGGTGCCGGTTGCTGCAAGGGTGTCTGTTGAGGCACCAAGAACCTGTCCGCCTGAAGAGTTTCCCCCTGGCGGCGCTGTACAGGACGGGCAACTGGATCCGCCGTCACTTCTGCCGTCACCGGGTCCACCTGGATTAGAAGGAGGCGGTACGGGTGTTGAGGTTGGCGTCAGACAATCAGGTGAATTGCTGTCGGTAGTGCACGGGTCAACAGTCGGCGTGGGTGTGACACAATTTTCCTGATCGGGATTACAGAACGGTGTCGGTGTAGGCGTTGGGCTATCACAAGGATGATCACTATTACATATTGGTGTGGGGGTAGGTGTTACCGTTGGTGTCGGCGTTGGGCTACTGCAAGGATGATCAACGTTACATATGGGGGTCGGCGTTGGTGTCGGGCTGGTGCAGGTATCATCGCCATTGGGAGAACTACCATCGCGGTCTCCGTCACAATCGAGGGTCGGTGTGGGAGTCGGTGTTGTTTCCGCAGCATGTACCCGACGTACTCTCACAAATCCGCTCACTACGAGAAAAAATAAAATCAGAATCAGTCCCGAGATTTTTAGCTTCATGAAAGTACAATTAATTAAGTCTTGTAATATATATAACATTTAAAATGTAATTTACACAACAGATCAGTTTTTAGAAAGAACTATATCACTCTATAGAATGAAGAGATTTGATTAATTTATACGAAAGGCGTACACGTGATTTGCGGGGTCTGATCTCAAAATTTTCCAGTTGGGAAAAATAAAACTATTCGAAACAACGACTGTCCCCTTCTTCAGCTCACCTGCCAATTTCTTCTCTAATTGTTTCATCCGCCACGGCAATAAATACACGAATACAACATCGGCGTTTTCTATTGGTGCTCCCCAGAAACTTCTTGCGACCACATGAACGGATTTCTTGTACGGAGAAAACAACGCTTTCATACTGGTAAACAAAACAAGAAACGGATTAATTTCATAGCCGATTGCGATTTTGGCTCCCCTTTCGGCGGCAAGAAACAAAAGCCTGCCGTCGCCGGATCCCAGATCATATACCGTCTGCCCTTTTTTAATGTTGGCAAGCGCAATCATAGACTTAGCTGCTTTATTCGTCGAGGGCACAAACGGCGCACCGGTGATAAACGCGATGGTCAGGTAGAAAAAAAAGACGGCAAACGCAAGTTGAAAGAGGGTGAAAAGGATCGAAAGAATAAGCATAGGGAGATTATACCGTTAAATACCAATTTCCTCATCAATACGGTCACTATGGGGCGTACGCAGGCTCAAAATCTATATACAACATTTTCAACTAACTGAGCTTCGCAATTCTTTCTCTCGATTTATTTTGGAATTCTCTCAAAGCTGTTTGCGGTGACATCCCAGCTATCGAGTGCATGACGATAACTTCATCAGTGGAACGTTTATACCGTGCAAACATAATCGCTATAACTGGCCATCCATTCAAATTACATAATTGCGTCATAATTTCACGAGTCATTGGATCATCTGGAACATGGAGCTGTTGAATTCGATCATTTATATTAAGGCGAAGAATTCGAGAATGGTATTCAGCCATCTTGCCTTTTTCATTTGGATCTGTTGTGAGTATTGCACAATAAGGATCTACACCTGCTGCTTTTGGTGGAAATAACGCAGCAGCGACCCTAGTTATTGTTGCGTCATTTTGAAGAGGCCCTTCAAGTACGAAGTTACTTACGTCATTTTCAGGCCCCTGATTCGTAAATTCTTCAATACGTTGCGCTATTCCTAAAAGATCCGGTTTCTCTTCCATACAGAGTAGTATATCGTACTATAGGTTATAAATCAACGGGAGAAATGAATGTTACAGAAGTAACATTTGTATGGCCTGCAGACGCTTTTGCCATGAGCTTTGCTGAAAAAGCAATATAAGCCCTTTTTTATCCTTGAGGGCCCGCAGTGCGATATATTCCGGCAATAATAAAACAAGCACGAGTAATGCGTACAGGATGTTGGTATCGTCCGCTTTTTTCGTTGTCGCCCCCAACACCTGCGCGTGTGTCGGCGCCTCCCCTGATACGATGAACGTCGGCGGGTTTGAGGTCGATGCTCCCCCCGATACTGAACCTGCGACAGTAAAACCGCTGTCGGCTGATGCTGAAATGGTTTCGTTATCGGGTCCGACGGTTCCGGTCACTACTGCATGGGCGACATAATCTCCCGGAGGCGTTTGCAAAGAAAGCACGAATCCGGTGGTAAGCTTGACTCCGTGACTCGGCTGGATATCGCCTAAAGAAAATGTCTGGCCGCCGCGGTCAACGCCGTCTTTAAAAAGATGCAGACTCAGGTTTGCGCCGTAGACTTTGCCCGTTCCCGGATTTTTGGTCGTGATAAAAAACGTTACGGTGTCGCCCGGCAGCACAAACGCTCCCACATTATTGGCATTGGTAACTGTCAGTTGTCCGCCGGTTTCCTGAGGCGTGGAACCGCTTGAATTTGATGAGGCATTTGATTGAACTGCTGCGGGCGTTGGAGTTGCTTCTGCAGCCGCAAGAGACTTCGCATCCCCGACATTGCCGTTCCACGTGCCGAAGATATTGATGAATCCGAAGAATGCCGTGGTACGGTACAAAATGGTGTTGACGAGATTGATGATCGAAACATCGCTTAGGGCATTCCCTGTCTGTATATTTGCACTTCCTCCTGTTGCCGAATTATTGCCGGTGTTAGCAAGAGAGTTGATGCTGTTGTCGACGTAGGCGGAATTGTTGACGGTAATGATATTTGAACCATTGGAATCAGTCGTATTCGGAGCGGTATTGGTTATGTTTAACGTTCCCGTTGCCCCGCTGGGTATACTTCCCCAGCCGGTAAACAGACCTTCCCATGTGCCGAAAGAATTGATATCCAGCGAAAATACGTCGCCGCCGATCACAGTCGTATTGACGAGATTTGTGATATCGACCTGACTGGCCGCGTCGCCGGTTTGTATAAGTCCGCTTTCGGTCGCGGTTATCGAATTATCGCCGGTATTTGCCTGCGAATTAACAGAATTGATGATCGTTGCACTATTCGTTGCGGTAAAATTTGTATTGCATGCGCTACAGGGGTCGGTCGCCGGAGCGCTGACAGGCGAGGGCAAAATAATGTCGCCGTTTAACGTGCCGAAAATATTTATGGTAATAACGTGAATGATCGAATCAATGGAAACGAAATTCACTCGGTTTAAAAGTGACACCAGTGAATACGCGTCTCCCGTATTGATCTCGGCGCCTCCAGTTGCTGTTGCCGAATTGTTACCTGAGTTTGCAACTGAATTGACCGTATTGGTTAAGGATGCCTGATTGGTGACGGAGGTAATGTGCAGATTGATGGTGTTGTCATTGGGATGCGCACTTACGATTGCCGCGATAAAGGAAGCCGGATCGGACAGATCGAGCGATGCATTCTGGTCGACATAGAGATTAATTGTCTGATTGATGATTTGCGAATTTACCGATGTTGTATTTACAGAGTTGTCGACTGTCGTTATGGCGGCGGCAGTACCGGTCATGACCGACACTGTCGGGGTCGGCGCTGGCGAAGTTGAATTTCCACCTGAAGAATCGTTTGATGATTGCTGACTTGAATCACCCGTTACCGTCACTGCATTGTCGCCGCTGTTTGCTGAAGATGTCGAGTCGTTTAAGACGTCTCCCGTGTTGGTGATTGATGGATCATCTGTCGCCGTCGGGTTATTTGTCTGGTCCGGCGTCGGCGTAAGGCTCGGTGTGTCTGTCGGCGTACCGGTCGGTGTATCGGCGGACGTTATGGTTGGATCCGGTGTTGGAGTTGGGGTATCAGTTGGCGTATCCGTTGGTGTTATTGTGCTTTCCGGCGTAACTGTATCGGCTGGCGTCGGTGATGATTGGTTAACTGTATTGTTGCCTGTATCTGCTGTTGTGTTCGCCGTGGTATCGCTAGAGCTGGTGTTTGTTACCGTCGTTTGCTGTGTTTGTGGCGTATCTGATGGCGTTGGAGTTGAATCATCGGCGAATACCGCGAAGCGTGCGGCATTGCTGCCGATAAGCATGACGACAAGCGCTATCGAAAGCGCTTTCGAAAAATATTTTCCCGACTTTTTAATACTGTTCTGTTTCACAAAAATTATTCATCCCTTCCCGTCCCGGGGAGAGACACATGACGTCCCTCCCCGTGACCAGAAGGATAGGTTTAAAAACTAAAACCGTTAACAGTCGTTGTGTTGACTGTTGAAAGAACAACATTACCTGATGATGCGCTTCCGTGACCGCTTGATTTTGCAACTGCGACGACATTATTTGTCAATCCGCTCATGTTGCTGACCATTACGCCAAAACCTGAAAGGTTGTTGGTATTCACGACACTTTCCACATCATTCAAAGCAGAAGCGGAGCCGCCTCCCGAGTGATGGGAAGAGCCTGTAGCGACGCTGATTGCTTTGACGTTGTTCACTAAAGTGCTAAAGTTTGCTACTGTAACACCTCCGACTGATGCAAATGCCGGAACTGCTGCGAGAGCAAATCCGACTGCTGCGAAACCCAATTTCTTCAACATATGTTTATTTCACCTCCCTTCTTCTTGTAAATTTCCTGAATACTTCAGGTTGCAATGGAAAAGGCAACTCCCCTGAGTGCCGGTGAGAATGTGTACGTGCCCAATACCGTACTGAGTGTTCATTGATGATTTATGTTGTAGGAGCAGGAAAATTTAATACGGATTCCTGACAGTTATAGAATGTACGATTTACGGGAAGAGAGAATTTTATAGGGCGCGCGTTTGATAGTTTGCTGAGTATCATAGTAAAACTCATGCTGTTATAAGCTGATCCACACACTATAACGATTTGTATGATACATTACAATATACAATTGTTCACTGCGTCTATTTTTGTCTATTCAACTTACTTGGATTTTTACAACCTGTCAATAGGTCGTACTATATCAATTTTTTCAGACGGTC
The DNA here is from genome assembly GCA_963790805.1 of Candidatus Gottesmanbacteria bacterium. Lineage (GTDB taxonomy): Bacteria > Patescibacteriota > Microgenomatia > UBA10105 > UBA927 > DATKGN01. The sequence goes on from CAWBPL010000002.1 coordinate 1,064,873, forward strand.
CCATAGGGATTGAAGAAGCGTTATTTCGTATTCTCTTTTACCAGATTCCAGATAAAAAAGGAGATAAATGAAACGGTGAAGCAAATAATTCCGAACGTATCTTCTCTTGGGTACGGCAGTAAATGTGTCAGGGGCCACGCAAGGGTTTTTGGATGTATCCACGAATTCATTGCGATGTAAAGCCATCCCAATAAGCCAAAAACAAATCCCGTGAGTGAGAGAGATTTAAGTATTTTCATGTTACTGGCTTCCCGTAATTGCATTTTGGAATATGGTATACGCGGGTTTTTTACTCCAGTCGAATCTCATCAGTCCGAAAAAGTTTTCAGGGGTAGACGTACTGGTTCCATTATCATGAAGACTATACCAAAAGAACGGACCCGCCGGTTTGGCTATTTGTGAGTACTGTGATAAAGCGTCTTGCATCATGAGAGATTGTGCATCTTCCGTCATATAATCGCTTCCGTAGGTAAAGTCCAACTGTGTCGTGCTATGTGCCACCCCCGGCCCGCCGGTCGGGGCCCCATACTCGGTTAACCAAATTGGTTTTTGTCCGTCACCGTACGAATTCATAATTGACCGGATTGTCCCTATTTGTTGCCAGCTATTCCATGAGGCAGGATACGAAGCGACCACCGGATAGGAATAGGGATGAAGCGCAATTGCATCAAAATCTTTCGTCGTATCCAATGTATATAACGACTGAATAAAAGTAGTCGGTGCAATATTATTACTTTCATCACCCGCAGCCGCTAGTCCGCCACTTAAAACAAACGCTGATGGATCAACGCGTTTTATATTGGCGTAAGCAGATTTTAATATGTCGATATAAGAACTGACATTTGGCGATGGTTTCCAAGAAAAATAATAGTTTGGCTCATTCCAAATTTCCCAATAATGAATACCTAAGGGGGCATAATGGCTGGCCACCTGTCCTGAGAACACGCCGAATGTATTAGGGTCAGCAGGAGCACAGGAATATGTGCCTTTACAGGCTGAAAGTTGTGCCCATGTCGGTGTATAGGTGATAATTCCAAGCGATTTTATTCCATATTTAGCTGCAGTTTGGGCAACCAGATCCGTTCCGCTCCAATCGAATGTGCTAGATCCGCTTTTTTGAATAACTCCCCAATCAAAATCATAACGCACCCAAGAGACACCCAAATTTTTTAATTGGCTGAAATATGTGTCAAGGTCAGTTTGACCAAGATATGACAAGCCACCACCAGCAGCGATACCGTATTGATTTTGTTTTGCTATAACGATCGGAACGGGAGTTGGTATCGGGGTGGGCGTCGGGGTCGGTTTTTTGGTCGGTGTCGGGGTTGGGCTGTTTCTATAACGATTGGTCCTCGATCCAAGGACATCCTGCGGATTTAGTCCGGATTTATATAACGCTTCACTTAAGTGAGGACCGTGAAAGAGAGGAGGAATAATTGTGGGAGAAAAAAGCAATTGCTTCACTGCCAAACCCGCGATGAGTAAAAAAGCAAATAATGGTACAAATAGCCACCTGCGGTGTGTCGTTTTAGTGTGATGTCTCACCTTTTTATATTTCCGTTTCATAGGATATTGTATATTTTATACTATTTTTCGTCGAAAATGTAAGAGAAATTACAGTTTATCCGGTGTATATACCAATCTTACTCAGATTTGCAACTTTTTTAAAGTGAAAAATCTGATTAGATGGGTCTATACTCAAAAATTAGTTACAAACCTGATTTTTTTGAGTATAATACAGATATGGGCCGTCTAATCAAGCTATATAACCATTTTCATCAGGATTCGCTGTACCGCAATTCGATCTATTTGATGCTAAGTACTGCTGTCATGGCGTTCTTCGGATTTTTCTTTTGGATAATTAACGCCAGATTATATTCTGCTGAAGCAGTCGGTATTGCTACCGCTCTCATATCCGTTATGACGCTTATTTCCAATTTAAGTTTATTGGGTTTAGGGAATGGTTTAATCAGATATCTTCCGAACTCGGAAACGAAAAATAGTCAGATCAATACTTCCCTCACAGTTGTGACGTGTGCAGCTGTTATATTTTCGCTGTTATATCTTATATTTTTGGAAATTTTTTCCCCGAAATTACTGTTTATACGTGAAAATATGATATTTGCCGTCCTTTTTATCATTTTCATCGCATCTACGTCTTTTGGATTTATACTGGAAAATGTTTTTATAGCCTATCAATCCGCACACTATGTATTGATTAAAAATTTCATACTAAGCATTGGCAAAATAGTATTCACGATTCTCTTAATTTCGTTTGGAGCATATGGGATATTTATGTCGGTTGGTATTGCTACTATAGTTGCGATCATCATAAGCCTTTATTTCGTGGTTTCCCATTTCCACAATAAAATACAAATTCAAATTGATAATATTTCCCTGAAAAAAATGATTAGATTTTCTTTGGGATATTATGCGTCCGTCATTATTTCAGGATTACCCTCAACTATTATGCCGATTTTAATCATTAATTCCATGGGCGCAAAATTTTCAGCGTATTTTTATATGGACTTAATGATTGCAAATTTACTTTATATCATTCCTCTAGCCACGTCCCAGTCATTATTTGCGGAAGGATCTTATAGCGAACTTCAGCTGAACGAACATATACAAAAGTCTGTTCGTATGATTACTCTCTTTCTCATTCCGGCAATGCTGGCAATTATTTTCCTCGGAAGGTTTATTCTTTTGGCATTCGGTAAACAATATTCCAGTGACGGGATTATCCTTCTGCAATTATTTGCGGTAAGCGGAATATTCATTTCCATTAATTATATAGGTGATGCCGTATTGAAAGTTAAACGTAAGATAAGATATTCTATCATGATTAATTCAGTCTATACGATAATTATATTAGGTTTAAGTTATCTTTTTGCTTCAAAAGGGTTAGTGGGAATAGGACTTGCATGGATTGCCGGAAACATAGTCGCGAGTGGTATGTATATTTTGACTCTGATTAAAAATTGACTGAGTCTATTATCTATATTTTGATAAATCGATTAGCTTTCCAAGCTGATAATCTACTTCGGGCGGGTCAAAAGTCTCTAGTCCATTAGCTGGTGTAAAAGTCAACTCTCCGAAATATATACTATTATTAACTGAATATAAATCCACTCTAACAAAAGGGAAAGGTTTCGATAATTTCGAAGCAATGTCAATCATTTCATCAAGTTTAGGAGGTTTTTTTAATATCTTTATTGATTGAGGATATCCGTTATAAATAAAAGGTAATTTTCGCCAATGCAGATCCATGAAGTCATCTTTCATTTCTGAGTATCTGTCTGAAATAACTTCAATGATATGCGGTTTTCCATTAAAACAGAAAATTTTATAATCAATCAGGCTACCCGACTCATCCTCCAAATATTTTTCGCACAGTATCTTCGGTTTACAAAACTTATATTGAATTTCTCTTGTTTTCTTATAAAAATCTTCATTAATCCAGTTAGTTAGTGTGTTTCTCACCATAGCGATATCCAAAGATGATTTATCTTTACAAATATAATTATACCCCTGACCATGAGTCGCCTTTAAAACGAATTGTCGCGGTAGTTTGTTGAAGTTAATTTCATCAGATTTTCCCCACATTCCTACAAGCGGTATAAGGTATTTTTCTCCAATAGTTTTACGTATGAAATCCCTTATCTCATATTTATCTACGTATTCGGTATATTTTTCTAAACCTCCATAGAGCTTGATCCACTGGATTTTTTCTGAGAATGTTATTGGGTTCCTTATGTTCGGAAGGGTTTTCCTCAAAGTATAGTAGTTAAGAAGAACAAACAGTTTGTCGGGCAAATATATAAGAATCCTCTTCTTAATTATCTCATCAATTATAAATACAATGATTTTACTTTCACGCAAATTTTTCATATTTTTTATCTTAAAGTTACAGTTTTATAAACCTCATAAGTTTGGTCCGCTATTCTATTCCATGAAAAACTTTGTGCATACTTAAAGACGCTTTCTCCCATCTCAACTAAAAATTTTCTATTTTTAATAGCTCTTTTCATTGCTTGATAGAGAGCCGTTATATTATTTGGTTCGTACAAAAATACCCCATTCTTAGGTATGTCTTTAAGATTTCCTAAATTGGGACATATTATTGGTTTCCCAAACGATTGAGCTAAAATCACAGAACCGCTAGTTGTTATTTCTTTGACGGGATAAACAACGACATCTGCGCAATTATAATAATATTGCACAAAATTATTTTCTATAAAGCTATTATAAATTTTTACGTTGTTTGTATATTTATTTTTAAATACATTTAATTTCCGGTTTAAGTCTTCGTCATAACAGCGTCCCGCTATAAGAAGTTTTGCATTTTTATTTTTAATGCATATTTTTTTGAAAGCTTCCAATAAATCTTCAACCCCTTTATAACGTTCGATTAAACCAAAAAATAGGAATATAAAATCAGTTGTTTTGTAGCCTAAATATTTTCTTGCATCATTTCTATTAATGTTGTTTTCATAAACATCAATATAATTCCCATGTGGGATAATATACGAGTTTGTAGTATTTATTCCCAAATCTCGCATCTGTTTAATAGTAGTTTCTGAATGAACAATTTTAGCCTCACATAACTTTGAAAAGGTATTTCGAATATAAGTTTCATTTAGAAATCTATGATCGCCAGGTAGCGCATTATGTACGGTCCAAACTAATTTATAACCAATTACCTTTATTAAAATTAGTATATAGAGAAAATATATAGTAAAAAACAATCTAGATAAAAAATTACTGTATTTACCAATGCTAAAAAGGTAGGTCCAATGAAGATGAAATATTTCATAGCCTATTATTTTATAGTAGACAATTTGAAAAGGTAAGAAGAAAATACCAATATAGCGAAAGTATTTTGGAGGTAATAGATATTTGAAAACCACTTTGTTTGAGAGCTTTTGATATAAAAGCTCTTGATATGGATTAGGATCTTTCGGATACACTAAAACCTTCATTTAAACACCTCCGAACTTCCGTTATTGTAAATTAAATTTTTATTCTCATTTAGGAATTCCAACGGAAATGTATATACTAAACTCATATTTCTATACTCAACGTCTGTCCTTCCGCGCACTATATTTGCGTAGCTTGAATAAACATATGAGTTTTTCGTAATAACCGATGGTACTATATTATAGTTAATTGAATTTATTTGACCGAAAGAATAGAGCCGTAAAGCAGCGAATTCGTCAGCAAATATAGGACTTTTTATATCTCTATGCTTACTTAACCAGACAGCCGAATTCACTTCTGATTGATGCGAGTAAAATTTATCGTAATCATATCCAAAATTATTTAAATGCATGTAAGCGTAACCGCCAAAGAGCTGAAAAAAATATCCTGAGACACACAAAAAATATAAAATAAATATTACCCCAATTAAATATAGTCTTAATTTTTCGTTTATAAACCTAAGTAATAGAAAACAGCCATAAATAGTTGGTAATGAAAGCAAAATGAGTATTTGGAGATATAACCTTGTCAGGTTATAATCCTGCGATATTATAGGCAAAATGTACATCATTAGAATTACTCCGACACCTACTAAGCATAAAACGAGATAGTCCCTATCTACTATTGTTTTATTAAGTTTGCTAAATACAAGATAGAATATTCCTATAATAACGAAGACTCTTGTCAGCAGCTTCACAATGTCCAGAAAGTTAAAGAATTGACTAGTAAAAGGAATAATTATTTTCGGTTTCACCTGTATTTCATTTACTGGTAACAATTGAACATTTAAGAAAGTATTGTACTTATAACTTGAATTTATCGTTCTGTCTGAAATCATAGTCATTTCATTTATATATTTATGTATATTTACGAGAGTATTATCGTTTGGTACTGAAAATATAGACAGCGACGCTTGTATTTCTTCGCTCCTCATATCAGCAGAAAACATTTGTTTCATATTCAGCGTAGTTTTATTAATTACTTGGAATAAATCATTGGCTGATTTTGTCAATTGCGTCCCCCAAAGAAACGTAAAAAGAATAATTAATATGATAGGAATAAATCTTAAATTGTAAGTAATTGGTATATCTTTTTGATTACGAAGCCTAAAAAATGTATATATATTTTTTGTGAATTTAAGATTAACAGTTTTTTTATAAACTAAAAGGATAATATATGAAAGAAGATAAATACCTATAGCCACATAAGTCGTTGAATAATGGGCAACTATCATAGAAAACCCAAAAAGCACAAACATAAAATCTTTTGTTTTTTGAGTAATATTTTTAGTAAATATAACGAGCAATGTTAGGGTAAAAAACAAGAAGGCAATTTCTTGTCGAGCTAAAGCTGGCATCGGTTGAATAAATAAGGGTTGAGCAATAAAGAAGAATACGGCTAAGAAACTAACAATCGCCGAGGTATATTTTTTATAAATACAGTACATTGTTACTGGAACAATACTAAAGATCAATTGATAAATAACTTTATATATATATTCATCATTAACATTCGTGATCCTAGAGATGATAGTTGGCAAAATCGTAAGACTTAAGCACGAGTTATATGTATGTTTAATTAAGTCTGGACTCCAATATCCTGCGGATTTAGTAATTTGGAATATACGGTATTCTTCATTAATGTCCCAGCCTGATATATGCCAGCTCCTCAAGGAATACATTAACAACAATGAAATACTCATCAAAACAATTGCTAACGGATAAATATTGCTATCTAGTTTTTTTTGAAATATCGCTACAAGAAAGACATATCCTGCGATTCCTCCCAGCAAGATCATGGTAAAAATATTTGATCCTCCATTGTTCAGGCTGACTGCCCCGAATATGCTCAGAGGCACGAACAATACCGGAATACATGAAAAAATCCAATTAAGTGCTGACATTCCGGCCAATTTTATTTCATACGATATGTCTTTACTTTGAAAATATGCAAGGATCCCAATAACGGACATTACATAAGATAAGGTTATGGAAATCGGCCGAAGAGAAAGCGGATTGCTGATGCTTATGAGCGGGAGAACCCAGTTAACCAAAAGTCCTCCAAACATCAAAAATGTAAGACTCAATCCGATTGTATAAACTAAATATTCCCAGAACTCTAACTTTCTGATTTTGAGCGCTAGCATTATTAATAATCCCGGGATTATAGTGAGAAAAAGAAAGGAAAAAATTTGCCTCAAATAGAAAAATTGGACGTTAAAATAGACTAATAAATTAGTCATGAGTCCAAATACAACAATTGCGGCAAAAATTCTATTTCTGGTATTTTTCATTTTTTGTATTTTTATAAATATCCTCTATTATTTTCACCATTCTATTTGTAATATTTTCCCATGTAGATTGTCTTACTCTCAATTTAATATCGCCCTCACTTATATTCTTATGAAACGCATATTTGATTGTTTTGATGAGGTTATTATTATTAATATCTTCGTTGTAGATGAATATATTGGGGTAACCCAAGCTTTGGACTTCGGCTAAATTGGAGGAAACTATTTTTTTCCCAAGAGCAGAATATTCAAAAATTTTTATAGGGCTCGCGGCATCTTTAAATATGTTCTTTTTAGAAATATTAAGGCAAACCTCACAAGAATTTACTATTTCAAATAATCTATCCCTATCCCAAACATTACCTAACAATTTAATATTTTCCTCTAAATGTAGTTCTTTAATAAGATTTTTAGCTTTTGATATCAAAGGACCGTCTCCGATTACGATCAGTTGAACATCTTCATAGACCTTCTTTAATACGAAGATTACCCTTAACAAATTAAGTAAACCTGACCATTTTCCAAAATAACTTACATAAACCAGTGAATGACTCCCAAAATTATATTTCTTCGTGCCGTATTTTTTCGATAAGACCCAAGATTCAACGCCATTTGGTATTTTATGAACATTGCTATTTAACTTTTGAGCTTGATCAACGAGAATATCGGATACAGCGAATACGGCTTTAGCTCTTATAATCTGATTACTAACTGTATTTTTAACATCCAAAAATTTGTAAGCTAACTTATAAAATATCGAGCCATAAAGTTGTGCATATGCTTCGTAGTAATCGTTCAGGTCCCTAATTATTGGTAAATCAAGCGGTGGATCTGTTTCGTTAGTAAAACTTTGAGATATTATTATATCTATATTAAAATCGTTAAATATTTTTCTCACTTGTTTTTGAAAAAGCCACTTATTAACGATCGGAAAAAAAAATGGTAATCTTCTAATTTTATGAATTGTTATATTTTCATTTTTAAATTTTTTACAATTCCAAGAATTCCTTAAATTAAATAACACGTTTTTAAGCGTTATCGGGTAAGGCATATCCCATAAAATCAGATGCACTTCATTTTTTAATGCCAAATATTTTGATATTTGATACCTTCGACCATATAAGGTCGGAAGCATGGGAATAATAAGTATTCTTAGATGTTTCATATGAAATATATCCTCTCTAGGTGATTTACAATTTTATTCCAGTCATATGTATTCACGAGATCCAAACAAGCCGTATTCATTTTTTTGCCCATCTTTATTGCCCTTATTATTTTCACTTGCAAGTATTTTTCATTAAGATTTGTAACATGACCATTCTTGTTTTCCTTAATTAATTCTGTTGCCGCATTATTTTTATTCTTTACCGTAATTACGGGTATTCCGCATGCATTTGCTTCCAAAATTACTATTCCAAAACCTTCACGAATTGAAGGCAGGACAAATACTTTGGAAGACTTCATTAATGAATAAATATCGTCCTGTTTTGACAGAAAACCAGTAAATTTTATATTTCTATCAACTTTTAACTTGTGAGAAAGTGCAAGTAGTTTAGCCTTTTCTGGGCCATCTCCGACTATCAAGCACTTAATGAGTGGGTTTTCATTTCTAAGAAGATTCACTGACTTAATTAATACATCCACATTTTTGAAATTCATTAATCTTCCCGCATAAATAACGTCAGATTGTATTTTAGAGGGCGATATATTGTTAATTGCCTTCAGGTCAATGCCATTTGGTACAACCTCTATGTTTTTCTTATAATGTAGCTCGTTTCTTATTCGTCGAGCTGTAGTTTTTGATACAGCTATAATTTTATCTGGCAATTGAGCAGATATTATTTCTACCAAATATCCAAAAATCCACAACGCACCCAAATATTTTTGCCAGTAATCTCTTCCCCAAACTTCATGCCAAGTAGAATCTAGTTTTTTACCCTTCAGGAGACAAACGATTTTAACAGTGAAAAGAGAAAAATATGGAAATCCGCAACAATCTATTATGTCAAAATCTCCTTTTATGAGCTTTAAACAGTTAATTCCGAAGTATAAAGCCTGCCATATTGAACGCCTACCATCTTTTGTGTATAGGGGTTTGGATGGACAAATTCCATGGAGATACAATCCTTCTTTTTGAATTACATCAGGACCATCCCAAGATTTCATCCCATACAAATGAACTTCATAGCCTTTTATAGCTAAACGTTTCGCTATTTCATAGTATCTTTTTTCCCCTCCGCCCTTTGTATACGGATAAATAGCGTCATAAACTAAAGCAATTTTCTTAGCCATATTTTACCCTTATAATTCACCGATTATTAACATTGCACTATTAACAAATTGTCCCGTCGTTAGTGACAATTTTTTATTAATCAGATGACTAACATTTCCAAAACCATCTTTCAGTGTGTTTAATTTTTCTTTCCCCGCTCTCATACGGTACTCAATAGGAATTTCCGCGCATTTAAAACCTTTGATATGTGCTTCAATTTTTAATTCCTGCGAAAAAGGCATTCCGGAAGATGTTACGTTGAGTTGCTTCCAGATTGACCGCTTAAATATCCACATTCCGGACTGCGAGTCTTTATAAGGCCATTTGAAGAGCAGTTTTGTTAACAGCGTTAGGACTCGGTTTCCGAATCGATGGGAAGCGCTCATTGTCTCTGTATTTAAATTCGTCAGACGGTCTGTATTTATAAAATCCAAGTCTTCCCGTTCCATCCGAAGTAATATTTCCGGCAACATATCTAAAGGATAGGTTTGGTCAGCATCGCCGGTAGCAATTACATCACCGCTTGCATTTGCAAAGCCCGCTTTATATGCATTTCCGTACCCGCGGATAGGCATAACAAATACGGTTGCTCCGTGATCCTTCGCAATCTTGCCTGTATCATCTGTGGAATAGTTATCAATTACCAATATTTCCGTTTTGTAACCAATCTGTTCAAGCTTTTCGAGCGGAATCTCACGAATAACAGGACCTATGCCCTTTTCTTCGTTTAAGGCTGGTATGACAATTGTTAATGTTTTTAATTGAGTATTTTCCATATTTTATGGCTCAATCCAAAAATCTATCGTCTGGTTTCGGCCGAGTAATGACACCTGAATTTTCATTCTTCCGCTCGCGGAAGATAATACGTAACTCTCAGAAACCGTTTTGAATTGGTTTTGGAAAAGCGTGGCAGATCCTGTTGCTAACGTTTTACTTGCTTTGTCATCAGTTGCCGTAATTTCGTAATCATAGGTCATGGTTCGATATTCCAGGTTGTGGATGGTGAATTTGAATGACTGTGTTTTTTTAAGTTCAATCGTTTTAGGCAGACTGTTGTGATCATCAAAATAGAGTTCTGTAAACGTTTCCGGTTTGACGGTCGTAGCCATCGCGATCGCCCCCTTTACCGAAGGACTTGAAACGGCAAAAAGAATCCCGCGTATGATGATACATACGGCAATCGTGGCTAGAGCGCTTGTTATGATGAGCCGATAGTTTAACGTGATATTTTTTAGATTATTCATACGAAATGATTTAAAAAGTTTTATTCGATTCTATAAATTTATCGAGATCTTTTTTATCAACGCGATAAGATCGGCCAAATCGGATAGCGAGGATTTTTTTGCTTTTAATATACCGGTAGATTGTCAGCAAATTCAGCTGCAGTTCGTCTGCAACCTCACGAGGAGTTAAGAGTTGATTGTTAGAACTCATAGTATATTATTAGAGGATTGATAATAGTATATTTATCGATATTTTGCAATGCCTGAATATACTTACGTTCGCTGGACATTGTCGTAGGATACAATAATGTGAGATAGATTACAATTAGGAAAATTGGCGCGGAAGATCCGGCTAAGCACAATTGTTGTATAATTACGGGTATGGATCTGTAGCTCAGCTGGTTAGAGCGTTGCATTCACATTGCAAAGGTCAGAGGTTCGAATCCTCTCAGATCCACCCTTCAACCGGCTTGGGTGGCAAGAGTTCGCTCATTGGAAAGGCCAAACGTGGTACCGTGTTTCTTATACATTCCCCAGTAGCCGCGTTTTTGTTTTCTATTTGAATACAGTGCCAGCCACGTTCTGCTGTCATCCACCTGTTCGCGAAGGGCTCTCAAAACTGAGCGGATGCGCTCGAAGAAATTTTTGTGATAAATCCCCGGATCAACGGGTACTTCGCTGACGGTTTTTTGTATATCCGAATTGAGGTTTTTGACTGAAGCGGCTAATGCCTTTAGTTCCATCCGGACAGCGTCGATTTGTTCTTTAAGCTGCGGTTCGGTAGGAGTAACCCACGGCTCGCGGGCTCTCATTTCAGGGCGCCGGAAGCCCGGCCATGGCGTTCGTTCTTTGCTAAAATCAATCGGTTTGTTGGGTCGCAATTCGCCCTGCGGTTTTATCGGTGCGCCGAAAAGCGACGTGAGCGCGTCCGAGGCGATTTTGCCTGTGACGTCTTTACTCACCGTTTTCCCAACACCGCTACCCAGCGTCCGAAGAGATTCCAGAATGCTGTCGTTATGCGATGTCGACGGTTTTTTTGGCTGATTATTTTGAAATGCCGTGTCGTCCATAGGCGTATTTTACTACAGGCTGGACTTGCAAGCAAATATTATTATACAGAGGCTAAAAAGTCAATTGTTTTCTGGCGCCGGAGCACTGAGGCGATGTAATAGCGCTGGGATTGAAGCGATTGCTTCTCGGCGTCTGTTTTTGCGGTTTTAATAACGGTATCAATGTCATCGTCCGATACCAGTATACCCTCTTTGTCCGCTACTTCTTCCAAAGCAAACTCCAGTGCCAGTGTCCGCTGGGATTGCGCTTCATATTCCTTGCGGACGCTCTCTGAGGTTCGTCCGGTTGAAGAAAGATACTGCTCGACAGACATGCCGAGCTTCCGCGTCTGATCGATAAGATCGGATAGCAGGCGGTTTACCTCGTGTTCAAGAAGCAGTGCCGGTACATCAATGGTTACGTTGTCATACAAAGCCTTAAGGATTTCATCGAGCGTTGGTTTTTGCGGTTTGTCCTTTTCTTCGTCTTTGGGGGCTTGTCCGGGAACCCAGATTTTTTTCGCTTTTGTTGCTTTCAGGTCCGCGATCGCTTTTTTATATTCCCCCAGTTTCACTGACGGTTTTTCACACGTAAGCGCCCGAATAATCCAGTCTTTCTTTTCGGTTGCTTCCTTCAGCTCAATTTTAGGCGTTACAATCGGTTTCAGTTTGAGTTCTTCTACCGCTTTTCCATACACATCGGGGATTAACCGTTGGAGAACTTCTTCATATACTTTTGTTTTATCCAGTTTTTCCTCAACGACCGCACGCGGCGCTTTGCCTTTTCTGAATCCCGCGACTTCGGCTTCTTTCACCATGTCGGACACAACGACGTCGTACGATTTGGCAACGTCAAGCCACGGGACGGTAATGAGAATTTCTATTGTGCCGTCGGTAAGGCGTTGGAGAGTGGTTTTCATGGAAGGAATTGTATCACACCGAAAGGTGGTCCGCCAGCCGGCGGATTAAAATCCGAGCGTTAAGTCAAGGTCAGGAGGCGAAAGCCGCGGGTCCAGAAGCACTGCATTTTGTACCGTATCTGGAAGCGATGTCACGTTTTTTTCAAAATCCATGAATGCGCTTTGCGTTGCATAGGATGTAAGAATAAGTACCGGCGTCGGTGTCGGCGTTAAGGTCGGTGTCGGCGTCGGAACGGCTGCTACTTTGGGTTGTTGGTGCGAAATATACACAAGAGATCCCACAACAAGCACAAGGATGATCACTGCAACAATGATGATTGGCCTAAACTTCGCCATGTCAAAGGCGCTCGGCTTCTGAGGCGCCGGCGGGCTTGCGACCGGTCCGTACACCGGCGGCTCCTGGGACTGCGGCATAATCGGTGGGTTTGGCGTTGATTCTTCCATAGTTAGTTTACGTATTTCAGGGCGGTTTTCAATTCTCCAAGAAAAGAAGCCCCCTCCTTTAAATACTCCCGTGCATCCGCGACTTCCTGCGTCATAGACGTATATTTCTGATTTAAATCCTGCATGTCGACCGCATCAAGCTGCGTGTTTTCCTGAGTTAATGAATCGTATTTTTGCTGATAATACGTTTGTTTATCGACGATCTGAAGTACCCAGCGGTTAATCGTCTGTTGTTTTTGCGGGGTAAACGTTCCGCCGAAATTCGCGATTATCGACTGGGCGGCCTGCAGATCTTTGGTATAAAAGCTATTAAGAATAGAGAGTTGTCCCAACGAAAGGCCGATTAATATCTGACGGATTGATACCTGCAATACCTGATAATGGGAAGACAGCTGGGTGGATACCTGCGTGACATCGTCGATGGATCCGGCAGCGGGAATAAGTTGCGCGTGGTTATTTAAAAATGTTATCTCGTTGGCTATAAGCTGCTGGTAGAGTTGTTTTGTCGAAGCCGTCAATCCCTGATCTTCGTTCAATTTCTCGTTGAGAAGCAGTAAATACGACCTTAAAAGCGCATCCCGTTGCGTCAGCATGACTTTCGTTTTCGCGAGAGCATCGGATTGAGCGCTTAATGATTGAAATTTCTGATATTGATTTTTTGCCACCTGAAAATCGTTATAATTCTGGCGGTAGACGTCATACTGATAGAGATAATCCTGATAGGCTTGCGTGGAAGTGGCAAAGACGGGTTTTAAAGCGACGGTAAGTGCAAGAATCTCCAAAACAATAAGGAGGGACAGGATCTTCCTCATACGTTCTCATCGTAGCATCAAGCGTGCGCGGTGGTCAAGAGAACGTTCTTTGAAGCCGCTTTGTTAATCTGAATTATCATTGGAAACGGAGAAAATCTGTCTATTGATGAAATTATGAAGCAAATTGGAAGCTCCCCTGTGCGCTATTTGCGTATCACGTGTTTTTATAGCATTTCACCGCTGACTGCAAGTAAGTCTCAGCCATACACGGGACAACATGGTGGTTGGAGGACTAACCATTTGCACATTTAGCGCCTTTTAACAGTCGATGATATAATATAGCACTAGTATGGCAATATCAAAAGAGGCACTTGAACTTAGCAAAACATTGAATATTCCGGGAAAACTGATCGCCGAAAACGAAGCATTAGTTTTTGAAGTTCAAGGTAAATTCGGTCCAGAAGCGTGGCATGTCTATCAAAATTTAGATCTAGCAACAATCTTACGATATCAAGAATTAACTCAAAAGGTAGCTGCCCGCATTGATAATACCCCCGGCGTTATACAGACCTCGGACGGATTGTTACAATATCAATTTACGTGGAAAGTAATACCAATTGATCATGTGACCATACATAATAATCACACAGTCGCAATTTCGAAATTTATTTATGGTGATACAATATCGGAAATATTACTTAGCAGGTCAACGAGACACCCACTTCAACAGCTTGAAAATCATGAGCATGGTATTGTGAACAGAACGTTTAGGGAATTTTGCCGTAAATTAAATACTGATCTCGGAACGACAAATGCTTGGTTTACCGCAGTTAATACAAAACCAGTTAGTAGAGAAATTGATGTGACAGACGTGAGTTCATCTGTTCAAGATCTTGCTTTAGCAGCATAATCGGTATCTTATGATACTATCGGTCGTTCATCAATAGCGTATTGTTCCAACAAGCTATTCTTACATTTGTTAGGTAATAATTTATAAAAGATCCCCACACCACACAGAACGCATCGAAATTGTTGTGCTCCCGAGAGGACTTGTCCCCTTCGGGTATCCTGCACACTAAGCCAAATCGGAGATTTGGCAAGTGCTGCAGTAAACCTCTTTGTGCTCCCGAGAGGACTTGAACCTCTAATCCTTACGGAACAGGTTCCTAAAACCTGCGCGTATACCAATTCCGCCACGGG
Source organism: Candidatus Gottesmanbacteria bacterium (assembly GCA_963790805.1). GTDB lineage: Bacteria > Patescibacteriota > Microgenomatia > UBA10105 > UBA927 > DATKGN01. The sequence continues at coordinate 1,080,003 of CAWBPL010000002.1, forward strand.
AGCGAAATCACTCAGTCAATTATATCGCGTGGGTACGTGTTTCGCGAGCTTTAGATAGTAACGTTTAGGTAATGGGGGTCGGTCGGTATAAACGCGTTTATTTTATCGATAAAAAACTGGACATGGGTTGCCCACGAATCACCGTTGGCAGCATAAATCCAGCCAATGTCGTTGAGGTTTTTTGCCCCGTGATCGAAATAATTGGTTCGAAGGCCTTTGGAAACCTGCACTATGCCGTCTGACCAGTCTTTGAAATGAACGCCGTCATCGGTTCCGGTGCAGACGCCCCATCCCCACGCGTTAAAGGAACCTTTCGGGATATTTTGACCAAACGTGGATTCCGTACCGGCAATGGCAACGACCAGTTTCCAGTCAATGTTATTCCGGTCGGCTTCCGTAACAAACGTTTTGGCTTCCCCCTCAAGCGGTGAATTATATGCATGAAGAAACGCGCGAAGCGTTTGTACGCGGTTGTCGGTTTCAATCGCAGTCCCTGCCGTAAGTTGCGCTGTGTCTACTTGCTGCACGTCAGACGCTTCCGCTTGTTTGGCAAGTGCGCTGAAACAAAGAATAACGAGAGCGCTTACGATAATAGTTCGTATGTTTTTCATAATGCTCCTACATCACCTTGGTCCGCCGGCTGGCGGATCGAGGCGAGGTATGAGGCAGAGGCAAGAAGAAAAAATATGATTTTAAGCGGTCATCCCTCCGGCGGAAAGCGCCTGCGGGATCGTTGCCAGTAAGCCTCGCCTAACGGCATTGGCAACTGTGCAACAAAAAATCCTAAAGCAGATAAGATTAGTCATCTACCTTAGGATCTAATCGGGCAGTATATACTAGTTAAAACACTTTGTCAAGTATTATGGGATAACTAAGCAAGGTAAAGTATTTTAATTACAGCGTATAGACAAAACGGGAAAAAAGATCGAGGCTAGCTTGAGGCTAAACAAAAAAGCCTATATTACGGAGTTCATAAAACCCTGCACGCAGTTTGTCCATGAATATCCGTTCTCAACGGAAGGAGGAGCCCAGATAGCGCCGATGTCGTGAAGATCATAAAATCCCCTATCGTGGTAATTTTCTTTAATATATTTTGTTACCCACTGGATTGCTTCAACCCAGCTGCCGAACTTTTTCCCTGATAAAGTACCCGTATACACAGCAATTCCGAACGGATTATAGGAGTCATGAGATGGGACGTGTTTGCCAAGGTTCGATTCGCACATGGCAATAGCTGCCGGCAGACGGTAATCTAAGCCGTTTTTGTCAGACTCTGATACCATGATATCCGCAAACGGTGTTAACGGCGATTGATATTTTGCAAGGAATTGCTGAAGCAGGAGGACGCGCGCGTCGCCCGCGATAATTGTCGCGTTTAACACCCGTGATGTGCCGCTTGCTGCTGTCAGTTGAAAACTTGTTTGCTGGGGAGCACTTGCGCTTAAGCGCTCCTTGTTCATTTTGGACATTGAGACCAGCATTGAGAGATTTATAACGAGCATGATAAACGTAACAGGAAACCACGCAACAAAAAATACTCGTTTCAAGCTCATAAATTTATAGTGCCATAGGACGTTCCTCTCTGTCAACGGAATAAACCCATACAAACTATTGCAAAGGACTACAAGGTAATTGGGTTTGATCGGATTAATCTCTCTTTTGCGGTACGCGCTAATTTTTTAATTTGTGCTTCCCTTTTTAGGGCACTACTGCGTGAATCAGCAGATTCTTGGTACACTAATATGACGGGGCGTTTTGCACGGGTGTATTTTGCACCACCTGTCGTATTGTTGTGTTGTTGTAGTCTTCGCTTAAGGTCAGTGGTTATACCGGTATAGAGAGAATCATCGGCGCATTTCAGCATGTATATAAACCACATAATTGAAGTATGTCGATATAATCTTTGTGTGAGCGCGCAGAGATTCGGACTCTGAACCGATTGCTTAAGAGGCAATTGCTCTACCGTTGAGCTACGCGCCCATTCTCGGCGCGCCTGGAGGGATTTGAACCCCCGACCCTCTGTTCCGAAGACAGATGCTCTATCCACTGAGCTACAGGCGCAACTTTGGTAATTATATCAGATTGAGGAGTTTTTGAAGATTACAGGTCACACTATTTCGTCTTTTTTCGTGCGCACGAAACGGATCCATTCTTCGACAACTTCAAAAATGACTTTGAGCGGCGCTTCAAGAATAAAATCAAAGATAAATATAAAAACATTCAATTTGGCAATTTCACGGGAGAGGAATTGACCTGCCTGTAAAACCGGCAAAAGGAAAAAGTCCATAACCGGCTCAAGAAGCCCCTGCCGTTCAATCATTTCGTATTCTTTGGCTGAAACGCGTATGCGGTAGGCAAAAAAAGATACCAGTGCGATGAAAAAGACAAAGATAATTTTACTGACGATGCTGAAGTTGAGTGCGCTCAATGCTATATTGATAAGGCCGAACGTGATGACAAATGTCGCAAGGTAAATAAAGTAAAAGCCTGCCGAAAGAACGGGCCGGCGGATTTTCGGTTTTTCATTAAACGTATCTTTTTCTGTTTTGATATCATCGAAATGATAGATGAGTTTGTGGACGCGGTCGATAAGACGGCGCGTATTGTCGGCTCCAGGCACGCTGAAAAGTCCCGCGATGAGAAATAACATAAGCGGCGGGAATACGACGTTGATGATAAGCGGGAGGGGTGTCAATCTCTTTAAGACATAGATGTCGTATGGAGCTTCAAGCGCTAATGCAAAGACCATCTTGGTAAGAAATATGTATATGATGCTTCGAACGACCGCACGGCGCACTTTCTGGCCGGTTTCGTTATAGCGCTGTACGGTAAGTTCCGTGAGTTTTTCGTCCAGCTTTTCGGGATTCTCAATATAATTTTTTACCTCAGGGCCTGTTTCAAAGAATAAATCCCGCAACAGGAGAAACGGCGGGACCTGGCTTCGCAAATACCGGAATACCGGTCCGGTAAGCGGATGGTTGAGCGTCGTACGTATTGTATGGGCGGCCTTCACGAATCCTCCGATGTCGTTTGTTCTCACTTCTTTCGTATTGTTTGTCCAGTCCGGCAACAGGAGCGTCGTTAAATGAAATGCGATAAGCGCATCGTCGGACTGCATATATGCCCGCTCTGACGCCACGAGGGTAATTAGATTGGTTTGCTGTTCGTCAACCCCGACAAGCTTAATTTTGGGTCGCAGGGCCTGATAAAAAAAGTATAAAAGTGCTTGGCGTTTCGTAGCAGGCACGATCGCTTCTTCAATTTCAGCAGAGGCGACGCCCAAGACATAATCCCACGGGATATCCGATTGTCCGGCGGTTATGGATTTTCGGATAACGAGATATTTATCGATGATAAATGTAAGCTCGGCTATTTTTGCTTCATCAACAAATGAGCTGTCAATATATTTAGCCCACAAAAGCTCTGTGACCAGATTTTCAGCGACTGATCCGGCTGCTCCATTTAAAATGATCCGTCGTTTGAGTATGCGCTCTATCGCAGCTCTCCTAATCAAGTGCTCAGCGCGAAACTCGACTGCGTTTCGTACTTTTTCAAAAATAACTGCAAGGACGGATACGGTGCGGCTTACGTTGTAACCGATACCGGTTTTTCCGACAACCGTGCCTTCACTATACGTGGCGATAAGATCGGTGACAATCGGGGCAAGTGATGGCATAGATGGACTCAGTTTCTGATCGTTTGACTCGATTGGTTTAATGTCGTTCATGCGCCTTTTTAATAAATAATTTCAGTTTCTTCCCGTTTAAGTATAACAAATTATCGGTAAATATCCTAAGGATAGCCACTGAAATAGAGGGTTATTGACTGTTTTATCACATAAGACGTACTATTAAGGTATCCTTCGGGGTAAGGTGCAAGTCCTAATCGGTGGTATAACCCACGAGCTGCGATTATATCAAGGCACGATCAAGTGTAATTCTTGAGTCGACCGTAGAGTCGGGATGCAAGAAGGAAGCCATGAACCATTGAGTTGGTTTTATGGATTTAATACCCCGAAAAAGAAAGGGGTATTTTTTTATGAAAAAATTATCTACACGACAACTGGCGCTTTGCGCCGCACTTGCAGCCATATCCGCAACGGTGCAACTTATCCATATCGGGTACATGTCGCCGCAATGGGGCATGTGGATTGATGTTGTGTCAGTAAGCTGGATTGTAGCGTATTTTCTTTTTGGTTTTCATGCGTCCCTGTTGGTGTCTCTGGTGGGCGCTCTTATCATAACGCTGTTTGCGCCGGAAACTTGGCTGGGGGCTTCCATGAAGTTTGTGGCCACGATACCCGTAATACTCAGTTTGTTTGTGTGGGCTGGAATTCAAAAGAAATCGCCGGATTTCTACGCAAAACCGAAGAATCTTATTATTCCACTTTTAACCGGCATGTTTCTGCGCTGTCTTCTGGTTATACCGCTCAATTATTACTACGCCATACCCATCTGGACAGGTATGACGACAGCGGCGGCGATGAAAGCAATTCCTTGGTTTGTCATTGCCGGATTTAATATTGTCCAGTCGCTGATTGACGTCTTCTTGGCGTGGATTATCGTGTACCGGTTTAACCTCAAGAGGTTCAAAACGGTCACGACAACCTAAAATATGAATTCCGGCATTTCTTTCCAGAACGTGTCGTTTCATTATCCGGAAAAAGAAGATGTCCTTCATGCCGTTCATTTTGATATACCGGCGGGCTCGTTTTTCGGTATTACGGGAGTGAACGGCTCGGGAAAAAGTACTCTTTCGTATTGTATGAACGGGCTTATCCCCCACTCGGTTCCGGGTGTTTTAAGCGGTACGGTTTTTGTTGGCGGCATTGACACCAAAACAAAAAGCGTGTCGTATTTTTCTCACCGCATCGGCATGGTATTCCAGAATCCTGATTTTTCCCTCTTTAATTTAACGGTTGAAGAAGAAATTGCATTCGGGCTTAAAAACTTAAAGGGAAAAAGCGACAAAAGCATAATAGAACAGGTTCTCAGGAGCGTGGGGCTCACTGGCTATGGTAACAGGGATCCTCAAACGCTTTCATTCGGCGAAAAACAAAAAGTGTGTCTGGCAAGCGTTCTGGCGCTTGATATATCCTACGTGATTCTTGATGAGCCGACTGCGATGCTTGATTATAAAAGTTCGATCGAGCTTTATGCACTTCTTCGCGAGCTTAATCAAAAAGGCAAAACCATTATAACCATTGAACATGATACGGATTTTTTGTGGGACTATACGTCGGAAGTTGTCATTGTGGATAAAGGAAACGTGAAGGAATCAGGGTCTACGAAAGACGTGCTCTCGCACCAAAAACTTTTAACATCGCTTGGTATCAAAAAACCGCAGGGAGTGCGCACATGAATGTACCAATGACTCGGTTCAAACTCGTAGCACTTCTTCTTGTATCAACAATCTTTGTGTTGGTTCGCAGTTTACCGGTCATAGCTGTCGCGTCCGGTGCAATAATGGTCCTGACACTTGTGCAAACTGGGCGTTTTCATACGAAAACGAGGCTTCTTACCATTATTGGTATCACCTGTTTTGTTCTTCTTTTTCAACTTTTATTTCATACGGGGGTTTCCATTCAGGAACGACTTATCGAGGGCGCTATGGCATCGCTTCGGATTATTTCGTTGAGTCTACTGGTGTTTCTTTTCAGCGAAACAACCTCTCTTAGCTCTCTTGCCTCTTCGATTTCATTTATGCCTAGAGATGTCCGCTTGATGATTACCATAAGTTTGGCACTTCTGCCTGCCATTCTCTATGAATTTTCCATCATCCGCATGGTACAGGAGACGCGGGGATATCAGCCGCGAGCAATAAATGTCTTTCGATCGTTTTTTCCCGTTATCATTCCGCTTTTAAACAGAACATTATCCCGAGCGGAACATATCGCCATCGTGTTGCAAACAAGGGGATTTGAAGAATGATGAAGGATGAAATTGGAGGCGTTTTTATGCGCTTCCAAGCCCTGCATGATCATGCGTTTTGGTCTTTTGCTGGTTTGGTAAAGATAAAAGGTTGATCCTGTGCCAAAACGGCTAGAATTTGTGCGACGGGGACATCAAGACTCTCAGCGACTGCTTCTATCTTTTGGCTCGCTGCTTCTGTTGAGTCTTGACCCAACAAATCAGCTGCTCCCTCAATATCAACAGCGGTTCTAACCGCGCCGTCACTCGAGGCTTCGTTTAGTCTTCCGTTAAAAAAATAGAGTGCACTTTGACCTGCTTTCAGTTCAAGTTGATCTGCAGTTGGCATAGCTTGTGAGAATCCTACTCCAACAGGGATATAAAGTCAAATTTGGGAGTTGCCTCTCACCTGCTAGGGATATTCGTTAGGTTGTGGCTGTTTATACTATAAGATATAATAGGTTCCTATGGCATTAGGTTTGGAGTTCCGATCACGTATTTGTTACTATTACCGGCCGACAGGCGGCGGATATATTCAGGCCGAACAGGGCAACCACGAAGAAAATCTGGGATTAATTGAGGCCGCCCGCGCGCTTCGGGATCATAGCGTGGATACAAAACAATGGCATGTAGGGTCAGATCCGGTTACCCGTCAAGTAAAGCTTACTGCTACCGAGGAAATTCTCGACGTTGTTGAACAGGGATTGATGATGAGAAATTTGAAACGGACGGATTTGTTAAAGCCCTGAGCACTACCTCAATGCCCGTGTTTAATTTTCGTAAAAAGTGTCGCTTTGGAGCTATCCAAGTTGAAATACAGAGGGAACTTCCATTATGGCCCTTTTTTCGACAAATAATGCAGCTTGATCAGCGACAGGTTGGCCATTAATCGCGTATGCAAATTGAGGAAGGAGGAAAGCGCATTCAATTTTTGTCGAAGGGCCGATCGAATACGTACCGGAATATACTTCCGATTCAAAATAAGGATGCATCCGTTGCCAATAGGATCCACTGTTAACGGCCGCCGTTAATTGCTCGAAGGCGGAGGGATCAGCAAACCCTCTCGGCGTTAACCCCAACGTTGTATATGAGATGTTACCACGTGACTCGAAAATTTTTCCTGCAAGACTATAGAAATAATATGGTATATCCCCGTTTATTTTATTAAGTATCCTGGTATGGACAAATCCTTTTGGAGGGGTTAAAAATGGTAAAATTATGACAGTTTTGTGATCAACCACAATGGAAATTGATTCCTGATTCAGAAGACCTTCTTGTAGCGAAAAATGACGGAAACGACCCTGAGCGATTGCCAGTTCTTTCATCACGGCTCGCATCATAGCATGCGCTCATACCCTATTCAAGATTTTTCAAAATACGGAGTCGATGACTGAAGGCATTTACCTTAGCGGTCTTGCTTGGGGAGTTCATCATTAAGCCTGAATTCGTTTTTTCGTATAGGTATAATAAGGTCATCACCTAATTTTTGGCGGAGAGTAAAAAAATACTGTGTTACGTTGTTTTCTGTTATATCTTCCCCGAAGGTTTGTTTTATCTGGCTAACGATGCCTTTTTTGGTGAACGTGCCCTGCATGAATCCGATAACATCAACTTCCCGTTGGGTCAAATTCGCCTGCATATCGCCCCGTCTTGCAACGAGCGTCATGAGGTCTACCTCGATGGAACCCCTGTGAAGGGCATTATCTCTGTTAAAGTTTTTTTCTTTCGGATTCATATAATTTGAGTTTCAATACAGGTTTGCGGAGTGGGTAGTATACGCGAGGTAATGGAATGTAGCAAGGGTTAGATACTAGTACTCATTGAGAGTTTTAACGTTTTGGGGTGAGCGACGGGTTCTGCCCCCGCGACCTTCTCCTCCACAGGGAGACGCTCTACTAATTGAGCTACGCCCACCAATACGCTCATTATACACCCATGTTACTCAGGTTTGCAGCCTTCTTAGGCGAAAAAGCTGATGAGATGGGTGGGTATCCGAAGGGTATAGAGCAAAAAGAGAGGAACCGGAAGGTTATGGGCTTACAAACAAATGGAGTATGTCGCTTGGCGGGTTTTTAAGAAGCGTCCAAATATCAGCGATGGTGAATTTTCCGTCACCATTGAAATCAAGAGGGAGGAAACGTTTCATGCCGACGTGCGTTACCTCCTTACTGAGTGCTAATATTTCCTGCCGCGGAAGATAATATGGAACGATAGTAACGACGCGATATTGCCTGCCGGGAACGATATTCGTGAGATTGCTTGCGATGACATGACCGTTTGTGAGCGTAAGCCCGTCGAATTTCTGAAGGAGCATATCGTTGTCATAGACGAGTACAGTGACGTTGTCGGCGTTATTTGCACGCCGCCAGCCCAACTGGACCGATACGTCAACAGTCGGAGGCGGTACAACGGTGACCGTCCGCGTTTGCAGCACTATATGTCTGCCAAAGTGATTTAAATAGAGCTCGAGATGGTATATGCCGGGTTTGGACGGCGTTTTCAGATGAATTGTTAGTTCTCCGTTTTCTGTGGGTTCAATAGCCGGAAGCGGATCAGCAAACAGCATAAACCCCTTTTTCTCATCATCGAGAGTGAGGTCGTACCCGCGAGCAATATCGAGAATCCCCTGTCCGTCATTGTGTATCATAGCACTGAGTGTATAGCTCGAATTTGTGACGAGCGTTGAAGGTAACAGCGGGGGGCGCAGCGTGTAGGTTTCTTTTTGTATCGGTTCTCCCTGAATTTTTGCGATCGCCTGATATGCATCATATTGTGCATAAAATTGATTGGTACCGAGCTCTTTCCATGAAAAATTATCAAATGGTACGTCCTGATAATTAAATACAAACGGTGTGATTGCAACGATTCTGGGATCAGTCCAGACGCCTGTTGCCGCTATTTGCAGATCATTGCCGATTGCATCGCTTGAAAGAAAATTTTTATTGACGACCTTTCCCTGACTATGCATCCAGCCCGTTTCTGTAATAAAAACCGGTACGTTTTTGGTAAGCCCGAGCGACTGTAAAAACGAAAGTTCCGCCGTAAACGTATACAGGGTTCCCCTGCCGCTTGCGTATGGGGAACCGGAATAATTCTGATTCGGGTATGAATGGGATGTCCACCCGTCCATACTCGTGAGGATTTGCGGTTGAGCGGCGACCATCCGTCTTAGAAATGCGAAGGCATCCATAGTGTCGGCGCCATTAACTGCTGATTCGTCGAGGCCGGCCGGCAGGATAAAAAAATCCGAAGAAGCTGATTTCAACTTTTGCGCGAACGAAACAAAATCGGCGGCATAGCCTTCTGGGTCGAGCGAATTTCCCCACTCGCTGGCATGATTCGGTTCGTTATATAAAACGATATACCGGTTTTGTATTGGCCAGCTTAACGAATTGAAAAACGTTGCGATCGAATCGAAATCGTTGGGATTCGGCTTCGCCCAGTGATTTCCTTCCACGTGTGTGGCAATACGGACAATCGGGATGAGGTGGTCGCGGCGCATTTGGTTGAATATCGTTTGCCATTTGCCGTGATCGCGGTCATTATCGGCGGAAACAAGCGTGACATATCCCCAATCGCCGCCGGAGCTGTTTACCAGAGGCGAAATATCCGGTATATCGTTAAAGTCCGCGATGTGTATGCCGAATTTGTTATTGGGAACGCTCAAGGGATCGTAAATTGCATGTATCGGTTGGGGCAATAATAATAGCAGTAGCGACAGTAAAAGAGCTATCATGATATAATTATCTCACAAATTGTGGATAATCGTTGGGAAAGATCGTTGGGAAAGAAACGTAGTTTCTGTCCCAAAAAGCGGGCGTAGTTCAGCGGTAGAATGTCTCCCTTCCAAGGAGAAGGTCGTGGGTTCAAGTCCCATCGCCCGCTCATCGTTTATTCTTTGATAGAGCTACGTATTACCATTTAGCCGCTTCATTTGATCATGAATTGATCGAACCGCAGCATTGGCATTTCCATTTGTATCTTCAAGAAGAACTGATAGCTCAACTGGGCCGCTTAATAAAATACCAGGTGCATTATTTACTGGACTTTCCGGCGTGCCTTTTAATCCATGGGCTATCGCACCTAAAACATCAGGATTGCTGATTCCGTGGCCTACAACTTCAACAACCGCCATTTCGTTTGTTAAACTAATCTCTTCAACACTCCCTCCGTCAACATAAGACTGTAGCTGTTCTTTGATACCCCTCAAAATTTTATCCGGTTCTTCCGGTTTAGAAAATGCAAGATCGACGGCTTGTTCTGATATGGGTTGATTAATAAGCTTAATATCAATGTGTTCTTCTGCAAGCACTGTCGAAATTTTGGCAAGAATTCCCGGTCTCTCCATAGCCAGTCCTTTAATTCGTAACCATGCCAGATCTTTTACGACACATACTATTTTGGCGCGATAATCATCCTGTGTAATGATTCCGTCAATTTTTGTACCGGATTCTGAGGGTTGTAATGTATTCCCGCAATAAAGAACAATCCCCTGTTTTTTAACCGGCCCGATCGATCTGGGATGCAAAATTTTTGCGCCTGACACCGCCAATGCGGCCGCTTCTTCATAGGTAAGATGCAAAACCAGTTGAGCCTCGCTTCCGACTACTCGTGGATCTGCGCTCAAAGCGCCGGGAACATCTGCTTTATACAGATACACCCCACCAACAGATAAGAAATGTGAAAGAAGTTCAGCAATTTTCGTTGCTGAATAATCGCTACCGCCTCTCCCGAATGTAGTAAAATGATCCCCGTAGAATCCTGGAATGACCACAATTTGTCCATTATAAAGATGAGGAAGTACAGCGTCTTTTATTTTATCCTTTGACGGTTCAGTAAGCGCTATTGCATCACCATATCTTCCATTCGTCGCAAATATATCGTTTGAGTCTATAGCAACCGCTGGTAAACCTTTTGCCCTAAGATGCGCCGCAAATATAGGAGCCATTAACCGTTCCCCTGTTGAAGCGACATAGTCTACCATAGATTGAATTGAAGACAAGGGAGGTTTTGCTAAATAAATAGTTTCAAGAATTCCGGTAACTTCTGTTGTAACTTTTTGAGTATGTGTCCGAAGCTCGTTGGCGTCTTCCTTGGAAGTAAGATTGTTTATTATTGTCTCATGTGCCTCAAGAAGTTTTTGTATGACTGGTGTGTACTCAGATTTTCCTTCCGCCGCATTTCGAATTGCAGAAAAAAGGCTATCCGTCACGCCGGACATGGCTGACACGACAATGATATGCCCTTTCTCCCCTTCAGCATGAAGTTCAGTCACCTCAGCGGACTGTCGTATGGCAATGCTGTCTTTAACGGATGTACCACCAAATTTAAGAACGTCCGCTTGTTCAATACCCATAGAATGTACCTGTGTTGACGGGTAACCATATACCGGACAACTAAGAACAGAGCGTATTTTAGCATAAAATACGAAATTAGAACTCTTATCCTCTCGCATTGAATAATACCTCAATGGATAAACCTGCCGTCAAAGCCTTCATTTAGGTGTAGCGGGCGAGGGCGACTCTTCACAGTTAAAGCGCGCTAGAAAAGCTCCTTCGTTGTATAATACATATACGCTTCTGTAGCTCAATGGATAGAGCATCTCCCTTCTAAGGAGGCGATGAGGGTTCGATTCCCCCCAGGAGCGCACTATCTATTGGTGGCAGGTCGGTAGGGTGTGATGCAAGTTCGATTCTTGCTGGGAGCGCATCAGAGAGTGATGTGGACGACGTCACCGATTTGCATGTTGAGGGAGTCGGCGGTACCGGCGTTAACCTCCAAGACTTTGTTAACCGGAACTTTTGGCGTATAAATCGGCAATACCTCCGATGTTGCAACCGGCACAGTTTTTGAAATATCCACGATGTTATTGTCTTTTATCCAGATCATATCAAGCGGAAACTTCATACCTTTCATCCAGAAAGAATACCGGTCAGGGTGATCGTATACAAAGAGCATACCGCGGTTGGCGTCGAGGTGGTCGCGGTACCCGAGCCCCAATTCTTTCTGTTCTTCAGTAAGCGCGACGTCAACCATAAATGCATGGTTATCGATGGTAACTTTGACGCCTAAGGGATGGTTTATATAAAACCAGATAGTGAAAATCCCTAAAAGAATAAGAGCGTAAAAAATAATTTTTTTCATTTTTTTCGAGTCAGAACAAAATCAATAAGTCCGCTAAGTGCGTGCGAATGTTTTTCACCGATTGTCAATCGCTTCAGTGATTCATTCGCTGCCCGTTTATACGACTCTACATCAGCAAGAGTAAACGGGTTTTTTTCGCTGTCAAGTTTATCGTCCTGAATTTGAAAAAGGACGCCGACAGCAACCCCGTATGATTCCAGATAGCGAAGCATTTCTTTTGTTGTACCGGCAAGAGTGGCGCCGAGCATAAGCGGTACAGCAAATGTGTAACGAGCCGTTTTATACGTATATAAACTAAGGATGTCGATTTTTGTTTTAGACGCCCGTGATACATCGGCCATTTGGGCCACTCCGACTGACTGGTATTCGCGTCCGACCAGCCGGATAATGCGACCCATGGTAACATCATCAGTTTTGACAGAACCGAGAAGTTCGAATGCCATAAAAAACAACACATCACCCACACACATTGCCATAGATTCACTGTTGTATTGTACGTGCATGCTTGGAATACCGCGCCTCGTGGCGTCTTTGTCCATAATGTCGTCGTGGATAACGAGTGCGGTTTGAAGAAGTTCCATCGCCGCCGCCGCTTTTATTGCATCTTCTGACGGTCCGCTATTGGTGAAACAATATGCTAAAAGAACGAGCGATCCGCGGATGGTTTTACCTGCCGTAACCATAGGTAACACACGATCGATTAGATCACTGCCGAAATTATTCACTGCAATGAATGATTTCTTTTTTTCCGTAAGATAGCTACGAAGGAAATCGTCGATACGGTGTTTATATGTTTTAAATATTGGATCCATGGAAAAAGAGAGACGAGTCTAATTTGTCGGGACGGGCAGACTTGTCCCAGTCCCGCTTTCATTTTGTAATCAAATGATTAGCGGGACGGGATCCCGCATTCTAAGACCGGATTACCGGTCAAGAAGTGCGGGAAACTGTCAAACCGACTGAGTCGGGGTGGTGAGACTTGAACTCACAACCTCATCGTCCCAAACGATGCGCGCTAGCCAATTGCGCCACACCCCGAACAGCATGTATTGTACCAAAAAAACCTAGAGTGTGTATTTAGTATACTCACCTTTGCAGGGTGGTCCGTAGCATACATGAACAATACGCTTTGACGGTTCGATAATAACCGAACCGATTGTTGCATCCGATCGACAAATAGGATATTGGGTGTTCGTTGTATCCCGAAGAAGCGATTTCATTTGTTCGACTGATGCCACAGTACGAATTAATTCGTGTGCACGTTCGTAACGAAAAATTGAGCTTGGGCTCTTTTCCGTTTCATATTGCTGCATGTGGTGAGACATAAAATGATTTGTGTGAACATATGTGACATGCTTCATGCGCTGGACGTCTAAATCATTTCCGGATATTTCAATATTCCTAATTTCATTACCTTGTACGAGTACGTGATTAAAGCCCGACGCACGTTGTGTTTGTTTTATAAGGGATTCCGCTTCATTCAGCGACCTGCATTCGAGAATTGCACGCGCAAGAAAATTTTTTGGAACACCAATCGTTGATTCTTCGCATAAATCGTTTATGCATTGAACAAGACCATACGAATTGATTGACGCTGAAACACCGGGTAAACTCATTGCGTAATTAAGACCGAGAAAGGTAATACCGTTTACTTTGGCTTTTAACACATAGAGCTGGTCTATACTTGAGGATATCCAGTCTTCATTGTGACCAACGATTGAACCCGCGGGAGTGTTAGCGATAGCGATTGTACAGTGATCATTTTTATTATTTTGTTTTTCTTCCTCTATGTCATAGATTTCCCGTGTATTACAAAAAAAATAATCCGCGACGCCTACAGATGCAGCTTGGGCAATTGCGGTAAGTTCTTCCATATATTGCGGGAATGTTTGTAAGGTAAGAGTGAAATACGGATATGTTTTTTCGAGAAACGTTTGATAGTGAGGTATTTGAGTTTTCCGTTTTTGTATGTAAAATTTTATTTGTTTTTGAAACGTTTCACCGATCGCATGTCCAATATCGCGATGCGAACCAGCAACTTCGATATACGGAAATTTTTTCATTTGTGCCCTCCATGCACTTACATTCGAACACCTTTTAGCCTGGTTTGATCGAATGATGCGTGAATTTCAGGTTTCCTAACAGAGTAATTATATATCAGCTTATCTAGCGTAAACAAATCCCATCATGGACTAAAAATTGAGGGTGATTACTTAAAAGGCAATTCGAGATTGAGAACCTTATAAAGTCTTCGTATTTTATCCAGAGTAATATTAGCTTTTCCGCGTTCAATCATGGCATAGTAGTTAATATCTATGCCAGCTTGGGTACCCACTTCTGCCTGGGTGAGTTTCAGTTTTTCACGAGCCTCTTTAAATATCTTGCCTAATTCTTTTTGAGTTTTTTCCTTCGGGTCTATATTCATATGTTGATAGTATACTACCTTCAGTCAATTATCCGCAAAAAAAGAGGCGTTTTGGAATTTATTGAACTTTTTCGCTATAATAGGAGCATGAAATCAAAGAACATCGTTCAGGAGAAGCTAAGAAACTCAGAAACGGAAATAGATATCAATGTTGGTCTCTATAAATCCGAAATACAAAAGTTAAGCACCGAAGGCCTTAATCGTATCTTCAAAGATCGTTCTGAAGCATTAAAATTTGCCAAAAAAGGAATTAAGAAAATTGATCCCCGAAATCTTAGTGATGAGAATGTTGATGCCTTGGCAAGCGAAATGCAATTTTTTGCAAAGTTGATATTGGAAGAAAGAAAATTTTAAAGAGAATACAATTTATTGTCTGGTAAATGAACCAGCATTTAAAGCGACGGTCATCCTAGAGACATTGAAGAGAGACTCTTGCGGAACAAAATCAAGACATACCATCATGTTTAATTCTTCCCTGTTCAAACTCAATAATCCTTTTGCAATTTTGTTTAATAAATTCCATCCAGTGGCTGGCTATAATGATCGTTTTCCCTTGTTTAAAAAATTCTTGAGTTTTTGCTATTGACTTTTTACGGAAGTTTTCATCACCGGCACCTATACCCTCATCGAAAATAAGGATGTCTGGATTTGAGGATATCGCTATTGAATATCCCAAGCGCAATTTCATTCCTTCGGAATAGGTAAACAACGGGGCATCAATAAACTGTCGAATGTCTGCAAACTCGATAATTGATATTAATTTTTCTTCAATTTCTTTTTTTGTTAATCCCAACAGCATGCCGTTTAGGAAAATATTTTGCAGACCTGTTAAATCTTGATGAAACCCCGCTTCTAAGTCAATGAGAGAGACAACATTACCACACGTTTTTACCTCTCCCTTTGTTGGCGTTGCAATCCTTGAAATAATTTTGAGTAATGTTGTCTTTCCTGCTCCGTTTGGTCCAATAATTCCTACTGTTTCTCCCCTCCTAATTGTCAGGTTAATATCTTGTAACGCCCAAAACGTCTCGTTTTTTCCCTTCACGAATTTTTCCACAAACGTTGGCTTTTCGTGGTGAATTTCGTATTTTTTGCTTACGTTTGCTAGTTGAATGGCAACGCTATTTTTCATATCCAATCATCAAAATATTTACTTTCTTTTCGGAATATCAATACTCCTAAAAAGGTAACAACGACAATCACAATCACGTTTGAGGTAATCATTGCTGGCCCTGGTGCTGCTTCGCCTAGAAAACCATATTGGAGAAGTTGAAGAATTGATGTCAAGGGATTAAGTCTCCAGAGCCACAACAGATTATTAGGAATTAAATGTAAAGTATAAATAATTGGTGTTGCATAAAACCAGATCATTAACAATGCTTGTACAAAAAAGTTTACATCTCGATATTTGACATTTAATGCGCTGGTAAGAAGACTTAACCCCACAGTAAAAACCAAGAGGAGAAAAAATGCGATCGTTGCAAGTAAAACACCTATGAGTGATAGTTTGCCAATAAAAAGAACAGCAAACAAGAAAAGGACAACAGAAATCAATAAATGGAAAAAGTTTGAGAGAATAATCGACAAGGGTATGACTTCTTTAGGAAAGTATGCTTTTTTAATCAATGTTCGTTCGAATACAATTGATGGAACAGTCTTTGTTAAAGACAATGAGAAGAAATTCCAGACTAATAACCCGATAAATAGGAAATGGAAATAATACTTGATTGGTTCGCGGATAAAAAACCTGAAGACAAAACCAATAACCAGCATTTGTAAAACAGGGTTTAAAATCAACCACAGAAAACCAAAAAATGTATATTTATACCGTGTAAGTAAATCTTTCTTAGTCATCTCCATGAGGAGTTCAAAAAAATGTTTGACTTCTGTCTTTTTATTCTTATTCATATTTAATTCATGCAATTTTTAATGCAAAAATGAGTTTTGTAGCATTGTTTTTTCTAGTAATTTGACTATTTTTTCTGTAGCAGCTTTAACGGAAAATTTTTTTGCGTATTCCATCCCCATATTTTTATAAGTATTTAGATTATTTTCATTTGAAAGAACTTTATTTAGAACGTCACACCAGGCTTTTTCCGAAGTGTAATCGTTAACATAAAAACAGGAATGATCAAGCGATTCCAATAATCCACCCCGATGGCTAGCAATTATTGGAATACCAGCTATTAATGCCTCTGCTCCAATTCTCCCGAAAGCCTCTTCCCATTGTGAGGGAATTAAAAGTATTTTTGTTACCTTAAAGACATCTTTAATATCTTGTCTTCGTTCCCATGTTGTCAAATTTGAATAGTTATTGAAGTTTAGTCCATCATTTTCCGGTTTATACCAACCGTTTACAGCCAAAAATTCCTGATTCGGAAATCGTTTTACTAAGTCTAAAAATATTTTTCCACCCTTATAAATGACAGGGTTAACCATTGTGATGTATTGAGGTTCATGAGAATGAATTTTATAGTAATCCAAATCAATGGGGGGGTATATTACTGCTGTTTTAAAAATCTTTTGTATATCTTCGTACTTGGTAGCGGTATATTTAGAATTAAAAATAATATGAATATTTGAATAAGATTTTTTTAATAATTTTATCGTACCAATACTGTTAGCCCGAAGATGATCTCTAATGAAAAGTAACGTCGGTATATTTTCTTTAATTGCAAAAGGAAGTACATCCTCAGAAAGACGTGTCTGAGTCATAAAAGTAATATTTTTATAACGTTTCCGGAGGTCTCTATAAAAATCATCTAAGTTCAAGGTGTCGTGTATCTCTATATTGTACGGGTATGAATACCTTATACATTTTCTCGTTTCACTATATGTGTATGGAATGGAAAATTTTTCTAGTTCTGTTGGAATTTGGTCAAACCTACTAGGATAATCATGAACAATACCCCTTAAATATGAGCCTACAATCCCCACAGAGTAAACCGGGTACCCTTTTCTAAAAAGCTCCGTTAAAATAATGTGAGTTGAAATTTGTGAACCGCCTTCCAAAAATGGGGCAGGGATTCTTTCATTTAAGAAAATTATGCATGGCTTGTCCATAATATGAATGTTATAGAAACTTAAAATATTTTTTATTCCTCTTGATACACTGTCTTGCTCTCCATTTTCCAAAAACCCGCCCGAATAAATCCTTTCGTTCATTCTCGTAAATCGTTTTGTCTACCATATCTGCTTCACGAAACCCATCTTTACGGACATTACATAATATGCATTCGCCACAATGATAATATGAATCGAGTTGGCATGTGCGTGTATATTCTAATGGTAGGTTTAAGTATTCTCCCTCTTTGATTAGTTGTGATTTATCTAAATAATTGCCTAGAGTTATTTCAATAGGATAACTTGTGCATTGCCATGAAAAGTCATGTAACATGGTGCATATCTCCAAATTTAATGCACGGTATGAAGCTAAACTTTCATAGGCAAAGACGTCAATATTTGAAGATAATGTCCCAAGAAATATTGTTCGAATTTTCTTTTTTTCGTTTTCATCCAAGGTATAAATATAATTAATTGCATTATAAACAAACACAGAAGGTTGAAACGGGACACCTTGTCTTTGCTTTAGTTTTTTATTAACAAAATCCCATCCAAATTTCGTATTTATCAAAAAAAGTTCTTGTGATGGAAATTCCAAATCAATTATTTTAGGGTTGTGAAATTGGTTCGGATAACGCTTTTTGAAGTAGTTTGAAAAGTAATCAACTGATCTCATAACAGATGCCGCGTCAGCTGCGGGATATGGTCGTTTATAGTGGATTGGATATACATCAAGTTTATACTTATCTAGTAAAAGAGCAGTAACTAAAGTTGTATCCAACCCTCCAGATAGCATAGAGATAACTTTGCTACCAGGTTTTGGCATTTTAAATGCATGGCCTCTCTTTTGAATGAATATTTCTTCAATTTTATTTCTTAAAGAGTTATCTTCTAATGGTTGATTCAATATATCCCTCTTCATATTCGTTTAAGATCGTGTATAAATTCTTTCACTATTTCTTTTCTAAGGTGAGGCAGGAAGAAGAATTTGTATATAATTTCCTTACTTTCTTTATTCGGATAAAATAAAAGTTTTGTTTTGGCAGGATATAACCAATATTTATCCTCAATAATATGGGGAAGTTTATTGTCCTTCAGTGAGTGAAAGATGACCCCACAAGAAAGACTATTAGTGTTATTAATTAGTTCAGCTGTCGGAAATCTATTACCTAATTCTTCAATAAAATACTGTTTATTTTGCATTTGATCTTTTATCATCTGGGCATACCCCCTTTTACCAAATAGGTGAATCGCTGCCCAAATAGATGCTGCTGATGCTCCTGGGCGAGAACCTAAAAAAGTGGTATCTAATACATGAAGATAATCTATTGGCTGTTCTATAAGCTCTCTAAGTTGTCTACGATACAGTACTATTCCTGCGGAATATGGCACTAAACCGAATTTGTGAAAATCTACAACAATTGTTTTTATCAATGGAGAAAAAAACGGAGTAAAAGATTCGTTGAGAAATGGCTCGATAAGACCGTTCAACGCTGCGTCTATCCAGATGTAATAATGTGTACCAGGGTACTCTTTCTCTAATATTTCTACTGTTTGAATAATCTTAGGTATATTGTCTTGCGTCCCGGTTGAAGTATAACCAATAGTAAGTGGAACCAAAAATCCTCTTATTCCCTGATCATATAATCGTTTAACCAGTTTTTGTAAGCCATCACTGTCCATTCCAAATGTAGTTGGATCAAGAGGGACAAAATAATGAGTGATATCGCAAATATTCCCGGCTTTTCGAATAGAATAATGCGTTAAATTTGTATACAATAAGGTGATTTGTTCTTTATTGCAAAATTGCGATAGATATGATCTACCCATCCATAGCGAATAAATATTGCCTTCAGTTCCACCGCTAGTTACATAACCTTCTAAATCTTCTTTTTGGGCGTGGTACAAATCAATTATTTTTTTGATGACCTCGTATTCTAGCTGTTGTGTATTATACTCTGGTGATTTTATAGACCAGTTACCTAAATGATTCGGATTGTATTTAAGAAAAGATCCATATACATCAGCTAAATATGGATTAGTTTTAGTATATAAAGCTCCTAAATTATAAGAGACATTGCTATGTTTTAGGTCATTTTTTACACTAAACAATCGTGCATTAAGCTGAATTTTAGAAATTGGTTCTTCAGGAAATTTGTCTTGAGTTATACCTTTATTTAAAAAATCCTTAATTACTTTTCTAGCTAAAATTTTAAGTCCTGTTCGCATATTTATATCTTCTGAATAATTCCTAAGCCAGAATCCTTGGGGAATGGAAAAATAATAGCGTGTTTATCTCCGATTTCTTTCCAAAACTTCCAGATGCCAAATAACCCTTTATCCAGATATCCATGTGCAACCACATCATGGAAAGACATAAAGTAACTCTGATCTAATCTCGGCCAAAAGAGATGATAGTCAAGTTTTATTCCTTCATATGAGTGGTCTCCATCGATATATATGTATTGGTATCGTTTTTTGGGAAATTTTTTAGCATATTCTTCGGTAGTCATCACATAGGTAGTGATGTAATTATTTATACCTATTTTGGCAAAATGCTTATCCGGATCTTCTTTTTTCCAAAAGCCAATTCCACTCCAATGTATCGTTGGTTGATCCCGATCGTATCCAGCATCAACAAAATCAATATGTCCGTAACCATTATCCTTACAGGCTAAAGCTATAGTTGCCGGAATAAATCCTTTGCGTGACCCAATACATAAGATACTTTTGGGTTTGAGATTTCGAACAAACGCATAGTGAATTAATCCGAATCCTAAAAAATATTGGGTGTAATTTACACAATGTCCATCATCACCGTTATATATTTCAACGAGTTTTCGACTAATTGATCGTTTAACAAGAGATTGCTGATATGATGGGAACAAAAAACCTGCATTAATGAGAGTCTCTTTTGTCCAGATTACTCGACGTTTTATAATCCAATATAATTTTCGAAAACCAAACCATTTAACCCTGTCCAAAAACTGAAGCATTTCATCTTGCATCATAAAATCCTCCAATCAAAGATGCTTGCTTCAGCACAAAAAAACCGGAAGTCTAATCGATCTTCCGGCAACTTACGAATATAGGAAAAGAATCTAGTAAGCTTTCTTAGTGAGTGAGTGAGTGAGTGAGTGAGTGAGTGAGTGAGTGAGTGAGTGAGTGAGTGAGTTCGGACTACCCCTTCGTTTATGGATTGTTTTTTCTGCATAAGTTCTTAAATGACTGATTTGTTCTTATTATTTTATACCAGATTTTCACTGTACTAGCAATGAAATATTTGAATCCTCATACATGTTTAAACTGGATAAATATTTTTAGGATCGTTAAATCAACGAAAATATTTTAATAAATGTATACATTAGCAAGTCGACTGTAGATAATGGCTCGAATAATGTGCAGATATATACAAATTGATTCAACATTGACTAAGGATCTGTATTTATTCTCACAGTGATTATAAGTCAAATTTGTTTCCAAGAGAATACAGGGGTCTTGCCCCTCTTTTGGCAAGGGTTTCCGGCTTCGCCTCCAATAAACTGCGCTTCGCTTGCCCTTGCCCAACTCACCCCGCTTTAAAGATTTCCAAGTATTGGAAGCATGGGCATGCTTCCAAATAATTAATTTTCCGGAAGCAGCCAAAAGAAAGGAGGTGAATAAATACATGCAGTTATTAACAAAAGAACTATTAAAAAGATTTGAAAAAGTAGGCAGACAAGAAGAAGCAACGATCCGATTGTCATCGCTAAGTTTTTTAATCCAGCCGGAGCCGGTACATGGTACGCGACAGAATACGATCCCAGAAGCGAAAGAATTTTTCGGCTACGTTTCAATTTTTGGAGATTGGAACGACGAATGGGGTTCGTTTGCACTTCCGAGCTTGAAAGCTACCGCGGAAAGTTTGGACTAGGTATTGAGCGGGATAGATATTTTGAAGAGAAACCGATTAGTCAGGTAGTGCCAAAAGCTAAATTATAACAGGTACGCAATAAACAGCCCTGTGAGTAATCACGGGGCTGTTTTATTCCACATCTTCCCAAACTTCAGCCGTGACCCCATCTTTTTGCACATCTTCCTTTTGAGCAAAACTCATGTGTATATTTTCTTCTTCCGCTTCAACCAGAAGTTTTTTGGTATATCGTTTACAGCGAATCAATAGCTCTTTTGTTTCACAGACAAACAAAATCTCAGGTGCTGTTTTAATATGCCCTATCCATTCGCATTCTGTTAAAAATTCAAGATAGGTTCTGATCCGTTTTCTGACTCGATACGCGGGAAGTTTGGTGGTGAGAATCTCCAAAAGATAGTAACTCATTTTATTGTTTTTCTTCCTTGTAAATACAAGGTGGGGATGGAGTTCTAATAGCATACCGGAAAAATAAAAGTGGGATTTTGGATTTGTGTATTCGTTTTCGGTGGCCCACTCAAAAGATAGTTTCTCGTTGGGTTGATTTTTCAAATCAAGACAAATATCAGCCACAAGCTGGCAGGTGGAAATAAAGGTATCCGATCGATTTTTGTCCCGGTAGAGTTTTTGTAATACCGTGGGGTCATATCCGTCTTGTGTCTTTAGCCATCGTATCCCATTAATTCCCCAGGAAGTACACTGCCGGTTGGTTTTTTCCTAAAAATGTAGATGGGTCATATATTCTATTCAAATATTCCTTTTTGACTAGATATGGTAGCCAGATATTTATTTTTCCTTTACTTTTATGATTGAGGAATTTTTGAATTTGAGTACTGTTGAGGAATCTATATGTATATTGTTGCTTTATTATTTCTTGTTGTTGATGTGTTAGTTTTGGGAGTGTCATGTTTATGTTATTTATTAATTAATTTTTATTATTTTTTACTTTAATTTCTTATGCCACCCCCAACACACTCCGTTTCTTTTAAAGGTAGGTGACACAAATATTTTAAAATTAGCCTCAAATGTATCATATTTTGGTGATAGCCCGTTATCACTATTTTTGTAAGGATTTTCGGACGGGTTTATGTGTGTTTTTTCTCCTTAATCCACCAGTTTTTCCGGCATTCTCCTTCATCTTTTTACCTGTCTTTTCTTCCGGTTCCTCACTCACCCCAAAGAGTATATTGAGTTGTTTTTCCACCACAGCCCTAGGAGTAGCATACTGTTTTCTAGTATTGGCAATAACAAAGTCCCTGACTTTATCGGATCCTTTAATGTTAGGGGAACGGTTTCACCGGAAAAAGCATCTTCTGAATCTTCATTGGTAACTTTCATAAAGAAGTGATGTGGCGGAAGATTAACTATCTCTCCCTTTTCTACTTCCGGTTCCATAAAGGGAAGGATTACTGCTTCGTCATCCGGTCCGTTTTTCAAACTGATGATTGTTCCGGAATTCCCCAAGACCACCTTGGCAGTTTTAACATCCTCGATTTGGGCAACATTCTGATGGGAAGGAATGATAAAGACATGGAATTTCCGGGCTTCCGAAAAAATATCAGCAAAATGAGCATTGGCAAAGTTTTGGAACTCATCAATATAGAGGAAAAAGTCTTTTCTTTTATTTTCCGGTATTTGGGCTCTTTGATACGCAGCCATCTGGATAAGGGAAATAATCAAGCGTACCAAAAAATCCGGAACGTTCTTCTCCTAAGTTTCCTTTGGACAGATTAACCAAAAGAACTTTACCCTCATCCATAACGTCCGAAAATTTAATAGTACTTTCTGCCTGGAGGAGAATATGTCGGGACAAGGGAGAGGTAATAAACTCACCCAGTTTGTTGGTTAAGAGGTGAAATCATATCTGCTTTTTGCATATGGCCAAACATTTTGAATTCATCAGCCCAGAACTGCTTTAAGACCGGATCTTTAAGTGTTGCGGTTACACTCTGCCGATAGCCGTATTAGTTAGTAATTTTTGGATAGTCATAAGCGTTGGAGACTCGGTCATAAGTGCCGTCATTGTTGCATTTCGTAAAATATGCTCCATCCGCTGTCCCCAATTAGCCTTTGGAGTGATTTTCATAAATACGGAAATAACGGATCCGGTAATCCAGTCGGCTTTCTCTTCCTCATCAACAAATGTTCCTCCGGGATTAAGGATATTTAACCCCACCGGCCAGAGTTTGTCTGTTGGATCGAGATAAATGACATCCTTTTTCCTTATTTCGGAATGACGCTCAAGAGTTCTTTAATCATGTCTCCATGTGGGTCGATAACTGCTACTCCTTTACCGGATAAAATATCCTGATAGGCCATCTGTTTAATGATGGTGGTCTTTCCCATACCGGTTTTTCCGACAATGTAGGTATGTTCATGACGTTGTACTTGGGTTAACCCGACCGGTGTTTCTTCGCCTCCATAGTTGTTTTTTCCTACCACCACATCTAGTTTGGTGGTATCGCGTTTGAGTGATAACGGGGCTGGAAGATCTCTGACTTTTACTCTTAACCAGCCCCTCAGTTTTGGTGGTGTCCATATACGGAAAATGAAAAAGATCTGATAATTCCGATGCGGAAAGAATCGGATTAGGATGCATGAAATTTGTGATAACGTCCGTGTTTTAAATGACTGTAAACCTGATTGTATGTTGGGAGCAAACAAGCCGTGTTTTGTAACCAGCGATTGATATGAACTGCTAAGTTGACCGAAAGCAGCCAGAAGTCCGTTAAGGCGGAGATTTACTTCATCACCATTATCTGCAACCACCAGAATCCGAATGGATGTTTCAAACAACGTTTGATCAATCTTTCCTTTAACAATCGTGGAAAGTTCCTGTTCATACGGGTTTAAAATCTGTTGAGGTTTACTTTTGGAGTTGTATCAATCATTCGAGGAGTTTTTGAACTCTCATTGGCAACAGTGACAATCATTTCCATGACAAAGGAAAATAGTCCCCAAACGACAATCCACACAATTCTGATAACCATCCAAAATATTGAAATAACCGGCAGAGAAACAACTTTTTGCAGGAAATCTTTTTGTAAGACCGGCGTTAATGGTTCACCTTTAACCATTCTTCCCTCTCAATAGTCTGCATTTCTTTAAGATCCTTTTTATGTGTTGAAGATAACAGCGGTGTGGTAACCACCTGAAAAGAAATGAGTTCATCGGAGGCAAGTTTCGTCATGTTACCTGTAAGATATGAGATGGGGTCGTGTTCTTTTAAGGCTGTTTGTGTTTCCAGAGGTAATGCGAAATGGCCGGAGAGTTTAAATTCTTCTAACCCCAGACATTTTGTATTATCTTCTTTGTGTTTCAAATATGGATCGAGATAGTCATTCACTACCCGAATACGAATGCCCGGAAGATATGACCGTAAATTGTATTGAATGGTTTCAATGACATTGGGATCTGCAGCCAGCAGGTATCTGATGCCTTCATTTCTGGTAGAAACAATTTCCAATGAATAACCGTTTTTCCTAAGTAATATTTTATCCCAAAAGTTTTTTTGACGGGAAAGAGTGTGCAAAAGACGATATAGCTCTTCGGTCGCATAGGCGGATTTTGTGGTATCGGAAGGAAACGTCAGTTCCAGAAATATTTTTGGAGGAACTTTGTGAAATCTTCCAATCCCATATCTGATACCTGCAAATACCAGGGAAACGAGTTGTATTAGCACATACCCAAAAAGACACACTACAGCCAGCATTATCAAGGGATAAAAGTTAATTAAAAGCAGCAAACCCAAAGGCGAGAGTTTTACACTTGAAAGAAATGCAGCGTTGGGACTAGCTAGAAAATTGTATATACCGAGTTTTTCACTGATAGGGATAACAGGCAGACTTAAAATGATACCTAAAAGCAGTGTGCTCAAGAACTGGTAGAGTATGGTTTTGAATCTGGTGAAGAAGCTGGAGTTGTTCTGCAGTTGGTGTCATATTCGCCCTCCATTCTTTCGGAAACATTGAGGAGACTGCACCAGCTCACTAAAGAGAAGAATTATTGCATTGTGACGAATAATTTGCCCTGCCATACCCAGTATATTTTAGGCAGGATAAAAATATATCGAAGTATATCACAAACGTGTTATATATTCGTTTTTCGCCTAATTCCCTCTTGACAACTATTAACATATTGATATAAACTATTAATATATTAATAGAAGATATACCGTATGCAAACTGTAGAAGTAACGCCATTTAATCAAGAGTACCAATCTTTAGAAGTATGGAAGCATTCAATCGATCCTAAAATATCCCATCGAATAATTTCGTCATATTTACCCCCTGAAAATAACGTTTTTCGCTCGAAATCTTTAGGAAACTCGCTAAATGATATATTTCCACAACCAACAGAAGAAACAAAATTACAAAAGGCTAAAAGAGTATTGGGTGAGGTAGTAAAAGACCAAACAGATGAACAGTTACAAACTTTTATAACTGAGGCACAGTATTTGATTGATAGTTGGCTTGATGATTACGAGAGACAGTTATTTGACGGTTTAACTCTCAAACAAGTTTTGAAAGGAACATCAAAATGAATAATCAATCAGGTTTTGGAACTAAAGAATTTAAAAAGGCAGTTGCGTACCTTCGTGTTTCCACGGAAGAACAAGTTGAAAATTACTCTTTGGATAATCAGGAAAAAGACTGTAAAAGAGAGGCGGAACGACGGGGCATAGAAATTATCAAGATTTTTAGAGAAGAAGGACGATCTGCTAAAAATATTGTCGGCAGACCCATCCTTATTGAAATGCTTGAGTTCTGTCGAAAAAACAGAAAAGACATTGACGCTCTTATTGTTTACCGGATAGATCGTTTAACTCGTCAAACGGCAGATTATTTAGCGATCCGAAAAAAACTTGTAGAATACGAAATATCGTTAATCTCCACTTCTGAGCCAACAGGAAATAGTCCGACAGAAAAATTTGTTGAGACAATGCTTGCCGGGTTTGCTCAAATGGATAATGATGTCAGAAGTGAACGAAGTAAAAATGGCCTTCGAGCAAGATTTTTATCCGGTCTTCTTACTGGACCAGCACCATTAGGTTACCTATGTCAAAACGGATATGTCATTAAAGATCCAAAAACTTGGGACAGAGTACAGGCTGCTTGGGAACTGATGGCCACCGGAACAAAAACATTACGAGAAATAGCGGCCATCATGAACGAACAGGGGTTACGGGAATTTCACCATGGAAAAGAATTTCTTCTGAGGCACCAAACGGCCAACAGAATTTTTAATAATAAATTTTATACCGGCATCGTCAGATCAAAAAAATATGATTTGGAGGTGCAGGGTCAGCATCCGGCGATGATTACCGAAGCACAATACTACCGTGTTCAGGCAATCCTAGACGGCAGAAACACCAATATTAATGTGCCACTCGCAAGAAGAAATAGAGATAATCCGGATTTTCCATTACGAAGGATTGTCAAATGCCAGAGATGTGGTACATCATTTACCGGAGCATGGAGCAAAGGTAAACATGCGCGTTATGCCTACTATTTTTGTAAACATCGATGCAGCAAGGGCTCAAATGTATCAGTGGCGGATTTGGAGGGTGAGATGACAAAGCTTTTAAAAAATATCACAGTAAAACCGGAAACGCTAGAACTACTCATCACTTTTTTAAGAAAAACGTACTACCAGAGGATAACCACATTACAAAAACGGAAAGATGAGGCTGATATTGAGCTCAAAAAATGTTATGAACTCCGTCAGGCACTTATTCAAAAGAATTTATCTGGGGTATATTCCGACGAGGTATTCAAAGAGCAAAACAAATTTTTGGAGGACAAGATTAAAGATATTCAGGTTACCAAGGATGACGCTTTAATCAACAAATACAATTTAGAAGCGATTACCAAATTTATCAAAGAAAAGTTCGAAAACCTGGCTAAAACTTACATGGAATCCAACCTTGAACAGAAACGCGTGCTCCTGTGTTCGACTATGCCTCTTGGAGCAGTCTGGACCTATCCTGGTCTATCGAACACAAAGATTAGCCCGTATTATCAAGCTATTCTCGACTTAGAATCATCGAGAGGCTCATTTAGTGCCGAGAGTGGGACTCGAACCCACACGGTCTTATAAGGACCACAGGATTTTAAGTCCTGCGCGTATACCATTTCGCCACCCCGGCAATACACATTTATTATAGTCCTGTTATCCTGAGGTACTCCGAAGGGCACCCCGGCATGCGTATCCAACTATTCTATCACCGAAATCGCGTATACTCCCGCTTTGCGGGACTAAGCGATAGTAACACTCGAAGACTCGTTAACTATCGCTTGAGCATTTCGCCACCCCGGCAATACACATTTATTATAATCCTGTTATCCTGAGGTACTCCGAAGGGCACCCCGGCAACGGGGACAATAGTATTGTACAGCGGGATATATTTTTTTCCAAGATTGCGAGGGCAATTTAGATTCAAAAACTTGACAACAATTATATGGTATGCATCAATGTTTATAGAAGTAATTATTATGCTTTTACATGAAGAAATCCGTAGCGATTAATACATCAACAATTACTGAATTTCCTGAGCTTCTTGAGATTCCAGAACCCAAGTCGAAGTTACATAGTATCAAGGTGAATGGGGTAGCTACCATATCATCCCAAATTACTGAAAACGGATTTCAGGTAAAGATCAATAATAAAATTATCCGGCTAAAATATCCTCCTTCCATCTGGAACAGATTTCCCAAAACACATAAAAAAATACTCATGCAAAATGTTTCATTTGCACTTACGTTTCAAATGCCCTACCTCTACAGCACATTAAAACGGATGGTCTACAATATGCCCGTTCCCCTCTCCGAAGCGTTTTTCTTTAAAGGATTGTCGTTGGCGCTACCTTCTACCGCCATTATGCAATCGCAGAAAGACAATCGCATCACCTCAAATCTCCTGCGCCGTCTTTTTGATGTGGAGTATGTCTTCGGTTCTCATAAAGCGGATATTCCGCCGTATAACCGCGTGAGTATGTCCGATCGTGCGATTATGCCATTTACCTTCGGGAAAGACAGTCTTCTCACCTATTCTCTCGCTCAGGAATTGGGAATACGCGTGTATCCCGTCTATATTTCCGAGCCGTATTCGCCCTATGAAGAGATGACCAAAAAACTGCTTTCAGAGCCGTTTCGGAAAGAATTTCACTCACAGATTGGATTTATGCGCAATACACTTGGCGTCCTTCGTGATCCGACGGGCTGGTTTGGCTGGGAATTACAGCTGACGCAATACTCTCTCATGCTTCTTCCGTATGTATATGCAAAACGCGCAGGATATATATTATTTTCCAATGAACAAAGCTGCGATGATACCGTTATGGATGAGGACGGATTTCGATGTAATCCGGTATTTGAACAATCGCATAGTTGGTTACTTCAAAACTCACTTATGACGAGCGTTATTGGAGGAAACTCACTTTCAATAGGATCGCTTCTCGAGCCTATTCATGAGCTGGCCATTATGAAAATATTGCACCACAGGTATCCAAGAATTGCAAAGTTTCAGACATCCTGCGACCTACCGGAAAAACCAAAAAGCGACGGCAGGTGGTGTGAGAATTGCTCCAAATGCGGGCGCATGTATATTTTCCTTTTAGCAAACGGCATACAACCGCGAACGGTCGGTTTTAAACACGATTTGATGCGGCAAAAATATCATCATATTTATACGCTTTTCGCATCAGGCAGAATTAAGGAATTCGGCTATGATGAAAGTGAAGCCGGAAAAAACGAGCAAATACTGGCATTTCTTATGGCGTACAAAAAAGGCATTCGGGGACCCGTGATGACATCGTTTGCTCATCGCTATTTAGCGTACGCCAGAAAGCACGAACGGACACTTCGACATACATATTTTGGTATTCATTCAACCAAAACTATTCCTCAGGATCTCAAACCAAAAGTTCTTCGCATCTTCAGACAGGAATTAGAGAAACTTACATAAGTCTTTCTTCATCTTTGCAAGCTCTCTCTGGTAGAGGGGCAAAATCTTTTTTTGGAGCTCTTCCGGAATCGTTCGCACCGGATAAAGCTTGAAATACCCGTCAAACAGTTCATGCTTGTGGTTTTCAACATAGCGAAGAAACTTCCGCTTAAACAATGTGATGATGTCCCCTTTTACGCCCCGCTTATATGCAAGATAAAAGGAAAGAAGACGCTCCGATTGATATTTGGCAAGCGTGCCGAGGGGGTGTATTTTCGTACTATTGGGAGGAAATATATCATATAAACTTTTTTTCCCTTTCTTTAACATATCGGTCTCAAATCCCGCTGTTTTGGGATCAATGCCGATCGCTTTAAGAAATATATAAATACGGGCACACTCATAACAGTCTTCGCACCAGCGGCGCGTACGTTTCTGTTCGCTGTCGCATGAAAGTTGTAATGCGCCGATGTCGGGATACCTGTGATGCAATATATACGTGATCGCAAACTCCTGTAGCGGTTCCAGAATGCTTGCAATTTTTGTATCGGCACCATATTCACGGAATACGTTATTCAAGTTAAGCGTCCACGAAGCTCCCTGTTCGTGCGTTGGATTTACCGTAAACCCGTGCTCTTGATACGTTTCATTGGTGCTTTGTTCGTTGGACCAAAAGAAATATTCAGGCATGTAGTAATAGACGAATGGGAGAAATAGAAACGTATATTGTGTAAGAAGCATATCCCACCCCCACAGAAGGCCGCCTTTGTCACGAAGTTTTCCTAACGGGACAGGAAAGTTTAAAACAGGCGTTTTACTTGTTTTCGCCAGTTGTTTTCCCAACGTCAGCTTTTTTCGGTTTTGAATAGGACATGTGGGCTCCTCGATAAATATTGGTATATTTGGAATATGAAGTTCCCTCAGTACCGCGTACGTCAACAGACTGTCTTTGCCAAAACTCATGGGGAGAAGAGAAAGATATTTTTTTGGTTTAAACGGCCGTATAGTGACAGTTTTTTTTGGAATACCGGTAAATTTTATCGCGTATTCGCTATTTGTGAGATGTTTAAGAAGATAATCCATGGTGAAATGCGCCTGTGGGATTTCACCGATGGAGCTTGGAAGCGACAACAGTAATCCATAAAAATAAAACGAAAGAAGCGGTGGGGGCGGAAATGCATAATCGATGGCGATCTGTTTTGCAAATGCCATGTGATGCGTAAAAAAATATGATGCTGTATTGGCAAAAGATTCGCGAAGTGTTTTCGGGAACGAATTCCACGCCGGTTTTGGATATTGAGTAATAATCCGTTTTCCGTTGATATAGGTGATAAATCCATTTCGGTAGGTCTTTGACCGAACAATGATTCGTTTCATCGAAACTTTCGTATGTGGGGCAGAAATTTAAAAATGAAGCGCGTTTAATTCATAATAGATACCTATGATATAATTTGCAAGAAGCGAAAGAGGCAGCCCGGATGGCGAAATTGGTAGACGCGCTAGCTTCAGGAGCTAGTGACCTTAAACAAGTCTTGGGAGTTCGAGTCTCCCTCTGGGCACACTTTGATAGAAAATATCCCAGTGCAAGCTCAATGGTCATGCGATATAATAAAGATAGCTTGCTCTGATAAGCAAAGCGAAGAAGAGCAGACGTGGCGGAATTGGTATACGCGTACGCTTGAGGTGCGTATCCCGTGAGGGGTGGAGGTTCAAGTCCTCTCGTCTGCACAATGAAATTTAAAGCTAAAAAGCCCACGGCATATATACTATGCGGATTTATAGGATCCGGCAAAACAACATTTGCCAAAAAACTGGAGAAGGATACCGGCGCCGTTCGAATTACCAAAGACGAGTGGATGGTAAAAATTTTCGGAAATACTCCCGTTAAGGATAAGTTTCACGAATACGATGGCAAAGTTACTGTACTATCCAGAGAAATCGCTCTTCAATTTCTTCGACATGGAGTTGATATAATTCTCGATGAAGGTTTTTGGGTGAAGTCACAAAGAGATGAAATTAAAAAAAGTATAGAAAAAATAGGAGCCTCAGCCGTGCTTTACTATGTACAATGCCCCATGGACGTTATGAAAAAGAGAACGTTAGAACGAAGTAGAAATCCCGACAAAAACTCATTTGAAATTAGCGAGAAGATGTTTGACAACTATGTTAAATTTTGGGATCCACCACATATTGATGAGAAATACATTTTAGCAGTTTAAAGGATTGATCCTCGAGGAAAACAATCGATTAAAACGCTTCGTAATCGTGAATACCTGTTTAGTTTATGGAGAGGTGGTGATGCTGGCACAAGGAGTGTTACTTATCCAATACCACAAAACGCTTGATTCTTGGCATGCCTGACACGCGGTGCAGTAGCTTCTGCCGTTCGATCCGCAGACATACGGCGGCGGTTTAGAACACATCATCGAACAAATCTGTTGTCTTGAATTCGCGCTGCAGTTTACTATTGTTTGGTTTTTGTCAGCGGGTTTACTTACCTGATTGCCGGTGAATGTAAACGTTGAAAGAATTTGACCCAGTATTGGTTGATCAGCGTCTAAGACATTTTTGTTCTGGGTTGATAGTGAAATTTCGTATATTCTGTGATTTTTTAACACAATCCCCTCAAGTATGTACATTGTCTTACTAAAACTACCTGAAACGGGTATTACTCTGTCGTAGGCTATCATATATCCCTGAATCCCCCCTATCGCAACAGAATGTTTGTCTGAGTTATTTACATAAATAGATTGTTGTGAGTTTAAAAACTGATCAATCGTTTGGGAGTTAGGGGTGTCCGAAGCACCGGCCGTGAGCGACACATCGTCTGGAGCGAGCAAGTCGGGATTATTGTTACCGTGCGGATCCGAGGTTGCTACGAAGAACGAATGGCCAAGGTCTCCCTGATATTTAAAATAGGTAGTAGGATATTTGAGTGAGAACCCAAATTGTGTATCAGTATATGCCTGCCAGCCTGCCGTCGGCTCTGGTGCAACGGGTGTGGTGGGGATCTGGGTTGGTGTCGGCGAGATTTGTTGTGATTTGATCAATGTATTTTTAAGCTGTTGATTTCGATAATACAGAAAACCTGTTGAGGCTAATGACAGAAAAACTAAAATTGCAAAAGTTGGGACAATCCACTTATGACCGGTTTGTGTAGTGGAAGGAGTAGGTACCCCATTTTGTATTGCTCCCTGATCCTGATTTGGAGGGATCGGATTTTCCATGATATTAGTGTACCACAGACTAAGTGCAAGCTTCCTACACTACAGGTTAATGAGTCGCGATATAACGGCGTCTCACAGCCTCAACCTGTTGAAGTTATCATTAAGTACACTAATAGATTCAAGTGGGTTTAGAGTATCAAAAATTTAGATTCGATTAAACACTCCCTCCACGAAGGCGTACTGTTTTGCAATTTCATCTGCGTATAATAACGGAAAATCCTGAAAAAGTTTTTCTTGAGTAAAAGAAAACGTTTCCGACCCAAATAAATGCAAAAGAATCATTGGAGGAGTAAATAGATCGTTTTGCACAATCGTTTTTGCGGGAGCTATAAGTCCGCGATCAGCAATTTCTCTCCACGTTGTCGATTTGCCCAAGGTATATCTGATTGCACAAAGCGGATTATTCATATCAGAACGAGCTTGTCTCCAATCAACTCCTCCCAACCATAATTCCTCTGGAATCGTGTCCAGCGACGCCAATGGTATTGATCCTGTTGAGAATGCGTCCATTACACTCGGATCGACATATGCTTTCTTTACGGCACCGGGAACAATCGTAACCGAGGGAAAAATGCTTTCGATCGGCCTATCACCAAGCAATACGGGAAACAATCCGTTGACAGCGGTTAATGTAATTAATTCTCTTGTATCGATCTCCAATACCACAGCTGGAGCCGGTACGATTTGCGTATGTTCGCGGTGCATTTGTTCTGAAGTGGTAAGCCAATACTCAGCTCGATCAACGAGAGTCTCATATCTACCTATTTCTATAGGAACGATTCCGTATAATCTATCTCTAATTTGGTTTAACCAGCCTTCCCGAATGTTTGGGATATCAAACATTCGTCTTACAAAATCGTCAACCTTTTTCCTGAGGTGGTCGATTTCAAATGGCTTTTTATTCTGATCCAATGCTTCCAAGACTTCCTTTAGGTCTTGATTTAACACAACTGTGCCAGTCGAATCTCTAGTCAGAAAGAGATCAAATGCTTTTGCATTTACATCGGTCCCGGCTGTTTTATTAAAATGCGCGACCTGATCTGCGTCAATCTGTGGTGCTGAGAAAAGAAATTGCCGTAGATTATTGACCTTTATATCAAGTACTTCCATGAATGTCGGAACCATATGAACAAGTAACCCCTTATCAGTGGCAACATCCGCTAAAAAATGTGTTTCTGTGGGTATCAACCGTTTACCTTTTTGAAGTTGTTCGAGGGCGTTTCCGCCCGCGACATGATACACGGTTTCAGGGAACGGCAATTCCTCTGGTCTATCCGTCAAAAATGTGTTGTTTTCATATTCAATGTCTAAAGACAGAGTCCCTGTCATTTCATAGAGAAAACCATCCAAATAGGGCATATTCGCTCGTTGTGCCATTCGTGCGCTTGCAGCTTCTAGAATGGAAACGAGACGCCCGTACTCCGATACCGCCGGCATCGTATATTGTTCCAGTTGTTCACCAACTCCTATTGTGTCACATAGGATCATATTAAGCCTCAACTACCGCTAATCTGCGCATGGTTTCAAGCGACAACAATTCTTGAATAATAGGTGCATAGAGCGCTTCAGCCGTCGAAGCTGCGTATCCCAGTTCTCCGTTATGCTCGACTTTTGTTATTCGCGGACAACCGCTGCCTCCATGAAGCTGCAAAATTGTTTCCGTCGTGGGATCAATATGGTTAAATTCAAGGTTTGCGCTAACTAAATTTGTCTGTTGGCCCGCGTATTCGCTATTTGCTAAATCAAGTATGTTAATTTGATTCTCTCGAATAGTGTCCATATTACTTTCCATGCTGAATAGGGCTTCGTGACACGAAGCAACTCCCCGAGGTCCGGCGGCAAAATAGTTAAAACCCGTCCCGCACGGCGTTGGTATAACCCCAAATAGCTGCAAGTAGTCAACTTTATCCAGCGGATGTATCGGAACGCCGTCGTGAATAAGTTCTCGTATTACCCCAAAACCCTTCCGCAATCCATCAATCATTTTTCTATAGCCATATTCGTTTAAAGCGGCTAGCTGTTCGGGAGTTTGTGGCCTAAAGAATGCAATACCAAGCGGTATGGGACGCTTTTCACCATTTGGCCATTCCCAGTCACCTCCAATAAACATATCACTTTTCGGATCCCACACTGCGCGGATAAAACCGGCAAATAGCGCTGCATTATCCGGCGTGACGACGTGATGCAGGTTGTAGCTAATCCCCGCCTCGTGAAGGCGTTTTATACCCTCGAGAATATGGGGAAACTTGTCTTTTTCCCGCTTCACTCCGCGAGCGATATCATTTGCCTCACCGATACCCCAAAGACTGACTGCGACATGAATATCCCAATCTTTTACCTGTTCTACTACTTTTTCCGTGAGATATGATCCGTTCGTCAAAATAACCTGCGTAATTTCGAGTGCGGGAATTTCTTCTTTTAGTCGGTTGATAATCTGTTGTCCCTCTTTAATGAGTTTGAAGGAAAGGGGCATAAGCGCTTCGCCGCCGGCCCATTTAATACGGAGACGTTTTATGCCTTTATCTGCAATATCATGAGCCGAACGAGTAAGAAGCATTTCCAGCGTTTCAGGAGTTAACGTCTTTGCCTGTCCCGATTCGTATCTGTCCGCGCCTGTCGCGCACCCGTCACACGCAAACGTGCAGGCTTCCGTCGTTTCCATATACATTTCCGCTTCTTCGGTGAAATTAGCGCTTACCGTCACCTTCATTTTCTGGTTATCCTGCAACAAAATCCAACGGTTTTGCAACTCGAAGGCGATTGCCTGAACATTTTGAGTATCAATGCCTATTGAAGCGGCTACGTCTCCTGAGCGCCGCGGACCTTGAGAAAACGCATCAAAAACAGCCCATGCGTCTTTATTGAGTTGGGTAAGTTCTGCTTTAACCGGATGATATAAAGCGAGGCGGTCTCCAAATAGTGGTTGAGGGCCGGATGCATCGGCAGAATAGCCCATCAATTCCCGTACTTCTACGGTATGGGGGTATACGGAAAACAAAGAGGCATTATTTGCCTCCCATTCTCCTTGTCGTTTGTCAAAATCAGGTGACATAATAATGATCCACCAAAAAAACCTGCATAAATCAGGTTAAAGGGCATGTACTTATATTGTTTACCTTTATACCGCCGGAACCGTGACCGTCACTTCGATCGTTGTGCCGCTGGCCACAGTCGCCACTCCCGTTCCCTCAGTTATCGCTTTAACCGCCGGTGGGCATGCACAATCATTAAACACTATACCTTGACTTGCATCACCAACCGCTAAAACAGGCTCAGTCGTTGCTTTCACTGCCGCTGGGCACGCACAATCACACTCATCGTGATTTTTAGCACCCTCGCCACCACTTATAGTGGAAACAGTTGCTTGCGTCGGGTTGGGACAGGCACAATCCTGTAAAGTTAAAGCCGTTGGCTTGCTCTCTAATACTGATACTGCACTCATTGAATACATCACCCCCAATGCTCGTAAATGTTATAGGTTATACTATACCAATAGTCTTCAAAATGCAACCAACAATAAGAGCTGACAATATATCTGCATCTTAATGGCCTCAACATGTTGAACGAAGTGTTCTGGCCTGCTATCATTGAGTGAAGCAAGAAGGACGATTAGCTCAGCTGGTAGAGCGTCGCATTTACACTGCGAATGTCGGGGGTTCAAGTCCCTCATCGTCCACCCTCGATAAGTTCGCGAAACACCGAAGCTGTAGAGCGGTATAATGGTTGAGACGCGCAGTTTTTCTTTCCGTTTGAGATACATGGAGTATGGTAATCAACAAGCGTTTCATAGGTAGAGCGAGGGTCGTGCTTATTTTCATTTTTACCATAAGCATGATCTATATACCTTCGTCTTTTACCGCCATATTGTTTCCGCTTCTCATTCTGATTGCCGTACAACCGTACATAACAAGGTGTGCTGACTGGATTAGCAGACATTTCATTCTCGTAGGTTTGCAGTTTTTGTTTGCCGGAATATATTACGTATTCCACATAAAAAATATATTAGCCCTAGAGCTCTGGTCGGACGAAGTTATTTCCTTGAATATCGCAGGACAGCAGTTTTACAAAATTGCGAAAGAAGGGCTGCGCATCGGTATGTTTCCGCCTCTGCATTATTGGGGACTTTGGTTTTTGCAAAAAGCGTATGTTCATTTAAGTCCGCAAACCATTGAATTTTGGTATCGGGTGCCGCCGATGACCTATCATGTAGTCGCCGCACTGGTATTTTCTGCAATTATTGGACGTATAATTTCAAGGAATCGTTCATCCCGAAGTTTAATTCTCATCATCCGGTGGCTGGCTTTTTTTGCGTATTTTTTTAATCCACTCTTGTTCTCGTATTCACTTGAAGTTCGACCATACGTGGAAATGGCCCTTGGCGCTGTAGTAACAATGGCGGCTATAGAAACCGGCACTGCGTATTCGTTGGAATTTCTCCCGCTTCTTTGTCTCTTTTTTCTCACTTCATTTTTTTATGCAATCTATTTCATTCCGTTTGCTCTGTATGATTGGATTCAGAATAAAAAAAAATTACAAGTATTGATTTCTGTTATCGTGCCGGTATATCTCTATGCTTTCGTAGTACCGTTTATAGGAAAACCAATTTCGACAACCTCATTGCATTTCGAATTAAAGATAGCCGGCGCACTCGCTGCAATGCAACAATTACTATTTCCGAATCTCGTACAGGGTGCGGTATTCGTTGCTATACTTATTTCAAATAGAAAAAATACGCGTGTGCAAGTTGTGTTTTTGCAAACAGCAATACTTTTGATAGTCATTAGTATTCTAGCTTATATTACCCGCTACATTGTGTTTTTTCCCCGACATTATATTCTGATTGCGCCCCTTCTTCTATATTTGCTTTTTGGCGCAGTACGCTACAAATCGAAAGTATGGACATATCTTGGGACAACGTGTCTTTGCTTCATATTTATCGTTCCGTGGATGTTTAAAGTTGAAAAAATGTTGCAAAAACAGCAGTTTTATCCTAAGGAAACAATTGGTATTAAAACGGCTTTATTAAAAGCAATTCAAAAAAGAAGTACATCGATAGCACTGGAAGTAAATGATGACAAAAAAGATTCGCACTATTGGGATAATCAATATTATAACTACGTTGCCGTCTGGTATATAGAACGATACGGATATTCAACTATTCATAGAATTACAGTAAACACTCTCTGCCAGACAGCTATACGTCCTTCTGAATTTCTTATCACGTACGGGAAACATGATTGTCTCCACATATCCAATGCGGCATCTTTACAGCTAAGAACGCTCGGAAGATAATGAGTTTTTCCTTTGTTGAAACGTCCCGATGAAGGCGGGATATTTTTTTGTTATAATACGCTATTAATCGTTTGTTGACTTGCCGAGATGACCGAGGTAGTCAAGGTGCGTGTCTGAAAAACACGTTATCTGGGTGCAATTCCTAGTCTCGGCACCAATATTCGTTTGATAATCTATATTTTTAAGATTAAAATACCGACGCAAAGGTGTGCTTTGGGATCTGAACCCTTTGCGTCACATTTGTAGAAAGTATCGTTGGGAAAGAAACGTAGTTTCTGTCCCAGAAAGCGGGCGTAGTTCACCGGTAGAATGTCTCCTTGCCAAGGAGAA
Source organism: Candidatus Gottesmanbacteria bacterium (assembly GCA_963790805.1). GTDB lineage: Bacteria > Patescibacteriota > Microgenomatia > UBA10105 > UBA927 > DATKGN01. The sequence goes on from CAWBPL010000002.1 coordinate 1,118,247, forward strand.
GGTAGAGGGTTCAACTCCCTTCGCCCGCTCCAGTACTACAGCTAATGCTATAATTGCATTAGCTGTTTTCTTTGCGGGGTCGTCTAATGGTAGGACACCTGCCTTTGGAGCAGGGTATTCTTGGTCCGAATCCAAGCCCCGCAGCCAACACGTGCAGGCACGTAATTGTGCCCTCACGATTCATATCTCAGAGGCGTTGTAAAAATGCATCTACGGTCGAAATGAAGTCTTTGTCAATTAACCTCGTGACATTTTCCGGCAGATACTGTTCATTCTCGAAATGATTATCCGAGACTCGATAGAAGCCCATAAATGGTTTTTTGAAAACGTGACATGTCTGCGCTATTGCATATGATTCCATATCTGCCGCCCAAATACGCCTACTGTTCCGACCGGGAATTTGAGCAAAGGAGGCATTTCTTGCGTATTCCAAGTCGAAAAACCACATGTTTCCACCTCCGATAAAACACGGTACAAATTTTTGTTTTCTACTGTGAAAAAAATATTTGTACCTCTTGCCTATAGCAACGTCAGGCTTAAAATAGTACGGCTGATCTCCAAGGTTCTTGCTATTAACTTGATATGGTTTATCTCCGAAAATTGACAGCCAAACCGAAGCATCTGATGTAGGGCTATTATCAACATTTGATCTTGTAATCCATGAAGTAGTGCTGAAAAAGCCAAGCGGTAGCACTATATCGCCCGTATGCAACCCTCCCGAACCACCTCCAACACACCCAATTTTGAATACATAGTCAGGATGGTATAAATTAAGTGCTAATGCAGTCGAAATGCTAGCATTTGTATCTCCTACAAAAGTTTGAAGTACTGATATTTCAAACTGGCGTTCAATAGTTGAATGCCAAACAGGATAAATGTTCTGTATTTTTTTTGACTCCGAACATTCGTAAAAGGAAAGTAGCTCATGCAGCTCTCGATCCATAGCTCCAATAATAAGGATTCTCGGTTTGAACATGATGACACTTTACAGTGACCTGCTTTAGGTTGCTTGACGCTATCCTGACTCTTCCTGACATATATGGTATAATAGGGTATGCAAAAGCACCAACCACTGCCACAAAAGGATATATTAAAGAGGCTAGCACCATTTTTTAAGGAATTATCCATTGGTAAATCAGGAAGCATCGTTGGAACGTATAAGTCCATAAAATCCGGACTTTTACTGTATATTTTGGGAAATCGTGCAGAGTTTAAAAAGCAGCTTCCGACAGATGCTATTATTGTATTTTTTGAACCAACGCTCTTAATTTCTGAAAACCCCTACTACTGGCTGCACCAATTGAGTATTGCTATTTCGCAGACCGACAAAGATTACAAGCATACCGTGACCAATGATACTGCCGTTCTATTGGGAGCTTTGCAACAATACATTACATCGTTATCTGATATTGGAAAAAGACTTGTCATCATTTTTTATAAAATTGAACGGCTACATGATATCCCTGCTACAGCAGCAGAAGCCCTTATTACGTTGTATAGAACGCGGAAAATCGTTACTTTGCCTGCATGTTCCTTCTGGTTTCTCCTCGATGACATAGATCCTATGGAATTTAAGCCATCGGCCTTTTTGCAGAAGCTGACGTATCCTCTGTGCGAATCAATACTCTACTTCCCAGATTTTGACATTGAAGAAACTAACTACTGGATAGATATTTTTTCTCAAAGATATACTCTCGATATTGACGCTAAAACAAGAAAAATGATTTACACCTACTGCGGAGGAAATTACTCCTTAATCTATGATGCATTTTTGATACTACAAAAAACCGGATTTACCGGGGATTGGCTCAACGTCCTTGAAAATAACCCAATAATTACTGACTATTTGGAAGAGTATAGAAAAACCTTCAGTTTAGAAAATCAACGATTGATCATAAAATATGCAAAAGGGCAAGTATCTCGAGATTGTATTCCTATTATTACTAATCTGCACATTCATTCCAAACTTTTTTTCGACCACTGTGCTCATCTCACTGATGACTATATTGCCAAAAGTGGTATAAGTTTTTTTACAGGAAGAGAACTTCAACTATACGAATACTTGAAATCAAAGAAAAATACATTAGTACCAAAAGAAGAGATTCAAAAGCTTATATGGAACGATACCTATGACGATTTTTCTCTCTGGGCTCAAGATAAAATGATGTCGCGGCTTAGAAGAAAACTTAAAATTGCTAATAAAGGAGAAAGTCTAGTCGTAGTAAAAAATAGAGGGGTAATGCTCTGGGGCGAAAGTTAGTAATTAAAAATCCACCATCCTTTTTCAATGTCGGGCTGTATATCTAATTATACTATGAAAGTGTCCTAGACCATCCCGCTGAGCATACGCAGCACATCAAAAAATTTTTCCCTCGGACTAACAAAATGTTTCTTTGTGATCGCACGAGATGTGTATTTTAGCCATTGACTGGTATTTTCGGAAAAAAGTGGTAGAATTTTAGCGCTATGACGCTCCTCATTGAAAAGGCATCTTCTGGCTATGGCGACCAGCGACCCCCTATTGATTTGAGCTTTATTGAAAGGGCGGAAGGCATAGATCGTTTAACCACGATGGAAATTCCTGTTCTTTTGCCTGATCAAATGAAATTAATTACCAAGGAAGCCATCATGGAACGCCAAGTTGAGCGCTTTGATCCCGATGAGGCCATAAAAGCGTTAGAACAAAACGAGGGTAAGAGGATCCTGACCATTGACATGGGTGGTGATACGGTAAAAGAAGTTCCCTGGGTAATAAAAGACGGACGATTGGTCGTTGACCTTCAAAGAGGTGTAGCAACTGTGAAAAAGGAAGGCAAGGGAGCAAACTATATGCCTTTCTTTGAAGAAGTTGCGCGGCAGTCGAAGGTTGATGGACTTGGTGTCGCGATCTCTTACGGCGGTCCACTAGAGGGTACTTCTCCTATGGATATTCCCAACGCGACGGATTTTCGTGATGCCCTGCGGGCTCGCTATGGGGGAGATTTTGCTGTGCTTTTTCCCGATTTACGAGCCGTGAATAATGATGCACAAGCGGGTATAAAAACAGCGGCTATAGTGGCGCGAAGGACGCTTATGCAGGACGGTAGATTGAAGAGGGACGGATCGATTATGTTTGCTATTAATGGCGGTGGATTCGGATTTGCATATCTTATGAGTAATGAACTGAGAGCAACAGAGCTCGGACACAGCCGGCTTATTGATCCTTTAAATCCTTATGGTCAGACAATACCCTGCGACGTGTTGGGAAGAACGTATGTTTGCCTTGAAAAAGTCGCCGCCAGCGGAGCCGGTGTGGAGACATTGTGGCGGAAAATAACTGGCGAATTATTAGATGATGGAAAGGCAATCAGCCACAAGTATCAGGAGGGCGACCCGCTTGCACGGGAGATCTATGAATATTCAGCCCGTGTATTTGCGCACGGGTTGGTCGCAGTCGCCGACCTTGATAATCTTATGCAAAGTCCCCGCGATACAGTGCTCGTTTTTCATGGTGGCGGTTATAGAGTTCCAGGGCTTAAAGAGAGAATACTCCAGATAATCGGTAGGGAGAGAGGATTTCAGCCTCCGACGATGTTTACTGACGATATTAGCTTCAATGCGTGCGCGGAAGGTGCGGCAATCGCCGGTTTTTATAATTCTTCGCCTCAAACTCCATAATTATTTAACCCGAGAAAAAGTTTTTTTGAATCGGGCGTTATTTAAATGCTACAGTATTTGTCCCAAATTTTACGTCTCGTTCAAACACGGAAATCATGATACGATGGTAACAGTATTTTAGATCATAACTAACACTGTATGAAGAAAAAAATTATCGGAATTAAAAAATGGTTTATGGCATTATCATGGAAAAGGAAGACGGTACTTATCGTTGTTATCCTTATTGTTCTTGGAATTATTGTGAAAGCCATTCGCGGAAGTAAACCGAATTATAGTTTTGATACGGTTACGCGCGAGACGATTACGGAAGTCGTGACGGAAACCGGCAATGTTGCCGTATCGGGTGAATATGATATTCCCTCGCCTACCAACGGCATTCTGAGTGAAATTTATGTTAAAAATGGTGACACGGTAAAAGCTGGACAGAATCTTTTTAAAGTCACAAGCACCGCAACTCCTCAACAAAAAGCAGCAGCATGGGCTTCGTATGCAGCCGCCAAAAACGCACTCGACAACGCGAATGCCGGCCTTTTTAGCCTTCAATCGAATATGTTTGCCGCTTGGAAAATTTATACTGATATTGCGGAAAATTCGACATACCAAAATCCCGATGACAGTCCGAATACAAATAACCGTGTCTTGACGCCGTTTACCACAGCGCAGGATAACTGGCTCTCGGCCGAGGCAAACTATAAAAACCAGCAAAGCGCAATCGCAAGCGCTCAGGCGGCTGCCACTACTGCCTATCTTGCCTATCAGGCAACGCAGGATTCCATAGTAACTGCTCCCGTGGCAGGTTCTGTTCATAATTTAGACGGCGTGGTGGGTACGCTAGTTAGTGCAGTTGCTCAGGCAACGGGTGCTCCTTCCTCCCCCGTCGTTATCATTTCAACCGGTCAGGCGCTGACGGTGAAAGCGGTTGTCAACGAAGTCGATATCAATAAAATTAAAGTTGGCGATACGGCAACTATAACCTTTGATGCAATTTTGGATAAAATCTTTAAAGGGAAAGTTATTCAAGCGGATGAATACGGGACGAACGTCTCGGGTGTTATTAACTACAATATATTTGCTTCGGTCGACGACGGGACCGAGCTTATCAAACCGGGTATGACTGCAAATCTGTCCATAGACACCAATAAACACGAGAATGCGCTGACAGTCGTAAATGCGGCAATACGCCCCTACAAAGGCTCCAAAGCAATTCAGATATTGGATAAACACGGGAAAGCGGTTTATATGCCGGTGACGACGGGTATTAAAGGAACTGACCGTACGGAGATTCTCTCGGGCGCGACAGCCGGCGAAAAAGTCATTATCGGCGGGACGACGACTTCATCAACAGCCACGCTTACCGGACATTAATGGGAGCCGTATGCATGAAACACGAACCGCTTATTACATTCAAAAATATCACCAAAAACTATAAAACGGGTGATACCTTCTATGAGGCACTGAAGGGAATATCCTTTACGATCTATCAGGGAGAGTTTGTTGCAATCATGGGACCGTCCGGAAGCGGTAAATCGACGACCATGCATATTATGGGAGCATTAGATACACCTACGAAAGGCTCCTACATTCTCAAAGACAAAGACATCAGTAAATACAGCGATGACCAGCTTGCCCACATACGCAATCGTGAGATCGGATTTGTGTTTCAGGCGTTTAATTTGCTTCCACGAACGACAGTGTTTAAAAACGTGGAACGGCCCATGATGTATGCAAGCATTGCCGAAGGCGAGCGTAAAAAACGGGTTATGGAGGCGTTGAAACTGGTTCACATCGAAGATAAAGCGGAAAACCTTTCGAATAATATATCGGGAGGTCAGATTCAGCGGGTAGCAATAGCGCGGGCATTGGTTATGAATCCTGCTCTCATTTTGGCAGATGAGCCGACCGGTAATCTGGATAGTGTGACGTCTCATGAAATCATGGAATTTTTCCGCGAACTCAATCGACAAGGGCACACAATCGTTGTCATTACCCACGAAAAAGATATCGCAGATTACGCAAAGCGTATTATTCATATTAAAGACGGGTTCATTGTATCGGATGAAACCAATGGCAAACCAGCGAAATAACACAGTATGCAATTAACGGAAATTTTTCGAACCGCTATAACGGCGCTGCGAAGCAGCTTACTTCGCACGGCCCTTACGATGCTCGGTATCATCATCGGCATTACTGCGGTCATCCTCATCCTTATCATCTCTCAGGGTGCGACGGATTATATCAACGGGCAGTTTTCCTCACTCGGGTCAAATCTTCTCATATTCGCCTCGACGGGTATTATTAATCTTACAACGGGTGACGTGAAAGCCTTGGGGGATCCCGGAGAAATTTCCAATGTTGCCGAAGTCGGCGCGCGCTTTGCTGGAAGTGAAACAGTATCAGCAAATGGTCAAAACAAATCCGTCTATGTGCTTGGAGTAAGCCCCTCGACGCAGGACATTCTCGGAGTTGTGATGGGCAGCGGAAATTATGTCGGTGATGATGATGAAGCGAATATTTCCCGCGTCGCAGTACTCGGACCAACAGTTCTTACTGATCTATTTGGAGAAGGAGCCGATCCTATCGGAAAAACGATAGAGGTAGGGACGAAGCCGTTTCGGGTTATCGGAGTCACCGCATCAAAAAACAGCGAACTCGACGGATCAATATATATTCCCCTTACGACCGCAATGCGCACGCTCTTTGGTGTAGATTATGTACAGGCAGTCTATGTCAATGTGAAGGATGCGCGGTTTTTGGATCAGACAGAGGCGGATGCCAAGGCTCTTATATTTGAGCGTCATAGCATAACCGATCAATCCGTTAAAGATAATTTCGTCGCGACGAGTTCCCGCGATATTTTATCGACTATCAATAATGTGCTAGGTATCTTGACGGTCGTTCTTTCCGGTATTGCGGGCATATCACTGGTTGTCGGCGGCATTGGAATCATGAACATCATGTTAGTTACCGTGACGGAGCGCACAAAAGAAATAGGACTTCTTAAGGCCATTGGGGCAACACGCAGAGATATATTGACGCAATTTCTTGTTGAATCCGTCATCCTGACTGTTGCGGGGGGAGCAATTGGTATCTCACTCGGTATCGGCGTCGGATACCTTATAGCTCAGGGGGTGCATGTACCGTTTGGGTTGCCTGTCGTTCCCGTCATCGCTTCCGTGAGCGTATCTGTCGTTATCGGAATAGCATTTGGAAGTTACCCTGCCTATCGAGCATCGAAATTATCCCCGATTGATGCACTACACTACGAATAAAATAGCCTATGGGCTGCACTGATTAGTTTCTGTTGATGGTGTATGATTTTGCGTAATACAGGAAATCTGCGGGATCATCATCAACAAGACGACGCTGAAAATCCGCATAGATTTGTTTTCGTTTATCCGTATCTAATTCCTGACGGCCATCCTCAAGGAGTTTGTCTATTTTTACATTTGAGTAGCCGGTGATGTTGGTTTGCGTTTGCGTGGAATGCCAGAACGGGTATTGATCTGGGTCAGGTGGTAAATCTTGAGCGCTTAATAAAATATCGTAATTCGGCGGAACACTATTGACAACTCTGACGCTCGTGACGATGCCAATAGAATTCCAGCTCGAGGCAATGGCTTGCGCAACATCGACGTATTGGGAAAATGTCGTAATCGTAAGTGCCGCCGACTGAGAAGATATTTTATCAGCAGTAATAAGTTTTTTTGCTTCAACCATATCGGTTGAGTAGTCTTTTACTTTATCGGTTGTATATGCCCATGAGGTTTTTGCAATTGGAGAATGGGCCATCTCACCGGTTAACTTTGGCACAGCGTATGATAATGCCTGTCGAACTGATTTGTCGGAGAGAACCTGGTCTGACATATTATAAAATAGAGTTACGATTCTGTTGTATCGCGTATTTTCCTCTATCGCTGTGCGACCCCATAAGTGAAGGTTGTACGGTGAGGTTAAATCCTCAAGTCTATCAACTTCACCGAGTTTATAGGCAAGGACAGCTATTGCCTCTGTTGGATAAAACTGGTATTCAAGTGCTTTTGATTCATTTTTTGTTGGTTTAACCGGAACAAGCTTAAGGTAACTTACCAGATCGCCGTTTAAACGAATACTCGTTACTTTATAGTCGCCGAATCCATTAAGTCCCGGCTGAAAAAGTGGTTTGGAAAGAAGCGACGGGAAAGGACTATACGGATTATTGAGCTCTGCCTTAATCTTATAATCATCAAGCACAGTAAATGCAACGCTTTTGATATTGTAATTGATGTCGCGAGCAGTGACAGGTTTACCATCGTGCCACGTTAGATCTTTCCTCAGAAAAAAAATAAATGTTTTTCCGCTGTCTGTGGCCACCCACGAAGTAGCTAAGCCCGGCATCGGCGAACCGTCATCGGACATGGTTGTTAAGCCAAAACTGATTTTTCTCTGTATTGATGTCGGCAACGAATTTGGCGTAAACTGGCCAACCATACCGATATGCTCGACAGGAGTCAGCCACTGTTGGGATATAAATGGGTACGCACGCCAAAATATAAGAGAGAGCGAAATTCCGGCGAAAAATCCAGCGACCAGCGCTCGTGTATACTTTTGCGCCAGCTCAATGACGACTAAATAAAAGAGTCTCCAGCTTCGAAATGCGGTCATAGAAAAGAACTTCGGCCATTACGTTAATGGATCAATAGGTTTATTATCGATGTAATAAAAAAAAGTACAGCAAGTACAATCGTCATGATAAATACGATGCGCTCGGCACCCCTTTTGCTTCTGTAAAATTCCCCCGCACCCAGGCCTCCAAGACCGCCCTTGCCATTTTGAAGCAAGATAAGTCCGATTAAACCGATGGCAATAATGATGTGGGTCAGTAATAAAAATAACTTCATACTATAAAGATTTGCTCACAAGGCTAATCAGGACTTGCGCCAATTTTTCGCTATCATGGCGGATGAGACTGCGTATTAGTGTATCGCTTTTAGCCTTCTGGGTAAACTGTCGACTTACGAGATCTGTGCGTATTATTTTTTGTGATGACGTGTCTTTTAGGTCGTCCTCGACGGGACGCTCGTGAGATTTTTCGTATGCCTCCAAAGCTTTCGGAGGAATTTTCGCGTTATTTACTATAACAGTACCTATTGTTCCCGTATATTTTTCAACAACGCGAACGTGATCGGATGCACTATAGTTATATGTTTGACCGTATTTTGTCATCAGATTAACGATATATACTTTTTTCGCTTTCGCGTGCCTGATGGCTTTTGCTATTTCATGAACAAGAAAATTCGGTAGTAAACTTGTATAGAGATCCCCGGGTCCTAAAACAATAAGATCTGCTTTAGATATCGCTTCAAGCGCTTCACTGTTTGCCTGTGCTTCGGGTTTTAAATAGACATCAGTAATTTTGAGTGTCCCATCATGCGACGGTTCATCAATAAGGTGTTCTTCCGTCAGAATATGGCCGTCTTCATAAACGGCATAGAGGTTTGTGTCGGTAAATGATACAGGTATGACGGTTCCCTGAATTCGAAGAACTCTTCCTGTTTGTCGAATCGCCTCTTGCTGTGAGCCCAAAATATCTGAAAGTGCAGCCATAAAAAGATTTCCGAACGTCATTCCTGAAATTCCTTTACCTTTTTCAAAACGGTACATGAACAATTTTCGAAGAAGCCCGACACCGCCATTTTCATCAGAAAGCGCAACCAGAGATTGGCGTATATCCGATGTCGGCAATAATCCGAATTCGTCACGTAAACGTTTATTACTCCCGCCGCTGTCACTCATCGTGACTATTGCGCTTAGATGGCACGCAAAATGTTTTAAACCTTTTAAAGCAACGAATGTTCCCGTTCCTCCGCCTATGCACACGATTTTAGGAATATGTGTTTTATTCATATTGGTTAATCTTCACTGACATAATGCAATATGTCAGTAATTGTTGAAATACACAGTGATGTTACGACGAGTGCAAAAAAATACGACAGGTGCACTGAGGGTATTACAAATCCTGCCCATGATAATCCTGGAAACGTCCAGGGTTTTACCTGAATTTCTGGTACAAAAATGGTGAGTAAATAGATCACGATAACGTTAACGAGCCATGAAAGGAGCCCAAACGTAAGGATATTTATGGGAATAAACAAGATTTTAAGTATTGGAGCGACGATAAGCATAAGAAGACTCAAAATAAATCCTGAAAATAATATGGTTTGCCATCCCGCCGGGGCGACGAGCGCCGGCAACACTTGGCTTGTTATCCATAAAGCAAAGACATTAAATAAAAACACCCGAATCAGATGTTTCATGTCTTGTAATGGTAGCAGATGTAATGAAGTCGGTCAAACTGCCCTGTGCCTGTTTCAGGGCTTCAGAAAAGCTTTTTTGCGAAGTAGTCTGTGGTATGAAAGGGCAAAACGATGAGATTCATCCCGAATTCTTTCTAAAATGTGCAGCGCCGAGCTTGTATAAGGGATGCGTAGAGTTTTCCATGACGTATTATATGGAACGATAATTTCTTCAAATCGTTTTGCGAGACCGATAATCGGGATATTTTTATACGCGAGAGGTACCGCGGTGATGGCTGCGTTAACTTGACCTTTTCCCCCATCGATAAGTAACAAATCAGGAATCCCCCACTCTTCGTGTTCAAATCGTCGCTTCACGACCTCAAAGATCATGGCGAAATCATTCGGTGAGCCTTCCTGGCGTATTCGAAAACGTCGATATTGGCTTGTGTCAATGCGACCATCTGTTAATACAACAAGCGAACCGGTTGCAAAGGAACCCTGTGTATTGGATATATCGATACATTCAATGCGATGGACCGATTGAATGGTACCGAAATACGGTTTAAGAACTTGTTGCAGCGCTAAGAGTTCGTTTTCCGTAATGTTTTCTAACGCCGAATTTGATTCTATGTAAACAGTTGGGTCATAGCTATTTCGCTTTACCATCCGCAAGGCGTCAATATGACTTTTCGTTTCTGCTGCTTCTTCGAAGCGTTGCTCACTCGCCAAGATACGCATATCTTTTTCCATGGCCGATAGAACGCGCGTAGATTTTCCGGATAATATATCTTTAAGGCGGAATATATTGACTCTGTATGAATGAATAAGTTTATTTTTTGCTTCCGAATCTTCCATGCCGGAAATAACCGACGCACAGGGATTACAAAGACGGAGGTGTGTATAAAAGCAAGGCGTACCGTTTCGCTGTTTTTGTAAACAATATGGAATGCTGTAGCGAAGCGTCCTCATAATCATTCGTGCAGATCGTGAGGACTGAAACGGTCCAAAAAGCGCGTCTTTGGGATGGTTTTTTTTCGGTAAATCACTCCGTCGTACAAAAAGAATTCTGGGTAAGATTTCGGATAGTGTTAACAAAATATAGAGCGGGCTCTTATCATCCTTGAGGACGACATTAAACTTCGGTGAATAATCATGGATAAGTTTTGCTTCGAGAAGTATTGCATCAAATTCACTTGCCGTTTTTATGGTTTCTATGGAGCATATCTGTGAAACGAGCAGATTCGTTTTTGCACCGACTGCATCATCTCGTTGAAAGTATTGACTCACACGCCGTTTCAGATCTTTTGCTTTACCCACATAAATAACCGTGCCGTTTATGTCTTTGTAAAGATAAACTCCGGGTGCGTGAGGCAGGACGCGTATTATTTCCGTCGGTGTTTCCATAACGAAGAATGCGGTATAGATAATAATGCCAATAGAATAAAAAATAACGCGATGCACGCAAGAGGAATAATAAATGAATACACAAGCGGCCGTATTTGGAAATTATATTGGGATGCTTGATCATTGACTGTGGCGGTTAAGCTTCCTGTTCCCTGCATAAAGTAGCCAGGTAATGGTATGGAGACGGGTATTGACAGCTTTGCGTACGGAGCGACATTGGTGAACGTTTTTGAGATGGCTACGTCAAAAGGAGTCGATTGAACCGTTACAACGACCGATTGAACTGCTGTGCCGTTTGGATTTTCGATTGTTACGGTGCCCGCTGCCGGTATCCCTGATGTTGCCACTTTTGGAAATACGTAACTGGTAATCAATTTGCTCTGCGCAAATGATGGTTTGGATTGAGAGAATGCGACTAAAACATCCTTTGAATTCGTCCCTGGACGCTTATAAAAACCCGCAGGATAGGGATAATCACTCGCGATGCCGTGTATCGAAAACGCTATGTGATTAAAATCAAGTTTATCAAAATAATTGACTCCTCCGGTCGTACTTGCCCATGTCGGGTCAATTTGTATCCAGACTTTTTTGACGCTATCGTAGTATTCCGGCCATGAGTGTAGGACGTCTGAAACAAGAGACAGAGGCCGTAATTTAGAATTCGTGGTATATGCGAAGCCGACGACCTCGCGGGCAGGTATTCCTGCCGCCCGCGCAATCGCGACGAAGAGATCTGTATATTCCATACAAATGGAATTTTTGGGCGTCGCTAAAGCTTCTAGTGCCCCTTTGCGCACCGGCGATTGACTGACACGCGTATAGTCATAGGAAAGCGTACGAACGACATAATTATAAATATCCCGCGGGGTTTTATATGTTTGGGCTAATGCTTGAATTTGAGGGCTTTGAGATTCCCAATATTTTAACGGTTTTGTGTACACTGACGGATCTGTTATCTCCTCGGAAACGCCGTCGAATTGTCTGAGTTGTATGGCAACCGTGATCTGAGCTTGAACATCAAGGCGCTCAGCCGGTAATAAATCATACTGGGCAAGCCAGTTTCCGTCAGCATCCGTGAGTACTGTTTTCGGCTTCGGCGTTATGGATCGGATGATAACTTTCTGAAACGCCGTGTCCGGCGGTAACGAGATTTCTGAGGTTCGCGGAGCAACGCTGTCATTTTCGAGATGGTACGAAAGGTTTAAATCAAATGCTTGCATGTTACCGTAGGCTGCGCTAATTCCCCCTGTTATCATCTGGTCTTTCGTCCATCGGTCTGCCGCTGCGGGCATTGGAGTCATATACGCATTCGGGCCAAATGTTGGGGGTACATTGAGTGTAACGGTATATGATGCGAGGTCAGGGTCATTGGCGACACCAGGAATATTCACTTCCCAGATATCGCCGTTTTTTTGCGTGATTTCGGCATCTTCGTATCGGAGCGAAAAATGAAGCTGTTTACCTAACCCGACGATATGGTCGTTAAACGGCAGGGTAATTTGAGTTTTACCGTCACTTTGATCGATCTGCGTTTGGACAAGGCCGCCATTATCAAAAGCTATAACGTTTTTTATTTTCTGAGAATCGATTAATATAGAATATTTTTGCGGATATAAGTTGCTTTGCTTATTGGTTAATGTAACGTTCTGGGTAACTATAGTGACCCCTGCAGGAGAAATTGCATACTCAACATCATAATCTGCCTGAAATTCTCCAACTGCCAAGACGCGGGAAAGTGGAAATATGCATAGTATACATACGATAAAAAACAATCGATAAATAATTTGTTTCATCTCAAATTATTGTAATATCTTTTTAAGAAACTGTCCTGTGTAAGAATGATTCTGTTTTGTTAAATCGGCAGGAGTGCCGGTTGCGATAATTCGTCCTCCTTCGTCTCCGCCCTCGGGACCCAAATCGATAATCCAGTCAGCATTTTTTAATAATATCAAGGTTGTGTTCGATAACGATAACGGTGTTACCAAGCGTGGTGAGTTTATGCAGAACTGAAAGCAATTTTTCCAGATCGGCGAAATGAAGACCTGTTGTGGGCTCGTCGAGAATATATACAGTTTTTCCGGTTGAGCGCCGGTGCAGCTCTGAGGCCAGTTTGACACGTTGTGCCTCGCCTCCTGACAATGTTGTTGCCGCCTGCCCCAAATGCATGTATCCGAGCCCAACTTCCTCGATCACTTTAAGTTTTTCTGATAACTGTGGATGTGATTCAAAGAACCGAACTGCTTCTTCTACCGTCATATCAAGGATTTGCGCGATATTTTTGCCATGGTAGAGAACTTCAAGCGTCTCAGCGTTATACCTTGATCCTCGGCAAACTTCACACGTGACATAGACGTCAGAGAGAAACTGCATTTCAATTTTTAACTGACCCTCTCCCTCGCATGCTTCACAGCGTCCGCCCTTTACATTAAATGAAAAACGTCCTGGGCGATATCCTCGGGATCTTGCTTCCGGCAGTTGCGCATAAATGTCGCGGATGAGCGAAAATATGCCTGTATATGTTGCGGGGTTGCTGCGCGGCGTTCTTCCGATCGGGGATTGATCGATAAGAATTGATTTATCTATGCGATCAATATAGTCAATCGTATCAAGTTTTCCGGAGCGTTCCTTATACAGCGGGTTGAAATGTGATGCAAGCGCTCGGTAAAGCGTTTCAACGATAAGTGTTGATTTGCCGCTTCCGGAAACTCCGGTAACGCAAACGAATTTCCCGAGTGGAATTGGTACGTCAATGTTTTTTAAGTTATTTTCTTTTGCACCGCGAAGCACGATTAATTCCTGTTTATCAACGGGAAGCAATGTCTGGTTACGCGACCGTGTAATTTTCCGTTCATTCGTAAGATATTTCGCTGTCAGTGAATGAGGATCCGCAAGCACGTGAGCGACGCTTCCCTGTGCAATTATTCTTCCGCCGTGTTCTCCGGCGCCTGGTCCGAAGTCAACGAGATAATCTGCTTCTTCCATCATTTCCCTATCATGTTCAACGACTATGACGGTATTTCCGAGATCCCGCAGAGCCTTAAGCGTGTCTATGAGTTTTTTGTTATCCCGGGGGTGAAGCCCAATGGAGGGTTCGTCAAGAACATAGAGAACTCCTGAGAGCCCTGAACCGATTTGGGAAGCGAGCCGAATCCTTTGAGCTTCCCCTCCTGCCAGCGTTGTTGCGCTTCGTGAAATAGTTAAATAATCCAAACCCACTCGATTGAGAAATTCAATACGCGTCGCTATTTCTTTCAGAATCGGTTTTGAAACGATCGTTTCCTGATTGCTTAATGCACCCTTTTCGTTTTTTTGAATTGTTGCGATCCATGTTTTTGCATCACGTACGGATAAATCGCTCACGTCTGCGATTGAAAATTTATCAATCGTTACCGTGAGACTTTCTTTTTTAAGCCGGCGGCCGTTACAGATGGAGCAGATTTCTTGACGCATATATTTTTCGATTTCCACCCGCATAAATTCTGACTGGGTTTCCATGAAACGGCGTTTAAGTTCTGGGAGTATTCCGCGAAAAGGCTCCTCGATCGTTGTGATGTCACCGAAGCGGTTTTTACCTATGACACGATACAATCGGTCTCCTGTGCCATTGAGGAGTACATCGAGCTGTTTTTCAGAAAATGTTTTAATCGGTACGCGTTCGTTAATATCATATTCTTTCGCCACTGTTGAAATGACGCGGGAATACCACGTGTCATGGAAAAACATGCGAGCAAACGGTAAAATACCGCCTTCACTTATGGACAATTCGGGGCTGATGACAAGCTTGGGGTCAACGGTCAAAATTGTGCCGATGCCGCTGCAGTTCGGACATGCGCCGTGGGGCGTATTAAACGAAAATGACCGAGGTTCAATTTCGTCTATTGATATATTGCAGACAGGGCACGCAAATTTTTCCGAATAGACGCGCTGGCGCAGCTGTTTTGGCTTTTGGGGGAACGAAAATCCGGGGTCATCGACAACAGCCATGATAACGAGACCGTCTGACAAGGTAACCGCCTGTTCCACGGCATCCGTCAGGCGTGTGCGCATAGCCGTGTATTTATCCGGTGTTCCGTCTGCTTTATTCTGCTTTTTTAAATCGGATTTTTCCATCGTAATTCTATCTATAACAACGTCTATGGAGTGCTTGTTTGTTTTAATAAGCGCGATATCATCGTCAACGCTGAAGAAATAGCCGTCCGCGCGAATTGTTCTGAAACCTTTCGATCGCAGGTTGTCAAACAGATTCGAAAATTCTCCCTTGCGGTCTCTCACGACCGGCGAAAAAATTATGATGCGCACGTGCTTTTTTCCGCTTTCCAATTCGCTTTGCGCATTTGTCAAAATCAGATCGACGATCTGTTGAGGAGAAAGGCGCGTGATTTCGCGGCCGCAATTTGGACAGTGCGGATGACCTATGCGAGCAAACAACAAACGCATGTAATCATAAATTTCGGTAACTGTTCCGACCGTTGATCTCGGGTTATGGGAAGTCGATTTTTGATCAATGGATATGGACGGCGAAAGCCCTTCGATAGAGTCTACGTCTGGTTTATCCATGATGCCAAGAAATTGTCTGGCATACGAAGAAAGAGATTCGACATATCGTCTCTGTCCTTCCGCATAAATCGTATCAAACGCGAGCGATGATTTACCGGATCCAGAAAGACCCGTAAAAACAATAAGCTTATTCTTCGGAAGCTCTAAGTCAATGTTTTTCAGGTTGTGCTGCCGTGCACCTTTAATTATAAGTTTATCCATATAACGCAAATTGACCACCGATGGGTCCGTGGCAAACGCTATTATACATCATTGGTTGAGCGACGCGATGAAATCGTGGATTCTTGCGGCCTGTTCAAAATCCAGATCCTTGCTTGCCTGTCTCATTGCGCGCGTAAGATTCGCAATCAGCTTTTTGCGGTCATAGGGAGTCATTGATTCTATTTTTGTTCCATCCAATCCAAGCATTTCATCAACCGATTCCCGTTTCTTTTGATTTATATCTTCACGTTCAATCAAACGGTCGCGAATAGGCTTTTGAATCGAGAGCGGGGTGATGTGATGTTTTTGATTAAATGCCTCTTGAGTTTTACGCCTTCGTTCAACTTCACTGATGGCGAACTTGATAGAATCAGTCTTTTTATCAGCATAAAGAATTACCTGTCCGGCGACGTGGCGTGCTGCTCTTCCCATTGTCTGTATGAGACTCGTTTTACTTCGCAAAAATCCTTCTTTATCAGCATCAAGAATCGCAACAAGGGAAACCTCGGGTAAATCCAACCCCTCGCGCAATAAATTAACGCCAACAATAACATCATACGTGCCCTTTCGAAGGTCAGCTAAAATATCGCTTCGCACTAACGTTTCCACGTCCGCATGAAGGTAATGAACGAGAATTCCCCGTTCTTCAAGGTAGCTTGAAAGGTCTTCAGCCATTTGTTTGGTGAGCGTTGTTACCAATACGCGTTCATGGCGGGCTACTCTTTTCTCTATTTCTTTAAAGAGATCGTCGATTTGATGGGTTGCCGGACGTATTTCAACAATCGGATCGATTAAACCGGTCGGTCGAATGAGCTGTTCAACAATGCCGCTTTTGATATTTTTGGAGGCGGCTGATTCTTTCGCCCTTTCCATTTCATAGCTGTCAGGAGTTGCAGAATCGTAAATCGTTTGGGGAAGAGTTCGCAGGAATTCTTCAAATCGAAGCGGCCTGTTATCAAGTGCCGCGGGAAGCCGAAACCCGTAATCAATAAGGGTTTGCTTCCTGCTTCTGTCACCGTTATACATACCGCGAATTTGCGGAACCGTCATGTGAGATTCGTCAATAACCAGAAGCCAATCGTTTCCATATGCCTCTTTGTAATAGTCCAAAAGTGTATAGGGAGGATCACCGGACTTACGGCCGTCAAAATAGCGGGAATAATTTTCTATGCCGTTTACATATCCCATTTCTGCGATCATTTCGAGGTCATACGTGACGCGTTGATGAATGCGCTGTGCCTCAATGAGTTTTCCATTTTTTTTAAAATTACTCACCTGACGCTCGAGATCATCCCGAATCTCACGAAATACACTTGTATAGCTTTTCGGATCGGTCATATAATGTTTCGCTGGATAAATGACAGAGCCGGAAAGTTCTATGATGGATTCTCCGGTCAGCGGATCGATTTCCTCAAGTTTTTTAATATATTCACTCTCAAGGACAATTCGAATGGACGTGTCCATGTAGGCGGGAAATAAATCAATAGAATCGCCTCTCACACGAAATGTGCCCCGGTGAAATCCAAAGTCGTTTCGTTCATATTGGAGCTGCACGAGACGCGTAAATATACTCTCGCGAGAGATTTTCATGCCGGGCATAAGTTCCAAAACAAAATTGCCGTACTCTTTCGGTGAGCCGATGTTGTAAATGCAGGAAACAGATGCAATAACGATCGTATCCTTTCGGGTTAATATATTCGTCGTAGCTGCGAGCCGTAATTTATCAATTTCCTCGTTAATCTCGGTTTCCTTTTCTATATAGGTATCAGATGATGGTATATAGGCTTCCGGTTGGTAATAATCGTAGTACGAAACGAAATACGACACTGCATTGGTCGGGAAAAAATCCCTGAATTCCTGATACAGCTGAGCTGCAAGTGTTTTATTGTGTGAAATAACCAATGTCGGCCTCTGAACTCTTTCAATGACATTGGCGATGGTGAATGTTTTTCCGCTCCCTGTGACGCCCAACAATACCTGTTCGCCAACATCTTGCCGTATGTTGTGAACAAGCTGATCGATAGCTTCCGGCTGATCACCGGTTGGTTTAAATGAAGATTGCAATTTAAATGTGTTCATAGACAATAATTTCGGGTTTATTCAATTTTGATATACAAATATACGGATAGTTATAATTGACAATTCGGGTATATTTTGAAATACTACAAATAATCATATCATATTTTTGGTTAATATTAACCCTATGCCAGCAACGCTTTATACAAAAGAACGCCAGATAATTGAGTTTATCACACAGTTTATCCAGCGTTACGGATATGCGCCGACGTTAAAGGAAATTGGCGATGCACTCGGCATGAATTCGCCTGCTACCGTGCATGAGCACATTGACCGTTTACGGCAAAAAGGATATATCAAAAAACTTGATGGTACAGCCAGAGGATTGGAAATTGTTACGGAAAAGTACCGCGCGGGCAACGCAAGCACAGCAATTGAGCTTCCGGTACTGGGATACATTGCAGCAGGGAGTCCTCTTGAACCCTACACCGATCCGAATTATTACATTTCCGTAGCCCCGAGTTTGATTTCGTCAAACAAACCGAGTTACATCCTTCAGGTAAAAGGAGTTTCCATGATTGAAGATGGCATTATGGACGGTGATTTTGTGGTGATACAGCATCAGCAGGATGCGCAAAACGGTGATATCGTGGTTGCCCTTCTACCGAACGGACTTGCAACGCTTAAGCGTATATATTTTGAAAAAGACCGCATTAAGCTTATGCCCGCAAATTCCACCATGTCACCCATATTTACTACGCACGTGAAGATTCAGGGGAAATGTGTAGGGCTTATTCGAAAATTTGTTTAAGAAACGGTTTTTTTCTGAAAGTGCTTTAATTTGCGCCAAACATACCACGCAATCACGGCAACAATCGCCACCACAATCACCAAATCAAATTTTCGGAAGTACACCTCTAGTGATTTCCAGTTATTCCCTAAAATTACTCCTATTTGGGTCAGTACAACGGACCAAACGAGACAACCAATGACCGTATAGGCGACAAATTTTTTAAACTTCATTTTCGCAACGCCTGCCGGAAGTGAGATAAATGTCCGAAGTACTGGGAGTACGCGTGATAAAAGGACGACCAGTTCACCGTGATTTCTAAACCACGACTCGGAGCGGTCATACTCTGCTTCGCTGATAAGAAGGTATTTGCCGTATTTAACGATGACCTTGCGGACAACGGCTTCCTGACCCCACCATCCGAGCCAGTAGGCAAGAAGTGACCCGAAGAGATTGCCAAGTGTTCCTACAATCACGACAAACCAAAAGTTAAAGCTACCAATGGCAACGAGTGATCCTGCAAACGGCATGGTGACTTCAGAGGGAATCGGTATAAGGCAGCTTTCGAGCGTCATAAGGAGGAATACACCGGAGTATCCGAGGGTTGCGATAAAATGCACAATCCATCCGCCGATAAGTTCAACCATTGGTCTATTGTATAATAGACCTCATGGGAATTCTACATATTGTCGCAACGCCTATTGGGAATCTTGAAGATATCACGATTCGCGCTATAAAAACACTTCTTGCTGCAGATATTATCCTTTGCGAGGATACTCGGCATAGCGGAAATCTATTAAGCGAACTTCGGAAGCGCTATCCCAACTATGACTCGGGAAAACTCCCCAAGCTTATTCCCTATTACGATGAGATTGAAAACAAAGTGCTCCCTGAAATTATTGAAATACTGAATTCTCAGGATGTTGTGCTTGTGTCAGATGCCGGAACACCGCTCATTTCCGATCCGGGGTTCCGATTGGTGCGCGAATGTTACAAACGAAACATTGTCGTTGAAAGCGTTCCGGGTCCGTCTGCCCTTCTGACCGCACTTACGTCTTCGGGCCTGCCGACCAATCAGTTTCATTTTTTCGGCTATCCGCCGGAAAAACAATCAGCACGAGTCGCGGTATTTGAAAAATTACGTTCTCTTGACGGCACAGCGGTTTTTTACTGCGCTCCACATAAACTAGTCACTGACTTACTCGATCTAAAGAAGAGTTACGGCGATATCGACATCGTTATTTGCCGCGAGCTAACCAAAGTTCATGAGGAAGTCTGGAGTGGAAACCTATCGCAGGCTTTGGCACATTTTGCCGCCCCGAAAGGAGAATTTGTTATCCTTTTTCTACTTTCGTTATAGTTACTTGGGTAAACCAAGGCTGTTGATATCGTTGTTGTAGCTCTTCAAATGTGGGGAGGTAATGTGAGTGGACAAGACAAAGAAACGCGCCTTTCCCGATATCCAAAACCGTCTGGCCTTCTTTCAGTTTATGACCCGCGAAGCACACCCTTCCTTTCGGCGCCATAACCTGCGGCTCGTTTCCTTCGATACAAAGCTGCCCATGCGTAAAATGGGTCATTTCCACATCATAACTGCTTTCAGGGTCTATTGCACGCGATTGTCTCGACTCAACAGTACCCCAACCTCCCAAAGGAATCCCGCGCTCTCCTTCAATGACAACTGAAAAAGTTCCCATTAACTATTATTATAGGGTATTAGTTAATATTCCTCAAGCGTTGAGGTATCGCCTATCGGCTGACCCATTTCTTTGGCCTTGAGGATTCGCCTCATGATTTTGCCGCTTCTGGTTTTTGGAAGTTTATCGATAAATTCGATTTCTCTGGGATACGCGTGACCCGCCAGATGATGCTTTACATAATCGGCAAGCTCTGCTTTAAGCTTATCTGCGGCAGCCTGCTCGGCATATTTCTGCGGTTCTTTGAGTACTACAAATGCTTTAACGATTTCCCCCCGCATCGGATCGGGTTTTCCTATGACGCCGGCTTCGGCAACCGCCGGATTTTCTACAAGAGCAGACTCCACTTCAAACGGACCGACACGTTCACCAGAGGTTTTGATAACGTCGTCAGCTCGTCCAATGAACCAGTAGTACCCATCATCATCCTTCCACGCCCGATCACCGGATATATACCAATTGTTCATAAAATAGGATTTGTATTTTTCCTCATTTTGCCAAATGCCGACCATCATGGATGGCCAACCAGGCCGAAATGCTAAATTTCCCTCAGTTTTGTTCTGAATCTCGTTCCCGCTGTCATCAACGATAGCGGCTTCAATGCCCGGAAAAGGTCGGCCCATCGAACCAACTTTTATATCGGTACAGGGGAAGTTAACCATCATCATACCGGCGGTTTCCGTCTGCCACCATGTATCGTGAAACGCAAGCCCGAATGCCTTGACGCCCCAGCGTATTGCCTCGGGGTTCAACGGTTCTCCGACGCTGCAAAGATGGCGAAGTGACGTTAGTCCGTATGATTTCACCAACTCTTCACCCTTGGCCATAAGCATGCGTATGGCAGTTGGAGCAGTGTACCAAACTGTTACATTGTATTTTTTGATAAGCCCGTACCAGATATCGGGGTCAAATCTGCCGCCGTGGACTACCATCGTAATCCCTAACATCCAAGGAGCCAGTATGCCATATACCAGACCGGTCACCCAGCCGGGATCGGCCGTGCACCAATAAATATCATCGGGTTTAAGGTCCAACACCCATTTAGCCGTCACGTATTCATGCAAAATCCCTTTCTGAATATGCATGACTCCTTTGGGCTTTCCTGTTGTACCAGAGGTATACAGTAAAAAAGAATAATCTTCCGGTTTGGTATGCACGCAACTAAACTTTTCCGATTGTTTGGCTATTGCGCCCAAAAATTCAGGTCCGTCAACAATAACAATTTTTTTGAGATCCGGAAGCTTATCATGCGTCCCCTCCAGTCGCCTGGCAAGCTCGCTTGTTGTAAATAAGACTTTTGCTCCGCTATTGCCAAGACGGTCAACGAGCGCCTGTTGCTGAAAGGCGCTAAACATTGTTCCGATCATAGCACCGCTTTTTAAACCACCCAGAACCGCAGCATAAAGGGCCGGAATCCTTGGCAAAAACATAAAAACCCGATCTCCGCGCTCGACGCCCAGCGAAACCAAATAATTGGCATATTGGTTTGACAGCCGCGCCATTTCTCCAAAGGTATATTTCGCCGTGGCCCCGTTGTCGCCTTCCCATAGGAGTGCAGTTTTTGATTCAATCGAAGTACCAGTGTGGCGGTCAATGGCATTGTAGGCAAGATTTATACCGCCGTCGTCAAACCACGTTAATTCAGTTTTGATTGAATCCCACGGGTTGCTTTTTTTTGCCTCGTCATAACTAGCTAAATTCGGTTTGACTGGCAAAGAAGAAACATCCTTACGGATATACTCGGTTGGTGCATCCATAACGTTGGTTATTTGTTCCGGACGGTAAATTTTCCTTCAAGGCGCTTAAGATTTTCCATAACGCCTGTATATTCAAGTTCGTCCATGCCGGCCATTGAGGGACCGTAAAATCCCTGCGCCCTCATTTCTAGAGTCTTTTTGCTCGCTTTTTCGCGAATAAGATCCCAGAATGGCTGATCAAAGTAGTCAACCGCTTCGGTAAGCTTTCCTTCATGGACACAATATCCTGCCGCTGACATAATGGTCGGTCCGTCAAAATACGAAATAATCGTATTTTGTTTCACGGGCATAACGGCAACATGATGGCTTCCCCTATTGTCTCCAAGCGTATAGTGAGCCAGCGCCCAAGGTGAGAGAATTTCTCCCGTTGACGGGAACTGCTTCTGTGTTCGCACTATCGCAACCGGATCATCTTTGCCGACATATTTTCCTGCAATATTGTGAAGTCTGCTTGTCGAAGCGACCGATGCCAAAAGCCCTGTAGCATTTTCGACAACGCTCTCGATGACAAAATGGTTAGGATCTCGCAAGAGAGTGCATATGTCATAATAGTCCTGCGGAACTTTAAGCGTGATGACTTTATCAGCTTCGGTATAATCCACGTCCATAATGTTGTAGGTGAATCCTGCATTCATTTCGGGAGCAAGCAGCAGGCCTGCATTATGGTATGGACTTGCAAAACATTCAAATAATGGATAGTTAAACACTCCAGGGCCGCACTTATCGCCCGCAAAAACGATGAACGGTTCTGCAGGACGTTCTTCAATTTCCATTTCCGCAGATCCCGGGCCCATTCCTCGAACGTTGCCAGAGAAGGCGTCTTTTAACAGGTCTTGGCCAGCGCCATAGAGTCCCTGTGCTTTTGCGATTTTTGTCGTTTCGACAAACGTATCCCACGCAAATTTGTGAATATCTGAATTATCAACGCCACGGGTATGAATCATAAGAAGCGCTATGTCATCGCCGGTAAACGTTACACGCGCATCCATCAACAGGCCATTTTTCATACCGTCAGCGACTCTCTCCTTTGCTTTTGCGACCATGGCCTCGCTTGGCTTATTGTGTCCGCCAACAGAACCTGTATCCGCTTTTATGACTGAAATCGTTGTTTTCATAACAAACCTCCTTTAACAAATTCTATAAACGGGTTTCTTAATGAAATTACAGAAGAACTGCGCGAAGTTTTGGCTTAGGCAGGACTTCATGTACACTTCATACTCTACGGTATCATGGTTTTACCCTCTTATGCAATACCCAGAAATCATTTACGGTTTTAAAAACAATTCTGACTCAATTTGTAATAAACGATTATATTTTCCGACTCTCTCACCACGTGCCGGTGCACCAAATTTTACGTAATCGGATTGGACTGCGACGGCCAGGTCAGAAATAAATGTATCATTTGTTTCTCCGCTTCTATGGGAAACGATGCAGCGAATGTCGTTTTTCTTGGCAAGCGCAACGACTGACAAAAATTCCGTTAATGTTCCTATCTGGTTTGGTTTTAACAAAATTGCTGAGCAGGCTTTTTTTTCTATCGCCTGCGTGAGACGTTGGGGGTTGGTGGTGAGAAGATCGTCACCGACCAAGAGTGTTTCGCTTCCTAATTCCTTATTTATTTCCACCCACCCGTCCCAGTCATCTTCACCGAGCGGATCCTCGAGTATGAGCAACCGATAAATTTTATGAAGCTCCACGAGATATTTGATGAATTCATCCGTGCGGTATGCAACTGGACGGTCTTTTATCTGATAGCCGCGTTCATTTTTAAATGAGGTTGCCGCGACATCCAGTCCGAAAAAAACATCGACGCCGAAATGGTAGACGCTTCTTCGAATTGCTTCGCTGACTATTTCCAGAGGATCCATGTTTGTCGACAGATTTGGAGCAAACCCGCCCTCATCGCCGGTCGCGTGGACCGCACCGCGCTCAATTAATAATTTGCCCACCGCATGATACAGTTCAACGCCTAATCTCAGTGCATCGTGAAAAGACTTATTGGAAGCCGGTACTATGTGATATTCCTGAAAATCCAAATTACCCCCGCCATGTTTGCCGCCGTTTATGACGTTAAATGTTGGCGTGGGAATCCGCGTCATGGGCGTTTCGCGGCCGCCGTTGGCCATAAGGTTCAGATACTTGTATAAGGGTAATCTCAGATGATTTTTAGCTGCCACAGCTACAGCCAGCGAGATACTTAAAATGCTGTTGGCCCCTAACGATGATTTATTGGCCGTACCATCAAGATCAATCATGCACGTATCGATTGCTTCCTGATTAGTGGCGTCAAGGCCTTTTAATTTTGGTCCAAGTATGTTTTGAACATTTGCGACTGCCTTTAGTACGCCCTTTCCCCCGTATCGCTTTTCATCGTTATCACGAAGCTCGACTGCTTCGTATTTGCCGATTGAGGCTCCGGCTGGGACAGCTGCGGTGCCTCGGTAACCGCTGTTTAAAATAACCGTCGTTTCAACTGTCGGATTGCCACGTGAGTCTAGAACTTCCCGTGCTGAAACTGAGTATATTTTAGAATCGGCCATAGAACTCCTTATTTTTTGCTGACCAATTTTCGCTCGGCTTCATAAATTGTTTCCCGTACATGACTAATTGCGTCTGGATTAACGGAAACGCTCGTTATACCCCACGAGACAAGCTTCTCCACGAGTTCCGGATAATCAGATGGAGCCTGCCCGCACATAGAACAGGTTACCCCGCGTTTGGCACATGTTTTCACAACGTGTTCAAATGCCCATAATGTAGCGGGGTCCATTTCAGAAAAGTCGTGAGCAACTTCGCTGTTATCGCGATCCGTTCCAAGAATTAACATCGTTAAATCGTTGGAGCCGATTGATACGCCGTCAACGCCGACATCAAGAAAATCATTAAGACGGATGACGTTGGTCGGAATTTCGCACATAAGCCACAGTTTAAACGTGGAAGAGCGCGATAGCCCGTTGGCGGCAATAATTTTTTTCACGTCCATAAGCTCCTTGGGAGACCGTACGAACGGAATCATAAGATGAAGGTTGGTATGACCCATTTTATTGCGCACTTTTTTGATCGCCTCAAGTTCCATATCGAAGACGCCGGAATCCGCAACGTAGCGCGCAGCGCCGCGAAACCCTAACATCGGGTTGGGTTCTTCCGGTTCAAACGCCTGCCCGCCTTTCAAATTTCTGTATTCATTTGTTTTAAAATCCGTCGCACGGTACACAACGGGTCTCGGTGAAAATGCCTTACAAAATATGGAAATTTTCTCGGCAAGCGTATCAATAAACACGTGTTCTTTATGATCTTGAATAAGCTTTTTTGGGTGCGTTCCTATATCGGCAATCATAAATTCCGCGCGCAGCAATCCCACTCCATCAGCGTTCATTTTTGAAACTACTTCGGCTCTGCTTGGCTCTGCCAAATTCACGTAAACTTTCGTTGCCGTTTTCAAGTGCTCCTTCACAACATGGTCCACGTTCGTTGGTGCTGCCTGAGAATGAACCGCACCCTTATATATTTCGCCTGTTGAACCGTTCACCGTTAACACCATGCCGTCTTTAAGCAATTTACGTACATCCTTGGCTCCTACCACTGCGGGAATTCCAAGTTCCCTCGACACAATTGCGGCATGCGACGTTCGACCGCCTCGTTCAGTAATAATTGCGACAGCCCGTTTCATCGCTGGTACGAAATCCGGATTCGTCTGTTCGGCAACCAATATATCTCCTGATTCGATTTTGTGAATCTCTTTTGCCGAAGCAAGCATTTTGACCGGCCCAGTTGCCATACCAGGACTTGCAGGATCGCCTTTTGCGAATACCGCGGCCCCCACTGCCGTCTTAGTTTGAACACCAGCTTCTTTGCCAATAGTCGTAACTGGGCGCGTTTGGACAATATAAACTTTTCCGTTTTCTATAGCCCACTCGCTGTCCTGTGGGAAATAATAGTGTTTTTCCAATTTTTTTCCGAGCTCAGCCAAGGCAAGGATTTCTTTATCGGATAATTTTGTTTTGCTCCCGCTCTCTTTCGATAAAGGTTCGATTTTATTGTCTCCTCCGCCCCTTCGCGTCATTATTTTTTCCTGCGTGTGAGGTTCATTCACTACAATAGAAAGCGATTTCTTATCAACCTCGTAGTGGTCCGGTGTCACCGCACCCTGAACAATCATTTCGCCCAACCCGAAAATCGCTTCGATGGTGACGCGGCTTTTGTCGTTCGTTACGGGGTTTATAGTAAACATAATACCCGACTTTTCAGATTCAATCATCCGTTGGACTGGAATTGCGATCCCCACCTTAAAGTGATCAAATTTATTGGTAACCCGATAAAAAATTGCGCGTGCCGTAAAAAGTGACGCCCATGCTTCTTTTACCTTTTCAATAACATTTGCTTCCCCTCTGACGTTCAAAAATGTGGCTTGTTGACCGGCGAATGATGCACCCGGTAAATCTTCAGCTGTCGCTGACGAGCGAACTGCGACCGCGGCCGCGTGCATACTGCCGCCGCACAACTTAAAATATGCATTAATGATATCGCTTGCTATATCTTTGGGAAATTCCGATCGTGTGATAATGTGTTGTACTTTCGACGCTGCTTTTTCCAGGGCATCGCTATCACCCACATTTAAACCATGAAGCGCATCTTCAATCTTACTTTTGATATGAGCGTCTTCCAAAAATGCACGATATGCATTAACGGTAACGACAAACCCATTGGGCACAGGAAACCCGGCTTGTGTCATTTCGCCGAGATTTGCTCCTTTGCCGCCTACCGTTTCACCATCGCCTTTATCAATATCTTTAAACCATGCAACGTATTTGTGAATCATATGTTTCTACCTCACGATAACCCATCAAGACAGTTTTATCTTACGATGTGCCTCCTTGGATATAAAAATAAGTACAGCATGCACGCATATACGCAATTGAGATGCTTGAAGATACACGAACGTGCATAAAACTAGTATGGAGAAAGTTGATGACTCTTGCAAGAGGGGAAATGTTATCGCGCAAGTTGTTCTTTAAAATAGCTTACCCACGGGATCGAAACCGGATCAGTGCCATAGAGCATGGCCAAGTAAAACGTTGTATATCCTGAAAGCGTAAATGCCTCTAATACCTGCGCGAGCTTGGTTTTGCCAAGAAGTTTTACCGCGTGCGTGGCGACCTGCTGTTTTTTAACGACATCAGCCGTTATCATAAATCGCTTTTGGATTGAAGCATTGTAAAGGTCTGAAAGAAAAAATAAAAATAAACCATTTTGGTGGATTGTATCCGGATGTTTAAGACCTTCCATAAGATGATGATTCAATTCCGAAATATAGCGGTAGTCAGAAATCATTTTTGCGGTTTCGTTTATTTGGTTGGCAAACCCGTTACCGAATCCCTTCAAAAATTCCGCTGTAATGATAAACGGATGTTTATCCTGTAAAAGTAATGCTAGCTCTTTAGCCGGATTTTTCTTCGCCGGAATTTCCGCGTGATAGTGTTTCCCAACGTTTCTTGCGAATTCTATGGCCTCCTTCACTTCCTGCGGTGCTATTTCGATAAGTCTAAGCGCTTGAAGAAGCCCCAAATGGCCCATCAAAAGATACCCTCCGCCGATACGCGGCTGACCGCATGGGTTGTATTTCGGGTTAAAAATGTAGGATGGTATGTTTTTCTCTTTCATGAGCTCGCCGATTTTGCCACCCTGAACCACAGCCGTGAGACGCGCGCCGCGCTTCAGCGCATCTTGCGCACACGATACAACTTCCTCCGTTGTACCCGAAAATGACGATAAAATAACCAGCGTGTCCTTATCAACATATGAAGGAAGCGTGTAATCTTCAACTATCTCATATGGTTCTTTAATCCGATCCCGAAATAATTCCTTAATGGTTTTTGGTGTAAATCGGGATCCGCCCATGCCGCATACGACGATGTTATATATATTCTTATAGCTTGCCGGAAACACGATCGCCGAACTTTCCGTCCATGCCTGCTGACACTGATCGGCAAATAAACCGGTCGACCCCAGCACATTCGACGGATCCAGTGTTTTCATGCCCACAACGTCATCGAGTATGTTCATTTAATCTTTCCTCCTAATGACTCGAGAATGGAAATAATTTTTTGTGTTTTGCTGTCCAGAAGCTCCTTTGTGTCTGCCTCAACGTTAAGGCGCAAAAGAGGTTCTGTTTTTGACGCGCGCAGATTGACCCAAAAATCCTTATACCAAATACTCAGCCCGTCCAGTTCGTCAAACGACTGTGCATCAGCAAATGCGTTTCGAATAGTTTCCATGGCTTTCGGAATATCGTTCAGTTCAAAGTTGATTTCTCCGCTTGCGGGATAAACATCGAGTTCATGGACAATGTCGGAAAATTTTCTCCCGTCATTCGAAATCAAAGATAAGACCATGAGCGCTGTTAACACGCCGCTTTCCGAATTAAAGAAGTCCCGGTGATAATAGTGGCCGGAATGTTCACCGGCAAAAACCGCGTGGTATTGGCGCATGTAATTTTTCATAAAACTGTGACCGACGCGTACGCGAACTGGTTTCCCTCCATATTTTTTAATCGTTTCTGGAACTATCCGTCCGCAAACGGCGCTGTAGAGTACGTATTCTCCTGTATGGCTTTGAAGTATATGTTTCGCAAGAAGAGCGGTTATAATGGTCCCAGATACAAACCGGCCGGTATTATCCACGAAAAAGACACGGTCGGCATCCCCGTCAAATGTCAGTCCGATATCTGCTCCCGTCGAAACAATTTTTTTTATCAGATCTTTGTTATTGGATTCAATAAGCGGATTGGGCACGTGATTGGGAAATCTCCCGTCTAAATCAAAATATAAGGTTGTTAATTTGAACGGCAGTTTTTCAAATATGAGCGGCACGAGCTTTCCTGCCATCCCGTTTCCGGCATCAACGACAACAGTAAGCGGTTTAAATGTTTTGGGGTCGATAAACGATAATACTTTCTTTTTCCATTCATCAAAAACATCGATTTTTGTTATGGTTCCTTTTGTTTGAGCCGCGGGAAGCGGTCCTTTGGCTATAAAATCTCGAATCTCTTTGAGTCCGCTATCCCCGCTTACTGCGATCGGTCCGCGAAGCACGATTTTAAGACCATTATAGTTCGGCGGATTGTGTGAAGCCGAAATCATAATCGACATGTCATATGGTCTGGTTCCCGAAATAAAATATGATATCTCCGTGCCCGTGAGTCCGGCATCAAAAACGTCAACTCCCGACTCTACAAATCCCTTTGCCAGCCCGTCACGGATTTCATCGCTTGAAAGACGCATATCTCGGCATATGGCAACCGTTTTCGGGTGAAACTTCCGCACGATAGCGTATGCTATGGCGGTTGCAACAGCTCCATTTAATTGTTGAGGATACGTACCCCGTACGTCGTAATCTTTAAATATTGATAGATCGATATCCATACCTTAAAGCCGAGATAAAAACAATGCTAATTGTTGTTTTGTGGTGAATGCTGTAAGTCCCGAACGCGAGTTTACTTCCATATCATGCAGCATCGCATAAAGATCCACAAGTTGTTCCATCGTAAAAGACTTCGTCTGGTTTGTCAAACGATTCATTTGCCAGCTTGAGACGCCGATTGGAGTAACATTGTTCTTTATTTCGATGAGTTGCCGCACGCGTTTTACAAGCATGGAGAAAATTAATTCCGGCGCTTCACTTTTAGTAAGTTGTTTAAACAGCTGAAGTTCACGAGAAGCGTTTCCATGAAGAAAATTATCGAGGAATTGAAATATAAGCACGGGAAGTTTAAATAAACGTATGCGTACAGAATCTCCGAGCATTTTAATGATCGTCGCGCCGATTTCTTTGTCCTCCCATAAAACAATATCACTCGTTTTTGCGCTGAGTTTAAGGTGGGAAATAAGTGCTTCGGCGCGCTTTGTTTGTTTCCCGAGTTTGCCGAATAATTGTTCTATGATGACAACGGTGGTATTGCCGAAAAGAGACGATGATTCGATAGACTGGACGAGTGCTGTTTCATCAATAGTTTTTCCGTCAATCAAACGAACCTCTTTATCTTTCGATTCGTTTCTTATGCGCTGGAGTTCTTTTCGTGATGCGTCGATGTGATCGCCGTGAAGAAGCGTAATCATACAGTAATCAGTTTTTGCGTTTTTATAAGCATGGGTTTATTGGTATTCACATAACCGATGGTTAAGATCGCTTTGTCAAACGTCACAAAGCGCGCGCCATGAATTCCCTCTGACTTCTGGCAAACGATTTTTTCACGGCCAAATGCCTCAAAAAGATAATAGTAGACTGTTTTTGCAATAAGACCGTTACGGCGGTACGTATATTCAATTTTCGATACGGGCGATTTGTAGCGAAGACGCGTTAAACCAACTTCTTCTTTGATTTCCCGTATCGCCGCATCTTTTCTTGTCTCGCCATTTTCAACCTTGCCTTTGGGGAACGTCCAGCTGTTATTCATATCTTTTATAAGAAGCACCAGCCAAGCTCCCCTTTGTTTTCTCACGATCAACCCGCCGGCCGAAACTTCTGTTTTCATAATGAGCTCCTATTATAATATTTTTTCCCCTTAATTTTATCCGGAAGCAAACTTTCGCTTGTATATTTTTCGTAGCCCTTGCCATATCCCAGACCTTTCATGAGCTTGGTGGGAGCATTGCGAATTTGTAAAGGGATCGGAAGATTTCCGTACTCCTGTACATCATGGAGCGCTTCCATATACGCATTGTATGCACTGCGGTCTTTTTTTGCTAAACACAAGTACACGACACAATGTGCCAAATTTTCCTGACATTCTGGGTAGCCGATTTTATTGCAGGCATCAAAAACGGTATTGGCAACAACAAGCGCTGTCGGCTGCGCAACGCCAATGTCTTCTGATGCAAATACCACCATCCGCCGCGCAATAAAAAGCGGGTCTTCACCGGCTGCAACCATACGAGCTAAATAATAGAGCGCGGCATCAACCTGACTTGCCCTCATGGATTTGATAAACGCGCTTATGGTGTTGTAGTGTTCCTCTCCCAATTGATCGTACTGAAGCATTTTCCGCTGGGCCGCTTCTTCAATATCGGCGGCAGTAAGGGCCTTTTTTCGAGAAAGCGTCGCGGCGATTTCTATTACAGTAATGATGGCCCGTGCATCTCCATTGGCTACCTCCAAAAGAAAAGCCATGGCGTCGGCGGCGAGCGTTTTTTTTACATACACAAGCGCACGTTCAACAATAGTTTTGAGCTCACTTTCTGTAAGCGGCTTGAGAACTAAAACGCGGCACCGTGAAAGAAGCGGTGATATGACTTCAAATGAAGGATTTTCCGTCGTGGCGCCGATAAGAAGTATTTCTCCGCGCTCGACATACGGGAGAAGTTTATCCTGCTGTGCTTTGTTAAACCGGTGGATTTCGTCTAGGAAAACAAGCGGGTGCTTATGGGCAACTGCCGTAATGTCTGTAATTTTGGTGTTTACTGCGGAAAATTCAAAAAATTCGCGCTTTGTGGTGCCAGCAAGAATTCGCGCCAGCGTTGTCTTGCCGCAACCCGGCGGTCCCCAAAAAATCATTGAGGGCAAAAATCCGGATGCAAGGAGTTTGCGGATGATGCCGTCTTTTCCGACAAGATGCGTCTGCCCGATAACTTCATCAAGTGTGCTCGGGCGTAGGACATCCGCAAGCGGGCGAGAATTATCCATAACAACTGGTATTTTAGCACGTTCTGTCTTCATGATAGATATCCCGCACCTTTCCAAATGCAATTCGATCCAACACTTTTTGTTCCATGCGAGCCATGCGTCCGGACATAATCACAAACTCTCCCCATCTGTCATGAACGCTGTCTATGGCCTTGGTTAAGCGTTCTTTTTTTTGATCTTCGGCAAAAAGATTTCCCTGTTCATACAAATCATGCCGAAGATGGAACGTATAAACCGCAAGAATCCGTACCGGACGGTTTGGTGCTTGATGTAATAACCGAAGGGCATGGGTATAAAAATCAATATCTGCATAGGATGATACGTTTTGCGTTTCCTGCTTGTGCCAGTGACTGTAATCGTTAAATAACGTCGATACCCCGACTCCTTTGGCGGTAAAGTTTGCCTGACGGATGCGCCGGCCCATTTTCATGACAAGTTGCGCTAAAATCTGTTGGAGTCCCGGATCCTCTGGTGCATAGGGTTTCTGGAGTGCGTACGATTGTCCGAAACTCTTTTGTTCTTCCTCGTCGCTCCCGAATGTTTTATAAAGCGATCCATCCTCCCACCCGTGAAGCCGCAGCCACCAGTGATAACCGTTAACAGATCGGAAGGCTTTCTGAAGCGCTTTGGCATCTGCCTGACAGAATGCAACCGGCGAATAAATGCCGGTAAGCCGCAAGTGGTTGGCGTTTCCGGCTTTTATGCCGCAGAGATCCTCAAGTTTGAGATGTGCAAAAACCGGAAGAATTGTTTCACGGGTCAGCACGTCTAACCCGTCGGGTTTATGGAGTCCCGAAGCTACTTTTGCAAGATACCGGTTCGGCGCAATGCCAATGGAAACAGTAATCCAGTCACCTATTTCTTCTCTCACCAGTTTTTTTATATCTTTTGCAATCAGCAGCATCGCATCATGAACAGAAATATTTTTTGAAATATGTTGACTAAGTGCCGGTGTGTGAGCAAGGGAAAGCGCCATCTCATCAATAGATTCAACGCTCACGTTATCGGTATAGCGCTGAAGAAGGGCTAAAAGCGCCCGATTGACCGAGCGGTATTTATTGGGGTCAGGCGCAAGAACAGTAAGATCCGGATAGATGAGTTTTCCGTCTCTTACCCTCATGCCGGTTTTAATCCCTAACCGTTTAGCTTCTATTGATGCGGCTAAAATACAACCATGATCTTCTACATAGGCCGCAACTGCGACAGGTTTGCCCCGAAGAAGAGGGTTTGCCTGCTGTTCGATCGTCGCAAAACACGAATTGATATCCACGTGCATAACGGTGGCGGGAGCGGGGTTAAATTGTTCAGGAATGAAGTTCATTGGGTTCCACCTCTAATAATTTCCACAAGAGTGTTTCTGCATTCAATTGAAGCTTAAAAAATGTAATCCCGTCAGTCACTGAAAACACGTGAAGAAGCGTTCGTCCTTCCCGCACAACGTGGTGGAATCCTACTTTCGTTATGAGATATCTGTTCCCCCGCCAGTGAATAACCCAAGGCCATGCTTTTCCTTTGAGGTGATTGGATAATAAATCTACCGAAACTGATTCATCTATAGATTCCGCCATAAGTTAATTATCCGAAAGATACCCGAATATCATCATAGAAATAATACGAAATCAAGTCAATATATCGAAAATAATACGAAATACATCAGTTTTTGCTATGGGATGGTACAATAGCTTCATATGTCAAAATCGACTGGGTATCTCGAGGTTATCGCCGGCCCCATGTATTGCGGAAAGACAGAAGAGCTGATCCGGCAGGTTAAACGCGCCACGATCGCAAAAAAACGGGTGCAGGTATTTAAACATGCTATTGATACGCGCTACGGCGATGACCGCAAAGTATTTTCCCATGCAGGATTAAGTTTCCAGTCTGAATTGGTAACGAAAGCGGATGAGATACTCAAGCTTGTGCACTCAAAAACCGAGTTTGTCGCCATAGACGAAGCCCAATGGTTCGGGGAAGCGCTTATTCCGGTCGTTATGAAGCTTATTGAGGAAGGTAAACACGTGATTGTTTCGGGTTTGGCTATGACGTATGACCGCCAGCCGTTTGTGCCGATTCCGACGCTTCTAGCTCTTGCTGACAAAACGACCAAATTATCGGCAATCTGCACCATTTGCGGAGCTGAAGCACCGTTTCATAAACGCATCATGAAAAACGGAAAAACAATTGACCCTCTCACTGCAGATCCGAAGCTGGTGGGCCGTACCGATGCCTATGAGGCCCGATGCCGTTCATGCTTCAATAAAGCCCCATAATTTGCTACAATACCACAAGCGCCCCCTTCGTCTAGCGGCCTAGGACAACGGGTTTTCAGCCCGTGAATCGCCGGTTCGAATCCGGCAGGGGGTACTTGAGGCTAAAAGCTTAATGAATTATTTGGATTCCCGCTATTCTCCCTCTATTGGCTTTTTTGTGACACTAAGGTGAACATGTTCCTTAAATTTTTCTGCCTGAACGTCTAAAACAACAGTTTGTTTGTCTTCGGAAAGAGATACGGTCCATTTCATTTCTGCATCAACAATATTTTCCACATCATGGGTGTTTGGGCAATCCTGACCCCACGCTCGGTCAATATTTATGACTTTACCTCTTGTTTGAATAGTAATTACTTTTCCCGCTTCCAATGATTTCAAAGAGTCGTAGAATATTTTAGCGGGAATTGCAGGACCACGATATTCGAAGGACTTATCATCATCCGCACCAATTGCATTATAAGATTCGTCTCTCGTGCAGACTATGGCCAAGTCAACATGTGCTCCGTTAGCATTAATAAGAGTTTGTTCAGAAAAATATGGAGTTTGAAATTCATAGTAACTTCTGTTTTCCGGCCTTATCTGAACTGGAGGCTGACGAAGTATTTGAAGCGCAAGTAACCCATCTGGGGAGAGGGTCTCATCTTCAGTATGACTAATAGGTGTAAGTTCTGCTTGGCTCATAGAAGTCTATTTAGGTTTAGGTTATTATAGCACTATAAATCAAATAATCATGATTTACAAAATGACTAAGGCTACATAAGTTAGACATAAAATTTCCACTTCCTGCCTATTTAACACAAACCAGGTTCGTATACGGTCTCGTAGGGGGTACGAATTTAGAGCGTCATTACAACAATTATTCCCGCTTTCCCATCTGGCTTACTTCAAAAAATATAGCCATTCTACCGACTAGCTCTAAAACCATTGGTTTACCAGATGGTCCCAATATGTTTGTATCGTACTCTGTGGCATAACTTCCGTCTTGAAAACGAGGCTCACCAACACCATATGAAGCTATAAGTTGGCGTTGCGCTTCTTTTGATAACATCGAAAAACTAATATTCATGTGGTCACGACCGTTCACACGTTCCCGAACCTTTTTTTCCGCTTCTACATTTTCTACTATTATTTCATGTACATCTTTAAGCTCTTCATCAACGTGCTTACCATCAGCTAATTGTGCACGCCGTATAACCTCTTTAATACCTTGTTCAAAAGGATCTCCCTCTCCATGATCTTCGGATATATTGCTATGAGAAGGATTTACAACCTCTTTTCTCCTACCGCCGAATAAGTTCCATTTTGGAGCCATAGAAAGCTATTTTACATCATTTATATCATTTTTTCTGTTAGCTACATAACAATTTCTGTTAAGACATCTTCACTAGATATTAAATTCTAATATTCTGTGGTAGATACGCTGTAAGCCGTTTTGAGGCTAGGCTCAAGTAAACCTTTCCACGCCCGAATTGATGCTAGAATCTGGTTCCATTGGGAAACCAGCTGTGGGGTATACGAAGCTAAAATTTATAATTGATCTCCCAAAGAAAGCAACCGAGCTAAATTGACACACAATTTGAATAGCGTCATACTAACGATGTTATGAAAAAGCGACCTGTGCTCATAACAATTTATAGTTGGTTTCTGATTGTTACAGGAATAATTGGGATAATTGCGTCAATTCCAATTATTAGTCTCTATGTAGCTATTCATAATGGAGGATTTTTGCTTAAAGATAAAGACAAAATAATAGCAGTCTCTCCGAACTCGCCAGCCGCACAAGCTCATCTTCAACCCGGTGATTCCATACTTTCTATACAAGGAGCCACAATGACAGATGCGAGTCAGGTGGTAAACACGATCCAAAGATATAAAGGACAATCAGTACAACTGACAGTTGAACATAACGGAGTACGTGAACTAGTATCAATTATCCCAAGAGTTAATCCTCCTATTGGTCAAGGAGATCTTGGTATAGTTGTTGGAAGCACATATAAGGTTTCACGAGAGCCGATGATTCAAGTTTTCTCAGAGATTATCCTGAAGGGGTACACTGGATATGAATACACTCCTACGCAAAGTTCTGCTTTTTCTCTCAACGACCGGTCCCTTGTCCGTTTAAGAGCATTATTATTCGGTGTAGCCGACATTGTTATTGGTATTGGCTTTCTGAAAATGAAACTATGGGCGTTTTATAGTTATTTTGCTACTAGAATTGTCTATTTCATTCTTTCCATTCCATCTCTTATGAAATTGCCGGCGTCCCTAACTGCTTTTGGTAACTCAGGTTTAATTTCAAAAACGGTTATACCAATAGTAATTGGATATTTAATCGAAATTTACATTTGGATATATTTGTATCGTAATAAAGCTAGGTTTAAGTGAAACTATACAATTTTTATCTCATACATCAAACTCATAAGAATCGCTTACTTCTAATTTGTAGTAATCCATGTTCGTATATGGTCTCAGGGGGTACCTTTATTTTTCAGCAAGCAAATAGTACGGATTCGCTGCGTTTTGGCTCTGAATGAGTGGTGAACCAAAATTGACAATATGAAATTTATAGGAAACGTCAGATTGTGCGCACTTTTCTCTAAATTTTCCTATTAATTCCGACTGCAACACATCAATTTCGTGCGCCCAGTGCGCTTGTGCCGACCATACACCCTCTGGTTGTTCGATCATCTGGTTAGGTTTTTGAGCTGCAAATACAATATCGATGTCACTACCGACTTTTAGCGGAGTTCCTTTTACCCTCCCACCTACCGCATATATTTTCATATGACCCGCCGAGAGCCTAAATTCGTCTAGTGTTGTTTTGTAAATATCCAGCATTCCTCGGGATAAATCCGGCAATTTATCAAAAATAGGCATCAGAGTCAGTAGCAGATATTGCCGTATATCTTCTTCACCTATACTTTCTACCGGTGACTGTTGTCTGAAAAATTCTCTGATTTCGTTATCACGATGTCGTTTCAACAACTCATTACCAAACACACGATATCTACCTTCTAGAATTTCCATACATTGTATTATCGTATAACCAGTCTGATACGACAAGGCAAATAAGAATTATTTAAATAGTTACCTCTCAATATGAAGCTAACAAGTCCTCCTCTTGAGGATTTTCCTTCACACATGTTCGTATAAGGTCCCCAAGGCGGAAGAACGGGATTACACCGATTGCTCTGCGGCAATGAGTTCATCGTGCACAGACTCTAAGCAAAAGGTCCAAACATCAAAAGATGGCTGATCTGATGGACTAATTGATTGGGTAACTATCGATTCAGATTCACTTCCTTCTCCCGTATCCAAAAGCTTAACGAGAGCTTCTTGCGAACTATTCGGCCGCTCATTGCCTATTGCTGCCATTACCCGCTTCTCGATATCAGCTCTATTGATTATATACGGAGAATTCTCATGTATCCTTTTTGCTTTTTCTGGAGCTTGATCTGGATCTAAAGTGACAATTTGGTACGCCAAACTTTTCGCTTCGTTATTTACTGCCAGTGGCAGTTGGAACATCCTGATAACGAGTTCACCATTCGTTATGCGGCCGAAACTCTCAGTGAGCAAAAATTCGGGTTTTAGATAGGTTATTTCTTGCTCCGAAGTAACACCTAAAAACCTGTACTGAGTCGTTCTTTTTACTCCAGTCTCAATTTTAAACAGTTTTAGGCTGCCTCCTCTCCTTCTCACTACGCCGTCAAGCTCAGATAGCTTAACGGGAATTTCTGCCTCGCTTTTGAGAGGTTCCCCTTCCATATTTACGTAATTTTAGCACAAACCGCTTCAACCTTTCAGAATGCGCAAATTCTATACGTCATCCCTTAATATCCATATTTCCCTAGGATTTTCTCTCAAATGGATTCGTATATTGTCTCTTCGAGGGATACTCATTTCAGGCTTTCTCTAAAAGCCAAACGGCGAAGGGCGGATTGGCGATGTATTTTTCCCCGAGTTTTGATTCGGGATCTAAGGGTTCATTGTAGATTTCTAATTCTTTTCGAGTTGAAAAACCCTGACTATATTCTGTAAGTATTTTTAACTCATTCCTATCAAATGCATTCCGGTATTCCTGCACAGAGTGATAGAAGTTGGGTACGACGAGGCCCGGCAATTTTCTCCAGATTTCCTCACCAGAGCTGATAGTGCTTTCATCGGATACTCGTACAACTTTTCCGTCACGAGTGGAAAACGTAGCTAAAAATACACCTGAAACAGGTGTCAGATGCTCTTGGATAACGGCAAGACGCAGCGGATCAGAACTCGCGTTAATTAAGGCGAGCCTGCTGTCAACATCTGCAACGACTTCGTTTCGACTTCTTGTCCCACCCGTAAACATGATGCCAAAAGAAGCCGGTGCCGTGACAACCGCTTTTCCTTTCTGTCGTAAAACACGGGATAATTCGGAAAAATGAGCAAAAAACCCTTCTCGTTCGCTTGCTGCATTTGGCAGATTGCATCCCACCTGAATGCTTAATGCCGTATCAAATGTACCCGACGCAAATTCTAGGTGTGCCCCGTCGCCTTTTTGTACATGGATTTTATCACTCAGTTTCGCCTGCGCTACGGCATCTTTGGCTTTATCAACCATATCCTGTTGATAATCTATGGATACGACCTCTGAGGCACCGTGTTGGGCGGCATAGATAGACCAAGGGGCGAGACCTGAACCGATGTCGATGACTCTGCCTTCCACATGAACAAGGAGTTCCTCAATATAGCCGCTTAAAAACCTTTGTCTATCCGAATGGTGCGTCGTTTGGGAATATGCGCTCGCTGCATCTTTACCATAATGTGTACCTGAGGCTGTGTGTCCGTCTTTTTCGTTGGCAACCATACCGTATGCGCTGATCATAACAAATTCTCATACGTATTGGTAGTTTAAAGGGAAAATCGATTATTGCCGAGCCGGTTCAAGCCCATCGGCCCACTTCAGAAGAGAACTCGCGATCGCCGGTCCGATGGTTGAGCTAAGCGGTATACACGTATCTATTTTATTATTTGCTAAAAACATTCCAAACGTTGACTCTGCAAGTCCTCCAAGAACTGGTATCGCAAAGGGGTCATCAGCCACCGAATCGACGGGGACGCCTCCGTGACTTATGCGCAGTCCAAGAGCAACAAGATATACCGCTAACGTACCAGTCACTAATATCCCAGTAACGGCGTCTTTTGGCGTATACATCTTCGCGGACACTTCATTGATTCTTAGTCCCGCTTTACCGGCGAGTTCACCGACCTTATACGATAGACATTGTTCTGGCGCCATAAACGTCCATTATACATATATCCTGTTATTTTTCAATTCAACGGCGACTCTCGTCCTGCTATAATAAGTTCGTATGGTTGAGGAACCGCACAAACCAGAGCATATATACGGGGAAAAGGACCGCATAAATGCCGTTTCCAAAATTCGCGAAATCGTTTTCGGGGCGCAGGACGGGTTACTGGTTCCACTGGGCGTTGTTTCCTCTGTGGCCGGCGCATTTAGCAATAATCATATCGTCATCGTCGCAGGCATTTCAGAAGCGCTCGCGGGAGCATTTTCCATGGCAACAGGCGCATATCTGGCGACGCAGGCAGAACAGCAGGTCCATACTGCGCAAATTTTGAAAGAGGAAAAGGAGATAGACGAATATCCAGAAGATGAAAAAAAGGAGATGAGCTTATTGTTTGAACGGGAAGGAATGCCGAATGCTGACGCCGATACCATCTCGAATATGCTCTGGAAACATAAAAAATCATTTATCTACACCATGGTACAAAAAGAGCTGGGTCTGGAACCTGAACCCGCCGATAATATTCTACAGGATTCATTACTTGTCGGCGTTTCATATCTTGTGGCCGCAATGATTCCACTGTTCCCATATTTTTTCCTCAAAGGGTTTTCAGCCATCATCGCATCAATACTTGCCACCTTTGTTGCTCTTTTCGGCATTGGCGTTGCGAAGGGAAAATTCGCGTCTCTTCCGTATATCAAAAGCGGTTTACAGGTCTTGCTTGTCGGTGCCGGAGCCGGCATCGGAGGATATTTTTTAGGAACAATGCTCCCCCATGTGCTGGGAATTCAATAATAATTGCTGATGGAGATTTTAAATTCCAGCCGATAAACTTATTACATTGACCGCATTGGATAAATGCGTTACCCAAGGGTTATCAACTGCGAGGCGCAGTTCAAATAATTTCGCAACGGCTATAAAATCTTTGATCTCGGAAATTCTGTTTTGCGGGCCGGTAAAAATCTGTTCAAATTGTTTTACCGTTTCTTTTGCATATCCCTCAGCTGGCTTAGTGAGCACGATATGTTCGAGGTAGCGAACTATTTTTTGAAACTCATTCCTGTCTAACCAAACACCGCCGCATTTTTTGCAAACGCCGATAACTACTTTTGATTCCGAATATGTTTTTGAGGTAAGTTTTATATGGCATTGTGGACATACCTTACCGCTTTCCTCTGATGTATATTTCCCTTTCACATCCTCAAATACATTGAAGTCTAACCATCGAAGATAATTATCCTTGCTGTCAATTGCTTTTTTCAGCTCGTCATGATCAAACCATTTCCCGCCGCACGTAGTACATTCACAGATGTTGACACCCAAATATGAAGCTATTTTGAGCACATTGCCACAATCGGGACATTTCATATATGTAGCGATAATATCATACTACGATATGGATTAGTACTAAATTTTAGATTCAAATACGTGAATGCCGATTTGCGAAGCAAGCTGTTCGATCTGCTCAGGAGTAAAAATTGCTCCTTTTAGATTATCTGTTTGTAAGTTGAATCCCTGTATTTCCGCTCCACGAAAATCTGTCATATCTAATTTTGCCTTATCCAGCTTTATGTTTATTATTCGCGAATTGATAAATAACGTTTTGGAGAGATCCGAAAGCGATAGGTCGGTTTCAAAAAAAGAACTTTTCGACAAATCGAGTCCTGAAAGATCAACACCCCGCAAGTCCGCATAATCGAAATTACATCGGCTAAATTTGACGCCGATCAGTGAATTTGCGCGTGAAAATACAACGCCCATTAATTTGCACTCAATAAATGCAGTGGAAAAGAAATTCGAACCCGAAACATTTGCATTGCTGAAGTTACAGTTGGTAAATACCGCATTGTTACATTTCGTTCCTGTTAGATCGCATTTGGCAAAAGAACAGTTCGTGAAGCTAGTTTCCTGTAAATTGCTGTTTTTTATAACGCACGCATCAAATATGCAATTTTTATACGATTCCCCTGTTTTCAGTTGATCAATTTCCTCCTGCGTGTAGATTTTAGGCTTCTGCATATTGAAATAATGTTACTGCGTAACACTTATGGTAGCACCTAACTGCGAAGCTGGAGCGGCGACAGTAAGACGGCTGTTGGCGGCACTTTTAAAAATTGTGTAATTTGTATTGTACGCTGAGGTACAATCTGTCACTGCTGTACCGTTATTGGTAAGCGGGTCAACAGGAAGGGCTGCGATATACGTCGGAACAAGCATTGAGCATAAGTCAACTCCTCCCGACTGTTCTATGGTTTGCACACTGGTTAATACGCCAGCGGGATATACGCCTCGGTTGGCAACAGCATAATGCTCTACTGCATTTAAGATGGCGCTAACGTCGCTTCTTCGCTTCGTATTATTGGCCTGCTGAAATTGCCGTGCAGGATTGAGAGCTACAAGGACGATTGCAACAAGAACAGCAATAATTCCTATAACGACAACCAGTTCTATAAGAGTAAAACCTCTGCGCCGTAATGAGTACATACTGATATCAAAATCTACCCTTAGCGTAGCGTTGATAATCAGGAAAATCAATAATGAATGCAATTACTGCTTTTTATCAGGTACAAAATAGAGAGCAACCGAATTCATGCAATAACGTTTACCCGTAGGCTTCGGTCCGTCATCAAACACGTGACCCAAATGGCTTGCGCATTTATCAAGTACCTCAACTCGCGGTTCAGAGGGTATACTATCATCTTCGCGAAGTACGAGCGCCTCTGGGCTTATCGGTGCCCAAAAACTCGGCCAGCCCGTGCCGGAATCATATTTTTGTTCAGAACGAAATACCGGCTCATTACATCCGACGCTGTAATACGTACCTTTTCTGTTTTCAGAATCCAAAACCCCGCTAAAGGGGATTTCCGTTCCCTGTTCCCGCAATATGTTGTACTGTGTTGGTGTGAGAATCTTTCTCCACTGGCTATCCGACTTGAATTTTGTCTGGTCAAAGGAACCGGATATGATTTTTCCAGCTGGTTGAGCGCTTCCTCTAACAAATCCCTGTATAACAGGAAAGTTTCTATACCATAAAGCAACGGTAAATAGAAAAAGTATGCCTGCGATAATCAGAAACTTTTTACTCATAACAATGTACGATACTTTACATATTGTAGCGGTTTTTCACGTAGTTCGTCAAAAATCGATCAGTAAAGCGTAGTAGAATAGATACAGAGCCGCTCCTATGTCCAACAAACAATCGCAACTAACAGAAAAACGCATCGAGGAGGAATTCCATGTCTCGTGGTTTATCGTCGCGTATAAATTTCTGTTTGGACTTATCGAATTTCTCTCGGGCGTAGGAATCGCTACATTCGGCAAAAATATCCTGTCCATATACAGGCTGTACGTTAGACAGGAACTCATGGAAGAGCCTCATGATTTACTCATCCGCTTCAGTGAGAAAGTCGTCCCGCATATTCTTACCCATAACGGGTTTATCCTTGTTTATTTAATTCTTTTGGGCGCCGCAAAAATGGCAGGAGCGGTGGGTCTTATGTATAAACAAATGTGGGGTGTTGATCTTTTAATCGTTCTTACTGTACTGCTATTCCCGTTCCAATTTATTACCATTCTTTTCCACCCGTCGTTTTTTAATATCTTCTATCTTTTAACAGGGCTTCTTATTGCCTTATACCTTGTTAATTTCAGACCAAAAGAATGGGCTGTCAGAATGGTTGGTAACGTAAGAAAAAAGAGGAATTGATAGAACCGCAGGGCTATTGAAACCCCTGCAGGTTTTGCATCTGACTATCGATTTGTGCGTTGAGCGAGTGTCCGATATTAAATATTTCAATAACAGTGACAATAAGTGAAAGAACAGTCAAACCAATACAAATCATTCCTACGCGTTTGGAGGCAGGGTCATCCTGCTTATAATAGCGGTACCCCCAAATGAACCCGAATGGCGGTAATAAGATGCTTCCTGCATAATACAGAAGTTGCGTCATAAGCTGTGTTGACGGAGGTTTTTCATGAAGGTTCTTCCCGCAGTTGTAGCAAAAAAAATCTGATGGACGGACGGCTACATG
Organism: Candidatus Gottesmanbacteria bacterium; assembly: GCA_963790805.1. Lineage (GTDB taxonomy): Bacteria > Patescibacteriota > Microgenomatia > UBA10105 > UBA927 > DATKGN01. Next base: position 1,161,865 of record CAWBPL010000002.1, read on the forward strand.
ACAGACCGGACACGTTGGTTCCATATATTCATTGTACACACGTTTGCTCCGTTATCACAAGAGAAATTGTGTAGCCGCTCTAGGCCAATGAGGAAATCCGAAGAACGTCAAAACACTCGGCGTATGTGCCCTTTTCCAGCATGGCTCCCCGATATCGGTTCAGGCCGCGCGCGGCTTCATCGTAGGCTACGTTGGCAAGCTGGGTTTTGTGTTTGCGCAGCGCTTCAATTTTCTTACCTATAACACCGCTTATGTCTTCGACGTACGTAATTCGTTCAAGCGGAGTCCATACTTCATAGGCGAGGATTGATCCGACATCCCATGGTGACCCTTCGTATTCTTGAAAGGCGTTCCCTCTGGCGCGGCCGATCGCCTCCATAACGATTATGTGAGTATTCTTATGATCTCCGTGACCGTCGTTTTTGTGCGGAAGATATACGCGGTCCGGCTTGTAGTCTCTGATCATTTTAACCAGCGTTTTTAAAATTTCTGAGGAATAGGTAATGAAACCATCGGGCAACCGCAAAAAAGTACTTTGATGAACATCCATCGCCCCTAACGCTTCGTGAGCTTCCTGTTCCCGCATTCTTGCCAATTCGCTTTTAGGTATAGTGCGGCTTCCTGATTCCCCTGACGTAAGGTATACGACGTGAACGTCATGTCCGGATTGCCGTAATTTTATAATACTACCGCCACAGCCTATGACATCATCATCAGGATGCGGTGCGAAAACGAATACGTTCATATATTTTCCTCTTTCATCAATATAGTATACAGTGAAGAAATTTGTTTTGCTGTACTGGCCCATGTCAGATCTTTTATCCGCAGGCGGATTGATTTACCGATTTCCTCACGATTCTTCGGATCAAGTAATAGATATTCTATCTGAGACGCGAGAAGCAGAGGGTTGTTGACAGACGTAATAAGCGACCCATGTTTTTCGTCGATAAGACTCGACACTCCCGTCGCATTCGTGGTAATAACTGGCGTACCGCACGCCATAGCTTCAAGCGCCGCCATACCGAATGATTCATAATGTGATGGCATGACAACGACATTTGCTGCGTTGTAATAATAGGGCAAGGTGTGCTGCGGTTGCTGGCCGACAAAATTTACGTTTGCGGTAAGATGCAACAGCGTTCTAATTGTATTTAACGATTTCAGTGTTTCTGACCATGCCTCAGGAACCTGCGATATATCGCCGCCCACGATGCATAAATACACGGGAATATTTGGATTGCGCTGTGTAACTATTTTTAGCGCGTACAAAAGAAGATCAATTCCCTTTAAGGGTTCTATCCGTCCGGCAAAAAGAATTAATTTCTGTTCGTGCGATACATGAATATAATCCTTTGCTGTATTCATATCTATGGGGCGAAATAAATTCATATCAACGCCCGGAGGAATAACGGCTATTTTTTCCTTCTTGGCACCGTAAAAAAACTCAAGATAGCTTTTTTCACTTTCACTGGGCGCCACGATGCGGTCAACCTGTGTAATTAAAAGTTTTTCTGCCTCAATCCGTTTTGGATCCTCTTTTTCCGCATCATTTCTGGCAACAAGATTTTTCATAAGCGCTAAAGTATGAAATGACATGATAATGGGTATTTTTGGCTTCAATCGACTCTGAATTTGTACGGCGATAAGACCGGACAAATAATAGTGTGCGTCGAGTGCATCATATGTTACGTGTTCTTTTGAGCAAAAATCGATAAACGCGTTAACAAAATCCGGTATATAGGGCGCAAGTTCTTTTTTGGATATCGGTTTCTCCCCTCCTGCAACAAGGTGAATAACACGAAGTGACGGTGAAACATTCACGATCGCCTCATTATCGGCTCCCTGCGATCGGGTAAATATATCAACTGTATACCCAAGCCCGACAAGTGCCCGACCTAATTCCAACGTATAGACATTCATTCCACCTGACTCTTTCCCTTCTTCGCTGGCTAAGGGACAGGTATGATAGGAAATCATTGCGATGCGTTGTTTCATAAATAAGGTGTGGAAATTATTATACCATTACGCGTTGCTATCACGCGTTACCCTAATTATTTGATTGATCCGAAGGATTGTTGGTATCGTTCCCGATTTTCAAATTCAATTCGCCCTTAAATAATTTAAGAACCACCCAAACAACAACACCGATAATAAGTGCTATAAGAAGTCCTATCGCTCCTAACGCTGCAAGAAGTATTCCTTGAATCATATGGGTATTTCGTTTTTCACGACAAATGCGCTTAGCACATCATTAATGGTACGTACCAATTGCTTATTTTCCGTTTGACTCTTAATGAGAAATTTTACGGCACCGTGCTTGAGTGCTTCGTCTTGGTAACTGCGGTCGGAAAGGTTTGTCAACATAATAACTGGAATTTTTTTTGTTTGTTCGTCAAACTGTAAAACGTCAAGCGCTTCAAAACCATTCATTGCAGGCATCATTATATCGAGTAATATAAGATCTGGTTTTTCCTCAACTGCTTTTTGGCGGCAGTTATTTGCGTTATCAATGGAAATAACAGTAAATCCCTCGGTTGTTAAAACATTTGTATATAAACGCGATTCTATAGGGTCGTCTTCCACAAGAAGAATTTTGTTCATATGATAACAGTTGTACACTAGTGGAATTAGTTATGCAAGAAATTTCCGTACTCACCAAACTGTTTATATCCCACGTTTAAAAAATCTAACAATGCTTTGCCGGTTCTATAACTCGGCCGGAGACGAAAAAGATAATACCGATTGGACAGGCTCTGTCGTTCACCCGGAATCGTTGATACTGCAGTACGAAAACCGGCGTTTTTTACTTCATCAATAGCCTGCTGGTCAAATTCTCCGTTTGGATATGCGAAAGAAACTACGGGAATATTATATTCCAACTCGAGAGTCTGCCGGCTGACATTCACTTCGCTTCGTACGAGCGAATCAGCCTTGCCCTTTAACGATACGTGATGAACGGTATGCGCTCCTATTTCAACGAGACCGCTGTTGATTACTTCACGAAGCTGGGCGCTACTCATAAAATCCGCCCCGCCTATAAGGCCGGAGATAATATACGCTGTCGCTTTTACATGATATTTCTGCAGTATCGGTAAAACGACCGTCTCCAAATCCCAATGTCCGTCATCAAACGTTAAAAGAACCGGCTTTGCCGGAAGCGCCATTTTATTATCCAACACATCAGCCATCTCCTTTGCCGTCATAAATGTGTAACCGGCCGAAAGGAGTGTTTTTATTTGCTCTTCAAATACGTTCGGATTTATATCCAATGATTGCCGTATCGTATCGCGCTTATCCTGCACATATTCAACGTAATGATACATAAGAATCGGAACAGTTATTGACGCCGACGGACTTGCTTCCTTTGATTGGTTTATCTGATTTCGTCTCACTTCGATCGGAATTCGTTTCATTTCACTTCGCGTTGATTCTATGACCGGATGTATTTGCACGGACAGAAACTTCCACAAAGCAAAAAAGAAAAGACCAAGAAGGACTATATACGGCGCTCCGTGAACGACTAAATCGATACGATCGTTCAACGATTTTTTATGTCTTGTGTGTTTTTCCATAAACAAGTGTGTCATTCTATTTTACGGTTCAACGTAAAAATAGTCTACCGCAAAAAAATATATTCAGGCTTGATTTCTTCTGAAAATATCAGTACAGTAAGAGCCTATGAATACACAACAAGACGATGTCCCAACAACGAATCCGCCAATAACAGAAACGGCAACAACGGGCGCGCAAGATACCAATGCAGCGCAAGTGCTACTCGATCTTGAACAACTCATTAAAACACACATAGCCAATATCGATAAAGGCAAAGCGGAACTGAAAAAACAGCGCGAAATGCTCTCAAGCGTTCTTGATAACGATGAAACGTACAGGCTTCACAACGAGGAAGCGAAAAAAGCGGCTAAAACCAGAGCGCAGACAAAATTCCAAATTATGCAGCAACCGCAGAATAAACAACTGGCGGATAAAATCCGGACGACAGCAGCGGAAATAAAAGAACAGGACGGCGCATTATCAGATTATCTTCGTGAATATCAGCGTATGAGCGGATCCTCAGAAATTGAAACAGATGACGGTGAAGTCAGAGAAATCGTCTACGTAGCGAAACTAGTGAAAAAATCTTCCAGGCAAAAATAGTGAAATTCTTTATTCTCGCCGGCTTTGCATGTCTCATGGTTTTCGTAGCTACACTTTTTTTCTGGCACAGACAAACTCCTACATCAGGCGCGCATGTACAGAAAATAGCAATTTCTCCAACATCAATCGACACGCGGCGCATTCATTCACCTAAAACAATTCTCTTTCATAACCAACTTTATGCCTATTCAACCTTTCAGACAGATGCTTCGCATGTTTCATTAATACCAAACTATAGCGATAGAAAAGACAGCGCCGCTATTATGAGCGCTTCCAATTGTGATCAGGCAATAAACGGCGGTTTTTACGATGCTTCTAATAAACCACTTGGACTACTAGAGATTGAGGGAAACGTCATCCAACCAAAAATCATAAGCAGCCTCGTGAACGGATTTTTCTCTATAAGTAGAGAGAATGTTGTTTCCATTGGTGAACAAGTACCGGACTCGGATATGCGCATCGCCCTCCAAACCGGACCAATCCTGATTGCTGAAGAAAAACCGCTGGAGTTAAACATTCTCAACGATGAATATGCACGAAGAATGGTCGCCGCCGTTACATCGGACCAAAAAATACTGTTTATAACCATATACAAAGACGACTCGACGTTTTACGGACCGTTACTTTCTCAGGTACCCCAAATACTCGCCGCCATAGCGAAAATTGAGCTGTTACCAATAGTCTATGCCATCAATCTGGACGGAGGAAGTGCCTCCGTATTTAACAATAAAACGGTTAAACTCGGGGAATTAACGCCAATCGGCAGCCTCTTTTGCGTTTCTGCAAAGGGAGTACAATAAAAGAATCCATGAAACTGCCAAGTGGTATAACTTCTCAGGAAGCGGCCGTTCGATTTGCCGAGTTTGGGCCGAATGAAATTATCAGGACTTCTGGGCACTCTTCTATTTCCCTTTTTATAAATCAGCTTAATAACCCTCTTATTATTATTTTATTCATCGCAACGATCATTTCACTCGCGGCTGGCGATACGCTTGAAGGAACACTCATCATCGCCATTGTGCTTCTAAACGCATGTTTAGGGTTTTATCAGGAACATCGCGCAGAAAAGGCACTCGAGGCTCTTCAAAAAATAACAAGCTCTACCGTTCGGGTCGCAAGAGACGGGCATGAGATGGAAATAGACAGCAAACTCCTCGTCCCCGGTGATCTTATAATTCTGGAAGAGGGTTCCAAAATTCCGGCTGATGCGACACTCACTTTAGGTATTCATCTTGAAGTCGATGAGTCAATATTGACCGGTGAGTCTCTTCCAATCGAAAAAAGTACGTCAGATCCACACGAGCACTTATTGTTTTTTGGCACAACAGTCGTACGCGGGCGCGCTTCTGCAGTTGTAAGCGCTACAGGCATGAATACTCGTTTTGGGAAAATTGCAGAAAAACTTTCATTTATAAAAAAGGGGCAAACCGCGCTCGAGAAAAGGCTTACGACGGTAGCTAAACAATTGGGAGCTACTGCGCTCGTTGTCGGCATTATTATGATCGCAATCGGACTTTTTAAAGGTGTTTCTGTCCTGACGCTGCTTCTTACCTCAATTAGTTTAGCAGTTGCCGCTGTACCGGAAGGTTTACCTGCCGTCATCACGATAACGCTCGCCGTAGGAACCCAACGGATGGCGAAAAAGAAAGCAATATTGCGAAAGCTTACGGCGATTGAGGCGCTGGGTGGCGTAAGCGTCATTGCAACGGATAAAACCGGCACGCTGACAAAAAATGAAATGCGCGCCACGCACGTGTGGGTAGAAAATGCAAACGAATCGATTCACAACCCAATAATACGCTCAGATAATCCCTGTATACGCGCCCTTACTACCGCGGGCGTTCTTTGTAATAATGCGAGTCTTGCGCCAATTGAGGGTCCTGGATCGTTTGATGTCATCGGCGATAAAACGGAGGGAGCACTTCTGCTTTTTTCGGAACACGTGGGAATTCATTATCAAACGGTTAAAGAAAATGGCACTCTTTTGGAAGAATTCGCGTTTGATTCCTTTACCAAAACCATGTCAGTCGTCTGGAAACGCCAAAGCGAAACGAATGTATATACAAAAGGCGCTCCAGAGGTGATTCTTTCACGAAGTTCCCGCATTCTTTCACCCCAAGGCGAAAAAATACTCGATGGACACACGAAAAAACGAATTACCGATGCGTTTGAGTCGTATGCCCGCCAAGGACTTCGCATGATCGCTCTTGCATCGAAAAAAATTACGTGGTCAGAAGGCAAAAATCGCGACAGCATCGAATCCGCGCTGACATTTATAGGTTTCGTGGGAATCTCTGATCCTCCGAGACCGGAAGTAGCCGAAGCCATTCAAATTGCAAAACGCGCCGGCATTCAAACCATTATGATAACGGGAGACAATGAATTAACGGCTCAGGCGATCGCAAAACAAATTCGACTCGTCGAAGAGGGCGATGAAATAATAACCGGTTCGCAATTCGCATCTCTCACGAATGAATACCGGTTGGAGCGGCTCCCGCATATTAAAGTATTTGCGCGTACGACACCAGAACAAAAGCTCGAAATCGTAAAACTTTTACAACAACTCGGCCACGTGGTTGCGGTAACAGGCGATGGCGTCAATGACGCACTCGCCTTAAAACAGGCAAACGTTGGCGTTGCGATGGGAATAACCGGCACCGATGTCGCCAAGGAAGCAGCGGATATGATACTGATCGATGACAATTACGCAACGCTTGTCGCCGCTATCGAACAGGGCAGAATCATTTATGAAAATATGAAAGCATCGATCAAATACCTTATTGGAAGTAATATCGGAGAAATACTTTCTCTTCTTGCGGGCACTCTTTTGGGCTGGCCGTTTATCCTTTTACCAATTCAAATTCTCTACATTAACCTGATTACCGACGGACTTCCTGCAATTGCGCTTGCACTTAACACCACACATCACAACATCATGCATCATTCACCTCGAAGCGAGCAGGAGTTATTCACTTCATTTGATCTTAGGTGGTTTATTGAAGTAAGCGCGCTCACGGCAGTAAGTACATTATTCGCATTCTGGATCGGGTGGCAACACAACAATCTTGATATGGCAAGAACGCTTGCGTTCGCCATAATCGCTTTGGCACAGGTATATATTTTTCTTGATGTTATAACGGGCGATCGGTCAATATTCTCTCTTGGACATATCAAAAACAATTGGATCATTATTCCCATTGCGGCAACGTGCGTCGAAATAGCCATAGCTCACATCCCCCTCTTTCAAAAAGTCTTTCATATTGTAAACCCCCACCAGAGCCCGCTTCTTATAAGTGTTGCGTTTTGCAGCCTGATGATTGTCATTTCGGAACTGAGAAAACGATTTGCCAAACAACACTTTTATCCAACATAAATCTCGTTTTTTGCTCTTGACGAACAATAGAGAGCTCATGATACGCTTAGTATATGGTCACGACAAAGCGATCAAAAGACAACCCGCTATTTTTTCCTACCAAGGATAACAGTTGGGAAGCTGAAGCGGCGTTTAACGGATCAATCATTAAAGAAGGATCTGTGTATAGTCTCGTGTACCGCGCGCTCTCTGTCGAACACCTCTATAGCGATAAGCGACTAAAACTTTCAACTATCGGTGTGGCCCAAAGCGGTGACGGAGTCCATTTCAGAAAAAGGAGACAGCTGATTGCCCCGCAGGAAAAGTGGGAGAAATACGGATGTGAGGACCCAAGAATAACAAAATTTGAAGGGAAGTATTACATTTTTTATACGGCTTTAGGAAACTGGCCTCCCAATGCCGACGGGATTAAAGTTGGCGTCGGAATTACCGATAATCTGGACCAGCTACAGGAGCGCCACTTGGTCACACCGTTTAATGCGAAAGCGATGGCACTATTCCCTGAACGGATAAATGGGAAAATCGCCGTTGTCGTCACTGCAAATACGGATCGGCCTCCGTCAAGAATTTGCTTAGCGCTTCTTGACTCGATCGAACAATTATGGGATCAGGAATTTTGGAATTCATGGTATAAAGATCTCGACGCGCACAGAATTCCTATTTTTCACACAGATCAGGATCAACTCGAAGTGGGGGCGGCGCCGGTAAAGACGGATGAGGGATGGGTTCTGGTATTTTGCTACATTGAAAATTATTTTGCCAATAATCGTGTGTTTCGTATTGACGCTGCTCTTCTGGATCTAACCAACCCGCAAAAACTCGTCGGACAAACACTCGATGCACTGTTGGTTCCGGAAGAACAATATGAACTGTACGGTATGGTGCCCAATGTCATATTCCCCTCTGGTGCAATGCTTGATGAGGGACAATTTTTTATCTATTACAGCGCGTGCGATACCTCAATCTGCCGAGCGAGTATTACGTTAAATGATCTTCTGGATGAATTAAAACATAATCCGACAGTCAATCCGCATCATAAACATGCCGAAATGATGGCCCGTTTTGAAGGAAACCCGATTATATCCCCGATAAAAGAACATACATGGGAATCCAAATATACATTTAACGCGGGAGCGATCTATGCCGGCGATAAAACCCATATTCTCTACCGCGCTATGGGAGATGACGATACATCGGTACTCGGGTACGCATCAAGCTCTGACGGATTACACGTCGAAGAACGCCTCAGTGAACCGGTATACGTGCCGCGCGAGGGATTTGAAATCAAACATCAACCGGGATTTTCCGGATGCGAAGACCCGAGGCTCACGAAAATCGACGATACCATATATATGTGCTATACCGCGTATGACGGCATTAATCCCCCGCGCATAGGACTTTCAACAATTAAAGTGGATGATTTTGTCGCGCATAACTGGAACTGGACCCGGCCGAAGCTTATTTCGGCACCCGGCATGGACAATAAGGACAGTTGCATATTACCTGCGAAAATTGACGATAAGTATGTTGTCCTTCACCGTTTACCCCCATGCATTTGGATCGATTTTGTCAGCGATTTAGACTTTGATGACAATCACTGGCTGGGCGGCCATCCGCTTATGATGCCGCGCGTAAATTCATGGGATAATTTAAAAATCGGTCTTGACGGACCGCCGGAGCGAACCGAGGACGGCTGGTTACTTCTCTACCACGGGGTATCCCGCGAAGATACGAAATATCGCATGGGCGCCGCTCTTTTAGATCTTAAAAGTCCTATGAAAATTCTTGCACGCCTGCATAACCCCATATTGGAGCCTCTCACATGGTATGAAAATAACGGATACCGCGCGGGCACCGTATTTTCCTGCGGACAGGTTATAAAAGATGATGTTCTGTATATCTACTACGGTGGCGCTGATAAGTATACGGCTGTCGCGACAACCCCGCTGGAAACCATCCTGACGGCTCTTAAAAAAGGAAAGTAAATTACGGTTTAAAAAATATTGAAGCGCTTAAGAGTAAAAATACTCCTGCAGTGTTTAAAAGAAACGATAAAAGCAGGAAATACCGAGTTTTAAGTTTCGATATTCCCATAAGGCTCACCCCCAGCTCATCAGGAAGCGGTGAAATGATAATCAGAGCACCGACAACGGGAAGCATCCAATGAAAATGCTTGGAATGAAGAAGATGACGAAGTTTTTTTCCGCCTAATTGTTTAAAAAGCACGTACATCTCTTTGGCAAGGTCATCGTTTTTAATAAACTGAAAAATCGTAAAATCTCCAATCATCGCACCCAAACCGGCAAGAAGAGCAAGCACCCACAGAGGCATAGTTTCGGCGAGTATAAAAAGCACGATTGACGCGGGTGCGATGGTAAACGTGGAAACAAAAAAGCATCCAGCCAAGAGGGCGCCGATGTAATCAAGTTTATTCAAATGCAAAATATATGCATGAAGCCATTCCGTACGAAGGATGAGAATCGCAACTGCGATGCCCGCGACAAGGAATGCGGCGTTTCTCAAATTTTGACCGCTGGATATTCTTCTCGCCATACTTCAAGCGTATCAGATCGGTGAATTTAAATGCAATGAGTGAGGCGTTTCAGAGTTCTTTGGGCTTTACGCTCGTTTGATCGTACGTTTTCCAGAGCCAAATCAGCGTTTTTGGCAAATAGTATCGCTTAAGCGGCTCCACATCTTTAAAACAGGTATCATGGGTGTAAAGAAGTTCGCCATCCCTGAGCGATCCGAAATAGAGATAATCTCCCTGAAAACTGCATAGCCTGACAAAATTAATATTTTTATACGTGAGCATTTTATCATCATAAGTAGAAAGCGTGTGTTGCATTTGGGTAACCGGTAATTTGTTCCAATACATAAATTCCATATAATCGAACTCAGAAGTCATGCCGAAAGTTATGTGTTTGTAATTCGGTATTTGTTTATATGCTTCAACAAATACATCCTTATTCACACCGCCCCATGCCTCTCTCCCATACTGCACGTAAAGAAAATGATAGCGGTACAGATAGAGCCCGAACGAACAAATGTAAATAATGCCAAGTGCCGTAAGAAGTAATTTCTTGCGCAGTATAGACATGCGTGCCATAATCAACTGCTCCATCCCGCACGCTCCTAAAATCGCAAGGGCGAATACCGCAATAAAGGTTCTCACAGCATATTCCTCATCGGAAATAAGAGATGCAAGAGGCGCGATAACAATAATTCCAGCCAGAAATGCGAGAGCCATAGGTTTCTTTTTTTTGATAAGCCAGACAATGCCCGTGACCATAAGAAACGCATCAACGAGATAAATTTGCCCCTGCCCGCCGGTTGAATATCGTAAATCATTATCTCCGAGCGTCAGAAGATATTGGGGAGAGAAAAAATGCGCGTAATTCGCAAATAATATCCGCGACAGCGAGAGCGGCACATTGCTCGCTATGATACGTACCAAATGCGGCGCATCGGATTGAAGTCTTTCTGTATCACTATCCAACTTGGCTCTTGTAATATTGTTGCTGACAAATCCGTTTGAATATGTATCATGGTAATACGCGAATAACATAAACCATTGAAATGCGATAACGATCCAAATGCCCAAGGTAAATACAATGACATATTTCATCTTCACCAGTTTTTTTGCAACAGTCAGGAAAAATAGAATCGGATAGAGAACTAAAAATACATTTATAGCCTTGTAACTAAACGTCGCCAAAACAAAAAGCACAAAAGACACAATATACCATGCCGGTCGCTTAATCGCCATAACCGAGCAATAAATACCAATAAGAACCAAGGAAAAACCAAATACTCCCTCAAAGCCCGTCCGAGAGAGATGGTAATGCCATGGTGAAACGGCAACGAGAAGTGCGGAAATGAGCCCGATTCGCCGGTTCCCTATTAGCTTGGTCGCAAGGAGTGCGCAAAATACGATACTCGCCGTCGCCAAAACTATATTTGGCACATAGCTGATAACATGGGAGAATCCGAAAATTTTATACACCAGTGCAATCGCATACATCGTCACGGGGCTCACCAGAAATCCTTTGTGAGATGAATACAGTGGAAAAACACGACCATAAATATCTTTACCGGTTTCAGCAATTGCCCTCGCGTTTGAAAAGTATAAAAGAACATCTGTGGAAATTCCCGGAGGAACGCGATTCAGTCCGATGACACGAATAACGAGAGCAAAAAAAGTTATGATGGCAAGGAAAATAACGTACGTCTTAACGGACACCTCTCCATGAATGCCCTTCGGTGGCGTGTTCATTGGCACCTATCATACTCAATTCTCTCTTTTTGTTCAATGAGCCTAAAATTTGATATAATGAAGCAATAGACGGGCCTGTAGCCGCCTTCGACGAAGTCGAGAAGTGCCCTTTGGGGCATCAACGGTGTCAGACCTGAAAAAATTTTGTTGACATTTTATTTTACCGGGCCTGTAGCTCAACGGTAGAGCAGTAGCCTTTTAAGCTATTGGTTCAGGGTTCGAATCCCTGCGGGCTCACAAAGCACATTTTTAAGGCCAAATAGGCTAACCGATCTTTTTGTCATCAAATTTCCAAGGCTAAATAAGTTCCAGACCCTGCGAGGGGTTAATAGTTTTAATTTCATTGTCAACAGTACTAATGCTTGCCCCATTGGTTTTAAAACTTTTTACCGTTGCTAAAGTAATTTTAAGTACGTCTCTGGCCTCTTTTTCATTAAGACTTGCTTTTTTGTTAAATAGAATCGAATCGATAAAGTTTTGAGTTGAGTTTATAAATGAGTATTTCCAATCCGAGTTGGGGATAATTTCATTATGCCAAATGCCTTTTTCGTCCATCCAATCAATACCTTTTTTGAGCATATTTCCGGTGCATCCATATACAAAAATTAAACCATGTTCTAACGTTATTTCTAGTAATTCATCGCAGGTATAGTAATGAGACCTGATTGGCAGACTTGGATAGGTTGAGACATTCCAGGTTCCAAACGTATCCTTATGTTTCGTTTCATAAATGACAACACTTGGGACGTCGAGCTGGAGTAGCCCCTTAAGTTTCGCTTTTTGACACCAAACTTTGACACTGCTGATAGCAGGTAAAAATAATTGCGCAATACTATGCTTGTGAAAACCGTCATCGAATAACGTGGGAGAAGAATAATTAGCGCTTTCTTTCATTCTCCAGGCGAGGGATTTAAGAGGGTACGGCCATTCCTTACTGGTTTTATAACTCGCCCACATTCTTTGATTAACGGTTTTTACCTTTCCCAATTTACCGCTTTCAATTAATTCTAATGCTCGTTGATATGGTTTATGGAAACGAAAATTTTCAAAAACCCTAAATTTAACGTTATTTTGTTTTACTATTTTCACTAGCTCGTCATACTCTTTGAGAGTCATGACCGGAACTTTTTGTAAACTTATATGTTTTTTTGCTTTGGCTGCAGCACTAGCTATTTGGAAATGCGCATTATGAGGAGTGAGAATTTCAACCATGTCTATTTCCGTATTTGACAACATTTCGTGATAATCGGTATAAACGTGTTCAATATGCCAATCGCGCGCAATTCTATTTATCTCGTCTTTATGTCGGGAACAAATGGCAGTAAGTTTAGCATTCGGGTTATTTATATAGCCTAATCTATGAAGTGTAGCGATTCTTCCGCAACCTATAAAACCAACATTTAATTGGTGTTTAGTCATAATTAAGAATAATTATATTACCGTTTACTTCTGTAAAACCAAGGTCCTGAAGTTTATAATACGTCTTAATCAGGCTGGCGAACAGGGGTTCCACCGGTGACCCTGTGAACTCACATCAAGGCTGAAATTTAATAAACTCTCTAAGTGGGAGCTTTTTTGCATCATACCAACTATCATTGACGCCATAATTTATCAGGCATATGCTTAATGTATGGCTTCACCAGCACAGATAGTTGCTCTCCTGTTTGTTATCCTTGGACTCTTAGGACTTATAAGATGGTGGCGAATGGGGTTTGTGAAAACGAAATATCCAATATGGCCATTTGTTCTGGTAGTCCTGATTGTGTGGGTTATTTTGTTGCTGGTTGCTAAATTTTCTGGCAGCCAGTCGCAATTCAATGAGTTTGTCGCAATCTGTAAAGGTTACCTCATAGGAATGCTGGTAATGTATATTGCGACACGCGCTACAAAATCTTAACTTTTAAAGACTGTATTAAATAGGCTTAATCCGCACATAAGGTAGTTGATCTCAAATACTCCTCCCCTTATAAAGATCCATTAATTTGTTGCGTTTCTTTATGAGGTCACAAATACAGAACACTCCGGAGATCCTTACGAACCTACGGTTTGACAAAGAACTAATATTGTAATATATATTACTAAATGAAACCAAGCGAACAAATTGATCAACTCATTGCTCGATTGAACGACTGGCGTGGGCCAATGCTTGCCAATATCCGCAAAATCATTCACGATGCTGACCCCGAGATACTCGAAGAATGGAAATGGATGGGCTCCCCGTGTTGGTCAAAGGGGGGACTCATCTGCGTGGCGAACGCTCATAAAGATAAGATAAAAGTGACATTTTCAGAGGGCGCAAACATCCCAGATCCGGACAAGCTTTTCAACAACGGGCTTAAAGGCAATAAATGGCGATCGATTGATCTTCACAAGGGGGATACCATCAATGGACCCTCACTCAAAAACCTCGTTCGCTCTGCCGTCGCCTACAACCTCTCTAAAAAATCAACAAAATGAACGAGGTAAGCCCCTCAATTTTAAGCATATACGGGGAATTTGAATCTAACACTGCTGAAAAGTCCCGTAGATTCTGCTAAAATACAATTCGAAGTGTTCCGCATTTGGGACACTCGGCATAAATGTCAAAAAAACTTCAGAAAGCCAGCGCATTTTGCGCAGATTGTTCAAAGGTAGTAGCCAATGGTGAAGCGATAATCAAAATGGAGGACGTCGCTTCCGGAGTCCCATTACTCTCAGGCTCCCTGTTATCCGCAACTGCTCTTCATCATCGGAAAAACAGAAAATATGGAGAAGGATCGGAGCAATATCCCATGCACAACGACATGACCTTAAAAGAAGGCGAATCGACAATAGGAACGTTTATAACCACTTCGAACGTTGCCATGGTGCGAATTGATATCGTGGATCCCCAGATTCGTCAGGAATTGGAGAGTGAACTACGTGAAACGCGAAGAGCGAGAGAATTAGAGAGACGGAATCGCATAGAATAGCCCCCATACGAAAACGCGACCCAATGGACATTTATTGTATACTATAGAAGTAACCTCAAACCGCCAAAGCTTGCACCGCTTCATTGTTATTCATAAAACTATGGCACAAATAACACAACCTGATGATGAATATATCGAAAATGAAAGTCCTGAGTTGAGCGTCGGGGAAAATATAGGGTGGGGTGGCCGCATTAAAAACGCCCTTCCCGCATTTAACAGCCGAAATTACCAACTCTATTTTGCCGGTCAGCTTATTTCACTTGTCGGCACATGGCTCCAGATCGTCGCAGAGGGCTGGCTGGTATTTCAGCTCACTCGATCGGCATTTTTTGTAGGACTTGATGCTGCAGCCGCTACTATTCCGTCCCTCTTTTTATCTCTTATCGGCGGCGTCATAGTCGATAGGTACCCCAAAAAAATTATCCTTATATTTACCCAATCGGCGTCTATGATTCTGGCGTTTACACTTGGTATTCTTGCGATCACCCATGTGGTGACGGTTTGGGAAATTATTCTTTTAGCCTTTGGGCTCGGGGTCGTCAACGCGCTCGACTCCCCCGCCCGTCAATCGTATGTTACAGAGCTCATCGACAATAAAGGCTCACTTGCTTCAGCTATAGCGCTTAATTCAGGTATGTTTAATGCCGCACGCGTTATCGGACCCAGTATTGCAGGACTCCTTATCGCGGCCGTAGGAACGGGCATGGCATTCATCCTTAACGGGGTGAGCTATATCGCCGTCATCATCGCGTTGCGCTTTATCACCACGCCCCTAACAGTCGCTCACATTCATTCCGATCCGATCGCCGCAATTAAAGAAGGACTGCGATACGCATATAACCACACGGTTATTCGATCACTTATCATTCTTGCCGGTGTGGTATCAATTTTCGGCTGGTCTTACGCGACGCTTATGCCT
This sequence comes from Candidatus Gottesmanbacteria bacterium, assembly GCA_963790805.1. Lineage (GTDB taxonomy): Bacteria > Patescibacteriota > Microgenomatia > UBA10105 > UBA927 > DATKGN01. The sequence continues at coordinate 1,177,539 of CAWBPL010000002.1, forward strand.
GTTATCGCAACGCAAACCTTTCATCTTACCGCAGCCGGACTCGGCTATCTCTACGCAGCAGCCGGCTTGGGTGCCTTGGTTGGCACATTTATCATCTCGGCGTACTCACACAAATTTAACCCAATCACATTCATCCTGTCGGGGACAATTTTTTTCTCGATTGCACTTCTTCTTTTCACGTTGGTTACGAGCGTACCAATCGCACTTATTCTTTTATTCGCTGTCGGAACAGGACTGGTATCGCAATTTGCCATGATAAACACCGTTATCCAGCATCAGGTCGATGACAGCATGAGGGGCAGAGTCATGAGCCTGTATACCCTCGTTTTTATGGGATTCAGCCCGTTGGGAAGCATTGAGATAGGATTTGCAGGCGAACACCTCGGAAGCCAGCTGGCTATACGGATAAGCGCCATCATAGTCCTTCTTTTCGGCACCTATCTTTTTATAAACCGGCATCGCATCTTTCAGCCGACAGAACCACGTAGATCTCCCGATCAACCAACAACGAACTTGTGAGCGAAGAGAAAAATTATGAAAGCCTCGCAATCGAAAGGGCTTGTTTAAGAAAGTCTTTTGTTTCTTTCTGACTTTCATAAATATAGGGGTAATTGCTCAGGAGAGATTCTGCAGCCGGATAAATCTTTCTATGTGTCAGGCCATTAAGCCCACGAACGATATCGAGGCCCTCTCTTTTATTCATCATAACAACTGCAACATACTTTCGCGCTTCAACCGCCGCCGGCGAATCTGATTTGCTCCTTGCCAGATTATCCCAATGAGTCAATCTGAGCAGCCGATCTAACACAATACGCTTCGTTCTCATTCTGGCACGCTCCAGACTACCGTTAATTAAAAACCTGTTATTTTCATCTATGTCGTGAAGCAGTTTCTGTTTAAAAAACTCATTGGAAGTGTTATTGAGTATCCCCAAATCGAATAATGTGATTAAGAGTACTCTCCGACGCTCAATCATACTGCCCAACCCGCCTTCACTGGTATGAACCCCGCTCATTTCGCTAAAAGCTTTCGTAACCGTAGAATATTGAAAGGCAGCTTTGAGACTGTGTTCCAAATTATTTGGACAACCGTCATATCTTTTTCTATTTTCATAGATGACCTTAGCCATATATAATTCACTGATTCGGTCAGCAAGAACATCTTTCACCGCTCCCTCAGGTGAGGCCATATGCTTATGACGCGCCAATGAGCCATCAAAGACATCCATGGCTCCCCCAAGAATCGTCCGGTTCACGTATTCACCTTTGTGACCAGATGACATCAGCGTATTAACAGCGTTTATCGTAATCTGCAACCCCGAGAGAGTCACATCATCTGGAAGAACCTCGCCTCCGCTACCTAAAACTTCTGCGATTTTTGTATCTTTGAACCATCCTCCCTTATACATCAAATCAATCGCCAGCGGCGTAATACCCTGTAATGCTCTTTGGGGCAATCTCCAAGGACTATCTCGGAAACTGGCTTGCGCTTCTCTACTTGCCGTCATATGGGGTGCATTATACCAAAAAGACCGCCAGAACGGTACAAAACGTGATTTAAGGTCAGTAACTGATGCAAGTACTGTGATTTTCCTCAGCAAACCTCTCTTTGAAGTATTGACACGCCAGAACGAGTTATATACTCCCTACGTTCGATCAATCGATATATCCTCATTGGAACGGGGATCTTCAAGAGGCTCAAGATGCGTGGTTATGGTCACTTTATCGAATTTATCCCGTATATCCTTCTCGATCGTCTCCAGCAAATCATGACCCCTGCGTACGCTCCATGTGCCCGGCACCAATAGATGAAACGATAAAAACCGTCTCGATGCCGACTCTCGCGAGCGAAGTCCGTGATATTGAATACCGTGTGTGCAGTAACGATCCAATACTGACCGGATAATGACGAGTTCTTCTTCCGGCAACGATGTGTCCATAAAGCCTAACGCAGATCGCCGGATGATTTTATAACCAGTCACTACAATGTTACAAGAAACCAGAAGAGCAATAATCGGGTCAAAAATCTGAATATTCGTGATCATGACGACGATAATTCCTGCAATAATTGCCGCTGACGTCCATACGTCCGCAAACAAATGATGTGCATCTGCCTCAAGAGTAATGGACCGGTGCTTTTTCCCTGCACGAAGAAGCACTATTGCTACGGCTAAATTAATGACAGACGCAAAAGCGGAAACGCTAATACCTTCAATCGGCTGGTTAATGGATGCGCCATGTACTAATCGTTCAATGGCAGTGTACGCGATAACAACAGCAGCAATCCAAATAAAAGCACCTTCCGCGATGCTTGAAAAATATTCGGCTTTGGTATGTCCGTATGCATGATTTTCGTCAGGCGGCCGTTCCGCAATTTGAATAATTACGAACGCGCTTACTGCCGCGATCAGGTTGACAAGCGATTCAGCGGCATCCGAAAGCAAACCCACGGATCCGGTCAGAAAATACGCGATACTTTTTAAAACAATCGTTACAATTGCAGCCGCAATTGAAAGCCAGATGTAACGGCTAAGAGATTGGGGTTTCATACATATAGTGTAACAATAAATGATCTTACGTAACACTTATCAAATGATTGAACGATATGACTTCTTTGTTGCGGGTTAGTTCAATTGCAATAACGTCAATGCGCATGGCCTCGGGAACGTTTTTATGAGTTACCATGAAATACTGCGCCGTTTGAATAACCTCATGAAGTTTTCGCGGCGTTACGGCTTCTTCGGGTTTACCAAATGCCGCACCAACACGTGTTTTTACTTCAACAAACACAATGGTATCTTCTTGGATGCAAATGATATCAATTTCACCATAACGGGCTTTAAAATTACGGTCAATGATGGAGTACCCGTGTTTTTTAAGATAGGAAACGGCTAAATCTTCACCGAATTTACCCAGTAGTTGTTTGTGCGGCAGCGACTTCATCTATCTTCGTAGCGGCTTTCCCAGTACGATCTCGCAGATAATACAGCTTCGCACGACGTACATCTCCGGACTTTTTCACTTCAAGTTTCTTAATCCATGGAGATTGTAATGGAATAATACGCTCAATGCCAACTCCCGCCGCTCCGATACGCCGAACAGTAAACATTGCATTAACACCTTCGCCTCTTATGGAGATGACAATTCCTTCAAATACCTGCGTGCGCTCATGTGTTTCTTCATGAACTTCACGTTTTGTTTTTCCTGCAACTTTTTCTTTTTCAATCAGCTTGTAATGCACGCGAATGGTGTCGCCAACATGAAATGTGACGGTCTTCGCGGGTTCACCTTCAGCACTTGTCCACCGGCCAATATTCGCCATAGAGTGCTATTTTATCATGAAAAGGGGGCGACAACAAGCGCCTTAGAGGCTCGCGAGGTACTCTAAAAATATCGGATGGGGCTGAAGAGGCCGCGAACGATATTCCGGATGATATTGCGTCCCCACAAAGAACGGGTGAACTGATTTGGGAAGTTCAACGATTTCAACAAGGTGCTCGACCGTTGATCTCCCTGCCAGTATCATACCTGCCTTTTCAAAATCGCCGGCAAATTCATCATTAAATTCATAGCGGTGACGGTGGCGCTCCCAGACGGTACGTTTGGCAGGATTATCGTACGCGTGATACTTTCTGTAACACTCATCAGCTATGGTCCCTTCCTTCACCTGACACTCCCAACGGCCCAACCGCATAGTTCCGCCGTACGCACGGCGCTTTAAAATTTCTTCCTGACCGTGAATCATATGAATGACCGGATACGCCGTATTGGCATCGCATTCCAGCGTGTGGGCTGTCGGATATCCCAGCACACCTCGTGCATATTCGACAACTGCAAGCTGCATACCGTAACAAAGGCCCAAATACGGAATCTTATTCGACTCGGGCAAAATGAACGGCCTTAATTTTACCCTCTACACCTCTCGGACCCCATCCGATAGGAACGATAATTCCATTGACGTCTTTGAGGTCTTCAAGATTTCCCTTTTCGAGGCGCTCCGCCTGAATCCATTTAACGTCGGTTTCAACGCCTTGTGCCCACGCGGCATGATCAATGGCATCCATAAGGGCAGCGTAGCTGTCACGCAATTGATATTCTCCTGTAGCAAAATATTTTCCTACAATAGCGATAGTTTTCTTCTTGCTCTTTTTTGCCCTCACCGTTTCAACCATCGTCTCCCACTTAGTAAGATCAAGCTTCCGAAGCGGTAATCCGAGCATTGTTAAAATTTTTTCGTCCAGCTTCTGTTTTGCCAAATGGGGAGCGGTTTCGTACGGACTTTTCATATCAACACTATCTATGACGTTGTCGCCATCAACTCCGCAGAAAAGAGCAAAACGATCGCGACGCCGTTCATCCATCGGCTTTTCGGCTCGCGCGACGATAAAATCCGGCTGAATACCCATACCGTTGAGCATTTTTACCGATAGTTGTGTCGGCTTGGTTTTAGGCTCACCCAAATGGCTCGGGGTCGGCAAATAACTGACATGAACATGGACGACCGAGTTTTTCCGGTCTCGGGTGAGAATGCGGGAGGCTTCATAATACAATACGTTTTGATATTCGCCGGCCGTCCCTCCAAGTTCAATGATAACGATATCCGCATTTTCTTTTTCACCGGCTTCTTTAATGCGATTCAGAATTTCGTCCGTCACATGGGGGATTGCTTCAACATCTTCTCCTTCATACCCGAAGTTTCGTTCTCTGTGAATGACAGCCTGATAAATTTGTCCTAACGTGATGAAGTTATGCCGGTACATGTTTTTCCCCAAAAACTTTTCGTATGTGCCCATGTCCATGTCCGCTTCGGTGCCGTCGTCGCAAAGAAACGGATCACCGTGTTCGATAGGGTTAATAAGTCCAGCGTCGATGTTTAAGTAATTTTCACATTTAACGGGGGTAACATTATATCCTCGACTTTGGAGAAGGAGACCAATTGAAGCTGTTGTGACGCCCTTACCTAATCCAGAAATTACGCCACCTGATACAAAAATATATTTGGTCGGCATGGTTTAAGATACCAAAAACATAGTCCTACGTCAATAACTATAATGACACTTAACGTAAAGAAAGGGAATCGGAAGAAAAAACAATGTTTTTGGGTAGGATCACCACCTGCCGTTTCCCTTTTTTGACATATCCAGCGTTAATGCTTTCGTACCCTCCAATTTTGATGATATCTTGAACCTGCTTAACGTCTTTTGGCGATACGAACAACGCATAATCCATACCCATATTATATGTTTCATACATTTGCCGTTCAGTTTGTTCGGCAAACTTCTGGATGAGCAAGAACTCTTCCTGAGGATCAAATATTTTTTCAATCATATAGGTAAAATTCGGGCGCGCACGCATAACTTTTCGGAGGCCATGACCGGTAATATTGGAAATGTAATGAATGTCGATACCGTTTCTATATATTTTTTCCAAAAGCTGCGCATAAATATTCGTTTTGGATAACAATGCTTCGCCGTACAGCTTGCCATTACGAAGCTTAGTGGCATACCCTTTGGGCAAAAGCTTGGCTACAGCTCGAGCAAGTGACAATCCGTTGGTATTTATACCACTGCTATGAAGAAAGAGAATGCGATCGCCTGCTTTTATTTTTTTATCGGTGATTAAGCGTTTCTCAGTAGGAATGATCCCTACGGCCGATCCGCCCAAATCGATGCTACCGGGAACTGTAATTCCTTTCAACGTTGGTGTCTCTCCGCCTCCCCATGTAATTCCGGCTATATCGCACGCACTTTTCCATCCAACAATGAGATCACTCATGCGAACCCTATCAGCTAGCCACTCATTACTTTCAATTGCCCAATACGCATGAATAACGAGAGGTGTTGCACCAACAGTGGTAAGATCATTAATAATCGTCGCAACAGTATCATGGGCGATTGCATCATAATATGTTTTTTTGGTAAACGCCCGCATATTATCAGCAACTAAACTCTTCGTTCCCAAACCTTCAATGACTGATGCCATAAGAACGTTTCCCTGCTTCCACACAAATGCAGACTCGCCTCTGGTATCAGAAATTTCTTCAAATCCCTGTTTTTTTAAGTTCGCGGATGTTTTAGCGGCAGCGCTCAGTGCCAGCTTTTTTATTGGATCCTTCGTCGAGTAGTTATCACCTACCTCTGCATAAGTAATTTTTTTCATGCAGTTTTTATATAATTCATAACCGTTTTGGAAATTTCCTTTTCAATCGGATATGTATATCCCTTAAACTTTTTCCCAGTTATTTTTTCATACACAGCTATATACCGTTTAGCCAAAGCGACGATAAGTTCATTGGTCATTGCGGGTGGCCTACCGTCACCTCTGTATCCGCGTTTGGCATACCACAGTCGCAAAAATTCTTTATCAAAATTTTCCGGCTCCAGCCCCTTTTTAAAACGCTCACTGTACGTTTTGGCTATCCAAAATCGAGACGAATCCGGTGTATGTATTTCATCCATGAGCGTCAGTTTTCCATCCACAAGTCCGAATTCATATTTCGTATCGACAAGGATAAGACCACGTTTTTTACAAAGCGCACTCCCGAAAGCAAAAAGTGCCAACGCTGCCTTTTCCATCTGTTCATACAGTTTTTTCTCAACAATACCCCGCTTAGTAATCTCTACGCGAGTTAACCGCTCATCATGCCCGCCTTTTCCCCCACCGTGAGTGGTCGGCGTGATGACGGGCGTTGGTAATTTTTGATTCTTATGAAGACCTTCTGGGAACTTCAAACCATAAATCATTCGCTCTCCCTGCTGGTAGGAATACCAAATAGATGTTTTTGTGACTCCTGAAATGTATCCGCGTACAACCATTTCGACAGGGATTGGTGTGCAATTTTTCGCAATGAGCACATTCGGATGCGGAACGCTGATCATGTGATTGGCAATGATATGCTTGGTTTTTTCAAACCAAAATGCGGCCAACTGATTGAGCACCGCTCCTTTAAACGGGATTTGGCCCAAAATTACGTCGAAGGCGCTCTGCCGGTCCGTTGTAACGAGGATACGTGTATCTTTTTTTATATAAAAATCCCGTACTTTCCCTTGATACTTTTTTCCTAACCCGTCAATCTCGACGGTCGTAAGTACATAAGGCAATGCATTTACAATGGCTTTACTTGATACCATAGGTTTTCCATCCTTTCGTTTGAAAGACTTTGTTTTTTTCAAGTATATTTTTTTTAAGCTTCACTTTATATGCACTAAGCGCCTCGGTAAGGCGGATATCAGAGAGCCCGAGAATCTGGATAGCAAGAAGTGCTGCATTTTTAGCGGCGTTAATCCCGACGGTGGCAACGGGTATACCAGGCGGCATCTGGACAATCGAATACAACGAATCAATTCCCCCAAGTGATTTAGACAGAATCGGAATTCCAATAACCGGCATCGTTGTATAGGCTGCCACCACTCCCGGCAGATGAGCTGCACCACCGGCTGCTGCAATAAATACGCGCACTCCGCGTGTTTGGGCACTTTTTACATAGGAAACGGTATCTTCGGGACTTCTGTGGGCGGAAAAAACGTTGATCTCAAAAGGTACGCCAAACTCCTCAAGAGTTTCGAGGGCTTCCCGTACGACCGGCAAATCGGAATCACTGCCCATAAGCACGGCAACGAACGGCTTCTTCATATAGTCCCAATCTCCTTCTTTATTTTTCTTACCAATTCCGTAGCGCGCTGGGGAGCGTCTCCAATGTGATGGGAAACATCAAAGGAGTGATGAATAACTTCCGGTTTCAGATATTTTCGTACCTGCGTATTGGCTAAAACCAATTTTTCCATGCAATTCGGTCGACCTTCAGTAATTTCTTTCCATGATTCCATAGAAATTTGTCTCAAAAGCTCATGCATTTCCTGACGGTTAGCGCCTTTTCCAACCAACTTCACTAAAAGTACTTCAGTTGCAGCAAACGGAGCATATTGCGCTACATTGTAATCAATACGTTCTCTGTGGATCCCAATACCATCGACAATTTTGTACGCAGTAGTAAGGATTTCATCCAACGCGATAAATCCTTCTGAAACAATTATTCGTTTATTCGCCGAATCGTCGAGCGTCCGCTCAAGATGCGAAAGAGTCGCGTTCTCTAGTGCCACTTGAGGAAGAGCCGCTATATATCGGGCGAGGGAGCAAATTTTTTCGCTGTTTATCGGGTTACGTTTAAACGGCATTGCCGAGGAGCCAACCTGCTTTTTACCAAAGGGCTCGCTCCATTCGCCGATAGATGGAGACTGCAGAATGCGCAGATCGCTCGCGAATTTCGCCACCGATGAAGCAATACCCGCAAGAAGTGTTGCCACCAGATAATCATATTTTCTCGGATATACCTGATTGGCAATGAGAACGCCTTTTACTCCCAATTCCTCCATAACAGCCATATCAAGCGCATTAGCTGAAATTTTTGCTCCATCCATGAGTTGAGTGTAACTTGCCCTTGTCCCAACCGCCCCTTTCATGCCCTTACCTTTAATTTCTGAACGAACGAAGCGAAGATGAGAAAGATCCGTCAACAGGTCCTGAGCATAAAGAGCAAAACGGTATCCGACGGTCGTGGGTTCCGCTGGCTGCAAATGCGTATATCCCATACATACAACTGAAGCATTGGTTTCAATAAGATTGGCAAATATAGTAAGAAGCGATTGGAGATTTTTTTCTGTTATTGCAAGCGCTTCAACAATTCGGATCATATCTGCGTTATCAACTACATCCATACTGGTTGCACCCAAATGAATTTTCCCGCCCCCAACGTTCGCTTTTGATGCAAATTCATGGATTGCCGCAACGACATCATGATGTGTCTCTTTTTCAATTTCTAAAATCTTTTCAATATCGATATCCGCCTCGTGAGCAATAAGGTCATCAAGTTCTACCTTTGACACCAAACCTGCTTTGTGCTGCGCTCTGGCAAGCGCGACCCAAATTTTGCGCCATAATTCGTATTTATGGTGTTCACTGAAAATCTTTCGCATTTCTTCACTCCCGTACCTCCAAGAGAATGGTGAAACGTAATTCGTAAAATCAAAAGCATTCATATGCTTTGTTATGTTACTATTTTTTTTATTTGATTGATACGTAAAGCTTCCCGGATTTCCATGGCAACGCGTCTGCCCATCGACAGATTTTTCCCATACAGATATCCACCATATGGCGTCGCTGAAATCCCCGGTGAACCAGGCATACGCGGTGACACGTCAACGACAACGATATCTTTCTTTGGCGGACCGGGAGTGATAATAGATTGCAGTGCAAATGGGCCAATAATACCCGGAGCAAAATGTTTGGAAGCGGCCCGAACAAATGATTCGCCGTAAGAAAATGCCTGCTCAAGTAACGATTCCAAAACAGTCACAGCAATATGTCCTGCTTCTTCATACGACACTCCAGTAGATGTAAGTAAATCTTCCTGATACGGCGCGGGTGCACGCAAAAGCCCATCGAGATTCGTTTGTCGTCTCGTATCGGTTCCAATAAGCTCAAGCCGCTTGTGGATTGGAGAATAAAAGAAATTAAAATTTACTTGAGCACCTAACACATATTCTTCAATAACTGCCGCGTCCAAAGCTTCCTTTGAAATTTTTCCATTCTTTAACATTTCTTCACTTTTCCGTTTAAATTCGGCTGGCGATGATGCCAGAAAAAAGGCCCGCTCGAACTTCCGCTCTTTTTCAGAAACTTTAATGAGGCACAAGCGATCAATCTCTTTTGGTGAAGAGAAATGTTTGGGATAACGGATACCTGCATGGTCAAGGAGATTATATTGATTGGGATGGCGTTCCCTTTCTTCAATTTTCAAAAGCTGTTTATTACCAAACATCGGCGCGAGGAAAGCGGTTTCCATGGCTTCATAATCAAAATGACAATAGGCTTCAAAAGACCGGTTGGGGACGAATATCGCTTTTTTCTTTTTTAAGACAGCCTGAACGCGCGGCGTTAATATATCTGAAAAATGGGTTAACTCCAGACACTCATCTACACATCCTATTGATCCGTTGGTCGCAAAGTAGTGTTCGTACGTTTTTTCTCTTCCTTTTTCCGTAATAACCAGCGTTGCAAACCCCTCGTCTTTCGCACCTCGGCATACATCCAGTGCGCTATGACTTCCCAAAACTGCTATCGTCGATTTTTGCATAATTACAGTAATATCTCACTCAGTTTTTTCTTTCGTATTGCAATTTTTATCTCACGCGCAATCCTTCGCCCCGTGCTCATCGGTTCATCATAGGTTAAATACGTATACGGTGAGCCTTCTGTGAAAAGATTCGTTCCGGCAACTATTCTACAGGAAATTTCCATAGCGTAAAACTTCTGATCAGGAGTAATGATGGTTTCCAAACAAAATGGCCCGATAAGCCCACCTCCTCCAATCAATTTTTTGGACGCTTTAACAACCCGTTCACCCATTGCATATACCTCAGGAAGCAGTGATTCCCGTAAAACCAGAGGAGAATTACCAACAACAACGTAGGTAGGATCAACGTTCATTTCCTTTTGATACGCAAAAGGAATTCTTCCCAATCCATCGGCATTTGTTTCATACCGCCTGTCAATGCTCATAAGTTCAACAGTATTGGTAATCGGTGAATAAAAAAAATGTGGATAACACGTTACGCCCACGACATACCGTTGTATGACATAGCGTGAAGAGGGCATTGAACCGATTTTCGCCTCAAAATCAGCTTTATTTGCCGCAAAAAAATATCCGGATCCTCCTGCGGCACCAAAGGACTTTACAATAACCGGATATTCAATATTTTTAAGCGCATATTCGTCAGGAACACGTATGTCAGCTGCCAAAAGCCATTTCCTCTGCAACCCCCGATCTTCTTCCCAATCCAGTACTTTTTTGTTTCCAAAATAAGGTATCGTCAACCGTTTATTTCCCTCTTTTCCTAAATATGCCACAAACGACCCATGCGGAATCAAAATACAATTATCTTGTACTAACTGCTTTTCAACTTTTGGAAATTCTGAAAATGTCGAAACGGTAACAATGCGATCAATGAATTGAAACCGGCGGTAAAATGATGCTTTCTTTTCTTCCGAAACAAGAAGCGTACGAAATCCTTCATCTTTTGCGCCTTTGAGAATCTGTAAAGCGCTATGACTTCCGAGAGTGGCGATGGTATATGGTTTGTTTCTCATAGGTCTTAAGAAAAATAGTGTACCGCATTTCTGAATATCTGCATACCCGGTCCTTCTTCGGGGATCGGTTTACCCTCACGCATCATATGCTCTTTGCGATTCGGAAAATCTGGTAATTGGGTAAATAAAATTGCCCGTTCAGGATGCGGCATCATACCAAACAACCGTCCGCTTTCATCTGTAATTCCGGCGATATTTTCAAGAGTCCCCGTCGGATTGACGGGTAAATGTCGAAAGTCATACATTTCGCCTTCACAGTATCGAAGCGCAATTAAATTTTTCTTTTTCATTTCTCCCAATGTCTTGGGATCTGCATAAAATCTTCCTTCCCCGTGTGCAATAGGTACTGGAAGCGTTTTTATCCCGGCAAGCCATGGGCTATCATTTATGACTTCAACGTCACACCAGCGTACCGTATATCGCGTGCTTTCGTTGGCAAGCAAAGCAACTTGTTTTTCTCCATATTTGCCGCCCAATGCCGGCACGAGACCCAAACTAACAAGAATTTGAAACCCGTTGCAAATACCGATAATCAAATGATCGGTGTGAGCAAAATGATCTATTTCACTCCAAAGGTGATTTTTCAATTTGCTTGCATATGCATTTCCACTCCCGGTATCATCTCCATACGCAAACCCTCCGGGAAAAACCATAATTTGGTATAGCGAAAGAATTTTGGGATTTTCTATCACATCATTAATATGAATGATGTCGGCTACAGCTCGGGCTTTCTCAAAAGCAAACTTTGTTTCACTTTCAGTGTTAAGTCCGTACCCCGATAAAATAAGTACGTTTGGCTTTTTCATAGATCAATATTCCTTAAACGTCTGCTCATACGACTTTTGCATCGTTTCGACTGTAGTATCAATAACTGGATTATTATCACGATCCCGTACAATAACCCGCGAAGATTCTGTCACTTCACCCAATAATGTAATTGAATTCCCCCGCATCAGCAGTTCAAACCGTTTAACATTTTTTGGTGCAACTGTGATTAGAATCCGTCCCTGACTTTCTGAAAATAAGCTGCTGTCAGTACGCTGTATTTTTTCTGACAGAGATGGCAAGTTTATATCGATTCCCAATTGTCCGCCGATTGCTGTTTTTGCCATGGCCATGGCAAATCCTCCACGTCCGACGCTTTGAGCTGAAGCCACATAATTTGCCGTGATACATCGGGACAAAGCGCAGTACAATTTCCAATTTTTCTTGGCGTCAACGTGAGGGACATTTTTCCCAAAGCCAGACCGGCCTTGGGTTTCGTTCAAAAAAGAATAATACTCCGATCCACCTAATTCATCATAGGTGTCACCCAAAAGATAAACACGATCGCCGGGTATTTTTGCATCAAGCGACACTGAGTGCACGACATCTTTTACCATGCCAATGGCTGAGATAAGAAGTGTCGGGGGGATCGAAACAGAAATAGGATTACCGTTGCCATCAAATCCGCGGAAATCATTAAACATACTATCTTTACCGGAAATAAAAGGAGTTTGATAGGACACCGCATAGTCATAACATGATTTAACCGTTCGAACGAGTTGTCCCAACCTCACGGGATCATTCCCACTGCACCAGCAAAAATTATCCAGTAGTGCGATTTTAGTTGGATCGGCGCCCGCCGCTATAACGTTACGGATCGCTGTATCGATAGTACTTGCCGCCATATGATACATGTCGACATCGCCATAGGACGGATAAAGGGAGTGGGATAAGACAATACCTGTTCTTGAATTGAGAAGCGGGCACAACACAAACGAATCACCATTCACGTTTCCTTTTCCCTGTAATGGTTTTAAAACACTCGTTCCTTGCACTTCATAATCATACTGCGATGAAATATACGAGTAACTGGCCATGTTTTGCCGTGAGAGCATCAAAAGCAGCGTCTGGGAATAATCAGCATTTGATGGAGTCACAGGAGCTGACGCCATTTTGCTTTCGTAAACTGGGTGTAAAGTATGCTTGGGAAGACCATCGTGGAGGAATTTCATATCAATATCCATAACGTCCTTCCCGTCAAACTCTACGATGCACCTACCTGACTTTGTAAATGTACCGATTACCGTCGCCTCTACTGCACGACGCTTCATCAACTTTTGAAGTGCCCCTAACTTATTGCTGGGCACAGCGAGAGTCATACGCTCTTGAGATTCGGAAATCCATATTTGCCAAGGAGAAAGCCCTGCATACTTGAGGGGTACTTTTGATAACTCAACAATGCACCCGCCGGACTCTTTGGCCATTTCAGCAACTGAGCAGGAAAGGCCGCCAGCGCCGTTATCGGTAATACTCGTATATAAACCCAAATCACGCGCTTCGTTAACAACGGCGTCACTTAATTTTTTCTGTGTTATAGGATCCCCAATCTGTACCGCCCCCTGAGGGCTCCCGCTATTAAGCGCCTCTGAGGAAAATGTTGCACCGTGAATCCCGTCAAGGCCCACTCGACCGCCAATCATGACGATCAAATCACCCAGCCTCGCTTTTTTCATATGCGACTTCACTCCATGTACTTTTTTAGGGATAAGGCCAACGGTTCCCGCAAAAACAAGCGGCTTTCCTTTATACCGGGAGTCAAAATACACAAAGCCTTGCGGGGTAGGAATTCCGGAACAGTTTCCCCCTGCATTAATTCCTGAGACGACACCATCTAAGACCCTTCGCGGCGAAAGCATGGGTTGTGTTTTGACGGAATCCCGATAAAGGACCGTTGTGTCATTTGGATTTCCGACGCAGAATCCGTACATATTCATAATGGGTTTCGCGCCAAGCCCAAATCCGATTGCGTCACGATTTACTCCGACAATGCCGGTGATAGCTCCTCCAAACGGATCAAGTGCAGATGGACTATTATGTGTTTCTACTTTATGAGTAATGAGATAATCACGATCGAATGCTATAGCTCCTGAATTATCCGTAAATACGGAGACGCAGAAATTCCGTTTACTTTTATTTTTAATGATCCGGTTTGTTGCTCCCTTGATATACGTGCGGTAAAGCCCTTGGGGGGCGCCATCAATTGAATCAGAGAAAATAGTATGCTTACAATGTTCGCTCCATGTTTGAGCGAGGGATTCAAGTTCTACGTCTGTCGGATTTCTTCCCTTTTTTTTAAAATATGCTTGTATTGCTTTAAGATACGACAAATCAAGAGCAAGCGGACCTCTTCTGGTTCCATCTGTATTTGCAATTCCCAACTTTCCAATTTCAACAAGCGTCATATCGTCGACATTGAGATTCACGTGAGAGATATTATTTTGAGAAGTGAGATGCACTTTAGGCACACTTTTTCCCATACCGTGGTCTTTTGTATATTCTCTACTATTTTTTATGATGACGCGCTCAATGAGCGGATTATAAAGACTATCCGCAATTTTTCTTACGTCGTTTTCTTTCAACTGCTTTTCTAAGTAGATGACTTTAGATGTATACACACCTTCTTCTTTTCCAAATGATTTTCCTAACCGATCCTCTATCATTTCTTTCGCTGTTGTGGCAACGTTATCTGTAACACCAGGCAAAAAACCTACTTCAATAGCCCATGCAAATTCTTTCGGTGCCAAAGCCCGATTCATTCCATTCTTTTGCGTTTTGGGATGGGTTAAAAGGGCTGCAATATTGATTAATTCTTTCTGAGAGAACTCTTTATCCAAAGTATATACGTCGACGACATGGACGAGTCCTGTTGCAAATCCATTTGCCAAAAATTTTCGCTGCAAAACGGATGCTCGAGTATCCGGTATCGTCATGGTAACTTCAATACGCGTAATCATATATTTAGGTAAGTCCGATATCCTTTCGATAATACATTCCGTCAAATTCAATCACTGTTTTGATATAGGTATATATTTTTTCCCGAACCTCCTGTACCGTTTTTCCCGTAGCGACGACCCCTAAAACTCTTCCACCGTGAGAAACAACCGTATCATGATCAATTGCCGTACCTGCGTGAAATATCATTATTCCATTTTGATCGAGAACACTTGTCAAACCGCGAATAACTTTTCCGGTAACGTACATACCAGGATACCCGCCCGAGGCAACGACGACACAAACGGCTTTTTTATCACTCCAACGCACCATATCCGCTGATAAATTTCCTTTAACGCATGACAATAATATTGTGTAGAGATCACTTTCTAAAAGTGGAAGTTGCGTTTGCGTTTCGGGATCTCCAAACCGGCAATTAAATTCCAAAATGTATGCGTCATCACCAACAACCATAATACCCGCATAGAGAATACCGTGAAACGGAATTCCTTCTTTTTTCATCGCATCAACCGTAAGAGCAAGCAACCGGTGGATTTTTTTAAATACTGTTGGTTTTACCCGTGTGGCCGGTGTTACCGATCCCATGCCACCGGTATTGCCCCCACGATCCCCATCAAATATTCTTTTGTAATCCTGCGCCGCAATGAGTGGAACCGCGTGGATCCCGTCACAAAACGCCATCATCGACACTTCTTTCCCGCTAAGTTTTTTCTGTATCACTATTTTCTTTCCGGCCTCCCCAAAAACCGCTTTAACCATTAACTGTTCTACGGCGCTGTAGGCTTCTTCAATTGAATCGCATACATACACTCCTTTTCCCTGACATAATCCGTCTGCTTTTATAACGCAGGATCCTCCTGAGGCATCAATATATTTTTTCGCCTTTGAAACATCGGTAAATATTGCAGATAGCGGGATGGGTAAGCCATGGCGTTTCATAAAATCCGTAGCCCATGCCTTACTGTTTTCTAATCGCGCTGCTTTCTGAGTTGGTCCAAATGCGGATAATCCCTCTGCTGCGAACCGATCGACAAGTGCGTTAGCAAGTGGTGCCTCAGGGCCCACAACTGTGAGGTCAACATCATGGGTTTTTGCAAAATCGACAAGCGCTGGAGTGTCTTCTGGAGAAATGTCAACGTTTTCTCCCACCTGCCCCGTTCCGCCGTTTCCCGGCGCAAAATAGATATTTTCAACAAGTGGCGACATACTCAATTTCCACCCGAGAGTATGTTCTCTCCCGCCAGAACCGATAATGAGTATAGTTTTTTTAGCCATTGGGAAATAACTGTATAGCCAATGTTTTCGCACCGGCCAATATATGTGAAAATTTTGTATCAAGCGATTTGTGTTGTTTTACCATTAAAACTCGGCCTGTCGCGAAACGAGACAGAGCCTCAATAACATTTTCATGCTCAATCCGTAATAATGTTCTCTGTACGTCCCTCGTTTGTTTCATAAGGTTAGAAGGATCATGAGTTAGCTCGCTAAGAGTTATCGTTGCCAGATCGATATCCAACGGCATTTTTTTGGAGCTTATAATTGCTCCCTCATCAAATCCGGACGTTACAAAATGCACAACGCTCGCCGTCCATGGATTTTCCTCATGCGTAACACGAAAATATGCCAAGGTAGCACACGTCACCCGCGACCCATACATTCCTTTCCCACCAAACTCAGGGAGACGCCCAGGATGTTGATTGATGATCTTGTCATGATATGCGGAAATCACATTGAGAGGAGTTAGAGGCAACCAGCCGTTTTGCGAAACTAAATCAACGTCGTATTTTTTGAGTACGGAAAGCAGCTCTTCACCAAATTCAGAAGCCGTGGAAAATTCCTTACGGTTGACAACTACCGATGGTATGTTGTATTTTTCTACTCGTGTTAATCCATATGCCCCCGCAACGCTCGCTATTACCACGACTGGCTCAATGCCCTGAAGAGAACCGTTCTTGACAGCTTCAAGTATCGCCTCGGCAGTCGTGCCTCCACCGGAAATAAGAAGAGCGGTTCGAAGGCGTTTCATATACCCGTCTCCTTATAGGAAAAAATACCAATTTTTTTATACGCAAAGTGCCGCTGAATATGCGGAAATGGCGGAATTAAAACTTTTTGGCCTTTTTTTTCTTTTGGCGAATGATGATAGTTGCGATTCCCGAACACATCGACCGGAGGCCGGTGACCGACCATACACCCCATACAAAACCCTTTTGCTTTTGGATCGCCGGTGAGTGCCTCTTTCAGCCCATGGGCCGTTATATACGCAAGGGAATCCGCTTTTAAGTATTTGCGAATTTTTTCAACATCGTTACCAAATCGCGAAGAGACAAGCTCGTTAATGGTTCGTGTGTTAACACCTAAATGACACGCTTTATCAATCTGAGGGCTTAAGACGCGTATATGAACAGAGCGTACGCCATAGTGGTGCGTCAATAAATATACGAGTCCCTTTGTTATATTACCCCGAACGATCGAATCATCGACTAAAACCACGCGTCTGCCGAAAAGCGCCTGACTGTCAAAGTGAAAATGATGCAGGACTTTCTGATAAATGCTTTCAATATCCGCAGTCATGAATGTCCGCTGTTCCGTAAGAGTTCCGGCTCTATCAGTAATAGCTTGAAAATACGGTATATCAAGTGCCCGGGCGTACACCATGCCTCCTTCGATCCCTGTACCAGGGACCCCAATAACCATATCGACAATTCTGCGATCGACAGGTGCTTCGCGGGCAAGTATTTTTCCGCATCGTCTTCGCACATCATCAACAGTAGGAGATTTTTTAATCGCCCGCTGATTGGTGCGAGGTAAATGGGCTCGCCCCGCCCCGTGGTGCAAATATATATTTTCAAAAATGCAAAGCGCCCGCTCACGATTTTGATGCCGCGCTAAAACTTCCAAACCTTTTTGTGAGATTTTGCCGACAGTGCCTGGGAGTAATTCAAAATAATCAGTAACTCCCATAGCCTCAAGCGCACTTGTTTCAGAGGCTGCAACCCAAATGTATTGATTGATTGATGCATCCCATATGTGACCATAGACGAATGGCCGAAACCCCCAAGGGTCACGTGCGACATACAACGCGTCTTTTGTGCTTATAACCAAACTCCACGCTCCCCGCATCTGGCCAATGAGAGGTACAATACGGTCTTCCCACGTACGACCGCTTTGCTTGCTCAACCGTTTTGTAAAAAGCAGTGTGTCGCTCTGTTTTGCTTCAGTCGCATTCCCCGATCGGGAAAATTGTCCGTTATGAACAACAACGAACGTCTCACCGAATTCTTCATGTGAGGAGATAATCGGTTGAACATTGTCGGAGACAAACGCGCCACTTGTACCATATCGTACCTGGAAAACCCAACTGCGCGCCTGAAATAATTTGAAATTTTCAACAACTTTCGGCGAAAACACTTCCCGCACCATTCCTTGTCCTTTATATTGTGATATGTGCCCGCTTGTATCCAGTGCACAAAATCCGGCGCCGTCATATCCTCGTGTTTGTAACACAGATAACCCTGCCAGCCCTTTTTCAAAAAACGGTACGTTCATCGGAGAAAAAGAAGCTACTATGCCGCAGTGGTCCTGAAGCGGTTTTTTTTCTTCATAAAGAATACTCATATATTCATCTAAAACACCCCATCAAAAAGCCCCGTCAAATGCGGGGCTAGACCACCCAAGTTTTACCAATAAAAAAAACGATAACACCATTTGTTTACGCATTGGGATTACCAACAACGAGAACTTGGCATTACCGTAGTCCTAATTGAAGGATACGTTAGGCACAAAGAACTGTCAATATATCAACAGGAGTTAGTTTACGGTTGTTCCGTCCCGAAATAACGATCTCCAAAATCTCCGAGGCCAGGCACGATATACGCCCTCTCATTGAGATGATCATCAACCGCACCGGTAAAGATGGGCACTTCAGGATGATGGTCGAAAAGCCGTTTTACGCCTTCCGGCGCTGATACAATACTGACGCCGACAATCCGCTTTGCGCCTTTTTCTTTAACCGCCGTAATCGTGTCATCCATTGATCCACCTGTCGCCAACATAGGATCTATGACAAAAACAATATGTGTGGCAAATATCTTTGGAATCTTCAGGTAATACTCACGGGCTATGGCTGTCTCTTCGTCCCGTTCAAGACCGATAAACCCGACCGACATTGAGGGCAGTAAATCTTGGATTGCTGTAAGCATCGCAAGTCCTGCGCGAAGCACGGGAACAACAATAACGTCATCCTTAAGCTCGCTCCCCGCAAACGCAGAAAGGGGAGTCACAATCTTTTTCTCTTTGACGTTTAACTTCTTTATCGCCTCAAGAAGAAGAATCTTTGACACCACATCCGCATGCCTTCGAAATTCTTCCGGCTTCGTATTTTTATCACGAAGAATGGTGAGTGAGTGATCAATCAAAGGATGCGAAACGACCGTAACGTTTTTCATAGAAACTCCCTCCTTTTTAATTCCCACGACAGTGGATCATTAAACCACATGTCTACCGATTGTTTTTGCTCCTTCGTAATTTGACCGTGTCTGAACGCGCTTTCCGCAATGAGTCTTCCGGACGTAAGTGATAATAATGTAATCTGATGTTTTTTTAATAACTTACGGGATTGTTCTGTCTGATATGTGCTTGCGCAAATGCAATACTGTACAACCCCACCTTGTTCCCGAATGGTTTCTGCATTATCAACAGCGCTTGTCGCCGTTGAGATATGGTCTTCTATGATAATAACCCTACTTCCTTTTTTTAGATATCCCTCCATCTTATTTCCTTTTCCGTATGACTTTTTTCCTTGTCCCGCAAGCTTAGTAGTCGGTCGAACGAACACCAGCGGTAATTTTAGACGATCTGCCACCCAAGCACCCATAGGAATTGCCGTCGTGGCCGTTGCAGAAATCCAATCGACATTGGTAAGCCAGATTTTTTTTCTTATCGTCTCAATGTAATAATCAATAAACTGATTTCTGACAGAAACATACGACATTACCAGACGATTATCAATGTATACCGGACTTTTCAATCCTGATGTGTAGGTATAGGGCGGATTAAACCGGAAGCTGAATGCCCGAATCTGTAAGAGCAGCTGAGCTGCGTGATCTGCAATTACTTTGTCATATATTTCACTCATATGTATTTTACGTTTTTTTGATTAGGGCCGCCGCTGATCTGGCGTCGGGAAAACAGGCCGTACCCAGATATAGTCATCAACATGCTTAAGCCATAAAAATGAAGAATGATCCTTAAAATTTTGGGTGTGTAGATTGAGCTTCTCCGCTGCATATCTCAAAATAGCTTGCCCAAGTTGTTTTTGTATTGGTTCCGGAATTTTATTCCAATCAGTACGGAATACGAAAGAAAGCAAAGCTTTTCCTTCGTCAGTCGGATCAAATCTCGTCTTTGTACCGCCTTCATCGAGCATAAATTCGTCAGATAACAAACTACGAACGTCAAGCGCCGAATCATAACTCGTGTCTTCGACAAAAGGCGGATCCAAGCGCTTAAGAGCTCTCATAACGTCATAACTTGACGTTTCCGTCTGACCGTTATGTAACAAGTCATTATAGAGCTGTCTCAATCGCCAAATTTCACTCCTCTCGCTTTGCAGTACGATAACTGCCGCGCCATTTCGTTTCTCAAGGCCGCTAATAATTTTTTGCAACGGGTCATTCGGGTTATTTCCCTCTTTCCATCCTGTTAAGTAATAAAACATATGAGAAGCGATGATCAGGTCCGAATGTGGCATATGATAATTTGTATCTTCAACCGTATGTATATCGAAATCTATATCCAGTTTGCTGAACGGGACCAATTTTCTCTTTTTTACCTCCGCAAAAAAGAGATTTCTCATTTCGGTAGAAGGATCTTCGCAATGAATATGAATGTCTTTATATGTATCTGGCCTTCTGAATATTAATGCATGCTGCAGAAAGTTAAGCTCCATTTCGCCGTTTCCAACGCCCAATAACGTTATATGCACTTCATCATCTCCTACCAAACGGTCAAAAATGTCATGTTGTTCATTTCGCAATTGAAAATCTATAGTCCATTCCTCGCTATGTTTCTGATTGGTCATGTGCTGAAATACGTCCCATCGATGAAGCTGTGTTCTGAAAGCCGCCAAAAGGCCAGTGCCATCCGATCCCTGAGGTTCGACGTTAACATTCATACGCCCTTTTGTTTCTGTTTTTCCTCTAAATATTGTTTGCCATACCCAACCATCGTATCGATCGGGATGCCCTCTTTGCACATCGGACAAAGCTCCTCATCGTAGGCGGGAAAATTAAACGTCGCTAAGGAATAAAACGGAACCTCTAACATTTCTGACGTTACATTGATCTGATCACGGTTAACCATAGAACAAGCTGCCACGATCCTTCCTCCAGCCTCTTTAACGCATTCAATAACTTTTTTAATGGAGCCACCGGTCGTTGTAATATCCTCAACAATCAAAATTCTTTTTCCTCGGACAAACTTTTCATATCCGCGCTTGAGTATCTGCTTTAACTCAGGCGTTTTATCCGTATACACTCCGTAAATCTCTTTACCTTTCATCTTTGACAGATGAAATGCAGTCCATTGGGATAAAACTATGCCGCCTAATGCGGGGCCAACAACAACATCAATTCTTTCATCTTTGAATTTTTCTGCAAATAGGCGACCGATTTTAAAGGACTCCTGCGTATGCGGATACAGAGCGTCTTTATTGATGTAAACGCTCCCATGCTTTCGTGATGTATACACCAGATGCTTATCTGTAATAAACGCGCCCACTTTTTTTAAAATACGTATAACTTCATCCTGCACTTCTTTATCATCCATAGAACCTCCTTTATGCATTTCTATATCTATTAATTTCTTCTTTTAGTTTTATCGCTTCCGCGCGGGCTTTCTGGGCAAAATCGGCGCCACTTGATGCAAAAATGACGCTTCGGCCGACGTTAATAATAGCTCCTGTTCCTTTGGAGTCAATTCCAGCTTTTGTCGTTTTTTGCACATCGCCGCCTTGCGCACCAATTCCTGGAATGAGGATAGGCATATCGCCAACCAGACGTCGTACAATTGCCAACTCTTCGGGGTAGGTTGCTCCGACTATTAATCCACAATTCATGTTGTAATTCCAGCTTTTTGCAACATTTTTTGCAACTACCTGATAGAGAGGTTTACCGTTTATCATTAAATCCTGAAACTCACCTGCTCCGGGATTTGACGTTCTGCATAATATCAAAATTCCCTTCTCTTTCTGATCCAGAAATGGTTTCAATGCCTCACCCCCTAAATAAGGTTGAAGCGTCACTGCGTCTGCTCCTAAATAGTCAAAAATGAATTTTGCGTACCCGATGTTTGTGTTACCGATATCCGCGCGTTTAGCATCAACGATAATAACGGCCGCGGCATAATGTTCCTTCAGATAATCACACGTCGTTTTCATTTCTTTAACGCCATCTGCTCCCTGTGCTTCATAAAAAGCCGTATTGAGCTTATATGCACAGACTAAATCCTGCGTTGCATAAATTATGGCTTTGTTAAACGTCGATTGCGGATGTGGGCCAACTCGTATCTTCTCAGGGATTTTATCAATGCCGCAGTCAAGTCCCACGCAGAGCAGTGAATTGTTTTTTGCTACGATCGCATCCAATTTTTGGCGAAAGGTCATCGTTTCCTCCTTTTAATTTCGGTCAAAACGCGCTCAACAAGTATTTCCGGAGAATTCTCAAAAAAGACAACGGCTTTATTAGGTTTTTGAATCTTTACATGAAGTTCGCGCAACCCGTCAGCTACGCCGCCCGTTCCGGTTAATACACCAATTACTTTTTCCATGTCATACAGATTTGTGAACTCATTCATAGTCCCCCATCTGCCTGACACGACAATTCCACCGTCGCAACTGGCCGTCGACATGACATTGCGATATTTTTTTCTGGCCATTTTATCGCCTGCTAACTCAAAACTTTTTGGAACGTAAATCAGTTTTGCATATATCGCTAAATCCATATTGGGGTAAGCTTTCTCATGCTCCGCTTTCGATAGCTCGGGAGAAAATCCCCAAATCTCAATTGGTTCTACCAAACTCGCAGCTTGAGCCACTTCATACGGCACGCCTGCACATGCGCCGGTTATAAGAATTACCGATTCCCGATACTTCCCAAGTTCGACGCCAAGGCTTTTAGCTATGTTTGTTGCCTTAGGAGATTCATTAACCGCGGAACCAAAAACACCGATTTTGAATTTCATTTTTATCGTATACCTTTCTAAAAAATCACGAGATCGACTTTTTTATTGCTCCATCTATATTTTGTCGAAAATTCATAGTTTTATCGCTTCCTCTGGCGCTAAAACCTTAAGAGTGCTAACTTTCCGACAAGCGTATTATCTGACCGCTTTGTCAAATTCCGATTCGCTCATCAATTTTTTGCCAACAACAATCTCTCGGATTGGTTTGTCAGCTTTTATCGACTCTTTTACGGCATCACTGACAACATCATAACCCAAAATCGGTGTAAGTAAAGTAGCATACGCTGTCGAGCGTTCTAAAAGCTCACGGCATCGCTTTTCATTGGCTTTTATCGTACCCACGCACCGTTTTGAAAATTGAACCAACACTTCGCGCGTAAGTTTGAGGGAACTGATAAGAAAATCAGCGAGCACCGGAAACATATTCGCCAACTCCAGAAACGATGCATGGGCTGCATGCTCGACTGTAAGGTTGTTACCGGAAACCGTAAAATATAATTGATTCACAGCTTCAGGCAATATGGGATTCACCTTACCCGGCATGATGGACGACCCCGGCTGAAGCGGTTCAAGTTGTATTTCACCAAGCCCTCCTGCCGGACCGCTTGCCATCAGACGAAGGTCATCGGCAATTTTTGATGCGTCAAGCGTAAGGGCGACCAGCGTTTGAGAAAGGCTTACAAAATCCGTCTGACTGCTTGTTTGAGACATGAGATTATTTGCGGGTCTCAGTGCAAACCCCGTTATCGCACATAGCTCGATATATACGGCTTTTCTATATGCTTCTTTAGCATTAATTGCGTTACCAACTGCCGTTCCGCCGAGATTGAGTTCCAAACATAATGTTAAAGACTGAGCCACTTTCTTCACGTCCCGCTCTAGCGAAGCGGCATATGCGGCAAATTCTTCACCCAATGTGATAGGTACGGCGTCTTGCCAATGCGTCCGGCCCAACTTGCGCACAGTAGCAAACTCTTTTGCTTTCGCATTAAAAATGCGAACACATTCAGTCATATCTTTCAACAGCGCTTTCCCCAAGCGAAGACAAACGATTTTAAGAGCCGACGGGTTCACGTCATTTGTTGACTGAGCCATATTCACATGATCATTGGGGTGCACAATAATCTTTTTCCCCTGTGCTGCAAGCAACTCCGTAGCGCGTGCAGCCAATACTTCGTTCACGTTCATATTAATAGACGTCCCTGCTCCTCCTTGAAGCGACGGGAGAACAAGCTGGTCATCAAACATACCGGACAGAAGCTCGTCAGCTGCTTTGTCAATCGCGTCCGCAATATCGTTTGGCAAATCACCTATTTTGCCGTTAGCACGTGCTGCTGCTTTTTTAATCTGTGCGATGGCGTAAAACAATTCTTTGTGCACAGGAGAAGCCGAAAATGGAAAATTTTCGCGCGCCAATAGTGTTTGCTTACCGATGTATTGTTTCATGAGACTCCTTTCTTAAGCCATTTACCCATATGATTGCCAACGATAGAACCATGTTCATACACAAGCTCCCCCCGCAAAAATGTTGCATGAGGGCGTCCGATAAGCTTCATCCCTTCATAGGCTGACCATTGAAGTTTTGTCAATAAATCTTTTTTTTGCACCACCCATTCATGATCAACGTCAAGGATAACGAAATCAGCGTCGTTACCGGAAACGATGCCGGATTTTTGCGGAAAACCGAAAAATTGAGCAACGTTTCCGGCAGCACACCGCGCAAGAGTCACAAGACTTTTTTCAATGGTCTTTTTTCCGAATCTCTTTACCCAACCGGTTATAAAAGCGGGAACCGTCTCCTGCAATCCGGGTGTTCCACTCGTAACTTTCCATATATCACCTTGTTTTTCCTCAAGCGTATGCGGCGTATGTTCGGAACAGATACCATCTACTTTACCATCATAAACCATTTCCCAAAGTTCTTTGTTCACCGCGGGGGTACGCAACGCTGGGCTGACTTTTATGAGCGTCCCCAATTTCTTGTAATCCTCCGTAGTGAAAAACAACTGATATCCTGTTACTTCCCCTCCTGCTTTTATACCATGCTTTCGTGCATAAGAAATTGCATCAAATTCCCCCCTCGTACTGGCGTGAAGAATCCATACCGACGTGCCATAATATTTGGCCAAAATAACAGCTTCCCATGCAGCCATCTCAACAACCAGCTCATTGCGCGCTTCAGAATAGGCTAACATATCGTTTCTGCCTGTCGCCTCAAACATTTTCTCACGACTGGTAACGAGATCCTGATTTTCCGCATGAACCATAAGGGGTATATGGCGTCTTGATACAATCTCCCAGATTTTTGCCTGATCAGAAAGCTTGGGAATTGTCGTGGGGGTGGTTTGATGCCCTGCTGTAAAAACTTTCACCGCAGCTATCTCGGTCGGGTCAATTTTTTCCAGTTGGGGAATATCGTCAACAGAAGTGCCCATGTTTATGGCAAAATCACAGTATGATTTTGCTGTATACCGGTTGATTTGTTCGTGGACTAAATCAACTGTGGTAATGGGAGGCTTTGTATTAGGCATATCGAAAATCGTCGTAAATCCTCCAGCAAGACCAGCTCTGGTTCCGTGTTCAATGTCCTCTTTATATTCCATGCCGGGTTCTCGTAAATGTCCATGAGTTTCGATAAGACCGGGAAGCACGTACGAGTCACCCGCGTCATAAACGTTATCACCGCTTATAATTTTATTGGTAACTTCTCCAATGGTCCCATCTTTTTTAATCGTTACCGAACCGCGCCGTATGCCGGTCGGAGTTATAAATCTTCCATTGCGTATAGCTTTATACATATTATTTCTTCACAATTTCAAGTGCTTGATCAATCGGAACGCCTCGCGGGCAAAGAGCTGCGAGATGTTTTACTTCATCTCCCCCATACGATAACGAGCCAGCGCTCGAAGCAAGAATCTTGCGCTCTACCCCATCCCGAGGATCAGTCATAAAACGAGCGATTTTGACAAGTGCCATGGGATCAAGCATCCCCTGAGGATCCTTAGCAACTGATGGCGACCCTGCTATACAGCAGCCGCACTCTATACATTTCCGGAAAGGCTTTGATGTATCAGCATCATGCTTTGTAAGCATTACGGCATGAATTTTATCCAAATACGGACGAATCTTTTTATACCGTTCCAATACAGGCATTATATTAACGATGAGGTCTTTTTCAACAGGAAAATTTGCAAGCGGCTCAATGACCTGTTTATCGAGAGATGGATCAACCGGAGTGGAACAGGACAGCACAGGTTTTCCGTTATACGTTAAACCGCACGTTCCGCAAATTCCCTGACGGCATTCATACCGGAATGCAAGCGTCGGATCAAGTTTTTGCTGCACGAGCAAAACTACATCCAACAATGTCATACCTTTATTATATTCAAGATTGTATGTATCAAAATGAGGTCTCTCTCGTACAACCGAATCGTATCGATAGATAGAAAATGTTAATTTCATACTGTTGTTATTGGAACGATATTCAGTTTAAATTTTTTACCGGATTTTTGTACAATAATGTTCTTTTCCCAATCTCTGTTCATTTCTGGAAAATCAGTACGGCTATTCGCGCCCCTGCTTTCTTTGCGAAGTAATGCGGCTTCAATAACCGCTTGAGCTGTAACTAGCATATTGCACACTTCCAAACAGTCCTGCAAGTCCCTGTTTCTATAGGATTGACCAAACCGAGCGCGCATATGAGGGGCACGTTGAAGCAACTTTACTACCACACTTTTAGCCTTCTTCAGACTCGTTTCGTCCCGAAAAATTCCTACATTATTCCACATTGCTTTTTTCAATTCCTGCTCAATGATATGAGGCGGTTCTCCATCCTTACGTGAAATAAATCCGCCAATGCGACCAATCTCTTTTTTGACATCATCTATGGGCACTGCATCCTCATTTTTAACCTTTCCCACGTCACCAAGAGCGCCAAGAGCGGCCCGTCTTCCAACAACCTGTCCTTCAGCGATAGAATTACCTCCTAATCTGTTGGCACCATGAATCCCGCCGACAACTTCTCCCGCCGCATATAAACCGGCCACGGAAGTTCTGCCCCAAACATCTATTTTTAATCCTCCCATCATGTGATGCATTGATGGGTACACTTCCATTGATTCTTTCGTTATATCAACACCGACGTTTTTGTATTGCTCATAGACATCAGGAATCTGCTCTAATATTTTCTTTTTCGAAAGATGAGTGACGGAAAGGTACACTGCGTGATGTTTGTTTCCTCCGCCCGACGCAACTTCCTGATAAATGCTTCTGCTTACTTCATCACGCTTGGCAAGCTCCATCTCCTTTGGAAAATATCGTTTCATGAAACGTTCACCGTCTTTATTGAGAAGTATTCCACCCTGCGCTCTCACTTTTTCCGTTACCAGTACCCCGCGGCTTGAAGGAGGATATGCCATACCCGTAGGGTGAAACTGCACCATCTCCATATCAACCAAATCCGCACCGGCATCCAGTGCCATAGCATATCCGTCCCCCGTATTTGAGGCCGCATTGGTTGTTACTTCATACATTCGTCCAGCCCCTCCTGTTGCCAGAATCACTGCATGAGTCTGAAATACAACGTATTTGCCCGATTTCAAATTAATACCGATTGCTCCTGAGACCCTATTATCATTTTTCAAAAGCTTACTGACAAAAAACTCATCCGAGTAGGGAATGTGTAACTTCCTCGCTTGGTCAACTAAACCCTGCATCATTTCTCTACCTGTATAATCACCAACACAAATATTGAGGGGATATTTCTGCTTCGGGCCGCTCCAAACGTAAAAATCACCGTGATCTTTTCTATCAAATATCACTCCATACGTTTCAAGGTCCCTCACCCGATCGGGCATTTCTTCGGTAAACGCCTTTACCAGAGGCATGTTGTTAATGCCATACCCGCCTTCAATGGTAATTTCAGCGTGAAATGCCGGTGTCGCAGGGGGCTCAACAGCAGCGTTCATTCCCCCCATAGCCATACCGGTATGTGCACAACCCAATACTTCCTTCCCCAGCAAAAAAACATCGGCTCCCTGCGCTTTTGCTTCAATTGCAGCGCGAAGCCCCGCTCCACCCGCGCCGATAACTAAAATATCCGTCTTTATCTGATCAAATGATTGATCCATGGTTATTTATGTAATACAAGAGATAACAGTGCCATCCGCACAAACATGCCGTTTTGCATTTCCTCCCGAAGGTATACAGCACGCGGATCAGCATCTACTTCCTTTTCTATCTCTGCTACTCTGGGAAACGGGTGCATAACAATTGCGTCCTTCTTTAGATTCTTCATCGTGTCGCGCGTTATGACAAAACGGTCCTTCAGTTTTTCATACACATCCAGATTGTTAAACCGCTCTTTTTGCACCCGCGTCACATACAGAACATCGGTTTGATTTAAAAAATCGTTCAGCTCTTCGCGTTCATCAACTCCAACTCCCAAAGATTTAATTTTACCCACGATATCGACGGGCATCCGCAATTCAGGCGGAGCGACAAGATAAATTGCTTTTGGTTTATAAAGTAATAACAATGTAGTAAGAGAATGAACCGTACGGCCGTTGAGAAGATCACCGACGAGTGTTATCGTTCGTCCGTCAACAGAGCCGAAATGGTCCATAATCGTAAACATATCCAAAAGTGCCTGCGTTGGATGTTCGCCGATGCCATCTCCCGCATTAATAATCGGCTTATCGCAAACATCGGCGGCAATCTTTGCTGCACCAACCATAGGATGGCGAAGAACGATAACGTCCGAAAAACTCGAGAATGTCTGTATCGTGTCCTCAAGAGTTTCGCCTTTCGCGACAGAGGAGTACGTTACTCCTTGAAGCGGTATAAACCCGCCGCCAAGCCGCTGGATAGCAGCTACAAATGATCCGAAGGTTCTGCTTGATGGTTCATAAAAAAGCGCTGTCATAATTTTTCCGTGTAGTTCATTGGAAGCGCCTTCTTCTTTGACGAGACGCCGCATTTCTCCTGCTTTTTTTATAACTTCGGCTACATCGGAAGCATCAAACTGTGCGGCCGAGAGAATATCGGATTGAAAAAATTTGTTTTGCTTCATATTCCTCCTTATTGGTACTCACTCCATGCTACTATGTTAAGATCTTTGAGGGAATAGCGAGACATAGATTCCACAAATAATCGGGCAGATTCGGCATTCGTAAATATAGGAATCCCTAAATCGATTGACATACGCCGCATATGATATCCGTCTGACAATCCCTTTTCAACCTGGGACCTCACCGCATCGGTAAAACGCTCAGGAAGTACAACTGAAAATCCGATTGTTTTTTCTTTCAACAGGTCAGCGTAGTTCGGATGCTTGCTTTCGTGTAGCTTTTCAACGCGATGAGACGGGATTCCGTTACTTTCTAAAAACGCATGCGTTCCGAAGGTGGCATAGAGCGTATATTTCATATCAATAAGCGTTTGAGCCGCCGACAAAAACAGCTGTTTCCCCTCATCTCCCCCTAAGCTTAAAAAGACAGCTTTCTTCTGCGGATACTGCGTACCGGTTGCAAAAAGAGATTTTAAATAGGCTTCATAAATGTCTTTACCAAATGCCGCAACTTCACCAGTCGAGCTCATCTCTACGCGAAGGACGGGATCTGCTCCACGAAGACGGCGGAACGAAAACTGCGGGACTTTAACCGTCACGTGGTGAAGCGCCTCAGGCTTAATTGGAGCAACCTTCTTCCCTAATGCAATATCCGTTGCTATCGTGATAAAATTATTCTTCATTGCTTTGCTGACAAAGGGTATGCTTCGGGATGCCCGAAGATTGCATTCAATCACATAGGGATCGCCTTTGTAAACGAGAAATTGTATATTAAATGGCCCCGTAACTTTCAGCGCTCGTATGATTTGAGACGCCTTTTCTTTAATTGTTGATTGCATTTCCAATGAAAGTGAGTAAGCAGGCAATACGAGCGTTGCGTCGCCGGAATGAACTCCGCCTTTTTCAACATGCTCGGATAATGCATAGATTATAAGCTTTCCGTTATCACTAACTCCGTCAAAATCGCATTCAATCGCACCGCGCAAAAATCTGGTCATAACCAATGAATACTCTCGCATGTGACTATCCGCCGCCTTTAAATACTCGCGTAATTGTTCTTCCGTTTCTATAACAAGCATCGCTTTGCCGGAAAGGACAAACGACGGCCTGATAAGGACGGGAAAACCGATTCGCTTCGCTTCGCGAATGGACTGTTTTTCTGTATGTGCCTCGCTCCAATAAGGCTGTGCGATCTTAAGTTTGTCGAGAAGTCCGCTAAATATGCTCCTGTCTTCCGCCTGAACGATAGTCTTCGCGTTTGACCCCAAAAGCGGAATTTTGCGCGCATCGAGTTTCGGAGCCAAATTATTAGGAATCTGACCCCCGACTGAAACGACGAATGGTGATTTCTCAATATCGTAAATATCTAAGACTCTCTCAAGACTTAATTCTTCAAAATACAAATAATCAGTTATATCGTAATCCGTTGATACGGTTTCAGGATTACAATTCACCGTTACCGTCTTTTTACCGTCCGCCCGAAGACGCGCTACCGTATTGACTGCACACCAGTCGAATTCTACGGATGTTCCAATTGAATACGGTCCGCCGCCAAGAACGATCACTTTTTCTTCTTTTGGATCTGCTCTATGGTCAGATTGGGTTGCGGCATAGGTCATATACAAATAGTTTGTTTTTGCCGGAAACTCACCGGCCATAGTATCAATGCGCTTTACTGCCGGCAGAATACCCATGGTTTTTCGAATAGAACGCACTTTATCCTCTGAAGTATTTCTGACCCAGCCGATTTGCTTGTCTGAAAAGCCCTGCCGTTTTGCGTCTTTAAGAAGAACGCTTGTTAGTTTTTTACTCTGCTTAAGTTGTTTATACGTGTCCACGATCCGGCGAAGACAAGCTAAAAACCATGGGTCAATTCCGGTAAGCGAATATATTGTCTCAATGGTCATTCCCTTTGAAAGGGCGGATCCGATTGCAAACAGCCGTTTTGCGTCGGGTTCTTTCAGCCGGCGCCGGAGCGAATTGATATCATATTCCATCTCCTGCTCATCAATCACGCCTTCATAGCCCTGATTAAGCATCCGTACGGCTTTCTGTATCGCTTCCTTAAAGGTTCTTGCTATACTCATTACTTCACCGACGCTTTTCATTTCGCTGCCGATATGTAAATCCACGTTCGTATATTTCTCAAGATCCCATCGCGGAATTTTAACGACGACGTAATCAAGCGCCGGTTCAAAAAAAGCTGATGTTTGCCCAGTTACGGAATTTTTCAGTTCAGGAAGTTTTTTCCCAATGGCGAGTTTTGCCGCAATATACGCAAGCGGATAGCCGGTGGCCTTTGAGGCAAGCGCACTGGAACGGGAAAGTCGTGCATTTACTTCAATAATGCGGTACTCACCATTTTTAGGATTTAAAGCGTATTGAATGTTACATTCCCCGACGATCTTCAACTCCCGGATCGTATCAATGGCAATTTGGCGAAGCCCGTAATATTCTTCATTGGTAAGCGTCTGTGAGGGCGCGATAACTATGGATTCGCCGGTATGAATTCCAACCGGATCAAAATTTTCCATATTACAAACGGTAATACAATTATCATCCGTATCGCGTACAACTTCATATTCGATCTCTTTCCATCCGTACAAACATTCTTCAATGATTACCTGTGATGATGTTGCAAACGCGTTGGTAAGAAGTGTTTGAAGCATCTTTTTGTCCGAAGCAACACCGCTCCCTGTGCCCCCGAGCGCAAAACCCGTTCGAAGCATGACAGGGTACCCTAGTTTTTGCGCGTATTTCATGCCCTCTTCCACGCTGTAAGCGATTTTTCCCGTGGCGGTTTTTAGCCCAATGCTATGAAGTCGTTTTGCAAACAGTTCACGATCCTCAGTGTCAATCACCGTTTGAATGGGCGTTCCCAACACTTCGACGTTATATTTTGTAAAAATTCCGCGTTTATGGAGCTCTATGCCGCAATTCAGAGCAGTCTGTCCTCCGAAAGATAAAAGAATGCCGTCAGGTTTTTCTTTTTCAATAACCCGCGTTACAAAATCAGCGGTAACTGGAAGAAAATAAATCTCGTCGGCAAGTCCCTTCGATGTCTGAATGGTCGCAATATTGGGATTTACCAGTATAATTTTCTTTCCTTCTTCCTTCAACGCTTTAATAGCCTGAGTTCCTGAATAATCAAACTCACCGGCTTCGCCTATCTTAAGCGCTCCGGAACCTAATATGAGTATTTTTTGTATTGTTTTCATTTTTTGAGCAGTGAAAATATCCAATTCGTATCAAACGGCCCTGGACTGCCTTCTGGATGAAACTGCGTACTCCAGATTTTACGATCAGAATTCTGTAATCCTTCATTGGTACCATCATTAAGGTTTACAAACCATTCTGTAAATCCCCTCGGAAGAGTTTCACGCTTTACTGCATACCCGTGATTTTGGCTCGTAACATACGCTTTATTAGTGATTGTATCGCGGCAGGGCTGATTTAAGCCTCTGTGCCCGTAGGGTAATTTATAGGTATCGGCGCCGATGGCGAGTGCCACCAGCTGATGCCCCAGACATATGCCCAAAAATGGAATATTTGCTTTGATAACTCGTTGTATATGTTCTACTGTTATCGCGCAATCTTTTGGATCACCCGGCCCGTTTGAACAAACCACTCCATCAATACCTGCTATGTGCTTCATCGGATCTTCATCCCAAGGAATTCTTAGAACTTCATAACCGTTCACCAATAACTCACGCAGGATTCCGTGTTTCACACCGCAGTCGATAAGAAGTATTCGTTTGCCGAACGATTTTATTGGCTTATAGGCTATAACTTCTGGCAAACTCACTTTAGAAACGAGGTTTTTAAGCACAGAGTCATCGAAATGATACCCTTTTGTTCTTGATATTGCGCCAAGCATGACTCCTTTTTCCCGAAGTTTCAAGGTTAATGCACGCGTGTCAATATGGGAGATAGCTGGCACTTTTTGGCTTTTAAGCCACGAAGACAACGAAACTTCCATCTGATAATGCGACGGGGTCTCAAGATGAGATGAGACAACGACACCCTGCACTTGAATCCGCTCAGATTCAAAATTTTTCATGAGGTGGGAATACTGATATATCGGCTTTGGCACTCCGTAGTTTCCGATAAGCGGATAGGTAAACACCAGTATCTGGCTTGCAAATGACGGATCAGTCAAACTTTGGGGATATCCCGTCATTCCGGTCGAAAATACGACTTCACCACACGAATCGCCGTCATATCCGCAGCTTAAACCCTCAATACTCGTACCGTCTTCTAGATGTAAATAGATTTTTTGCATAAAAAAGGCCCCTTATGGGCCTTGATGCTAATTTTATATGGATGGATAATTCGGCAAATCAAAATAATATTCCTTTCAATCATTCGTTACTCCTGAACTAATAGTCTACGAATCTGACATTTTTCTGTCAAGAAGGAATCTGGGTGGTGATCCAGCCACAACAAGGGACATATGATATCCTGAACTAATCGACGATGGCTTGACGCGCTCTTCATAGCCCCTCACTAAGCATAACCAGACTCTTTCCTCTCGTGATATGAATTGTAAATTTGCAGCCTAGGTGTATAATCTCGGTGTATATGATGGCATTTGTTAAATGAACGCTATTTTGGTATCTCCTACGATGCTGAAATAATCTCCATTATGATAAAAAAATTCAAAAAATTAGTAGTCTTTGATAATGTCCTTCTCACTCCCCAACATAGAGAGCGATTAATACAATCGGCTGAGATAGTCAAATTCTATCCCAAGACAGAAGACCAATCCGTTATAAAAGAACAAATCAGAGATGCAGACGCGGTCATTAATTGTTGGACCGTTATTACTGAAGAATCATTAAAAGGGAGTTCGGTAAAATATATCGGGAATTGGGGCCATTGGTGGAAACATAGGATTACCCTCAGTGAACAACGGCTAAAAGAACTGGGAATTTATCTTGACTATATTCCTGACTACGGCACTGATGCTGTTGCTGAGATTGTGTGGGCTGGAATTTTATCCCTTGCCAGAAATTTCGAACGGTGGCATAAAGATGCCGCAACAGGAAAATGGGTCTTTGAAAATATAAAAAACGGACAAAAACAAGTTGATATCGCAAACGTCTCCGAACATTTAATTACCGGCAAGACCTTAGGGATTGTCGGTATGGGCAGAATTGGTTATCGTGTAGCACAAATAGGCATAAATGGTTTTGGTGTGAATGTGTTATACAACTCAAGAACGAGAAAAAAAGAATTGGAAGGCGAAAATTTCCAATACGTTTCCCTACCCGAGCTTTTTCGCCAAAGCGACATCATTTCCGTCCATGTCTCACCTGACACCCCGAAATATCTGATCTCCAAAAAACTTCTGGAATCCATGAAGCCAGGAGCTATTTTCGTCAATACGAGTACCGG
Source organism: Candidatus Gottesmanbacteria bacterium (assembly GCA_963790805.1). Taxonomy (GTDB): domain Bacteria; phylum Patescibacteriota; class Microgenomatia; order UBA10105; family UBA927; genus DATKGN01. The sequence continues at coordinate 1,212,165 of CAWBPL010000002.1, forward strand.
CAATTCAATCGATCAGACAGCACTTGTTGAGATTCTAAAGAAAGGAAAAATCAAAGCGTTTTTGGACGTGTATGAACAATTTCCGCCAAGAAAAGAATTGAAAGATTTACCCAACGTCATTTTCACCTATCGGCTTGGTTGGTTTACGACGGAATCTCTCCAACGAAAAGCTGGTATTCTGGTTTCAAATATTGAAAAATATTTGGAAAAAAAACATTGACTTCATGAAATTCCAAAAAATTTCCACAATCCTTATTTGGTCCGAAAACTACAAACCACTCGCAGATTGGTATCAACATACATTCGATTTGAAGATAGAAAAAACAATCAATCATCCGATGGACACCGGAGTGCGCTTTGAATTTCCGGATGGCGGCGTGGGACTCTGGGTCGGTGCTCACTCCAAAGTAAAAGGCAAAAACCGCGAACCTGACCGAATAATGTTTAATATTACCGTGGATTCGGTCCAAGCTGCGTATGAAGAATTAAAACGGAAGGGGGTCACATTTTTTGCGACTCCTTTCAAGGCACCGACGATGGAAAAATATTGCGCAACTTTGTACGATCCTGATGGAAACCTCATTCAGATTTTTGGATCAAAATAAGCTGATGATGACTACTCTTCACCGGTTTTCGCTTCTTTACATTACTCGCTAAAGCCGCGTCTTCATCACTATGCCACCCTACTGAGGTATGCCGTCGTCAACGAATCACCATCGAATCTACTTCTTCGTGGAAATACGGGAAACTTTACTTTGAAGCTCTTTTCGGAAAAGCGCATTAAATATATCACCTTTGGTCACCATACCGACAACCTCATCATTCTTCGAAAGCACGGGTAATTGATTAAGTCTTCTTGCTATCATGCGGGATAACGCACGCATGATAGGCGTATCTGTTCGGGTAAAAACAACGATTTTACGCATGACATCTTTCGCCTTCGTATCTCCGACTTCTTTGACCTTATCTTCCATTTCTTCAAAATTTTCATAACTAGTTATATCCTCAAAATATTCCTCATAGTTGGGAAACAGTGCTTTGAGCATATCTTCTTTGGTAATAATACCGACGAGTTTACGTTTTTCGTCAATAACAGGAACGGCGTTCATGTGCTTAGAAAAAAGTATCTTCCAAAGTTCACGTACAGTCGTCGTGGGGGAAGCGGTAAATATATGAGGACTCATGACGTTTTGAACTTCCATGCTATGTGCCTCCTCTGGGGAGTGTAGTCGTTACATACGTTATCGTCAATGGGATACCTACAACGTATTCTCAGGATGCGATCGCTGTTTATGACGACGATAAACCTTCAGTTCCAATAATGATCTTCGAAGTAATGCCTGCGCTTGTTCCAACTCTTCGCCTTTTGCTTTAGACTGAATGACGTCTTTTGCGGACTCGTACGCGCGTTTAATTTCACTCTCATTAAGCTCAGTGGCATGGACCGCCCGCGAAACCAAAATCGTTACCTTCTCCTTGGAAATTTCCATGAAACCACCGCCGATTGCCAAAAAAAATTCTTTATTCCCTGAAGATATTTTAATCTCACCTTCAGTTAATGCGGAAAACAACGGTTCATGGAGAGGAAGTACGCCGATGCGACCCTGTGTCGTCGGAACCACAATACTATCTACTTCTTCCGAAAATGCCTGCCGTTGCGGCGTAATGATTTCAAGAAGAAATGTATCTTTCATACGATTATTTTACTTCATCTATTGAGCCAACCATATAAAATGCCTGTTCCGTTTTATTGTCGTGTTTCCCTTCGAGAATTTCTTTAAATCCTTTGACAGTCTCTTTTAGCGTCACGTATTTGCCTTCCCGCGCCGTAAACGCCTCGGCGACGAACATGGGTTGAGTCAAAAACCGCTGAATTTTTCGCGCACGCGAAACGGTTAATTTATCTTCTGTGCTTAACTCCTCCATACCCAAAATTGCGATAATATCCTGAAGATCCTTGTATCGCTGCAACACCCGCTGAACTCCACGAGCAACATTATAGTGTTCTTCTCCAACAATTTCCGGTTCCAGTATCCGAGAATTTGATGCAAGCGGGTCAACGGCCGGAAACAATCCCTGTTCCGCGATAGAGCGCTCAAGTGAAATTGAGCTATCCAAGTGGGCAAAAGTCGCAACAGGGGCCGGATCCGTATAATCATCAGCCGGTACGTAAACCGCCTGAACGGATGTTATGGATCCGCTTTTTGTGGACGTGATACGTTCCTGCAGCGCTCCCATTTCGGAGGCCAGCGTCGGCTGATACCCGACGGCAGATGGTATGCGTCCAAGAAGAGCCGAAACCTCGCTACCGGCCTGCGCAAACCTGAATATATTATCGATAAATAAAAGCACGTCCTGTCCTTCTTCATCACGGAAATATTCCGCCATGGTAAGACCTGTGAGGGCAACACGAAGCCGAGATCCCGGCGGCTCATTCATCTGTCCGAACACCATCGCCGTCTTTTCTATAACGCCTGATTCCTTCATCTCGCGCCAAAGATCGTTTCCTTCGCGCGAACGCTCGCCGACTCCGGCAAACACCGAAACACCTCCATGCACTTCTGCTACATTATGGATAAGCTCCTGAATGGCAACTGTTTTTCCCACTCCCGCTCCTCCGAAAATAGCAACCTTTCCGCCTTTCATAAACGGAGCGATAAGGTCGATAACTTTTATGCCAGTTTCCAAAATCTCCGGCTTTGTGCTTTGCTCGGTGAAAAGCGGCGCGGGCCTGTGAATGGGATACCTTTTGGTTTCACCAACACCGGCTTTTCCATCTATGGTTTCGCCGACCACATTAAAAATCCGTCCTAACGTTTTTTTGCCGACGGGAACGGAAATAGGGGCCCCTGTTGATTGGACAACATCTCCCCGCTTTAATCCGTCAGTCGGCCCCAATGCAACGGCTCTCACCCGATCATCACCCAGATGGCTTGCCACTTCCAATACTAACTTGCCTGACTGCGCAAACGGGCTTGCAACATGAAGCGCTTCGTACAATGCAGGAATTTTCCCTTCAGGATATTGCACATCAACCACAACACCGATAATTTGCACAATAGTTCCTTCTTGCTTCTTATTTGACGTTTTTTGCGTTACACTCGTTTTCATACATGCTCCTTCATCAAAAATAATTTATACAGAAATCGCCAAGGTCGCCGTAATAAGATCTGTAATTTCGTAGGTAATTTTCTCCTGACGTGCTTTGTTATACACAAGCGTCAAATCATCAACGAGCGACAATGCGTTATCCGTTGCGTTTCGCATCGCGACCATCTGCGCCGAATGATAACTTGCCTCCGCTTCCAATACCGCATCCCGTATCTGGTTTTCAAGATAATGAGGAAGAAGCGACTCCAATACCTCATCGACGCTCGGCTCTATCAAAAACTCTCCTGATCGAGTCGCAACGGGTGTATCCAGCGATTCAATGGACAACGGAAGAATAGTTTTTTTCTTCGGGACCTGCTTTATGACGTTTATAAAATCGCTGTACACAAGGTCGACGCCGTCATAATGTTCTGCTGTATACTCCTCAGTAATAAGCTCAGTGAGAGCCGGAACGGCGCTGACGAGTGATGAGGTCTGGGAAAAGTCAGCCTTAAGCGGTGCTCCCAGTCTCGCCAAAAAAGACGCACCCTTTTTACCAAGCGTGATCCCGTCATATGTTCTTGATGAAGGATAGTGCTGAAGAAAAAAACGAAACAGATTGGTATTTAGTCCGCCGCATAATCCTTTATTGCTGGAAAGAAGCACCACGAGCCGTTTACCGATAACTTTCTCAGGCGTGCGAAGTAATGCGTGATCCGGATTTTTGGTCTTTGAAGACAATACAGCCACCATTTCGAAAATCTTTTGTGCGTACAATTTTCCAGCGAGCGCCTGCGCCTGCGCTTTTCTCATTTTTGCGGCCGCAACAAGCTCCATCGCTTTCGTTATTTGAGCGATATTACGTGCTGATTTTATGCGTCCTTTGATGAGTCGAATGTTTGCCATACGGTACGCTTACGCGGTAAATCCCCTTTTGAAATCAGTAACTGCCGTTTTTAGTTCTGCTTCAATTTCCGGTGACATAGTTTTATCCTTTGCGATCGTGGCGAGTATTTTTTTCGGCGAATGTTCCAGATATGTTAAAAACTCATTCTCGAATTTACCGACAGATGCGATGGGCACGTCGTCGAGATACCCGTTATTTGCTGCCCAAATACTCGCAACCTGCTTTTCGACAGGCATCGGAACAAATCGTCCCTGTTTCAGAAGCTCCATCATGCGGCCTCCGCGTTCAATTTGTTTTTTCGTCGTTTCATCAACGTCTGTGGAAAACTGGGCAAAAGCAGCAAGCGACCGGTATTGTGCAAGATCAAGCTTCAGGCTACCGGCAACCTTTTTCATTGCTTTTACCTGCGCCGATCCGCCGACACGAGAAACTGAAATCCCTACGTTAATCGCGGGGCGCTGTCCTCCGTTAAAAAGATCCGTTTCCAAAAAAAGCTGACCATCGGTTATGGAAATAACGTTCGTGGGAATGTAGGCCGACACATCGTTTGCCTGCGTTTCAATAATAGGCAGAGCCGTGATGGATCCGCCGCCATGAGCTTCATCCAATCGGCATGCGCGCTCCAAAAGCCGGCTATGCAGATAAAATACGTCTCCCGGATACGCCTCCCTGCCGCTCGGACGCTTGAGAATAAGAGAAATTTGCCGGTATGCCCATGCATGTTTGGTCAGGTCATCATAGATAATAAGAACATCTTTTCCCTTATCCATAAAGTATTCGGCAAGCGCGCACCCTGCGTACGGTGCGATGTATTGATAGGCAGCGGAATCGCTTGCTGATGCGGCAACGATTATGGTGTGCGAAAGTGCCTTATGTTCGGCAAGCTCCGTTGCCACCTGAACAATGCGGGACGTTTTCTGGCCGATAGCAACGTAAATGCAAATAACTCCCTCAGACCGTTGATTAATCATGGTATCTACAACTACGGACGTTTTGCCGGTGTTGCGATCTCCGATAATAAGCTCTCTTTGCCCGCGGCCGACCGGAATCATGGCGTCGATAGCTTTAATACCCGTCTGAAGCGGTGTAGTTACCGGGCGTCGCGCAACGACACCGGGCGCGATTTTTTCTAAGGGATAAAATTTCTTGGCCTTAATGGAACCTTTTCCGTCAACGGGCTCACCGATCGGGTTAATAACTCTTCCTAAAAATGCATCGTCGACCGGCATGGACAACAGTTGTCCTGTCCCCTTAACCTCGTCACCTTGCTTCAGCTTCAGGTAATCTCCCAAAACAATAGCGCCAATGGAGTCCTCTTCAAGATTAACGGCAAATCCGTAAATGTCATGCGGAAACTCCAAACGTTCAAGATACGCTACGTTCGGTAGACCGTTTATTTTGACGACTCCGTCGCTTATCGACGTGACATATCCGACGTGTTTTGTCTGCATGGCGGATTCGAATGATTCGATTTTTCTGACTAAATTTTTTCCGATGAGATTGGTGATATCTGTTTTCATAGGTTTTATTGATTTAATACGGTTGCCATTTGTTCAAGTTTGCTCGTAAGCGTCGCATCCACAACCCAATCGGCGACCTGAATTCGAAATCCTGCAACGATTTCAGGTTTTACGACACAATCCAATTCAACTTCATGGCCAAGGTGATGAAAAAGCGCCTTCGCTAAACCTTCTTTTTCCTCCGTAGTTAATGAAACGCTTGATTCGATTTTCGCTATTTTTTCTTTTTTCGCCCGCGATGTCACTTTTCCTAAAAATGCCTGCACTTTCGGCACCATGGTCTTTGACCTTCCTTCATGGCGCAAATATGAAACTACTCCGTCGACAAGACCTCGTTCATCCTTTGTTAATGTGGTATCCATACGTTTACAATAACTTCATTGATTCAAGTTCTTTTACTTGTTTTGCGATAAGTTTATGTTTGTCATCAGTATTCAATACGTTCGTGAGTAACCGTTTCGCCATGGCTACAGCCAATTCTATTGCGCTCTTTTGTACTTCCTTTTCCATCTCAGCCCGCGCGCGCTCAATGTCTGCCTTCTCCTTCACCATTATCGCCTCAGCTTCTTTATGGGCTGCCGCAATAATTTCCTTTTCCTCTTCTACCGCCTGTTTACGCGCTTCTTCTATAATATCCTGCGCTTCTTTTCGCGTCGTCTGAAGCATTTTTTGTTTTCGCTGTTCCAATTTTTCTTCTTCTTCACGCATCTTTTGCGTTAAACTCAATCCCTCGGCAATTTCTTTTTTGCGTTTTTCAAGCATATCTAAGATAGGCTTATAGAGAAGCTTGGATAAAACGACAACGATAATCGCAAAATTTATTATCTGTGCCAGTAATAATTTCGGCTCAATACCTAATTTGTCCATAATGCTATCCTTTCTCTGACATAAAATATCTCAATGCCATTCTGCCACCCCCGCTCCAGCGGGGATGAGAGAACACTATTGATAGCGTACTTCCCCAAATGCATTAAACGAAACGAATGATTAGTCCTGCCACCAATGCGTAAATTGCAATAGCTTCGGCAAACGCGATACCCAAAATCATACTCGTTCGAATTTCTCCTGCTGCTTCGGGATTGCGTCCGATAGCTTCAAGCGCTTTGCCTGACAGTATACCGATACCAATTGCAGGTCCAAGACCTCCAAAGGCGACCGCAAATCCGAACATAATCAATTTAATCGCTGAAATATCCATTTAATTCACCTCCTTAAAAAAATATATATGTTTTATAACCTTTATGCATGCTCTTCTCCGTGCGTTACGGCTACATTGAGAAATACTGCCGTCAACATGGAGAAAACCAACGCCTGAATAAACCCGACAAAGATCTCCATCATCAAAAAAGGCAACGGGACAACAAATGGTATTAAAAAAGCCATCACTGCTAAAAGCACATCTCCGGCAAAAATGTTTCCAAAAAGCCGGAACCCGAATGAAATGACTTTAGAAATTTCAGAAAGTAACTCAAGAAACCCGACATAAAACGATATCGGATCCTTAAAATTTATGAACCTTGTATGATAGTGAAACCCGACTATTTTAAATCCGTAATACTGGATAGCAATGACAGCAATAAGCGCAAGACCAATCGTAAGATTCAAGTCGGCGGTTGGCGGCCGAAAGAGCGGAATAAACTCAGTTGCGCTTCGCCAAAAACCAATCGTGCCGACTCCAGGTAACAGTTCCGTCCAGTTTGCGACTATTAAAAATATGAAAATACTCCCAACTAGACCGAAAAACTCGTCAATATGCTTTTCTCCAACTATGCTCTTAAAAAAATCGTGTAACGAGCCGACGATAAGTTCTGCGACAGTTTGGATACCAGACGGGATAAGCGATAAATTCCGCGTTGCCAACCATGAGAAAGTGAAAAGACCTGCCATGACTAACCACGTAGCCAAAAGTGAATTGGTTATAGAAAAACCGAATATGCTACCTATTTTTTCAGCTGCAAGCGATACTTGTAACATAGTTTTACTTGTTAATTTTTCCGTTTTATCAATTCTTGAATCGTCCGCACAAAACCAAGCATAGATACGACGATTCCCAAAAGAAGCAATAAGAGGGTCGCTTTCGGATGCGTCGACATGCGTCGATCTATATACTCTCCGAGTAACGCCCCTCCGACAATTGGTAACGCTATTGCGTAACCAATTTCGCCAACGAACCCAAGGTAGAACCACGCATCAGATTTTTTCTTCCTATGTATCCGTTTCAATGATTTCGCTACACTGACGCTTCCCGTTTTTTCATTCAACACCAAGCGAAAACGTTCCTTATCAGTATAGCTCACATCTTGAGTTACGTTTGTACCCATTGTAATAAATAGTTGATAATGCGTCAATGCACAACCATGATGCATCGTCGGGTTATTCTACCAATACTATTTCACTATACTAGTTCTTTAGCATCATCGATTAAAATAGTCAACCGGTCATCTTTTTCGTCTATTTTTCCGCTCACCGTCACGATTTTATCCAGTTGCCACAAATCCATGGTCCGCGCGTACACTTTTGGGAAAACAACGATCTCTATGGTGCCTGAGAGATCTTCAACCTTTACAAATGCCATCTCGTGATTTCCCGCTTTGGTCATAATCCGTTTGACATTAACAACAATTCCTCCGAGCGCCACATGGTCTCCAACACGGGAAGAAGAAATCTCGGTGATCTGAGTAAGTGCAAGCGCCGTGAGTTTTTTCCGGTGTGGCTCCAAAGGATGCATCGTGAGGTAAAACCCGAGCAGCTCCTTTTCATAGGCGAGAAGATCCGATTGGGGCAATTCAACAACATCGGGGATGGTATCAGAAAACGCGGTCTTTGCATCTTCCTCACCGAAAAGTCCGACCTGACCGGAAGCAACCTGTTTTTTCTGTTTATGCGCCAGGTCCAAAACCGTCGGAAGATACGATAAAAGAGCAGCTCTCGTACCAAATGCGTCCATTGCTCCAGCCTTCGCCAAGCTTTCAAGAATCTTTCTATTCACCTTTGACAAATCCACACGGTGGATAAAGTCGCCGAGGCTTACGAACCGTCCAACTGCCCGAGCGGCCAGTATACTATCGATCGCCGCCTCCCCGACGTTTTTGATGGCGGACAATCCGAAGCGGATTTTTTCGCCTTCGATAGTAAATTCCACATCCGACGCATTCACATCCGGCGGCAAAAGCACAACACCGGTGCGCCTGCACTCTGCAACAATGCTGCTTATCTTGTCGTCGCGTGTTGGACCGGTATTTGCGCGCGACTCGGCAGTTAATACAGCTGTCATGTATTCAACGGGGTAATTCGCCTTAAGGTAGGCGGTCTGGTACGCAATCATCGAATAACACGCGGCGTGCGCCTTGTTAAACCCGTAGCCGGCAAACGGCTCGATGAGGTTAAATATTTCCTCAGCTTTCAGCTTTGTTAGTCCGTTTTTAACGCACCCGTCTATAAATTTTTCCTTCTGTTTTTTCATTTCACTCGGAATCTTTTTCCCGACGGCTTTCCGAAGTTTATCCGCGTCTCCCCACGAATACCCCGCAAGCGTAATGGCAGTCAAAAGCACGTCATCCTGATACGCGATAATACCGTAAGATTGCTTGAGCACGTCCTTCAACCTCGGATCGGGGTAACTGATGTTCGATGCGTCGTGTTTTCTTCGAATAAACTCCGGAATAACAAGCATCGGACCGGGACGGAATAAAGCGACCATTGCCATAAGATCAAAAATGTTTGTGGGCCGGAGCTCCTTAATATACCGCCGCATGCCTGCTGATTCAAGCTGGAATACACCGGTCGTTTCTCCGCCTGATAGCATTTCATAGGTTTTTCCGTCTGTAAGAGGAATTTTGGTGAGGTCGACGTCTTTGCCCCGTACCTCTTTAATAAATTTAAGTGCCTGCGACATGATCGTGAGGTTTCGAAGTCCCAAAAAGTCCATCTTTAAAAGCCCCACGCCATCCTCGCCCACCGTATACATATCGTATTGGGTGACAATCCGTTCTCCTTTGGATTCCCTCTGAAGAGGCGTATATTCGACAATCGGTTTATCGGCAATGACCACACCTGCCGCGTGCACCGATGCGTGACGCGCAACGCCTTCGAGTTTGCGTGCCACATCCAATAATCGTTTTGTCTCGGCTTCACTCTGATACGCAAGCGCCAGCTCGGGAGACTGCTGAAGCGCTTTATCAATTGTCATCGCATTGCCCTGAAATCCCATCGGTATCATTTTGGCGATTCTATCCGGCTGGATATAGGGCATACCAAGCGCTCGTCCTGCATCGCGTACGGCGCCTCTGGCCTCCATCGTACCGAAGGTGATAATCTGGGCTACTTTATCGGAGCCATACCGTCCGGTAACGTACTTAATAACTTCGTCGCGTTTGTCATCCGCAAAATCCAGATCGATATCGGGGGGCGATGGCCGGAATGGATTTAAAAACCGCTCAAAGGGTAAATTAAAAAACAGGGGATCAATACCGGTAATATTTAATATGTAGGATATAACCGACCCCGCCGCAGATCCGCGGCCGGGGCCCACCGCGACGCCGTTATTTTTGGCCCAGTTGACGAAATCCTGAACAATAAGAAAATATGTCGAATAGCCTTTGTTGTTAATAATCTCCAGTTCATAGTTTATCCGCTCCTTTAACGCATCTGTCATTTTAGGATACTTCACCGGTGCCCTGTCCCAGACGAGTTTCCGCAAATAGCTCGGTGGCGTTTCGCTTTCCTCAAGAGGATAATTCGGCAATATCCATTTTCCGACGGAAAGGGTGATATCGCACATATTTGCGATTTTCACCGTATTTTCTATAGCCTCGGGATACTGGATAAACAGGCCCTTCATTTCATCTGGAGAGCGCATATAAAAATCCGGCGACTCGAGCATGCTCATCGGCCGGTCTTTTTCAAGCATCGTGTGCTGGGTCTGAACGCAAAGGAGTATCTCCTGCGCCTCCGCGTCATCGGGGTCGACGTAGTGTATATCGTTCGTCGCAACAAGCGGCAGACCGAGCTTGCGCGAAAGCTTGACGAGCTTCTCGTTTATCTCATCCTGAAGGGGTATATGCGGGTGTTTCTGAAGCTCTATATAATAATGATCCTTGCCAAAGAGTTCGCCGTACCCCTCCGCGCTACCTTCTCTGCCTCATT